>NZ_JABBGA010000050.1 GCF_012927165.1 Zoogloea dura
CCGTTGGGCAGCGGGCCATGGGACAGGGTGAGCTTGCCGGCGGACTTGTCCACCTTCTTCACCAGGCCATCGGTCATTTGCGACGAGGCTGCGCCATGCCCGGCATGGGTTTCAGCAGGGCCGGGGTATTCGTTGTCAGCTAACGCCGGCGCGGAGAATGCGGCAACGAAAACTGCAGCAAGGGTGATGAACGAGGCTTTCATGGAAATTTCCTTCAGGAGAGGTATCGGAATTCAGTGACGGGCAAACACGCTGGTCGAACCATCCGCTTTGACGAGCAGCGTTTCGTAGGGCATTGGTTTGGCGCTCTCCATGCCGGGGGAGCCCGGCGGCATGGAGGGAACGGCCAAGCCAACAGCCTTGGGCTTCTCTTTCAGCAGGCGCTGGACATCCGCCGCCGGGACATGCCCCTCGATGAGGTAGTTGCCGACCTTGGCCGTGTGGCACGACCCGTAGGCGTCGGGCATGCCGAGCTTCTTGCGCTGCCCCGGAACGTCTTCCACGTCATGCGTCTTCACGTCGAAGCCCTGGGCACGCATGTGCTCCACCCACTTCCCGCAGCAACCGCAATACGGGCTCTTGTACACATCGACCGAGGCCCCAGCCAGGGCGGTGCCTGCCATCAGGCCCAGCACGGACGACAAGATCAGCGTCTGCAGTTTCATGACGATTCCTTTGGTGATTGGGATGGCTCATTCTGGCAAGCGCACACCGACGAGAAGCTGTCCTGAAAATTACATTTCTGTAATCTTCAGGCAGAGGCTCTGCGGTCCTTGGGCCCCTAGTGTGTGTGCTTGAAGCCGGGCGGATGCGTGTGCCCCTTCTTCTCCACGACGACGGGAGAGACGGGTTCATCCTTGGCATGGTCGCTATGGTCTTCATGAGCCTCATGGGCATCAAGCCCACCATGGCTGTGTCCTTCGCTGGATGCCACAAGCGCCGTGTAGTCCGCCGCAGTCAGCCCGGGCAGCCTCTGGAGGAAGGCAACCAGATCCCAGATCGCTTCATCCTCCATCCCGCCCTTCGACCAGGCGGGCATGCCTGAAGCCTTGATTCCGTGCTTGATGATCCAGAACTGACGGGCCTGGGCGAATTGGGGGTCGAGCGCAGCTTCGGGCTTGACGGTCAGCTTTGGGGGTGTCGGATAGAGCCCTTTCCGGATCTCCGAGTCCTCTGCTTCCGGAGACAAGTGACATCCCACACACATCGCGTCGTAGTTACCCGAGCCCCGGCGGACCCGTTCCGGATTCGTCAGATCAACAGGCGGCTTGATCTCACTTGCCCGAACTGCGATGGAGCGCTCACGCGCGAATTCGAGCAAACGATAGGTCAGCGGGTGATGGGGCTCGTCGGCGGCAACGTTGATGGCGCCGGAGTAAAGAAGGACGGCCCCTGAAGCCGCACCCACGGCAGCCAGAACCGCCAGGGTGATCAGAGTCTTGTTCATGATGGGGTTCCTCAGTGCTTGTTATCGTGAGTGGAACTCAGTGACCGGAATGCGGGCCGGGCTTTCGGACCTGCACTTCGGTTGCTGCGGGCTTGCCCGTCGCCGGCATGGATTGCCCCCCCTGGGTTTTTGCGCGCGGCGGCTCAGCGGCGGGCCCGGTCCATTCATAGGCACGGGTGCCGGGAGGCTGCTTGTACCAGCCGGGGTCGGAGTAATCGCCGACCTTCTGCTCGGCACGGACTTTCAGGACAGTGAACATGCCGCCCATCTCCACCGCACCATAGGGGCCTTGGCCTGTCATCATCGGAAGGGTGTTGTCCGGCAGCGGCATCTCCATTTCACCCATGTCGGCCATGCCGCGCTCTCCCATCACCATGTAGTCGGGAATGAGATCGGTGATCTGCTTGGCGGCCTCCCGGTGATCGACCCCGATCATCGTCGGCACGTCATGGCCCATCGCATTCATCGTGTGGTGGCTCTTGTGGCAATGGAAGGCCCAGTCACCGGCTTCGTTGGCGATGAACTCGACTTGACGCATCTGCCCGACGGCGATGTCGGTCGTCACTTCCGGCCAGCGCGACCCCTTGGGCGTCGGGCCGCCGTCGGTGCCGGTGACCGTGAATTCGTGACCATGCAAGTGAATCGGATGATTCGTCATCGTCAGGTTGCCGACGCGGATACGTACCCGGTCGTTCTGGCGCACATTGAGGGAGTCGATGCCCGGAAATGCCCGACTGTTGAAGGTCCACAAGTTGAAGTCGAGCATCGTGTTCACCTTCGGTGTGTAGCTGCCGGGATCGATGTCGTAGGCGTTCAGGAGGAAGCAGAAATCCCGGTCCACCTCGTCGATAAGGGGGTGCCGCTCCTTCGGATGGGTAACCCAGAAGCCCATCATGCCCATCGCCATCTGGGTCATCTCGTCGGCGTGGGGGTGATACATGAAGGTGCCTGGCCGGCGTGCCACGAACTCGTAGACGAAGGTCTTGCCAGGGGGAATCTGAGGTTGATTGAGTCCGCCGACACCATCCATTCCGCTGGGCAGGCGTTGCCCGTGCCAATGAATGGTCGTGTGCTCGGGCAGGCGGTTGGTGACAAAGATGCGGACCCGGTCGCCTTCGACCACTTCGATCGTTGGGCCGGGGCTTTGTCCGTTGTAACCCCACAGGTGGGCATTCATGCCAGGAGCGATCTCCCGCACAACCGGCTCGGCCACAAGGTGAAACTCCTTGACGCCCTTGTTCATGCGCCACGGCAACGTCCAGCCGTTGAGGGTGACCACCGGGTTATAGGGCCGACCGGCGCCGGTGACGCCTCGCGGGAAATGCGGAGGCGCCGTGTTCGGGTCCTCCTTCAGGATGAGTTCAGGAAGTGCGGCCACGGCGACGGAACTGACCGAGGCCGCGGCCACGGCGCCACCGGTCAGGCCCAGGCTTTGGATGAATGCGCGACGGGATGTCATCGGGTGTCCTTTCGGTTCAGTGATCCGGACGGCCGGTGCTGGCCGGGGAAGTGCGCGCGGCGGCGGCCAAGGAGGGCTTGCCGATCAGGGCCATTTGTAGATCACTCTGGGCAATCCAGTAGTCACGCAGGGACTCGATGTAGCTGTTCACGCTGCTGATCTGGGAGCGGGCATCGGCAAGCAGATCGAAGACCCCGATCAGCATGCCGTTGTAGCGCAGTAGGTTCTCTTCGGCGATCCGCTTGTTGAGCGGCACGATTTCGTCTCGGTAATGCTTTGCAATGTCGAAGCTGTTGCGATACGCCGAATAGGCTTCGCGGACTTCCGAACGGGCGTTGATGGCAGCTTCCGCCGCACGTTCAACGGCCTGGCCATAGATGGCTTCCGCCTTGGCAACCTTGCTGCCGCCAAAGTCGAAGATCGGGAGTTCGAAACTCACTTCGTAGCCGCGTTTGTAGCCGCTATCCCGCGTGCCCTCCAGGACACGCGCCGGCCCGAACTCCAGCACGTTGATGAAGCGCGTGGCCTGGGTGAGGCCAAGGTTCTTGGCCAGCGCCTCGGTTTCGAGACGGACCGCCTGGAGATCGAGGCGCTGATCCAGTGCCGTTTGCTCGACTGCGGGCAACTCGTCGGGCAACTTGGGCAGATCGGGCAGGCGCTCGGGGAGTCGAATCGCCTGGGGTGATGGCAAGCCCAGCAGCTTGGTCAGCCGCTCCCGCGCCGCAATGCTGGCTTGCTCGGCCCGAGCCAGATCGAGGGCCGCGGACGCATAAAAGCCCTGCTCGCGCGCCTGCTGCAGCCGGTTGAAGTTACCGACTTCCGCCATCTTGCGGGCCAGGCCCGCGCCGGCTTCCGCGGCCTGCCTGACTTTCCGGAGGTAACGGACCGACTCTTCAGCCGCGATGGCTCCAAAGTAGGCCTTGCGCGTCTCGGATGCCAGCCTCGCCACCTCCAGCGCCGTCATGCGCTGGGTCTGGGCGAAGTTGCGTTTCTCGACCTCCACGGCAAGCGGCATGGTGATCAGCGCGAACAGGTTGAAGGTCAGCACCTGTTCGATCTTGAATTCGCGTACCCCACTCTCGGCGCGGCTGGTGCGAAGCATCGAAAAATGGGGGTTCGGCAATCGCCCGGCCTGGACCATCTCGGCTTCGCTGATCCCAAGATCGTAAAATGCAGCGCGAAGTCCCCGGTTGTTGTAAATGGCGACCTGAACAGCATCCTCAGCAGCCAGGGGCTTGGCCAGCAGCTCGGTCACACGTGTATCGATCTCCTTGCGGGCCTCGTCGCTCCTCGCCCACTGGGCATCGGCACCAATACGGGCGCGGGTCGTTTCCCGCACGGTGTCGAAGCCTCCGTCCGGGGAGAAACTGGCACAGCCGCTCAGGACCAGCGTTCCAAGCACCAGGGTGGTCAGCCCCTTGATGGCGCGGGAGTGTCGGGAAGATAGGGTTGAGCGCATGGCGAACTCCTAATGGTGATGGTCAGCAGGAGGCCTCGCTGAGGCCGGCGGCATCGCTCCGCTTTCCTTCTGCAAAGCCCCGTCGGTGTTGGCAGGTGCCGCATGGCCTGCATGCGCGCCGTCTGTACGCAGGACGCCTTCATTGGCCGCTCGCCATGCGCCAACGGGGGCTTCCGACCAGGCACGATAATCGGACAAGGAGGACTCACGAGGGGAAGTCCTGGAAGCAGGCTCCAGGGTGGGCGGCTCAGCAGCCAGGACGCATTTCGTCAAGGCCAGTGCCAGCAGTCCGAGCAGGGTTGATCGCATCGGTCGTCTCCATGGGGTCAAAAGGGGGCCTCGGGAATCTGGTGTTCCCATGGCGAGCAGTGTGCGGTGCAAAAACCGACAGGAGACTGACCCGGGAATTACATCTTTGTAATCTTGGGAAGAATGGAAGTGGCTTGCGCCAAACTAACGCGGCCAAATAGAGAAGGCTGCGAGGAAGACAATGAAAATACTGATCGTCGAGGATGAACCCAAAACAGGGGACTACCTCAAGCAAGGGCTGGTTGAAGCCGGCTTCAATGTGGACCTGGTGCGGGACGGCATGGACGGACTGCACTTCGGGATGACCGATGTTTACGATCTCATCGTGCTCGACGTGATGTTGCCAGGGCTCGATGGCTGGCGCGTGCTGCAGGCACTGCGCAAGGCCGGCAAGGAGATGCCCGTCCTGTTTCTGACCGCCAAGGACAGCGTGGATGACCGGGTCAAGGGGCTCGAGCTGGGGGCCGATGACTACCTCGTCAAACCCTTCGCCTTCTCGGAGTTGCTGGCTCGCGTTCGCACGCTCTTGCGCCGGGGCGCCAAGAACAAGGAAGTCGACGCCCTGCATGCGGCAGATCTGGAACTGGACCTCCTGCGCCGACGCGTCACGCGCGCCGGCAAGCGGATAGATCTCACCGCGAAGGAATTTGCCCTCCTCGAGCTCCTGCTCCGGCGGCGTGGGGAAGTGCTACCGCGCTCCTTGATCGCCTCCCAGGTGTGGGACATGAACTTCGACAGTGACACCAACGTGATCGAGGTGGCGGTGCGTCGACTGCGGGCCAAGATCGACGATGGTTTCGAACCCAAGCTGATTCGCACCGTGCGCGGCATGGGCTATGTGCTGGAGGAGCAGGAGTGCGAGTAGTTCGCCCGCGAGCCCGCCGCAAGTCCCTGACCTTCCGCCTGACCCTGCTCTTTGCGGCAGCATCGACAGTCGTGCTGCTGATACTGGGCTTGATTGTGGCCGAGTCCGTCGAACACCACTTCGAAGAGCAGGACATGGAGGCCCTGAGCGGCAAACTTGAGCTGATTCGCCACGCCTTGGCCAAAGTGAATTCGCCAAAGGATCTGGCGGCAATTCCGCAGCAGATGGACAACTCCTTGATCGGGCATCATGGCCTGGTCGTAGCCGTACAGGGACCGGACGGTCAAACCCTGTTCGCCACCCAGGATGCTCCCTTTCCCCAACCGTTACTGGATCGGGTCAAGATACCCGAGGCTGAGCGCCCTTACGTGTGGCAGGTCGATGATCAGTTGTCCTTCCGGGGCATCGTGGCCGAAGCACCCACCGGGGTTCAGGCATGGCCACCTGCCGTCGTCGCCGTGGCGACGGACATCTCCCATCACAACCGCTTCATGGACTCATTCATGAAGACCCTGTGGAGCGTGGTCATTGGTGGCACTTTGGCGACCGGGCTGCTCGGTTGGTTTGCTGCCCGTCGAGGCCTGGCCCCCCTTCGCGAGATGAAGCGACGAGCCACGGAAGTCAGCGCCCAACGTCTCGACCAGCGTCTGCCTGTGGACGCCGTTCCCGTCGAACTGGCTGAGCTGGCTGAATCCCTCAACGACATGCTGGCCCGGCTGGAGGAGTCGTTCAAGCGACTTTCAGACTTCTCATCGGACCTGGCCCATGAGCTCCGGACGCCGGTCAGCAACCTGATGACGCAAACCCAGGTTGCCCTCGCCAAGGCCCGTAGTTCTGCGGAATACCGGGAAGTGCTGGAGTCCAACTGCGAGGAGTTCGATCGTCTGTCGCGGATGATTTCGGACATGCTGTTCCTCGCCAAATCCGAGAACGGCCTCATCGTGCCAGGCCAGGAAACCTTTGATCTGGCGGACGAGGTTGCGGCCCTGTTCGACTTTTACGGTGCCCTGGCGGAAGAGAACGGCGTCTCGCTACGGCTTGAAGGCGCCGGCCAAGTGACCGGAGACCGACTGATGCTCCGGCGGGCTATTGGTAACCTCCTCTCCAATGCACTGCGCTACACCCCGTCTGGTGGGCGCATTGTTGTGACGGTTAGCGTCGTACGCGACAGCCCGGACGCCGAAACCGTCCATCTCGCTGTAGAGAACACCGGGGAGCAAATCCCGCCGGAACACCTGTCGCGTCTCTTCGACCGTTTCTACCGCGTGGATGCGTCTCGCCGCAACTCCGGCGATGGCGCCGGGCTGGGCCTTGCCATCACCCGCTCAATCCTGAGATCTCACGGAGGCGACATCGAGGGACGGACAGGGGAAGGAAGCAACATCTTCGAGATGTGGATACCGGTGTCGCTTGGCAGCTATCCCGGAGGCGGCTGACGTGCCCGCTGACCATGACTTGCTCTGGTGGTGGTCATCCTCCAAACATGACCTTCACCTGGAGGCGACCAATTATCGTCTAAAGGAGCTTGGGTTACAGACACTCCAGGCAGCGGTATCGGTGTCGGATCCCGACACCGTGACAGCCTTGTTTGCCCAGTTCACTGAGTGCGCGTACCGCAGCTTTGAGCTGGAGGAACGCTGGCTAAACGCGTCTGCGGATACAAGTCGTGAATCCCATGCGCGGGAACACACGCGTCTCATCGGACTGCTTACTGAGCTTTACATGAAAATGATGGATGATGATTTGCATCCCTGCGCGTCGATCCGTCATCTGCTTGAGGACGAATTTTTGCCGCACATTGGTGCCAGCGACCGTGCGCTGCTGTATCGCCTGGCACACGGCTCGGACGAGGACATCGAAAGGGATGATCCGCCTGGGGCAAACTGATATTTTCCTGAACGCTCATCCGCTCAAGCTTGCCGGCCGCTAAATACAACTGCGGCCTGCAGGCTTGCAGCGAATCAGGTCATTCACCCTTCGCGGCTTTGACCACCCCGGCCCGCTTCAACGTTCGCCAAGGTGCCAGCAACAAGCTGTTCAGCATGCAGGCGCCCCCAAACCAAAGCCCGGAGATAATCAACTGTCCCAAGGCCTGCTTCCAGGCCGGCGCATTCGACGCCGCAATCTGCAACGTCATAGCTAGACAGACGAAGCTCAAGATGGACACTTGGATCCATCCTGCCGCCGGCATCAGTCGGCTAGGAACTAGCTTCGCTGCCACTCGTGAAACTCTCAACTGACCAGACCGATGCAGCCAACGAACCTCCCGGTCGCTCAGATCATGCTTTCCCTGGATCTCCAGCACCTGCTGACGTGCTACTTTGGACGGTTCAAACCCAAAGCGATGGCGGAAGAAGTTTGAATTATCCAGCGCCGTACTGTTCCGCTTTTCCTGCGTCCATGTGGCCAGCACGAGCTTGATTGAGCCGGGGATGAAATACTCGTTGTAGTCCCGGGCGGCATTGCGCTGTCCGCTACCGAGGTTGATCTGGATGTTGCCTTGCAAGTCTGGCTGCAGCTCTTTCATGGTGACGCTCACCTACTGTGGATTAGAAATCCGTTCAGCCCTCGTAGTAGTCCCTGCCCGCATTGCGCTGGGAAGGGCTGACATTAATCTGGATGGTCGGCCCGGCCGAGCGTACCAAGGCAGCCATTTTGTCGAGGGGTTTGCGTGCCTCGAAGTGGGCCACGGCAGCGGCAAGTAGATTGCGAAGCTGCTCTGACGAATCCTTGGTCCATAGATGGCCGTTGTAGAGCTCGGCGGCAAGATCTCCATCAGGATCGGCTGGTGCGATTCGACTGAGGAAGGCCTGCAGGTCTGGGTCGGCGACGGCCTCGTTAAGACGCCCATCACGAATCAGCAGCAACAGCACTTTGGCGACTGGGTCGGCATCAATGATCGCTGCGCGGGCAACGGCGATCTGGAGCCGGATTGTCCTGAGGAGATTCAGGTCGATGCCGCTGCCACCATGCATGGTCCCATCGCCGGTTAGCAGCCAATCAATAGAAACACCAAACACGGTTCGGACTGAGTGTAGAAACTCAGCGCCAGGTCTCTTCAAGCCGCGGGCAGCGTCACTCATGAAGCCCGCAGAAACGCCCAGCCTGCGGGCAAATTCGGCTTGGCTCAGACCCGTGTGCGCAATCACATTGGTCAGCCGCGCCGCAAAGCCCTCCAGACCAGCGCTTGAGTTTTGGGAAGATACTTGATCCGGCATTCTCTTAAGGCGTATAGTTATCTCTATAGATAACAAACTGTCTCTCTTAAAGATAGACTACTCTTAAAAACCCGTGAAGTCACTCTGCTCGGTCATGGACGCTGTCGAGATTATTTATCGTCTTCGCCGCCTCGGTAAGAGCCAGGCTCAGATTGCTCGCGACTTGGGCGTCACCGGGGGCGTGGTGAATAACGTCATCCACGACAGGATCACCGCTTACGCGGTAGCGAGTCATATTGCGAGTTTGCTGGCATGCAGGATTGAAGAGCTTTGGCCCGCACGCTATGCCTTCAAGCCGCGCGGGCCGTCAGCCCATCGCTGCATCATTGCCGGTACTCAAAAGGAAGGAACACCATGACCTGATCAACAAACGAATTGTCAGGCCAGGAAAAGCAAAGCCCCCAGAGCTGACACTCAGGGGGCTTCACAGAACTGCTTGAAGTGGGAACTCCACGTCAGATTCTGCGATTTCCAAGCCCGCCTGTCAAGGTCGGGCGGCCTCCCTCATTTTCCGAGACACATCATCGATCGCGTTGCGAGAACAACGCACGCGTGGCCCCACGTGGAGACGTAGCCGGCAGCTATAGCTAGCTACGTCATCTGCACGGCGACGCCCTCGCGCGCCGTTGAGCCGGGCATTTATCCGCCCGAAAAAATATGGAAGGGAGGTCTCCCATGACCAGCTAGCCGGGATCACGTTAAATCACGGGAGCACAAAAGCAAAAACGGCCTAGGTCTGCCAACCGTAGCCGTTTTTTGAAGCGCTTAATGAAAAGGCCTTTTTTCATTCTGCCTTCCGCTCCATTTCGTGTCAAGGCGGCTTGCTTTTTGTCGCCTTGATGACAGGGTGTCGCGCTTGCGCGCCCTGTTGATGCTATTGCTACAAGGAGGCAAGGATGAGCACCATCCGTGAAATATTGCGTGTGCTGTTCGCCGGGGGGATGAGTTACCGGCAGATCGGCTGCGTTATCGGCACCAGTCATAACACAATCAGTCGTTACGACCGACTTAGAATCGAAAAAGGCATCACCCTCGAACAGGTTGATGGCATGGACGACAACACCTTGGACTCTTGTTTCAATGCACGCCCTCTGTCGTGCGACGAGGGTAGACCATTGCCGGATTTCGAGGCAATGCACAACGACTTGAAGACTCGGGGCGTAACGGTAGAGCTGTTATGGCAGGAATATCGGGCCAAGCACCCCAATGGCTACTCTTACGTTCACGTTCTGCGTCTCTACAATAGTTGGGCGCGTAAGTTGAACATCACGATGCGGCAAATTCATCGTCCGGGTGAAAAGATGTTCGTGGATTACTCCGGCAAACGCTTACCGATCACCAACCGCGAAACGAGCGAGATCAGCATGGCCGAGATCTTCGTGGCCGTTATGGGAGCCTCCAGCAAGACCTATGTTGAGGCTGGGCGCTCGCAGCAGGAGCCAGACTGGCTGCTGGCCAACGCCAACGCGCTGACCTATTTCGGCGGCGTGCCCTCAATGATCGTTCCCGACAACCTAAAATCGGCCGTCATCAAGAATAGTAAGGGGAAGGTCAAGCTCAACCCCCGCTTTGTAGACTTCGCCCGCCACTACCGGACCGTGATCATTCCGGCGCGCCCCAAGAAGCCGAAAGACAAGGCCAAGGTTGAGGCAGGGGTGCGTATTGTACAAATGTGGATTCTGGCCAAGCTGCGTAACAGGGTGTTCTTTAGCCTGGATGAGGCGAATGAAGCCATTCGGCCATTGTTGGCAGAGTTCAACGCCAGGCCCTTCAAGAAGATTAAGGGGTCGCGAGCTGAATTGTTTGAGCAGTTGGATCAGCCAGCTTTGAAGGCATTGCCCCCAGAGCCCTACGAGTATGCGGACTGGAAAGTTGGAGCCCGGGTTGGATTGGATTACATGGTCGAATACGAAGGATGTTTCTACATGGTGCCGTATAACCTGGTGGATCAACATGTGGATGTCCGGGCGACAGCCAATACAGTTGAAGTCTTCTTCAAAAATCGGAGGGTGGCAAGTCATGTCCGCCTGCACAGCCAAGGACAGCGCGCAATCAATCGCGACTTCATGCCAGCCTCCCATCAGCATTATTCCGAGTGGTCGCCAACCCGATTGATTGCATGGGGACAGTCTGTTGGCGATGCAACAGAAAAGGTCATCAGCCACTTGCTGGCACATAAGCCTCACCCCGAGAGTGGCTTTCGTGCCTGTGTCGCGCTCGTGGAGGAAAGCAAGCGATATGGGTTGGTGCGCCTGGAGTCTGCTGCTGCAGTGGCTTTGCAAATCAATTCTGTCACCTTGTCGAGTATTCGCTCGATTTTACGCACTGGGCGTGACAAGGTGGAGTCGATGGTCTCGCTCTCTGAAACGCCGACTGTCGAGCCAACTCTAGTAAAGCCCCACCAGAACATCCGCGGCGCCAACTACTACAATTAACGTAAATATTTATGCTTATTCAGCAAACTATCTCACAGATGCGTGAGTTGCGCCTGACTGGGATGCTAAACGCTCTAGAACTACAAATGGGGCAGGCGGCAATTCAGTCCCTACCGTTCGAAGATCGCCTGGGCATGCTAGTTGATGCCGAGGTTTCGACGCGGGATACCAAGCGAATGACAAAGCTGCAGAAGGATGCCAAGCTCAAGGAACCTTCGGCATGTATTGAGGGCATCGATTATGACCCAGGGCGGGCGCTGGATCGCTCCTTGATTAACTCGCTGGCGATGTGCAATTGGGTGGAGGTCGGTCAGCATGTGATCATTACCGGTGCAACCGGCGCCGGTAAGTCTTGGCTGGCATGTGCTTTCGGCACTCAGCTTTGTCGGAGGGGCATGTTGGTTCGCTACTTTCGGCTTTCTCGCCTGATTGAGGATCTGGTCGTGGCGAAAGGGGACGGTTCGCTGGCCCGTTTGCGAGCGCAATTGGTGCGGGCGTCAGTCATCATTTTGGATGATTGGTTAATGGCCCCCATGGATGCCGTGTCGGCACGGGAGATTTTGGAGCTAATCGATGATCGGATGGGTAAGAGTTCCCTGATCCTAACCAGCCAGCACCCGGTTTCTGAATGGCATGACCGCATTGGGGAGCCCACGGTTGCTGATGCATTGCTTGACCGAATTGTGCACTCGGCGCATCGGATCGAGATTAAAGGCGAGTCGCTCCGAAAACGTCGTGGCATGCAAAATACGAAAAAAGTTGCTTAGCATGAATTAATTAAAAATTAGGGTTTTTGACTTTAGCGGAAGCCTCTTCGGGGGCTTCTTTTTATTTAAACTAACTCGGTTGGGTAGAATGAAAATGGCGGTCAAGGGTTGCCGAGGCCGGTCAACTCGAAACTACTGGTCACAATGGTGTTAGGTGGTCAGTGGAGGGCACTGATTGGTCATTGTGCGACCGATGGGTAGTAGTTATGGTAATGATGGGCAATAGGCTTGATAGAACGCACCAATCCGGCGGGAGAACTACTGGAGTTTCTTGACCAGCAAGATGAGGGCGTTTCCGCGGTCAGCGTCCAGCTGTCACCCCTCCGTTCCTGAACGGCTCTGAGTGCTGGAGAATGGAGCCTCTGATCCGGGTCTGGAAGAAGCAGTCCGACCCCCTGGCACACGTGTATGAAGTCGAAGGCGGTCAGCGCTACTGCACAGCCTACGGTGCATGGGATATCTCGGAGTATGAGTTCTGGAAGGAGCTCCGTTGGTAAGCCACAGCCGCCGCATCTTCCCTGCTTTGACCTTAGTCACGAGGGCTGCGCGGCTCCCGGCCTGCTCACCCTACTTGGCATCGCCTTGTATGAACCTGCCGGCATGCGCCTATACCGGGCGAACAAAGGCATGGGTCTTTAGCCGTCCCGATCCCAAGGTAGGGCAATGATCCGGCCAACGCCGAGTCTTAGCCCCAGCACACCGAAGATCCGGTTCATGGTCTGCACACTACCGCGCTACGTTCCTGTTCAATGTCTTGAAGGGTTCGATAGTCATCCTGCTGTGTGGCGGCGACAAGTGCTCGCAGGATGCGGACATTCAACGGGCCAAGGAACACTGGCTGGACTGGAAACGGAGAAATACATGAGCAGTGTAAGCCCTCGGGCATCCCATCTTTCCCCAGCCCTTTAGCTCGCTAAACATAGTGTGTTGTTGCCGGCCGAAAACTGACCATCAATCGGGGTGAATTCCGGTTGAAATTTGACCAGGGTGTTTAACCTCCCTGCCTCTTTTTGAGGCAGAGGAAGCGAGGTGATCACCATGGAAATGCTGGGCAAGGTCAGACGGATGTATTACCGGGACGGACTGTCCCGTTCGGAGATTTCGCGGCGCACGGGCTTGTCGCGCAACACGGTCAAGAAGTGGTTGAGAGCTCCGGAAGGGGCCTCGGCGGCTTACCGGCGGGAATCCACGCCGGGCAAGCTGGGGCCGTACCAGGCCACCTT
>NZ_JABBGA010000051.1 GCF_012927165.1 Zoogloea dura
CCAGGCGCTCTTGCCGGCCTCGTCCATCGCCGCCGTAGTGATCACCGCTTCGAGTCGAGCGCGCGCAGTCCAGGCCCGCCCTCGGGCGGGCCTGGACTGCGCATCCTCACGCCATCGTTCCAATGTCTGCACCGAAACCCCAATCTCTTGTGATACCACGCCCACTTGGGCGCTCTCCGGCGGCAACAACCGCGCCACCGCTCTGTTCCTGAATGCTTCTCCGTACCGAGCCATCTCTCATCCTTGTCGCCCCCAGGTTCAACATCATAGAGAGGCGACAACTATTCTGACGCGGGGGGTGCCGTCGGTGAGCATCGGCAGGCGCCGTTCCAGGTCACGCATGACCCGGCCCAGGATCGTCCGCTGGCGCTTGAGCACCTTTCTCATCCGCCGGTACTGTTTGGCGTGGGCGTAGCCACCGGCCCGCCGCTTGAGGCTGCGGCCTTCCTTCTCGAAGGTCTGGCGCTGCACCACACCAGACCGTTTGGCGATCAGCACCAACTTGCGCCGGGCCACACGTCGAGCAGCCGGCTGTCGGTGGGAAAGGCGATAGCCTTCTCCTGCATCGTGGAATCGACGATGACCCGCTCCAGGTCCTGCGAGGCGATGGCCTTCAGCGACACCGCGGTTTCGACGGTCTTGGCCAGAAGTTCTTCCACCCCCGCATCCCCCAGCGCGTGACGGAAACGCGTCAGGCCACTCGGGTCGCAGGGCAATCGGGTCTCGAAATACTCACCGCCGCAAAAGAACTGCCAATACGGATTCTCCGCCCATCGTTGAACGACGCTCTCGTCGCTCTCGCCGAACGCGTGTTTCAGATACAGCAGCCCGACCATCAACCGAATCGGCAGGCGCGGGCGACCTGCTGCGCTGGTGCCTGCGCCCGCCACCTTCAAGGTCGGACCAAACAGGTCCAGGCCTTCGAGCACACGCCCTTTGCGATCCTAGCGAATAAAGAGCCGGGCGCAGAGAAAATCCGGGGTTGTCATTGAAAACCTGCGCTCCAAATCTTCCAGAAAGTGAATGTGATTGCACTGGAAACTGGAGGATTCGGCAAGGCCTCAGGAGCCATCAGCCCGCGCCGGGAAAGGGGCGGGCTGATTATTCAGGGGCGACTGTCTAGGAAACCCGGGGCAATTCACAGTCG
This sequence comes from Zoogloea dura, assembly GCF_012927165.1. Taxonomy (GTDB): domain Bacteria; phylum Pseudomonadota; class Gammaproteobacteria; order Burkholderiales; family Rhodocyclaceae; genus Zoogloea; species Zoogloea dura. Next base: position 1,148 of record NZ_JABBGA010000051.1, read on the forward strand.
CTATCAAGATGACTGATTACATCTTACCGGGCAGAGTGCTCATGACTGCCCGTAATCTGCAGGGGCTGAAGGCGCTTCTTGCGCTCTGCGTGCTCGCCGGAATGCTTGGGGCGGTGGGCAACAATAAGGGGACTTAGACTCCAGCCAGGCGGCTGGAGGCATAAAGCTGAATATTGCAGGGCCGACTCGATAGCAAGGGCTCAGCAAATCGGCAAGCATCTGCTCAACCCGACTTCAGACTCAACAGCATTGGATATAATTCAATGCATGGCTGCAATTTTTTGATTACCTTCAGAGGAGAAAATCATGCGCCAGAACGAAAAGCAAGCCGACAACACCCTTGTTTATTGACGCCCCCGAGGCATCTGATGCTGCACGAAAGGCTGAATGTCTAGCCCAGCACAGGCCCACTAGTTTAACGTTTTACCGCCCCAGGCTTTACATAACTCGAACTCACGTTTTCCGTTCGAACGAAAAACTCTGCTGCACAATAATTTTCTCCAACTCCCCCAGGGTTTTACTCTTATCCGTCAAACGCACCAGCGTGAACCCATCTATCTCCAGATCATACGTAGAAAGAGTCACCGTAACGATTACATCAAGATCAATTCGTGCCCCAACAGCCATCCTAAATATAGTCTCATCCGGCGACCCAACAAACACAACCGGCACCCGCTTTCGAGTTCGCATTAAATACCCAACCCCATCTTCCGTGCATTGCCCTGCCTGATGCAATCGGGTGAATGAGGCAACGACTTTATTGGCCTCCAGACTCCCATAGTCCGACAGCCTCAATCGATGAGATGTATTTGACTCAAGAACTCCGGGAAAGATCCCATACGATTTTGGCTCAAACGAGCCCCCCACTCCATGCACAGGAGCACCACGCCCGGCCAAGCTTAATGCATTCGCAGTGAGCTCGCGATTAGGGCTTTGAGCCAACGCATCAAGATATGCCTCAGCCGAAACGACACCATCACGATCATTGTGAGCCAACAACTGCTTCGCCACCTCAAAGGCACCATTGTGGTCGAGCCCACGGCCAACACTCTCGATCGAATGAGGCACTTCTTCCTCTCCGGATGCGTGGTCCGCCCTATCAGCCGATTCCACAACTGCAATGCCCTCAAGTTCAAGCTGCCCTTGCCCCCCCCTTACATCCCCCAAGGCTAGACGGCTCAAATCACGGCTTATATATACCTCAGGGCGGCTTTTAACAACAGGACTACCAAGCAACAAGAGCTGCCTCTCGCCCGCAAAGAGCAATGCTGCAAAGCGTTTTAAACTGACCCAATCTCCAGGCGGAACCATACCTGTAACTACTGACCTCAGGGAACCTATAGGCAAATCACTCACCCACTGTATATCCATCTCCTGAAAATAGCTATTCATAACACGTTCCATCAATATCACTTAAAGCAATAGCCATCTGCAACAGCGCCTCCAATGCAGCCGTGGCACCTCCTTGAACTCTAGGGCTACCAGCCCCTTTTCTTGGCGAGACCATGAATTTGTATCTCTTGCCCTTTTTCCTGCTCGAAGACTTAATTAGAATATCTTTTGCATACCCTCGCAACTGAGGTTCTGCTCCAATCGGCAGCCCACCATATTCAGGCAGCAGCGCCACTATCCAGCCCTCTGGTATTACCCTAACCAAACATCGCAGCGCATGAACGATTTCTTCAGAGGAAGATGTCCCCTCAAACTCTACAACCTCCATCGCCGACTTCGCGCCCCGCAGGACGCCTGCATCACCTACTGCAGCAACAGCTAACGCCAGTGCAGTTCCTTCGCTGATCATTACCCTCCTCCCCTCACCAGGCTGGGATACCGGATCGAGACCTACCGTGACAGCTCCCGAAGGAGTGTCGCACTGACTCAGATCGCGAGCCGTATCTGCTCCCACCCCCATTCGGACCAATCCACCATACCAAATTATTTTTGCCAACACCTCGACTGATTCGCGGCCTTCCCGGATTCCAGCATTGTCACGATTCAAGCACCCCCTTTCTATTCGGCTGGAAAGTTCAAATGTCCGTAACGAGAGTGGCTTTGTATCAACGTTGCCAGCCATGCGCCTCCACGCAGTCAATGCGCCCAATCCTTCTCGCTCCAAACGGTGTTTGTGAACACGCATCAAGCCCGGAGAAATATGTCCCCACTTGGCAAATCCAGGCCCTGGCCAGAATCCGTCAAGCAATCTCTCTCGAAAATACCGAGACACCAATGGCCATATAACAAGGTAAGTCGAGATCGCTGTAAGTGGATGGTGTCTAGCAGCAGCTGCAACCATAACTACAGACCGCCAGGCATCTTCCCCGCTATTCCCCAGTGCCTTGATATTAAATTTGTCATCACGACCTTCTACATGACCTTTGACAAATTTATCGACGCCCTCCAGCAACAAGTCGCACTCCGAGAACCCTCGAAGTGCGTGTCGTCGAATATCGTCTCCAGTCACTTCACGCATAGCTCGCGACACAGCGCCAATCAAAATAACAAACTCAGGCTCGGTAGGTTTCTTGGAGAAAAAAAAGTACTGCCGCGACGGCTCAGCGGCTTTAAGGCGCCGCTTCAAACTTGAAAGCCGCGACGACGTTTCGGAACTCAAGCTGATATAACCTCTGGATCGACCTGCCCCCTTTAGATGCCCAAACCCAGAGGATGTAACGATAACCTTTCCCTCATCCCGATCAAAATCGATGAGACGTATGTAGTGCGCCTCTCTAGCCCTAAGCGGCCCCTCCCGAATTAGCCGCAGGTAACAATCAGCCATATCATATCGAACAGACCCCATGTTAAGGTCACCCAATACCGCCGCTGTCACAGCCTCCCACTCATGATCCCAAACAATACGACTGGCGGCACTGTACTCCGCACATCGCGTAACCTCTCTACCCCCTCCCCCCTTTGGAAATATGGAATCAGGAACACAACCACCTTGCAACTTCCAATATCTGGCAAAGCGGCGCAACGGTGACGGATCAAACTCAAGGCCACGCCTCTCTGCGCCAAGCTTTAACTCACCGTACAACTCTTCCCACTCCGCGTCTGTAAGTTCCAAGGGATGGTCGACGGCCCGCTTATCTAGCGCGCTAGCCAATGACTGCATATAGGCGGCCATCGTACCAACAACAACTGGCTCACCATGGGAGGGTCGCTCACCAGTCTCTTCAACAAGGTACTCAATTACCGCATCGACCATAGGTAGTTTCACAGCGACCTCTTTACCCATTAGCCTCAGGCGATGCTTGAGCTTGACCTTACGTGCTCGATCTTCGCCGTAACGGCGCACCGGATTCGCTATGTCATTGAGGAGACTTACTATTGTGCCGAGGGCCCAGCGCACGCTTTTGGTGCACCGACCGCCTTCCGCACCAAGTTTTTTTTCCTCACTGCCAAGCGGACACTCAGTATCACGCCGTACAAGAGCAGACAAGGCTACGCTTGCCGAAGGCAGCGCTGGAGTTTCGGCCACAGTCAACCAAGGAGGCAATTCAAAATGAGCCAAATTGCGCCCTAAATCAAAAAGAACCTCCAAAGCACGTACGTTGCTGGCAGGCCACATTATATTCGGGAAGGATGCGCGCACCCATTTTAGGGCATCCGCTACCGCCCCTTCAAAAGACGCTCTGACCTCACCCTCCGAGCAAAGTGCAGTCAGAGCAAGCAGCGTTGGCTTCAGAGGAGAAAACACTCGCCTCCGGCCGTTTGACATCACTATTTCACACCAGGGCGAGGCGCCCACATTCACCAACCGCCGCTTTACTAGTTCAGTCCAAATCGCCTTCAGTTGCTCCAAGTTGCTCAGCCCTTCCAAAAGCACAAGCGCAACAATCAGCCCCGGAGCTGAACCAAGACCATCGCCATTAGACAAGAAACTCAATCTCAATCGACAAGCTTGAGAGTAAGCTGCAGCGGAGGAGAGAGAGAAAAATATCGAGCTCCTCCCCAAGCCCCGCCGATCATTATTCACATAAGCCTGAACTGAAGGGCATACCCGATATCTCAGCGAAGCTGCACTAAGAATTATGTTTGAGCATTGAACCTGAAACGCCGAATCCACCTCACTCCAAGAATCACCAATGCAACAAAAATTCAACTCTTCCTCAAGAGCACGACGCAACTCGGAAAGAACGAATATGGGCGAAATACCACTCGCCGAATGATAGGCAGCCCCAGCTCGAGCGCCGTGCCCCGAAAGGGCCCTACGGAGATAAATTGGGTATTTTTTATCAGCCAGAACTGATATCAAATAATGGCGCCCTCCATTTTTTGCGACCCCATAAGCATTCAGCGTACTTTCAATCTCTCCCGACTTCATGGGACTCAGGATGGCTTTTCCATTCTTCAAACTCGCCACAATAAATATCGGCGCATTCCTTTTTTTAAAATTGGCGATATGATGCAGTCGAAGAGCACCTCCGATCCCTGCCCGGGAGAGCAGCTTAGCGAGATACGCGACATCAGACCGGAGTGCCTTTAGAAGGCTCTGAACAACTTTGGTTAGCGGTATTGGCCTAGCACTGGATCCATCAGTCTGCTTGTCTGAGACAATCGCTATCTCAGCGTGTCCAAACATTGCACCGACGGTGCGCCTTTCAATAGCGGTGCCTCGCTCACCGACTAGCAGTGTATAAAGCGCTGCTATCGCCAGTGCCCGCCGGTTGAAGTCATGGACAGCGCTCTCGATTGGTTTGCGCCGCCAGGTATGCGGATCAATCTCCCTGACTGAGTCCGCCAAGCCCTCTGCCGCACGCCGGTACACATCCGGACGAGGCGCCAGCGGAGATCCTACGTACCCATCACGTCGTGCTCCAGCCAATCCATCAAAGCCGAGCCAACTGTAAGTAGCGTTGAGCGCATCGTAAAGACGGTCTTGCCGCAAACATAGGTAATACGGCTCAGCACCGGCGAGAAAGCGAAAGTCCAAGGAACAATATGCTGCAGCCACTGAATCCCCTGTAACCTCAACAATTGCAGCCCCCAACGAATACGCCCATCGGGCGGCATAAGGCCGACGCGCATCGCCCTCGGACCCGCCCCTCAGCACATCGCCATATTGAGAAGCCACCAATTCGATGGATCTATTACCAAAGAGACGCTCTCTCAGCGTTGGGGCATCACCTTGCAACATGACAGCAAGTGAATCTGCCGCCAATTTCGGCAAAGCGCATCGCACCTGAGTATCTGGTCTCCGGCCACCAGCCAGAATTGAAGGCGCCAATCGCTCTCGAGTCACAATGGCTTGAATATCCCAAACACACTCGCCAGACTCAACATCGATCCACACATCACCGTTATCGAAAAATGGCAGGCGTAATGCCATTCTTGCGGGCAACCCCGTTGCAAGCGACACCAGAGCTACGAGACCTAAACGTCGGCTGGGCTCTGACCCGAATTTGACGACATCGGCTATCCGCCTTACTACTCTTTTCAATTCACTCGGACTTAACATGGCCCAATCACAGAGCCCCGCGACTCCACTGAGAGACGCATTAATTGCTCTCTGGTATGACCACCGGACGAGACTACCATCGATAGCCTCTTCGCTATCAAAGAATTGTCTCTGTTGACTTTCGGACAATAGGGCCTTCGGACCACCGCATTCTGGCGAAGAAGCTTCAGCTTTCAGGCGGGGGCTTTCTGCTTGCTGCGGAACCTTGCATGATTTGACGTCCCGCATAATACTTGCTATCCAGCACCCGAGATCTTTCGCGGGCTCGTATGAAATACTTGTAACGGCCGAAACGATACGATCCGCATTTGAACTTAGAGCATTAGCGAGTTCACACCAATGGTGGCGATTTCGACTCCGATAGCTTGACCCCGCCAACACTGCCAATAGTTGTTCTGCCCGGACCTTTGGCAAGGGCTTCGACGCCAGAAGATGCCAGAGAAAAATAGCACCCAGAACAATCAATAAATTTTGATTATGCGCATCACTGCGCTGCATAGCGGCATGCCCCACGATCTTAATCGCGAGTTTATAAGGAGGACTCACCGTATCAATATCTGGCATGGCCCTGATGCTAGGGCCAAGAGCTTCCGACTCGGCCAGTAGCATTCGGACTCGATCGACCCGCTCCCGTAACGAGACCAACCCATCGATCTCAGTTGAATCAGATAGCTTTCGGAGACTGACGCCGACCCCTTTCAACACAGGGATAAAGCCAGATGCGTTTCGCGGGCCAGCAACGGTAGCAAGCACACCTTCCGCTAAGGAGCAATCCAGGCCCTCGATTCCGAGCCCCTTAAAGCTGAAATCCATGCTTAGTGACGTCCAGCGCAAAACGTACATTCGCGATCCGCTCGACCCTGTCCGTTATGCTTGATTAAAGATAAATTCTGTGAATAGGAAGTCAACTTCATGGCTGTCATCATCAAAAGATCCTGACTCAACAATATCAGCCGACGTTGCGAGAAATTATTCTAGGCACGACGATTTTCGAGGCCACTGGAGACGATACCGGCACATCAGCTTTTTGAGCCTAAGCAACACCGAAAATACGGCAACTCCTGTACATTCACGCAGGTTTAACGAAGTCGCCCCCTCGGAGCGAGTATCACCAACCAGCAAATACCATTGACCTACTGACGAAATTTCTGTGCAGCGCACGCCCCAACACGGAGACGTCTCTAAACAGATCACTTGGCCTCTGCTCTATAACAAGAGTCGGTGGGCACACCCGCACACGAACCTCTCGGCATAGCACCCTCAGCTATACTCACGATGTGGGCAAGCTAGGCCCTCTCTAAGGACTTCCCCGTCAAGCACCATTTTCCAATGACCGGCCGCCAGGCCGGTTTTCCTTTTCTGCCTACCTGCTTTTCCTTTTCTGCCTACCTGCTTTTGTTTCCTGACGCCTGCACACACGCAACAGATCGGACAGACAGACTGCCTCTCTCTAATCGGCCTTGATCGGGTCTCGCCCGGGGCCATGCGACTAACCGCACCAGCAGGCCTCAATCATTCGTCGGCGGCATCAGGGAAACGGGGATCAGCTGTTTCTCTTTTTGATTCGCCATCAGGTTAGCCAGGCTCTCTGCTGGTCGGTCTGACCTGTTCGTCTATCGCTGATGTGCAGTTGCCATTGCTCCGTTGTGCTCAGCCCCGTTGCCAGGCCTGTGGATTGTAGGACTGGCCCTTGGCCAGCACCGCCCACAGTTGCCGGGCGTGCTTGTTGGCGATGGCGACCAAGGTCTTGTGGTAGCCGATCCTCCCGTTGAGCACGACGATCCACCGCTGCAGACGCGTCAGCTTTTCAGGAGATTCCCGCCGCTGCTTTCGAAGCGTCGCCGCCAAGACGCTACGCGCACCTTGCACAAGCAGAGTGCGCAAGTAGTCGTCCCCTCGCCGCGTGATCCGACCCAGCTTCGTCTTGCCCCCGCTGCCCGACTGACTGGGCGTGAGACCGAGCCACGCAGCAAACTGGCGTCCGTTCCTGAACATGGATGCGTCACCCACGCTGGCGGTCACCGCGTCGGCGGTGATAAGCCCCACGCCGGGCAGATCCCGCGCCCGCTTCGCCAGCGAATCGGTTGCTTGCTGTGCAGTGATCTGCCGGTCGCATTCGCCGATCCGGGTGTCCAGGCCGTCGAGTTGGTCGCGCACGCTCTGGATCAATCCACGCAGGGCCGGGGACAAGGTGATGTCGAATTCCCGTCCTGCCAGCAGCGCACGCAAATGCTTGGGGCCGGGATCGGCGAGCAACCCACGAATGCGGTTAAGAAGGGCGGTGCGTTCCTCCACCCAACCAACGCGCAGGCTGCGCCAGGCCAGGCGCTGTTGCTGAGCTTCGGTTTTGACCGGGATGAAGCGCATGCCGGGCGACAGAAGGGCAACGAGGATTGCCTCGGCATCCGCCCGGTCGTTCTTCACCGACTGGCGCTTGCGGTAGGGGCGGACAAACTCGGCGGCCATCAGGCGCGCCTCCAGGCCCAGACGCTGCGCGGTCCGGCCCCAGTGGTGGGCACTGCCACAGGCTTCCATGCCGATCACCGTGCCCGCTGGCAGGGTGCCAAGCCAGGCGAGAAACCCCACCCGACTGAACTCGTGCCGCGACACGATCCGCCCGGCGCAGTCCGCCACACAAGCGACGAAAACGTTCTTTGCCAGATCCACACCAACCGTCGTAGTATCCATTTTGACTTCCCTCCTCGCCATTCAGATTGACTTTCATCAATTCAATCTTGGCACTTCGATGCCCGGTGGCAAGCCCACCGAGCGGGTGGGGGAAGTCCTTTTGTAGTCATACCTCTCTACCTAGCAGTCGGAGCGCATGATCGGGCCGGCATGCACAATCAGCCAGCTGGCAGTTACGGTTTCAGAGTCAGGGGACGCAGCTCGCTGGGCAGGCGAGTAACTTGAGCGACCTGTCCCCGCATCAGGAGGAAAGAGCCCCACAGATTTCATAGGCACGATCACGGGACGGGCCATTGCCTCTCGTCTGGTCAAGCAGTCGCTCCTAGGAGGCCGCGCGTAGCAGTGCAAATTTCATTCCAACCGACAAGCTCGAAACCCGCTCGATTTTTTCCGAAATCAGAGAAAAAATGAAGACCTGAAAATGCCTAATCGGATCTGCTCATTCATACCTCACCGTTCTCGGCCGTGCTAAACGCACGCCTCGCAGCGGTCTCATTTGACCACCTGTCAAATTGAAAGCGCCGTGGATGTCTCCTAGCTGCCCCCTACTCCGCACTTCTGATGTTATGGTTTCCCAGCTGTACACGGCAACCGCTAAACTAAACAAGAGCTATTGGAGAGACATAAACCATGAGCGCCCCCTATAGGATCATGGTCTGGGGACCAGGACGCATGGGCAGCCTATGCATTTGGGAAATTTCTCATTCCCCTGCTTTCGAGTTGGTTGGAGTACGCGCTTACAGCGAAAGCAAATGCGGCGTTGATGCCGGTGATCTCGTGGGTATTGCCCCTATGGGAATCACACTCACATGCGACGTGGATGCACTCTTGAGAATTGATTGCGACTGCATTGTGTATACGGCCCACGACGAGGGCCGCTACCACACGGACGACGAAATCCTGATGCTACTTGCCGCAGGAAAAAACGTAGTCACCCCCCAGGGCTCCCGCAGCTACCCATCCGACATCAATCCTCCTCCTCATCGCCGTCGGTCTCTGGCTCAACCGCCAACCCCAGCAAGGCAGCCCGAAACTCATCCGAGGTCGCAGCCAGCAATCGCTTGGTCTTGATGCTGGTTTTGACCGAGGTGTTCAACCGGATCAGGTTCAACGCGATATGGCGCACCAACGCGAGGTTATGGGCAACGTGGCCGGTGCGAGCGCGTGCGTAGTCATCGCCAAACTGAACATCCAGGCACCAGTGCAACCGGTTCTCCACTTCCCAATGGCTGCGCACG
>NZ_JABBGA010000052.1 GCF_012927165.1 Zoogloea dura
CGCACGATGTCATCCTCACCGAGGTAGCTGCCCGACTGCACCTCGATGATCTCCAGCGGCACCTTGCCCGGGTTGGCCAGGCGATGCACATGGCCCAGCGGGATGTAGGTGGATTCGTTCTCGCCCAGCAGGAAGGTCTTCTCCCCGTTGGTCACCTCGGCGGTGCCCTTCACCACGATCCAGTGCTCGGCCCGGTGGTGGTGCATCTGCAGGCTCAGCCGCGCGCCCGGGTTGACCACGATGCGCTTCACCTGGAAACGCTCGCCGTTGTCGATGGAGTCGTACCAGCCCCACGGCCGGTGGATCTTGCGGTGGGCCGAGGCCTGGCTGCGGCTGCCGGCCTTGAGGGCGGCGACGATCTGCTTGACGTTCTGGGTCTTGTCCTTGCGCGCCACCAGCACGGCGTCGGGGGTCTCGACGATCACCGCGTCGTCCAGGCCCACGCAGGCCACCATGCGGTCCTGGGCGTACACCAGGGTGTTGCGGCTGTCTTCGAAGAGCACGTCACCACGGGCCACGTTGCCGGAGGCGTCCTTGTCGGCGATCTGCCACAGGGCGTCCCAGGCGCCCACGTCGGACCAGCCGGCGTCCATGGGCACCACGCAGCCGCTGATGCCCAGGCCTTCGGCGGCGCCGAGCTTTTCCATCACGGCGTAGTCGATGGAGTCGGACGGGCAGGCCAGGAAGGTGGCCTTGTCCACCCGCAGGAAGTCCGCGTCCCGCGAGCCGCCCTGCCAGGCGGCCAGGCAGGCCTTGTGCATGTCGGGCTGCAGGGCTTCGAGGGCTTTGAGCCAGGTGCTGGCCTTGACCATGAAGAGGCCGCTGTTCCACAGGTATTCGCCGCTGTCGAGGTAGCGCTGGGCCGTGGCGGCGTCGGGCTTTTCGACAAAGGCGGCAATCGCCTTGGCGCCGTCGGGCCGATCGGCCCCGCAGCGGATGTAGCCGTAGCCGGTTTCGGCATGGGTCGGGACGATGCCAAAGGTGACGATGGCGCCGCCCAGGGCCGCCGGAATGCCGGCGTCGATGGCTTTCTGGAAGCCGGGCAGATCACGGATCACGTGGTCGGCCGGCATCACCAGCAGCACCGGGTCGGCATCCACCACGGCCAGGGCCGCCAGGGCCAGGGCCGGCGCGGTGTTGCGGCCGGTGGGCTCGAGCACGATGTTGCCGCTGGCCCGCCCGGCAGCACGCAGCTGCTCGGCAGTGACAAAGCGGTATTCCTCGTTGCACACCACCACCGGGGCTTCGGCCACCGGCAGCAATCTCCCTTTTCCCGGCACCACTCAATAAGCGCGCGGGTGGATTGATCGAGCCCCTCCGAAGAGGTTTCGCCCTTGAGCGCGGGCAGCAAACGGCCGGCAAGCTGCTTGCCCAGCTCCACGCCCCACTGGTCGAAGGAATTGATGCCCCACACCACGCCCTGCACGAACACCTTGTGCTCGTACAGCGCCAACAACATGCCCAGATGGAAGGGGTCGAGACGCGGCAGGATGATGGTGGTGGACGGTTGGTTGCCCGCAAACACCTTGTGCGGCAACAAGGCCTGGATCCGCTCCGGCGTCAGCCCGGCAGCCTCCAGCTCGACCCGGGCCTCCGCCTCGGTCTTGCCAAAGGCCAGTGCCGCACTCTGCGCCAGGAAATTTGCCAGAAGCGGAGCCTGATGCCCCGGCAGGGGAAAGTCGCTCTGCGCACTGGCAATAAAATCGCAGGGCACCAGCCAGCCGCCCTGGTGAAGCAACTGAAAGAAGGCGTGCTGCCCGTTGGAGCCGATCTCCCCCCACACAATGGGGTTGGCCTGGCAGCTAAGCGGCTGGCCATCCCGGCCCACCGTCTTGCCGTTGGACTCCATCTCCAGCTGCTGCAGGAAAGACGGCAGGAAACGCAGCGACTCGTGATAAGGCAGCACAGCGCTGGTGGTCGCCCCCAGGAAATTGGTGTTCCAGATCCCGATCAGCGCCATGAGCACCGGCAGGTTCTCGGCCAGCGGCGCCTCGCGGAAATGGTTGTCCATGGCCTGGGCGCCATGCAACAAGCGCTCAAAGGCATTCATGCCAATAGCGATGGCAATGGGCAGCCCCACCGCCGACCACAGGGAATAACGCCCCCCCACCCAGTCCCACATGCTGAAGAGATTCTCTTCCGGCAGGCCGAAATCGGCGGCCTTCTGCACCTCGGAGGTCACCGCCACAAAATGCAGGGGCATCGCCCGCGCCGCCTGCGGCCCCGCCGCCGCACACAACCAGTCCCGCGCAGTGTTGGCGTTGCGCATGGTTTCCTGGGTGGTGAAGGTCTTGCTGGTGACGATGAACAACGTCGTGCGCGGATCAAGCGTTTCCAGCAGCGGTGCCAGGTGGGCGCTGTCGAGGTTGGAAACGAAATGAATCTCCGGACCATTGCGGTTGTAGGCCCCCAGGGCCCGCACCACCATCTTGGGCCCCAGATCGGAGCCACCGATGCCGATGTTCACGACATTGCGGATCGCCGCACCAGAGAAACCACGCCACAGCCCGGAGCGCACCTTATCGGAGAAGGCCCGCATCTTGGCCCGCTCCGCACGCACAAGCGGCATCACGTCCATCTCAGCCGATGGAAAAGGTCCTGGCTTAAGATAGCGGAGAGCAGGATGGAGGACAGAGCGGCCTTCGCTGATGTTGATCTGCTCGCCAGCGAAGAGGCGGTCACGCCAACCTTCTAGATCCGCAACTTCAGCAAGCCGAATCAATAAGCGCAGGGCCTCTTCGTCCAAGCGTTGCTTGGAAAAATCAACTAGCATATCCTCAAAACAAAAGGAAAGCCGCTCAAACCGATCGCCATCTGCATCAAAGAGGGCCCGCAGATGTAGTCCCCCGATCGCGCGTTTATGACTCTCCAGCTCACCCCAAGCAGGCGCATTTATAGCTAACATAACACCAGACCTAGAAATTTATTTCACCTATCGAGAAAACTTAATCAGCAAGCTCTCATATTGGGCCAAAACATGCCCCCAGGTGAACTCACTATTGAAGCGCCTCCAACTCTCAGCCTTCAGCCTCTTTGACAAATCACTGTCACTCGTTATCGACTCCAAAACCCTTTCGCAGGAGTCAACAGAATCGAAATAGATAGCCCCATCTCCGGCAACCCATCTATTAAAACGATTATCGTGAGCCACAACAGCTGACTTCGCACCAAGGGCCTCTACCAAAGATGGATTCGTCCCACCTACACGATGCCCGTGGATATACGCAAGGCTGTAGAAACGAATTGAGTCCACAACACGCTTATCGTATATCGCACCAGGGAATATAACCTCATCGCTCGCGGCAGACAGAACCTGAGCATGAAACCCATTTGCGCTGGCATCATACTTTCCCAGCATCAGTAACTTGATGCCCCGAGGCTTGCGTGAGAATGCCTGAACAACCTCAAGAACTGAGTTCTCAGGCTCAGGCCTCGCAATAACACATAAAAACCGCCCTGGTTCAAGTCCATACTGATCAAGACATGACGCATCGGCCGACTCGACCGGACGAGCGCCATAGGGAATCATCGTGATCTTCTCTTCCGAAACCCGTGTTTTAAGGTGTTCCTTAATCTGCGGATGATCTGCGACAAGATGATCACCGATCAAGCAGCCGATTCGCTCATTGAGCCAAAGCCACGCTCTCTCATGCGGCTTCCACTTATCACGCATCCATTCGATGCCATCCATATTGATGACATTCTTAACACCCGATAACTTGTAGAAAGCACAAAACGATGCGGTGTTGTAGCCCAACGTCAAGACTAGAGGATGCCTCTCTTTAGCGGCATGGCGAATTGACTTCCAATCAAACTCAACGGTCCCGAGCGCACCAGATCGCTTGGTTGGCACAAAAATACGCCGAACCCCCCTCCATACATCCTCATGGATATCCTGTGCGCCATCGTCTTCCTGACAATACACTGTCACATCCCATTCTCTCTCCGCCAAATACAACGAGAGATACTCCGCGAACGTCTCAAAGCCTCCGTGCGCAGCGGGAATTCCACGTATCCCCAAAATTGCAATCGACTTCCTCATAACCGCCTTCCTATTTTCTAAAAATGGCATTGCGATAAACTTCAACTGTCCTCAGTCCAATACCATCCCAATCAAAGCTCTCTCGCATTAGTGACAATCCCTGCTCGGCCACGCTCTCTCTCAAAGAGTCATCAACTAGGGCCTTATGCATCGCATCTGTTAATGAAGCAGAATCTCCCGCTTTAAAAACAAATCCCGAAACCTCATCAGAAACAACCTCGGTCATACCGGGAAGATCAGACACTAAAACAGCCCTTCCATAGCTCATTGCCATAAGAAGAACCCCGCTTTGATAGATTCTGCGATACGGCAAAACAACCAAGTCTGCCGCCCTATAGAAGAGTGCAGCCTCCTCATCAGGGATATAACGAATATCCAGCTTAACAAAATCCGACAAACCGTACTTCTCAATCAATGCCGAATATTTACCAAAATCGTCTTTCCAGACCTTACCGGCAATGACAAGCAATACATTAGCGTTACGACTGACAACATCTTTAAAGCCAGCCAACAACAAATCAAGCCCTTTTACCTCTTTAATTTGCCCAAAAAAAAGAGAAACCTTTTTATCCAAAGGAATTCCGAGGATCGACCTCGCCCCCTGGCGACCAACCGAACCATCAATATAAGGAAGATAGTTCCCATGAGGAATTACATACAACCTACCTGAAGAAACCCCTATCTTCTCAACCACCTCGCTAGCGCTAATCTGATTATGAACAATAACACCAGACGCTAACTCAAGAGTTTTCCGAGCTAGGCCGGCAGAAGAGTCACCCGAAAAGCTCTCTACATCATGAACGGTAACAACTACCGAAAACCCTAGAAATCTGGCAAGGGCTACCGACAAATACTCAATTTTCGTGAAATGAAAAAAGTGGTAATGACATACCATCGCGCCAACATTCCGCGCCCGCAGCAAGGACAAGAAGAGCCCTTTAACAAACCTCAAACCGCGAATCAGCTTATGGTCTTTTCCGAAAACACTGTAAAACCCATGTTTTCCCACAAAAGAAGAGTTCTCGGGAAATACGGTTTTATCGCAGGTAAAAAGAAAAACTTCGGCCCCAGCCTTAGTCAAGCCATTGCACAGTCCGAAATCGTAGTAATTCATACCACCGTGCCCGCCAACCGGCTCAATCACAGCGACGCACAACTTGTCAGTTATCTTCATTTCAAACTAACCCGATCGCCTCTTACGAAAAATCGATAACGAAAAAAAGTAAGAAAACACTAAAACAGAAAAAATCCAAATGGCGCTCATCATTTGCGCGGAAAGCCCCGAAGTCAGCACTTTCATGCTCACTTCAAGAAGCAGCACATAAACCACCAGGGAGCCACTTCCGTACACTTTATTGACTATGCATTTGCTATAGAGAACTCTAACCAAGCAGCCATATACAGCACATAGCAAGACAACACCCACCTCACCGAAATTAATAAAAAAATCGCCGATAATTGTCGGGGGGATACCAAACCCCTCAAACTCCAAACCCGCCTGCTCTTTCAACCACGACTGATAATCCATTTGCTTTCCTGGCAACATTGTCAGCACATCCATAAAGAACGTACTTCCAAAGTAATGAATATCAGAATTCACAAAGGAAGAAAGAACCTTCTCGAAATTTGATGCATAAATAACAAATCTAAACAATGATGTCGTCGTAAAATCAACGGTCGTATCGCTAAATGGATTTCTAAACATCTCAAAGAGATTTACAGCAGAAAAGGCTACAACCGCGACCATCAATACGGACCGAAACGAGAGCCTAGAGACACAATAATGCCGAACTATTAAAACATAAAGAATAGTCCAAATAGCGTAACGACGGGACCCACTTCCAGTAAGAAACACCCCGACAATTAAAGCAACTAGAAAAAGAAACCGTTCAGCACTAGCCTCATATCTCTCATTTCGGTACGGAGAGCTATAAACACTCACTGCCTTAAAGGCCACACCCACCATCAGGAGAGTCATCAAATACAAAAAATAGCCATTACCTGAAACCGAAAGCGCATCCACCCGCGCTATTTCCTTGTTTTCCGCCATGATCGGAATTTGACCGGCCCGCGCAAAGAAAATAGCCCCCCCCAAAAAACCAATGCCAAGAAAAATTTTGACCAAGACTTTCTGCGCGCTTGGACTGCTCAAAGGATGATTTAAACTCCGTAAACTCTGCCCTCTCTTAAGAAAGCTACGGCCAACCAGGAATCCAAAATTAATGCCTAAATATCCGATTGCAATCAAATACATGGCATAGCCATAGACTCCATGCTCAAAAAGATCAGGGAAAAATGCAGCTACAACCAATGGCCCAAGAGCAACAACCAATATGAAATACGCATTCAAAATGAATTCAGGCTGAAATGGATCTTTTGGCCTAAAAACAATAAACGGCAGTAACAAGGCGAGACAATATGCTAGGTACAAGACCCTCCCCTTTCATCAAGGTTGCTTACAAGACAACCACCCCACTGAAACGTCCTTTGACCACACTTCAAGCCATCGCGGACGATACAATAAGGCCCTATCCATCATTGCATCAAAGCCGATCCGTCTAGCCTTACCTGAGTAGACCTTTATCGCCTGAAGGGCGAAGTGCCCCGCCCCCTCCCCCAGCACTAAATCCGCGTAACTATTACCCGCTCGAAACCACCCCTCTTCGGTAAATGCAAGAGCCATAGGATAAAACCTATCCGCCACTTTCCCTCTGACGAACGCAATAAGATCTTTGGAAACATCCGCACTTCGCCCACTTCCATACTGCTCGTGAACGGCCAGCGTAAGAGAAACTCTCTTAAAATTTTCAACATAAGCTGAAGAGAAGTCTTTCCAAGCTTCTATGTACTTCTCCTTAGAGAACCCGACTCGACTCATCTCTGCATCCTGCGCGATGAAATTTACCTCAAGACCATTTGTATTTGACCCACCAACGATGGAAACTGAATTAACAACATCTGGCTGATCAACGACACCACTTACCGCCTTAATAAAGCGAATATATTCGCTCTTAAAAACTGGGTCCCAAGGCACAGGAGCAGATGATGCTCTCTCAACTCCATCCTCAACATACGCGTCAACATGAGTCCAAGTAACATAACGGACATTAAGACCTTGGAGCCAATCAGGAGACCACCGACCGGCAAGAAATCCAAAATTAATCTTCTTTTTCTTCTTCCGAGCAAGATCGATAAGGTTCTCAATCTTCTCAAACTGGAATACCCCGCGCTTCGGCTCAAGCCGTTTCCATCCAATGTAAACGGTAACCCCGTCTACACAAGGCATATTTAAGATAGCCTCAGCATTATCCACATCCGGCCCAACCAATATGGCATAGACTGGAACGCTTCCCCCTCCCGCACGAGACACTGCCCCCTCCACCAATGGTGAGCATATGGCGAGCCAAAGACTTACCAGAAGACCGAGGCAACATCTCGCATCTAAATTCAAACCAATGCCTCCCGAAGAACCCTCACAAACCCGCTCTCCATATCACCTACAATAGAAGGCGAAACCTCTTTCATCCGAGCCTCAACCATGTCAAAGAGTAGAGGCAGATCAACCTTAGAAAGATCAGAATACTCTAACGACGCAATATCGCATGAAACTGCATTTAAAAATGCTCGATTTTTGGGGGCATAATTCAAGAGCGCAAACGGCACAGACAGCATATGAGACATTACCCCGACATGCAGTCGCCCAGTCAATACAGCCCTAGCCGCCGAGATGAGACTTATCTGCTCCGAAAAATTCATATTACTTAGATAAGTAACGTTGACAGCCCCAGAAATTTCTCTCTGAATAAATCTAGAATCCTTGGCATCAACGGAGCTATCTGCATCCATCAAAACCACATGATCAAATCCCCCCTGAGCGACCGCTTGGGAAATCGCTGAAGAACACTCCTTCAAATACTGAAGCGCAGTTTCCTCGTTTACAAACTCATCCAAACACCTATAGGAAACCAAGAGATACCGACCAAGTCCTTTGACCAGGGCCTGACTTTTAGAGGTATTAAGCAGCCAAGTACGTAATCCGTAAACTGGATCAGGCCCTAGAAGAACTCTGCCTCGCCCCCCCTTTTCCTGAAAGTAATCTTTTGACCGCTCATCCCTCACATATATAACAGTGCTGATAGCCGACGCCAGCCTCGTCATCAAGTGAGTTTTCCGTTTCAAAGCTTTCCCCACTCCAACGCCAAGATACATAACCTTGACCCCGAGGATTCTTGCTAAGGCGAAGTACTTAACTCCACCTTCCCCCCCCTCGTCCATGAAGCAGGTCCCCCCCCCCCAGGCAACGGCATCAGCGCTCAAGCAGTCACGCAAAAACGAAACCAAACCTCGTAAGCGCCCACCATCCTTTATTGACTTAACATCCACCGCCTCGACATCAACATATGAAGAACCCGCATTATCCGCGTAAGAGTAAACAACGCACTCCACCCCCAATTCCCGAAATACGCGAATAAAAGCTACCAACATAGCCACATCCCCGATGTTCGAGCCGTAATACCCTACAAGAACAATCTTTTTTTTCATATCTTATTCACCCTCAACCTGTCAGCCACAATTTTTCGCAAGAAAAATAGATCGAACACCTAGTTTTCTCGATGCGACGACGATGTAGGCAACAAGCAAGGTAACCTCAGCTGCAACTACGGAGCCAACGATTACCGGGAGAGCGGCCTGCGAAAGTGGATACAAAATAAAACCTACTTGAGCAAACACAGCCAGCAGCATCGCAATCAATTTCCCCTTAGTCTCATTAACAGCAAGAAGCACAGCCCCCACAGCCGTACTCCAACTGCGCAAAGGAACAGCAAGTACCAGCACGGGTAGGTAGTCCGCTGCTAATCCATACTTTTCACCGAAAGCATGAGAAATCACTTTAGGAACAATGACAGCTACCGCCACAGCTAAAACAGCGGCAACAGCCACGACATACAAAGCACTCTTTCTATACATCCGAACCAACCCGTTACGATCGCCCCTCGCCATGCGATGAAATACAGGCAACAGGTACTGACCAAACACTGCATTGGGAACTATATAAAGGAGTTGCAATATCGCCACGCAAATCGCAAACTGCCCCGAATAATAATTTCCAAACTTAACCGATGCCAGATAAACAGGAATCTGCACCAAAGCAAAACTAAATATTAGATTTAGGGCATACGGAGTACTAGCTCGCAACACCCTCTTAAAATAGCGGGGAGATACAACCTTAGCCCTTATCTCCCCCCACTCAACGCCAACCCACTTCACCACATAAAAAATCTGATAAACAAAAACAATAAATGCGGTTAAGGCATACCCCCAAGCGGTTACATATAAGCTAGACAAGAGGCCAGCCCCTACCCCGCCCGACACTAGGCGTCCAACATGAGGGGCCATCTGAGCCAACCCAACATCCGAATACCGCCGAACAGACTGAGCAACACTTGTCATTAACGCCAGGGACGCTTGATTAAACATCACTGGAAGCAATATGAAGACAACTATTGCCTCCAGTGAATAAGGTCCTTTTGTACACACCGCAAGAAATACAGCTACGAGAACCGCGATACAACTTGAGGCTAGTGCAATCAACAAAGAAGCCTTAACTGTATGCGGTCGCACCTTAACTCGCTTTGCGCTAAGTCGTAGCCACAAACCCCCAATACCATATCCAGCTATGGGTGACAGTACGTTCAGTATTGCAAGTGAAGATGAGAGCAGGCCATAGCTTTCCACGTCCAAATACTTAGCAAGAATAAGCTGATTGAGAAAGACGAGACCCGCCCCGCCTCCCATGGCCAAAACGAGCTTGACAACAGTTACTAGGCTCTTTGCATTTGAATCACTCACTAGCCCACCACCTAATTATCATGTCAACTCCGCACATTCGAGGATTAGAAAATCTCGCACTCAGCCAGCCTCTTCCCCGCCACATCCTTGGCCGACAGCAGCGGTTCGCCCGCCAGCGGCCACTCCACCCCCACCGCCGGGTCGTTCCACAGCAGGCTGCGCTCATGCTCCGGGGCATAGTAGTCGGTGGTCTTGTACAGGAAGTCGGCGCTTTCGCTTGTCACCAGGAAGCCGTGCGCAAAGCCCGGCGGGATCCACAGCTGGCGCTGGTTCTCTTCGCTCAGCTCGACCCCTTCCCATTTGCCGAAGGTCGGCGAAGACTTGCGCAGGTCCACCGCCACGTCGAAGACG
>NZ_JABBGA010000053.1 GCF_012927165.1 Zoogloea dura
GCCTCCCCGGTCGTTCGCGTTGCGAACGACTCCCCTGCGCTGCTCGCATCGGGCGGCCGGCGCGGAACTCGTCGGCTACGCCTCCTCAGACAGCCGCGCCGGAAGGCCCCGCCCGCTGCTGCGCTGCTCGGCGGGTCAGAACGGGCTTTTCGCAAACACCGCGCGTTTGCTGAAGCAGGGCGCGATGATCAACGAAAGAGCAAAACCCCAGCGCCTCGCACCCACCGGCCTTTCCGTAGAGGCTCGGTGCCCGGTAAAAGCCCGTTCCGACCCGCCGAGCAGCGCAGCGGCAGGCGGGGAAGTCCGGCGCGGCTGTTTGAGCCCGCAGGGCGAGTTCCGCGCCGGCCGCCTGGCGTGAGCAGCGCAGGGCAGTCGTTCGCAACGCGAACGACCGGCGAGGCGGGTCGCCTTCTTTGCCTCTTTTCTTGGCGAAGCAAGAAAGGAGGTCGCCCGCCGGGGCGAAATCCCGGCCAATCCAACGCGGAAAAAAGGAAAGCCGCCCAGTAAAGGCACACCAGTTCGAACACAAAGTGCTGACAGCATCCTCCCACAGGCGTCGACCGGCATCTCAAGCCTCACCCTGAACCCCGATGCCAGGCCGGCGCTGTGCGAAGCGGTGAACCAACCAGGCCACAAAAGCGGCAGCCAGACCCATGAGGGCACCCAGGAAGGCCGCGCCGATCAGGCCGAGCTGAAACCATGCCGTGGCGCCGACGCTGACGAGCCAAGGGATGAAAGCGAGTAGGGACAGCAGGACAAGCAGGGAGTTGGCGAGCCGACCCGCGGTGAACAGGGTGGCGGCACTCAAGATCAGGAAGGGCAGGGCGAGCAGCGAGACGCCAAGAATGGCGCTGGCGGATGCGGGCAGCCCCACGACAGTGAAGGGCAGGAGCAAGGCGGCCGCACAGCTTGCCAGGCAAAGCACTGTTGATGGCGTCGGGCGGAATCGCATCGGATCGTGGGCTCCCGGGTTCTCGTCACGCGGATGTGAGGTGCTTGGGCGGGGCGGATTAGACGCCACATCCGCGTTCATGACAAGCGGGATGCCTGCACGGCGTTTGTCATTCAAGGCCCGGGGGGGCGAGCGTCCATCTCCGGGTTGGACGAGTCCATCTCCGGGTTGGGATCTTTCAAGTCCGGGCCTGGCGCGTGCAAATCCGCGGGACGAAAGTCCAGGTCCGGGTTCGACGCGTCCATCTCTGGTTTGAAACCGTTCAAATCCGGGTTCGGGAGGTCCATCCCTGATTTGAACGGTTTCAAATCAGAGCCCGGAAGGTCCAACCCGGACTTGGAGTGTTCCATGTCCGGGGGTGGAAGCTGCATGTCCGGGCTTTGAATGCCCGATCCCGACATGCGCCGCAGCCGGCCCGGGGGGCGCTCCGCAGGGCCGCTGCAGGGGCTGTGTGTGTGGGCCTTGCCGTGTTGGTGCTTCATTGTAAATTTGTGTTGCATGGCGTGCGGATGTCTACGGCATAATCGCCACGGCATTTTGTGCTGGCCGGTATACCCGGGCGGCATGTGCCCATCCCCGCTCCCGCACAAGGAACTGACATGCCGCGCAGCAACACCCTCAAGCCCAACGCCATCGTCCCGGCCATGGCCACCGTCCACGATTACTTCCCCTCCACCCTCAAGTTCGACCTGGGCCAGGCCAGCACGCCGCTGGCGCTGGTGCCCAAGCGCCGGCAGGCTGCCGGCGCCGGTGGCCAGGAGCTGCTGCTGGTGTGCGCCAACGGGGAGCTGCAGCACCTGACGACGCCCGAGCAGGGCGGCACCGAATGGACCCGGGAGGTCTTTCCCCTGCCCGAGCTGCGGAACGCGACGGTCTGGCGTGCCGACGCCGTGGTGCACGAGGCGCTGCCCGGCGGAGAGCATGACGGGCAGCGCATCCTGCTCGCCATTGCCGCGATGACGGTGCACAAGCAGTTCGTGCTGGTCATGCTGGAGCACCGCCCTGGCAGCGGATGGGCGCGGCTGCCCGCCTCGCGGGAGCACCAGCCGTGGAATGTGGATGCGCAGTTTGCGGTGGCCTGCTCGGGTTTCGTGGCCTTGCCGGACGGCGGCAGCCGCATCCTCGAGCTGTGCGCCACCCGGGCCTACCGGGAGCGCCGGAGCGGCCTGGGCGGCTACCTCTACCACGGGGATGGGCACACTCGGGCGCTGCTGTTCGATGTGCCGCTGCAGGGCATAGACCGGCTGCTGGCCCTGGGTGAGGCCCGGGCCCTGCACCTGGCGCGGCTGGAGGGGGACAGCCTGGCCTTCTTCCCGGCCGGGCTGCATGCCGATCCGGACGAGGACGTCGACGCGGTGAGGGTCCGGGTGGACCTGCAGGCGGCGCAGCGGCTGACGCTGCCCGCCCGCATCGAGGCGGACGATGCGTCGGCCATGACGCCGCTGGTGGCCCCGTCCGGCACCTGCGCCGGCCTGCTCCTGGTCGGCAAGGAGGGTGGCCTGACGGCCGTGCAGTTCGGCGAGTCGCCGGGGCAGGCCCGCGTCGAGGTGTTGAGCGGCAGGGCGGACGGGCCGGCGCGGGTCACCGAAGTCACTTATTCCTTTGCCGGCGATGGCGCGCTGCGCGTGTATGCGGTGGGCGACAGCGACCTGGTGTGGTTCGGCGAGTGGGATCTGCAGGCCGGCCCGGCGGCCCTGCGCTGGACGCCCACCGGCCAGCAGGCGCGCGCCATCAAGGTGCCGGCGCATGCGCCGGGTATGCCGGCGGTGTTCGAATTGAACGACGCCGCGGTGGTCATGTATGCCCACGCCGGCGAGGGCGAGGTGTGGGGCCGCTCGGAGGTCTGCATCCCGGCGCAGGCGGCTGCGGAGCCCGCCTCGGCGGTGGTCCACCAGATCAGCCTGAGCCCGGTCACGGTGCTGGGCCAGGCGCTGCCCGACGTGGCCCTGGCCATCCGCAGCCGGCGCCCGGCCACCATCGAATACCAGGGCAAGCTGTGGCGCCTGACGGCGGAGCGGCCCTTCCTGATCCGCAGCGGCGAGACGGGCAGCGCCAGCTTCCGCTTCCGCGAGGAGGGCATCGAGGCGCCGGAGATCCTGGTCAGCCTGCCGGACGAGCCGCACATCCCCGAAGCCTGCTTCCGGCCCCACGACGGTGCCCTGCGCCGCCTGGCGGGGCTCGACCGCCGCTTCAGCATCGATCCGGCGCAGCTCACCGCGGCCGGCGTGCTGCCGGACACGATCAAGCCCGCAGACGCCGCCAGCCTGACCCAGGTGCTGCAGACGGCGGCCCTCAAGGCCTTGCATGACGGCGCCGACCACCCGGCCCAGGCGCGCCTGCGCCGCATGCTGGCCGGCGCTCCGGCGCGGCACGGGGTGGCCATCGTGGCCCGGCGCACGGAGGCGGGCCTGGTCTTCCACCACCCCACCCAGGCGGAGCTGGCCGCGCGGCCGGTGGCGGCGTCCGCCGGCGAGCCATCCACCTTTGCGCGCTTCTGGAGCTGGTTCAAGCAGTGTGTCCACAAGGTGGTGGAGTTCGTCGTGCACGTGGTGGAGGAGGGGGTGCGCCTGATCGTCAAGACGGTCGATGCGGTGCATGAATTCCTCAGCGCGGCGGCCTCGCAGATCGTCCAGGGCGTGGATGGCTTCCTCAACTGGGTCGGCACGGTGGCCAACAAGGCGGTGGACATCGGCAAGCGCTTCCTGCACTACCTCGGCGAAGTGCTGGGCTGGGACGATGTGCTGCGCTGCAAGGACCTGGTCAAGGCCTGCATCAGGGGGACGCTCATCGACATGGAGGCGCTCGTCGGCGAGACCCTGCCAGTCCTGCTGTCGAGCAAGATCGGCGCCGCGCGCGAGCGTGCCGACCAGCTCATGCAGGAGGCGATCGGCAAGCTGGCCGGGCGCAAGACCTGCCAGGCCGATCCGCAGGGCGGCATCACCGTCATGCATGGGGCGCAGGACCATGGTGGCAAGGCTCTCAGCTTTCATCACGCGGTGCCCGGCGGGGAGGCGAAGTTTCACCAGAGCTTCTCGCAGCGCCTGAAGGACCGGCTCGAGACCCTGCTCGGCCACGCCCGCGAGTTTGCCCAGGGCGACAAGCTGGTGGCGCCGCTGCAGGACCTGCTCCGCCTGTTCGACGGCAAGACCTCGCTGGCCGATGGCCTCGGGCTGCTCCTCAGCGACCTGCTGGTGGCCCTGCGCCCGCTGGTGCTTATGCTCTTCGACGTGGCCGACATCCTGCAGACGCTGCTCTTCGAAGTGCTGGCCGAGATCATCCGGCTGGTCCGCGAATTCCTCGAGGCGCCGGTGCTGAGCCTGAGCCCGGCGATGGGCTGGGTCAATTCCCTGTACCGCGGCATCGCCGGCGCCGATCTCAGCGTGCTGGACCTGGCCTGTCTGCTGTTCACCGCGCCGGGTGTGCTGGTCTATCACGCCCTCACCGGAAAGAAGGTCCTCGCCGAGGGAGATCGCAGCGCCGAGCAGCTGGTGAGCGGCTTCGCGGTGCTCCGGCACCTGTTGCAGCGGGACGCCGGGGCACTGCGAACGTCGGCCCGGGAGGGTGAGGGGGCGCCCGTGCGGGAGGCTGACTCCGATGCGGAGCTCAAGGCCATGCGCAAGCAGATCGACGATGTCTATCCGATCCTCGCCGGCGTCCGGGACATCTGCTACGCGGCGTGGTATGGGCTGCTGCGGGGGGCCATCTCCGCCGCGGAGAACGCATTGAGGCTGGTCAACCTGAGCCAGCAGAGCGGAGGCAAGCTCACCCAGGGCCTGACCTGGCTGGGGCGCTTCGCCTTCGTCATCGACTGGGGGCTGACGGGTTACGCCGGTCTCCTGGCGGCGTTCAAGAGCGACCTCGTCTGGGACCGGCTGACCAAGGACAACTCGGCGCTGATGATGGCGGTGGGCGCCATCGCGGCCATCGGCATTCCCCTGGTCCTTGCCATCAGCATCAACGTCCCGGCCAACATCCAGGTCTGGATCTGGTCCTTCGTCTCCGTGGGCTCTGGCGTGGTGTTCGGGATCTGGCATATCTGGTCGCTGGCCGCGGGGCCGGGCAAGCTGGCCGGGAAAGACGCCGACAAGCACTACTTCGAACATAGCGCCAGCCTGCTGTTGCAGGTGCGCAAGCTGACCCAGCTGGGCTTGCCCGTCGGCTATGAGGTCACGCAGAAGAGTGGGGCCCTGGCTCCGGCGGGGGCCGTGATGGTGGGCGCGTCGGCGACGGCCGATGGCGTGATCTATTTCGCCGGCGGGGTCATGGCAGCGATAGCCGCGGCCATCTTCGACGACATCCCGAAGGGAGAAAAGGCATGACCGAAACCAGACTTGCCCGTGTCATCTGCGTGAATCCAGACCAGCTGGAGGCCACCCTGGACCTCGGCTACCAGTGGGCGGAGGCCCTGCCGTCGCGGCTCGAGATGCGGGAGCGGCCCGGCCTGCCCGGGTCCCGCGTGGAGGTCCGGCCGGATCGCGATGCGGCGCGACAGCCCCTGCCCGACGGCTTGAGCGAGTGGCCGCTGCAATCGGGGGCGCAGCTGCTGTTCCGCGGGACGAGCAATGCCACCGCCCTGCTGTACCCGGCCGACGTGCCGTCCTTGCGCGTGCTGGAGCTGGCTTTCCGGAACGGCCAGGCGGAGATCAAGCTGGCCCACCAGACGGGTATTCCGGATCACCTGCCGTACACGCTGGGGCTCGACGTCAGGTTCGAAGGCTTCGAGCCCATCGACGAGGCACGCTTCCGCCTGGGAGACGACGGGGCCTGGCAGGAACTGGAGACCGGCCAGACGATCCTGGAGGCGGATGGCGGGATCACCTTTTCCATTGTCATGGGGGCCTGCCGCGGCCTGCGCCTGCGCCTGGTCTGGATGGATTGAGGCCGGCCCCGGCCGCTATCGGTAAACAGGGTGGCGGCGGCATAGCGCCACCACCTGTTCCCGCACCTGCTCGCGCATTGCCGTCAATGCATCGCCGCCGCTCTCCAGCGCGTCCAGGATGTCGCACAGCCAGCCTGCCACGTGTTCGCATTCGGCGACCCCGAAACCACGGGTGGTCACGGCGGGCGTGCCGATGCGCAGGCCGGAGGTGACGAAGGCTGAGCGCGGATCATTGGGCACCGAGTTCTTGTTCGTCGTGATCCAGGCATCGGCCAGGGCGGCGTCTGCGTCCTTGCCGGTGTAGGGCCTGGCAGACAGGTCGATCAGCATCAGGTGGTTGTCGGTGCCGCCGGAGACGATCGTGTAGCCCCGCTGCTGGATCACCGCGGCCATCGCGCGGGCGTTGCGCACCACCTGGCGCTGGTAGGCCTTGAACTCGGGACGCAGCGCCTCCTGGAAGGCCACGGCCTTGGCGGCGATGACGTGCATCAGCGGTCCGCCCTGGATGCCCGGAAACACGGCGGAATCGAGCCGCCTGCAGAAGTCCTCGTCCTGCCCCTTGGCGAGGATGATGCCGCCGCGCGGGCCGCGCAGGGTCTTGTGGGTGGTGCTGGTGACCACGTGGGCGTGGGGCAGGGGGTCGGGGTATTCGCCCGCCGCCACCAGGCCGGCCACGTGGGCCATGTCCACCCAGAAGACGGCGCCCGCCTTGTCGGCGATGGCGCGCATCCGCGCCCAGTCCAGGTGCCGGGAGTAAGCTGAGAAGCCGCCGATCAGCATCTTCGGGCGGGCCTCCAGCGCGATGCGTTCCATCGCGTCGTAGTCGATCAGCCCGGTCCCGGGGTCGAGCCCGTAGGGCACGATGCGGTAGTGGCGGCCGGAGAAGTTGGAGGGGTTGCCGTGGGTGAGGTGGCCGCCCTGGGCCAGGTTCATGCCCATCACGGTGTCGCCGGGGCGGGCCAGCGCCAGGAACACGGCCGCGTTGGCCTGGGCGCCGGCATGGGGCTGGACGTTGGCGTAGTCGCAGTCGAACAGCGTCTTGAGCCGTTCGATGGCCAGGCGCTCGGCCACGTCTACATGCTCGCAACCGCTGTAGTAGCGCTTGCCCGGGTAGCCCTCGGCATACTTGTTGGTGAACACCGAGTTCTGGATGGCCATCACCTGCGGGCTGGCGTAGTTCTCGGAGGCGATCAGTTCGATGTGATCTTCCTGGCGGCGTTCTTCGCGCTGGACGGCGGCGGCCAGTTCGGGGTCGACGTCGGCCAGGGTCAGGGAGCGGTCATACATGGAGGTGCATCCTTTGTCCGGAGGTTTCAGGGGTGGCCGTCGCGTTCAGTCCGCTTGCCGTGAGCAGGCGGGTGATGCGGGCCACGATGTCGTCGATCTGGGCTTCGTCACAGATCAGCGGCGGCAGCAGGCGGATGACCTTGTCGCGGGTCACGGTGATGAGCAGACGCTGCTCGGCCAGCGCCCGGCCGACCAGTTCCTTGCACGGCCTGTCCAGTTCGATGCCCACCATCAGGCCCTGCCCACGGATCGCGACGACATGGGGGTGAGCCCCGAGCGCCTCCTGCAGTCCCGCCAGCAGGCGGCCGCCCAGTGCCGCTGCGCGCTCCGGCAGCTTGTCGCGCACCATGATGTCGAGGACGGAGCAGGCCACCCGGCAGGCCAGGGGGTTGCCGCCGAAGGTCGAGCCATGCTGGCCGGGCGAGAACAGGTCGGCGGCTGCACCGCGTGCCAGGCAGGCGCCGATGGGGATGCCGTTGCCCAGCGCTTTCGCCAGCGTGATCACGTCCGGCGAGATCCCCGCATGCCGGTGCCCGAACCAGGCCCCGGTGCGGCCCAGGCCGGCCTGGATCTCGTCGAGCATCAACAGCCAGCCGTGCTGGTCGCACAGGGCGCGCAGCTCGCGCAGGTAGCCGGTGCTGGCCACCCGGATGCCGCCTTCGCCCTGGACCGGCTCGACCAGCACCGCCACGATGTCGGGCGACTGGGCGGCCGCCTGGCGTACCGCGTCGATGTCGTCATAGGGCAGCCGCAGAAAGCCGGGCAGGAGCGGTTCGAAGCCTTGCTGCTTTGAGGGATTGCCCGAGGCGGAGAGCGTGGCGATGCTGCGGCCGTGAAAGCCGTTCTCCATCACGAGGATCCTGGGGGCGGCGATCTGTCTGCGATGGCCATGCAGCCTGGCCAGCTTGAGCGCGGCTTCGTTGGCTTCGGCGCCCGAATTGCAGAAGAAGGCCTTCTGCATGCCCGTCAGGGCGCACAGGCGCTCGCCCAGCCGTTCCTGCCAGTCGATGCGGAAGACATTCGAGGTGTGCAGCAGCAGTCCGGCCTGCTGGGCGATCACGGCGGCGATCTCGGGGTGGGCGTGGCCCAGGCTGGTGACTGCGACACCGGCGATGGCATCCAGGTATTCCACTCCGTGTTCGTCCCACAGCCGCGCACCGCTTCCGCGTACGAAGGAAACAGGTTGACGGGCATAGGCCCGCATCAGGCGGGAGGTTGCAGCTTGCATCGAAAACTCCTCAGATCCGAGTGGGTAGGTGAATGGGGGCTTGCTCTCGTCCGGCCGTAGCGGGGCCGGCGTGCCGGGGGCTTCAAGGTCCGGGTGGCGCATGGCCACGGTGCTTTTCGTCAGGTCGATTCGCGGGCCGCGGACTCGCCCGGCCAGTAATGGCCGTCCGGCGTGGCGCGTGCACCGAAGAGGGCCTGCCCGATGCGCACCACGGTGGCGCCCTCCTCGATGGCGATCTCGAAGTCGCCGGACATGCCCATCGACAGCTCATCCATCCCTATCCCGGCAGGGGCGCTCTGGCGCAGCCGGTCGCGCAGTTGGCGCAGCAGCACGAAGCACGGGCGCACCCGCTCGGCCTCGCGAGAGAACAGCGCCAGTGTCATCAGCCCGCGCACGCGCAATGCGGTGAATGCGGGTAGTGCATGGATGAAGGCCGGGACATCCGCGGGGCGCAGGCCGTACTTGCTCGCCTCGCCAGAGGTGTTGACCTGCACGAAGACGTCCAGTGCACGTCCTTCGGTCTGCAGGCGGCGATCCAGCGCCGCGGCCACACGCAGGCTGTCCAGTGCCTGGAACTCGGCGGCGAAGCGCGCCACCAGCCCGGCCTTGTTGGTTTGCAGGTGGCCGATGACCGACCAGCGCAGATCGGTCAGGTCCTGCATGGCTTCCCATTTGCGGCAGGCCTCCTGCGGCCTGTTTTCTCCCAGCATCCGGCAACCCGCCGCGTGGGCCAGCCGCAGTCTGGCCTCGGGCTTGGTCTTGCTCACCGGCAGCAGGCGCACAGAGGTGGGATCGCGCCCGGCGCGGAGGCAGGCGGCCTCGATGCGTGCGTGCACCGCCGCCAGATTGCGCCGGAAGTCGTCGACCGTGCTGGCTTCGGGATAGCGGCCATCGAGTACCTCGTGGGCGCCGGTCACGAGCCCGCTCACCGGCGCTGCACTCTCGTCGGGAGAGGCGGGGGCGTTCCAGGAGCGGGGCACGGGTAGAGGGGCGGATGACATGGCCTGATGGCGGCGCCTGACAAAGCGCTAAAGTGGGCTGAGGAACGTATTTATAGGCTTGAAATGGACGGTTGCTCCCTGCCAATTTTCAAGAAAGGTGCAGACCAATTGTTCCGCGGTCCGGAACCTGGGTCCATCAAGAGCTGATCGGCTGACCCGGAACACGCGGCGTTCCGCTCCGGATCCGGGAGCGGTTGCGGTGGTGGGTACTGAAGGGCTAGGTGTGAAGAGTCAAGACGTTGTTTCTGTCACCCGGTAGCCGAGAGCTGGGGGTTTGACAGCCGATTCCGTGATGAGGTCGGTGCCAGTTGTAGAAGTGATTCCAGAGTGGCAGCGCAGCACGCCGCTGATCCGAGTTGGTGTAGGCGTGCCCGTAGGCCCATTCGCGCAAGGCGGACTGGATGAATCGCTCAGCCTTGCCGTTGGTCTGGGGCCGGTAGGCGCGGGTGAATTTCTGGCGGATGCCCAAGGCACCGCAGGCGATCCGGAAGGCGTGGGACCGGAAGGCCGAACCGTTGTCAGTGATCACTCGCTCGATGGTGATGCCCAACTCGGCAAAGTACTGGGTGGCGGCCTG
>NZ_JABBGA010000054.1 GCF_012927165.1 Zoogloea dura
CAGGCGCTCTTGCCGGCCTCGTCCATCGCCGCCGTAGTGATCACCGCTTCGAGTCGAGCGCGCGCAGTCCAGGCCCGCCCTCGGGCGGGCCTGGACTGCGCATCCTCACGCCATCGTTCCAATGTCTGCACCGAAACCCCAATCTCTTGTGATACCACGCCCACTTGGGCGCTCTCCGGCGGCAACAACCGCGCCACCGCTCTGTTCCTGAATGCTTCTCCGTACCGAGCCATCTCTCATCCTTGTCGCCCCCAGGTTCAACATCATAGAGAGGCGACAACTATTCTGACGCGGGGGGCCCCCAAGGAGCTGTCCGTCGCGCGACTCTTCGGCGAAGGGCTCACCTACAAGGCCGTGGCACGCAGGCTCGGCCTCTCCCCCGCCACCGTGCGCCACCACCTGCGCCAGGCCTATTCCAAACTGCACATCCAGAACAAGGGCGAGATCGCCTGGCTGCTGACCCACGCCGAGGCGGCGATGGCGCAGTGAGCGGGGCCGGGCGGCCGCTCTTCACGCATCGAAGTCTCCCTGGAAGTCGGCGCCGTTCAAGTCCCTGAAAGGCGCCACGGCAGAATCAGACTTTTGGTTGATGCGGGCCGGCTCGCTGCACGGGACAATTTCCTGAGTCAATTCCCTTGACACATCCAACTCAGGAAAGATGAGCAATGACACAAGACTGGATCCCCGTTGGCGCCCTTGGTGATGCCTTTGCCCCGGATAACAACACCCTGCCCCCGGTGGCAGATCTTTCGGGAAAAGAGATCTGCCTCCATTTCGAGAACGGCTGGATCATCCGGCACCATTTCCTGAGCGAAGACCGATTGACCTGGGAAGTGCTTCGCGGAGAGGCCAACCCCGGCCTCGATACGGACAACTATGTTGCGACCTGCCCGCGCCCAGGCATCTACCTGGTCGACTTCGTCAAGCACTGCGAAGCAGCAACGAGCGTCAGCCTTGTCCTGGATCTCGAGAACGGCGTATTCATCGCCGTCATCGGCACACTGCCCGACAGGGAGGAAGCATCGCTGTCCATGCTTGAGCGGATCGACCGGAAGCTCGAACTGACCGGGGTCAGGAGCAGCTTCCTGCGCGGCACGCTCGACCGCGACTTCTCCCCGGCGGCCCCTCTGCCGCAACAGACGCGGGATCTGATCGGCAAGCGCATCGAGTACCGCTACAACAGGCAGGAAAACTACGAACACATCTACCTCAACGACCGCTCTTATTCATGGCATTGCCTCGAAGGCTCGGAACGCGGTCTGTGCGACACGGACACCTGCCACTACTACAAGATCGGAAACGGCCTCTACCTTTTCGTATGGCGCGAAAAGATCGTTCCCACGCTGGGACTGATCTGCATCGACCTGCACGCGATGAAGACCACGGGGAAGATCCTCGGCTACGAACAACATGATTTCCGGTCGATCCGGAACTTCGGTGTCGGAGCCTTTGCGAGGATTGTCGGCAGCATTGCCCATCACGGCACTGAAAGCCAGGCCTGACATTCCCCCAGGAATTGCCGGTTTATTCATTGAAGCAGCACGTCATTCAGGATGGACAGCACCATGAGCGTTTCCCATGACCGCAGACAGGTGCTGGGCCTGCCTTCACTGGTCGCAATGATCGTTGGCATAGCGATCTCCCAGGTCGGGCTTGTGGGTGTCTTGCAGGGCGTCGGCATGGCAAGCGTCGGGTCGCCCTGGATTGTTGCGACCGCCTTCCTGATTGCCTTTGTGCTGGCCCTCACCTATGCGGCCTCATTCTCCGAGCTTGCGCTCATGATGCCGTCCGCAGGCGGGCTGAGCACCTACACGGAAGTCGCTCTCGGGCACTTTCCCGCACTGCTCGCTACATTCTCAGGCTACGTCGTCGTCAATATGTTCGGCCTTCCCGCGGAATTGATCCTGTTTGACAACATCATTCGCGAGACCCTCGACCTGTCAATACCCCCCAACCTGATTCCGCTCCTGATGCTCGCCGTCCTGACCCTTCTCAACATCCGCGGGACGGACATCTTCGCGGCGTTCCAGAACGCCACGACAAGCGTCAAGCTTGCCCTGATGCTGGCGACCGGAGTGGCCATGGCTTGGGTACCCACCGTCACGCACCAGCCGCTGCCCTCTTCCGCGCCTCACCTGACGTCCGGCGAGGCGCTCTCTTCAAGCATCGCGCTTTTCTTCTGGTGTTTCGTGGCTGCCGAGTTTGTCTGCCCGATGATCGAGGAAACCCGCCATCCGGAGCGCAACATTCCCCGCTCGATGTTTGCCGGCATCACAACGCTGGGCGTCCTCTATGCACTGTATGCGTATGGGGCCATGCGGGTTCTCCCCCGGGAAACACTGACCGGCAGCGCGTTTCCGCACCTTGAATATGCCCGTGCGGTCTTCGGCCAGGCCGGCTCCGCAATCCTGCTGGTTTTCGCAAGCGCCGCGACCCTTGGCCTGATCAATGGGATCCTGGCGGGTGTTTCCAGGATGCTGTACGGCATGGCGCAAAACGGCCAGGCCTTGGGCATTTTTTCGAGACTGCACCCGAAATACGGCACACCCTGGGTTGCCATAGTATTCATGGCCATCCTGAGCGGGATTCCTCTCGTACTCCTGGGAAGCAGGCCGGATACGATCACGACGCTGGTCGTTGCGGCATCGGCCTCGTGGCTGCTCGCGTACATCATCGCGCACCTCGACCTCGTGGTACTTCGCCTGCGCCATCCATCGGCAGCCAGGCTCTTCCGCTCACCGCTGTTTCCCGTGCCACAACTGGTCGGTATTGCAGGCATGGGTTATGTCATCGCCCACACCCCGGAAAATGTCATCCTCGTCACGGGATGTGTCCTGGGCGGCATTGGTGTCTTATCCGCGGGATGGGTGCGATTCATCATGAAGCGCGGCCTGTTCGAGCCCGACGCGCGGTCCGGGAACGGTCTGCCCCCCAGGCCGGCAGTTCCGCAGCAGGCCAGCAGTCCGGCGGGAGACTCCGGGGCATCCTGACAACAGGACATTGCCCGTCAGGATTTTCGTGCCCCAACTCAAAGCAGGACCCTGGCCGCCAATTCGGCCCGGCTCCGGACATCCAGCTTGCGGAATATGCTCAACAAATGGCTCTTCACCGTCGCCAGCGCAATGTTCAGCTCATCACTCAACTGCTTGTTGCTCAAGCCCACGGCAACGAGCTGCAGCAAGGCCACTTCCCGGGGAGTCAGTGCCGGAAAGCGTCCTGCAAGGGTGTCTACCTTCAACAGGCTGCCTGGAAGAAGCCGGGACAAGGCAAACTCGCCGAGGCTCCGCAGCCCTTCCGCCTGACGGATCTCCCCGGCAGAGAAGCCCTGAAGATCACCGTGCCGGACAAGTGAACAGCCGATGATTATTCCGGAATCAGACCTCAGGAATATCTCCAGGGCATCGACAATATGGTGCCGCCCCATGAAGGCAGACCTGTACTCCATATGCTCGGGCGAAACAGGGACAAGCGCTTCGCGCAGACACGCGACCAGGCGGCCATTCAAAATGCAGTTTGCCGGCGCCAGAGGGTCAAGGCGGGCGTAGTGCCGTTCGTAATCGGCCATTTCCGCCGCCTTGGCTTCACTCGCCAGGAAGTGCTTGATTCTCAGCTCGGGGCCAACGACATAAACGACCCACCCAGTTGAATGAATGATCTTTTGCGCACTGTGCCCGAAGGTCTCGGCAAATTCTGACAGCACGTGCGTCCCGACATCGTGGTCGGAACCCGAACGATCGTTGCTCATTGGCATCCCCCGGCACATCCCCATCAATCCCCACCCTCAGGATGACGAATCCTCCTCGCATGCCCTGTGTTCCACGGCCGCCGGCAAGACCGAATCCTTGAAGCCCTTCAGGATCTGTGCAGCTTCTGCATGTTTGTCTTCAGCCGCCAGCGCCAACGCCTGAACCTGCGCCCGCTCCTGGGCAACGACATACCTCCAGAACGCCCTGTCCCGCTCCTGACCGGGGACAGGCACCTGCTCCAGCTCGGCAAGGTAGCGCTGCGTTGCACCTGAAAGCAAGCTCACAAAGCGGCCGCGCATCAGCCATGCGAACACGATCGACGTCTTTGCCTTTATCCATGGAACAAACCCTGACGCCATCAGGCCATGGCACTGGCCGTGCTCCCCATACAGGGGCGCCTGGGCATTCTCCAGCGCCTGGTAGGCCTCCCAGAACTCCCCCGCAGGCCTTCCCTTGTACATGCCGGCCATCACCGGTACGACATGTCTTGCCACGGCGCGGTTATCCAGCTCGTGCTGCAAGGCTTCTCTATATTCAGGCATGGGATCGGACGGAGCAGCATCCACCATCATCGGCAAGACAAGAAAGAACATCGACACGACGAATTTCATTTGAGCGCCCCTGGCGCAGGCTCACTCCCGCGGGGCTCTGCACCAAGCACACCACTCTTCGAGAAGAGCGCGCTACCCTGCGCGTGGGCCACGACGGCGGTAATCGGCTGACGATCCGGCCGCTGGGTCAGCTGGAAGCTCCGGGCTGCGTCGGTACTGATCAGGCTGACGCCATCCAGCGCACCCAGCTGGACCTTGCCGGCCCACTCGGAAATCGACGTGATCGAACTCAAGGCATGAACCTCCACCCGCGCCCAGCTCGCCCCACCATCGGTCGAGCGCAGGACAGTGCCACGCAGGCCGCCGACCAGGAGCGTGCCATCCGCCAGGGCTGCGCCCGCCCACAGCGAGCCCTTGTAGCCCGTATCCAGGTAGTCCCAGTTAGCCCCGCCATCGCGGGAATGCACCACCCTGCCCTGCTCGGCCGCAATGAACAGCCCGCCCTTCGCGTCGGCGAAGAGGCTGTAGAGGTTGCGGTCGGCCCGCTTGGCACCGGGGGGTACCGGCAGGCTCACGTTCTGCCAGGTCTTGCCGCCATCGTCGGTACGCAGCAGCAGCGACCACAGCCCGCAGGCCCAGCCGTGCTGTGCGTCGGTGAACAGCACCGAGAAGAGCGGCTGGTCCTTGTCCAGGTCCTGGCGCTGCAGGGTCCAGGTCTCGCCGCCGTCGGTGGTGGCGAGGATCACCCCGCGGTGGCCCACCGCCCAGCCGTGCTTGGCGTCGGCGAAGCTCACCGCGTTGAGCATGGCCCGCACCGGCACCTGCCGGGCCTGGCGGAAGGTCTTGCCGCCGTCGTCGGAGAGGATGATGGTGCCGTGGTCGCCCACCGCCACCAGGCGGCTGCCGGCCCGGGTGGCGCCGAGCAGCATGGCCTGGTCGGCATGGGGGTTGGCGCGGGCGGCCTGCTCGGTGGCCGGAGCCGCATGGGCGGAGCCGGCCGGCAGGGCCAGGCTGGCGCCGAAGAGGGCCAGGATCAGCGCGTCCCGGCAGCGTCGGGTCGCGACAGCGGCCCGCGCGGAAGTCAGATCGTTCATCGCAGGTGCTCCGTTCAGTGATCGAGGATGCCGGGGGCCTTGACCGGGCCACGGCGCGGGAAGATCTTCTCCAGCCACACGGCCAGGGCCGGCAGCGCGGTCATCGCCATCACCAGGTTGACCAGGAACATGAAGGCCAGCAGCTTGCCCATGTCGGCCTGGAACTTGAGGGCGGAGAAGGCCCAGGTGGCCACTCCCACCGCCAGGGTGATCGCCGTGAAGATGGTGGCCATGCCCACTTCCATGATGGCGTGCTCCACCGCCTTGACGATGGGCTGGCCGTGGGCCAGGTGGTACTGCAGCCGGTTGTAGATGTAGAAGGCGTAATCCACGCCGATGCCCACCGCCAGCACCATCACCGGCAGGGTCGCCACGGTGAGGCCGATGGACAGCTCCTTCATGAACCAGTAGCCGATGAAGGTGCCCACGGTGAGGGGCAGGCAGCAGGCGATCACGGCCCGGAAGTCGCGATACACCATGAAGACCAGCAGCACGATGGCGGCGTACACATAGAGCATCATCGGCAGCTCGCTGATCTCCACCTCGTCGTTCACCGCCGCCAGCACGCCGGCGTTGCCCGCGGCGAGGCGGATGCTGACGCCCTCCAGGGTCTCGGCGGCGCGGAAGGCCTTCACTTGGTCGATGACCCGGTTGATGGTGGCGGCCTTGTGGTCGGTGAGGAAGAGATGCACGGCGGTCATGCTGCAGTCCTTGCGCATGTAGCCGCGCATGCGCCCCACCTCGACGGCCAGGCCGGAGTAGTTGCCCGGGTCGGAGGGCACCACGTTCATCTTCGGGTTGCCCTCGTTGTAGCCCTCGCTGTAGGTGCGCAGCTGGCTCGAGAAGGCGCTGATCGACATCACCCCCGGCACCCGCTGCATGGCATCCACGAATTCGTCCTGGTAGGCGCCGATGGCGGTGTTCTCGCAGGCCTCGGGCAGCGTGGTCTCGAAGATCACGGTGAGCCAGTCGAGGCCGGTGTCGTAGCTTGACGAGATGGCCACCGCGTCGCGGTTGAAGCGGGCGTCCTGGCGCAGCTCCGGGGCGCCCGGCTCGAGGGTGCCGACCACCCGGTCGCTGCTCTGCCACACCGACACACCGAAGATCACCGCGGTCACCGCCAGCACCCCCGCGGCGCGCCGGGGCTCGGCCAGGCGGGCCAGGCCGCGCAGCCAGCCGGCACGCTTCTCGCGCTTGGTCATGGCCTTCTCGGCGTAGTCCTTGGTGAAGTGGAACAGGGAGGCGGCCAGGGGCAGCATGACCAGGTTGGTGAGGATCTTGTAGGCCACGCCGATCGAGGCGGTGATGGCCAGCTCGCGCACCATCGGGATGGGGATCAGGACCAGGGTGACGAAGGACACGAAGGCCGTCACCAGGGCCAGGGTGCCGGGCACCAGCAGGCCGCTGAAGGACAGGCGCGCCGCTTCGTCGGTGCTCTTGCCCAGGGCGATCTCGCGGACGATGAAGTTGATCTGCTGCACCCCGTGGGAGACGCCGATGGCGAAGACCAGGAAGGGCACCAGCACGGCCAGCGGGTCCAGCCCGTAGCCGAGCAGGCGCAGGGTGCCGAACTGCCAGATCAGCGAGGTGAGCGAGCAGAACACCGGCAGCAGGGTCAGGCGCACCGAGTGGCAGTACCAGTACACCGCCAGGGCGGTGAGCAGCAGGGCCACCGCGCAGAACACCAGCACCCCCTTGGCGCCGTCGGCGATGTCGCCGATCTGCTTGGCAAAGCCGATGATCTGGATCTCGAAGCCGGCGTCCTCGAACTTGCTGCGGATCTGTTCCTCGAGCAGGTGGTTGTAGGCCACGTAGTCGATCTTGTTGCCCTCCGCATCGATCTCGTTGAGCTCGGCGGTGATCATGGCGCTGGTCTGGTCGCGGGACACCAGGGTGCCCACGTAGCCGCCCTGGCTGGTGGCCCGCTGGATGTTGCCGATGGTGGCGGCGTCGAGGCTCTCCGGGGTCACCGTGCCGTCGATGATGGGCTCGGCCCGGAAGCCGTCCTCGGTGATCTCGTTGACGAAGCTGTTGGGGGTCCACAGGGACTGCACCCCCAGCCGCGACACGTTGGGCAGGAACATCACCGCCTGGGTCACCTCGTACAGCCGGGTCAGGGCCGGGGCGTTCCAGATGGTGCCCTGGCGGGCCTTGACCACCACGGTGATGCGGTTGGCGCCGAGCACGTCGTCGCGGTAGGTGCGGAAGGTTTCGATGTATTCATGGCCGACCGGCATCTGCTTCTCGAAGCCGGCGTCCATGTGCAGTTGCAGGGCAAACCAGCCCATCACCGCGGTAAAGACAAGGAGTACGGCCAGCAGGCTCCGGCGGATGCCGAAGAGGGCACCCTCCAGGGCCCGCAGGCTGCGGGTCAGGAACTGGTCGACGCTGTCGACACTGAACGGATTGAGCATGATGGGTCCACCTGCGCCCGGGGGACGGGCTGCCCCGCCCCCCGGCCGTCATCAGAAGTTGCGTGAGACGAAGGCGCCGATGAAATCCCGGTCCTTGTAGGGCTGGTCGTAGCGGGTCTGGCCGCCCCAGAACTTGGCGTAGTTGACGCCGAACTGCCAGGTGGCCGGGTTCTGCACGAAGTTCACGATGAAGTTGGCCGACTTGGCGTCTTCCATGAAGGTGCCGGTGGTGGTCGGGGTGCGCCCCTTCACCGCCTGGAAGTAGTAGATCTCGGGCACCACCTGCCAGCCCGGGATCAGGCTGCCGTCGTACACCCAGCTGAAGTCCAGGTTGTAGCCCCAGGAGGTCTTGGTGCCGACCGCGGTGGCCGCGGCGCCGGGGTCGTTCTCGGTGCCCCAGCCCCAGGCGCCGGCGCCCACCGGCACACCGTTGTAGCTGCGCTTGAGCCCCGGGTACTTGATGGCCACGGCCTCGATCATGAAGGTGGCGGTCTGGGCGCCGCCGAGGGCGTTGAGGATGCCGCCGTAGTCGCTGGGCGTCATGCTCAAGAGGCCGGTGAGGTGCCACTGGAACTTCTTCTCGTCCACATAGCAGTTGCCGCCCGTGCCGGCGCAGCCGCTGGCCGGGTTGAGGGACACGGCGTCCTTCGGCCGGTAGGACAGCTCGGTGCCGATGGCCCAGTCACCCACCGGGAAGTTGGCGCTCACGCCATACATGCGGCGGTCCTCCGGGTAGGCCCAGCCGGGGGCGCCGCTGCCGTCGAGGTTGTAGGAGAATTGGGCCGCCTTGTCGTGGTAGGCCATGCCGTAGAAGCCCAGGTTGAGCTGGGTGCCCTGGGGCTGCCAGCGCACCGCGGCGCCGTACTGGCCGTCCCGGCGGGCCTTGCCGCGGGCCAGGCCGTAGGCCCGGTCGCCCTGCCCCAGCCCGTTCACCACCGACCAGTAGCTGCCGGTGGGCGGGTAGTAGTTGTCGTTCCATTTGGCCTGCCAGTAGGCCTCGACGTTCACCCCGGCGCCCAGGCCGCTGGCCACGCTGACGATGGGCGCGGGCAGGAAGACTTCCTTCAGCTGGGTGCCCGGTTGCGACAGCCGCATGATGTCGATGGCGTTCACCTGGTTGATGCCGCCGGGGATGAACAGGCTCTCGCCCCAGCTGATCACCTGGTTGCCGACGCGGACCCGTGCCCGCTGTTCGCCGATGCTGAATTCCTTGCTGACCCACAGGTCGAGCATGCGCGCCTTGAAGGACAGGTCTTCCTTCGCGTCGTCGGTGAGGCTGCCGACGCCAGGCGGGTTGCCGCCGCTGACGTAGCCGGAGGTGTGCGGTGCGGCAAAATCCTTCAGCCAGCTCACCCGGGCCATGAACTTGACGTCCTCGGGCATCTTGAGGAGCAGCTCGTGGGTGCCCTTGAGGTAATTGGTGAAGGTGTCGCCGCGGCCGTAGTTGAGGTTGCCCTGGTCGCCCAGGCCGCTGATGGCCTCGGTACAGCCCCCCGGCGCACCGGCGCTGGGCGAGCCCTTGAGCACCAGGTTGC
>NZ_JABBGA010000055.1 GCF_012927165.1 Zoogloea dura
ATGGACTACGTCCCGGTCTACGAAGGGGAGGCGGACGAGCCCCCGGCAGCCAACTCGATCAAGATCAGTACCGAGAAAGTGCAAAAGCTTGGCGTGCGTACCGAGGCAGCGGAACTGCGCGCCCTCGACAAGCAGGTGCGCGCTGCCGGCCGGATCGAGATCGATGAGCGGCGCAGCTTTGCCATTTCCCCGAAGTTCGAAGGCTACGTGGAGCGCCTGCACGTGAACGTCACCGGCCAGCCGGTCGCCAAGGGCCAGCCGCTCTTCGAGGTGTACAGCCCGGAACTGGTCTCCGCCCAGCGTGAATACACCATCGCCGCCCAGGGAGTCGACGCTTTGAAAGATGCCGGCAGCGAAGCCCGGAGTGGCATGCAGCAACTGGCCGAATCGAGCTTGCTACGCCTCAGGAACTGGGACATCTCCGAGGAGCAGATCCGTGCCTTGGCGAAATCCGGTGCATCCAAGCGCACGCTGACCTTCCGCTCCCCGGTTTCCGGCGTCGTCACCGAGAAGAAGGCTTTGCAAGGCATGCGCTTCATGCCGGGCGACACCTTGTATCAGGTGGCCGACCTGTCGTCGGTGTGGGTTGTCGCCGACGTGTTCGAACAGGACATCGCTCAGGTGCGTACGGGGGCCGTTGCAAAGGTGCGCATCAATGCCTACCCGGACAAGGTCTTCGAGGGCCGCGTGACCTATGTCTATCCGACCCTCAATGCGGAAACGCGAACGGTGCCGGTGCGGGTCGAACTGGCCAATCCGGGCCAGCTCCTGAAGCCCGCGATGTTCGCCCAGGTTGAGGTGCCAGTGGGGGGCAAGGGACAAGTGGTCACGGTGCCGGCCTCGGCCGTGATCGACAGTGGAACACGTCAGATCGTCCTCATCGCCCACGGCGAAGGGCGCTTCGAGCCGCGGGACGTGAAGCTGGGTGGGCATAGCGAAAGCCACATCGAAGTGATGGATGGCGTCAAAGCGGGCGAAAAAGTCGTCGTCGCCGCCAACTTCCTGATCGATGCGGAAAGCAACCTGAAAGCCGCGGTCGGCGGTTTCGGGCATTCGGGCCATGGTGGCGCACCGAAGTCCGGAAAAGACGACGAAAAGCCTGCGGCGGCGCCCCAAGCCGCCGGGCACCGGGCCGAAGGGACGGTGGACAGTGTCGATGCCAAGGACGGGACGGTCAGCCTGAATCACGGCCCGGTCGCCAGCCTGAAGTGGCCGGCAATGACCATGGAGTTCAAGGTGGCCAATCCCTCGCTGCTGCAGGCCTTGAAGCCGGGTGTCAAGGTGGATGTGGAGTTCGTCGAGCGCCAGCCCGGCGAATGGGTGATCACCTCGGCGACCCCGGCCGGCAAAGCAGCCACGTCGACACCGGCGGCTAACCCTCACGCAGGCCACTGACACAGGATCCATCATGCTGGCCAAAATCATCGACTGGTCGGGCCGGAACCGCTTCCTGGTTCTGCTCGCCACGCTGTTCATTCTCGCCGCCGGGGTGTTTGCGGTGCTGCGTACGCCCATCGACGCGCTACCCGACCTCTCCGACGTGCAGGTCATCGTTTACACCGAATACCCTGGCCAGGCGCCACAGGTGGTCGAGGATCAAGTCACTTATCCGCTCACCACAGCGATGCTGTCGGTGCCCAAGTCCAAGGTGGTGCGCGGTTTCTCGTTCTTCGGGGCGTCCTTCGTCTACATCATTTTTGAAGACGGCACGGACATCTACTGGGCGCGTTCGCGGGTACTGGAATACCTCAACTTCGCCGCCGGACGGATGCCGAAGGGGGTGACACCGCAGATCGGGCCCGACGCCACCGGCGTCGGCTGGGTGTACCAGTACGCGCTGCTGGCCAAGGACAAGACCCTCGCCGAACTGCGCACGATCCAGGACTGGTATCTGCGCTATCAGCTGGCCAAGGCCCACGGTGTCGCCGAAGTGGCGTCCATCGGTGGCTTCGTGCAGACCTATCAGGTCACTGTCGATCCGGTGAAGCTGCGCGCCTACGGCATTCCGCTGATGAAAGTCGCCCAAGTGATCCGCGACTCGAACAGGGACGTCGGAGGCCGCGTGGTGGAAATGGCTGAGACCGAGTACATGGTCCGCGGCAAGGGCTACCTGCGTGGCAAGGACGACATTGAACGCTTGGTGGTCAAAGCCGACAAGGGCACGCCGGTGCTGATCCGCGACATCGCGCGGGTCGAACTGGCACCTGACGAGCGTCGGGGGCTCACCGAACTCAACGGCGAAGGCGAAGTGGTGGCCGGCATCGCGATGGCCCGCTATGGCCAAAATGCGCTGGAAGTCATCCACAACCTGAAGGACAAGATCGCCGAGATCGGCCCGGGCCTGCCGGAAGGCGTGACCGTACAGACGGTCTACGACCGCTCCGAGCTGATCCACCGGGCCATCGAAACCCTCAAGGGTACGCTGATCGAAGAATCGATCATCGTGGCGCTGGTCTGCGTGGTTTTCCTCCTCCATGTGCGCAGCGCCCTGGTGGCGATTCTGATGCTGCCAGTGGGCGTGCTGATGGCCTTCATCGCCATGCGCCTCTTGGGCATGAACTCCAACCTGATGAGTCTGGGGGGGATCGCCATCGCCATCGGGGCGATGATCGATGCGGCCATCGTGATGATCGAGAACGCCCACAAGCACCTGGAGCGACTACCGGACGGCCACTCCACGGCCGAACGTTTCGAGGCCATGCTGGCCGCCTGCAAGGAGGTCGGCCCGGCGCTGTTCTTCTCGCTCTTGATCATCACCGTCTCCTTCCTGCCGGTGTTCACGCTTGAGGGACAGGAGGGCCGTCTGTTCTCGCCGCTGGCCTACACGAAGACCTTCTCGATGGCCGGCGCGGCGATACTGTCGGTCACCCTGGTGCCGGTGCTGATGCTGCTGTTCATCCGCGGCAAGATCATGCCGGAGGCGAAGAACCCGGTGAACCGGGTGCTGATCTGGGTGTATCGGCCGATCATCGCCACGGTGATGCGCGGGAAGAAACTGACCATCGTCCTCGCGGTGATCGTCCTGGCCGTCTCGGTCTATCCCGCCTCCCGCCTGGGCTCAGAGTTCATGCCGACCTTGAACGAAGGCACTTTGCTCTACATGCCGGCCTCCCTGCCGGGTATGTCGATCACCAAGGCCGCCGAGCTGATGCAGACCCAGGACAAGATCATCAAGAGCTTCCCTGAAGTCGAATCGGTCTTTGGCAAAGCCGGCCGTGCCAATACGGCCACCGACCCGGCGCCGACCGAGATGTTCGAGACGGTCATCAACCTCAAGCCGCAAACTGAATGGCGGCCGGGCATGACGACCGACAAGCTCATCTCGGAAATGGACAAGGCGCTGCAGTTCCCGGGGGTGGCCAATGCCTGGACGATGCCCATCAAGGCTCGCACCGACATGCTGTCCACCGGCATCCGTACGCCCATCGGCATCAAGGTCTTCGGCAAGGATCTCGGTGAAATGGAGAAGCTGGCCAAGGAGATCGAGGCCGTCGTCAAAACCGTGCCCGGCACCACCAGTGCCTTCGCCGAGCGCATCACCGGCGGCTTCTACCTCAACATCGAGCCCGACCGGGAACAACTGGCCCGCTATGGTCTGGCCGTTGGCGACCTGCAGGATGTGATCGGCAGCGCGCTCGGCGGTGAGATGGTGACCACCACCGTTGAGGGCCGTGAGCGCTTCGGCGTGACGGTACGCTACCCGCGTGAGCTGCGTTCCGACCCACAGCAGATCGCCCGTGAAGTGCTGGTGCCAACCATGGGGGGGACGATGGTGCCGCTGGGGCAGTTGGCGAAGGTCAAGGTAGAGAAAGGCACCCCGGGCATCCGCACGGAGAACGCCTTGTTGTCGGCCTATATTTTCGTGGACATCCGCGATCGGGACATCGGTGGTTACGTGGCCGATGCGAAGAAGGCGGTCGCCGAGCAGATCAAGTTCCCGCCGGGTTACTACGTCACCTGGAGCGGTCAGTTCGAGTTCATGGAGCGCGCCATTGAGAAGATGAAGATCGTCATCCCGATCACCTTGCTGACCATTTTCCTGCTCCTCTATCTCAATTTCCGGCGCATCACCGAAACACTGATCGTGATGCTGTCAGTGCCCTTTGCATTGGTCGGCGGCGTGTGGCTGATGTGGCTGCTCGGCTACAACCTGTCCGTCGCGGTGGCAGTGGGTTTCATTGCCTTGGCGGGCGTGGCAGCGGAGACCGGCGTGGTGATGCTGATCTATCTCGATCACGCCTGGGAAGCCGTGAAGGCGACGTGCCGCACTGCAGGGCGTGCCCCTAACGTTGGCGATCTCTATGAGGCGGTAATGGAAGGCGCTGTCGAGCGTGTGCGCCCGAAGATGATGACCGTCGTCGCCATCATGGCCGGCCTCTTGCCGATCATGTGGGGGACGGGCACCGGTTCCGAAGTGATGAGCCGCATCGCCGCACCGATGGTCGGCGGAATGATCTCCTCGACGGTGCTGACCCTGGCGGTGATCCCGGCGATCTACGCACTGGTGAAACAATGGCGGCTGGATCGGGGCCAGGAAAGTTAGCGTTAGCTGATTTTTAGACGGAAAGAGGAGCTCGGAGATGCCACCCGGTCCTGTATCAAGCAAGGGTGGCCGTTCCCAGGTCGTCGCGCTGATTCATGTCTTGCAAGGTAGGAGGCCGTGATGATCGATTCTCGTGAGCCATCCCAAGCTGGAACTGATGGTCATTCCCACCATTTTCGGCGTGGCAAGTGGGTGTGGTGGGTGTTTGCCGCAATGGCCCTGTTCTACCTGCTGACGGAACACCGCGCGCATCTGTTTGGTGTCTTGCCCTACCTGTTTCTGCTGGCTTGCCCCCTGATGCACCGTTTCATGCATGGACATCACGGTGCTCACAAGTCGCATGAGCACGATACCGGTGAAGGAGGGGATGACCATGGACGCCAGTAACAATGACTATGGGTTGTGGACGCTCGTCGCCATCAACTCGGTCTTCTTCATCCTGTTTGCCGCCAGTTACTTCAAGCCGCAGAGCAAGCAGGACTGGCGAACGCTGGGCATGTTCTCGGCTTTTGTCGTCGCCCTGTTCACGGAGATGTACGGCTTTCCGCTGACCATCTACCTGCTCTCGGGCTGGTTGTCGGAGCACTTTCCTGGCATCAACTGGCTCTCCCATGATGCAGGGCATCTGCCCGAAATGATCTTCGGCTGGAAGAGCAATCCCCACTTCGGCCCTTTTCACATCCTGTCCAGTCTCTTCATCCTTGGTGGCTTCTGGCTCCTCGCCGATGCCTGGCCGGTGCTCTATGCCGCGCAGAAATCGCAGACCCTGGCGTCCACGGGCCCCTACGCCCGAATCCGTCACCCCCAGTACGCCGGCTTCATTCTCATCATGATCGGCTTCCTGCTGCAGTGGCCGACCCTGGTCACGCTCACCCTGTTTCCGATCTTGCTTGCGACTTACATTCGCCTGGCGAGACGGGAAGAAAGACAGGCACTGGACGCATTCGGCGAGGAATACCGCGACTACCTGCTTCGAACGCCCGGCTGGTGGCCAAAGTGGAGAAAACACCCGCCGATACCTTGAAGGCCGGATAGCGACCAAGGCCGAGACAAGAAGGAGTTGTCATGACATCCCCAGCTTCCGGGCACATGCACGCCCCTGACCACCATCACGGTTCGCTTTCCTCTAGGCAAGCTGCCCCAGGAAGCGCGACAGACCCGGTCTGTGGAATGACGGTGCAGCCGGAATCGACTTTCCAAAGTGAGTGGGAAGGCGCGACTTACCGCTTCTGCAGCAGCAAATGCAAGACCAAATTTGATGCCGGCCCGTGGGCGTACTTTCAGCCGGCCAAGCGAGTCATCACCGATCCCGGCATCGAATACACCTGCCCGATGCATCCGGAGATCCGGCAA
This sequence comes from Zoogloea dura, assembly GCF_012927165.1. Classification (GTDB taxonomy): domain Bacteria; phylum Pseudomonadota; class Gammaproteobacteria; order Burkholderiales; family Rhodocyclaceae; genus Zoogloea; species Zoogloea dura. The sequence goes on from NZ_JABBGA010000055.1 coordinate 5,897, forward strand.
ATCGGTCCGGGAAACTGTCCGAGATGCGGAATGGCGCTTGAGCCGGTCCTACCTGATCTGGCGACCGAAGACGACAACAGCGAATACCGTGATTTCCGTCGGCGTTTCTGGTTCAGTTTGCCGCTTACCGTTGTGGTGGTCTTCCTGGCGATGGCAGGCCATCTACTCAGCGGCCTGTCGCCGGCCCTTCGAAGTGGCGTGGAGCTGGTCCTGAGCGTGCCCGTCGTTTTGTGGGCTGGCTGGCCGTTCTTTGTTCGGGGCACGCATTCGGTGATCCATCGCAGTCCGAACATGTGGACACTGATCAGCCTCGGTACCGGTGCGGCTTTCCTTTACAGCCTCGTCGCAACGCTGGCGCCCGACTTGTTTCCACTGTCGTTCATGGCCCATGGCCGGATTGGCGTCTACTTTGAAGCGGCTGCTGTCATCATTTCGCTGACGCTGCTCGGCCAGATGCTGGAGCTGCGCGCCCGTTCGCAGACCTCAGCGGCCATCAAGTCGCTACTGGGTCTGGCGCCGAAGACCGCACGGCGGATCCTGGCCGATGGCAGTGAAGAAGACGTTCCACTCAACAGCGTCCACGTCGGTGATCTCCTGAGGGTTCGGCCTGGCGAGAAAGTGCCGGTGGACGGCGTGGTCGTCGAAGGAAGTAGCTCGGTCGATGAGTCGATGCTGACCGGTGAGCCGCTGCCGGTCAGCAAGCGGGCATCGGACAAGGTCATTGGCGCAACGATGAACACCTCGGGCAGCCTCGTCATCCGTTCGGAGAAGGTGGGTGCTCAAACCATGCTTGCACAGATCGTGCAGATGGTTGCCCAGGCCCAGCGTTCCAAGGCGCCCATGCAGCGTCTGGCCGATGTGGTGGCTGGGTATTTTGTTGTCGCGGTGGTTTCCGTCGCCCTCGCCAGCTTCTTTGCCTGGGGGCTGTTTGGAGGCAATCAGGGTTGGGTCTTTGGTCTCATCAGCGCAGTCTCGGTGTTGATCATTGCCTGCCCCTGCGCCCTTGGGCTGGCAACCCCGATGTCGATCATGGTGGCAACCGGCAAGGCCGCCACGCAGGGCATCCTCTTTCGGGATGCGGCCGCAATCGAGAGTCTGCGCCGGATCGACACCCTGATCGTGGACAAGACTGGCACCCTGACCGAAGGGAGACCCGCGTTCGAGTGCGCCATTGCCCTGCAAGGCGGCAGCGAGGACGAAATTCTACGGCTCGCCGCCAGTCTCGACCAGGGCAGTGAGCATCCATTGGCCGACGCGATCGTGCGTGCCGCGCGTGAACGGGGGATGAGCCTCGACAAGGTCGAGCAGTTCGAATCGGCGAGCGGTATTGGCGTCCACGGCATCGTTGGAGGACGACGCCTGGCACTCGGTAACGTGACATTGATGGCACAGCAGGGTATCGAGCTTGAATCCTCCACCGAACTTGCCGAACGCGCCGAGGAACTCCGCAAGAGTGGGGCCAGCGTGATCCATCTTGCCCGTGATGGGCAGCTTCTCGGTCTGCTGGCTGTTTCCGATCCGATCAAGGCGAGTACACCGGAAGCCTTGGCGAGCCTGCGCGCAGCCGAGCTGCGCGTAGTGATGGCGACCGGAGATGGCTTGACCACCGCACGTGCCGTGGGCCAGCGGCTGGGTATCGATGAGATCCACGGAGAGGTCAAGCCGGCTGACAAACTTGCGCTCGTGGAACAGTTCCAGCGCGAAGGACATGCCGTGGCGATGGCTGGTGACGGCATCAACGACGCTCCAGCCCTCGCCAAGGCCGATGTCGGCATCGCCATGGGAACCGGTACCGATGTGGCCATGAACAGTGCACAGCTGACCCTCGTCAAAGGCGACCTGAGAGGCATTGCCTGTGCCCGTGCGCTGTCAGTCGCCACGGTCCGCAACATGCGGCAGAACTTGGCCTTCGCGTTTCTCTACAACGCCCTCGGTGTCCCGATTGCAGCTGGCGCCCTCTATCCAGCGTATGGGCTGGTTCTCTCCCCCATGATCGCCGCTCTGGCGATGAGTTTGTCGTCGGCCAGTGTGGTGGGTAACGCTCTGCGCCTCAGGAAGACAAACACAAGGAAACAGACTTCCTGACATTTAAAGGACAGGGATGTAATGGTTGCGTCACCCCCTTGTCAGTCGCCGGATCGCACACTGAGCGTGTGAACTCGAAAGGAGGCAACATCATGAAACGCAATCTGGGTGTGACACTCGCTGGCGTAGCGCTGATTCTGACCTTGGGTGCTTGTTCATCAACGCCCCCCGTTGCAGCGATCCCGGAGGCCATCTCCAGTGCTTCGACTGCAGCTGACCACCAGCGTATCGCCGACTACTTTGCAGGGAAGGCCGTGAGTTACGAGGCGGAAGCCAAGCAACACGAAAAAATGGCGGCCTCGTACTCTGGCCGTCCGAGAGGTGATGCGGGTTTGTGGGCAGCCCACTGCAGCAATCTGAAAGCCAAGCTCAAGGAAGCGGCCCAAGAGGCCCGGGCACTGGAAAAGGGGCATCGCGACCTGGCGGAGAGCCTTGGTAAATAAGTCATTGGCGAGCCGACGCGAATCTCGGCCGGTTCGGCTCAAACAGGGGGACATCATGCAAGAAGCGAACGAAGACCTGAGAGCGCGTCTTCAAGCCAATCTCGACGTAGCGGCCGGACTATGCCGCCTGGGCTTTACCTACGGCGAGCAGGTGACGACATCGGCGCGCGTCAAGGTAGTTGTCGCCTCGGTCATGCAGCCAACTGTTGAGTATTCACGTCAGGCAAATGCGTCTTTATGACGGACTCACGTTCCGGGTTGAGCGTGACTGCGCCAATGGGCGACCAGTTGCGCGTATTGCCGGACCAACGCGCCGGGTTGAGTTCGCGAGCCTCGGTGTAAAGAGCATGCCTGGCAGCCAGAATCGCCTGATCCTCACCGGCATGGCGCTGGGCCGGACTGACGTAGCGGATACCGCTGTGACGATGATCGACGTTGTACCACTGGACGAAGCCGGCTG
>NZ_JABBGA010000056.1 GCF_012927165.1 Zoogloea dura
GCTCCGAGTCGCCCTGACGCAAACGCATCAGGGCCTGGCGGTACTCGTGCATCTCGATACTCCTGCGGGCCACCGGCTTTCTCCTGCCAAACCCGGCAGGGTAGCGATGGACCGCTCAAGGTCGAGACGTCCGTCAGAGTGAGACTGGCTCCATTACGCCGATCCGGCGCTGGCGCCTATGTGCCGATCCGTGGGTGGCTCCATTACGCCGATCACGGAGTGGCTCCAATGTGCCGGTCACAAGGTGGCTCCATTGTGCCGATCATCAACTGGCTCCAATGTGCCGGTCGGTGACACCGGTCCTAGGTACTGAGATCGTCACCGGAAACCCCTGGTTGCAGGAGGCTGCCGTGATCATCCGGCACCACCACGAACGTCTGGACGGAAAAGGTTACCCCGATGGTTTGCTCGGCGAGGGAATTCCCCTGATCGCCCGGATCTTCACCGTCGTGGACGTGTTCGATGCGCTCACTTCCGAGCGCTCCTACAAGTCGCCGATGGGGCTCGACGAGGCCATGCAGATCATCCTGCGCGAATCCGGAAGTCACTTTGATCCGCGCATCGCGACCGCGTTCATGGATATCGCCCCTGCGCTGTACGTCACGATCACGCGGGCAGATCCGAACGAACTACGACAACGTCTCCATGAGGCGTTGTCGCGCTACTTCAAGCTGGGTGTCTTGCCGCCGCTTGCGTAGTTCATGCCAAGTGCAGAACGTGTCCGGTAGGTGCGAGTCCCGTCGAGCCTTCTGTTGGTGATACCCTGATCGACTACCTGATCTGCTTTCCATCTGCATGTCTGAAACTACCCGTCTCTTGATTGATCGCTGGAAGCAAGACCCGAATGGAAGCTACCAGTCCTGGTTCTTGTGGCCCGAACGACTGAAGAACTTCCGCTCGATCCGGCGTGGAATCGGCCAGGTCATCAAGGAGATCGACGAAGGCAACTTCGGCAATGTCTATCAAGGATCTTCTCTCCAAACGGTCGTGGCTTCGATTGCCGAGCAGCGTCAGATCTTCAAGGGGGCCGACCATGCGTTCCTGTGGAAGCCTAAACTGAGGATTCCGGATATCTACGAAGACAGGGACAATCAACGTGCCTTTGGACGGTTGCTGCATGCGTGCGATTGCTGCACCAAGGAGGCCGACGTGCTCCAGGCGATCCGCACGCTCGAAGCCAAGGGCATCAAAGGCCTGGGGCCAGCCGCAGCCAACCTGCTTTACTTCATTCATCCCACGATCGTCGTCCCGTTCAATACGGCCATCGTCAAAGGCTACAACGCGTTGACCGGCGCTGCGGTCAAGCTCGGGCGCTGGGATCATTACCTCGCGATGCGGCAGGGGCTCATCGAGTTCAACCAGCGCCACCGGGATCTTCTGTCCAATGATCTGGGTGCCGTGGCCGGGCTTATGTTCGATCTGGGCATGGAGCGCTATCCCTTGCCGCCTGCCGAGGGGGATGCCAAGGCAACTGATGCCTGGGCCAAGGATCTGGCTGCAGTCCGGGAGGAAACCGCCGCCTTTGCCAAGCAACTCGACAAGAATCGGGTTTCCGACGAGGGGCATACCGAAGTGCAAGGGTGGCTGAGAGACCTGGGGCTGGCCCTGGGGTTCTCGGTGTGGATTGCCAGCAACGACCAGAGTCGGCCCTATAACGGAGGGCGCCTCGCCGATGGGTGCCTCACGGTCTTGCCCCTGGCCTTGCAAAATGAAGGAGCTGACGCGGTGCGGCTCATCGATGTGATCTGGCTGGAACGAGAATCCGGCACAGTGGTGGCGGCATTCGAGGTCGAACATACGACCTCGATCTACTCCGGCATCGTTCGGCTGCTGGATCTGGCTTTGTCCGGTGGCGCGGCCCAGCGCCATCATCTATTCCTCGTCGCTCCGGATGAACGAGAGGCCGATGTCCGGCAGCAGGTGCTGAGGCCGGCCTTCTCACAGGTTAGGGAGCTCAACATCCGCTACCTACCGTACGGAGAGCTACGCCAACACCGGGAAGCCATCGCCCGGTTCGGAGTTGGCATCAAGCCTGTGGAAGCCATCGCCAGAATGTTCTGATGTGCATTTTGAGACTAGTCGCCATCGACAATGAATCTCGTGAGCCCCCAAGCTGCCTCAGGGTGCATTGAGGGCTCTCATGCCATTCAGGCGGCAACGGAAGAACTAGCTCCCATCGCCATGTCGTAGTAGCGAGTCAAGCCGCATGACCTCATCGCCATGCATGATGATCTTCCGGCCATCCTTGGTTTCCATGACGGTTTCTTGCTTCATGCGAGTCGCACGGCCGTACTTGTCTTCCATGGCCATTTTCCCGTCCTTGAAGATATAAACCGTCGAGCCATCTTTCAGCTCGATGACCTCTTTCGCTGCCGCCCGCGCCTCATCAGAAGCGAATGCACCCGTTGTACCTATGACGCTCAGCGCGGCCACGACCAACATTTTCTTTAGCATTTCTCTCTCCTTTGGTTGTGTGCAGGTGATCCTGCACTTCTATGATGGACGTTGGCTCCTTACGGGAGCCAAACCGTCCGATGACAGTTTTGTCAGCGGCTTGTTATGTTGTCGGGCCGCTTTGTTGCTGGATGAAACGCGGCTGTTGGCAGTCCCGACTGAGTGTCAGGGCTTGAGTAACAGGCGCGAATGTGGTCGCGTTGGATCTACAAGTGAGTCTCGTCGGGGCTACTTGCCCTTGGTCGCTTCGTAGAGGCCGTGTCCGCCCACACCTTCTTCGTGGTTGTCCTTACCCCGATCCAAGGTCTTTTCGGCTTCGCGCTTTTTGGCCTGGCTTTCCTTTGTCGCCGGCGGCATCTTCTTGGCTTCATGGAGTGCGTGACCGCCAACCCCCTCCATGTGGTTGTCCTTCTCCCGATCCCAGTTCTTCTGCAGATCGCGTTCCTTCTTCACATCGGCAGCCGTGGGTTTGCCTTGCTTTTGCAGTTCGTTGAGGGTGTGTCCGCCAACGCCTTCAACGTGATTGTCCTTGTCGTTGATATCTGCATGGGCAGCGCCGGCAGTGAGCAGCAGCGCGGCAAATATGGTGGAAATGAGTTTCATGATTTTCTCCTTTGGTTCGGTCATGAGTGAGCCTGCAGTTGAAGCATGCGCTACCGACCCTTACGAGACCCGAACATGGGGGTGACAATTGCGTCACCTGCATGTCAGGAACAGGAGCCTCGTCCAGACTTCCAGAGGATGGTCGCTCCCACCACCGTCCCGATCACAAAGTGAAAAAAGGGCTCCGACGCCGTTGACCTTCCCATGATGGCAAGGTCTAGCCTGCTCCTGTCACCTCAACAGGAGTTGCATCATGAGTTCTTCCACTGTCACGCTGCCCCGCCAGGCGCTATCGATCGGTATTGAGGGCATGACCTGCAGCAGTTGCGCTGCCCGCGTAGAAAAGCTGCTGGGTCGCTTGCCCTGCATTTCCAGGGCCACCGTCAGTTTCTCTACCGAATCGGCGTTGCTGGAGTCCGACTCGGTCGTTGATCTGACGACCGTGCGCCAGGCGATTGAGAAGGCGGGTTTCCATGTCCCTGAGGAAAACCGGGTTTTGGCGATCACGGGGATGACGTGCAGCAGTTGCGCCGCGCGAGTGGAGAAGGTTCTGGCCGGGGTTCCCGGTGTCGTGAGTGCCGTCGTCAACCTCGCCACTGAACAAGCGCATGTCACGCTGACTCGTGGCGTGCCTACCTCGGCCCTGATCGAGGCCGTCCGGAAAGCGGGTTACGATGCCGCATTGCAGACGGAGGGCTCCCCAGCTGCCGCAGCATCAGTCCGCCAGGGTGCCGAATGGTGGCCTGTTGCAGTTGCGGCGACCCTCTCCCTTCCGCTCGTGATTCCGATGCTGGCTGATCTCTTCGGCGCACATTGGATGCTGCCCGGCTGGGTGCAGTTGTTGTTGGCAACCCCTGTTCAATTCTGGCTGGGGCTGCGTTTCTACCGTGCAGGCTGGAAGGCACTGCGTGCAGGTAGCGGGAACATGGATCTCTTGGTGGCCCTTGGAACGACTGCGGCCTACGGACTCAGCGTATATCTCCTGGCAAAGCCGACAGGCGGTGAGATGCCTCACCTGTATTTTGAAGCTTCAGCCGTGGTGATCACGCTGGTTCTGCTGGGCAAGTGGCTTGAAGCCAGGGCCAAGCGGCAAACCACCGAGGCGATCCGGGCGCTCCAGGCTCTGAGACCCGCCGTTGCCCGCATTCGTACTGACAACGGTGATCAGGAGATCACCATCGATGCGGTCCGCGTGGGCGACGTGGTTGTTGTGAAGCCCGGCGAGCGGGTCCCAGTGGATGGTCAAATCATGGAAGGAGAAAGCCACTTGGACGAATCCATGTTGACCGGTGAAAGCCTGCCGGTCCCCAGGCAGCCGGGAGATCGCGTCAGCGGTGGTGCGATCAATGCCGACGGCTTGCTGCTGGTGCGGACAACGGCCATCGGTACGGAAACCACTTTGGCCCGGATCATCCGGTTGGTCGAGAGTGCCCAGTCTGCCAAGGCGCCCATTCAGCGCTTGGTGGACCGGGTGAGTGCGGTATTTGTCCCGGTGGTCATGCTCATCGCCCTGCTGACCTTTGGTGGATGGTGGGCGTACGGCGGTGATGTCGAGACGGCGATTATCAACGCCGTCGCCGTGCTCGTGATTGCCTGTCCGTGTGCATTGGGTCTTGCCACGCCCACTGCGCTCATGGCGGGAACGGGGGTTGCCGCCCGACACGGCATCCTGGTGAAGGATGCGGAGGCGCTGGAAGTGGCGCACAAGGTGACAGCCGTCGTCTTCGACAAGACCGGCACGCTGACGGAAGGCAAGCCCCAGGTCGTGGCCCTCGAATCCGGCAGCGGTGATGCCCGGCAGCTCCTCAGCCTTGCTGCCAGTCTTCAGTTGGGTAGCGAGCATCCCTTGGCCCGAGCCGTGGGCAAGTCTGCCCAGGACGCGGGGTTGAGCCCGGTGGTTGCGCGCTTCGTCCAGGCCTTGCCCGGACGCGGGCTTGCCGGCGAAATTGAGGGCACACGCTACGTTCTTGGCAATACCCGATTGATGCAGGAGCGCGGCTTCATGATGGACCATCTCGCAGACACCGCGAAGCACCTCGAAGCCGAAGGGCGGACTGTATCCTGGTTGGCGTCGGAAAGCGCCCAGGCGGTGCTGGGCTTGATCGCCTTCGGCGACCGACTGAAGCCAGGGGCATTGGCAAATATCGATTGCCTCAAGCAGATGGGCATCAGAACCGCGTTGATCACCGGCGACAGTCGTGGGGCTGCGCATGGTGTGGCAACCGAGCTTGTAATCGATCAGTGTCTGGCCGAAGTGCTGCCGGCGGACAAGGCGGCGGAGATCGAAACCTTGAAACGGGAAGGCTACGTCGTTGCCATGGTCGGCGATGGCATCAATGATGCCCCGGCATTGGCTGCCGCCGACATTGGCATCGCCATGGGAACCGGAACGGACGTGGCCATGCACGCGGCCGGGGTGACCTTGATGCGTGGCGATCTGGCGCTGGTGGCTTCAACCATCGACATCTCCCGTCGCACCTACGCCAAAATGCGACAGAACCTGTTCTGGGCTTGTGTCTACAACGTCGTGGGCATTCCCCTGGCGGCCGCGGGACTCCTGAACCCGGTCATTGCAGGTGCCGCCATGGCATTCTCTAGCGTCAGCGTGGTGTCGAACGCCTTGCTGCTTCGGCGTTGGCGTTGGCGCCCCGTCAAATTAGATAAGAGGAAGGCGACATGAACATCGGAGCAGTTGCCAAGGCCAGCGGTGTCTCGGCCAAGATGATCCGCCACTACGAGCAGATCGGCTTGATTGGCCACAGCCCCCGGACCGAAGCGGGCTACCGGCAGTATCAGGAGCGGGATCTGCACACGCTGAAGTTCATCCGCAGTGCCCGTGATCTCGGGTTCTCCCTGGAGCAGATTCGCCAGCTTCTGTCGCTCTGGTATGACGGGGAGCGCTCCAGTGCGGAGGTGAAGCAGCTCGCGGAAAGTCACTTGAGCGATCTGGATGAACGAATTCAGGCGCTCATCACCATGCGCGACGCACTGGTACGTCTGTCGGAGAGTTGTTGCGGTGACGATCGTCCTGATTGTCCGATTCTTGAGGGGCTTGCCGGGCACGTGCCCGCATCATCGAGCCCACCCCAGCTCTCGAAGCAGAAAGCCCAGGGCGTTTAGGGCGAACTGGGCATCCTCCTCCGTGGGAGGCCGGGTGTTATAGCGTTTTTGCTCGTTGGGTTTTCCGCGAGAGTGAAAGCGCTGCAGCAGACGGATTGCCGAACCTGCTGCTGACGGGGGCTGGGTATTGCCGTTGCCTTGCTGTTTTTCGAACGCTTTCAGCAAGTCGCCCAAGTCGAGGTGGTGGACGTTGTTTGGGGCATCTCCGGATGCTTCGAGCCAGTACGCCAGGACCGTGGTTGTCGCGGCACGACAAAGATCGATCAAGGAAACCGGACTGGAGCGAAATGCCGCATCGGCCACCTTGTCCAGAATTGTCGTTACCTCTGGGCTCGCTTGTTTGGGGATATGGTCGTCGATCAACTCGGGCAGACAACCAAAGGTAGAACGGGCGTGCAGCGTGATCAGCTCTTCGCCTGATGCGATGGTCTCCACGGAGACAATCCGCCAGACAGTGGGGGCTGACTGGGTTCCAAGTACCAACTGGGCACGTACTGAGTTTGGAAACGCCGAGGCGAAAATTCGGGCGGGGTGGTACGTATAGAGCATTCGATTCAGCCGGCCATCCATCGACATGTTGTTGCGATCTGGAGGCTCTGCCGGATGCGGAGGAAAGTACCACGTCTGGTTCAGGGCTCCGTCCCGCCACTCGTACAGGCGACCTCGACGTACCCGAGTGACGGGATCGAACGAATCCTCCCGAAAAACCAGGTGAGCATTGTCCAGCCGAGCTGAAGCGGGGAGCGTGCCCCAATCGCTGTCGCAGGTGATCAACGTGGCAATCGAGATTATCGGAGTCGGCCAGATCCCGTGCCCATAGTTGCTCACCCCCTCGAAGACTAGCCACGTGTTGTTGTCGATACCGATCATGCATGCGTCCTCCATGTTGAGTGCGGCGCGATGCTAATGGATTCCGGAGCGCTAGTTGTGAGTGTTCGCGCATCGTTTCAAGATCCAAGAGGGGGACGAAGGCTACTGCGGAACGGATGGCGGAGCTTGACGTGCCAGATACGAAGGCAAGTCGGATAATGACCGCAGAAAGCGGGGATCGGGGCTTGCCAGGTTCCGAGCAAGGTGGATTGCGTGCATCCCAACCCGCCTTGGCCCCAGGCAGTCTGCCTCGTAGGTATCCCCGACCATCAGCACCTCGCCCGGACTGAGCGCCAGTGACTGCCAAATTGTGCTGTAGATCCGGTGGTCCGGCTTCACAACACCTACCTCGAAACTCCATGCATACGCATCGAACTCAAAGGGTAGAAGGGACAACACAGGGGGTGCGTATGGTTTGGCCAGATTGCTACACAATCCGAGTTGCAACCCTTGTCTTTGCAAAGCACGGAGGACCGGAACGACCTCCGGATAAAGTCGAATACTGCTGATCTCAATCGCGAGCTCGTCGGCAAGCTCATCGCACAGGGCTGGCGAGAGAGCCAATCCAAGCCACGTCGCGATGGCCCAGATGTCACCGTTTATGCTCATGATCCGCGCGGCATCGTCGGGCCGCGAAATCCGTCCGGCCTGCGCTGCGAGGCGCAAAAGCCGTGCGTATGGACGGCGCCGATCTCCAATCTCAGCCAGCGTACCCCCCCGCGTCAGAATAGTTGTCGCCTCTCTATGATGTTGAACCTGGGGGCGACAAGGATGAGAGATGGCTCGGTACGGAGAAGCATTCAGGAACAGAGCGGTGGCGCGGTTGTTGCCGCCGGAGAGCGCCCAAGTGGGCGTGGTATCACAAGAGATTGGGGTTTCGGTGCAGACATTGGAACGATGGCGTGAGGATGCGCAGTCCAGGCCCGCCCGAGGGCGGGCCTGGACTGCGCGCGCTCGACTCGAAGCGGTGATCACTACGGCGGCGATGGACGAGGCCGGCAAGAGCGCCTG
>NZ_JABBGA010000057.1 GCF_012927165.1 Zoogloea dura
GCAGGCCGCCACCATCGTCACCAGCAACCTCGACTTCACCGAGTGGGACCAGGCCTTCCCGGGCAACCGGCTGCTCGCTTCGGCCACCGTCGATCGGCTGCGCCACAACGCCTATTGCCTGACCCTTGACGGGGCCTCCTACCGGGCCCCTCGACAGGGTCCAAACAAGGCCAAAACAGCACTTGCCAGCACCCCGAAAAACAACCAACCTTGAACCCCCGAAGACGTTCGTCAGAGCCTATTCAAACTGGCTCCTATATGCCGATCATCGGTGGCTCTATTGTGCCGGTCAGTGACACGTGTAGATCGCGACGGTGCCAAGCGCCGTCTGGCTGCTGCCAGCACCACTCCCGCCACTCGATCGACCCAGGCTGGCCGGCCGCTGAGGCCGAGGGAACATCGACCATGTCCATCAGCTTGCCCGTTTCCATCGTTCGCCCAAAAAGGCAGGAAACTACACAGAAGAGGGGGTTGTGAACAAGGTGGCGGCAAGTGGCTGACCGTGAACGTTATTTGTGCTCAGGCAATGCTGTGGGGGTAGCTGCGGAGCCCTGGTTGGCCACCGATCCCGAAGGGCTTAAACCGGCTGGTGGTGTCGCGTTATTGTTCGCGGCCATTTCTCATTGATAACGCTCAGCGCACGACCTCTTGCCAGCTGAACAACACCCGAAGATGGTACGCGGGGACAGAGGGTTGGTTCGGACGTGATTCTGCGCGAACGGGAAAGCAGCGAGCAGCCCTACCTATTCAAGCTGCGGCTCTCAATCAACGTAAGGCGCCACCTCGAACGGGTTTTCCGGGTACCGGGCTGGTCGGCCGGACTTTCGAACTGCTGATGAACGACCATACTGGTGAAGCCCAGTTTGGCTTCGTGCAAGGCCATTTCCTGTGCGGTCAGAAAAGCGTCTAGACGCGGCTTTCCACGCGAAAATATAGCTAGAGTCGCCGGATCAACCTCCGTGATGGAGAGGTAACCATATCCGTCGTCAGCAAGTATCAGCTAGGTAGGCAACGCGACCCGATACTTGTCCAGAAAACGTGCTTCCTTAGCACGACGAGCGGCCGCGGCAAGCTGCTCCGCGCGCTCTTGAACCACCGGTGTCAACTGGACAGACTCCACGGACACGACAAGCCGCTTCTTCGCCTTGAGGGGCGAAGCGTGCTTTTTCAAGAGAAGGCTTCGAACGGGTCGCTTCATAGTGTGGGGTCTGAACATTCGAACACCGTCCTCGCGGATCGAAGTCGCTGAGATACTAGAACAGAAAAGAGATTGCGCGCAATCCGTGCCCCCCTACAGTCATGGCGAGACTGTAGGATGTGGTATTACTTAGACGTCATCCCGGACGCTGATTTCACTGAAACGGAGATGGCCTTGGAACCCGACATGATGGCGTTCGCGAGAAGGCTGAACCAGGCTTCGCAGGGAGAGCGAGAGCGCCTCATCCGCAGCGGAGTGGCAGCTTCTCACATCCAGGACCTCGTAGAGACGATGCATGTCTCGAGCGAACGCCTGCTGAGTATGCTTAACATGCCTAGTTCATCTGTCAGACGGAAGATTCGTCAAGGCGTGATGCTCTCTCCCGAGCACTCCGAGCGTGTGCTCGGACTGGTCTGTCTGATCGGCCAGGTTACTGTCATGGTGGAGGACTCGGGGAATCCGAATGAGTTTGACGCGGCCCGTTGGGTCGGCGAGTGGCTTGAGCGGCCGCTCCCTGCCTTGGGCGGAGCGAAGCCGTCGGCCTACATGGATACGACGACCGGACAGAAGCTTGTCTCCAACCTGCTCGTACAGTCTCAGCTTGGCGTGTTCATGTGATGGAAGGGGGAGTGGATGCCTTTGTCGAGACCATCACAGCGCAAGGCAGCCAGGCGGTCATTCCACCTCGCTCCAACCGACTCAACCCGCGTGCCTTCGATCGCCATATCTACAAAGACCGCAATCTGATCGAGCGCTTGTTCTGTCCCATCAAGCAATTCAGACGTATCGCCACGCGCTACGACAAACTCGCCCAGTCATTCCTGTCCTTCGTTTATCTCGCTTGCGCTTTCGTCTGGTTGGCATAATTGAGAACACGCCCTAGCACTAGGAGTGGTTGCGATGGGTCAAGATCCCTCCCAAGCAACGACTTTGGCAAGAAAACCGAGGACGGCGATAGGAACAAAAACGCCCCGCAAACTTCGCGAGGCGCTTTTGTTCAATCGGGCCGACAAGAGTTTTTTACACAGTCTGTGAGGCGAGGTTTTTCGAGGCACCCTTAAAATAATGACGAGGGGTCTTTTTCAATTTCTTTGACCGACACTATGGTAATTGCGATCTTTCCGTTTCCAACCGAGAATTCCTGGACCACAATCTCAACGTGGTTAAAAACATTTAATGCTATGCGTGAAACCGTTTCATGGAGGTGGGCTGGATCGTAACTGTATTCGGATCTTCTTTTTTCGTCATTTTTTATGAAATAAACCAGTCGTTCAGATCTACAAAACCCCGAAATGCTCCCGATTATGATTCGCTGACCGGGGTCGATTACTGGAGGTTTCGAAGGAGGTCTTTTTATTTTTCCGGACGCCATAAAAATCTGATTTTCCCCCAAAGACACCGACACCTCTTCGGTCAAAACCGTCCCACCTAAAGCGGACCTGGCCCTTTCAGCCTCTTCTCGAATAATACATTCCATTTTCAATGGAATTTCATTTGACTCAAACCTATTTTCAAAAATCCCAGCCTGCCCCCTATCAAAGAGATACGAAAGAAATTTTTTAATCTCTGCCTCCCCGTAACTAGCGGACGAATCAAATTCGACAATGACATATCCTCGATAATAATCTGCGTCGAGGGCGAGTTTTGTCCGGGGCTCGCCCGGCACCTCAAGATCGGACGTATCCTGGAGCTGCCCTAAGAAGTTTCTAAGGCACTCCGCGATTTCTTTAATTGATGGAGGAATGAGTTCATTGCTTACCTCTAACGCCTTCCCATCAAATTTACAGGGCAGAGGGTGAGGAAGAGCGATGACGATTTCTTTTTTTGCCATTGTTTTTTACCTTTATATAACATGGCAAAATTTTCCTTTGTTTTTTTGCATGCTTATGTTTTGGGAGCTGCAATTTTTTGCGTTACTAAAAAGTAAATAAACAAGGCCTCCCGAATATACTCAATTATCATTCCTCGTCGTCCTCGCCAGGCGTTTCGAACGCCCTGCAGCGCAGCCCGGAATTCATCGAATGTCGCTGCCAGTAGTCGTCTGGTCTTGATCGAGGTGTCGAGTAGGATGACTAAGGCATACCACTTCATGTCCTTTTTCAGCCAAACGGTCGAAGACCCGCGAGCCTCGAGTGCGGCGTTGCATACCGCCCAGTTCGTCGTCTTGTACCTGTCCAGAGGGGGCTGCCTTCACTCACAGCCCGAAAGCCCCCCTGCCAATCGGGTTTTGTGCAACAAAACCTTAAGTGATCGAAACAGCACTACTCCACGCAATTAATATGAGAGAAAGCAACGCGCGATTGCTCACAGGATGCTCCTTGCGACGACTACCAACGACCACCGCTCGCTCGACTACCACGGCGTGCCCACCTTCCGTCCGGACTGTATCCAGCTGAGCTTCCTTACCCTCAGTCGATACGAATCGCGAGAGGTTATGACTATCGATCCAGGCTCGCTGGTCCTTTGTAAAGCCTGGCGTCAATAGAATACTAATTTCGGTTTTTTGAAAATTCGTTGACTTTACGAATTGCCCAACCCATTCGAAATGCTCTACTCTCCACATAACGATATGGCGCTGAGGTCCAACCAGCCCTGACAACCCTAGAACTGTCGGCACTTTGCTCCAGGTGACATCACGAGGCACGACGATTTCATCAGCGAATTTAATCAGATTTTCCCACTGCGACTCTGTGATCGTTGCCATCAGTTCCGCTAATGACTTGTTTCGTTCCAGCCTCTTGGCGCTCACCCTAAAAATAGTTTCGAGGGCAACGGCCATTTGCTCCGCAAGCTCTTCAGGTATCGCGAGAGCGCTTGCAGAGCGCTGAAGATTGGCCCCCCGACTAATTAATCGCGCAAGTCGTACAAAGGCCCCAACAGAGACAGGCGATGCCTGATCCTCTACGTCGCGGGATTCATGACATGCAGTCCCTTTCGGTTCCGCATCCAGATCGTAGACACCCTCAAGCAAGGCACCCCGTGTTCGCCGAGTAACATTGTCATCAACGTAGCCATCAAGCCATCGATCAATCACATGTGCATAGGACCCGATACTCGTCGCTGGTGAAGCATGACCAAGCAGCCGTGCCAAGCCCCAGAGGGTCCGTCGAGACTGCCTAGCGTTCCCCAGCAGACGATCGCGCATCGCTTGCACAACTGGCATATCGAGATGTCCCTTCTGCGGCCTACCGCCATCGGGCAAGAAGAGCGAATCCAGAACTCGTGTGGCAAAACTGTGCCGAGCGCTGTGGATTACAGCCGTTGGATTGCCTGTCGCCCGCCGCAGCGCCTGTATGACGATTGTGCGGAGATGCCCTATAGTCGAGGGTACTTTTACTTGCACTCCCAACAGCGGTGCGGCCATGTCGCCTCCGTGGTTAGCTTCCGACGTGACGAGCACTCGCTTGATCAAATTCATTTCGGCGGGTGTCATAGCGAACAGTGTCGGAACCAGCCGCCGGCCAGCCGTCGTCTTGAGCCTGCGCAACACGTTATTCCGGATCAGGATAAGCGGAGAGGTATCACCCACCCAGTCCGCCCTTATCAAACCCGTCGCTTCGGAAGCTCTCAATCCGTAACGATAAGCCAATAGCAAGACCATCGCGCCCGCCGTCGAGACGTCCTGACCCTCCCGTGTTGATGAAGCGAGAATATGTTGGAAGGCGCTCAAATAGTCGCTCTCCCGTATATACGCCGGTCGTACCGAAAGACCTGCTTGTCCAACGGACAGCTCCCCCCAGTCCGGATCCGCAATTAACGCAAATTTTCTAGCGAAAGCGTGAAAGCGCTTCAAATAATCTACAACAGTGCTCAACTCAATTTCAGGGCGGGCATCAAGCAGCGCGCTATAAAGTTCACTGACCTCCTCCTCGTCGGCACTCAAAAGCTCCGCGTCGTACCACACCCGCTCTGCCGCGGGAGAAATGCCACTAAGGTAGCGACGCACGCTGCTCAACCTTCTCACCTTGCCAACAAGATGAGACAGCCACTCTCCGACCAGATACAAAGCCGAAGACACTCTAGGTCGAAATTCGGTAACGATGGCTGAGACAGCACTGACCATCCCCCTCCTGCCCTTGGTGCTGCGGTCGGTGTCGACTCCATCGATGGCTTTGCGTAGACCGCGAAAATACAGACGCGCCTCAACCTGACGCCCAACAACGCGCGCTTCATCGGCCCCTGTTGTTGCCGGCCGAAAACTGACCATCAATCGGGGTGAATTCCGGTTGAAATTTGACCAGGGTGTTTAACCTCCCTGCCTCTTTTTGAGGCAGAGGAAGCGAGGTGATCACCATGGAAATGCTGGGCAAGGTCAGACGGATGTATTACCGGGACGGACTGTCCCGTTCGGAGATTTCGCGGCGCACGGGCTTGTCGCGCAACACGGTCAAGAAGTGGTTGAGAGCTCCGGAAGGGGCCTCGGCGGCTTACCGGCGGGAATCCACGCCGGGCAAGCTGGGGCCGTACCAGGCCACCTT
>NZ_JABBGA010000058.1 GCF_012927165.1 Zoogloea dura
CAGGGAGATGGCCCGCCACGAGATTCTCGCCAAGCGCGTCAAGATCGACGTCTATTTCGCCGATCCGCACAGCCCCTGGCAGCGGCCGACCAACGAGAATACCAACGGCTTGATCCGCGAGTATCTTCCCAAAGGGCTGGATTTGGCGCCGATCTCCCAAGGCTACCTCAACGCCATTGCCCGACAATTAAACAACCGCCCGCGCAAATGCCTCGACTTTGAAACACCAGCGGAGGTCTTTGCGAGGGAAATCATGAACTTTCAACCCAGTGTTGCACTTCAGACTTGAAACCGCCGAGGCCAAAACCTATGAAGCTAATCCGGCATGTTCGTGACATCGTCGCAATCCTTCCTTGATAAAGGGCCCAGCAGGGTGATGCAAAATTGCCGGCCGCCTGCTCACGGTATCGCGGCCACATACCTTGAGCTACCAACAATCCGAAATCAGCGCGCCATCCCTGATGCCGCCGCCTCCACGTTGCGCCGCATCCCCAGCACCTGACGGCACCTGGGGTAGTGATGACAGCCCCAGAAGTCGGGACGCCCGCCCTTGCCCTGCACCGCCCGCATCTTGATGCCGCAGCTCGGACAGGTGGGCGTGGCATAGTCGCCCGCCGTGGCGAAGGCGAGCAGATCCTGCCGCTCCCCCTCGGGCAGACGCTCGATCATCATCAACA
The DNA here is from genome assembly GCF_012927165.1 of Zoogloea dura. Classification (GTDB taxonomy): domain Bacteria; phylum Pseudomonadota; class Gammaproteobacteria; order Burkholderiales; family Rhodocyclaceae; genus Zoogloea; species Zoogloea dura. The sequence continues at coordinate 678 of NZ_JABBGA010000058.1, forward strand.
GCATGGCGCCGTCGATGAGCGTGATCCGGTTGGCCTGGGCAATCGCCTTGGCCTCGTCGGTGTAGCCCCCGCTGGTCATGAAGAAAGCCTTGCCGATCTTCTCGTGGGTCATCACCCCGAGCAACTCGCGCACCGGCTTGACCCCCACCAGACGCTCACCCCAGGCCTTGCACTGGACGATGGACGTAGGCCCACCGGACTCGTCCTGGAACAGACGGATATCGATGCCCCCATCCGGCCCCAGCGGAGTCGTCTCGCTGCGGATGCCTTTTTTCTCGTAGAACTGCTGGCACACATCCTCAAAACGCTTCCACTCCAGCGCCCGGATCAAGGCCAGACTCCACGCCGCCGGCCTGTCCACAGAAGCCGCCGGCTCCGCCTCAACCGACTGCGAACTCCGCTCGGCAGGCTCGACCCGCCCCAGCCCGTCCCGTACCGGCGCTCCCACCACCGGCTCAATGGGACGCGCCCGCTTCTCCTTCTTGGCAGTGGTCTTGATGAACACCAGAAAGCCGATCAGGAAGAATGCCCCCGCAAACCAAACCGCCACGCCCGACAAAGCCAGGGACAATGGCCCGAGGAACATGTTGCCCGCCGATATCGACGGCAACAGCCACTTCAGTGCGGCATAGACGACGACACCCGTTACGACGCTGGCCTGCCAGGGGGCGTCGAGGAGGAGGTCGATCAGGGAGGGGTTGTGTTTTCGGCGGGGCATGTGGGGGGACGGTTATCGTGGCGGCAATTGTTGTGGCTACGAGATGCGGAAGAGAGTGGATGAGTCTGAATTGCCGTTCATTGGGGTAACTGCCCTAGGACGATTGATAGCGGGGAGCGCTCGTCCGGAGCACGGAGTCACCGGTGGCTTCTCGGCCTTTGCAGCCATACATATCTCGCCAGAAGAGCGGCAGGTGTTATGCGGAAAGCAGTCCTTCAGACCAACGCCGCGGTGAAGGTCTGCTTTCCTGGCTGGCGAACATAAACTCCTGACAGAGTTGGTTCGCCCAAAGCAGATGCCACTAAGTAGAGGCTTAGGCTACCCCCTCTAATGCCGGAGCTGCTCCATTTGCAACCAGCCAGACTGTTAGAGCCTGGTACATACCCTTCTGCCAATGGTTGGCGAAGGGCGCTGCATCGACTCCGGACTCTAGGTTGGTCGAGATGATCAGTTGGGCGCTTAACCCAACATTTTGCATCGCTTTAATTTGCCTCAATACAGTCCCCAGCATTTCAGCTGCCTTCGTTGCATATCTTAGAGCCAAGCCGAAATCGTGAAAGTGCTTCCGAGCTCGACTTTTATCAACTTCCGGCCATAGCGCAGGTGGTTCGGCGCGGTAGCTGAAAGTCCCAGGTTTCCCACTCGGATCCTCATGGTAGGCCGCGAAAATCCACTGTTCCTGAAAGAACCGCTCCTTATCAAGGTACGGCTGAATGATCTGGTCCTCAGCAGTGATTGCGAAGTCGTGCCCCTTTCCGTCCATATTGCAATCGCGACAGGCTGGAACAAGATTCTTAGGTAACACCGAGAACTGGGGAAAATGGGCCTTAGGAAGAAAATGATCTAGATTTCGAGGTGTCCCTATTCCGCCACAGAATGGACACCGTCCCTTCGCCGCGTTGAGCAATGCATTGTAGATCTTCCGTGCTGGCTTCTCTGAGGGGACGAAATAGTCGTCATAAACCTTAACGAGATCGGACTTGGTAAGCTGACCGACGACAATGGGATCTGGATTCTTTGCCGCATCAACAGGTGCAATGGTGTGCAATTCGCCAGTTGAACCCGCCGACAAGTAGTCGACCTCCTTTGCGAGGAGAACTTGTTTCGCTATTTGAACCTTGCCCAATAATGGGACATAGCCCGCCATGCCAGCCATGCAAGAATCTAGGGCATCCTCGAAAGTGAACTGAGGCTCAGTCAACTTCAACATGATTGCACCTGTCGCGCGCGACGATGAGAGTCCTAAGAATCGTTCTTCCTTCAAATCCCAGCTGACCGTTGTAATCGCCGAGAATCTCTTCGTATGATTGTCCGCTCTTTACAGATTCCCGGAGCAAAGCATGAAAGCCTGAGCGTTCAACCTCAAGGCTGAAGACTTCGCTAGTCAGCAGTCCGACATTCTCACCAAACGTTTCCATTGTCGGCCGATCACTACTGATGCTTTCGCCAACACGATTAATCTTCCAGATGCAAGACATCGGAATTTCTTGTAGAACTACCGGGGAATGAGTTGCGATTATGGCCACCCCGTTCCGGTCGTGAAGAAGATCGGCGAGCGCTCGTACGAACGCCGATAACAGCGGTGGGTGCAAATGGCTTTCGGGCTCATCCAGTAATACGAGCGTCTTTTCCTCCACCTTTGCGACTAGTAGAGTGACGGTTAGAAGCACGACAGCATGTCCTGAACTCATCCCATCTAGAAGCGACTGGACCTCAAGTCGATATCGTTCGCGAAATTCAGCTGAGTCAGTCTGCTCAGAAGAGTAAGCCTTCCGCAATTCGCTATACGAGAGTTCAAACCGCTCGAGGTTCATCAAGCCGAAGTTTTCATCCGATCCAAGTTTTGCTAGAGCTTGGAACCAACGTTCCTTTTTGTCTGGCCTGTGGAAACATGCAATCAATGCCTTAAGGCACTCAGCCTGTAATTCCCGCATGGTTCGATGGCGTTCGGCGTCTTGCGGGTCTTTAAGGCCGATGTAGAAGTAGCAGGTTCCCTTTGCTGGGTCTGGTTGCTCTTTAGGTGGAGTGAAAGGATCGAAAGCGCTAAATGAGACCGAAACCAAGCTGCTAAAGTAGTCACTATCAATTTCTTTCTCTCGCCATCCACCTGTTTCGAAGAACTGTCCAAAACCCTGTGTGCCAGTAATGGCGCCGATCATGCTGTTCAACAGAGTTGTCTTGCCCGCGCCGTTTCTGCCAATGACAGCATGGACGTTGGTGTTTGGCCGTGAGTCTACTTTCACATTGAACGCAAGATTCATGCTTCCAAAACCTTCAGAGGCTGGCCTTTCAAATCTGAAGCGGAAATCGGTAAGTTCTGCCTTTCCTCTTAGGACTCTTGCGAACTGGCCTTTCACTGTGGAAAGACTGATCCCGCGCAGCAGAGAAACACTGAAAACGTTTTCGTTCCGGAGTTCGTCGATGCGTTCCGGAGCAATGACGACGTCCCGCAACGCCGACAATATTTTATTAGCTAGACCATCGGGCAAGTTGGCAATCTTCCGGTAGAAGTCAACGCTCTGACCTAGCGAGAAAAAGTCTTCGTTCAAACTTTCGAATCTTTCCGACAGTTTCTCGTGCGTTGGAACGTCGGTCGTCTGCCCCTTAAACCCTATTTTGATCTCCCCCACGTCGTGCCGAATACCATCAAAGTCATATAGAGACATGTGGAACATTGTGACAAACAAATAATCGTTCCAGTGATCTATCCTCAGGTACACCGTATTGAAGCCACTGTCCTGCACCCGCGCACTTCTGGACAAGATTTGGAATTCCATGATTGGGCTTCCCTCCATTGCTCGATGCCCCCACTTGGGAAAGTTGTTATGTTGTGGGGATTAGATCACGAGCTTATCAGATGCTAGTTCACGTGGTTAAGAAGTCCTCGATTGATTCGAAATACTTCGCCGGCTTCGGTTAGCGCATGTGATCCGTCCCGCCTCTTTTCGGCAGATCGCACTCCCGTCTCATCAATGCAAAGGTGGCTCTGTGGTTCGACGCACGGCACAATGCCGTGATTAATCGACTTTTTCTACATCGTCGTTGAACGACCGCTCCGCTTTGGCTCGGAAGTTCTCGTTCACTGGATCGTGAAGCTGCTGTTCAACACCGATGCCGAGCGGCAGTTGTCCGGCGCGAAGGGGTCATTTGTGACGAGGCAGCCCAATGACCCCTTCGGCCGACAACCTGCCACACCCCATACCTCCACTCCTCACCCCGCTCATCCCATTCCCTTACGCCCAGAATCTCACCTTTCCCCAGCCCCACGCAGTGACCCAGTTCACTCACATTCTCGATTCCCGCCCTTATCCCCCCAACCGCCCGGGCGGCTGAAGCCGCCCCTTGTAATATTTTCCATGCAAGCGGAAGGCCCCGAAGTTGTTCTTCGGAGCTCAGGTTGGCATAGTCGGAGGGCACTCTGACTGAGTGGTGGGATGCAGTGCAGCCCCTCGAGCTCCTGCTGTAGATCCTGCAGCCGTCACTCACCCTCACACACAGATCGAACAGTATCTTTGGCCCGGCTTGCCGGCAGTCCGCATTCACAATGTTGATCGAAAGAGGACCATGCCCCCGTTTCATATCGGTATTGATGCGGCCACAGCCAAGCCAAGCTCGGTTGCGACCTGCGCCTAGCCAACGGCAAATTCCTCCACAAGGTCATAGAGAACAGTTCCGCCGGCTTTCACGCCATGGACAGCTGGCTTGCCAAGGAAAGCGCCCAGCCCGGCCGAGCAGGCCTTGCGCGCCCTGGTGCGGCGCCTGGAGGCGCTGCAGACCACGCACACGCAGGAGTCCAACCGGCTTGTCACTGACCGGCACAATAGAGCCACCGATGATCGGCATATAGGAGCCAGTTTGAATAGGCTCTGACGAACGTCTTCGGGGGTTCAAGGTTGGTTGTTTTTCGGGGTGCTGGCAAGTGCTGTTTTGGCCTTGTTTGGACCCTGTCGAGGGGCCCGGTAGGAGGCCCCGTCAAGGGTCAGGCAATAGGCGTTGTGGCGCAGCCGATCGACGGTGGCCGAAGCGAGCAGCCGGTTGCCCGGGAAGGCCTGGTCCCACTCGGTGAAGTCGAGGTTGCTGGTGACGATGGTGGCGGCCTGC
>NZ_JABBGA010000059.1 GCF_012927165.1 Zoogloea dura
CCGGCTTCGTCCAGTGGTACAACGTCGATCATCGTCACAGCGGTATCCGCTACGTCAGTCCGGCCCAGCGCCATGCCGGTGAGGATCAGGCGATTCTGGCTGCCAGGCATGCTCTTTACACCGAGGCTCGCGAACTCAACCCGGCGCGTTGGTCCGGCAATACGCGCAACTGGTCGCCCATTGGCGCAGTCACGCTCAACCCGGAACGTGAGTCCGTCATAAAGACGCATTTGCCTGACGTGAATACTCAACAGTTGGCTGCATGACCGAGGCGACAACTACCTTGACGCGCGCCGGGCATGAAGGAGATTGCCGCTCTGAGGCTCGAACGTGCCCGGCGTATCCACACCCAGCGGCTCAAGGACAAGAACAAGCTCTACGTGCGTATTCCACCACAACCCAGCCACCCATAACGATCGAAAACCTCCACCTGTAACGATACTAAACCAGGCCATCCGTTCCATCGGCAAAGGCGCCACCCTTTCCAATAAAAACCCGCCAAGTCGGCGGGCTCTGCGTTCCGTTATCCGTTCAGGCTTTCATATACTGGATGCGTCGTTCTTTCTCTTAAGCCGACGCATGGAGTCCCCCTTGAGGTCTAGCCGATGTGCTCCGCTTACTAGTCGATCCAGAATCGCATCAGCCATCGTCGGATTGCCTCCACTCAAATAGTCATGCCACCGATCCACTGGCAACTGACTTGTGATCAACGTTGAGCGATGTCCGGTGCGCTGTTCAATTACCTCTAGTAAATCATTACGCCCAATAGCGTTCAGCACTGAAATTCCAAAGTCATCGAGGATTAACAAATCCACTTTGGCCAGCGCGCTCAGACGTTTGCAGAAACTCCCATCTCCGTGAGATATGGCCAGTTCCTCAAGGAGAAGCGGCAACCGAACGAACGTCACCGTCAGCCCCTGCCTGCAGGCTTGATTCCCTAGGGCTGCGACGCACAACGCGTAGGCCGCTAGCAGCATGAGACCTCGACCGCGGCTGATGAGCAGACTCCGCCCCGAGACCAGCAGTAGCGAGGAGAGCACCCCCATGCCCAGTGCGACCGCTACCTCAGCAGGCCTTGCGGTGACGGGATGGATGGTCGCGGCAAGACCAACTATCGCCATCCATTGAAAATGGTTGCTGCCCAGTATGCGCGGGAAGATACTGTAGTATCGGATGGGTTACTGGTGCGTCCCCCGGGCGCTGATTTCACGGCAACGGAGATGGCCTTGGAACCCGACATGATGGCGTTGGCGAGAAGCCTGAACCAAGCTTCGCAGGGGGAGCGTGTGCGCCTCATCCGTAACGGAGTGGCGGCCTCCCGTATCCTGGAGCTAGTGGAGGCGATGCATGTCTCGCGCGAACGCCTGCTGGGCATGCTTAACCTGCCTGATGCATCCGTCAAACGGAAGATACGTCAACGCGCAATGCTCTCTCAGGAGCAATCTGAGCGTGTGCTCGGGCTACTCCGTCTGATCGGCCAGGTTGCTGTCATGGTGGAACACTCGGGAGATCCAAAGGAGTTTGACGCGGCCCGATGGGTTGGCGATTGGATTGAGCGACCTATCCCTGCCTTGGGAGGGAGCAGGCCAGCAGACTACATGGAGACGCTTGTGGGGCAGACGATTGTTTCCCAGTTGTTGGCACAGTCGCAGGCCGCGGTATTTGCGTGAAGTTCGGACAGGCCCTCATCCAGACCCTGCCAGGTAACGTGGAAACCGGGATCAGCAGAAGCTGATCTTCAATTGCCACTCGATCTGACGTCGAGCCGTGGCAATCACATCCAGATAAGACAAAACGCGAACATTGGGCTCAAGATCTTTCTGTGGGAAATCCGGAGAACGCTTGCCACCCATCACCAGCACGTCGATGGGCTTGTTCATCACCTTGTTCAAGTCATGGCGATATCCGGTTGCCTGCTGATAGTCATCAAAATTCAGGGGATGCTTTGGACGCTTGAATTCGATCAGCAGCGCAGCCCCATCTAGGTTTTCGTTCAGCAAGAGATCAGGGCGATCTTTTGAACGTTGTCCCGTAAATTTCTTGTCGAGGTAGTCCTCAGATTGACGGGTAAGCGTCTTGTTCGAGCTGAACAGACTGTATTGCGCACCGAGCAGCCAGAGATTCTTTTCTATGGCTTTGTGCATTTGCACTTCTAGCGTCTTCGGGTCGTGCGCGAGTGCCTCAAGCTTGTCCAGAAAAGCATGCCGTGCCTTGGCTTGTTCGACGAGGTGAGCCAAATCAGCCAGGCCGAAATCTGCCAACGCTTCAGCCACCGCAACAACATCACTGCGCTCGGCTTCCGCGAGGTGACGAAGAACCGTCCCGTAGTCGGCGTTTTCAATCGCCTCAAGCAGGACGAAGATGTACGGTTCTACCTTTTCCGGCGCATCTCCGTAAAAGCGATCCAGCACTTTTTCGATTGCGCGCTGCGCGTACTCCCTTCGGTATTCCGGCAGTTCGGCCAGTCGCTCATGAACCGTGCGCTTTAAACGCGCTTGAGCCAGTTGAATATCGCGCCTATAGCGCGTTTCGAATGCGGATATAAGCGTAGGCTGCACAGCATCGATCAGCTTAGCCAGCAATTCGCTGTTCTCGATGATGCTGTCCCAGCCAGTCGTGACGTGCTCATGCAAGCCGTCTGCATCGATCTCGCCGTAAAGCTTCTTCAAGAGCTTTTGCGGGAAATCGTGACGCTCATCCAGACCAAAGAACGAAGGCTTGCCGATGGTCTTGCCATCCACCTTCAGCACAATTCCCGGCGCACGCGATACCGATTTGTTCTCGGCAATCGAAAAACGCACGCGAACATCGCCTACGCCATCAACCTGGAACGAGGCGTCCTGATAGCTCCCATCGACATCATCAACACCCAGTGGTTTGTCATTAACGCAAATGACAATCCCGGACTCACGGCCATACTCCTGCAGCAGAATCTGCCGGAATTTCCTGGGGTCGGGGATCGCGAAACCCGCGTGCAAACCGCTTAGAACGATTCGTGTACCGTGCCTTTCTTGCGAGCATTGCTCAGACGCGATTTCGATGGGGAGCTTTTCTATATCTTCTACACCCGCAAGGTCTACCAAGCGAAGATCGAAACTGCTCTTTACTCCGCGAGCCCAAGTCTCGAGACGCATCTCAGAGGCTGCCATCAGGCCCGCGAACTTCCCGACCCCCTTCCTGCCCTTGACTCGCCGCGCCTTCCCGGCAGTCCGCTCTCCACGAGCGATTCGTCTGTCTGCGGCAATAGTCAGGTAGTGACGACGGACCTCTGCTTCGGTCATGCCGGTACCGTCATCCACGATCTCTATTGGTGTGTCTGCTAGTGGCTCGGGCAAAGAGATACGCACAAAATCCGCGTCGGCATCCCAGGCATTGTCGACCAACTCCTTCAGTGCCTTCTCGGAAGATGAGTACTCCTGACTGAGCAAATGAGCCAGTCGGGAGCTGACCTGAAATCTTGCGGACCGCTTTGCCATGAAAATCTCTTTGCTGTGAGTTCTTCAAAGTTGAAGTCAATGTTGTCAGACACCAACCCATTCACCGACGACACAGCCATTTAAGTACTGCGTCCATCGGGCTTGCCAGACGTTTGCCAGCATGAGGGAAACCTCATCTTCCTGAGCGGCTCCTTCTCCGGCTGCATCAAGCCCCACCCCGAAACGAACGCCGCCATGATTCGTCATCAAAAACCGGTTGTGCATGGGATCGTCATCTGGTCGCATAATCAATCGGACACGGATGTCTTTAGGCAGGCTTTTCGGCAAATGCCGGTCGGCTCGTTCGAGTAGCGCTGCGGGGCTCACCTCGCTATCCCGGAAAATCTCGATCAATGTTCCTGGTCGCAGGCGCTGAATAAACTGCAGGAACGGCTCACGAAAGCGGCTGTGCATCAGGTCGAAATGAGGATCAACCAACTTGACGTGGCTTGCCGTCTTGAGGAGGAAGTCGCAAGCGTTGGCCATCACAGCGGGATCGCGCTTGATGATCTGCTCGCGCGTATGCGCCAAGCACTGGTGATTGCCGTCGAAATCATCGATGGGCACGAACCCCGGCATGTTAACTTCAGCCAGACTGAGGATGTAGTCGAACGGCCGGCGTTTGTGCTCATTCAGCGCCTGCTCCAGCCATTCACCATTTGCTCCGGGGCGCGACATTGCCATCAGGATGCCTTTGGGTAGCGTTCTGAGCCGCTCCTCAATGCGCTTTAGCTCTACTCCACCAGAATGTGCGCTTTGCGCCGCTGCGTACACCAAGCGCTTCCACGTGCTGGGGAACTCTGAAATGACCCGCCCTTCCCAAACCCCGAATTTTTCGATGACGTAGCTGAAATCGCGGTAGCTACTGACGATGGCCTTCGGCTCGACGGCGAATTCCTTGATCATCAGAAGAGCTCCGGGCCGCGTTCTTCGAAGAAGCCTTTCGGCCACGGGGTATCGAAATCGCCTTCGGAATTCACCGGTAGGCGCGTGGCGATGATGTGGCCGTTTTCGTTGGCGAGGTAATACACGCCGAGCAGATCAGGGTTGATGTGTTCGGTGTTGCCTTCTTGGGCAGCTTCACGGATGCGGCGCAGCAGGCGCAGGATCAAGTGTTCGCTGTGGGTTTCGAGCAGGAAGCTGAGACCTCGCTCGATGGCGCCGTTGATGAAGAGGTCACCGAGACCCACTTGCACCGCCGGGTGGACGTGGAGTTCGGGTTGCTCGATGGATACGATGCTGGCGCGGTCATCCTGCGCGGCGACCACGACGGGCAGCACCTGCGAGATGCCGACACCCACATCCAGCGCCTGATGCGTCAGGCCGACCTGATCGACGAGGGAAATGCGCGGTTTGACCCGGCCAAGTGGGGCGCCGGTGTTGTAGTCGATTTCCTGCACTTCGGTGCGCACTAGGCCGTAGCCGGAATTTAGGCGATCTACATCCTGCATCCAGTGGCTGCAGCGTTCGACCGTCTCCTGCGGGCGGGTGAGCAAAGCCTCCCAGGCGGCCATACCGTCGGACCATGCTGCGTCGTTTCTTGTGAGTGTCACTGACCGGCACAATAGAGCCACCGATGATCGGCATATAGGAGCCAGTTTGAATAGGCTCTGACGAACGTCTTCGGGGGTTCAAGGTTGGTTGTTTTTCGGGGTGCTGGCAAGTGCTGTTTTGGCCTTGTTTGGACCCTGTCGAGGGGCCCGGTAGGAGGCCCCGTCAAGGGTCAGGCAATAGGCGTTGTGGCGCAGCCGATCGACGGTGGCCGAAGCGAGCAGCCGGTTGCCCGGGAAGGCCTGGTCCCACTCGGTGAAGTCGAGGTTGCTGGTGACGATGGTGGCGGCCTGC
>NZ_JABBGA010000006.1 GCF_012927165.1 Zoogloea dura
CAGGCCGGGCGCGAGGACTTGTCGCACAGGCTGGCAGCGCCCTCGGCCAGATAGCGGCCGAGCCACTTGCGGGCCGTCACGGCACTCACGTCATGCGCGGCGCCCGCCTGCGAGGCCGACAGGCCGCGTCCGGTGATGTCCTGAACCATTTCCAGGCGACGAAGGTACGTCAATCGGGCATTCTTATGGGTGTTCATCCGGGGCAGGCTCTCGAGGTGACTGGGGGTTTGGCGATTTCCAGTCTCTCAGAATCTCTCCGGGTGAACACCCGAAACAACCTATTGAACCTCCACAGCTAGGGCGTCCTGGCCTTGAGCGCCACGGTGCGCCCCTAGGTCATGAGGCGTGAGTCCGGCCTGCTTCCCCGGTGTGACCGGGGGGCGGAAGTCCAGGCCCGGGTCTGGAGCATGCCCATCCCGGACAGCCGCCTCAGCGGGGCAGGGATGGGCGGTCTGAGGCTTGCTGTTACTGGCCGCTGCGCTTGCCCGCGTGCTCCCGGGCCAGGCGCTGCTGCACCTCGGCGGGCGCCGCTTCGTAGTGGCTGAAGGCGATGCTGCAGCTGCCGTCGCCGCCGCTGATGGATTTGAGGCGGGATTCAAAGCCTTCCATCTCGGCCATCGGCACCTGGCTGGTGATCTCGGTCCAGCCGGGTTGCGGGCTGTCGGTGCCGGTGACGCGGCCGCGGCGGCCGGAGAGTTCGGCGCTGATGCCGCCGAAGTGTTCGTCGGCGATGCGTACAGTGAGGGTGATCAGGGGTTCCAGCACCACCGGGCGGGCGGCCTGGACGGCTTCCTGCAGGGCGTGGCGGGCGGCGGTGATGAAGGAGATCTCGTTGGAGTCCACCGCGTGGTGCTTGCCGTCGAACACCGTCACCTTCAGGTCCTGCAGCGGGAAGCCGGCCATGACGCCTTCGGCGATGGCCTGGCGCACGCCTTTTTCCACGGCGGGCATGAAGTTGTAGGGGATGGTGCCGCCCTTCACCTCGTCGGCCAGTTCCAGCCCGGCGCCCCGTTCCAGCGTTTCGACGCGCAGCGCGACTTCGCCGAACTGGCCGGCGCCGCCGCTCTGCTTCTTGTGGCGGTAGCGGGATTCGGCGCTGCCGGCGACGGTCTCCCGGTAGGGGATGGCCGGCGGTTTGGTGGATAGGGTCAGGTTCCAGCGGGTCTTGAGGGTCTCCAGCACCGACTTGAGATGCACTTCGCCGAGGCCGCGGATCACCGTTTCCTTGGCCTGCATGTCGTGTTCGACGGTCAGGCAGGGGTCTTCGTCGAGCAGGCGGTGGAGGGCTTCGGAGAGCTTCTGTTCGTCACCATGCTTCTCGGCACGCAGGGCTAGGCCGAACACCGCCTGCGGGTAGCGCGGCGGGGCCAGGTGGAAGTGGTCCTCGTCGTGGGAGTCGTGCAGCACGGCGTCCCGATGGATCTCGTCGACCCGCGCCACGGCGCAGATGTCGCCGGGGATGCCGATGTCGATCTCGGTCTGGGTCTTGCCCTGCACACGCAGCAGGTGGCCGACCTTGAAGGGCTTGCGGGCGTCGCCGATGAACAACTGGGTGTTGGGCGTGACGCTGCCCTGGTGGATGCGGAACAGGCCCAGCTTGCCGCGGAAGGGGTCGTTGCTGACCTGGAAGACGTGGGCGATGACGTGTTGGTCGGCTTGGGTGGTGATGCCGACTGGTTCGGCAGCGGGGCCTTCGCCCTTCAGGACGCGCGGCGGGTTGCCTTCGGTGGGGTCGGGCAGCAGGCGGCCGAGGATGTCCAGCAGTTCGGAGACGCCGGCGCCGGTACGGGCCGAGGTGAAGCACACCGGGATCAGGTGGCCTTCGCGCAGGGCCTGCTCGAAGGGGTCGTGGAGCTGCTCCGGCTGCAGGGATTCGCCCTGCTCCAGGTAGACGGCCATGAGTTCCTCGTCCACCTCGACGACCTGGTCAACGATGCGGTCGTGGGCCTCGCGCACGCTGGAGAAAGCCGGGGAGGCGGCGTAGTCGGGCTTGAAGAAGCAGTCGACGACGCCGGCGCCGCCGGCCAGGGGCAGGTTGATGGGCAGACATTCCTTGCCGAAGCTGGCGCTGATGCGCTCCATCAGGGCGCCGAAATCCACCCCCGGCGCGTCGATGCGGTTGATGACGAGCATCCGGCACTTGTCGGCGGACAGCTCCATGACCTTGCGGGTCAGGGTTTCGATGCCGGCGGCGGCGTTGATCACCACCACCGCGGTCTCGACCGCCGGCAGGGTGGCCAGGGCGCGCCCGAGGAAGTCGGGCAGGCCCGGCGTGTCGAGGATGTTGACCCAGTGCTCGGCCCACTCCAGGTGGGCGAGGCTGGCGTTGAGGGAGTGGCCGAGGGCTTTCTCCTGGGGGTCGAAGTCGCTGACCGTATCGCCCTTGTCGACCGAGCCGGCGGCGCCGATGGCTCCGGCGGTGGCGAGCAGCTTTTCCAGGAGAGTGGTCTTGCCGCTGCCGGACTGGCCGAGAAGGCTGAGGTTGCGGATGTCGCGGACCGAGGTGGGTGTCATGCTTGCTCCCTTGTCGTTAGAGTTCTGGATACCAAACGCCGGATGCTGTGCAGATTGCGCAAAGTATCTGCCTCCGCAAGGGGGGCGACAACGACTCAGGTCAACATTTTTCCCCGCCTACCACTCGAAGCCGCGGCGCGGCGGTGGCGGCTCGGTGGCGCCCGACAGGCCGGGCAGCAGGTGCTGGAGGGCGTGGTCTTCGGTGCGGTAGGCGCCGGAGGGGCCCAGGGCCTGCCACAGGCCGGTGCGCTCCAGCACGTCGATCACCTGTTTCTTGAGGCCGCAGCAGGCCAGGGTCTGGCCGGCCTCGGCGAGCTGGCGCTGCATGCGCCGCAGGGTGTCCACGCCGCTGGCGTCGATGTCGTTGATGCCGGCGCAGGCCAGCAGCAGCACCTTGAGCCGCGGGTTGTCGCGCCGGGCGGCCAGCACGGCGTCCTCGAAGGTGGCGGCATTGACGAAGTGCAGGGGGCCGTCGAAACGCAGGATGGTCAGCTCCGGGTGTGGCGGCGGCAGCCCGAAGCGGGCGGCGTCGCGCCAGGTGCCGTCCGGGTGGCGGCCGAGCACGGCGACGCGGGGCTTCATGCTGCGGTAGATGAGCAGGGCGAGGGCCAGGATCAGGCCGGCCAGGATGCCGATCTCGATGTGCGGGGCGAAGGCCAGGGTGGCGACGAAGCTCACCGTGCCGGCCATCCCGTCGTCACGGCTGGTGCGCCAGGCCTCCTTGAGGGGCGCGGGGGAGAGCAGGCTGGCGAGGGTCACCAGGATCACCGCGGCGAGGACCGGCAGCGGGATATGGGCGATCGGCCCGGGCATGGTGAGCAGGGCGCTCAGCACCATCACCGCACCGACCACCGAGGCCAGCCCGGTGCGTGCGCCGGCCGCCAGCAGGAAGGCCGAACGGCCGAAGGATCCACTCACCGGATAGGCCTGGCACACCGAGGCGGTGAGCTTGGCCAGCCCCTGGCCGATGAGTTCCTGGTTGCCGTTCCAGCGGGTCCCGGTGCGTGCCGAGGCCACCTTGCAGCTGGACATGGCCTCCAGGAAGCTCACCAGGGCCAGTACGAAGGCCGAGGGCAGCAGGTCGGTGATCTGCCCCCAGTCGGCCCGGGGCAGGGCGAAGGCCAGCGTTTCTTCCGGCAGCGGGCCGACCACCCGTCCGCCGTCGGCCTCGAAGCCGCTCAGCCAGGCCACCCCGCTGAGGCCCGCGACCACGATCAGCACGCCGGGCCAGCGTGGGGCCAGGCGGCGCAGCAGGATCAGCAGGACCACCGCCGCCGCGCCGAGCGCGGCCGAGTGCAGGTGGGTGTCGGGCAGGGCCTCGACGAGGTTGCCGATCGCCTCGAAGAAGGGCCGTTGGCCGGCCGAGCGCAGGCCCAGCAGGGTCGGCAGCTGGGCTGCGCAGATGAGCAGGGAGCAGGCGTTGATGAAGCCGTGCAGGACCGGATGCGACAGCAGGTCGGCGAAGTGGGCGAGATGCAGCATGCCGAAGATCACCTGCAGCAGGCCGGCCAGCATGGCCAGCTGGACCGCCAGCAGCAGGTAGGTTTCGGAGCCGGGCAGGGCCAGGGGGGCCAGCGAGGTGGCGGTCAGCAGGCTGGTGAGCGCCACCGGGCCGGTGCTGAGCTGGGCCGAGGAGCCGAACAGAGCGCCGACGATGGCCGGCAGCAGGGAGGCGTACAAGCCCACGTAAGGCGGCAGCCCGGCGAGCTGGGCGTAGGCCAGCGCCTGCGGGATGGCGACCAGGGCGACGGTGAAGCCGGCCAGCAGGTCGGCACGCAGGGCCGGGCCGTCAAGCTGGCGACGCCAGGCAAGAAAGGGGAGCAGGCGTGGCAGCAAGCGGGCAAGGGCGGTGCTCATCGGTGGGCGATCCTGGCAGGCATGGGGCCGAGTTTAGCGCGGCCGGCGGCCCTTGCCGCCGTGGCGGGCAGGGCATGATGTGCTGCGTGTGATTCCGGGGCTGATTCAATTGGCTGCGGTCTTGCTCTAAAGTCCCGCGGGCTGGCGTCGATAAGTTGACACGTAGCCGTGGTTTAAATCGGTCCTGGTCACCCGATGCCGCCGCTGCCGATCCGGTCGCCGGCCCTTCCATCTTGCGCGTGCCCCTCCTTACGGTGATTCCCGACACCTTCGCCTCCGACCCCGCCAGCACTCGCGCGACCATCCTGATCGTCGACGACGTGCCGGAGAATCTCGAGGTACTGGGCGAGCTGCTTCAGCCCCTGTACCGGGTGAGGGCTGCCCAGAACGGTGCGCGTGCGCTGCAGGTGGCGCGTACCCGCCCGATCCCCGACCTGATCCTGCTCGACGTGATGATGCCGGGAATGGATGGCTACGCCGTGTTTGCGGCACTGCGCGCCGATCCGCTGACCCGCGACATCCCGGTGATCTTCGTGACCGCCCTGGACGGCCTGCAGGAGGAAGAGAAGGGGCTCGAGGCAGGTGCGGTGGACTACATCAGCAAGCCGATCCGTCCTTCCATCGTGCTGGCCCGGGTGCGCAACCAGCTGGAGCTCAAGAAGGCCCGCGACCGCCTGCGCGACCAGAACGTGCTGCTTGAATCCGAGATCGCCCGGCGGATGGGCGAGAACCTGCTGATCCAGGAGGTCAGCATCCGGGCGCTGGCCCGCCTGGCCGAAATCCGTGATCCCGAAACGGGAAACCACCTGCGCCGGACCCAGGCCTATGTGGCGGTGCTGGCGACCCAGCTGGCCAAGGACCCCCGCTATACCCGCCAGCTGACCTCGCACACCATCGATCTGATCGCCAAGTCGGCGCCGCTCCACGACATCGGCAAGGTGGGCATTCCCGACCACATCCTGCTCAAGCCGGGCAAGCTCACCCCCGAAGAGTGGGTCATCATGCAGACCCACGCGCGCCTGGGCAGCGAGGCGATCGAACATGCAGAAGAGGATGCGGAGCGCCCGGTGCCCTTCCTGGCCTTCGCCAAGGAGATTGCCCGCCATCATCACGAGCGCTGGGATGGCAGTGGCTACCCGGACGGCCTGGCCGGCGAGGGCATCCCGCTGTCGGCCCGCCTGATGGCGCTAGCCGATGTCTTCGATGCGCTCATCTCGCGGCGGACCTACAAGGAGCCGTTCTCCCTGGAGCAGGCCCGGAAGATGATCAGCGACGCCCGTGGCAGCCATTTCGACCCGGACGTGGTGGATGCCTTCCTGGTGGAGTTTCCCCGTTTTGCGGAGATCGCCGAGCTGTATGGCGACGAGGCCGGAGAATGAACGCGCCGCCCTGGCTGTCCGCACCGGCAGAGGGCAAGCGCGGCAGCTTCCTGTTCTTTTACCTGATCGCCCTGGCCGTGATCGTGGTGGGCTATGGCAGCGCCGTGCTGTCCATGCGCGAGCGGGCTGGGCAGGAGGCCTTGCGCCTGGAGGCGGTAGCCGATCTCAAGCTCGGCCAGATCTCCTCCTGGATGGACGAGAGGCGGGCGGACGCGCGCTCCCTGGCCGGTGATCCGGGGCTGGCCCGCCTGTATGAGCGGTGGGCCCGGCGGGCCGACCCGCAGGCCCGCATCGATCTGCTGGAGCGCCTCGAGGCGGTGCGGCGGGCCTACGGCTATGTGCGCGTGGGGCTGGTCGATGAGCATGGCGAGGCCGTGCTGGCGACCCCGGAACTGCTGCAGGCGTCGCCCGGCCTGAGAAGCCTGGTGGTGCGTGCCCTGCGCGAGCAGACCGTGGTGGAGAGCGACTTCTACCGCTTCGGCGAGCAGCCGGATGCCCCGCCGATGCTGGATTTCGTCGCCCCGCTGGGGCCCCGCGAAGGCGGCGTGCCGCTGGCGGTCGTGCTGCAGGTGGACCCCAACGCGTATCTGTATGCCTATCTGCAGGGCTGGCCGGCGCCCAGCCGTAGCGCCGAGACCCTCCTGTTGCGCCGGGACGGGAAGGATCTGCTGTTCCTCACCCCGCTCCGCCACGAGTCCGCCCCGGTGATGACCCGCCGTACGCCGGCGGACCAGCAGAATCTGCTGGGGGCACAGCTGATCAACGAGACCGAGCTGCACGGCCGGGTGATCGAGGCGCTGGATTACCGCCGGGTGCCGGTTGTCGGGGTGGGGCGGCGGGTGCCTGGGACAAGCTGGCTGCTGGTGGTCAAGATGGATCAGGATGAGATCCGGGAGGCCTCCAGCCACGCCTTCTGGTGGATCCTGCTGGCCTCCGGGCTGGCCCTTGCCGCGACCGCCGTGGCGGCCATGTTGCTGCAGCAGCGCCGCGAGCTGCGGCTGACCCGGCAGCGCGAGGAGTCCCAGGCCGAGCGGCTGCGTACCCTGCAGCTGCTGGACGCCATCACCGAGGGGTCGGCGGATGCGATCTTTGCCAAGGACGGGCAGGGGCGCTACATCTTTGTCAATGGCGAGGCGGCCCGGCTGATCGGCAAGCCGCGGGAGGACATCCTGGGGCGCAACGACGGGCTGCTGCTGGCGCCCGAGGAGGCAGCGCGCCGGCGCGACGAGGACCTGGCGGTGATGCAGGGCGCGGGAGCCATCACCCGGGTGGAAGATCGCCAGATGGGCGGGGAGCTGCGCAGCTACCTGTGCACCCGGGGGCCGTTGAAGGGGGCCGGGGGAGAGGTGGCCGGCCTGTTCTGCATTTCCCGCGACATCACGGTGCAGCGGCGCGACGAGCAGGCCTTGCGCGAGCGTGAGGAGATCTTCAGCGCCATCGTCAATCAGGCAGTCGATGGCATCGTGTTGCTCGACATGGAGAGCCTGCGCTTCGTTGAGTTCAACGATGCGGCCTGCAGCCGGCTGGGCTATTCCCGCGAGGCCTTTGCGGCACTCACGGCAACCGATATCCAGGCCGTGATGAGCCCGGAGGCCGTGCGCGAGCGCCTCGCCGGCATCGTCTCGGAGGCGCGCGCCGTCACCTTCGAGAACCGCCATCGCTGTGCCGACGGCAGCGTGCGGGACATGGAGCTGAGCTACCGGGCGCTCGAGCTGCACGGACGCTGCTACCTCGCTGGCGTGTGGCGGGACATCACCGAGAGGCGCCAGGCGGCCGAGCAGTTGCTGAAGCTGTCGCTGGCGGTGGAGCAGAGCCCGTCCGCCGTCATCGTGACCGATCCGGAGGGCTGGATCGAATACGTCAATCAGGCTTTCGTGCAAGGTTCCGGCTATCCCCTCGAGGAGATCCTCGGGCGTCGCACGGGTTTCCTCAAATCCGGCCAGACGCCGCGCGAAACCTACCTCAGCCTGTGGGCCGCCCTGAGCAGGGGGCAGTCCTGGGAGGGCGAGTTCATCAACCGCCGGCGGGACGGCCAGATCCGGGTCGAATATGCCCGCATCTCGCCGGTGGTGCAGCCCGACGGGCGTGTCTCGCACTTCATCGGCATCCAGGAGGACATCACCGAACGCAAGGCGGCCGATGCCGAACTGCGCGAGTACCGGGAGCATCTGGAGCAGCTGGTCACCGAGAGGACGGGCCAGCTGGAGGAGGCCAACCGGGCCTTGTCCTTGCGCACGGCCGAGCTGGAGTCGGCCCGCGAGGCCTCGGACAGCGCCAACCGGGCCAAGAGCGCTTTCCTGGCCAACATGAGCCACGAGATCCGCACGCCGATGAACGCGATCATCGGCCTGACCCACCTGCTGCGGCGCAGCCTGCAGGGGGGCGACGTGCAGGCCCGGCTGGAGAAGATCGGCGATGCAGCCGAGCATCTGCTGTCGATCATCAACGACATCCTGGACCTGTCGAAGATCGAGGCCGGCAAGCTGTCGCTCGAAGAGTCGGAGTTCAACCTGGAGGAGGTGGTGCGCAAGGCCTGTGCGCTGGTGGCCGACAGGGCGCACCAGAAGGGGCTCGACCTGGTGGTCGACATGGGCAGCGCTCCCACCCTCCTGAAGGGCGATGCGATCCGGCTGGGCCAGATGCTGGTCAATTACCTCGGCAACGCGGTCAAGTTTACCGAGCAGGGCCTGATCCTGCTGCGCTGCCGGGTGGAGCACGAGGAGGAGGGGGAGGATGGCGAGGTCCGGGTCCGCCTGGAGGTCAGCGACACCGGCATCGGCATCGATGAAGAGCAGCAGGCCCGCCTCTTCCAGCCCTTCGAGCAGGCCGACGGCTCGACCACCCGGCGCTTTGGCGGTACCGGGCTGGGGCTGGCGATCACCGGGCATCTGGCGCGCATGATGAAGGGTCAGGTCGGGGTCACCAGCGAGTTGGGGCGCGGCAGCTGCTTCTGGCTCAGCTTGCCTTTCCGGCGCTCGCCGCGCAGCCTGCCGGCAGCCTCACCGGTGCCGGCCCTGCGGGTGCTGGTGGTGGACGACCTGGCGGAGTCGCGGACCGTCCTGGCATCCATGGCGATGACCCTCGGGGCGCGGGTCGTCACCTGCGAGTCGGGCTCGGCGGCGCTGGCCCTGGTGGCCGCCGCCGACCGGGAGCGGGACCCCTTCCAGGTGGTGCTGCTGGATGCGGACCTGCCCGGCCCCGATGGCTACGCGACGGCTGCCCGGATTGTCGCCCAGGAACTCGTCACCACGCCCCGCTGCATCCTGCTGACCCTCGGCGAGACCGGCGCGGCGGGGCACGAGGCGGAGTCCGCCGGATCACCATGGCAGGGGCCCGCGATCCTGGCCCGGCCGGTGACCCTGTCGAGCCTGCAGGATGCGTTGGGCGCAGCGGCCGGGCTGGGCTCCGACGCTGCGCCGGGCGGCCCGGGCCGTGCCGGTGAGCTGGCCGCAGAGCGCACGCTGGCCCGGGAGCACCGCGGTACCCGGGTATTGCTGGTGGAGGACAGCCCGATCAACCAGGAGGTGGCGATGTCCCTGCTGGAGGCCGTCGGTCTCGAGGTGGAGCTGGCCGGCGATGGCGCGCGTGCCGTGGAGATGGCGCTCGGCGGCGAGCACGCCCTGATCCTGATGGACATCCAGATGCCGGTGATGGACGGGCTCGAGGCGACCCGGGCGATCCGCCTGGCTGGCCTGGACAAGGTGCCCATCCTGGCGATGACCGCCAATGCCTTCGGCGAGGACCGCCAGCGCTGCCTGGACGCCGGCATGAACGATCACCTGCCGAAGCCGGTGGACCCGGCCATGCTCTACGCCAAGCTGGTCCAGTGGCTGCCCCCCGGGGTGGCCCTGACGCCGCCGCCCGGGGACGAGCCTGTGGACATCCGCGGCATGCTGGACGGGGTGCCGGGGCTGGACGTGGCCTACGGGCTGAAGAACCTGCGCGGGCGCATCCCCAACTACCTGCGCCTGCTGCACAAGTACGCGGACAGCCATGGACGGGACGCCGAGCGTATCCGCGTGTCGCTGGCTGAAGGGCCGCCGGACGAGGCCTTGCGGCAGGCTCATTCCCTGAAGGGTGTTGCCGGGATGATCGGCATCCCGGTGGTGCAGGAGCTGGCCGCGCAGCTTGAGGCGGCGCTGCGCGGGGGCGCAGGGCGGGAGGAGATCGACGCCTGCCTGGAGCGCCTCGACGCGGCCCAGGCGGCGGCGGTGATGGCCATCGATGCGCTGCCGCGGGAGCCCGCCGCGGTCGCCCCGCCGGCAAGCAGCGCGCCGGACCCGGCGGAGCTGGCGGACAGCCTGAAGCGTCTGGAAGCCCTGCTGGCCGAGGACAACGTGGCGGTGGTGCGGGCCGTGCGCGACAGCGCCGAGCTGCTCAAGTCTGCCCTGGGGCCGGACTGGAGCCGCTTCGAGCGGGAGGTGGGCGCGTATGACTTTCCCTCGGCCCTGGCCACCCTGCGTACCTGCAAATCCTGATTGACCCGGGCGCCGGTTCCGGAGATCCTGCCGGGCTTCTCAAGTAAAGCCTGTGTATTCAGGGTGGATAACCCATGAGCCCGAACCAGCCCCGGCCGCCCCTTGGCGCGGATGCCGCGCACACCGCGCACCTCTCCTACTGGCCCCTCATCCTGCTCGCCTCCACGGTGCTGATGATCACCATGGGGATCCGTCAATCCCTCGGCCTGTTCCTGTCGCCGCTTAACAGCGCCACCGGGCTGGGCATTGCCAGCATCAGCCTGGCCATGGCGGTGGGGCAGTTCGTGTGGGGTGCCGCCCAGCCGGTCTTCGGCGCCGTGGCCGACCGCTATGGACCGGCGGGCTCGCTGTTCACCGGGGCCATCATGCTGGTGCTCGGGCTGGTCCTGACGCCCATGGTGGACAGCCAGTTCGGCCTGATCCTGACGTTTGGTTTCCTGATTGCGGCGGGCGCCGGGGCGGGGAGTTTCTCGATCCTGCTTGGCGCCCTGGCACAACGGGTGCCGGCGCCGAAGCGTGCCTTTGCTTCCGGCTTCATCAACGCAGGCGGCTCCTTTGGGCAGTTTCTCCTGGCGCCCCTGTCCCAGTTCCTGATCGGTAGCTTTGGCTGGGTGACGGCCCTGTATGGCCTGGCCGCCTGTGCCCTGGCCACGTTGCCGCTGTCCTGGCCCTTGCGCCACAAGGTTGAGCATCCGCCCTCGGCGGCCGCGGAGATGGGGCTGAAGGCCCAGTTGCGGATCGCCTTGCGCGATCGCAGCTACTGGTGCCTGCATGCGGGCTTTTTCACCTGCGGCTTCCACATCGCCTTCCTGGTCACCCACCTGCCCGGCGCCGTGGACCTGTGTGGGCTGCCGGCCAGCGTCTCGGCGGTCTCCCTCGGCCTGATCGGGCTGGCCAACATCGCCGGCAGCCTGGGCGCCGGGGCCCTGGGCCAGCACTACCGCATGAAGTGGCTGCTGGTCATCATGTATGCCTCGCGGGCGGTGCTGGTCGGTCTCTATCTCGCGGCCCCCAAGACCGAGCTGACCTTCTACGCCTTTGCCATCGGGCTCGGCCTGACCTGGCTGGCCACCGTGCCGCCCACCGCCGGCCTGGTGGGCAAGCTGTTCGGCCTGCGCTACCTGGCCACCCTGTTCGGCCTGACCCTGCTGTCCCACCAGACCGGCGCCTTCTTCGGCGCCTGGCTGGGCGGCCTGGCCCTGGTGGCCTTCGGCAACTACGACTGGATGTGGTACGCCGACATCGTGCTGGCCCTGCTCGCCGCCATGGTGAACCTGCCGATCCGCGAGGAGGCGCCGCGGCGGGGGTGAGGGGGCACAGCTCAGGGGTATTTCGCTTTTGGAAGTTCGAAGTGAGGCCCGTCGATGAAGGCCCTCAGCCCATTGGCTTTGCGGCGGGCGACATACTGGCTGACGAGATCTTCGGCGGACTCGCTGCTCTGGGTGAAGTCCACATCCCAGGCCCCGCCCCAGCGGATCGGGATGTTCAGTTCCCGGGCGGCCATCCGGACCGCGTCGGCGATCATGTAGATCGGGTCCCATTCCCAGCGGAGCTTGCCGTTGATGTAGGGCACCAGATCCACCGCATGGCCGCTGATGTGGCGTGAGTCGAGGGTCTGGGAGGCGCCCGCTGCAACGAGCTTCTTTTGCTCGGCAAGGGTGCGGATGCCGTCATGGACGGCGAAGTCCTGGA
This sequence comes from Zoogloea dura, assembly GCF_012927165.1. GTDB lineage: Bacteria > Pseudomonadota > Gammaproteobacteria > Burkholderiales > Rhodocyclaceae > Zoogloea > Zoogloea dura. The sequence continues at coordinate 11,921 of NZ_JABBGA010000006.1, forward strand.
CGGTGATCTCGATGGCGCGTGTTGCCACCGCGACGAGGTCAGGGTGTACGCCATTCAGTTCCTTCAGGGAGGCGGGGCCCAGTTTGAATTTCGGCATGGGATGAGCTTTCGGTTATTTCCGGGTCTGGTCGGGACGGCCGTCAATGGAGGGTGGATGCAAGGTGAGTGAAGCGATTGTGGGCCTGCGATGAGGTGCCTGCCATCACCATAAATGGTGATGGCATGGCCCGTGCCCGTTTGCCGGGCCGGGCGATCACCCGGTGTGCCGTGGGGAGCTGGCTGGGCTCAGATCTGCGGAGGGACGCTTTGGGGCGCGGTACTTGAGGTGGGGGCCGGTGTGCTGGTCGAGATGGGCCATTCGATCAGAATGCGGGTTCCCCCGCCCGGCCGCTGGCAGATGTCCAGGTGGGCCCCGATCATCATGGCGCGGGTGCGCATGTTGTGGGTGCCGAGGCCATGGGAGGCGCCGGGGCCTTCGTGGCCGGGCCGGCCGATGCCGTCGTCCTCGACGGAGATGCGGATCGCCTCCGGGTAACCTCCTACATCGGCGTGCAGGGAGATGGTGCTGGCCTGGGCGTGTTTGAGGATATTGGTGAAGGCTTCCAGCAGGATGCGCTGCAGGTGCAATGCCGACTGCGGGGTGAGCTGGGTGTGGCTGGGCAGGTGAGGGACGTCCCAGGCCACCTTCAGGCCGGCTGCCGCCAGCCGCGGCTGCAGGCGGTAGCGCAGGTTGGCCAGGAGGGCGGTCAGGTCGTGATCGAGTGGTTGCAGGGAGTCGACTGCAATACGCATCTCGTCGAGGGCCACCCGCACATGCTCGGACAGGGTGGGCAGGTCGGTCACCTTCCGGTCGAGCAGGTTGAGCAGGCCGACCAGTTGGGAGCCGATCCCGTCGTGGAGTTCGCGCATGATCCGTTGCCGTTCCTCGGCCAGGGCCTGGGCCTCCCTTTCCCGGTGGAGGGTGGCCAGGGCTTCGGTGAGCTGCCGCTCCCGTTCCCCGATGCGGCTGGCCAGGCTGGCGTTGAGATCGTGTACCGCGGCGATGGAGCGGCCGTAGCGATCCACCACGATGCCGGAGAGAATCAGCACGAAGAAGAACACGGCGTGGGGCATCAGCGGGTAGGGGGCTCCGCTGCCGATCCCCATGCGCACCTGGATGAGATCGTGGCCACCGCAGGCGATGGCGGCTGCGCCGGCAATGGAGAGGAGCCGGGCGATCGGGCTCGAGGTCTGCTGCAGCTGGTGCAATACGTGTCCGTAGCAGGCAAGCCCTACCACCATGAGGAGGCCCAGGGCCCCCGTCCACAGCTGGGGCTGGCCGAGCCCGAAGGAGGCGGCGATCAGCACCAGCACTGTCAGCAGGAGGCTGTGGATGCCCCTGACCAGCCAGGGCGGGGGCTTGCCGAGGGCCTGCAGCACGAACTGGGCCACGAAGCAGAGGTGCAGGCTGTAGCAGACGGCGACCACGGCGCCCCAGGCGGGCCAGGGCAAGGGGGTCAGGATGAGGGTCTGGTCGTATACCCTGACGAAACCGGACAGGGCGGCGATGCTGAAGCTGCCGTAAAGCGGATCGGCCTGGCGGTGCCAGAGGGCGAGGGAGAGGGTGCCGATCAAGGCCAGGCTCACCGCGTAGATGCGCGGCAGATCCCGGCTCCACAGCTCGTCCCGGGTGTGCCGGGCGTCGATGTCCGACAGCGGGCCATAGTGCACGGCGCCAAGGCCGGCGGCCCGGAGAGGTTGCATGGTGGTATCGATCTCGAGCAGGTTGTCGGGCCCCGCCTGCAGCAGCGGGGCCGGAAGCCGCAGCACGTGGCTGCCCTTCAGGGCATCCGTGCGGCTGTCGCCCGGTGTGCCGACCCTTTCCAGCAGCTGGCCGTTAAGGCGGGCCTCCAGCTGGCTGCCGCTGTGGTCCAGCTGCACCGCCATGGGTTCGTCGGCAGGGGCCGGTGGCAGCCGGAGGCGATAGTGCGCCCTGCCGCCCAGGCCCGGAAAGTCCTTCTCCCAGCGATGGCGCAGGCTGACCAGGCGAGTCTCCACCGGTCGGCCATCGGGGGCCAGCGTGGCCTCGGCCTGGTCCAGCCGCGTCAGCTCGGTGCTGTCGGCCGGGTTCCGCAGGGCTAGGATCACCAGCAGCAGGAGCCCGGCCAGAAGGAGCTGCGGAGACCATCGGGGAGGCGCGAGGCGGAGGCGCAGCATGGACGGCTCCCGCTCAGCGCAGCAGGCCGATCTGCCGTGCTTCGAAGATCGCCTCGGTCTTGTTGTGCACTCCGAGCTTGCCGTAGATGTTGCGGATGTGGGTGTGCACGGTGTTGAGGGACACGGAGATCTGGTCGGCAATTTCTCCATAGGTGAAACCCCGGGCGACCAGGTCGAGGATCTGGCTTTCCCGCGCGGACAGGCGATCCGTCTGTTCGGGCTGCTGCTGCGTGCGCGCAGGATGCAGGCGTTGCAGCAGCTTGCGGGCGATCAAGGGGGAGAGGGGGGAGCCGCCGTCCTGCAGGCTGCGCACATGTCCGGCCAGGTCCGCCTCGGTGCCGTCTTTCAGCAGGTAGCCGCAGGCCCCCGCCTCGAAGGCGTCAAGCATGTTCTTCTCGTCGCCGAAGATCGACACCACCATGATGGCGCAGTCCGGCCGCAGGCGGGCGCAGGCGTGGATGACCTGAATGCCCGGCATGTCCGGCAGCCCCAGGTCCACCAAGAGCACGTCCACGGGATTGCGGGCAAACCAATGGAGCAGGTCGCCGCCCGTGGCGGAGGCGTGCAGCAGCGACAGCCCGGGGGAGCCGGCGATCACGCGGGTGAAGCGCGCCCGCGTGTCAGGGTCGTCTTCGACGAGGGCAAGAGTGGTCGTAAGCATCGTTGTTCTTGTGGACTGGCGCTCTGCGGGGGGAGGTTGGTGGCCGATGATGGGTATGCCATCCGCCTTTTCATCCTTGCACACGCTTCCGCTTTTTTCTACCCGGATGTAATCCCCATTAGTGGGGATGAGAAATGCCCCTGCGTTTTGCAAGACTGCCCTTGTCATTGCATCGGCATGGTGCCTGCAATGGAACCTGGGGAGAGAGACATGTCATCGCATCGAATCCTGAACTGCATCGCTGCAGGTGTGAGCCTTCTGGCGCTCGGCGGGGCCGCCGAGGCTGTCGAAGCAAAGCCGGCCGCCGACCGCAACCTGCCCAACGACAATGCGAACTTCATCGGCGACAGCCTGAGTTTCGAAGTCGATGCCTTGCTGGCATCGGACGGTGGAGAGGCCTGCCTGCGCAGGGGCGAACAGGTGGGGGTGATCGGTTTGAAGAACAACGACATCCTCCAGCTCCGCGTCAAGACGGGCTCGCAGACGGCGGAGCGCATGTGCCCGGTGAAGGGGGGGGAGGCCATCACGGCCAAGCCTGTCGAGCGCATGCGCTATGAGCTGCCTGTTTCCGGCCTGGAGGAGCTGGGGGCCCACCGCTCCGGCTGGACTTATGGGATGTTGATGGTGCCCTTCAAATATGTGTTGTCCGGCGACCGGGGCATGCGGGGTGCCAGCACTGTGGGCGGCTACATGGGGTGGCGCCAGACCCCGGTGCTGGGGATGGAGTACAGCTATATCGGCTTTGTCGGCGCCACGGTGATCTCCATCCAGAAGACGGAGAACGGCGAAACCCGTAAAACCGACAACGCGGGCCTGTCCGCCGGTTTTGGCGTCATCACCCGGATGAAGGGAGCCTTCCAGGTGGGAGGTGTGATCGGCTGGGACATGGTCTCCCGGGACGCGGGCTATGCAGGCAATTACAAGCCCTGGGCATCCATCCAGGTCGGGTATTCCTTTCTGCAGTGACATCGACAGGGGGACATCATGAAAATCGCCTTCACTTCTTGTTTCGACGCCGAGGACGATCTGGTCCAGGTCGTCTGGGACCGCATCGCCGAGCAGGGCCCGGATGTCCTGCTCCTGCTTGGGGACTCCATTTACATGGATTTCGGGATCAAGCTCCTGGGGGCGGATCGGCCCCTTGGGCGGCCGCGCAAGTTTTCGCTCGAGAAGTTCGCTGCAGTGATGCACGGGCTGTATGCCCGACAATGGGGGGTTGCTTCCTTCCAGCGCCTGGTGCGCAGTGGGCTGCGCCTGGGGATGACCTGGGACGACCATGATTTCGCCTGGAACAACAGCCGGGGGGCCGGGCAGCAAGACGACTTTGCCGTGCCGCAGGAAAAACGGCGGATTTCCCGCGGCCTGTTCCTGCAGTTCCGCCACGCCCTGGAGACCCTCGCCTCCGGCAGCCCCTATCCTGCCTGCCCACCCTTGCCTGAACTCCTGGCTCAGCCCGATGCGGGAATCCAGTCCCTGTTCGACGTGGGCGAAGTTCGTTTCATCATGCTCGACGGGCGCAGTTTCCGGCAGGACCCGAGCCACACCGATCCACCGATCTCGTCCATGCATGGGGCCAGCCAGATGACCTGGTTGATCGACCAGTTGAAAGCCTGGCCGGGGATCAAGGTTGTGGGAGCGGGCAGTGTGATGAGCGGTGCGGACGAAGCCTGGGAGGCATACATGGATTACGCCCGGATACTGGATGAGGCACCGAATCGGGTCATCGTGCTGACGGGGGACATTCATCACAACCGTCGTCCCAGGGACCGTCGGCCCCTGGGAGCGCATCTCTACGAGATCACCGCGTCGGGTGCAGCCCGTCCCGGCCTCTTCGATCGCAACCCCCGATTCCTGGGGGCCAGCGGCAATTTCGGCTTGCTGGTGGTGGAGCACGGACAGGTCGAGGCGCGCCTGTTTGAAGCAGGGGGTTATTCAGGGACCTGGCGTCTCGATTTCTGAAAGCCCCCCGGTTTCGCACGATGATCCACGGCAGGTACGCCATGACATGGCGCACGTTCGGCCTGCAGGGACGCTGCGATCATCGATCCCGTTCGGTTACAGTGGCTCACACGGCCTGCGTATCGCGCGCTGGCGGAACATGTGGCCGGCCCGGCTGTCTGCCGGGTTGGAGCAATCGATCGAGGAGCCTGGAGATGGGGGTGGAGCGTAGCAATGACGGCCGTGGGCTGGGAGCTTCGATGGCGGGGCTGTGGCGGCGGCTGGTGAAGGGGCGGGAAGAGGACAAGGCGCCAGTGCCCCGGTCTGCCGGAGTGCCGGCCCGTACCTGGCGGCGCATCAACGAGGTACTCAAGGCGGCAGCCGGTGACTACGATGGCGAGGCCCGCGCCCGGGAGCGGGTCGGCCACCTGCTGGCCTTCTACCGGGACGCCGGTGACGATGACCGGCGTGAATTCCTGGCCCGTCTTGAAGCGGGCTTCGCTGCGCCTGCCGCAGAGGTGCGGCGGGCTATCGAGGACTATCTCAATGCGTCGGATGGCGCGGCGCGGGTGAGGGCGGAGGGGCTGCTTGCGGCCAGCCTCGAATCCCCGCGCCTGCGCATCCTGCGCCAGTTCAACCTGCTGCCCGACGGGGTGCACGCCCTGGTGGACATGCGGGCCGATCTCTACCGCCTGGGGGCGGATGCCTGTCCTGCCCTGGAGCAGGACCTGCTGCGTCTGCTCACCCTGTGGTTCGATGCGGGCTTCCTCGAGCTGCGCCGGATCGGCTGGGAGTCGCCCGCGTCCCTGCTCGAGAAGCTGATCCGCTACGAGGCCGTGCACGAGATCAAGTCGTGGAGCGACCTGCGCAACCGGCTCGATTCCGACCGGCGCTGCTATGCCTTCTTCCATGGCCGCATGCCGGCCGAGCCGCTGATCTTCGTGGAGGTGGCGCTGGTCCGGGAGATTGCCGACAAGGTGCAGACCCTGCTCGACGAGACCCAGCCGACTCTCGATCCGGAGTCGGCCACCACCGCGATCTTCTACTCCATCTCCAACGCGCAGACCGGGCTGCGCGGGGTGAGCATGGGCGAGTTCCTGATCAAGCGGGTGGTGCAGCAGTTGCTGTCCGAGTATCCGCGCCTGCGCAACTTTGCGACCTTGTCGCCGATCCCGGGTTTCAGCCGCTGGCTGGACAAGCGGCTGGCGGAGGCGGCTTACCTGGAGCGCATCCCTACCGAGGTCAGGGCGCTGCTGGAGGCCACCGGCAAGAGCGGCATGGCGGCCATCCAGCATTGTCTTGCCCAGGAGGTGGCGGGCGCGGCCGGCCAGCCGGCCCTGAAGGCCTGGCTGGAGGGGGAGTGCGCCTACTACCTGGCCCGCGAGAAGAGCGGCAAGCACCCTCTCGACCCGGTCGGGCGCTTCCATTTTTCGAATGGTGCCAGCCTGGGGCGCATCAACTGGCTGGGCGATGTGTCGGCCCGTGGCCTGCGCCAGTCCTGTGGGCTGATGGTGAACTACATCTACGCGCTGAAGAACATCGAGCGGCAGCACCAGGACTATGCCCGCGAGGGCAGCCTGACCCTGGATGCCGATGTCGAGCGCTGTCTCGATGCGGCGCTCCGGCTGCGCCGGGGCCGGCGGCCGGCGGGACGGGCGACTCCGGCGTCCCCGGCCGGGGTGTCCTGAGCGTCAGGCGGGATCGGCGGCGGAGCGGAAGGGCAGGCGCTCGGACAGTTCATCCAGGTAGGCCTCCATGCCGCCCCGTTCCTGGGCCAGGAAGCGGGCCACTGCGTCGCGGAAGCGCGGGTCGGCGATCCAGTGGGCCGATACGGTACGCACCGGCTCCAGGCCGCGGGACAGCTTGTGTTCGCCCTGGGCGCCGCCTTCGAAGCGCTGCAGGCCCTGGCGGATGGCGTAGTCGATGGCCTGGTAGTAGCAGGCCTCGAAGTGCAGGCAGGGAATGAACTCGGTGCTGCCCCAGTAACGGCCGTACAGGGCATCCCGGTCGCACAGGAAGAAGCTCGCCGCCACCGGCGTGCCGGCCCGTTCGGCGATCATCAGCACGCAGGCGTCCGGGGCGAGGGCGCAGAAGTCCTCGAAGAAACGCCGGGTCAGGTAGGGCGTGGAACGGTGCTCGGCGTAGGTGCGGCTGTAGCAGGCGTGGAAGTAGGCCCATTCCTCCGCGCCGATCGCTGCGCCGCGCAGGATGCGGAACACCACGCCGGCTTCGGCGACCTTGCGCCGCTCCTGGCGGATCTTCTTGCGCTTGGGCTGGGCCAGGCGGCCCAGGAAGTCCTCGAAATCCCGGTAGCCGGCGTTCTGCCAGTGGAACTGCACGCCGTGGCGGATCTCCAGGCCGGCGTCGGCCAGCCAGGTGGCCTCCTCGTCGGTGGGGAAAAGGATGTGCAGGGACGAGACGCCCGACTCTTGCACGGTTTCGAGCAGGTGCCCCAGCAGGGTGCGCCGTGCCGCGGCGTCCCGGCCGAGGATCCGGCTGCCCGGCACCGGCGTGAAGGGAATGGCCGACAGCCACTTGGGGTAATACTCGAGCCCGTGGCGGTGGTAGGCCTCGGCCCAGGCCCAGTCGAAGACGTATTCCCCGTAGGAGTGGCTCTTCAGATAGGCGGGCAGGGCGGCGAGCAGTCGATCGCCCTCCCACAGGGCTGCGTGGCGGGGTGTCCAGCCGCTGCGGGGCGACACGCAGCCCGAGCTTTCCAGCGTGGACAGGTAGGCGTGGGAGAGGGTGGGCTGTGCGCCGGCCAGGGCGTCCCACTGGTCGGCAGGAATCTCGGCGAGGGCGGCGTGCAAGGCGAAGCGGGGCATGGCAGTAGGGGGGCCGTGGGGACGTCAAGCATACAAGCATGAGGCAGACCATGGTCCATGCGCGCGGCGGGTGGCCCCTTCGCGGTATAGTGTCGCCCCATGAAAACCCCTCTTACCGTCGCTGTCGCCCAGCTCAACTGTGTCGTGGGCGACATCTCCGGCAATGCACGCCGGATCCTGGATGCGGTGACCCGGGCCAAGGCCGCGGGCGCCGATGTGGTGCTGACTCCCGAGCTGGCCCTGTGCGGCTACCCGGCAGAAGACCTGTTGCTGCGCCCGGCCTTCATCGAGGCCTGTGCCACCGAGCTCGCCGCCCTCGCCGTCGAGGTGCAGGGCATCACCGCGCTGGTGGGTTACCCGGCCGAAGTGGAAGGCGTGCGCTACAACGCGGCCGCGGTGATCCGTGATGGCCGCGTGGTGGACACCTATTTCAAGCATCGCCTGCCCAACTACGAAGTCTTCGACGAAGAGCGCTATTTCGAGGCCGGCACAGGCGCCTGCGTGTTCGAGCTGAAGGGCGTGCGGGTCGGCGTGAACATCTGCGCCGACGTGTGGGAGTCCGGTGCCGCCGAAGTGGCCCGCGAGGCAGGGGCCGAGCTGCTGCTGGTGCTCAATGCCTCACCCTTCCACATGAACAAGCAGCAGCGCCGCTACGAGGTGCTGCGCGAGCGCGTGGCCGACACCGGCCTGCCGGTGGCCTACTGCAACCTGGTGGGCGGGCAGGACGAGCTGGTCTTTGACGGCGGCTCCTTTGCCCTCGACCCGGATGGCGGCCTGGCCTGGCAGGGCAGCGTGTTTGCCGAAGAACTGGCCATGCTGCGCTTTGCCGAGGGTGCCTGGCAGGACCGCCAGCTGCCCGAATCCCGCCCGGTTGAGGCGGACGTCTACGAAGCCCTGGTGCTGGGGGTGCGCGACTACCTGGGCAAGAACGGCTTTCCCGGCGCCCTCATCGGCCTGTCCGGCGGGGTGGATTCGGCCCTCACGCTGGCCATCGCGGTGGATGCCCTGGGCGCCGAGCGGGTGCGCGCGGTGATGATGCCCTCGCCCTACACCGCCCAGATGAGCCTGGATGATTCCCGCGAGATGATCCGCCGCATCGGCGTGCGCTACGACGAGATCGCCATCGAGCCGGCCATGCGCACTTTCGCCGAGCTGCTGGCGCCCCATTTTGCCGGCCTGCCGGAGGATGCCACCGAGGAGAACCTGCAGTCGCGCATCCGCGGCATGCTGCTGATGGCCCTCTCCAACAAGACCGGCGCCATCGTGTTGACCACCGGCAACAAGAGCGAGATGGCCACCGGCTACGCCACCCTCTACGGCGATATGGCCGGCGGTTTCGCGGTCATCAAGGACATCTACAAGACCTTCGTGTATCGCCTGTGTGCCTGGCGCAACGCCCAGCCTGGCGGCCCGGTGATCCCCGACAACATCCTGACCCGGCCGCCCTCGGCTGAGCTCAAACCCGACCAGTGCGACCAGGACTCCCTGCCACCCTACGAGGTGCTCGACGCCATCATCGCCGCCTACATGGAAGAAGACCTGTCGCCGGACGAGATCATCGCCCGGGGCTATCCGGAGGCCGATGTGAAGCGTACCGTGGGCATGCTCCGGCGCAACGAGTACAAGCGCCGCCAGGCGCCCCCCGGCGTGCGGGTCACCCAGCGGGGTTTCGGCAAGGACTGGCGCTATCCCATCACCTCCCGCTACCGCGACGCCTGAGCCCGCCGCGCCCACCCCAACACCCCGGCATGCCGGGCGGGATTTATCCGGCTAGAATGCCGGACCGTTTCAAGGAGACTGCAGATGAAGAAAATCGAAGCCGTGATCAAGCCCTTCAAGCTCGACGAAGTTCGCGAGGCCTTGTCCGAAGTGGGCATCACCGGCCTGACCGTGACCGAGGTGAAGGGGTTCGGCCGCCAGAAGGGGCATACCGAGCTCTATCGTGGCGCCGAATACGTCGTGGACTTCCTGCCCAAGATCAAGATCGAGGTGGTGGTGACCTCCGATGTGGTCGAGCAGGCCGTGGAAGCCATCGTCAAGGCTGCGCGTACCGGCAAGATCGGCGACGGCAAGATCTTCGTGATGTCCGTCGAGCAGGTGGTGCGCATCCGCACCGGCGAGACCAATGAGTCTGCGATCTGAGCCTGTCCTGACGCCGCGCTGACGCGCCTCCCGGCGCCGTTTCGCCCCGCACAGCCCGGCTTTGGCCGGGCTTTGTGTTGATGGGCCGCCGCTTTGCGTAAAATGGCGGGTTTTCAGCTTCTCCGGATTCCCGTCATGGCCTCTACCGTCCGCACCCGCTTCGCCCCCAGCCCCACCGGCTACCTGCACATCGGGGGCGCGCGCACGGCGCTGTTCTCGTGGGCCTATGCCCGTCGCCATGGGGGGCAGTTCATCCTGCGCATCGAGGACACTGATGTGGCCCGCTCCACCCCCGAGGCGGTGCAGGCCATCCTGGACGGCATGAACTGGCTCGACCTGGGCTGGGACGAGGGGCCGTTCTACCAGATGCAGCGCATGGACCGCTACAAGGTGGTCATCCAGGAGATGCTGGCCGCCGGCACCGCCTACCCCTGCTACATGCCGCCGGAAGAGCTCGACGCCCTGCGCGAGGCCCAGCGGGCCCGTGGCGAGAAGCCCCGCTACGACGGGCGCTGGCGCCCCGAGGCCGGCAAGCTGCTGCCCGAGCCCCCCGCCGGGGTGCAGCCGGTGATCCGCTTCAGGAACCCCACCGAAGGCGTGGTGGCCTGGGACGATCTGGTCAAGGGCCGCATCGAGATCGCCAATGCCGAGATGGACGACCTGATCATCGCCCGCGCCGACGGCACACCTACCTACAACTTCTGCGTGGTGGTGGACGACTGGGACATGGGCATCACCCAGGTGATCCGCGGCGACGACCACGTCAACAACACCCCGCGCCAGATCAACATCCTGAAGGCCCTGGGCGCAGTCGTGCCGCAGTATGCCCACCTGTCGATGATCCTCGGCGATGACGGCCAGAAGCTGTCCAAGCGCCACGGCGCGGTGAGCGTGACCCAATACGACGACGACGGCTACCTGCCGGAAGCGGTCATCAACTACCTGGCGCGCCTGGGCTGGAGCCACGGCGATGACGAGATCTTCTCCCGCGAGCAGCTGGTGGAGTGGTTCGACCTGGACCACATCACCCCGTCGGCCGCCCAGTTCAACACCGAGAAGCTCAACTGGCTCAACGCCCACTACATCAAGCAGACCGACAATGCCCGCCTGGCGGCCGATGTCAGCCGCCGGCTGGCCCGTCGTGGTGTGGACCCGGAGAGCGGCCCGGCGCTGGAGGCCATCATTGCCCTTTACAAGGACCGGGTGAGCACGCTCAACGAACTGGCCGATGCGGCCGAGGCCTTCTACATCGACCTGCATCCGGCCGACGAACTGATCGCCCAGCACGTCACCGAGGTGGTCCGGCCGGCCCTCGCCACCCTGCGTGGCAAGCTGGCCGAGGCCGCCTGGGAGAAGGCCCTGCTCAGCGCTGCGATCAAGGAGACCTGCACCGCCCATGGCCTGAAGATGCCCCAGGTGGCCATCCCCCTGCGGGTCGCCATCCTTGGCCAGCCCCAGACCCCGTCCATCGACGCGGTGCTGGAAACCATGGGGCGCGACCTGGTGCTGGCCCGCATCGACCGGGTTCTGTAAAAGCGGCGCAGGGGCGGTTTCGGCCGCCCCTGCGCGCCGGTAGCGGGCCTGAGGGTCAGAAGTCCCGGCTGCCCTGGGCCGGGCGGGATCCGCCGCCGGCCACGATCTCTCCGTTACGGATCCGTACCGCATCACCGTTGCGCCAGGCGGGCTCGCTCTGTTGCTCGATCACGCGGCGGGTGCCATCTTCCATGCGTACGGTGACGCGATAGTGGCTGACCGTGCGGACGCGGCGCTCCGCTTCGTTGCCGGCAAAACCTCCCAGCACCGCACCACCGATGCGTGCCAGCTGCTTGCCGGAACCTTCGCCCACCTGGTGGCCGAGCACGCCGCCGAGAATGGCGCCGCCCACTGCACCGATGCCGGTGCCTTCACCCTTTTGCTGGACCGCCTCCACGTGCTCGATCACGCCGCAGTCGCGGCAGATCGGGGGCGGGGCTTCGGTGACGCGGCGGGCGTCCGGGCTGCCCGGCGGCGGCGGGGCGGGGACGGCGTCGTTGGGGATGGCCGCTGCGGCCGGCTGGCTGGGCGGGTTGGCAGGTGTGGATCTGGCGTGGGGCTTGGACGCTGCCTTGGGGGCGCTCTCGCGGTGTTCGGCTTTGGCCGGGCGTGTCGCGGTGGGTTCGGCGGGCGCTGCCACCGCACTGGCCGGCGGCTCGGCGGCAGCCAGGGCGGGCGGTGGCACGGGATCGGCGGGAATCGCCGGGACGCCGGGGGTCGTCGCGATGGCTTCGGTGGCGGGCTGGTTTGAACCGAAATCGGGCAGTACTCCGGCGATCTTGGCGACACCTGCCAGGCTGACGGCGGTGACAGATGCGGCGGCGACCCACAGCATGGGGTGCAGGCCGGGGCGGGCAGGGGTAGTGCTCATGGTTTTCTCCTGTTGAGGTGGAGAGAGTAACGCCGGCCGTCGCCACAGGGGGACTGCTGCAAAGGCCTTTTACACAAAGGCCTTTCACACAAAATATGCTTACAAACCGCCGTGTCGCCACCGCGTCTCACTCGTCCCCGCCCCGGTCGGGGCGCGGGGGTTTGAGCAGGTAGCGGGCCGGGTCGACGGCATCCACCAGGTCCTGCTCCAGTGGCAGGGGGGCGTCGTTGAGCTGGCAGGCCAGCAGTTCTCCCATCAGGCTGGCCCACACCAGCCCCCGGGCGCCGAAGCCGGATACGGCATACAGGCCGGGGTGCCGCGGGATGTCGGCAAGCGGCGTGGTCCGCTCGGCACGGTCCACTGCGGGAACGGCGCCGACCATCGGCAGGCGGTCGGGGGAGGCGGGGCGGAAGCCGACCCGCCCGCCGAGCGTGGCGGGGTCGAAGGCCGCCGCGTAGCCGGGCAGGATGAAATCTAGCTTGGTGAGGTTCTCCCGATGCTCTTCTTCTCGCAGTTCGCTGCCGTCGTCGTCGGCAATGAAGGTGGCGCCGGCGCAGCGGATCCCATCCACCTCCGGGCTGACGTAGCCCAGCCGGCACACCACGATGCGGGGGGCGCTGCCTGAGGTGGCAGGCAGATGCGAGACCTGGCCCCGTGCCGGCCTGACCGGCAGCGGCGCGGCCTGGGGCAGGGCGCGGATGCCCACTCCGTTGGCCAGGATGGCCACGGGCGCACGGGCGATTTCGGTGCCGTCCGCGGCGAGGGCGATCCAGTCTCCGGCGACGCGTTCGAGGCGTGCCAGATGCTGTCTGAAGTGTGTGCTGATTTGCTTGCCGCCGGCCGCCAGGTTGCTGGCGCACAGGCTGGGCGGCTGGATCCAGCCGCCGCCGGGGAACCACCAGCCACCCAGCTCCACCGGCCAGTCGGCCAGCTTGCCGGCTTCTTCCCGGTCGACGAAGCGGAGATAGTTGGCGGGAGGGCGATGGGCGTCCACCACGGCGCGCATCTTGGTTTCCTGCTTTGCATCCCGCGCGAGATGCAGCACCCCGGTGGCCTCCCAGCGTACCGGGTGGCCGCGCTCGGCGAGCTGTGCGAGGTGGCGCAGCCCATGCAGAAAGCCGGCCCGCGTGATGCGCGCCAGGCGGTTGTCGTCCAGGCTGGGCAGGGGCCGGAACACGCCGGCGCGATTGCCCGACGCGCCCTGGCCTGGGCGGTCCGCCTCGTCGATGATGCTGATCCGCCAGCCGCGGGCGGCGAGGCGCTCGGCAACGGAGGTGCCGGCAACGCCGGCTCCGATGATCAGGGCAAATCTTTCTTTTGGCATAATCGGGTCCTTGGGAGGGTCTGTTATCCGTTTGTGGCAACATGCTCCGCTTCGTGCCCAGGCAGGGCGGTCGTCAGGGGGCAAGACCTGTGATTGCAGGGCTTTAATCCAATATCGATTGCGTGGTTGCCTTGTGCTTAATCCCGTTTTGGGGGCGTCACGAAACGTGGGGAAAATGGATGAACATTGGAGCTTTTAGCATTGCCTTCAAGAAAAATTCATTTGGCATTAATGTCAGGGCGTTGCCCAGGTTCGCTGTGTGGTGACATCAGCGATTGGGCAGCTCTTGGGCTTTACGGAGTCTTGCCATGCCCGCCTGCCGTGTGTTAAATATTTCTAATGCCGTGGTGCTTTCTTGCTGATGACAGAAAAAATCATATGGAATGATCCGGGGTGCTGCCAGGAGGGGGCATGGTAGTTCTTCACACCATGCAGGTTGTAAAAACCGGTAAAATGTAAGCTTGGTGCAAGCTTTGCATTCATTCGGCTTTTTTGGGGGTTTGGTTGCATCAAAATTGCTGATTTCGACAGAGAGCGTGCTGATGAGTTGCGGTGGGTTTCGGGTGAGTGCTTCTGTTGCGGTAGTGGTAATGAGTGTAATTCTTGAATCGGCGGTGCAATGAGTCAATCAGGGGCGTCTCGGGTCGGAGGGGGGGCGGCTGCCGGTGGCTTGTCCGGTTGTTCGGACGTGGCCATTGTCGGTCTGGCTTTCCGTTTTCCCGGCGATCTATTCAACGAGGCAGGGCTCTGGCAGGCCTTGCGGGACCGCCAGGATCTCATCGGTACAATTCCTTCCGATCGCTGGGCCGTTGGCGAATTGTGCCATCCGCGGCGTGGCGAGGCAGGGCGGAGTGTCACGTTTTCGGCCGGTGTGTTGTCCCGCATCGATGAATTTGACGCGTCCTTCTTCGGCATTTCACCGCGCGAGGCTGCCTGGCTCGACCCTCAGCAAAGGCTCTTGCTGGAGCTGGCCTGGGAAGCGACGGAAAATGCGGGTATCCCGGCATCCGCCCTCGCCGGCTCCGATTGTGCCGTGTACGTCGGCATGTCCAGCCTGGATTACGGAACCCGCGGGCTGGACGACCTGGCCAGCCTGTCCGCTTATTCGATGACGGGCAATACCCTGAGCGTGGCGGCGAACCGGCTGTCCTATGTGTTTGATCTGCATGGGCCGTCCCTGGTTGTAGACACGGCCTGCTCCTCCTCGCTTGTGGCGCTGCATCACGCATGCAACAGCCTGCGTTCGGGAGAGGCCTCGACCGCCCTGGTGGGCGGAGTCAACCTGTTGCTGCACCCCTATCCCTTTGTGGGCTTCACCAAGGCGTCCATGCTGTCGGCGGGAGGGCGCTGCAAGCCCTTTGACGCGTCGGGGGATGGCTATGTGCGCTCGGAGGGGGGCGCGGTGCTGATTCTCAAGCCGCTTGAGAAGGCGCTGGCCGACGGAGACGAGATCCATGCGGTGATCCTGGCGAGCGGTGTCAATGCCGACGGGGCGCGCAAGACAGGCATCACCATTCCCAGCAGTGCCGGCCAGGCCGAATTGATGCGGGAGGTACTGGCCCGCAGTGGCCTCGCTGCGGATGAGGTGGACTTTGTCGAGGCGCATGGCACGGGCACCGCAGTTGGTGATCCTGTCGAGGCCGCGGCTATTGGGCAGGTATATGGTCGCGCTCGTTCGCGGCCCTTGCCGATAGGCTCGGTCAAGGCCAATCTCGGCCACCTGGAGCCGGCGTCGGGCATGGCTGGTTTGATAAAGGCTGTCCTGGCACTCAAGAACCGGGCATTGCCTCCCGCCCTTCATCTCGATAAGCCGAATTCGCATATTGATTTCGCGGGGCTCAATCTCGAATTGGTCACCGAATACCGGGCACTCGAAAAGCAGAATGGCCGGGCCCTGGTGGCGGGTGTCAATTCATTCGGGTTCGGTGGGGCCAATTCCCACGTATTGCTGCAGGAATATACCCCTGTCTATTCTGTCGGGCAGGCCGAGCCTGTTGCGGGTTTGCCGCCCTTGTTCATTTCTGCGCGTGGGCATGCCGCCCTGAAAGCCCTTGCGGGGCATTACGCCGCGCTGCTTGATGGGGCATCGCCGGAAGCGTTTTACGACCTTGCGCATGCCGCCGCTTATCGACGGGACCGCCTTGACAGCCTTCTGGCGCTGTCGGCGGCAACGCCGGAGGAGGCTCGGGAATCCCTGTCCCGTTATGCTGCGGGCGAAATGCCCCGGGGTCTGGTCGTCGAGGATGCCCTGCCTCAGGCGGGCGATGTGGCCTTTGTTTATTCGGGCAACGGGGCCCAGTGGGTCGGCATGGGCCGTGCCATGCTGGCCGGGTCAGCCCGCTTTGCCGAGATCCTGGCCGGGCTCGATGAGCAGATGCGCGTGCCGGCCGGGTTTTCCCTGCTGCTCGAGTTGCAGGCAGACGGAGACGCGGCAAGGCTCGATGACACCGTAGTGGCTCAGCCCCTGCTTTTTGCGATCCAGGTGGCGGTGACCATGCTGCTGCGGGAACGTGGGGTCGAGGCGACGGCCGTGTGTGGCCACAGCGTGGGGGAAGTGGCGGCGGCATGGGCTGCCGGCGCACTGTCCCTTGAGCAGGGCATTCGGGTCATCTGCGCGCGCAGCCAGGCCCAGGGGCTGACCCGAGGCGCCGGGCGCATGGCTGCGGTTGGTCTGTCGGTTCAGGCCATGCGGGCCGTGCTGGCCGAATCGGGAGGCGATGCCGATATCGAGGTTGCCGGCATCAACAGTCCGGACAGCATCACGATATCCGGCAGCCTGGAAGGGCTGCAGCGTCTGCGCGGGCCGATCGAAGCCCGGGGCGTGTTCTTCCGCCTGCTCGATCTGGACTATGCCTTCCACAGCCGGCACATGGACCCGATAGCGTCCGATCTGGCCGGACGGCTGGATGGGCTGGTGCCCGAGAGGGGCGGGCAGGCCGTTTTCGTCTCGACGGTCACGGGCGACGTGCTTGATGCAGCCGCCCTTGGCGCCGACTACTGGTGGCGCAATGTGCGTGAGCCGGTGCGCTTTGCGGATGGTGTGGCCAGGCTCGCTGCGCTGGGCTGCCGGGTGTTCGTGGAGATCGGCCCGCATGCCATCCTGCAGCGCTACATCACCGAATGCCTGGGGGCGGGTGGGCTGGTAGGGCGGGCTCTGCCGACCCTGAGGCGCAATGATGATGCCCCGGAGCGGATAGCCGATACGGCCCTGCGCGCCCTTCTGCTGAATCGCCGACAGAATCTCGAGGCCTGCTTTCCCCGGGCCGGGCGACGGGTTCGCCTCCCCAACTATCCCTGGCAGCGCGAGCGCCACTGGCATCCGGCAACGAGCGAGGGGCTGCGGGCGATCATGCGTCGGCGGGTCCATCCCCTGTTGGGCTGGCCTCTGCCTGAAGCCGAGGCGGCCTGGGAGAACATTGTCGATCCCGTGCTGGAGCCCTGGCTGGCAGACCACCGGGTGGGCGGGGCTATCGTCTTTCCCGGCGCCGCCTACCTCGAGCTTGCGCTTGCCGCCGCGCGGGAGTGGTGCAGTGGGGATGCGTTCGTCGTGGAGCAGCTCGACATCGTCGCGCCGATGGTCTTCGACGGCGAGCATGCCCGCAGCGTTCACTTGATCGTCAATCCCAGGGATGGGGGCTTCCAGATCCGCAGTCGCCAGCGTCTGGGGACGGATGAATGGGTGCTCCATGCGGCCGGGCGGCTGCTCGAAGCGACTGGCCGGCTGGCCTTGCCGGTGATACCAGCGCCGGAAGCGCACGCCCGCTACGTTGCGCACGAAACGCATTACCGCCTTGCGGAGAGCCTCGGTCTTGATTACGGGCCCGCCTTCCGGGGGTTCCAGGACGCGCGGGTGGACGGGGCCCTGCTCGAAGCCCGTGTGGCCTTGCCGGATGCGCTGGACGGGCAGTCCTTCCTGTTGCATCCGGCGGTGATGGACCTGTGTTTCCAGTCCCTGGTGGATTTCTTCGGTGAAGCCATTGCCGCAGGGCGGGGGATTGCCTTCCTGCCTGTCAAGGTTGGGCGGCTGGATGTTGTCGGGCATGACCAGGTGACTTCCTTCCGGGCCCGCCTCAAGCGTGGCAGCGCCCGCTCCGTTGTGGCGGATTTCGAATTGCTGGACAGCCGTGGCGGCTTGCTTGCGCGGGCCTCCGGCTGTCGTTTCCGGGCTGCGCCCCTGAAGCGCCACGACCGCCATGCGGTGTCTGCCTGGGAGACCCGCGTCGTGCCCTTGCCGCACCCGGTTGATGCGGCAAGCGCGTCCTTGCCGGCCCTGCCCGCGATGCTCGATAGCATGCGGACCGGGCTGGCGGCACGGGCCGGGGAGCGTCTTGGATGGTTCCGGGAGACCTTGCCGCTGGTCGAGGCCCTGACCTTGTCCTTCGCACATCAGGCCATGCTTGGCCTGGCGCTTGCCCACCCTGACGACTGGCGGGCCCGTCTGGCCACGCCGCATGCGCGCTGGGTGGCAGCCCTGCTGGAGCAGGAGGGGCTGGTGGAGCAGCAGAGGGGGCGTGCCGTGGTGGTTGCCGAGCCTGATCTGCCACCTGCCGATGAGTTGTGGCGGGTGTTGCTGCAGGATGCCCCTGCCTGCCTGCCGCAACTGGCCTTGCTGGGGCGCGTGGGCGCCAGGCTGCCAGAGTTGCTGCGAGGAGGTGCCGACGCTGGCGCTTTGGTTCGGGAACTGCGCCATTCCCCCATCGCGGAGGCACGCCATGATGATGATCCGGCCTACCTGGGCACCCGGCTCGCGGCTGAGGCGCTGCTGCGCAAGCTGACCCGGGAGTTGCCAGCCGGGCGGAAGCTGCGTGTCCTTGAGCTTGCTGCCGGCTCCAGCGAATTGCCCAGAGTTGTGGCCGCCACCGGTCGCAATGATGCCTTCGACTACGTGCTGGCGGTGCCGGACGAGGAGGTTCGGGCACGCCAGCATGCCGAGTACCACGAGCAGCCTGGCGTGGCGGTGGTGCACCTTGATGCGTCCAACTGGACGCTGACTGCCGGGCAGGCTTTGCCTGCGCCCTTCGATGTGGTCATCGTCCGCCATTGCCTGCACCGTGCCAGCGACCCCCGGGGAGCACTGGCGCAGGTTCGGGCCTGGCTCGCCAGGGGAGGCGTCGTGCTGCTTGCAGAACGTCACCCGGACTGGAGTGCGGACTTCCTGGAGGGGCTCGACCCTGCGTGGTGGCAACAGCCCGAGGGCGAAGCGCTCGACAGCCTGCCGCATTCATCGCTGCGTTCCCCTGTTGTCTGGCAGCAGGCCCTGGCGGATGCAGGCTTCAATCCCTGCGAGGTTCTCACCGAGACGGCCGGCGACGGTCTGGCTGTGGGGGCTTACCTGCTCCTCGCCAGAAAGCCTGATGAGGATGCCGCCGATCCGGTGGTGCCGGAGGCCGGCACCACCAGCTGGTTGCTCCAGGCCGACGAGGCCTCCGTTGATCTCGCCCAGCGCCTGCGTGGCAGGCTGGAGGCGGAGGGCCAGCAGGTGGTCGTGACGACGGAGCGGGAAGACGTGCTGCCGGAAGGGCTCGGCAACCTGGTCTGCCTGCGGGGCTGGAACGACACCTCGGACAAGGCCGGACAGGGGCTTGCCGAGCTGATGCGTGACGTGCAGGCGCTCGGCCGGCGCTCCGCGCAGGCTCCGCGTCTGTGGTGTGTCACCCGTGGTGGCGCCATGGCGTCCAGGGTGCCGGCCGGTTCGGCGCCCAAGCCCTGGCAGGCCGCGCGGTGGGGCTTCGGGCGTGTCGTGATGAACGAATTTCCCGCGCTGGGCTGCACCCTGGTTGACCTGGCCTGCGATCCGGCCGGGCCGGACACGCCCCTGCGGCTAGGGAACGAGTTGCTCAGGCCGGATGGTGCCAGCGAGATCATCCTCTCTGCCGGCGCGCGCCATGGTTTGGTGCTGGATGCCGCGGCTGGCGGGCGTTCGACCGTGGCGTCCGAGGGGGCACGCTTCCGTCTGGACTTCCACGTGGCAGGGCAACTGCGCAATCTCGTGTGGCTGCCCGGAGTTGAGACCCCCCTTGGCGAGGGCGAGATCGAGGTCCAGACCCGGGCCACCGGACTGAACTTCAGGGATGTGATGTACCTCATGGGGCTGCTCCCCGATGAGGCCGTGGAGAACGGCTTTGCCGGTGCCAGTCTGGGGCTGGAGTTCTCCGGTGTGGTCAGCCGGGTCGGCGCCGGCGTGCGCGACCTGCAGCCGGGCGATGCGGTGATGGGCTTCGGTGCCTCCTGTTTTGCCAGCCATGTGCTCACCCGGGCGGACGCGGTGGCGCGCATGCCCGAGGAGTGGACCTTCGAGGCTGCCGCCACGGTGCCGACGGTCTTCCTCACCGTGTATTACGCGCTGCGCCAGCTGGCCAACCTCCAGCCCGGCGAGCGGGTGTTGATCCACGGTGCCGCCGGTGGCGTGGGGATTGCCGCGATCCAGCTGGCCCGCCATATCGGCGCCGAGGTGTTTGCCACTGCCGGCAGCGCCGAGAAGCGTGACTTCGTGAGGCTGCTGGGAGCCCACCATGTATTCGATTCCCGTAGCCTGGCGTTCGCCGACGACGTTCTCGCGGCGACCGGGGGCGACGGCGTGGACGTGGTGCTCAACTCCCTGGCAGGCGAGGCCATGCGGCGTAGCCTGGATGTGCTCCGGCCTTTTGGGCGCTTCCTCGAACTGGGCAAGCGGGACTTTTTCGAAAACACCCCGCTTGGCCTGAGGCCCTTCAAGAGCAACATCAGCTATTTCGGCATCGATGCCGACCAGCTGCTCACCGGCCGTCCGCAACTCGCTGCTCGACTGTTCCGGGAAGTCATCGAGCTGTTCCGTGAGGGCGCACTATCGCCCTTGCCGCATCGCGTCTTCACGACCGACCGGGTTGTGGATGCCTTCCGGGTCATGCAGCAGGCCAGGCACGTCGGCAAGATCGTCCTGAGCCTGGAAGGGGCCCGGCCGCTCATCGAGCAGGCTCGGGAGGCCCACCCGGATGTGTCCGGAGCCCTCGGCGGATGCTGGCTGGTGACAGGCGGCCTGAGTGGATTCGGCCTGGCCTCGGCGCGCAAGCTGGCAGACCTGGGAGTTGGCCGCTTGATCCTGGTGGGGCGCCGCGGCGCCGATACACCGGGGGCTGGCGAGCTGCTTGCGGAGTTTGAAGCCCGCGGGGTGGAGGTCCTGGTCGAGGCCTGCGACGTGACTGACGGCGCTGCCGTGGCCGCGCTAATCGCCCGTGCCGGTGAGGGCATGCCGCCCCTCAGCGGTGTGTTGCATGCCGCCGCGAGCTTCGATGACCGGCTGATTGCCAATCTTGATGCGGACGGGCTCCAGGCCGTCCTGGCCCCAAAGCTGCTTGGTGCCTGGAACCTCCATCAGGCCACGTTGACGCTGCCGATCACGCATTTCGTGTTGTATTCGTCGGTGACCACTGCCATCGGCAACCCGGGGCAGGGCAATTACGTCGCTGCCAACGCAGGCCTTGAAGGTCTGGCGGCCTTGCGCTGCAGCATGGGGTTGCCCGTCCATTGCATCGCCTGGGGGCCGATCGGCGACGCCGGCTATCTCACGCGCCACGAGGCGGTGAAGGACAGCCTCGCCCAGCGTCTCGGCCGCCCGCCTCTTGAGGCGGAAGAGGCGCTGGCCGGCCTGGCCGGGATCCTCGCCGGGCCGTCGGGTCTGCACACCCTGGCGAACTTCGACTGGAGCGCGCTCTCGCGCCTGCTGCCGTCCTCGGGCAGCAGCCGGTTCGCGGCCCTCAACCAGACCCTGGGCGAGGTGGCCCAGGTCTGTGACATCCAGGACATCCGTGCCCTCATCGCCGGACGTTCGCCCGGCGAGATTATCGAGCTGGTGCGGGGGCTGGTGGTGCAGGAGGTGGCGCAGATCCTCAGTGTCGGGGCAGAACGCATCGAACCCCATCGCTCCCTGCACGACCTGGGCATGGATTCATTGATGGCGGTGGAGCTGGCACTCGGTCTGGAGCAACGTTTCGGCATTCAGTTGCCGGTCATGATGCTCAACGATGCACCTACGGTCGATAAAGTCTCCGCCCGCATCATCGAGAAGCTGACCGGCGGCGAAGGCGCTGACACTCCTGAAACAGCGGACGCGCTGGTTGCCGGCCTGGTCCAACAGCACGGAGAAAGCATGAGCCCGGATGAAATAAAGGGGCTTGCGGACGAGGCGCGAGCGCTGACCCGCCAGGGCGCGAGGCTGACCGAATGAGCCGTTCTCCAATCGGCCAGCGGGCCAGAACTCAATTGATCGACCGCATCCTGGGCCGCAAGGCGGGCGGCGGCGCGGGTAGCGACGACAGCTTGCCGGCCTTGCGGGTAAGCGCCCGGGCCGACGTTCCGGAGGCATTCACCCGCTTCGATCGCCACCCTGGCTATGAAAAGATGCTGGTCCCCAAGGCCGCCGCCAATCGCCTTGGCCTGACCAACCCGTTCTTTCGCTCCCACGATGCATCCGCCGGCGCCACCACCCTCATTGGAGGCCGGGAGTACATCAACTTTTCAAGCTACAACTACCTGGGCCTGTCCGGGCACCCGGCAGTGAACAAGGCCGCCATTGACGCCATTGAACGTTACGGCACCTCTGCCTCGGCCAGCCGCCTGGTGGCCGGCGAGCGGCCCGTCCAGCGGGAGCTGGAGCTGGCCCTGGCAGAACTCTACGAGGTTGAGGATTGCGTCGTTTTCGTCAGCGGACACGCTACCAACGTCAGCACCATCGGCTATCTCTTCGGCCCGAAGGATCTGGTCGTCCATGACAGCCTGATCCACAACAGCGTGCTCGAAGGCATCCGTCTCTCCGGCGCCGCCCGCAGGGCCTTTCCCCATAACGACAGCCAGGCCCTGGACAGCCTGCTTGCAGAGGTCCGCGGCCAGTTCGAGCGTGTCCTCATCGTCGTGGAAGGGCTCTACAGCATGGATGGCGACATCCCCGATCTGCCAGCCCTGATCGACATCAAGCGGCGTCACCAGGCCTTCCTGATGGTCGATGAGGCGCATTCCCTCGGCGTGCTGGGGGCGACTGGTCGCGGCATCCGCGAGCACTGCGGCGCTGCAGGCAAGGACGTGGATATCTGGATGGGTACCCTCAGCAAGGCCCTGGCCAGCTGCGGCGGCTACATCGCCGGCGAGCGTGCGTTGGTGGAACACCTCAAGTATGCGGCCCCCGGGTTCGTATACAGCGTGGGCATGTCACCCCCCCTGGCCGCCGCATCACTGGCCGCCCTGAAACTCATGCTGCAGGAGCCCGAAAGGGTCTCACGCCTGAGGGAGCGCGCAGGGGTGTTCCTTGCGATGGCGAAGCAGGCCGGGATAGATACGGGATATTCCCAGGGCTATGCCGTCGTCCCGGCCATTCTGGGCAGTTCGCTGAAGGCAGCGAGGCTGTCCAATCTGTTGTTTGAACGGAATATCAATGTGCAGCCGATCATTCACCCGGCGGTGGAGGAAAAGGCGGCGCGATTGAGGTTTTTTATCTGTCAGGCGCATTCGGATGAACACATAAAAGTGACGATGAATACCTTGATGGAGTCCGCCCGTTGAGCCGGGTTTGTATTCAATTGCGGCGTGTCAGCTCCGAGGTGCGTGGGCATGAGACGCAAGCTGATTTTCTCTCGCGGTCCTGATATGGGATGCGAGAGGACTTCCTGATATAGAAAGAGTTTTCTGATGACAGGCCTGTTGAAGAGCAAGATTTTTCTGCTGACCACTTTGGTTCCGACTTTGGCATCAGTCGTGTACTTCGGTGTAGTGGCCTCTGATGAGTACGTTTCCGAGTCGAAATTCGTGGTTCGGACTCCGGAGCGCGCTTCTCCGTCACCTTTTGGACAATTGTTGCGAAGCTCGGGCTTTTCGAAGACGCTGGATGACTCCTATGTCGTGCAGGAGTACATGCTGTCCCGTGATGCCCTCTCGCTACTTGAGTCTGATCTGTCGTATAGAAAGGTCTACGAGCGGAATGGGATGGACGTATTCAACAGCTTTCCCGGAGTCTTGTTCGATGATTCCTTTGAAACGCTTTACAGGTTTTACCTCAAGAAGACCAGTGTTGATACAGATAATGCAACGTCAATCACCACACTGACGGTGGTAGCTCCGACCCCCGAAGGGGCGAGGACCATCAATCAGGTCTTGCTTGAGGCAAGCGAACGGCTTGTAAACAAGCTGAACGAGCGCGGCCGCCAGGATGCGCTGAAGACGGCGAAAGGCGAAGTCAGTGAGGCCGAGGATGACGTGAAGAAGTCCGCTGTCAAGCTGGCGTCATATCGAAACCAGTCCTCGATAATTGATCCGGAGCGCCAGTCCGCCATAAATTTGCAGCAGATAGCAAAGCTGGAGGATGAATTGGTCATGTCGAAGCTTCAGTTGCAGCAAGTGCTTATTTCTGCGCCAAATAATCCCCAGATTCCTTCGTTGAAGTCCAGAATTTCACACCTAGAGAAGAATATTACGGAAGAGAAGGCGCGCGTTGCTGGGAGTGGCAGATCAACCTCTCTTGCGTCCAAGTCGGTAGCCTATCAAGAGGTTCTCCTTGATAAAGAAATAGCCGAGAAGAAGTTGATGGTGGCTCTCGCCTCCCTTGAAGCGGCTAAGTCGGAGTCTCAGAAGAAGCATATCTACCTCGAGAGGATCGTTGAGCCGAACGCACCTGATTTTCCTCTGCTTCCCAAGCGAATCAAGGGGGTGTTGACCACATTTTTTGCCGGTCTGCTGGCATGGGGGGTTCTGTCCCTCGTAACGGCAAGTGTTCGTGAGCACATGGAGTGACGCCCATGTCCCGTGCTAGTGCGTTGCTGCTCAATGTCAGAGTTATATGGGCGTTGGTTCTGCGGGAGATTATTACTCGCTACGGCAGGGAGAATATCGGTTTCTTGTGGTTGATTGTTGAACCGATGCTATTCACCGGTGGAATTGCAATATCGTGGTCTTTCTTTGCGTCGCTGCACGGACATCGAATCGGTGTCCTCGAGTTTGCTGTGACAGGATATTCGTCAATTCTGCTCTGGCGCAATTGTGCCAATAGGGCAGTGAACGGTGTTCAGCCAAATTTTGACCTGCTCTACCATCGGCGGGTGAAGGTCTTGGATGTCCTCGTTGCACGTTGCCTTCTGGAGATTGCGAGTGCCACGCTATCTTTTGTGGTGCTAACAGTCGCCTTTGTTTTTCTCGACATGATGCCTGCACCTCGCGACCTCATGCAGGTCATGATTGCGTGGTTCTTCTTGGCGTGGGTCTCCGTCGCCATAGCTCTGGTCGTTGCCGCTTTGAGCGAAATGTCCGATTTGGTCGAGAGGGTGTGGCATGTGGCTACCTACCTGTTCTTTCCCTTGTCAGGCGCATTATTCATGGTGGATTGGCTCTCGCCCGCGATGCAGAAGGTCGTGCTGTGGATTCCCATGGTTCACGGGCTTGAAATGCTTCGGGGAGGGTATTTTGGGCCGAGTATTAGAACTTTATTCTCGGTTGAATATCTTTTTTTGTTCTGCGGGATTTGTACCTATCTCGGTCTTTTGCTGGTCAAGGTCATGTCCAGACGGGTTGTTCGGAAATGATTACCTGTGTCAATCTCACAAAAAAATACAAGACCCGAAGCGGTTTTAATGTTTGCATTGATGATGTTTCATTTTCCGTTCAAAAGGGGGAGCGCCTGGGAATCCTTGGGAAGAATGGTTCCGGGAAGTCCACATTGATTCGACTGATCGCAGGGGTTGATGCTCCGACCAGCGGGCATGTCAAAAGGGAAATGAGCGTATCGTGGCCCCTGGCCTTCGACGGTGGGTTTCAGGGAAGCTTGAGTGGGATCGACAACATAAAGTTCGTTTCGCGAATTTATGGAATGGACTTCAAGACTTGCCGGGATTTTGTGAGTGACTTCTCCGAGCTCGGGAAGTCTCTTTGGGAGCCTGTCAAGCATTATTCGAGTGGTATGCGCTCGAGGCTTGCTTTTGCGTTGACCTTGTCAGTGGATTTCGATTGCGTTCTGATAGATGAGGTTATTTCCGTCGGAGATTCTAGATTCCAGCAGAAGTGCCACGATGAATTGTTTGTGAAGCGTCCAGAGCGCTCGATCATTCTGGTCTCACACCATCATGATGTGGTGGAAAGATACTGCACGCATGCTGCTGTACTAAAAGCCGGAAAACTGACGATTTGTAGTGATATCTCGTCAGCTTACGAGGAATACGAAAATAATGCTTGAGGTAGGTCTCATGAAGAAAAAGTTAGGAATTGTCAGTACGTATGATGAGCTTTGTGGTATCGCTGGATATACCAAACACATCGAGCCTGTGCTGAAGGAAGCATTCGATGTTGAGGTCTTTGATCTCAATCAGTTCATTTTGCGCACCCCCGGGCGTCTGGCCCGAAAGTTGGGTGACGTGGAAATCGAGAGGATTTGTGAGGGGTTGAAGCAGTGTGACTGCGTTAACATTCAACTTGAGCACGGAACGCTTGGTATCGGGCATAAAGACATTGTTCGTCGACTCGAAATGCTGGTCAGGGCCAGCAAGAGTGTGTCGATAACATTTCACACGATCTTGAAGTCTGATCCTTTTGATTTTGACGGGTTTTTCAAGAAGCTGGGTGGGTTGAGGATTGGTGCTGCACTGGGGCAGATTTCTTCCTACAGGAAGAACAACTATCTCTTTCTTCAAATCAACAGCATGATTCGCCGGGAGCAGAAAAGGCGAGAGCTCAGTGTGATTGTTCACACGAGGCGCGATGCGAATGTCTATCGGACATTTCAGAAGTTTGATCGTGTATTTCATCACCCCCTGTCTTTTCTGACCGAGTCACAACGGGATGAGGTGCTGAAGGGCGCGAAGCGGGACCTCTTTCCGGTCTTGAGAGGACTTGATCCGACGGTCAAGATTGTTGGGGTTTTTGGTTTCGTGGGAGAGTACAAGGGGGTTGATGTGGCCATTCAGGCTTTGTCTCATCTGCCCAGTAACTATCATCTCGTTATTTTTGGTGGTGTTCATCCCAACTCAATAAAGCCTGGTGTTCCAATTGACCCATATGTTTCGAAAATTCTCTCACTGATTTCGCCGAACAGGAACGTGTTTACGTCGCTGCTTGAGGACGGAGGGAGCGTGAACGTCAATTTGAGTGGCGCGGATCTTGCAGGTCTGCAGGACGTGCCAATAAGGAATAATCTTTCCGAGCGTGTTCATTTTGCAGGTGCTCTCAGCGATGCCGATTTCGCGACTGCAATCGCACTGAGTGATGTTGCCTTGCTTCCGTATAGAGAGGTTGGGCAGGCGTCGTCCGGCCCAATGAGCATTGCTAATGAGATGGGTAGTACTATCTTGGCGTCTCGGACAAAGGCGTTCATGCAGTTCGAGAAGTACCATTCTGGCAGAGTTACTTTCTTTGAGCAGGGGAATTATCTTCAACTTGCCAAGCTTGTCCTGGCAGTGGATGGGACTGCTCGACTCCCTTATCCGGAGAGATTTAATGCGGAAACGAATCTGCAAGTGTACTGTGAAGCCCATGGGGCTTGAATAGAAGCTATGTCAATGATGGTTTTGCTCATGGGTTTGTATGTATCAGGTTGACGTGGGTAGGTGGTCTGACATCGGGTCGTTCTCCGAGGACTGGGATCGGAGGGCGTGTGCCGTTTCTGCTTTCATCCCGAAGGGGATGAGGATTCTTGATGTCGGGTGTGGTCGGATGTCATTGGAGGCTTTTTGTCCAGGCAGCCATTACTTTCCTGCTGATCTCGTGGCCCGGGACGAGAGGACCATCGTTATCGACATCAACCGCGATGGATTGCCGGAGTGTCGGCTCGATGGCGTGGATTTGGTAACCATGCTGGGTGTTGTTGAGTACGTCAGTGATTTTTCAAAGATACTCGAGGATATTGCTGCCAGCCGCCGTGCCTTGCTGTTCACTTATTGCGCAGTTGATTTCTTCCCGAAGAAGAATGCGGCGCTGCGTTACGATAGGGATGGTTGGTTTAACAGTTTCTCCATCTCGGATCTGTGTCGGATGACCGCCGATGCGGGTTTCAAGATCGTTCGATACGACGTTTTCGATTGCAGTCAGGCTGTTTTTCTGGTGGCTCCGTTGGGGTCGGAGGATAAGTTCGAGCAAGCAGCCTATCGACTCAGGTCCCGCAGCGAGATAGTTCGGGCTATTCGTCGTTTGCGAGGAGTGCCGCGAAAAAAGCTTGTTTTGGCCGGTTTTTTCGGGCGCGGTAACGCCGGCGATGAGGCTCTGTTGCAGTGCGTTTACGAGTCGTTTTGCGATGATTTTGATATTGCGATCGCAGTCGATGGTCACGGAGCCTATAAGGGCTTCTGGGATTGGTATCCGTACAATAAGTCCAGGATTTTTCACCAGTGCGCTACCGAGATATTCTTCCAGTCTCCATCGACGGTAGCTGGACTTATCGTCGGCGGAGGAGGGCTTCCCGTAGGGTTTTGCGCGAATCTCGTGTTCGCTGCGAAGGCCAATGGAATTCCAGTGGTGTTGGCAGGCGTTGATCTCTTTGAAGATTGCGATGAAAGCGCAACACGTGCGGTGGTGGATTATCTGAATCTATTTGATTTCTTTTCTTATCGGTCCGAGAAGCGTGAGCAAGGTGTCATCCCGCTGCTCCGGTGCGAAAATGCTCTTGGCGCCGATTGGGCCTTGCGTTTGTGCGTGGATGAGGCTGAGGATATCAATCCGGATCCACAGCGAGCTGTGCTGGTATTGAGGGAGTACCCACAGGGAGCACTGCGGGAGGATTACCTCAGTACTGTAAGAGAGGTTGTGCGCTTGGTCGAGCGGGAAGGCTACAAGGTTGTCATGGCTCCTTTTTGTCCGGAGGATGTGCGTTTTCTCGACCAACTTGGAGTTCGTAAGGAGTTTGATGTTGTCGAGCTATGGTCGAACCCCCGTCGGATGAAGCAACTGATTGCCTGTAGCGGGTTGTTGGTGAGCATTGGTAGGCTCCACCCGATCCTCTTTGGGGTTGACTGTCCAGTGAGGATCGTGGCTGTGGCGCCGCCCGTTGTCGGCTACGAGAATGTCCTGTCAGACAAGATCATCAAGATTTGCAGGGACTTTGGGGTTCCGTTCGTGTTTGGTGTTGACCAGTTCAAGGCCGTGCTACCGAAGCTACTGCCCGTTGACAGGGAAGTGGTGCTTGCTGCCAAACTGCGGCTGGACCGCATAGTGGATAGAATTTACGACAGGTTGGTATGAGGGGTTTCTTGCCCGGTTCTGCGATGGGGTGATATTGGGGCGTGTGATTACACCGATTGCCGTGAACGTTAAATTTCACTGATTTTTATATATGAATTCATCAAGAGTGCGTGAACTGTCGGCGTGCGTGCTGTCTGGATTTCTGGCCATTGCCGGTCTTGCGTCCTGTGCTGCAATTCCTTCGTCAGGCGCGAACAAGTATGGAGTTCGCGATGTGGTGAGCACCCCCGAGTTGCCGGTCAAGATCGTTGATGTGGACGACAAGGCTGCACGCAGGCTAATTGCCGCGAACAGTCGGCAGCGGTTTTCGGATGCGTTTGTTGAACGGCGCGAGGTGGGATACGGCGTCGGTGCGGGCGATGTAATTGAGGTGTCGGTTTGGGAGGCTCCGCCCGCCGCACTTTTCGGGGCGACAGTGATTGACCCGCGTGCAGGCGCCGCTACGGCCCGCGTGGTGACCTTTCCGGATCAAATGATCTCCCACCAGGGGACTATAAGGATCCCATTTGCAGGGGCCATTCCAGCGGCAGGGAAGTCACCTCAACAGATTGAGGCGGAGATTGCCCGTAGGCTTCAGGGCAAGGCTAACCAGCCGCAAGTCTTGGTTAGGGTTACACGGAATGCAACTTCGAATGTGACCATAGTCGGCGAGGTGAGTCAGAGCACCCGCATGCCGCTGACGGCGAAAGGTGAGCGATTGCTCGATGCCATTGCGGCTGCGGGGGGAGTGAGGCAGCCGGTTGGAAAGATGACGGTTCAATTGACACGTGGCAGTTCCGTACACTCCATGGCCCTGGATACCATCATTCAGGATCCAAAGCAGAATATAGTTCTTTATCCTGGTGACGTGGTTACAGCGCTTTTTCAGCCCCTCAGTTTCACTGCTCTCGGGGCTACAGGGCGAAATGAAGAGGTGCAGTTTGAGGCGCAGGGGATTTCACTTGCCCAGGCTCTTGCCCGGTCAGGTGGCCTGAAGGATGAGCGTGCTGATGCAAAAGGTGTGTTCATCTTCCGGTTTGAAGATCCGAGTGTGCTGGGAGGCTCTACTGGCGATGAGGCTGTGACCCCCGATGGGAAAATTCCTGTCATTTACCGGGTTGATTTGAAGGATCCGCGGAGTTTCTTCGTCGCGCAAGGGTTCCCCATGCAGAACAAGGATGTGGTGTATGTGTCGAATGCGCCGGCCGCAGAGTTGCAAAAATTCCTCAATATCCTGACTTCGGTGGTCTTTACTGCGACCGGTCTTGGGAATATCGGCCGCTAAATGCCGATGTTTTTTTTCAGGCTGGATGATTCCTGGGCGCTTGGGTTCCTCAAGGCATGTTGATAGACGTGACCCGGCTGGTGGATCGCACGCTTAAGCAGCGTCTGCCTACCGGTGTTGATAGGGTAAGCCTTGAATATATTCGGCATTTTTCTCTTCAAGCGCGAGCGCTGGTACGTTTTGCTGGAAGATGGGTCGAGTTGGGGGACTTTGGCTCTGCCCTGCTTTTTGATGCATTGCTGAATGACGTTCCGGATCGGATGGGGGTTATTCGTCGCTCGGTCGGGCGAGGATATGCATTCTCATGGCGGAGACACAGGGGGGCATTCCTTTTCAACACTGGCCATAGCGGTCTTGATCAGCCTGTCTATGTGGAGGAAGTTCGAAGAAAGGACTTGAGGCCTTTGTTCTTCCTCCATGACTTGATACCGATATCACACCCCGAGTATTGCAGGCCCGGCGAGGCGGAGAGGCATCATCGACGGCTCGAGACGATGCTATCTGTGGGTAGAGGATTGCTGGTCAATTCCCAGGCTACTCTTGAGGAGCTCACGTCTTACGTTGCCGAACGTGATATTGATATGCCGCCCTGCAAGGTTGCGCCATTGGCTCCGGCAAGTCTGGGGCGGCCTGCATTGGAGTCGTATATTTCTGGTCCATATTTTGTGGTGCTTGGAACCATTGAACCAAGGAAGAACCATCTGCTCTTGCTGCATGTCTGGCGCCAGTTGGTTGAGGAGATGGGGCCGGGTGCGCCAAAGCTGGTTCTTATCGGGCAGCGGGGGTGGGAGTGCGAGCAAATAGTCGACTTGCTTGAACGATGCACCTCGTTGCAAGCCGTTGTTGTTGAGCGAAGTCGTTGTGACGACTTGGAGCTCGCCAACTGGCTGGGGCATTCGCGCGCATTGCTCTTTCCATCGTTTATCGAGGGGTATGGCATGCCGCTGGTCGAGAGCTTGAGGTTGGGGGTGCCTGTGATTGCGAGCGATTTGCCGGTGTTTCGCGAGATTGTTGGAGATATTCCCGATTATCTTGATCCGGTAGATGGACTTGGCTGGAAGCGCCACATTCTCGAGTATCTGCCGGACGATAGTGTGTCGAGACGTGCCCAGTTGCAACGCATGGCTGGTTATGCCCCGCCCGATTGGAGGCAGCATTTTTCGGTAGTTGAGAGTCTGATTGACCAAATTACTCACTCAAGTTGAGCAAGAGGTTTTTGCGCTACGGTTTTCGGCTTGGAAGCGCCCCTACGTGCAACTTTGTTTTCCAGGGAGGGTGCGCTTTGTCGATAGCGTCACCCAAGTACCTGCAGGAGCCAGGTTGGTTGTTTGGGGGGTTCGGGACTCCTTGGAAGGTCTTGCTCCCAATGTCCAGGTAGTTCATGTGGAGGACGGATTCCTGCGATCTGTGGGGCTTGGGGCAGATTTGGTTCGCCCGCTGTCCTGGGTGGTGGACGATTGCGGTATGTATTTTGATGCAACTCGTCCGTCGAGACTCGAGTCCATTCTTCAGAGCACTGAATTTGATGGAGTGGTGATTGATCGGGCTCGGGACTTGCGTACGAAGATTGTGGCTGCCCGGTTGAGCAAATACAACATCGCAGGGGGGGCATGGAGACGTCCGTCCGCGGGTGTGCGATGCGTCTTGGTTATAGGGCAGGTGGAGACAGATGCTTCGCTCTTTTTCGGGGCTGTCAGCGTACGGCGGAACATGGATCTGCTGAGAGCGGTCCGAGCTCAGTGCAAGGATGATTACATCATTTACAAGCCGCACCCGGATGTTGTTGCGGGGATGAGAAATGCAGGCATCGATGAGCATTCGGCACGGACCTGGTGCGATGAGGTTGTGGTCGATGTATCTATAAGCGAGATGCTGGATGCGGTTGATGAAGTGCATGTGATGACATCCCTGACTGGGTTTGAAGCTTTGCTAAGGGGTAAGCGCGTGCAATGTCATGGATTGCCCTTTTATGCAGGTTGGGGGCTGACTCATGATGTGGCGCGATGCCCGCGCAGAACACGTCGATTGACGATTGACGAGTTGGTTGCCGGATCTTTGCTTGTTTACCCGCTGTACTTTGATCGGAGTGGTGAGCGTTGTATATCAGCGGAGGATGCCTTGGGCGTCCTGCAGGCGTGGAAGGCCACTGCGGGGGACGTTGTGCCCTGGTGGCGCTGCTTATTCAGGATCATATTGCGCCTCGTGGTTGGTGTGCGTTGAGTGCCGGTTGAGAGCAAACAGTGACGCGTCGTTTTCTGTTCTTACAGGGAGTGTGCTCGCCCTTTTTCCATCGGCTTGCCGCGAGGTTGTGCTCCGTGGGGCATGGCGTGCTGAAGGTAAACTTCAATGCGGGTGATCTGATCTATTGGGGGGGGCAGGAGTCTGTCGCCTTTCGAGGTCAGGTGCTCGGCCTGCGCGACCACCTCGACCACCTCTATCGTCACCACGGCATCACCGATCAGATCCTCTTTGGCGACCGTCGTCCCGTGCATCGGCCGGCGGTGGATCATGGCGAGGCTTGCGGAGTGCGGACGCATGTTTTCGAGGAGGGCTATTTCCGGCCCTTCTGGGTGACGCTGGAGCGGGAGGGGGTCAATGGCCATTCGCTGCTGCCGCGGGATCCTGACTGGTTCCGTGATGCGGGGGGGCGCCTGGCGGAGCCGGATGCGCCGGTGCATTTCCGTACGCCCTTCAGCCTGCGGGCGGCCCACGATGTGGCCTACCATGCGGCAGGCGCGCTCAATCCGGTCTTTTTTCCGGGCTATCGCTCTCATGCGCCGGTCGTGGCGCCGCTGGAGTACGCGGGCTATGCCAGGCGGTTCGTGTACCTGCGCTTCATCCGTGAGCGGGAGCGGCGGCGGGTGGCGGATCTCCTGGCGGCGGGTCGGCCATATTATTTCCTGCCGCTGCAGTTGAACAGCGATGCGCAGATTCGTGACCATTCCCGCTTTGCCCACATGGGTGAGGTCATTGAGCATGTGATGGCCTCCTTTGCCCGGCATGCGCCCTCCGGTGCCCTGCTGGTGATCAAGAATCATCCGCTTGATGCGGGCCTCATGGATCTGGCTGGCCAGGTCCGGCACTTCGGGCGGCACTACCAGGTCGAGGATCGGACGGTCTATCTGGAGGATGGTGACCTGCATGCGCTGGTGGACCGGGCACAGGGGGTGGTCACCGTGAACAGCACCGTGGGCTTGGTGGCCCTGGAGGCGGGGCGGCCGACGCTGAGCCTGTCCGACCCCATCTACAACCTGCCGGGCCTGACCTTCCAGGGGGGGCTGGACGAGTTCTGGCGGGACTCGGAAGGCCCCGATCGCGAACTGTTTGCCCGCTTTCGACGGGTGGTGATGCACGCTACCCAGGTGAATGGGGGGTTTTACTGCCCGAAGGGCATCGCCCTGGCGGTGGACAACAGCGCGCGGGTGCTCACCGCCGCGCGGTCGCCCCTCGAGGCCCTGCTATGAAGGCTCCGCGCACCATCCTCATCACCGGGGCGACAGGCGGCATAGGGCAGGCTCTGGCGCTGGAGTACGCGAGCCCCGGTTACCGCCTGATCCTGCAGGGGCGTCGCAGCGGCACCCTGGCGGAGCTGGCTGCGGCCTGCGAGGCGCGGGGGGCCCGCGTGCTCACCCAGGCCCTGGACCTGCGGGATGCCCAGGCCCTGGCCCGTTGGCTGGTGCCGCTGGCCGAAGCCGAGGCCCTCGACCTGGTGATAGTGAATGCGGGTCTGAACGCCAGCATCGGCCCCGACGGCCGGGGCGAGAGTGCGGGCGAGGCGCGGGCCTTGATCGAGGTGAATCTGCTGGCGGCGATGGCGACGGTGGATGCCGTGCTGCCGGCGATGCGCCGGCGGGGCAGGGGGCAGATCGCCCTGATGAGCTCACTTGCCGCCTACTTCGGGCTGCCCGTGACCCCCACCTATTGCGCCACCAAGGCGGCGTTGAAGGCCTACGGAGAGGCGCTGCGGGGCTGGCTGGTGGCCGAGGGTGTCGAGGTGAACGTCGTCATGCCCGGCTATGTGGAGTCGCCGATGTGCGAGGCGATGCCGGGGCCGAAGCCCTTCCTGTGGTCGGCAGCGCGTGCGGCACGGGCCATCCGTCATGGGCTGGCCCGCAATCAGGCCAGGATCAGCTTTCCATTTCCATTGAATCTGGGAAGCTGGTTTCTTGCTGTGCTGCCGGCAGGGGTGTCGCAGCGGATTCTCGGTTGGCTGGGCTATGGGCGTTGAGCGTGCTTTTGACGTGGTGCTGCAGGCCGCAGGCGCGGGGGTGCTGGCTTCACTGGTGCTCGAGCGCATGTTGCGGCCGCAGCCAGACCGTGGCCGGCCGTGGCCGGCCTGGGCGGTGCACTGCGGACTGTGGCTGGCCGCCTACGGCGTGTTGCTCGCCCCCCTGGGGCGGCCGTGGTTTGCCGCTTGCGGGGTGACTGCCCTCGTGCTGCTGCTGGTGCAGGTCAATAACGCCAAGGTCAAGGCGCTGCGCGAGCCCTTTGTGTTCCAGGATTACGAGTATTTCACCGATGCCATCCGCCATCCGCGGCTTTACATTCCTTTCCTGGGGTGGGGGCGCTTCCTGGCTGCGGTGACCGGTTTTGCGCTGGCGGTGGGGGTAGGGCTGTGGGGGGAGGCGGTACCGCCTGATCGCCTGGCCTGGTCAGGGCAGTTGGGGGGGGGGACCACGGTGCTGGGGGCTGCCGTGCTCCTGCTCTGTTTGGCAGGGCGGCGGAGCTTCCTGCCGGTCAGCTTCGATCCCGAGCGGGATGTGCGGGCCCTCGGACTGTTCGCCAGCCTGTGGCGCTATGGCCTGGAGGGGCGGCGTCTGCCGCGTGCGCGTTCGCCCTTCGAGGGGGCCGCCGGGCTGGCCAGGCCAGAAGGTCTGCCCCATCTGGTTGCCGTGCAGAGCGAGTCATTCTTTGACGCCCGGGCGCTGTACCCGGGGATCCGGCCCGAAGTGCTGGCCCGTTACGATGCCCTCAAGGCAGATGCCGTGATGCATGGCAGGCTCGCTGTCCCGGCCTGGGGGGCCAACACGGTGCGCACCGAGTTTGCCTTTCTGGCGGGGATCGCTCAGGACACGCTGGGGGTGCACCGCTTCAACCCCTATCGGGCCCTGGCCGCCGGGTGGGACGTGTCGTCGATTGCCACCTTCCTGAGGCGCTTGGGCTACCGGACGGTCTGCATCCATCCCTATCCGGCCAGCTTTTATCTGAGGGACCGGGTCTATCCGGGCTTGGGTTTCGACGTTTTCGAGGATATCCGGGCCTTTGCCGGAGCTGGGCGATCCGGGCCCTACGTGGGCGACGCCGCAGTGGCGGAACGGGTCGCCAGCCTGCTCGATGCGGCGCAAGGGCCGGTCTTCATCTTTGTCATCACCATGGAGAACCACGGCCCGCTGCATCTCGAGCGGGTCGGGCCATCCGACGAGGCGGAGCTCTACAGCACGCCCCCGCCCGCAGGGTGCGAGGATCTGACCATCTACCTGCGCCATCTGCGCAACGCGGACCGGATGATCGAGCGCCTGCGCCGGGCTGCCGACGCCTCGCCGCGGGCGGTGGGCCTGTGCTGGTATGGGGACCACGTGCCCATCATGCCGGCCGTGTACAGCAGCTTCGGAGTGCCGGTGGGTGATGTGGAGTATGTGTTCTGGCATTCGTCGGAGCAGGGCGGAGGCGGGCAGCGGAGTTTGTCCGCCGAGCAGCTGTCCGTTGAGTGGCTCCGGACGATGGGGTTGGTCCGGGCAGCGGAGGATCGTACGGATAGTGGCTGAGGGGGGCTCAGGGGGAGCCGCTCGGGCTAAAATCCCGTCCTTGCAGAAGAACCCACAAGGACTCCCCCCATGCGTACCCAACAAGGCACCCCCGTCCGGCGCGAGGCCTACCAGCCTCTGGCCTACGGCGTAGAAACCGTCGACCTGGATTTCCTTCTCGATCCCAAGGCCACCCAGGTCAGCAGCCGCCTGGTCTGCGTGCGCAACCCGGATGCGCCGGCCGGCCCCATCGTGTTGTTCGGCGAGGGGCTCGAACTGCTGTCCCTGCACATCGACGGCGCCGAGCCGGCCGCCGGCCAGCTGCGCAAGACCGATTCCGGGCTGGAGCTTGATGTGTCGGCCGAGCGCGTGGTGCTGGACATCGTGACCCGCATCGATCCCTCCGCCAACCTCACCCTGTCGGGCCTCTACCAGTCCCGGGGCGGCTACTACACCCAGTGCGAGGCGGAGGGCTTCCGCAGCATCACCTACTTCCCCGACCGGCCGGACATCATGGCCCGCTACACCGTGCGGCTGGAAGCCGATGCCGCGGCGTGCCCGGTGCTGCTGTCCAACGGCAACCTGCTCGAGACGGGCAACCTGCCCAACGGCCGCCACTTCGCCCGCTGGGAGGACCCCTTCCCCAAGCCCTCCTACCTGTTCGCCCTGGTGGCGGCCGACCTCAAGGCGCTGGAGCGCAAGGTGGACACCGCCTCTGGCCGAGAGGTGTTGCTGCAGGTGTGGGTGGAGGAGCGTGATCTTGACCGGGTCGGCCACGCCATGGATTCGCTGATCCACTCCATGCGCTGGGACGAAGAGGTGTTCGGCCTGGAGCTGGATCTCGACCGCTTCATGATCGTCGCTGTGTCCGACTTCAACATGGGGGCCATGGAGAACAAGGGCCTCAACATCTTCAACACCAAGTACGTGCTGGCCAACCCCGAGACCGGCACCGATCTGGATTTCGAGAACGTCGAAAGCGTGGTGGCCCACGAATACTTCCACAACTGGACCGGCAACCGGGTCACCTGCCGCGACTGGTTCCAGCTCACCCTCAAGGAAGGCCTCACCGTCTTCCGCGACCAGCAGTTCACTGCCGACATGATGGCCCGGGCCTCCGACTCGCCGGATGCCGCCGCCTCCGCCCGAGCGGTGACCCGCATCGCCAACGTGCGCGGGCTGCGCGGTGGCCAGTTCCCCGAGGACGCGGGCCCTATGGCGCACCCGATCCGCCCGGACAGCTACCAGGAGATCAACAACTTCTACACCGCCACGGTGTATCAGAAGGGCGCCGAAGTCATCCGCATGCTGCACACCCTGCTTGGGCGCGAGGGCTTCCGCAACGGCATGGACCTGTATTTCTCCTACCATGACGGCCAGGCCGTGACCTGCGACGACTTCGTGGGCTGCATGGCCGAGGCCAATGGTGCCGACCTGGACCGTTTCATGCGCTGGTACAGCCAGGCCGGCACGCCGCGCCTCAAGGCCGAGGGGGTGTATGACCCGGCCGGCCGCAGTTACAGCCTGACCCTCAGCCAGAGCACCCCGGCGACCCCGGGCCAGGCGGACAAGCTGCCCCTGCACATCCCGGTGGCCGTGGGCCTGATCGGCGCGGACGGTGTCGACCTGCCCCTGCAGCTGGAGGGCGAGGCCCACGCCGGCGACTCCACCCGCGTGCTGGAGCTCAAGGACGCCAGCCAGACCTGGCGCTTCACGGGCATTGATGCCGAGCCGGTGCCCTCGTTGCTGCGCGGCTACTCCGCCCCGGTGATCCTCGACGTCGTCGAGGACGACGCCCGCCTGGCCTTCCGCATGGCCCACGACAGCGACCCCTTCAACCGCTGGGATGCCGCCCAGCGCTACATGGAGCGGGTGGCCCTGGCCCTCGCCGCCGAGGCAGCCGCCGGCCGTCCGATGGAAGTGCCCCAGGCCTTCGGCCACGCCTTCCGGGCGCTGCTGGTCAATGCCAGCCTGGATCCAGCCTTCGTCGCCGAAACCCTCGCGCTGCCCTCCGAGGCCTACCTGCTCGAGCGCATGCAGCCGGCCGATCCGGCCCCGCTGCGCGCCGCGCTGATCCACCTGAGCCGTGAGCTGGGCCAGGCCCTGCAGGGCGACTTCCTGGCCCGCTACATGGACCTGGAGGTGGACGGCGAATACCGCTATCACCCGGCCGATGCCGGCAAGCGCGCCCTGCGCAACCTGTGCCTGCGCTACATGATGGCCTGGGGCGGGCCGACCGCGGTGCAGCTGGCCAGCCTCCAGTTCAAGACCGCCGGCAACATGACCGAGCGCTACGGCGCCCTGGCCGCCCTGGTGCAGAGCGATGCGCCGGAACGCCTGGAGGCCCTCGAGGCCTTCCACGAGCGCTACAAGGACGACGCCCTGGTGCTGGACAAGTGGTTCCTGCTGCAGGCCTGCGCCTGGCGCTGGTCCGCGGATGCGCCGGCCACCCTTGAGCGGGTCCGCGCCCTGATGGACAACCCGGCCTTCAGCCTGTCCAACCCCAACAAGGTGTACTCGCTGCTGGGGGGCTACTTCAAGGCCAACGCCGCGGAGTTCCACCGGGAGGATGGCGCCGGCTACGCCTTCTGGGCCGAGCAGGTGGTGGCCCTCGACCGCAACAACCCGCAGGTGGCCTCGCGCATGGCCCGCGCGCTGGAAGGCTGGCGCAAGTTCACGCCGGCCATCCAGGCCCGCATCCGGGTGGTGCTGGAGCAGGTGGCGGGAGCCGAAGGCCTGTCGCCGGATGTCACCGAGATCATCGGCAAGGCGCTGGCCTGATCACGCGGGCCC
Organism: Zoogloea dura; assembly: GCF_012927165.1. Lineage (GTDB taxonomy): Bacteria > Pseudomonadota > Gammaproteobacteria > Burkholderiales > Rhodocyclaceae > Zoogloea > Zoogloea dura. Next base: position 50,392 of record NZ_JABBGA010000006.1, read on the forward strand.
GGCCTCGTCAGGAAGAGGCCGGGCCCGTGAGGGTGCTGTGTCAGCCCGGGCAGCGCACCTTGCTGGCGTCGGGGATGCGATAGACCTGCGCCGGTGCAGGCTCGACCAGTTCCGTCAGCTTGCCGGCCATCTTGCTGCCCAGGCTGCCGGGCAGCAGGCCCGCGGCACGGGCCATGGCGTGGAACAGGCCGCTCAGGCGGGTTTCGGTGACCGCCTGCAGGGGGCCGAGGGGCTGCCAGCAGGCCGGCACGGCGCTGCCCTCCGGTGACGAGGGTGTCGGATCGACGATGGCGATGATGCCCCGCCCTGGCGCCGGCTGGATCTTGGCTTCGCGCAGGTCGGCCAGCAGGAGGATCTTCACCGGATCGCCGCCGGGGCGCACCATGCTGTCGAAGTAGGCCGCCTTCTCGGCGCTGACCGGGCCGTAAACCTGGTCTTCGGCCTTGAGCTTGCGGGCCAGTTCGACGGCGCCCTTGGCGTTGGCGGTGAACACCGCCACGGTGTTTCTTTCCAGCGCGCCCAGCAGCAGGCTGGGCAGCACGATCAAGACCAGCGCCATGCCCAGGGCTGCCCCCCGCAGGCGTGAGATGAACACCGCGGCGAGCAGGGCCAGGGGGGCTGCGAACATCAGCATGTAGTTGACCTGCTTGCTGATCAGCTTGAGCGGGTGCAGGGAGACCGGCAGCAGGGAGAACAGGGCCAGCAGGCCGATCGCCCACAAGGCCACGAATCTGCCACCGCTGCCGGCCGCATCGCTGCGCTGCCGCCACAGGCACGCCAGCCCGAGCAGGGCCAGGGGGCCGAGCAGCCAGGAGTGGTAGACCTTGAGAAAGAAGTAGTCGAGGTAGTAGGTGGCGGCGGAGTCGTTGGCAACACCCGCGAAGCGGCCGGAGCTGGCTGCGTAGTCGGCCGCGGCGGAGCCGGCAATGCGCAGGACGTAGAGCGGGTCGCCGGTGAGCACGAAGAACAGCAGCAGGTTGGCGCCCACCATCAGGGCGAAGCCGCCCAGCATCCACAGCCATTTCCAGTTCCAGCAGCGGAACAGCAGGGGGTAGGCGAGGAAGACCGCGAGGTACAGGGTGGTGACCTCCTTGACCCAGAAGGACAGGCCGGCAGCCAGCCCGGCCAGCAGAAAGGTCGGTGTCGAGTCCCGCTGCTGTCCGCGCCAGAACAGCAGGAAGCTGGCGCTGAGGCACAGGGCCAGCGGCGCATCGGCCATCAGGCGGCCGGCGAAATGCACATGCAGGGGCAGCACCGCCAGAACAAGGCCGGCAATCAGCGCTGCACGGGTGCCCACCAGGTGGCGGCCGAGGGTGGCAACCAGGGCCACCTCGGTGATGGAGCACAGGAAGGGCCACAGGTTGAGGGCCGACTCACTGGGGCCGAACAGCGCTGCAAAGCCCGCCATGGGGAGCTGGAGGCCGTAGCGGATGGCGCCGATGTAGCTGGACGGGGTGAAGTCGCCAGCCGCGATGCGCAGGGCCGACTCCACGTAGGTAAGCTCATCCGACCCGAAGAAGCCGGTGTAGAAGAACAGGCGGACCGCCACGGCGAGGGCCAGCAGCGCCGCCAGGGCCAGGCCGGAAGCTGCGTGGTCCGCGCTCCGGGCATCGGCCCGGTAGCCGCTCACAGGGCCTCCAGCACGTGCTGGATGACCTGCGCCTGGTGTTCCTCCAGACCGATCCACAGGGGCAGGCGCACCAGGCGGTCGGCCATCTCGGTGGTGACCGGCAGTTCGCCATGGGCGCGGCCGTAGCGCTGGCCGGCAGGGGCGTTGTGCAGGGGGATGTAGTGGAACACCGAGTGCACGCCGGCCTGGCGCAGGCGCTCGATGAAGGCCGTGCGGTGCTCCAGGTCGGGCAGCAGTACGTAGTACATGTGCGCGTTGTGCTGGCAGTGGGTCGGCACGATGGGGCGGCGCAGCTTGCCGGATCTCTCGGCATCGGCCAGCCACTGGTGGTAGGTCGTCCAGATGGCCAGGCGCTGGCGGGTGATCTCGTCGGCCTCGTCGATCTGGGCGGCGAGGAAGGCGGCGATGATCTCGCCCGGCAGGTAGGACGAGCCGATGTCCATCCAGGTGTATTTGTCCACCTGACCGCGGAAGAACTGGGAGCGGTTGGTGCCCTTCTCGCGGATGATCTCGGCCCGCTCGGCGAACTGCAGCCCGTTGGCCAGCAGCGCGCCGCCCTCACCGGAGATGATGTTCTTGGTCTCGTGGAAGGACAGGGCGCCCATGTGGCCGATGGAGCCGAGGGGGCGCCCCTTGTAGCTGGCCATCACCGCCTGGGCGGCGTCTTCCACCACCAGCAGGTTGTGCCGGTTGGCGATGGCCATGATGGTGTCCATCTCGCAGCCGACGCCCGCGTAATGCACCGGGACGATGGCCTTGGTGCGCGGCGTGATGGCGGCTTCGATCTGTGTCTCGTCGATGTTGAGGGTGTCGGGCCGGATGTCCACGAACACCGGCACCGCACCCCGCAGGGCGAAGGCATTGGCCGTGGATACGAAGGTGTACGAGGGCATGATGACCTCGTCGCCGGGCTGGATGTCGGCCAGGATGGCGGACATCTCGAGGGCGGCCGTGCACGAGTGGGTGAGCAGGGCCTTGCTCGTCCCGGTGCGCGCCTCGAGCCAGCGCGAGCAGCGCTTGGTGAAGCTGCCATCGCCGGCGAGGTGGCCGTTGGCGTGGGCCTGGGCGATGTTCCAGAGTTCCTTGCCCGTCATGTAGGGCTTGTTGAAAGGGATGTTCATGAGCGCGTCGGATGGGCGGTTGGCGTGGAGGAGTCGGTCCGGAAGACCCAGAGCTTCTGCAGCAGGAAGAGGAGGGCGGCGATCACCAGGATCATCACGCCCTGCACGACCTGGTGGGGCAGGCCGAGGCGGTCCACCAGCAGGTGGAGGGCGGCCAGGTTGACCGCGTAGCCGATGGCATAGCTGGCGCAGTAGCGCACGAAGGTGGCCCGGTGGGCGCCCTCGTGGCGAAAGGACCAGCGCTTGTTGAAGAAGAAGGTCTGGGCCACCCCCACGGCGTAGAGCAGGCTCATGGCGAGCTTGGCGCCGACGCCGACGCTGGTGAGCGCCAGGTAGGCCAGGTAGAGGACGCCGTTGGAGGCGAGCCCGACCAGCCCGTAGCGCAGGAGCTGTCCAAGCGTGCCCTTCACGCGCCGGCCACCCAGTGGAAGGTCATCTGCGGCGGCGGGAAGCGGAAGCCCAGCCTTGCGTAGAGGTTGAGCACCCGGTGGTTGCGCGCCACGATGCTGGTGCGGATCTGCCCGGCGCCGTTGCGGCGGGCGTGTTCGATCATCGCCTCCCAGGTCCGCCGCCCGTAGCCCTGGCCCTGCAGCCGGGGGGCGATGGCGGTGAGGTGCCAGTAGCACACCCCGCCGGGAAGGTCTTCGGTGATGAAGAAGGCCACCTGGGCGTCGCCGTCGCGGATCGCGAAGAGCTGCTGCGAGGGGTGGGCCAGGGTGTTCTTCACCCAGTTCTGGTAGCGCAGGTCGCCCAGGGCGGAAGGCAGCCGCGGGTCCATGTGGAAGCGCTCGTTGCCGAAGGCGGCACCGGCGGTGTCCAGCATGTCGGGCAGGTCGGCCGCGGTGGCCCGGCTCACCGTCAGGCCCGTATCGGCGCCCGCCGGGCCGGCCAGGTCGAGGCTGGGCTGGTAGAGCATCTCGATGAAGCGGAAGCCCAGGTCTTCGAGCAGCATCGACTCGGCCAGCCGGTCGTGGGGCAGGCGGCAGCTGACCAGCCGGGTGCCGAGCCGGTCGCGTTCCTCCACGAAGGATCGGGCCGCCTCCGCGGCGCCGGCGCCGCGGACGGCCAGGGTGTTGATCTGCAGGACCGGCGCGCCAAACAGCACGCTGTCCCAGGGGGCCTCGGACCACGCCAGTTCAAGTGCGGGGGTGTCGATGTGGCCGGCGGCGGGGGAGGGGGTGTCAGGCATGGATGTCGCCCTCCCGGGGCAGGCGGGTGTCGTGCTGGGTGGTGTAGGGCGGGCGTTCCATCGAGCGGAAGTGCATGCGCGCGAGGTATTCCCCGAAGACGCCGAGGGCGAACAGCTGCACCCCCGAGAAGATGGTGATGATCGAGGCCAGGAAGGTGAAGCCGGGCACCGCGCTGCCGGAGATCAGGTAGCGCACCAGCACGTAGGCGAGGATCAGCAGGCCGAAGACCCCGAAGGTGATGCCCAGCACGCTGGCGATCTGCAGGGGCAGCACCGAGAAGCCGGTCATCATGTTGATGGCGTGGTTGATCAGCTTCCTCAGGGTGTAGCCGGAGTCGCCGACCGTGCGGTCGTCCTGGCGCACCGCGACGGAAGCAAAGCGGGTACTGCCCCAGGTCAACAGCACGTCGAGGTTCACCGACGGGCTGCGGTAGTCGGCAAAAGCCTCGCGCAGGCGGGCCCGGAAGGCCCGGAAGGCGCTCACCTTGCTGGCCGATTCGACACCCATGGCACCCTGCAGGGCGAGTTTGGTGACGCGCGAGGCCATGTCCCGGAAGAAACCGTGGGTCTCCTTGGCCGGCGAGCCGTACACCACGTCGTGGCCTTCGGCCAGCCGGGCGAGCAGCTTGGGGATCTCCTCGGGGGGGTTCTGCAGGTCATCGTCGATGGTGACGATCACTTCGTGGCGGGCTGCCCGGATGCCGCACAGCAGCGCGTTGTGCTGGCCGTAGTTGCGCGCCAGCTTGATGCCGCGGACCTGCGGGTCGCGCCGCGCCAGGTCCTGGATCACCTCCCAGGTGTCGTCACCGCCGCAGTCCTCCACCAGGACGATCTCCAGCGGGCCGCCCAGGGGCTCGAGTGCGGCGATCAGGCGGGCGTGGAGTTCGGGCAGGGTGGCCCGGGAGCGGTAGCAGGGGATGACGACTGACAGACTGGGGGGCACGGAATACCTTTCGGGATCGTTGCGGGCAGGCTCCTGCGCATGCCCGCGCCTCTGCGGCCACGCGCCGCGGAGCCTGCAGTTTGCATAACCGGCATTAGTAACATGGAGCCCCGCGCAGGGGCAACGCGCATATGTCACGCTGCCGGGCATCCTTCCGCGCAGGAAGGTGTCGGTATGTTGCAGCGCACGGTCCGGGCTCGTCTCCGGTATCATGTCGCACCCACATTTCTGCAGTGCGGCAATGGAACTCATCACCGCTTTCATCGACATCATCCTGCACCTCGACGTGCACCTGGCGGCCCTGACCGCCGAGTATGGCACCTGGATCTACGCCATCCTCTTCCTGATCATCTTCTGCGAGACAGGGCTGGTGGTGTTCCCCTTCCTGCCCGGTGACTCCCTGCTCTTCGTGGCCGGCGCCCTCGCCGCCACCGGCGGCATGGACATCGGCGTACTGTGCGCCGTGCTGCTGGCCGCCGCGGTGCTGGGCGACAACACAAACTACTGGATCGGCCACACCATCGGGCCCAAGGTCTTCCGCTGGGAAAACTCCCGGCTCTTCAACCGCTCGGCCTTCGACAAGACCCACGCCTACTTCGAGACCCACGGCGGCAAGACCATCATCATTGCCCGCTTCTTGCCGCTGCTGCGCACCTTCGCGCCCTTCGTGGCCGGTGTGGCGCGCATGACCTACGCCCGCTTCGTGGCCCTCGACTTCCTCGGCGGCTGCATCTGGATCTTCTCCCTGACCTGGCTCGGCTACTACTTCGGCAACATCCCGGCGGTCAAGAAGAACCTCTCCATCGTCATCCTCGGCATCATTGCCATTTCCCTGCTGCCCATCATCATCGGCTGGCTGAAGAGTCGGCGTGCCCCGGCGGCGGGCTGATCGCGCACCATGAAAAACATCGTCATCCTCATCTCCGGCCGTGGCAGCAACATGGAAGCCATCGTCCGGGCGCAGATCCCCGGCGCGCGCATCGCCGCGGTGATCTCCAACCGGCCCGACGCCGGCGGCCTGGCCTTTGCGGCCAGCCATGGCATCCCCACCCGGGTGGTGGACCACAAGGCCTACCCGAGCCGTGAAGCCTTCGATGCGGCCCTGGCCGACAGCATCGACGCGCTGGCTCCCGATCTGGTGGTGCTGGCCGGCTTCATGCGCGTGCTCACCGACGGCTTCGTCAACCGCTACAACGGCCGCCTGCTCAACATCCACCCCAGCCTGCTGCCGTCCTTTCCCGGGCTGCACACCCACCAGCGCGCGCTGGAGGCCGGCGTGAGGGTGCATGGCACCACCGTGCACTTCGTGACGCCGACCCTGGACTGCGGCCCCATCGTGATCCAGGCCGTGGTGCCGGTGCTGCCCGGTGACGACGAGGACGCCCTGGCCGCCCGCGTGCTGGTCCAGGAGCACCGCATCTATCCCCAGGCGGTGAGCTGGTTCGTTGCCGACCGCCTGTCCATCGACGCCGCAGGCCGGGTGGACGTCAGGGCCGAGAGCGCCGGCCCGACCGGCTGGACGGTGCCGCCCGTCGAAGCCTGACGTTCCGATGGCCGTCGGTGCCCGCTACAACCGGACTCTTGCCTTCGCCATCGGCCTCTCCGCCGTGGTGCATGTGCTCGTCCTGTTCGGCCCCGCCTGGCAGGTGCCGACCGAGCAGGCCACCGTGCTGCCGCCGCTCGACGCCCGCCTGACGCCCCTGCCCAGGCCGACCCTCACCAACCCGGACGACAAGCGCCCGCTGCTCGGCGATGCGCCACCGCCACGCCCGCGTCCGCGGCCTCGCAAGCCGGCACCGCCGGCCGAGGCCGTCGCCAGCGCCGCGCCCTCGGCCACGCTGGCCCCCGAGCCCGACTCGGGCGGCGATGGCAAGGCGCCCGATGCGCCGCCGCAGGATGCCGGCGCTGAGCAGGCTGCGGCAAGCAGTGAAGGGCAGGGCGGCCGCGAAGGCACACCGGACAGCAAGCCCCCCGGCCCCGGACCGGCAGACCTGTGGGCTGCCTCCGGCAAGATCCAGTACAACGTGATCCGCGGCGAACAGAACTTCGTCATCGGCCGCACCACCCATGCGTGGAGCCACGACCGGGAGCACTACTCGATGGAGACCGTCATCGAAACCTCCGGGCTGATCGGCCTGCTCAAGCCCTTCCGCATGGTCCAGCGCAGCGAGGGGCGGATCGGCCCGCGTGGCCTGCAGCCCGAGAAGTTCACCGTCGAGCGGGACGGCAAGCTCAAGGAGCGCGCCGATTTCGACTGGTCCACCGCGCAGGTCGTGCTGGTGGCCGGCGAGCGCCGCCGGGAGTTCTCGCTGGCCGAGGGCGACCAGGATGTGCTGTCGCTGATGCATCACCTGTCCCTGCAGCCGGAAGGGCCGATGCGTGTCGAGCTGCTGGTGGTGACCGGCAAGAGCGCGGTGCGTTCGGTCATCGAGAACCTCGGCATCGAGGAGATCGAGGTGCCCGCCGGCCGCGTTTCCGCCTACCATCTCGGCAGTTCGGGGCATCGCGGCGAGCTCAAGATCGACATCTGGCTCGCCCGGGATTACGCCAACCTGCCGGTCCGCCTCAAGATCACCGACAAGAGCGGCGACGTGCTCGACCAGGTCGCCACCGGTGTGGACCTCGGCCAGCGCGCCGCGCCCAGATAAAATTCATCGCTTCATGCCGGCCGCCCAGGCGGCCGGCGGTTTTTTCAGTATCGGAATTCCATGACCATCACACCCGCCCAGATCCAGTCCGCCAGCCAGGCCCTCCGCTCCGTGCTGCGCTTCGATTACCCCGCCGACTCGGTGCTGTCCCGCTACTTCCGGGACATGCGCGAGATCGGCGCGCGGGACCGGGCCTTTGTTGCCGAAGCCGTATATGGCGTGCTGCGCCGCAAGCGCACCCTCGAGCGCCTGTGCGGGCCCGAGGCCTCCACCCGGCAGCTGATCCTGGCCTGGCTGGCGCGCATCGAAGGCACCACCCTGCGCCAGCTCGGCGAAGGCCTGCACGGGCGTGACACCGACTACTTCACCGAGATCAAGGGGCGTGAAGCCGGCGAGATGAGCCTGGCCGAAACCGCCGATCTGCCCGACTGGCTGGCCGAGCGCCTGCTCGCCACGATGACGCCCGAAGAGGTCATCGCCCTGGCCCAGAGCCTCAACCGGCCGGCGCCGCTGGACCTGCGCGTGAACACCCTCAAGCTCGATCGCGACGCCCTGGTGGCGCGCCTGCAGGCCGACGGCATCGCCTGTGCCCCGGGCCGTTTCTCGCCCGCCGCGGTGCGCCTCGAAGGCAAGCCGGCGCTGCAGAAGCACCCGCTCTTCCTGGACGGCAGCTTCGAAGTGCAGGATGAAGGCAGCCAGCTCCTCGGCTACCTGTTGCAACCCAAGCGCGGCGAGATGGTGGCCGACTTCTGCGCCGGCGCCGGCGGCAAGACCCTGCTGCTGGGTGCGCTGATGCGCAACAGCGGGCGCCTGTATGCCTTCGACGTGTCGGACAAGCGCCTGTCCAAGCTCAAGCCGCGGATGGCCCGCTCCGGCCTGTCCAACGTGCATCCGGTGGTGATCGCCAGCGAGAACGACCCGCGCGTCAAGCGCCTCGCCGGCAAGCTCGACCGGGTGCTGGTGGATGCGCCCTGCAGCGGCCTAGGTACCCTGCGCCGCAACCCCGACCTGAAGTGGCGCCAGAGCCCCGAGGCCCTGGCCGAGCTCACCGTCAAGCAGGCCGCCATCCTGGCCAGCGCCGCGCGCCTGGTGAAGCCGGGCGGCCGCCTGGTGTACGCCACCTGCAGCCTGCTGCCCGAGGAGAACGAAGCCATCGTCGCCGCCTTCCTGGCCGCCAACGAGGGCTTCGCCCCGCTCAACGCCCAGGAGGTGCTCGCCAAGCAGGGCATCACCATCGAATGTGGCGAGCAGCTCCACCTCACCCCGCGCAGCCACGACACCGACGGCTTCTTCGCCGCAGTCCTCGAGCGCAAGGCCTGATGACCGGCTGGCGCGGGACCGGCTGGCGCGGGCTGCTGGCCGGCCTGGCGCTGGGGATGGCCGTACCGGCCGCGGCGCTGGCGCCGGAGCCCTCGCACCAGGTGGCGGCGCGCGGCACCATCGAGGTGGTCTTCTCGCCGTGGGCCGATGGCGAGGCCGCCTTGCTCAAGGCCATCGACGACGCGCGGGAACTCATCCTCGTGCAGGCCTATCTGTTCACCAGCAAACCCCTGGCCCGCGGGCTCGCGGCGGCCCATCGCCGCGGTGTGCGGGTTGAGGTGATCGTCGATGCGGACAGCAATCGCCAGGCAGCGCCCGGCGTGGTGCCCGAACTGCTGGCGGCCGGCATCCCGGTGTATGCCGACAACCGGCACAAGATCGCCCACAACAAAGTCATGATCTTCGACCCGGCCTCGTCCCGCGCAGCGGTGGCCACCGGGTCTTACAACTTCACCCGCTCGGCCCGGGTGAGCAATGCGGAGAACCTGCTGATCCTGCGTGGCAACCCGCCGCTGGCGCGGGCCTACCAGGCCAACTGGCGGCGTCACCGGGCAGACGCCCGGCGCATCGCCAGGCTTGCCGATCTCCCCGGACAGAAGAGGAAAGAGGATGGAAGAAAACCAGATCGCGCACCTGCTCATTGATTTGTGGGACGACATGCAGAAGCCCGACATCCTGTGGCAGGTCGGGGTGCTGGCCCTGTGCCTGCTGCTTGCCGGGCTGATCGCGCGGCAGATCCGGACGATCCTGCGGCGCCGCCGGGAGGCCAATCCGGAGTTGTTGCGTGGCGCTGGCGAGGAGGGCCTGCGCCGGGTCATCTTTCCGCTGTCGGCGCTCGCTCTGGTAGTGGTGGCCCGCGCCGCGCTGAACCAGTGGCACCACGTCAATCTGCTCAAGCTGGCGGTGCCGTTGCTGATGGCCATGGCGGCCATCCGCCTCACCGTGCATGCGCTCAAGCGGGCCTTCCCCAAGGCCGGCTGGCTGGCTTCCTTCGAGCGCTTCTTCGCCTTCGGCGCGTGGGCCGTGGTGGCCCTGCACATCGTTGGCGTGCTCCCCGCCGTGATCGACGGCCTGGAGCAGATCAGCTTCTCGGTGGGCAAGGCCAACCTCAACCTGTGGATGCTGCTGCAGGGCGTGCTGACCGTGATGCTCACCGTGCTGGTGGCCCTGTGGATCTCCGGCGTGCTGGAAGCCCGCCTGATGAACACCGAGGGCCTCGACGCCAACCTCAAGCTGGTCTTCGCGCGCCTCTCCAAAGCACTCCTGCTGGTGCTGGCGGTGTCGATCGGCCTGCCCCTGGTGGGCATCGACCTGACCGCCCTGTCGGTGTTCGGCGGGGCGCTGGGGGTCGGCCTTGGTCTGGGCATGCAGAAGATCGCCGCCAATTACGTGTCCGGTTTCATCCTGCTGCTCGACCGCTCGATCCGCATGGGCAACCTGATCTCGGTGGGCAACGAGCGTGGCATCGTCAGCCAGATCACCACCCGCTACACGGTGCTCAAGGGCATGAGCGGGATCGAATCCATCGTCCCCAACGAAACCCTGGTGGGGGCGGTGGTGCAGAACGAGACCTTCACCGACCCCAAGGTACGCATCGCCCTGCCGATCCAGGTGAGCTACGCCACCGATCTCGACAAGGCCATGAGCATCCTCGTCGAAGCCGCCCGCAAGCAGCCCCGCGTGATGGAGGACCCGGGCCCCGGCGCCTTCGTCGAGGCCTTTGCCGACAGCGGCATCAACCTGCAACTCGGCTTCTGGATCCGCGACCCGACCGAAGGCACCCTCGGCATCCGCTCGGCGATCAACCTCGACATCTGGCGGCGTTTCAAGGAGGAGGGCATCGAGATCCCCTTCCCGCAACGTGAAGTGCGCATCCTCAACCCCGCTGCCGGGTTGCCGTTAGAAGGAACGGCGGGCGCTGTCGCCCTGTCACAACAGTAAACCGGACTAAAGTCGCAGGAGCGGCGCTTTCGTCCGGCTTTCCTTGGTTTGGGTCAAGGCCTCGACTAGAATCCGCTCACCCATTCCTCAAGGACTCACGGCCTGATGTTCTCCGGTTCAATCGATCTGCCCTGGTGGGGCTATGTTGTCGTCACCCTGGCGATGACCCACGTCACCATCGCCGCCGTCACCATCTTCCTGCACCGCCACCAGGCGCACCGCTCCCTCGACCTGCACGCCCTGCCGGCGCTGTTCTTCCGCACCTGGCTGTGGCTCACCACCGGCATGGTCACCAAGGAGTGGGCGGCCATCCACCGCAAGCACCACGCCAAGTGCGAGACGCCCGACGATCCCCACAGCCCCCAGGTGTTTGGCATCAACAAGGTGTTGTGGACCGGCGTCTTCCTTTACGTCAAGGAAGCCCGTAACCGCGAAACCATCCAGCGCTACGGCCACGGCACGCCGGACGACTGGTTCGAGCGCAGCATCTTCTCCCGCTTCCCCAAGAGCGGCATCGTCATCATGCTGGCCGCCGACCTGGCCATGTTCGGCATCTGGCCGGGCGTGCTGATCTGGGGCGTGCAGATGATCTGGATCCCCTTCTGGGCGGCCGGTGTCATCAACGGCCTGGGGCATTTCTGGGGCTACCGCAACTACAACTGCGCCGACGCCTCCACCAATCTGGTGCCCTGGGGCATCCTGATCGGCGGCGAGGAGCTCCACAACAACCACCACTCCTTTGCCACCTCGGCCAAGCTGTCGGCCCGCTGGTACGAGTTCGACATCGGCTGGATGTACATCCGCCTGCTCGAGATGGCCGGCCTCGCCAAGGTCAAGAAGACCATCCCGACCCCCAAGTTCGGCATCGCCAAGGCCCGCGCCGACTTCGACACGCTGCAGGCCATCATCACCTGCCGCTACGATGTGATGACCCGCTACGTGCAGTCCCTCAAGGCCATCGCCAAGGACGAGTTCGAGGCCCTCAAGGCCCAGTCCGGCGGCAAGCTCAAGGCTGGTGAGCTGCGCCGCTGGCTGGCGGCCGACGAGAGCCAGCTGTGCGCCGAGGAAAAGACCCGCCTGGCCAGCCTGCTCAAGGAAAACACCCGCCTGCAGACCGTGGTGGCGATGCGTGACGAACTCACCGCCCTGTGGGCCCGCTCCACCGCCAGCCACGAGCAGCTGCTGCAGCAGCTCCAGGACTGGATCGCCCGCGCCGAGCAGAGCGGCATCCGCCAGCTCGAGGAGTTCTCCCTGCGCCTGCGCCGCTACGCGGTCTGAACCACCGCGCAGCGCCTCCGCATCACCCGAACCCGCCGGCAACGGCGGGTTCGTCGTTTCTGACCTGCCCTCAAGGCCGCCCCGATGAGCAAGCTGATCCTCTTCAACAAACCCTACGGCGTGCTGTGCCAGTTCACCGGCGAGGCCGGTCGCGAAACCCTGGCCAATCACATCTCCCTGCCCGGGGTATACGCCGCCGGCCGCCTCGACACCGACAGCGAGGGCCTGCTGGTGCTCACCGACGACGGCGCCCTGCAGGCGCGCATCGCCGATCCTCGCCACAAGCTGGCCAAGACCTACCTGGTGCAGGTGGAGGGCATCCCCGACGAAGCCGCCCTGGCCCGCCTGCGCGCCGGTGTGGATCTCGGCGACTTCACCACCCGTCCCTGCCAGGCCCGTCTCGCTGAAGAACCCGCCTGGCTGTGGCCGCGCAACCCGCCGATCCGTGAACGCAAGGCGATTCCCACCAGTTGGCTGGAGATCGTGCTCAAGGAGGGCAAGAACCGTCAGGTGCGGCGCATGACTGCGAAGGTCGGCTTCCCGACCTTGCGTCTGCTGCGGGTGCGTATCGGTGAGTGGACGCTTGAGGGGCTGGCGCCGGGGGAATGGCGGGAGGTGGCGGTGCCTGCTTTGCCGGGACTGGCCCCGGAGCGGCCTTCTGCTGTGCCGCGGAAGAGGTTGCCGCGCCGTTGATGTCGCGTGGGGCGATCGGTTGCGTCTGTCTGTCGGTGCCTTTGCTGGTTGGTTTTCCGTTGTTTTACGTTGAATTGGCCGGGATTTCGCCCCGGCGGGCGACTCACTTCTTTGCTTCGCCAAAGAAGTGAGCAAGAAAGGCGACCCGCCTCCCCGGTCATTCGCTGCGCGAATGACTGCCCTGCGCTGCTCACGCCAGGCGGCCGGCGCGGAACTCGCCCTGCGGGCTCAGACAACCGCGCCGGACTTCCCCGCCTGCCGCTGCGCTGCTCGGCGGGTCGGAACGGGCTTTCAGCAAGCACCGAGCCTCTGCGGAAGAGCCGGTGGCTGCGAGACGTTGGGGTTTGCTTTTGCGTTGATCATCGAGCCCTGCTTCAGCAAACGCGCGGTGTTTGCGAAAAGCCCGTTCTGACCCGCCGAGCAGCGGAGTATCGGGCGGGGCCTTCCGGCGCGGCTGTCTGAGGAGGCGCAGCCGACGAGTTCCGCGCCGGCCGCCCGATGCGAGCAGCGCAGGGGAGTCGTTCGCAACGCGAACGACCGGGGAAGCCGGGTCGCCTTTCTTTCCCCCTTTCTTTGGCGACGCAAAGAAAGGGGTCGCCTGCCGGGGCGAAATCCCGGCCAACTCAACGCAAAACAACGGAAAGCCGACCCGCAGCCCAAAACCCGCCTTAAACACAAAAATTCCGACAGGCCCATCACGCGCCGGCTTTACTCAGTTACGCCACCGCTTAACTGACATCCGCCTGCCGTTAACAGACATACGCGCTCCGTTAACAGACATCCGCCACCCGTTAACTCACATCCGGCTTCCGTTAACTGACTTCCTGGACCCGTTAACTCAATTACGCATCCCGTTAACTGAGTTAACGAGTCCAGGATGTGACATCCAGCCCCGCGTGATTGACATCCGGCACCCCGGAATTGACATCCGGGCCCCCGGAATTGAGATACGCGCTGCCGGAACTCAATTCCGCGGCTGCTGGAGCGGCTTCAGCCGCCCACGAGTCGTCATGCGGGGCCGGCAGGCTGAAGCCCGCCCCCGCGGACGTCCTTGGCCCGGCAGCATGCCGCAGGGAAGCCGCAAGGTATTTCGTGCTAAGTTCGTGGCGTCCATCCTTCACCCGAGTCTGCATCATGTTTCTGCCCCGCCCGCTGCTGTCCGTCCTTGCTGCTGCTTGCCTGCTTGCCCCGATCTCCCGTGCCGACGCCCAGGCGGCCATGCCGGTGACTGAGTTGGGGGCGGGGATGTTCCGGATCGAGGCGGAGGTGGCGGCGACCCCGGACAACCGGATGGTGGGCTTGATGCAGCGCCGCAGCATGGCGGCCAATCACGGCATGCTCTTTGTGTTCACCGAGGCGCAGCGCCATTGCATGTGGATGAAGAACACCCTGCTGCCGCTGTCGGTGGCTTTCATGGACGAGGAGGGGCGCATCCTCAACATTGAGGACATGCAGCCCCAGACGGAGACCAACCACTGCGCGGCCAAGCCGGCCCGCTTTGCCCTGGAGATGAACCTGGGCTGGTTCAAGCAGAAGGGCTTCGGGCCGGGTACGCGTATCGTCGGCGCAGACAGGCTCGCCGGCAGCGCGCGCTGAATCCTGCGGCGGCGGGTGAGTCACCCCACGGCGGGGTTTCGCCACCACAGGCCCGTGAGGGGCGTTCAGGAAAGCCCGGGGCGGCCCGCCGCCTTCCTTGGGGGCCGCGCCGGTCAGCCGTGTTCGCGGGCGTGGTTGCGGGAGTGCTTGGGGATCTCGATCAACAGGTCGGTGTCGCCGAGCTTGACGCAACAGGCCAGGCGCGAGTCGGCCTGCAGGGCCCAGGCCGAATCCAGCTGGTCTTCTTCCAGATCATTGCTCGGCGGCACGCTGGCGCCGCCCTGGCGGATGTAGACATGGCAGGTGGCACAGGCCGCCACCTTTTCGCAGGCGTGTTCCAGGGGCACGCCGGCGGCCAGCAGCGCATCGCACAGGGACTGGCCGGGCTTGGACTCGAAGTTCACGCCGGTCGGGCACAGGTGTGGGTGGGGCAGCACGCGGACGGTGGGCATCAGATGGTCTCCAGGCTGCGGCCGGCCAGGGCCCGCTTGATGCTGGCATCCATGCGGCGGGCGGCAAAGTCGCCGCTGGCAGTGTTGAGGGCGTCGGTGGCGGCGCGGATCTTGCGCGTGTCGCCTTCGTCGGTTTCCAGCAGTTCGGCGAGGGCGAAGATGGCCTTCTGCAGGGTGTCCCGCTCCGGCGGCGAGAGCAGCGCCGCGCCATCGCTGGCCAGCGCCGCTTCGGTGGCGTCGATCAGGCGGCGGGCTTCCACCTGGGCCTCGCGCAGCATGCGCGTGGCGGCGTCGATCTCGCCGCTGCCGTAGGCATCGAGGAGCATGCGCGCCACTTCGCCGTCACCCAGGCCGTAGGAGGGCTTCACCTCCACGTGGGCCTCGACACCGCTGGTCTGTTCCCGGGCGGTGACCGACAGGAGGCCGTCTGCGTCGATCTGGAAGGTGACGCGGATGCGCGCGGCACCGGCCACCATGGGCGGGATGCCGCGCAAGGTGAAGCGGGCCAGGGAGCGGCATTCGGAGACGATCTCGCGCTCGCCCTGCACCACATGCACGCTCATCGCGGTCTGGCCATCCTTGTAGGTGGTGAAGTCCTGGGCGCGGGCGGTGGGGATGGTGCTGTTGCGCGGCACGATCTTTTCCACCAGGCCACCCATGGTCTCCAGGCCGAGCGACAGCGGGCACACGTCGAGCAGCAACCAGTCGGCCTCGCTGCCGGATTTGCGGTTGCCGGCCAGCACATCGGCCTGCATGGCGGCACCCAGGGCCACCACTTGGTCAGGGTCGAGGTTGTTGAGCGGCGCCGTGCCGAACAGGGAGGCCACTGCCGCCTGCACGTGGGGCATGCGGGTGGAGCCGCCGACCATCACCACGCCCTTGACGTCCTCCACGCCGAGGCCGGCGTCACGCAAGGCCTTGCGTACCGGGCGCAGGCTGCGCGAGACCAGCTCGGCGGTGAGCTCGATGAACTGGGCGCGGGTGACCGCCACGCGTATCACCTGGCCGTCACCCAGGGTGGCGCTGGCGAGGGTCTGTTCTACGGCGGAGAGGCTTTCCTTGGTGCTGCGGGCCAGGGCCAGGATGCGCCTTTCATCCTCGATGGGCAGTTCGGCGGGCAATCCGGCCTGGGTTTTCAGCCATACGGCGAGGCGTTGGTCGAAGTCGTCGCCGCCGAGGGCCGGATCGCCATTGGTGGCGAGCACTTCGAAGACGCCGCGGGTGAGCTTGAGGATGGAGATGTCGAAGGTGCCGCCGCCCAGGTCGTACACCGCGTAGGTGCCTTCTGCCGCGTTGTCGAGGCCGTAGGCAATGGCCGCGGCGGTGGGCTCGTTGAGCAGGCGCAATACGTTCAATCCTGCCAGGCGGGCGGCATCCTTGGTGGCCTGACGCTGGGCGTCGTCGAAATAGGCCGGTACGGTGATGACGGCACCGGTGAGTTCGCCGCCGAGGCTGGCTTCGGCCCGCTCGCGCAGGGCCCGCAGGATGTCGGCTGAGACTTCCACCGGGGTCTTGCGGCCGGCGCGGGTCTCGATGCCGACCATGCCGGGGCCGTCGCTCAGCTGGTAGTGGCTGCGCATCGTCGCGTCGGCATCGGCGAGGGAGCGGCCCATCAGGCGCTTGACCGAGGCGATGGTGTTGAGCGGATCGTCGGCCTGGCCGGCGCGTGCGGCGCGGCCGACGATCCGCTCATCGGCGGCGTAACACACCACCGAGGGCAGCAGGGCGTGGCCGTCGGCGTCGGGCAGGGCCTTGGCGAGGCCGCTGGCCACCGTGGCCACGAGGGAGTTGGTGGTGCCGAGGTCGATCCCGACAGCCAGGCGGTGCTGGTGAGGGGCGGCGGCCAGCCCCGGTTCGGCGATTTGCAGCAGCGCCATGATGGTCTCTCCCTTTTAGGCTGATTCAGACGGCAAAGCTCTCGCCGCAGCCGCATTCGGCCTTGGCGTTCGGGTTGTTGAACTTGAAGCCCTCGTTGAGGCCCTCGCGGACGAAGTCCAGTTCGGTGCCATCCAGGTAGGGCAGGCTGCGCGGGTCCACCAGCAGCTTGACGCCGGCGCACTCGAAGACCAGGTCTTCGGGCAGGCTTTCGTCGGCAAACTCCAGGGCGTAGGCCATGCCGGAGCAGCCGCTGGTCTTGACGGCGAGGCGCAGGCCGAAGCCCTTGCCGCGCTTGTCGAGGGTTTTCTGGATGTGGCGCGCGGCCTTCTCGGTGACGGTGATGCTCATGCTGGCTTCCTTTCGGATCGGGGCGGGGCGGGCCCGGCCTTACATGGAGAAGGAGCTGCCGCAGCCACAGGTGCTGGTGGCGTTGGGATTGCGGATGACGAAGCGGGAACCTTCCAGGCCGTCTTCGTAATCGATCTCGGCGCCCATCAGGTATTGGGTGCTCATGGAGTCGATCAGCAGGGTGACGCCCGATTGCACGATGCTCATGTCGTCTTCGTTGGCCACTTCGTCGAAGGAAAAGCCGTACTGGAAGCCGGAGCAGCCGCCGCCGCTCACATACACGCGCAGCTTGAGGGCGGTGTTGCCTTCCTCGGCGATCAGTTCGGCCACCTTGCCGGCAGCAGCCGGGGTGAAGATGACGGAGGCGGGCATTTCGGTAACGGTGGTGTTCATGGCGTGGGCTCCTCAGGGGGCGACGGGGGCGCAGATGGCGGTTTCGGTTTCGGTGGTGCTGCCGTGCTTGGCGCGATAGTCGGCCACGGCGGCCTTGATCGCGTCCTCGGCGAGGATCGAGCAGTGGATCTTGACCGGCGGCAGGGCCAGCTCTTCGGCGATCTCGGTGTTCTTGATGTCGAGGGCTTCGCTGAGCGTCTTGCCCTTGACCCATTCGGTGACCAGCGAGCTCGAGGCGATGGCCGAGCCGCAGCCGTAGGTCTTGAACTTGGCGTCCTCGATGATGCCGTCGGCGGATACCTTGATCTGCAGGCGCATCACGTCGCCGCAGGCCGGCGCGCCGACCATGCCGGTGCCCACGTCCTCGTCTTCCTTGCCGAAGCTGCCGACGTTGCGGGGGTTTTCGTAATGCTCGATGACTTTTTCGCTGTAGGCCATGTTGTATCTCCGGGGTTTCGGTCGTTGGGGGCGTTCAGTGGGACGCCCACTGGATGCTTTCCAGGTCGATGCCTTCGCGCACCATCTCCCACAGGGGCGAGAGTTCGCGGAGCTTGGCGACCGCTTCGGTGACCAGGGCGATGGTGGTGTCCACCTCGGCCTGGGTGGTGAAGCGGCCGATCGAGAAGCGGATGGAGCTGTGCGCCAGCTCGTCGCTGCGGCCCAGGGCGCGCAGCACGTAGGAAGGCTCGAGGCTGGCCGAGGTGCAGGCCGAGCCGGAGGACACCGCCAGCTGCTTGATGCCCATCAGCAGGGATTCGCCTTCCACATAGTTGAAGCTGACGTTCAGGTTGTGGGGCACACGGGCATCGATGTTGCCGTTGAGGTACACCTCCTCCATGGCGGAGAGGCCCGCCCACAGGCGGTCGCGCAGCCAGCGGATGCGTTCGTTCTCGGTGCTCATGCTGCCGCGGGCCAGGGCGTAGGCTTCGCCCATGCCGACGATCTGATGGGTCGGCAGGGTGCCCGAACGCAGGCCGCGCTCGTGGCCGCCGCCGTGGATCAGGGCCTCCAGGCGCACCCGCGGCTTGCGCCGCACGTACAGGGCGCCGATGCCCTTGGGGCCGTAGGTCTTGTGGGCCGACAGGGAGAGCAGGTCGATCGGCGTGGCGGACAGGTCGATCTCCACCTTGCCGGCGGCCTGGGCCGCATCCACGTGGTAGATGATGCCCCTGGCGCGGCACAGGGCGCCGATGGCGGCCACGTCCTGGATCACCCCGATCTCGTTGTTCACCAGCATGGTGGAGATGAGGATGGTGTCCGGACGGATCGCCGCGGTGAGTTTGTCGAGGTCGATCAGGCCGTCACTTTCGACATCCAGGTAGGTGACTTCGAAACCTTCCCGCTCGAGTTCGCGGCAGGTGTCGAGCACTGACTTATGCTCGGTCCGCGGTGTGATCAGGTGCTTGCCACGGCCGGCATGGAAGCGCGCAGCACCCTTGATGGCGAGGTTGTTGGACTCCGTGGCGCCGGAGGTCCAGACAATCTCCTTGGGGTCGGCGCCAACCAGCGCGGCAACCTGTTCGCGGGCGATTTCAACGGCTTCCTCGGCCGCCCAGCCGTAGGCATGGGAGCGGCTGGCAGGGTTGCCGAAGAGCTCGGTGAGGTAGGGAATCATCTTGGCGGCAACCCGGGCGTCCACCGGGGTCGTCGCTGCGTAGTCGAGATAGATCGGTTGGGTCGTCATGGGTCTTGTTCTCCGCGTGGGGGGCTTTTGCGGAGGACTCCAGCAACTTCGGTGCCAAGCTGCAGGGTGTGTGCAGGGCTTTGATTTATAAGGATTGTCGCTTTTGTCGTATTGCATCATCGGGATGTCGGCGAGGGCTTTGTCACCTTTGTCAGATTCCACACAGGGCGAGGCCGGCAATGCACCAGGATGAAGCGTGGAGCCCCGTAAAGGGCTGTCGGCGGGCCGCCTCGAAGCTGCGCCGGCGGGCCTGGAATACGCGCCCCGCGAGCTCCCTTCCGCTAAATCAATGGCTTGTGCGGCGGGCCTGATACGAAATAACCATGGCGCTTCTAGGTATAAGCCTTGCTTGGTTTCCAGCCATGCGGGCCGGTGCGACATTCAGGCAATCCGGTTCGCCCCTGACAGACCTGAACCTGCTTGAAGGAGTCTCGCGATGAACGCGGTTCTGCATGTGCGGGCTCAGACCGAGCTCGCTACCATCTACGAGATCAGCAAGATCCTGACTTCCAGCCTCGACGTGGGGAAGACCTGCCGCGAAGCCCTCAATGTGCTGGCCAATAACATGGGCTACCGGCGCTGCATGATCATCACCGACAGCGAGGACAAGGCTGATCTCCACCTGCTGGCAGCGGCCGGCCTGAGCCCCGAGGAGTACGACGCGGGCCACTATCGCCCGGGGGAGGGCATCATCGGCAAGGTGTACACCAGCGGCATGCCCGCCGTGGTGCAGGACCTCGCCGCCGAGCCTTTCTTCCTCAACCGTACCGGCGCCCTGGATTCCGTGGACGGTGAGCGCATTGCCCTGGTGGGCATGCCGATCCGCATTGCCAAGACGGTGGTGGGGGTCATCACCATCGACCGCGTCAGCGGCAGCCACGGCAGCGGCGGTTTCAACGAGGACGTGCGCCTGCTGACCATGGTGGCCAGCCTGGTCGGCCAGGCGCTGGCCCTGCAGCGCACGGTGGTGGAGGAGCGCAACCAGCTGATCAGCGAGACGCGGCGCCTGCGCCAGGAGCTGAAAGGGCGCTTCCGCCTGGACAATGTGATCGGCGTGTCGAAGCGCATGCAGGATGTCTTCGCCGAGGTGCACCAGGCCGGGCCGTCACGCTCCACCGTGCTGCTGCGTGGGGAGAGCGGCACCGGCAAGGAGGTGATTGCCCGCGCTCTGCACAATCTGTCGCCGCGCAAGGACGCGCCCTTCGTCAAGGTGAACTGTGCGGCCCTCACCGAGAGCCTGCTGGAGTCGGAACTCTTCGGCCACGAGAAGGGCAGCTTCACCGGCGCCGTCGGCGAGCGCAAGGGGCGCTTCGAGATGGCCGACAAGGGCACCCTGTTCCTCGACGAGATCGGCGACATCTCCCCGGCCTTCCAGGCCAAGCTGCTGCGCGTGCTGCAGGAGCGGGAGTTCGAGCGGGTGGGCGGCACCCGTTCGATCAAGGTGGATGTGCGCCTGGTCTTCGCCACCAACCGCAACCTCGAGAAGATGGTGGCGGCCGGCGAGTTCCGCGCCGACCTGTATTACCGGATCAATGTGGTCAGCCTCTTCCTGCCGCCGCTGCGCGAACGCCGGGAGGACATCCCGCCCTTGATCGCCTTCTTCATGGATCGCTACAACCAGGAGAACGGCCGCGATCTCAAGGTGACTTCGGAGGCGCTCAAGGTCTTGGTCAACTGTTACTGGCCGGGCAATGTGCGTGAGCTCGAGAACTGTATCGAGCGCACCGCCACGATGGCCCGTGGCGAGGCCATCACCGAGGTGCATTTCCCCTGCCAGACCAGCCGCTGCCTGACCCAGACCCTGCACAACGTGGACAAGGACGACGCGGTGGCGCCGATCAAGGCGGTGTCGGGCGTTTTCGAGGTGTCGGTGCCGGTGCCCGAGATGCCCCACCGCAGCAATGCCGCCGCGCCGGCCCGCCAGTTCGGTGATGACATGCCGGACGGTGAGAAGGAGCGCCTGATCTGGGCCATGGAGCGCAGCGGCTGGGTGCAGGCCAAGGCCGCGCGGCTGCTCAACATCACCCCGCGGCAGATGGGCTACGCGCTGCAGAAGTTCGACATCGAGGTGCGGCGTTTCTGATTGCCCGGGCCCGCTGCGCCGGCGGCGGGCCTGCCGAATATGGCGGAAGGGGCGGGTGCCAGGGGTATACTTGCGGACCCGATAGTCATATCGCCCGAGTCTGCTCATCCCGCCATGGCCGATGCCGAACCCTCACCTCAAGCCGGCGCTCCGCGGCTGCCTGCCGCCGAAGCGCTCTTCGATCAGCTCGCCGATGCGGCCTACCTGATCGACCCGGAGACGTCCCGGATCGTCTGGGGCAACCGCAAATCCTGGGAGAGCCTCGGCCTTAGCCGCGACGAGGTGCTCGATCACAGCGTCCTCAGCCTGCAGAAGGATGTGCACGGGCTGCCCCAGTGGTCGGAGATCGCCGCGGCGATCCGCAGCAGCGAGTGCTTCCGCTTTCTCGGCCGCCACCGTCACCAGCAGGGCCACGAGGTGGAGGTGGAGGTCAATACCACCCACTTCGAGCTCGACGGGCGCAGCTATTTCCTGTCGATCGCCCGCGACATCACCAATCGGGTGGCCCAGGAGGTGGATGCCAACCGGCGCGAGAAGCAGTTGTGGTTCGCCCTCAACGAGGCCACCGACGGGCTGTGGGACTGGGAGGTGCCCACCAGCACCCTGTTCTTCAGCCCGCAGCTCAAGCGCATGCTGGGCTATGGCCCGGACGAGATGGAGCCGGTGCTGGAAACCTGGAGCAGCAATGTGCACCCGGAGGACAGGGCCCGGGTGATGGCGGTGCTGCAGGAGCACCTCGAAGGCAAGCGCGCCCGCTACGAGGCGGAATACCGCATCCGCAACCGCAATGGCCATTACCTGTGGGTGCATGACCGGGGCCGCGTTTGCGAATGCGGGCCCGACGGCCAGCCGGTACGGGTGGTGGGCATGGTGCAGGACGTCAGCGATCGCAAGCAGCTTGAGCTGCAGTTGCAGGCCCTGGCCTCCAGCGACATGCTCACCGGCCTGGCCAACCGGCGCCAGGGCACGATCTTCCTCAAGTCCCAGGTCGAGCTGTGCCAGCGCCTGGGCCTGCCCCTCGGGCTGGCCTTCATCGACATCGACAACTTCAAGGCGATCAACGACATCTACGGCCATCTGTCCGGCGACCAGGTGCTGCGCCAGGTCGGGCAGGTGATCAAGGGCGCGGTGCGCGGCTCCGACATGGTGTGCCGCTGGGGTGGCGAGGAGTTCATCGCCATCGCCACCAACACCACCCTCGAGCAGATGGCCCTGGTGGCGGAGAAGATCCGCCAGGCCGTGGTGCAGGAGCTGGGCGGCCACTCCCCGCCGGTGACGGTGAGCATCGGCGTGGCGGCCGGCAGCAGCCCGGCCATCGATGTCACTGCGCTGATGGCCGCCGCCGACTCTGCGCTCTACCGCGCCAAGGCCGCAGGGCGCAACCGGGTGGAAGTGGCCCGGGCCTGAAGGCAGGGGCCTGTGCGTGGCCCGCCCGCTGCCGCGAGGCGGCGGACGCCGGGAGCGCCGGGCCGCGTCGAGCAGGGCCTGATCGATGCGCTGTCAGGAAAACCCTAATCCCTGTCAGGGAATGCCCGGCGCCGAATCCGGCTCCGCTGATATCCCCCGTTTCGGGCAGGGAAGGACAATCGGGTCAGGCCGCCGAACTGATCTCGCCGATGTTCATCCGACTCTCCGCTCGCCCTGTCCGTTTCCGCATCCCGCCCTTGCCCGGGGTTCCGGCGCTCTTCCTGGCTGGCGTCCTGATCTCCGGCGTGGCCTGGCGATCCGCTGCCATCTGCATGGCATGACGGATGGCCGCCTGTGCCTGGAGAGGGGGCCGGGGCAGGATGGTGTCCTCCACCTCATGGCGCGCTTCAGGGCTTACCCGGAGAAGCTGCCGGCAGGCTTCGCGGAGGCCTGCATGGTCTGGCTGGTGTGCCGTGATGATCGGGTTCCGGTGGCCGCCGGCATTCTCGGTATTGGTGTCAGCCCGGTGCGGCCCCGGGCAGGGCGGCGGCAAATTTGATGCAGTGCGGAGATTTTCCGGTTTCCCAGCAAATGGAACTCATTCCCTTACTGGGAACAGTGGTACTTTCCGGGGCCTTCCGGTGACGGAAATTCACTTTTCAATCTTTTGACTCCATCATGAACCCGCCCATGCAGGTCACACCTCTGCGCCTTTTCTTCTCGACGCTGCGGCAATGGACGCTGGGCTGGGGCATCGGCCTGGTGGCCGTTCTGTTCTTCATGCCGGCCTCCTTTTCGCTCGGACCCGGCTGGGTTGCGCTCCACTCTGTCCTCGAGATCCTGGCCGTGACGGTGTCGGCGATGGTCTTCATGGTCGGGCGCAATGCGTTGGTGCTCAACGGTTCGATGGCCGGAGCCCATGTGGGGGGGCTGTTCCTGCTGGTGGCCCTGCTCGACATGGCCCACTTGTTGTCCTTCCCCGGTATGCCGGACTGGCTGACCCGCAACCAGGATGCCAAGTCGATCGCCTTCTGGCTGGCCGGCCGCCTGGTGATGGCGGTGGGCTTGTTCATCAGCGTCTCGCTGGACTGGTCGAAGCAGGGCAGCGCGCGCCTGCAGCGGAGCATGCTGGTGGCGGTGCTGGCGTCGGCGGCGCTGCTGATCCCCAGCGTGGCCATGCTGGCCGAGGCCTATCCCGGGATCTTCTGGGATGGGGGGCTGACGCGCATCAAGATCGGCGTCGAGTACCTCGTCATCGCCATCCTGTGCCTGGTGCTGCTCCAGGAGCTGCGGCGCGGCAGCACCCCGGCGCCGTATGCCCGCGAGGGAATGATCACCGCGGTGCTGACCCTGATCGCCAGTGAGTGGTGCTTCGTTGCGTACACCCGCAGCAACGATGTGTTCATCCTGATGGGCCACCTCTACAAGGTGGTGGGTTATTTCGTGCTGTACCGCACCTTGATCGGCGGCATGATCCGCGAGCCTCACCGTCGCCTCATCGAGGCCGAGCAGGTTGCGGCGAGGAAGGGCGAGGAGATGGAGGCGATGTTCATGTCGTCTCCGGATGGCGTGATCCTGGTGGGGGAGACGGGCGAGATCCTGCGCGTGAATCCGCACTTCAGCGGGCTGACCGGGTATGAGGAAGAGCATGTCCGGGGGCTGCCCATCGATGTGCTGCTGCCGGAGCGCTTCCGGGGTTCCCACCGGGAGAAGGTCATGGGCTATATGGCGGCGCCGCTGAGCCGCAGCATGGCGGGCGGCCAGGAGCTGTATGCACGGCGCCGCGACGGTAGCGAGTTTCCGGTGGATATCGCCCTCAGTCCGGTGGTCCTCGATGGGCGGCGCTGTGTCATCGCCACCATGCGTGACGTCGGCGAGCGTGTGCGCATGACCCGCCAGCTGCGGGAGAGCGAGCTGCGGGTGCGCAGCTTCCTCGACAACTCGGCGGACTGGGTGTGGGAGATGGATCCGGCTGGCGCCATCACCTATTCGAGTCAGCGGGTCCGGGATCTGCTGGGTTATCGGCCCGAGGAGGTGGTGGGGCGCAGCCTGTTCTCGTTCATGACCGAGGCGGATGCGGCCCAGCTCAGCCCGTTGGTCCGCGAGATCGTGGTCCGCCGCGAGCCGCTGCTGCATATGGATCACACCAACCGCGCCAGCTCCGGCGAGCTGCGCGTGGTGGAGACCAACGCGGCACCCTACTTCGAGCAGGATGGGCGCTTCATGGGCTACCGGGGGATCACCCGGGATGTGAGCCACCAGCGGGCGCTGCAGAAGGCACTGGAAAAGAGCGAGCGGATCTTCCGCCACGCCTTCGATGACTTCCCGACCGGCATGGCCTTCGTGGACTGCAACGGAGTGGTCCTGCGGGTGAACACCTTCCTCGGCGAACTGCTCGGCTATGCGCCGGGTGAGCTGGAGCAGCTTGCCCTGAACAGTCTTTTCCCGGTGGAGCAGCGCCTGAACGTGGCGCGGGACATCCTCGCCCTGTGCGAGGGCCGGCTGCCCCTGTATTCGGCAGAGCTGAAGATGCTGCGCAAGGACGGCCAGCATTGCTGGGCGCGCGTGGCGGCGGCCCTGGTGGATGCGGCCGACGGTACGGTGGGCCCCTTGCTGCTGATGATCAGCGACATCTCGGTGGAGAAGGAGGCGACCAGCCACAACGCGCGCCTGCTGGCGATCATCGAGCGGATGGGCGATGCCGTGGCGGTGGCCGACCGGGAAGGCCGCAATCTCTACCTCAACCCTTATGGCCGCACCATGCTGGGCATCGGCCTCAATGAGGACATCTCGGGTGAGTCCCTGGAGGACCACCATTCGAGGTCGGTGGCCCAGTTCATCCGCAACCGGGCTCTCCCCCAGGCGGAGAAGCACGGGGTGTGGGAAGGCGAGACGGTCTGGCGCAGCCGCAGTGGGGAAGAGATCGCCACCTGGCAGGTGATCATGACCCACAAGGACGCCAATGGCGCCTTCGAGTACTGGACCACGGTTGCGCGGGACATCCGCGAACGCAAGATGATGGAGGACCGCCTGTCCTTCCAGGCGACCCACGATGCGCTGACCGGCATGCCCAACCGCCTGCTGATGCGCGACCGCCTGCAGCAGGCGATCGCCAATGCCAGGCGTGAGCGCAAGCTGATGGCGGTGGTCTTCCTCGACGTGGACAACTTCAAGCGCATCAACGACACCCTTGGCCATGCCCATGGCGACCAGGTGCTGCTCGAAGTCGCCAGCCGCCTGCGGGAGGTGCTGCGCCACAGCGATACCCTGGCGCGCCAGGGCGGGGACGAGTTCATCGCGCTGTTGCCGGGCCTCAACACGGTGAACGATGTGGTCGGCATCGTCGACAAGATGGTCCAGGTCCTCGGCCGGGTGATCGTCGTGGACGGGCGCGAGATCTACGTCACGGCCAGCCTGGGGGTCAGTGTCTACCCCTTCGACCATGACAATGGCGACGAGCTGCTGCGCAAGGCCGACGTGGCCATGTACCGGGCCAAGGAGCAGGGGCGCAACGGCTACCAGTTCTACACCTCGGACATGGACGAGCGCTTCAACCTGGATCTGCAGATGGAGGTGGATCTGCGCCACGGCATCAGCAACGAGGAGTTGTTCCTGCTGTACCAGCCCAAGGTTTCGCTGCTCTCCGGCCAGGTCACGGGCTTCGAGGCCCTGGTGCGCTGGCGCCATCCGCAGCGAGGCATCGTGTCGCCCGGCGAGTTCATCCCCATCGCCGAGCGCAGCATGCTCATCGCCCACCTGGGCGAGTGGGTGATCCGCGAAGCCTGCCGGCAGATCCGCCTGTGGCGTGATGCCGGCGTGGCGGTTCTGCCGGTGGCGGTCAACGTGTCGGCCCAGCAGTTCGAATACATGGATGTGGCCCGCCTGATCCGCACCGCGCTGGCGGATGCGGCCCTGGAGGGGGAGCTGCTGGAGCTGGAGATCACGGAAGGTGTGCTGATGCGCGATCCGCTGGCGACCACCCGGGTGCTGACCCAGATCAAGGGGCTGGGCGTGAACATCGCCGTGGACGACTTCGGCACCGGCTACTCCTCGCTGGGCTATCTCAAGCAGTTCCCCGTGGATGTGCTCAAGATCGACCGCTCTTTTGTGGACGAGGTGTCGACCAACGCCGACGATGCGGCGATCGTCCGCGCCATCGTGTCGATGGCCCACAACCTGGATATCCAGGTGGTCGCCGAAGGCGTGGAGACGGCCGAGCAGCTTGCCTTCCTGCGCGAGTGCGAGTGTGATTTCGTGCAGGGGTATTTCTTCAGCCGGCCGGTGGCGCCGGCCGAGGCGGTGGCATTCTCGGCGCGGCACGGGGCAGCTCGCTCCGTACCGGTCGAGGCGGGTGAGTAGGCGGTCGGCCATGGAGGGCGTGTATCGGCTTGCAGGAATGCACTGGCTGGGTGGCCTGCTGGTCGCGCTCTTCGGCCTGCTGGCGGTGCTGTCCTGGCTGGGGCCCCTGTTGCCCGGCATCTATGTGACGGGCCCCCATGCCGGCATCGGCCTGGTGCTGGCTGGGCTGGGGGTCATCGCGGCCGCGTCGGTGCGCCCCTTCCTGCGCCTCGTTGCGGTGCTGCTTGCCATCCTGCTCATGGCCGATGGCATGCTGGGCCTGGCGGCGATCCATGGCAAGGTGACGCTGCCCGAGTGGCCGGGCCGTCTGAGCCTGGCCTCGTCCCTGGCCTTCTTGTTTGCCGGTGTGGCGCTGGGCGGGCTGGCATGGGGCCGCTCGCTGCTGTCCCAGCTGGCCACGCTGGCGGTGCTGGCGCTCGCCCTGATGAACATCCTCGGCTTCCTGCTGGGCGAGGGAACGGTCGGGCTGGGCTTGTCCGATGGCCGGGTACAGCCGGTGCCGACCTCGCTGGCCTTGATCGTCCTGACGCTGGCATTGGGCGGTGTCGGCCTGCGCGGGGGGGACTGGTGCGCCTTTTACCGCGACCGTGACGACCGGCGCTTGACCATGATGGGCGTGGGCATCGTGCTGCTGTCGTCCCTCTGCGTGGGGGTGGCCGGTGTCAATCTGACCGCCAGGGCCATGCTCAAAGCTTACGACGAAGCGCTGCTGGCCCGCCTCGTCGATCACGCATCGCGGCTCGACCGCGGGCTGGCGCAGGTCCGTGGCGACCTGGAGACGACCCTCGACCGGCTGCTGGCCGGAGAGGTGCCTGCCGATGGTGCGACCCTGCTGGCCCGTTACCACGCTTCAGCGCTCACCACTCCGCCGTCCGCCCTGATTGCGGAGCGGGAAGGGGGTGGGTATTGGGCCTTCGGCATACCCGTCAGGGAAGGGCACCGCCTGGCGACGGAATGGGAGGGCGTCAGCCTGCTCTGGGACGAATCGCCGAAGCTCGTGGTGACCCGCCTGCTGCATTACCGGGATGGCCGCAAGGGAAGCCTGTCGGTGGCGGCCGAGCTGAATGGCGCCGGCGTGGGCCTGTTCGTGCCGGCCACCTTCGGGCGCACCGGCGAGACCTTGTACTGCGCCCGCATCGACGGCCGTTCCCACTGCCTGTCGAGCCGCTTCTCGACGGCGCCCTTCGTGGCGCCGTCGACCGTGCGGGGGGCGCCGATTCCGATCACCCGGGCCCTCGACGGGGAAACCGGTGTGAGCATCGCCGCCGACTATCGGGCCGTGCAGGTGAAGGCGGCCCATATGTCCCTGGGGCGCGGACTTGCCATTGTCGAGAAGGTTGATCTCGATGAGCTCATGGAGCCGGCCCTGCGCTGGCTGTGGATGGCGGTATGGGCGATCGGCGGGTGTGCCGCGCTGGGGGGCTGGGCCCTCTACCGGGCTGCTTTCCCGCTGGCCCGGGCGCTGCGGCTGCAGCAGCGCAAGTACCAGGCGATCCTCGACCACGCGCCCTCGGCCCTGGTGACGGCCTCCGTGGATGGCCGGGTGGCGCTCCTCAACGCCCAGGCCGAAGCGCTGTTCATGCTGTCGCCCGATGCGGCCGCGAAGCGCCTGCTCTCCAGCTTCTTCGAGGATGAGTCGGTGGGCGCCTTCCTGCGCGACGGGGTGGTGGGCAGCCGCCATCAGGTGCGCTGCATGGCCAGGCGCAGCGACGGCCGTTCGCTGCTCGCCGATGTCCGCCTGACCTGTGTCGAGATCGATGGCGAGCGCTTTGTAATCGCCGCGGTGGATGACTGCACCGACCAGGCGACCCGCGAGCAGGAGCTGGAGTGCTGGGAGAAGGTCTTCATGAGCGCCAGTTCGGGGATCATGCTGAGTGATGCGGAGGGGATCTTCCTGAAGGACTTGAACCCGGCCTTCGCCCGCATGCACGGGTACGAGCGGGAGGCGCTGCTCGGCCGTCCCTTCGTGGAGGTGTTTGCCCCGTCGGTCCGCCAGGGGATGGCCGCGCATGTCGCCCGTGCCCACGATGCCGGCCAGCGCTGTTTCGAGTCGGTGCACCTGCGCAAGGATGGCACCGAGTTTCCGGTGCGCGTCCAGGTGAACGTGGTTTACCGGCCGGATGGCCGGGTCAACTTCCGGATCGTCAATGTGGAGGACCTCTCCCGCCAGTACGAGATGGAGGGGCAGTTGCGGGAGAGCGAGCAGATGCGGCGGCTGGTGCTGGACACCCAGCGCGACATGGTCTGCCGCTGGCGGCCGGATACCACGCTGGCCTACGCCAACCGGGCCTGCGCGGAGATGTATGGCGAGACCCAGGAGAACATCGTCGGCCAGCGCTGGGACGGACTGATGCGCCAGCAGGTGGCGACCGCGGAGGCCCTGCGCGAGTTTGAAGCCAGGTTGCAGGACCTGACGGCGCATCCGCGCCGGATGGAGCTGACAGTGCCGATGCGCCATCCGGTGGCGGGGCGCCTGTGGGTGCAATGGAGCATGCTGCCGCTGTACCGGGAAGGACGGGTGCTCGAAGGCTTCCAGGTGTCGGGGCATGATGTCACGGCGCGCAAGGCCGCCGAGACCGCCCTGGTGGAAAGCGAAAACTGGTTTCGCGCCCTGTTCGACTCCCTGTTCCACTATGCGGCCCTGCTGGACACGGAGGGGCGCTTCCTGGCCGTCAACCGGCGCAGCGCGGAATTCCTCGGCCTGATGTCGGCCGAGGTGGTCGGCGTGCCGATCTGGGAGATGGGGGCGGCGACCCAGGTGGACGGCACTCCGGACGTCCTCCGCCAGGGCGTGGCCCGGGCCGCGGCGGGGGAGAGCGTCCGCTTCGAACTGCAGGCCATGGCCCGCAACGGCGAGCGGGTGTTCCACGAGTTCTCCATGCGCCCCATTCCCGGTGAGGGCGGCCAGATCAGCCATGTGATCGCCGAGGCCCATGACATCACCGAATACCGTCGGCAGCAGCGCAGCATCGAGGAGCGGGATGCCCGCTTCCAGGGCATGGCGGAGAGCATGCCGGGGATCGCCTTCGAGTTCCTGCGGGAGGCCGGAGGAGGGATCCGCGTGCTCTATGTCAGCCGCAGCGTGCGCCACCTGTGCGGCGCCGATGCCGATGAGCTCGAGTCCGGCGGCAGGACCCTCATCGAATTCCTGCATCCGGAGGACCGCCAGGCTTTCCTGGCGGCCGTGGCCGACAGCGAGCGCTGCCTCGGCGAGCTGGCCTGGGTGGGGCGCTTGAGCGGCGAGCGTGACAGCTGGATGAGCCTGCGGGCCATCCCGCGGCGCATCGACGGCCAGGTGGTGTGGAGCGGTGTGGGCGTGGACATCACCGGGATGAAGGAGAAGGAGCTCGAGATCGAACACTCCCGCAAGGCGCTGCGCGAGCTGGCGACGCATCACGAGATGGTGCGGGAGGACGAGCGCAGGCGCATGGCCCGCGAGGTGCACGATGAGCTGGGGCAGAACCTCACCGCCTTGCGCATGGGCCTGGCCGTGCTTGGCGAGCGCGCCGACGATCTGCGCGTGGTGGACGAGTCGCGCCGCCTCAAAGGGGTGGTGGACCAGTCCATCAGCGTGGTCCGGGGCATCGCCACGACCCTGCGGCCGGCCGCCCTGGACCTCGGCATTGCGGCGGCCCTGCGCTGGCTGTCCAGTGAGTTCGAGGTCAATGTCGGCCTGCCCTGCCTGGTCGATGTGGATGCCGGCGTGGCGATTGCCGACGATGATCGGGCCACCGGCCTGTTCCGCATCGTCCAGGAGTCACTGACCAACATCGCCCGCCATGCCGCGGCCTCGCATGTGTGGATCCGCCTGCGCCGGATCAACCGGCATCTGGTGCTCGAGGTGGGGGACGACGGCTGCGGCTTTGACGTCACGCAGAACAGCGGCGGCTTCGGCCTGCTCGGGATGCGCGAGCGGGCCCTCAGCCTGAGCGGCGAGCTGACGGTGCGCAGCAGATCCGGCGAGGGCACGGTGGTGTCCGTACACATTCCAGTGAATTGAGGCTTTCCCCGTGCGAATCCGAATTCTGATGGCGGACGATCATTTCGTCGTCCGCCAGGGCATGCGCCAGATCATCGGCCTCTTCCCCGACATGGAGGTGGTCGGCGAGGCGGCTGACGGGCAGGAGCTACTGGCCGGCCTGGCCGGCCGGGAGGTGGATCTGATCCTCCTCGACATGACCATGCCGGGGCTCAGCGGCGTTGAGCTGATCGAGTGCATCCGCAGCCGGCATCCGCAGGTGCCGGTCCTGGTGCTGAGCATGCACAAGGAGGCGCAGATTGCCTTTGGCGCCCTGCGCGCGGGGGCCAGCGGCTACGTCACCAAGGACAGCGAGCCCTCGACCCTGGCCGAGGCCATCCGGCGGGTGGCCTCCGGCAAGCGCTACGTGATGTCCGAGCTGGCCGAGGAGATGGTGTTTACCTCCCTGCATGAGCGGCCTGCCCGCCTGGGCATCCTGTCGCCGCGGGAGCGGGAGGTGCTGGAGATGATCGTCTCCGGTGACTCGATGGTGCAGATCGCCGACAAGCTTCACCTCAGCGCCAAGACGGTGTCCACCCACAAGACCCGTCTGATGCAGAAGCTCAACATCCAGAACAATGCCGAGCTGATTCTCGTGGCGACCTCCGAAGGCATCCGGCCCCGCCTGCCCGGAACGCACTGAATCCCTCTTGTACGCTTTGTCGCAAGCCCGACATGCCTTCGCCGGCAGGTCGGGCTTTGTTCATACAGCGACACCCGGCCGGTGCTTCAAAAATGAGCCAAGGTTCTGATATGTAAGAAAAATAGTGGTTGGCATGGATCTGGCTATGAGTCTCTCAAACGACACTAAAACGTCCCCCCCGAACAGAGACAAGGAGCCGCCCCCATGCAAAGCGCCTACATCAGCCTTGGTGACCTGAAAGCCAATCGCAACGCGCTGGCCGAGCCCGCCGCCAGCCAAGCCTCCGGATGTTCCACCAGTGGTGGAGCCGGCAAGTCCAGCTGTGGTTCGTCGGGTGGCCCCGACGACATGCCTACGGAGATCTGGGACAAGGTCAAGAACCACCCCTGTTACTCCGAGGAAGCCCACCACCACTTCGCGCGCATGCACGTGGCGGTGGCTCCGGCCTGCAACATCCAGTGCAACTACTGCAATCGCAAGTACGACTGCAGTAACGAAAGCCGCCCCGGCGTGGTCAGCCAGAAGCTGACCCCCGATCAGGCTGTGAAGAAGGTGCTGGCCGTGGCCAGCGAGATTCCGCAGATGACGGTGCTCGGCATCGCCGGCCCCGGCGACGCGCTGGCCAATCCGAAGAAGACCTTCGACACCATGCGCCAGCTCACCGAGAAGGCGCCGGACATCAAGCTGTGCCTCTCCACCAACGGCCTGGCCCTGCCGGAGATGGTGGACGAGATCTGCAAGCACAACATCGATCACGTGACCATCACCATCAACATGGTGGACCCGGAGATCGGCGCCAAGATCTACCCCTGGATCTTCTGGAACCACCAGCGGGTCACCGGCGTCGAGGCCGCGCGCATCCTGCACGAACAGCAGATGAAGGGCCTCGAGATGCTCACCGCCCGCGGCGTGCTGACCAAGATCAACTCCGTGCTGATCCCCGGCATCAATGACGAGCACCTGATCGAGGTGAACCGCGAAGTGAAGAAGCGCGGCGCCTTCCTGCACAACATCATGCCGCTGATCAGCGAGGCCGAGCACGGCACCCACTTCGGCCTCACCGGCCAGCGCGGCCCCACCGCTCAGGAGCTGAAGGCCGTGCAGGACGCCTGCATGGGCGGCGCCAACCTGATGCGCCACTGCCGCCAGTGCCGCGCCGACGCGGTGGGCCTGCTCGGCGAAGACCGCAGCGAAGAGTTCACCCTCGACAAGATCGAGGAGATGGATATCGTCTATGACATCGACAAGCGTCGCGCCTACCAGGAGAAGGTCGAGGCCGAGCGCCAGGCCCAGCACCAGGCCAAGGTGGACGCCCTGGCCGATGCCCTGGACGCCAGCCTGATCGCCGGCCAGGAAGACCTCAAGGTGCTGGTGGCCGTGGCCACCGAAGGCCAGGGCCGGGTCAATCAGCACTTCGGCCACGCCACCGAGTTCCAGATCTTCGAAGTCAGCCGCAAGGAAGCCCTGTTCGTCGGCCACCGCCGCGTGGATCTGTACTGCCAGGGCGGCTATGGCGAAGACGAGCAGCTGCCGTCGATCGTCAATGCCATCAACGACTGCCACGCCGTGTTGGTTTCCAAGATCGGTGCCTGCCCCCGCGATGAACTGAAGGCCGCCGGCATCGAGCCGGTCGAGGAATACGCCCACGAGTTCATCGAGAAGGCGGCCCTGCAGTGGTTTGCCGACTACTGCGGGCGCGTGGCCAGCGGCGCCATCGTGCATCAGCCGCGCGGCGACGCCAGCATCCGCCAGGGCGCCGTGATGGCGGCCTGACCAGAACAACCCCCATTTCGTACCTACCACCGCAAGGAGACCATCATGGCCTACAAAATCATCGGTTCCACCTGCTCCGGCTGCTCCGCTTGCGACCCGGAATGCCCCAACGACGCCATCCGTGAAAAGAGCGGCGTGTTCATCATCGACCCGGCCAAGTGCACCGAGTGCGAAGGCCACTTCGACACGCCCCAGTGCGTGGCGGTGTGCCCGGTCGATGGCTGCATCGTGAGAGCCTGATCATGCTGCCCAACGTGACTGTCAATCCGGCCGCCGAGAAGTTCATGCGCCGCATGGTGCGCTTCTCGGGTCACGGTGACGGCGCCGGTTTCCGCCTCACGGTGAGCGCCGGCGGCTGTTCGGGCTACAGCGCCGAGTTCACCGTCGAGGGGGCTCCCCTCGCCGGTGACGAGGTGCTGGCGGTCGGTGACCTCAAGGTCTTCCTGCCGGCCGAATCGCGGCTGATGCTGGATGGCGTGACCATCGACTTCTCCGACACCCCCACCGCGAGCGGTCTCACCTTCTTCAACCCGAACGCCGGCGCCTGCGGCTGCTCCTCGAGCAGCGGCACCAGCGCCCAGCCGCCGGGCGTGGCGAAGGTCGACATCAGCTCGATCCGGCGCAACTGAGGAGAGCAGGGTCATGTCGGCCAGCGGAGTTCCAGGTGTGTCGTCCGGTTTCGAGGATGCCATCCTCGGCGCCGGGCTCGACCCCGCGGTCGAAGCGCTGATCGACAAGGCAGGCCGTGCGGGCATCGGCGACGAGGGGGCCCTCGGCCTCCTGTTGCAGGCCCGGGCCCTGGCGCCCGCGCACCCGGCGCCCCTGATCGCCCATTACCGTTTCTATTTCTACGCCAACCGCCTGGCCGACGCCCGCCGGGTAGCCCTGGAGGCCATCGCCCTGGCCGCCGGGCCCCTCGGCCTGCCGGCGGATTGGCGTCAGGTGGCCCCGGCGACGAGCTGGGGCCCGGAGCGGATCGCCCAACTGCGCGCCCACGCAGTGGCGCCCCGCTTCTACCTGTTTGCCCTGAAGGGCTATGCCTATCTCAGCCTGCGCCTCGGCGAGGCGGAGGAGGGCAGGGCCGTGCTCGACCTGCTGGAGGCCCTTGATCCCGCCGACAGCCTCGGTCACAAGGTCCTCGGGGCCGTGCTGGCGCGCGGCGGCCGCGACGTGGATTACGACGATGACGTGATGGAGGCCACTCCATGATGACGGGCGTCGTCCATCCCGTGCCCGCCTGGGTCCCGAACGAGCCACCGGTGGTGGACTGGCAGGGCCACGCCCTGGATTGCGAGGGCTGCGAGAACCTGGCCCTGCGCGACACCGGCAAATGCCAGCCCGGCCATGCCTGCGTGTTCGACCGCTACGCCAAGCGCATCGACCGCTTCTTCCGCTGGAACCCGGAGCGGGCCAACGACTACCTCGAGCACCCCTATTTCGAGGTGCGCGCGGTGGCCTCCCGGTCGGCCGATGTGTTCCGCCTGGTCGGGCTGATGCACGACCCCGACGAGACGGTGCGCCTGCACGTGGCCCTGCGCCTGCCCCAGCGCCTGCTGGCGGAACTGCGCCACGACCCGGACCGGGAGGTGCGTATCCGCGTCGCCCAGCGCCTGGAGGTCAACCATCTGATCGAGATGGCCGACGATCCGGACTACTTCGTGCGCAAGCTGGTGGCCGAGCGTCTGCCCATCGCCTTGTTGCCGAAGCTGGCCCGCGACCCGGACCGGGAGGTCCGCCTGGTGGTCGCCCGCCGCCTGGAAGTGCCGGCCCTGCTGGCCCTGCTGAATGATCCGGAGGTCGACATCCGGCGCACCCTGGTGGCCCGCCTGCCGGTCGGTCTGCTGGCCGAGATGGCCCGCGACCCGGCCTGGGAGGTGCGCTGGGAGTTAGCCCAGCGGGCCGACGATGCCCTGCTGCGCCGGCTGCTTCTCGATGAAGAGCCCGAGGTCCGCGAAGCGGCCCGGGTCCGTCTTGCCACCCTCGAAACGGAGACCCGCCATGGGTGACATTTCCCGCGACAGCGATGTCATTGAGCTCGAAGGCCCGCCCCAGTTCGACTTTGGCGAACGGGTGGTGAGCCGCTACAAGGTCCGCAACGACGGCACCTACCCCGGCAAGGACGTGGGCGAGGTGCTGGTGAATAAAGGCGACGTGGGTTACGTCACCTCGGTGGGCACCTTCCTGCAGCAGTTCTACATCTACGCGGTCGAGTTCGTCGCCACCGGCCACAAGGTCGGCATGCGCGGCCGCGAAATCGTCTCCCTCGACAAGCTGCCCGAGCACGTCGCCGAAGCCCTGGGCGGCGACAAGGTGGCCCAGCTCGCCCACATCAAGGAGTAAGACCATGATCGAACCGCGCGAACCGAAGTACCAGTGGGGCCAGCAGGTGGCCGCCGCCACCGACCTGTTCAACGACGGCAGCCACCCCGAGGTGCCCGAGGACGAGCTCATCGTCTCGGCCGGCACCACCGGCGAGGTGGTGCAGATCGGCCACCACGAGGAAGCCAACATCCCGGTCTACATCGTCGAGTTCGGCGCCGCCGAAGGCCGCGTCGGCCGCGTGGTGGGCTGCCTCGAAGAGGAACTGGCGGCGGCCTGAGCGTCGCCAGCCAGCGGGGCCGCATCATGAGCCGCCATGCCAGCGTCACCGGCCCCGGCGAACTGGTGCGCCGCCGCATCCTGCGCAAGCTGGAGCAGCGCAGCCGCTACCGCTACGTGCAGCCCGAAGTGTTCTGGGTGGACGGGGCCTGGCTGATCCGCAGCCCCTGCTGCTCCCGCAACATCGATCCGGATGGCGGCGTCATCGACATCGCCCGCCTGGAACAGCCCGAGCCCGCCGTGTGGCGGCTGTACGCCAGGGACCACGCGGCAGGGCGCTGGGTCTGGCAGGCCAGCGCCGGCCGCATCGACGAGCTGCTGACCCTGGTTGCCGATGACGCCCACCGGGTGTTCTGGCCTTGAGGAGCTTCCCATGATCTACCTGGACAACAACGCCACCACCCGCCCGCTGCCGGAAGTCCTGATCGCGGTGGCCGGCACCCTGGCCGAGCAGTGGGCCAACCCGTCCTCCAAGCACCCCGCCGGCCAGGCCGCGCGCAGCGTGCTGGCGGCGGCCCGGGCAGAGGTGGGAGGCCTGTTCGGAGCCTTGCCGGCCGAGGTGGTGTTCACCTCCAGCGCCACCGAGTCCAACGCCCAGGCCCTGCACGCCGCCCTGGCGGTGCCGGGGGCGCCGCGCCGCCTGGTGATCTCCGCCATCGAGCACAGCGGCCTGCGGGAGGCCGCGCGGGCCCTGGCCGGGCAGGGCGTGGAGGTGTGCGTCCTGCCGGTGGATGGGCGCGGCGTGATCCGTGCCGCCGTGCTGCCGGCGCTGTTGCAGGAGGGCGCCGCGCTGGTCTCGGTGATGGCCGCCAACAACGAGACCGGGGTGATCCAGCCGGTGGGCGAGATCGTCCGCCTAGCCCAGGCCGTCGGCGTGCCGGTGCATGTGGATGCGACCCAGCTGGCCGGCCGCCTGCCCATCGACTTCGCCGCCCTCGGGGCGCGCTTCGTCAGCGCCTCGGCCCACAAGCTGCACGGCCCCAAGGGGATTGGCGTGCTGCTGGTGAAGAAGGGTGCGCCCTTCACCCCGCTTTTCCCGGGCAGCCAGGAGCGCCGGCGGCGCGGTGGCACCGAGAACCTGCCGGGCATCGCCGGCTTTGCCGTGGCGGCCCGCCTGGCCCGGGTCTACCTGGCGTCGGGTGACGAGATGGCGCGCCAGGCGGCGATGCGTGACGCCCTCGAGGCCGGCCTCGGCGAGGCCCTGCCCGGCCTGCGGGTCTTCGGCGCCGGGGTGCCGCGCCTGCCCAACACCAGCTGCCTGGCCTTTGGCGCCCTCGATGCGGAGATCGTCCTGATGCGCCTGGAGAAGGCCGGCATCTGCGCCTCCAGCGGCTCGGCCTGCAGCGCCGGCGCCACCGACCCCTCCCACGTGCTGCTGGCGATGGGCGTGTCCGAGGCCGAAGCCCGCGCCGCGGTGCGCTTCTCCCTGGGGCGGGACACCACCCCCCGGGACATCGCCACCGTCATCGACACCCTGCGCTCGAGCCTGGCGCCCCTGCTGGTGGATGCGCTGGCTGCATGACCCCCTTACCCGAAACCGAACATTCAAAACGGAGCTTCCCATGAAAGTCATGCTGCGCAATACGCCCGCCGGCCTGTCGGCCTATGTGCCCAAGAAGGACCTGGAGGAGCCCGTCGTCTCCCAGGAGCAGGCCGGCCTGTGGGGCGGCACCATCACCCTGGCCAACGGCTGGGTGCTGGCCCTGCCCGAGATGGCGGCGGACACCCGCCTGCCGATCACCGTCGAAGCCCGCAAGGTGGGAGGTGAATGATGGGACTCAGCACCGATGACATGAGCGTGCTGTCCGGGTTGGGCAACGCGGCGCCGGACGTGGCGGCCCTGGCCGCCGCCGCCCGCGCCCACTGGAACGGGCTGCGCGTGACGGTGGTGGATGCCCTCGATGTGCGGGGTGAGACCCCCGCCCTGGAGACCGCCTCCGCCGATGTGTACCTGCTGGGTTCCGACGGCCACTGCTGGTCCCTCACCAGCGACCCCGCCGCCGCATCCGGCCTCATGCTGGCCGCCAGGAGCTGACCATGAACGCCCCCGCCGAGATGCAAACCGTCGACCACGACGAAGACTGGATCCTCCTCACCGACCCCGACGTGAGCGGGATCGAGCTGGACAAGGTGATCCGCGCCCTGCGCAGCCCGCGCCTGTCGGCCGGGGCCCGGGTCGAAGACTTCGAGGCCGAGTTCGCCGCCCAGCACGGCCGCGCCTACGGCATCGCCACCGCCAGCGGCACCCTGGCCATGTGGCTGGCCCTGCGCGCCATGGGCATCGGCCCTGGCGACGAGGTGGTGGCCTGCAGCTACGGCTGGCACCAGACCTCCCACGCCATCCTGCTGGCCGGGGCCACGCCCAACTTCGCCGAGATCGACTACTGGTCGGGCTGCATCTCCCCGTCGGCCGCGGCAGACCGGATCCGGCCCAACACCAAGGCCATCATCGGCAACAACTGCAACGGCCATCCGGCCGCCTGGAAGGCCTTGCGCCAGCTGGCCGAAGCCCGCGGCGTGGCGCTGATCGAGGACTCCACCGAGGCCATCGGTTCGCGCTACCTGGGGCGGCCGGTGGGCAGCTTCGGCGATGTGTCGGTGTTCGACTTCTCCCAGCCCGGGGCCCTGTGCTGCGGCGAAGGCGGCATGGTGCTGACCGACGACCCGCGCCTGGCCACCGAGCTGCGCTACCTGCGCTCCCACCGCCTGACCGACCGGACCTCCGTGTCGATCGGCAGCCGGGTGCCGCTGCAGGCCAACATGAGCGACCTCACCGCGGCCCTGGGCCTGGCCCAGCTGGAACGCATCGACGAGATCCTGGCCCGCCGCAAGCAGGTGGAGGCCTACTACCGGGATGAGATGCAGAGCTTCGAGGGCATCAAGCCGCCCTACCTGGGGCCGGACGTGGACGAGGTGCACTGGATGCTCTACGTGGTGCACCTGGGGGCCCGCTTCACCGCCAGCGGGCGCGCCCAGATCGTGGACGACCTGGAGGCCGACCTGATCGAGGCCGCCCCCTTCAGCGCCCTGCTGCACCAGCAGTTTGCCTACCAGGCCCTCGGCGAAGAGTTCAACTGCAAGCGCGGCTGCCTGAAGAACACCGAGCGCATCGGCGACCGTTCCCTGGCGCTGCCCTTCTACGGGCACATGGACGCCGACCAGGTGAGGTTCCTGGTCAAGACCCTCAAGGACGCCTGTACCAACGTGGGTGCCGGCGCCGCCATCTACCTATAAGACATCCCCCGACATCCCCAGAGGTTCCCCATGACGACGCTTGCCACCGCTCCTGCCCCGTCGGAAGTACTCCCCGACGGACTCCCCGCCAGCCTGGTCGAGGCCCTGGCCGCCGGCCGCGTGGTGCCCTACCTGGGCCCCCGCGTGCTGGCCCAGGCCACCGCCTACGGCGTGCCTGCCACCCCGGAAGAGCTTGTGGTCCTGCTCACCGCGCGGAGCTCGGTGCCCCACAAGATCCGCAACCGGCTCACCCAGTCGGCCCAGTACATCGAGAACTTCAAGCACCGCAAGACCCTGGTCGGCCTGATGAACGAGGCCTTCGCGGCCAAGGCCGTGCCGGCGCCGCTGCACCAGTCGCTGGCCGGCTTCGGCTTTCCGCTGATCGTCGATGCGTGGTACGACGACGCGATGGCGGCGGCCCTCGCCGAGGTGGCCCCGACCGGCAGCTGGGGGCAGGTCCAGGGCCTGGCCCAGTCGGAGCACTTCGGCACCTGGACCGGCTGGTACGACGCCGACGGCACGCCCACGCCCGACCACAAGCCCGACTGGAAGACCGTGCTCTACAAGCCCATCGGCGCCCACGCCCCGGCCGGCAACTACCTGGTGTCCGACACCGACTACGTGGAGGTGCTCACCGAGATCGACATCCAGACGCCGATCCCCCAGGAAGTCCAGCGCCTGCGCAGCGGCCGCAACTTCCTGTTCATCGGCTGCCGCTTCAACGACCAGCTACCCCGCGCCTTCGCCCGGCAGATCATGAAGCGCTCCTCCGACCGCCACTGGGCGGTGATGCCCGACGAGCCGACCCGCATGGAAGCGCGCTTCCTGGCCGAGCAGGGCATCGAGCGCATCCCGCTGCCCCTCGACGCCTTCGTGCCGGCGCTGCTGGCACGCCTCGGCTGAAGCGGCGCGGCCCATCCGCCCATACAACGCTTTCCCAACACGTCCAGAGGTAGTTCCATGGCTCTACTCACCATCCAGCCGTCCGGCAAGACCGTCGACGTCGCCGCCGGCTCCATCCTGCTCGGCGCCATCATGGCCGCCGGCGAGACCATCGCCCACAAGTGTGACGGCAAGGCCCAGTGCGGCAGCTGTCACATCTTCGTGCAGGAGGGCCGCAAGACCCTGCCGCGCATCCAGAAGCTCGAAAACGAAAAGCTCGACGCCCTGGTCGGCGTCAGCAGCAAGTCCCGCCTCGCCTGCCAGACCGTGATGGGCGAAGAGCCGGTGACCATCGAGTTGCTGAGCTTCGTCTGACGCATTGCGGCGGAGGCTCGAGGAGAGCCCCCGCCGGCAGCCTTTGGGGCGGCGCTTGCCGCCCTTTTTTTCGTCTGTGACTTTATTCGAAGCTCGGCAGTTCGGGCTTGACCACGGGCTTGCCTGCGGCGATCCAGGCATCGATGCCCCCGGCAATGCTGCGCACGGACAGGTAGCCCATCTCTTTCAGGCTGCGGGCCGCCAGGGCGGCGCGGCCGCTGGTCTTGCAGTACAGGACGATTTCCAGGTCACGCCGGCCGAGTTCAGGCTTGCTCCCCAGGCGGAACTCCAGCACGCCGCGGGGGATCAGGATGGCACCGGGTAGATGGCCTCCGGCAAACTCGTCGGCTTCGCGCACGTCGATCAGCACATCGGCATCGCGGATGGCCGCATCCGCCTCCTGCGGGGACACTTCGGTGATGTGCTGGCGCGCTTCGGTGACGAGGTCGTGGGGTGTTTTCATGGCGGTCCGTGGGGGAAGAGGTTGGCGGGAGCGCGCCTGAGAGTGCGCCCTTGGGGAAATGGATGGAATATTAGTTTTTTCTAATTTGAAGGGCAAGCTTCAAGGGGGCTGGCGGTCTGGTGCGAGATCTGTAGGGGCGGCTTCAGCTGTTTGTTTGCTTGTTTGTGCCTTTGCTGGTCGGCTTTCCTTTCTTTTGCGTTGGATTGGCCGGGATTTCGCCCCGGCGGGCGACCCCTTTCTTTGCGTCGCCAAAGAAAGGGGGAAAGAAAGGCGACCCGGCTTCCCCGGTCGTCCGCGTTGCGGACGACTCCCCTGCGCTGCTCGCATCGGGCGGCCGGCGCGGAACTCGTCGGCTGCGCCTCCTCAGACAGCCGCGCCGGAAAGCCCCGCCCGCTGCTGCGCTGCTCGGCGGGTCAGAACGGGCTTTTCGCAAACACCGCGCGTTTGCTGAAGCGGAGGTTGGCTTCCAGCGAGAAAAGCAAAACCCAGCGCCTCGCATCTGCCGGATTTTCCGCAGAGGCTCGGTGCTTGGCAAAAGCCCGTTCCGACCCGCCGAGCAGCGGAACGGCAGGCGGGGAAGTCCGGCGCGGCTGTTTGAGCCCGCAGGGCGAGTTCCGCGCCGGCCGCCTGGCGTGAGCAGCGCAGGGCAGTCATTCGCGCAGCGAATGACCGGGGAGGCGGGTCGCCTTCTTTGCCTTCTTTCTTGGCGAAGCAAGAAAGAAGGTCGCCCGCCGGGGCGAATTCCCGGCCAATCCAACGCAAAACAACGGAAAGCCGACCAGTAAAGGAGGCACACCCAGCCTCGAAGACAAAGCGCCGACAGCATCCCCCCTGGACGCAGCCGGTGCGGCTGGCGACAATCCGCGCCTTATCTGCCCTATCTCCGCCCCATCCGCCCGCATGCCCCACCTGAACCCCACCATCGTCCACGTCGATGAGGCCGTGATCGTTGCCGACAAACCGGCCGGTCTGCTCTCGATGCCGGCGCGGGGCGAGGCGCGGCAGGATTGCCTGGCCAGCCGGGTGCAGGCGCTCTACCCGGACGCCTTGCTGGTGCATCGCCTGGACATGGCCACCTCCGGCCTGATCATGCTGGCGCGGGGCCATGAGATGCTGCGCCGCCTGAGCCTGGCCTTCGAGCAGCGCATCGTGGGCAAGAAGTACTGTGCGCTGGTGCATGGCCATGTCGCCGATGACCGTGGCGAGATCGCCCTGGCCCTGGGTAGCGATCCGGACAATCGGCCGCGGCAGCGGGTCGATCCGCTGCAGGGGCGCCCGGCGCTGACGCGCTACCGGGTGCTGGCGCGCAGCGGAGAGGGCGCTGGCGCCCGGACCCGGGTCGAGCTGACGCCGCTCACCGGGCGTACCCACCAGCTGCGGGTGCACCTGATGTCGATCGGCCACCCCATCGTCGGTGATCCGCTGTATGCCGCGCCCGATGAGGCGCAGCAGGAGGCGCGCATGTGCCTGCACGCCATGAGCCTGGCCTTCATCCACCCGCAGACCCGTGTCCCTGCGTGTTTCGAGAGCGTGGTGCCGTTCTAGCGGGCTGCCGGTTTGTCACTGCAGGGGCGCGCTTCCGTCTGGCCGGCTTCCCAGCAGCTGCCGGCCTTGCGCCGGTCGGGGTGGGGGACGCCCTCCCGGTCGATGCGCGCGATGTGGGTGCGCCAGTGCCGCACCCCCTCGCGGCCCACTTCCATGTGCAGCAGCCAGCCGGTGTTGTTGTCCTCGCTGGTGAAGCTGTCGAACAGGAAGTTGCCCAGGCTGTAGATGATCGGCTTGCCGCGATAGGTCTCGATGTCCTGGGTGACATGGGGGTGGCCGCCCACCACCGCGTCGGCGCCGGCATCGATCATCAGGCGTGCGAGCTGGCGCTGCCGGGCGCTGGCCCGCTGCTCGTTTTCCCAGCCCCAGTGCATCACCGGGATGACCAGGTCGGCCCGATGGAGGCTGCGCGCGGTGGTGATGTCGAGGCGCACCTGCTCGTCCTCGCTCCACGCCACGCCGGGCTTGTCCACGTCGGCTTCGAAGGAGCGCGGAAAGAACTCGTCATAGCCCAGCAGGGCGATGCGCAAGCCCTTGCGTTCGATGATCAGCGGCGTGTGCGCCTCCTTCAGGGTGTGGCCGCCGCCGAAATAGGCGATCCCGGCCTTGTCCAGCCGGCCCAGCATCTCGGCGAAGGCGGCGGGGCCGAAATCCCCGGAGTGGTTGTTGGCCAGCCCCACCACATCGAAGTGGCGCTTGAGGACAGGCAGGGTGCGCGGGTGGGCACGGAAGGAATAGGGCTTGGCCGGGTCGGCCACGCCGGTGGTGGCCACCACGCATTCGAGGTTGCCGACCCGGATGTCGGCCTGCTTCAGCAGGTCGGAGAAGGGCGCAAAGGGATCGCGCCCCTGCCGGACCACCTTGCCCGGGGTGTCGGTCAGCATGATGTCGCCGACGAAGGCGATGGTCACCGTGGGCTCCGCGGCGGTGGCGGGCGCGGCCAGGGCCAGCATCAGCAGGGCTGCAGGGAGGGCGCGGATCATGACTCCACCTCCACCAGGGCGCACTCGTACTGCAGTTCGCGCTCGAGCCGGGGCGA
The DNA here is from genome assembly GCF_012927165.1 of Zoogloea dura. Lineage (GTDB taxonomy): Bacteria > Pseudomonadota > Gammaproteobacteria > Burkholderiales > Rhodocyclaceae > Zoogloea > Zoogloea dura. Next base: position 93,925 of record NZ_JABBGA010000006.1, read on the forward strand.
GTAGAGATACTGCCGGCCCGTCAGGGAGCCGGCCGCCGGATAGGGCTGCGCGGTGGGCGCCAGGTACTTGGCCTGCTGCAGCAGGATGGGGCCGCGGGGGGGCAGGTAATAGACATACAGGCTGATGTACTCGACCTTGTCGCCGCGCTCGATCATCACCGCCTTGAAGCTGAAACGCTCGTTGATCGACACCGCCTTCACTTCGTAGGGGTTGGTGGCCGGGCCGAAATGCAGGGTCTCGCTGCGGCCGCCCTGGTTGATCTCGCAGTCGAGCCGGGCTGCGGCGATCGACGCGGCAGGCAGGAGACCGAGCAGACACAGACCCGCAGCCCCGGCCCACCTGCGCGGGGGGGAGAGGTCTGACATGAGACGCGGTGTGGGCAATTGGGGCTCCTGGGGGGCGGGGTAGGGGGCCTATTGTAGGGTTGCCGGGGGGCTTCATTCGCCCGTTTGTGCCTTTGTTGGGGCGGCTTTCCGTTGTTTTACGTTGGATTGGCCGGGATTTCGCCCCGGCGGGCGACCTTCTTTCTTGCTTCGCCAAGAAAGAAGGCAAAGAAGGCGACCCGCCTCCCCGGTCATTCGCTACGCGAATGACTGCCCTGCGCTGCTCACGCCAGGCGGCCGGCGCGGAACTCGCCCTTCGGGCTCAAACAGCCGCGCCGGACTTCCCCGCCTGCCGTTCCGCTGCTCGGCGGGTCGGAACGGGCTTTTCGCAAACACCGCGCGTTTGCTGAAGCCGCTGTTGAGAATCAACGCACAAGCAAAACCCCAACGCCTCGCGTCCAGCGGCTTTTCCGTAGAGGCTCGGTGCTTGCTGAAAGCCCGTTCTGACCCGCCGAGCAGCGCAGCAGCGGGCGGGGCCTTCCGGCGCGGCTGTTTGAGGAGGCGCAGCCGACGAGTTCCGCGCCGGCCGCCCGATGCGAGCAGCGCAGGGGAGTCGTCCGCTACGCGGACGACCGGGGAAGCCGGGTCGCCTTTCTTTCCCCCTTTCTTTGGCGACGCAAAGAAAGGGGTCGCCCGCCGGGGCGAAATCCCGGCCAATCCAGGGCGGAAAAAAGGAAAGCCGCCCAGAAAAGCCGCAGACGCAGAAATTGTCCACCCAACCCCGCATCCCTTGCACGAGCCGTCAGAACGATTTCACCGCCGTGAAGAAGGATTGCAAGGCCTGTCAGGACGACTGCACGGCGTGGGGAAGGATTACAGGCGCTGTCAGGACGATTGCACAGTCGTGATGAAGGATTGCAGGCGCTGTCAGGACGATTGCACGGTCGTGATGAAGGATTGCAGGCGCTGCAGGACGATTGCAAGCCCGTGAAGAAGGATTGCAAGCGCTGTCAGGACGACTGCACGGCCTGTCAGATGGATTCACAGTCCCCCGACATCGCGGCACAGCCCTCGGTACGCCTGCCATCCAGCGCGGCAAGGGCCGGGCTGTCCAGCCAGGCGGCGACGGTGGCGGGGTCGAAGCCGACGACGCGGCCGGCGGCGGTTTCCATCAGCGGGCGGCGGATCAGCAGGGGCTCGGCCAGCAGCAGGGTCAGGGCGCTGTCCCGGTCTAGGGCTTCCGGCACGACCTCGCCGGACTTGACCCGCGGTGCGGCGCGGTTGAACCACTCGGCCACCGGCAGTGGATCAAGAAAGGCCAGCAGGCTGTCGGCGGTCCATGGCCAGCTGAGCAGGCTGCGCACATCCAGGCTGTGGCCGGCGGCCTCCAGCCAGGCTTTCTGGCGGGCGTTGCCACCACAGCCGGGTTTCTCGTAGAAGATGACGTGGGTCATGGCAGGCTCCGTTGTTGGGATGGGCACTGGCCGAGGGCCAGCAGGGCTTGGGTCTGGGTGACGATGGCCTCCGCGATCGGCCGGTCGAGGCGCTCCAGCCAGCGCCGCGGCAGGGCGGTGGCGCCGCATTGGGCGCCGTGCAGCATGCCGACCAGGGCGGCGGTGGTGTCGGCGTCGTCGCCGCGGTTCATGGCGCCGACCACGGCACTTTCGAAGTCTCCTTCGGTGAAGCTGAAGTGGAAGACGGTCTGCAGGGTGTCCACCACGTAGCCGCTGGCCCGCCCGGGGTAGGGCTGGAAGCGGAACTGCGGGTTGTCGGCGATGAAGGCATCCACCAGCGGCCGGCAGTCGGAGAGCTGCCCGCCGAGCAGCAGGCGCCGCACCAGCTGGCCGCAGATCAGGGTGGCGGCATCCGACAGGCCGTTGTGGTGGGTGAAGTGGGCCTGGGCCAGGCTGCGGTTGCGGAAGGCGCTTTCGTCGGCCAGGGTGGCCAGCACCACCGGCAGGTTGCGCATCACCGCGCCGTTGCCGGCGTCGCCGTCGGAGGGCGGGCCGGCCAGGGAGCCATCGGCCATGTAGCGGCGGATGCCGCGCCGGCAGGTGTTGCCGCAATCCACCGGCTTGCCGCGCAGCCAGGCCACGTAGGCTTCGGCGACGGCTTTCATGCACCAGCCTTTGGCGTCGAGGATGGCCTTGCCGAGGGCCAGGCACATGGTGGTGTCGTCGGTGACCTGGCCGGGGGCGAGCTTGAGCCAGCCGCCGCCTATCATCTGGCGGTGCACGCCGTACTGGGCGGCGATCTCGCGGACGGTCATGAACTCCACGGTGGCGCCGAGGGCGTCGCCCAGAGCGAGGCCGAGGTAGCTGCCGAGGGCGCGGTCGAGCTGGCTGCCTGGGCGCAGGCCGGCGGGCAGCAGGCTGGACTGGGGGCGGAGGAGGGCGTCAAGCATAGCGGGCCACCACTTCGTATTCGCCACCGATGACCAGCACCTCGCCTTCTCCGGCAAGGGCAGATCCGGGCAGCAGGCCGGGAAAGAACAGGATCTTCACGGTGGGCACCCGGGCCTCGAGGATCCAGTCGCCGAATTCGTCGGCCCGGTCCCGCGAGGTGGAGAAGGACACCACGTTGTTGAGGCGCAGCACGCAGGCCCGGTCGCGGCGGTCGCCGGCGATGACGCGCTGTTCGCTGAAGTCATTGACGCCCCGCCACAGGGTGATGAAGTCCCGGGCGGGCTGGCCGAAGCGGGCGATGGCCCACTGGCAGTATTCGTAGAGCAGGTCGAGCTGCTGGTGGATGCAGTTGTTGTGGAAGCGGCTGCTGCCCTTTTCCTCGATGTAGGTGATCCAGGCCGGGGAGGGGAAGCGCCCGAGGGGGGCCTTGTGGAAGGTCGGGACCAGGCCGAAGCGGCTTTCCGCCCAGCCTTTCAGCACGGCGCCGGCGGCGGAGTTGGAGTCCAGCCCCCAGCCCTGCAGCAGCTTGAGGTAGCTGGAGCGGTGGCGCCCGCGCGGGTTGCTGCGGGTACCCGGTTCGGGCGGCGCCAGGCCGAAGACGATCTCCATGAAATGGCGGAACACCGCCGAGGCCGCCGGCAGGTCGCCGGCGGTGTCGAGCAGGCGGAACAGGCCCCGATGGGTCTCCCGCACGCCGGCAATGGTGATCGGCTGGGGATGGGCATTGAAGGCCGGGGAGCCGAGCAGGCCCACTGGCAGCCCGACCAGGTTGGTCGTGTACCAGCGGCCGGGCTCGGCCCCGCGGCCTTCGCCTGCCCATTCCTCGGCCGCTCCCCCGCTGCGGCGGGGTGAGGGCTCGTTCATGGGGCCTGTTCCGGAGTCAGACCGGGATCAGACCGGACGGTTGGCGCCGAGGTCGCGGATCGGGCCCATGATCTTCAGGCCTTCCTCGTAGGTCAGCGGGGTGTAGGTGGCCGAGAACTTGGTGGCGCCATTGGCCACGGCGTCCAGCTTGCCGGCGGTGTCGAACTTCTTGAGGTCGTTCTTTTCCAGGTACAGGAGCTCGAGGGTCTCGTTGTACACGGTGGCCTCGTCGATCGGCAGCACGGTGTAGCTGATTTCGCCGAGCTTGACGGTGTACTTCTTGGACAGGTCGATGTTGTCGCAGAAGACGATGTACTTGCCGGTGGGCACGAAGTAGGGGCCGAGGACTTCGTGCACCAGGGCCAGGTATTCGAAGGACAGCAGGAAGCTGCTGAAGAAGGGGATGGTCTTGCCATCGTCACAGACCATCATGACCTGGTCGGTGACGATTTCCGGCGGACGCTTTTCGTCGGCGAACTGCTCGGCGAACTTCAGGGCGACGTCGCCGCGGAAGCCGTAGCGGCCGGCCTTCTTGGTTTCTCCCTTGAAGACCGGGTTGAGCAGGCGGCCCTTTTCGTCCAGGTCGAGGATGGCATTAGCGAGGGTGGTGGTCATGACTGCTTCCTTTGTCATTGCGGATGAAATCGGCGGTCTTCAAGAACGCACGGGTGAGTTGATTCTTCAGGTCCGGGTCGGTGACGACTTCGTCGAGGGCGCCGCTCATGCACAGCATCCAGGCGTCCCGCTCGGCGGCGCCGATGGAGAAGGGCAGGTGCTTGCGGCGCAGGCGGGGGTGGCCACGCTCGACGGAGTACAGCTGGGGGCCGCCGGTCCATTCGGTGAGGTAGCGCACCAGCACCTCCTTGACCGGGGCCAGGTTGGGCCCGTGCATGGCGCGGATGCCGGCCGCTTCGGGCAGGCTGTCCATGCGTGCGTAGAAGCTGTCCACCAGGCGTTCGATGGCGGCGCTGCCGCCCAGGCGTTCGAAGTGGGGATTGTTGGCCGAAGCATCGTCTGCGGCAGGAGGGGACGCCACTGAGGACGCCACCGAGGGTGCCGGCTCGGCATGCGCGGCGGCCTGCACGGGCGCCGGCTCGCCATAGACGGGAACGGCCCAGCCGTCGCGCCGCATATAGCCCACCACCACCCGGGCGGGGCAGGGGGGCAGGGCGTCGGCGGGGGTGTCCGGCTTGCTCATGATCTTGACTCCAGGTTTGCGGCGGGCCGGCGACCGGGTGTGTCGGGGCCGTTTCTCCACCTTCTATAGGCAATTGTTGTGCCGCTCCCCCCGGAGGCGTTTCGGATTTCCGGTAATTCCTTTTGGATCAGTTATTTGAGGCTTTGTGTCGGGCTTTTGTAGGAGCGTCGTCGCGGCTTTGCGAATCTGTGTCCTTCCTGACAGCGCTGGGGTCTTTGTCACATTCCACACAAAGCCGGACAGGCCTGTCTGAATGCTTCGTAAAACTATTATTTCTTTATAAAACAAAGAAATAGAAATTTATTTCGAGGCTGGCACGGCGATTGCTGAATGATCGTCGCACCGATCAAGGCTTGCCGCAGCGTGTGAATACGAAGAGCAAAACGGACGCGAAAGGCTGCATTCCGGTTGCAAGGTAAATGGGTCCCAACACCCGGAATTCGTCAGTGAGTGAAACACCCGTTCAATTCATTTAGGAGATTTGAAAATGGCTGCACTTCGTCAAATTGCTTTCTACGGAAAGGGTGGCATCGGTAAGTCCACCACTTCCCAGAACACCCTGGCTGCCCTGGCTGAAATGGGTCAGAAGATCCTGATCGTCGGTTGCGACCCGAAGGCCGACTCCACCCGTCTGATTCTGCACGCAAAGGCCCAGGACACCGTTCTGTCCCTGGCTGCCGAAGCCGGCTCCGTGGAAGACCTGGAGATCGAGGACGTCCTGAAGGTGGGTTATCGCGACATCCGTTGCGTTGAATCCGGTGGCCCGGAACCCGGCGTCGGTTGTGCCGGCCGTGGCGTGATCACCTCGATCAACTTCCTCGAGGAAAACGGTGCTTACGACGGCGTCGATTACGTCTCCTACGACGTGCTGGGCGACGTGGTGTGTGGCGGCTTCGCCATGCCCATCCGTGAGAACAAGGCGCAGGAAATCTACATCGTCATGTCCGGCGAAATGATGGCCATGTACGCCGCCAACAACATCTCCAAGGGCATTCTGAAGTACGCCAACTCCGGTGGCGTGCGTCTGGGCGGCCTGGTCTGCAACGAGCGCCAGACCGACAAGGAACTGGAACTGGCCGAAGCGCTGGCCGGCAAGCTGGGCACCAAGCTGATCCACTTCGTCCCCCGCGACAACATCGTGCAGCACGCTGAACTGCGCCGCATGACCGTCATCGAGTACGCCCCGGAATCCAAGCAGGCCGCCGAGTACCGGTCCCTGGCCGAGAAGGTCCATAACAACGCGGGCAACGGCACCATCCCGACCCCGATCACCATGGACGAGCTCGAAGACCTGCTGATGGACTTCGGCATCATGAAGAAGGAAGACGAGTCCGTCATCGGCAAGACCGCTGCCGAACTGGCCGCCTAAGGCGTCGAGAGTCGAGGGTCGAGAGTCGGGGCGGATCGTCCCGGCTCTCCCCCCGGAGCCTCGCGGCTCCGTCCGGAACGACCCGATCTCGACTCTCCGCTCTCTACTCTCGACTTACCGATTTGAAATACAAGGAGCGATGAAATGAGTCTGACCGTTGATGAAAACAAGGCACTCATCGAAGAAGTGCTCAAGGCCTACCCGGAAAAGACCGCCAAGAAGCGCGCCAAGCACCTGGGCACCTTCGAGGATGGCAAGCCGGATTGCGGCGTCAAGTCCAACATCAAGTCCCTGCCGGGCGTGATGACGATCCGTGGCTGTGCCTACGCCGGTTCCAAGGGCGTGGTGTGGGGCCCGATCAAGGACATGATCCACATCTCCCACGGCCCCGTCGGCTGCGGCCAGTATTCCTGGGCCTCCCGCCGCAACTACTACATCGGTGAAACCGGCATCGACACCTTCGGGACGATGCAATTCACCTCCGACTTCCAGGAAAAGGACATCGTCTTCGGCGGCGACAAGAAGCTGGAGAAGATCATCGACGAGATCGAGGTCCTGTTCCCCCTGAACAAGGGCATCACCGTCCAGTCCGAATGCCCGATCGGCCTGATCGGCGACGACATCGAAGCGGTGTCGAAGAAGAAGGCCAAGGAATACGTCGGCAAGACCATCGTTCCGGTGCGTTGCGAAGGCTTCCGCGGGGTCAGCCAGTCCCTCGGCCACCACATCGCCAACGACGCGGTGCGCGACTGGGTCTTCGACAAGGTCGATCCGAACAAGAACGCGTTCGAATCCACCCCCTACGACGTGGCCATCATCGGTGACTACAACATCGGTGGCGACGCCTGGTCGAGCCGCATCCTGCTCGAGGAGATGGGCCTGCGCGTGATCGCCCAGTGGTCCGGCGACGGCACCATCGCCGAGCTGGAGAACACCCCCAAGGCCAAGCTCAATGTGCTGCACTGCTACCGCTCGATGAACTACATCAGCCGGCACATGGAAGAGAAGTACGGGATCCCCTGGGTCGAGTACAACTTCTTCGGCCCGACGATGATCGAGAAGAGCCTGCGCGAGATCGCCAGCCACTTCGACGACACCATCAAGGCCAACACCGAGAAGGTCATCGCCAAGTACCGCGGCATGGTTGATGAAGTCATCGCCAAGTACAAGTCCCGCCTGGAAGGCAAGAAGGTCATGCTCTTCGTCGGTGGCCTGCGCCCCCGTCACGTGATCGGCGCCTACGAGGACCTGGGCATGGAAGTGGTCGGCACCGGCTACGAATTCGGCCACAACGACGACTATCAGCGCACCACGCACTACGTCAAGGACGGCACGCTGATCTACGACGACGTCACCGGCTACGAGTTCGAGAAGTTCGTCGAGAAGGTCCAGCCCGACCTGGTCGGCTCCGGCATCAAGGAAAAGTACGTCTTCCAGAAGATGGGCGTGCCCTTCCGCCAGATGCACAGCTGGGACTACTCCGGCCCGTACCACGGCTACGACGGTTTCGCGATCTTCGCCCGTGACATGGACATGGCGATCAACTCGCCGGTCTGGGGCCTCACCAAGGCTCCGTGGAAGAAGGCTGCCTAATTCCTCTTCCGGGCGGGGCTCTGGCCCCGCCGCCCCGCCCTGATTACTGATTCTAGGAGTGCTGTCATGCCCCAAAATGTTGATAAGGTCCTCGACCACGAAAACCTGTTCCGCGAGCCGGAATACAAGGCGATGTTCGACAACAAGCGGAGCCAGTTCGAGTTCCGCGTGCCTGCCGAAGAGCTGGCCAAGCAGATCGAATATGCCAAGACCTGGGAATACCGTGAGAAGAACTTCGCCCGCGAAGCCCTGACGGTCAACCCCGCCAAGGCCTGCCAGCCGCTGGGCGCCGTGTTCGCCGCCGTCGGCTTCGAGAAGACCCTGCCCTTCGTGCATGGCTCCCAGGGTTGCGTGGCCTACTACCGTTCCCACTTCTCCCGTCACTTCAAGGAACCGACCTCCTGCGTCAGCTCCTCGATGACCGAAGATGCGGCGGTGTTTGGCGGCCTCAACAACATGATCGACGGCCTGGCCAACACCTACAACCTGTACAAGCCCGAGATGATCGCCGTGTCCACCACCTGCATGGCCGAGGTGATCGGTGACGACCTGGACGCCTTCATCAAGACGTCCAAGCAGAAGGGCTCCATCCCGGCCGAGTTCGACGTTCCCTTTGCCCACACCCCGGCCTTCGTCGGCAGCCACATCACCGGCTACGACAACGCGCTGCAGGGCATCATCAAGTACTTCTGGGACGGCAAGGCCGGCCAGGGCACGGCCCTGACCCGCATCCCCAACGAGTCGATCAACTTCATCGGCGGCTTCGACGGCTTCGTCTGCGGCAACCTGCCGGAGATCCGCCGCATGCTCGACCTGATGGGCGTTGAGCACACCATCCTGTGCGATCCGTCCGACGTGTGGAACACCCCCACCGACGGCGAATTCCGCATGTACGACGGTGGCACCACCAAGGCCCAGGTTGAAGCCGCGATCAACGCCAAGGCCACCATCAGCTTCCAGGGCTACTCCACCGAGAAGACCATGAAGCTGATCAAGGAGCATGGCCACGACACGACCAGCTTCCATCACCCGATGGGCGTGACCGGCACCGATGCCTTCCTGATGAAGGTTTCCGAGCTGACCGGCAAGCCGATCCCGAAGGAGCTGGAGCTCGAGCGCGGCCGCCTGGTCGATGCCATCGCCGACAGCCAGGCCCACCTGCACGGCAAGAAGTTCGCCCTCTACGGGGACCCGGACCTCATGCTGGGCATGACCGCCTTCCTGCTGGAACTCGGTGCCGAGCCGGTCCATGTGCTCTCCACCAACGGCGACAAGGAGTGGGCCGAGAAGGTCCAGGCCCTGCTGGACGCCAGCCCCTTCGGCAAGAACTGCAAGGCCTACCCCAAGGCCGACCTGTGGCACATGCGTTCCCTGCTCTTCACGGAGAAGGTGGATTTCCTGATCGGCAACACCTACGGCAAGTACCTCGAGCGTGACTGCGGCACCCCGCTGATCCGCCTGGGCTTCCCGATCTTCGATCGCCACCACTACCACCGTTTCCCCATCTGGGGTTACCAGGGCGGCCTGCGTGTCCTGACCATGCTGCTCGACGAGTACTTCGAGGCCCTCGACGCCAACACCAACGGCATCGGGACCACCGACTACTCCTACGACATCATCCGCTGAGCACCGCGGAAGGGGGGAGGCCTGCGGGCCTCCCTTTTTTCACTTATGCAATTGGTAAAGGTAAAGCCATCATGGCCAACATCACCTTCAGCTCGCCCAAGATGAAGAAGGACGTCACCGTCTATGCCACCGCCGGTGACACCCACACCCTGCTGCTGATCGCCCAGAACAACAAGATTCCGGTCGAGTTCGAGTGCGAAAACGGCGAGTGCGGCTCCTGTTGCGTCGAGGTCCAGATCCTCTCCAACAAGACCCCGATGGGCATCGCCCTGACCGAAAAGGAAAAGGTGGCACTGCGCCTGGCTGGCAAGATCACCAAGGAGCAGATCGCCGACGCCGAAGAGAAGGACCTGCCGCCCCCGTACCGGCTGGCCTGTCAGTTCATCGCCCGTAACGAGGACGTGCTGGTCAAGTTCTGACCCGTCCTGCAGCCCCCGCCGGTCGGGGGCTGTACCGTATCCATCGCCCGCCGGGAGTGCCGCCATGCCGATCTACGATTTCCACTGCCTGTCCTGCGACCGGGTCTTCGAACGCATCGTCCGCGCCGACGCGCTGCCGGCCTGCCCCCACTGTGGTGCCGCGCAGGTCGAAAAACTGGTGTCGATGCCCGCCGCGCCCGGCAAGTCTGCCGCCATCATCGCCAGCGGGCGCAAGCAGGCCGCCAGGGAAGGGCACTTCAGCAACTACAGCAAGGCCGACAAGGCCAGGGTGAAGTAAAAGAAATACACCCTCGCGGGAATAAACCCGCCACTGCCTCCGTTTACCCCGTGTAAGCCCAACACGCCAACGGAGGCCATCATGAACATCAAGAACACCGCACTGCCCCTCATCCTGTCCGCCCTGCTGAGCGCCTGCGCCGGCTATGGCGCCATGGCGGCCGCACCCGCACGCGTGGCGGACGGCGTCCTCACCGACGGCAAGGGCATGACCCTCTACGTCTTCGACAAGGACACCGCCGGCAGCGGCAAGAGCGTCTGCAACGGCCCCTGCGCCACCAACTGGCCGCCCCTGATGGTGATGGAGGGCGAGGCCGGCGGGGCCGATTACAGCGTCGTCACCCGCGACGACGGCGGCAAGCAGTGGGCCTTCAAGGGCAAGCCGCTGTACCGCTGGCTGAAGGACCAGAAGCCGGGCGACAAGACCGGCGACGGCTTCAACAAGGTCTGGCACGCCGCCACCCCCACCCTCACCCCCTGAGTCCGCCCGTCCGGTCGCATACTCTCCGCCATGGACAGCACCGCGATCCTTGCCGAACTGCCGCGCCTGCGCCGCTACGCGCGGGCGCTGGTGGGCGACAAGGCGGCCGCCGACGACCTGGTCCAGGACACCCTGGAGCGTGCCTGGTCGCGGCTGGCCCGCTGGCGCCCGGGCAGCGATCTGCGGACCTGGCTGTTCGCCATCATGCACAACCTGCGTATCGACCAGCTGCGCCACGGAGCGCCGGAGTGCGTGCCCATCGACGAGGAGGCGCACGTGCTGCCGGTGCGTGCGTCCCAGAGCGACCGCATCGAGCTGGACAACCTGGCCGAAGCCCTGGCCCAGGTGCCCGAGGAGCAGCGCGCCGTGTTGCTGCTGATTTCCCTTGAGGAAATGAGCTATGCCGAGGTGGCTGCGACCCTCGACATCCCGCTCGGCACGGTGATGTCCCGCCTCTCCCGCGGCCGGGAGCGTCTGCGCCAGATCCTCACCGGAGACAGGGCGTCTCCCCGTCTGAGAGTCGTACGATGAATGCCCCCGTCACCGATCCCGAGCTGAACGCCTTCCTGGATGGCGAACTCGCGCCGGCGCGGCGTGCCGAGGTGGAGCTCTGGCTGGCCGCTCATCCGGATGCCGTCATGCGCCTGGAGCACTACCTGGCGCAGCGCGAGGCCCTGCACCGGCTGTTCAACCCGGTGCTGGACGAAGCCCTGCCGGATGCGCTGCAACAGGCTGCCGTAGCTCCCGCGCCGCCCGGGTGGTGGCGCCGCTGGCCCTGGCAGCAGGTCGCGGCGGGCGTGCTGATGGCCTGCGTCGGGGCGGCGGGGGGCTGGTTTGCCCGGGATCACCAGGTGGTCGCACCCCTTGCGTCCACGGTGGCCAGCAGTGTTCCTCTGCCGCGCCAGGCCGCCGTGGCGCACGCCGTGTTCAGTCCCGATGTGAAGCGCCCGGTGGAGATCAGTGCCGAGCACGAAGATCAGTTGGTCACCTGGCTGTCGAAGCGCCTCGGTACGGCGGTGCGTCCGCCCCACCTGGGGCCCCTCGGCTTCGAGTTGATCGGTGGGCGCCTGCTGCCCGGCAACAACGGGCCGGTGGCCCAGTTCATGTATCACGACGCCAGCGGCCAGCGCCTGACCCTCTACGTCAGCACCGAAAACGCCGGCAACCGCGATGCCGCGTTCCGCTTCGCCCGGGAAGGGGCGGTCAATGTCTTCTACTGGATCGACGGCAGATTCGGCTACGCCCTGTCGGCCGGCATCCCCAAGGATGAGCTGGCAAGGGTGGCCACGGCGGTGTATGAGCAGCTGGAGCGGCGTTGAGCTGCGGTCTGCCTGCGCGTAAATGGGCCCGTAGGGGCGACTTCAGTCACCCGGGGACTTCGATCAACGCATGATGAGCGGCTGCAGAGGGTGTTGTAAAACGCTGCGGTCGCGCCGAAGCGAATGTTGTTCAGGGCGTGTTGGTTATTCTGTGCCTGTGCTGGGCGAATTCCAGGCCAATTCAACGCAAAACAACGGAACGCCGACCAGTAAAGGCACACCAGCTAGAACCCAAAGCGCCGACAGCATCCCCCCGCAGGCCTAGACCGGTGGATTTTGCGACACCCCCTACAGCGCGCGCTGGCAGCGGGCGTCTCGGTAAGGTCCGGCGACCCGGGTCCAGCCGGGGCCGGGGGAGGTCTGGGTGCAGATGCGGCGGTCGCTGTGCTGGCTGGCCCACAGGTACCAGGGGGCCGGGGCTGCGCTGAGGGAGGGAGAGAAGCTCGCCGCCAGGAGCAGGGCGAGTGAGCCTGCAAGCCGGCGCAGGGGGCTTCCTCCGCTCATGGTTGCTTCAGGCCTTCCAGCTGCCGGTCGTGCAGGCGGCCGAACAGGGCCAGGGCGGTGACCGCGCCGATCAGGGCGAAGAACATGTCGGACTGGGTGTCCCACGGATCGCCCTGGGTGCCCAGGAATTCGTCCGCACCTTGGCCGAGGGCCAGGGCAGCGCCCCATTCGATGAGTTCGTAAGTGGCGCTGATCGCCAGCACCACGCACACCGACAGGAAGGCCAGCATCTTCCGCCCCCGTACGTGCTCGCCCCGCAGCAGGATCTCCCGGGCGGCCAGGGCCGGTACGAAGCCCTGGAAGAAATGACCGATCTTGTCGTAGGGGTTGCGGCCCAGGTGCAGCAGGTCCTGCAGGGTGAAGCCCAGGGGGACCCGCGCGTAGGTGTAGGCGCCACCCAGCATGAGCACCAGCGCATGCAGGAAGATGCAGACGTACAGCAGCGAGCTGAGCGGGAAGCGCTGATGGCTGCCGGCCAGGATGGGCAGGGCGATCAGCACCGGCGCCACCTCCATCAGCCAGGTGGCCCGGTCGTAGGGCTGCCAGCCGGAGAGGACGAGCAGCCCGAGCAGCGCGAGTCCGGCAAAGGCCAGATGCGATCCTGGGGGAGAGTGGAGGGGCGTCATGCGGGGGCTCAGGAGGGTTCAGGCGTCAGTGACGGCGGTGCGAGTACGCTACCCCAAAACGTCGGGCAAGCGCCTCAAGCCGCTTGTCCAGCGTCCACAGTCTGGCGCCCGGGGTGATCAGGGTTGAGGCGAGGAGGGTGAGGTCCACCAGCCCGCATCCGAGACCGTAGAGCTGTTCCCGTTCGATGAAGTCCAGTACCTCGCCAAAACCGGCCTGGTTGGCGGGGTGCAACAGTTGCAGATCGCCCAGGCTGCGGTTGCGCGGCGCCGGGGGCGTGCCGCAGGCGAGTTCGATGACGATCATGGGGTGGATGAGTGCGCGATCCTGGCCGATCAATTCCACCAGCTGATCATTCCGGTGGCGGAAATGATCGATCCAGGTGGACGTGTCGATCAGGACGTTCATTGCGGACGCGGATCCTCGCGCCGACGGGGGACATCCGCCATGTCGGGGAGGCTGCCCCCCAGCGCTGCCAGACGTTTGGCGGCCTGCACCCGCACGAAGGTCTTCATCGCTTCGCGAAAGATGTCGGCCTTGTCCATGTCCGGGTCGGCGACTTCCAGCGCCTTCCTGTACAGCTCATCGTCGATGGTCACGGTGGTTCTCATGGCAGCGCTCGTTGATGATTTTTCATGATGCGAGTGTGTATCACAAATTGCATCACCACAATCATGTGCATTGGTGTGCTGGCTTCAGCGTGGCCTCAATCCCACATCGCCCGCATCTTCGCCGCCAGATCCACCGCTGCCTGGCGGGTTTCGTCGCGTGCGGCGGTCTGGGGTTCGGCGGTGGGCCAGGTGATCTGTTCGAAGTGGTTGAGCAGGCGGTTGGGGATGAAGCGGCTGCGACTGGCGTAGACGTGGCGGTCGCCGCTGCCGGACTGGCCGGAGACGTAGAAGCGCTGGGGGATGAGCAGGTCGAGGTGGTCCCGGGCGCGGGTCATGGCCACGTAGAGGAGGCGCATTTCCTCTTCGATCTCACGCTCGCTGCCGGTGGCGAGGTCGGAGGGCAGGCAGCCGTCCACCGTGTTGAGGATGCTCACGGCGGGCCATTCGCGGCCTTTGGCTGAATGGATGGTGGACAGGATGAGGTAGTCCTCGTCGAGCTGCGGAGCGCCGGACTCGTCGCTGGTGGCGTCGGGCGGGTCGAGGGTGAGCTCGGTGAGGAAGCGCTCGCGGCTGGGGTAGGTGGCGGCTATGCGGGTGAGCTGCTGGATGTCGCCCTTGCGCACCTCGTGGTCGTCGTAGAGGCCTTCCATACGGGTCTCGTACCAGGCGGCGATGCGCTCCAGGGGCGCCGGCCAGCTGGTGGCGGCGGCCAGGTCTTCGACCAGGCCGGCAAACTCGAGCCAGCCGGGGCGGGCGGCGTCGGGCACCGGCTGCTCGGGGAGCAGGGCGCAGCCGGGGGGCGCGGCCTGGACGTTGTCGAGGATGCGTCCAGCGATCCTGGGGCCGATGCCTGGCAGCAGCTGGATGGCGCGGAAGCCGGAGACCCGGTCGCGGGGGTTCTGGGCCCAGCGCAGCACGGCCAGCAGGTCCTTGACGTGGGCGGCCTCGAGAAACTTGAGGCCGCCGAACTTCACGAAGGGGATGTGGCGGCGGGTGAGTTCGATCTCGAGCCTGGCGCTGTGATGGGCGGCGCGGAAGAGCACGGCCTGCTGCTTGAGCTTGAGCCCTTCCTCGCGGCGGGCGAGGATCTGCTCGACCACGCAGGCCGCCTGGTCGGCCTCGTCGCGGACGCTGACGAGGCGCGGGCGGGCGGCCGAGACCCTGTCGGTCCACAGGTCCTTGCAATAGCGCTCGCGGGCCTGTCCGATCACCGCGTTGGCGGCGGCCAGGATGGGCTGGGTGGAGCGGTAGTTGCGGTCGAGGGTGACCTGCCGGGCGGGCGGGTCGAAGTGCCCTGGGAAGTCGAGGATGTTGCGGATGTCGGCGCCCCGGAAGCTGTAGATGCTCTGGGCGTCGTCGCCCACCACGGTGAGGCCGCGGCCGTCGGGTTTCATGGCCAGCAGGATGGCGGCCTGCAGGCGGTTGGTGTCCTGGTATTCGTCCACCAGCACGTGGCTGAAGCGCTCCCCCACCTCATGGGCCAGTTGCGGTTCGGAGACCATCTGGGCCCAATAGAGCAGGAGGTCGTCGTAGTCGAGGACTTGCTGTGCCTGCTTGGCCTGCACGTAGGCGCGGAACAGGGCTTTCAGGTCGGTCTCCCAGCCAGCGCACCAGGGAAAGGTGGACAGCAGCACCTCGCCAAGGGGCGCCTGGGTGTTCACCACGGCCGAATAGATGGCCAGGCAGGTGCCCTTGAGGGGGAAGCGCTTGCCCTTGCCGGAGAGGCCCAGCTCGTGGCGGACCAGATTCATCAGGTCGGCGGAGTCTTCCCGGTCGTGGATGGTGAAGGCCGGGTCGAGACCGATGCGTCCGGCAAACTCCCGCAGCAGGCGGGCGCCGATGCTGTGGAAGGTGCCGGCCCAGGCAAAGCCGCCGGCGGCCAGGCGGGCGTGGGCCGGGGAGACTTTGGCGGCGATGCGCTGGACACGCCGCACCATCTCGTCGGCGGCCCGGCGCGAGAAGGTGAGGAGCAGGATGCGCCCGGGGTCGGCGCCACCCGCGAGCAGGTGGGCGACCCGGTGGGCGAGGGTGTTGGTCTTGCCGGAACCGGCGCCGGCGATCACCAGCAGGGGGCCGCCGGCCTGATCGGCCGTGCCGCCATGGGTGGCGGCTTCCAGTTGGGCGGGGTTGAGGCCTTCCAGGTAGGCAGGCAGTCCGGCGGGGGCGCCGGCGACAGCGGCATCGGCTTTGGTCATGGGGCAGCTCGCCCGGCCCGGGCATGCGGAAGATGAGTGAACTGTAATCTTATACAGTCATGCAAAAACCGCAAGCCGGCGTCACCTCCGCAGGCGGGCTACTCGTGGCGCAGGCGGAGGGTCTGGGCGATCAGGGGGTAGGTGCCGGCCGGGGTTTCCTGGAGCAGGTTCGAGCCGTGGGCTTCGTCCTTGCGGAAGGCCGGGGCGGGCGTGGCGGCGTCGCCGAAGGCGCGCGGGTCGCGCAGGCTCAGCACCAGCTGTTCGTCGCCCTTGATCCCGGTGAACTCGAAATACTGGTCCCGGTCCAGGGGGACCAGTATTTCGGTGCCGGCCTTCACCGCCACCACCTGCTCCCGGCCTGGCGGGTAGATCTGGTCGCGTTGGCCGCCTGGGCTGATGGCTTCGATCACCAGGAGGCCGTCAAAGGTGGGGAGCAGCTTGAGCTTGAAGCGCTCGCCGGTGCGGAAACCGTCGCCCAGGGCCCGCAGCCCGGTGGGCAGGCCGTTCCGGTCAAATCCGAGCAAGGCCACGTTCACGCCCTGGTAGTTGACCTGGCCGTCCTTGTAGCTGAAGGCCGCGGTGGGGTCGCCGCTGACTGTGTTGATCGGGGCGCCAGTGGCCTTGGCCGCGACGCCCGGAGTGGCCGCATCCCGCACCGGCAGGATGCTGGCGGTGAGGCTGTTGAGGTAGAGCTTGCCGAGGTTCTGGGGGGTGAGTTCGGTGGTCAGCTTGTCTTCCAGCCAGTCCATGAACAGGGAGGCCACCACCTTGACCGCGGCATTGAGCAGCATGCCCCAGATGAAGCGCGGTTGCATTTCGGCTTCGGCTGCGCTGCCCGAGGCTTGCCGGGGCGGGGTGGGAGGCGTTTGCGCGCTGCCCTGGGCGCTGCAGAGGAGGGCGAGCAGCAGGGCTGCGATGCGGGTGGGCCGGGTGGTCACGGGGCGATTTCCTCGAGGGTCAGCAGGGCGGCGCCGTAGGTTCCTGCGCAGCGTTTGCGGATGGCCAGGTTGCGCTGGGGGTTGGGGTTGGTGCGTTCGCACTCGTCGGTGGCGCCACCGCCCTGGATGGTGACCAGCTGGATGTCCTTGGCGCGGGCCGCGTCGGCGCTGGAGAAGGGGCCGGTCGGTTTGAGGCCGGCGCGGGAGAAGTCCCGCGGGCCGTCGGTGACGATGGCGAGCACGGTGTTGCGGCCGGCCGGGCCCTGGGCTTCGAGCTCCCAGCGCTGGCGGGGCAGCTTGAGGGTCTCGCCGGGGCGGATGCGGTTGTCGCTGTCCAGGCTGTTAGGGAAGAGCAGGTCGAAGGCTTCGCCGTCGGAGCCAGCCATCAGCAGGTAGACGTAGCCGCCTTCCCGCGAGCCCAGGGTGAAGGACACCTTGTCCCGGCCGATGCGCAGTTGCGCCTGGTCGGTGTCGAGGCTCACAAGGCGGCGGTCGTCCCGGTTGTTGTAGATGTCCTGCAGGGCGGCGAGCGGGGTGCGCCGTGTCTCGCCGGGCCCGACGGCGGAGGGCGGGCTGGCGGAGAGGGGGGCTGCCACCGGCGGGGTGGCCGTGACGGGGGCCGCCAGGGAGGCCGCTGCCGTGAGCGCCGGGGCAGGCGTCGCCGCAGCGTAGCTCAGCACCATCTCGGCGTTGCCGGTGATGGCGACATGGTGGGGTAGATAACCCGGTACGTCCTTGAGCCGCCCGTCGATCCCGCGCTGGGCGCATTCGCGGATCTCCTCGGCGGACAAGCCGCCGCTGCCATTGCTGTCCTGTGCGCCACCGGCCATGCAGGCCAGCCAGCTCTGGGTCGCCACGCCTCCCCGGCCGGGCTGGTCGAGGGAGATCTCGTCGGCACGGGCGGCGGCGATATAGGCGAAGTTGCCGCCGCCGTTGCCCGGGCGGGCGGTGGTCAGCACGATGTTGCGGGTCAGGACGTTCACCGGGCGGCTGCAGTTCTCGGCATTGCCGCCTTGCCAGAACTTGGCGGTGAAGGGGGTGTCGCGGCCGAGGGCCCGGGTGGTGACGCCGCCCGAGTGGCAGGCATCGATGAAGACCACCAGCTTGCGGGCACGGCTGGATAGCTTCTTGAGGCGCGCGTCCAGTTCGCGGTCCAGGAAGGCCTGGCCGTCCACGCTCACCAGCGATTCGGCACAGCGCTCGCTGCCGTCGGCCTCCTGCACGGTCTGGCGGCTGCCGTGGCCGGAGTAGTAGATGAACAGCTCGTCGTTGTCACCCAGTTCGGCTTCGAGGCGGTCGAAGGCCTTGCGCAGGCCGGCGAGGGTCAGCTCCTCGTCCCGGAGGGCCAGGATATTGTTCTCCGGGACGCCCATGCGACGCGCGATGGCCCGCGCCGATTCGGCATCGCGGGCCACCCCGGAGAGGGCCGGGATGCCGTTGCGGTAGGCGCCGATGGTGAGGATCAGGGCGCGGACCTGTGCCGAGGCGGGCCGGCTGAAGCCGCCGGTGGGCTGGGGCGCACCGGTGTCGGCGGAGAGCGGTGCGGCAAGCAGGGGCGGAGTGAGGAGCGGGGACAGCAGGGCAGTGAGAAGGAGGGGGGCAAGCCTCCCCGGGCGGGACAGGGTCTTCATCATTCTTGCTTTTTTCCTGACGGTGGGCGGGCTGGAACAGGACGCGGTTCAAGCTTGGCCGGGCCTTGCCGACAAGGCACAGGAGGCCGGGTGCGGTGGCAGGCTCCCGGCCGGCAGCCGGACAGGTGAATATCGATACAAAGACGGGATGCTTGAGGGGAAAAACCGGTGAGTCGGGAAAAAATGTGTTGGAGGCCGAGCCTGGGGAGGCTGGGCCTGATCGTCGGGCTGTGCCTCGCCACGCCGGCCCTGGCGGCATTGGGGGGGCCGGGGCGCGGGCAGGTCGGGGCGCAGTTCCGCCAGTTGGCGGAGAGCATCACCGCGGCGCAGAAGGCCGGCGACCTGGCCCTGGCCGAAGATCTGGCCCGCCAGCGCCTGGCCCTGGTGGACGACGGCCCGCCCCGTCTGCAGGGCAATGCCTACATGACGCTGGGCAGCATACTGCGCCTGCGGGGCCGCGGCACCGAGGCGGAGGTCATGCTGCGCAAGGCCCAGCCACTGATCGAGGACGAGAGCGGGCGGCTCTCCATGGCGGCCATCCGTGGCCTCTTCGGGCTGGCCGGCGTCCTGATCAGCCAGTCCCGCTATGCCGAGGCGGATGCCTTGCTGCGGGACGCGCTGGAGCGCCAGCAGGCTTCCCGTCCGAATCATCCGGACATGTTGCGGGCCTACAACCTGCTGGCCAGGAATCGCATCAACATGACCCGCTTCGATGAAGCGCAGGCTCTGCTCAAGCAGGCGCAGGCCCTTGATCTGACTGAAGGGGAGGGCTGGGGCCTGGCCTACCGGAGGGCCCAGACCATGGACCTGGAGGGGACCCTGGCCTATCAGCGGGGGCAGGCGGGCGAGGCTGAGGCCCGCTTGCAGGCCGCCGTCGAGGCTTACCGGGCGATCGTGCCGGAGACTCACCCGGACTTGATCCAGGCGCGCATCATGCTGGCGGCCGCATTGCTGCTGCAGGACCGGGCGGAGGACGCCGAGGCGCTCCTGCAGGTGCTGGTGCTGCGGGCGGAGGAGGCCATGGGGATGCGCCACCGGGAAACCGCCCGGGCGCATTTCCTGCTGGCCCAGGCCCGCAGCCGGCTCGGCCGGGCTGGTGCCGAGGACATGTTCCGCCGCTCGCTGGAGGCGAGCCGGGCGGCCGGCCATCTGGGGCAGCTGGCCCAGTCCTGTCGTGGCTACGCCGGCTTCCTGGCCGGGCAGAGGCGTTTCACGGAGGCGCTGCCCATCTACCTGGAAGCCCTTGACGCCATCGATACCCAGTTTGCCCGCACGAGGGGCCTGGAGGATGCGGTGCGGGAGAGTTACATCGCCCGCTACGGCAGCTTCTACACCGAGACCCTCAACCTGCTGTTGCGCCTGCACAAGGGCGAACCCCGCGCGGGCTATGACCGGCAGGCGCTGGGCGTGGTGTCGCGCACCCAGAGCCGCCTGTTCACCGAAATGCTGAAACAGGCGGATGTGGGCAAGGTGTCGGCCGACGCGGCCTTCGTCCAGCTGAAGGCACGCCAGGACGCGGCACGGGGGCAACTGGCCGAGATGCGCCGCCTGAGGGTGGAGGCGGGGCGCGATGAGGAGCGGGAGGGGGGGGCGATGTCGACCGACCCCTTCATTGCCGAGCGTCTGGCTGCCCGCCGCAGCCGCCTGGGCGAGGAGCTTGCCGCCCGTGAGAAGGCGCTCGCCGACGCCGATGCGGAGATGTGGAAGCGCTATCCCCGCTACATGGAGCTGACCCAGCCCCGCCCCGTGGATGTGGACCTGCTCCAGAAGCGCGTCCTCAAGCCCGGCGAGACCCTGTTGAGTTATGCCCTGCTGCCGGGGCGGGTCCTCATTTTCCTGGTCGAGAAGGAGCGTTTCCGCCTGATCGAAGTGGTGCGGCCGCGCAAGGAGGTGGCCACCCTGGTGGCTGCGGTCCGACGCCCGCTGGAAGAGGCCGGGGCCACCCTCGAGGGCCTGGGCCAGCTCGACCCGGCTGATCTGAACACTTTGTACCGCATCGTTTTCGAGCCCGTGGAAAGCCTGCTTCCGGCCGGCCGGCGCCTGCTGGTGGTGGGCGACGGCCCCCTCCACATCCTGCCCCTGGAAATGCTGGTGAGCCGCTGGGGGCCGGACGAGCAGCGCGCCTTCGCGGCGGCCCGGGCGACGCGCGGGGCGGGGGCGCCGTGGCTGGGCGAGTACGCCGGCCTGCCCTACCTGGGCCAGCGTCATGCCTTCGCCTACCTGCCCAGCCTGTCCTCGCTGGTGTCGGTGCGCCTCTACCGCAAGCCGGATGTCCGCTACGACCGCGAGCTGGTGTCCTTCGCCGACCCGGTCTTCGAGCGCGGCACTGTGGAGGCCGCCGGCGGAGGCCCGCTCCAGTCCCGGGCAGCGGCTGGCGGCACGGTGCTGGACATCCCCAGGTTGCCCGAGACTGCCGACGAGGCGCGCGAGATCGCCGCCATCCTGGGCGGGCGCAGCGATCTCTACCTGCGGGAGAAGGCCCAGGAGCGGACGGCCAAGACATTGGCGCTGGGGAACACCCGTTACCTGCACTTCGCCACCCATGGGCTGCTGGGCGGAGAATTTGCCCTGGTCAGCCAGGCGCTGTCACGGGAGACGGCCGCCGGCACCGTGCGCAACCTGCAGATCGTCGCCGCGCCCCCTCGCCCGGCCCAGGAAGACAAGCCGGCCCCCGATGCCGATCCGGATCTGCCACTGGCAGGAGGCGCCAGCGAGGGGCAACCCGCCCTGGTGCTGTCCCTGACCGGCGATCTGCGCGGTGAGGATGGCCTGCTGACCATGGGAGAGGTGGTCGAAAGCATGGACCTGAATGCCCAGCTGGTGGTGCTGTCCGCCTGCAACACCGCGGGCGGCAATGGTGGGGCGGCCTCCGGCGAGGGCTTCGCAGGCCTGACGCGGGCCTTCATGTATGCGGGCGCGCGGGGGCTGCTGGTGAGCCACTGGAGCGTGGAGAGCCGGTCGACCCAGCAACTGGTGACCGATCTGTTCCGCCGCAGCCGGGCCGGTGCCGACAGCCTGACGGCCCTCGGCGGTGCCCGGGACAGCCTGTTGCGCAGCCGCTTCGAGGCGGGCAGGACGATTTCCCGGGCTCACCCCTACTTCTGGGCGCCCTTCGTTTACGTGGGGGACTGATCCAGCAGGAAGGCTTCCAGCAGGGCGGCCAGCCGTTCGGGGCAGTCGTGCTGGAGGTTGTGCCCGGCGTCCTCCAGGGTGTGCACCCGGGCCGTGCGGAAGCTGGCCAGGCGGCGCTGGTATTCGGCCTGGTCGTCGTGGAAACGCTCATGGATGAAGCCGTCGTCGGCGGCGACGATCAGCACCGGGGCGACGATCCGGTTCCACATGGCCATCACGTCCTCGATCCGGTAAAGATGGGGAGAGGCCTGACGGTGCCAGGGATCGAAGGCCATCTTCACGCCGCCGTCCGGGGTGGGCTGGCTGAGGGCGCGGGCCAGGAACGCGGCCTTGTCGGCGGGCAGGCGCGGGTTGCCGGCCTGCAGGCGACGGGCCAGGGCGTCGTGGTCCGGGTAGCTGCGCAGGTGCGGCGGATGGTCGATGCCGTCCATCCACTTGGCGAGCTGGGCAGGTGCATCCACGGCCGGGTCCTGCACCAGGCCGAGGAAGTCCAGGATGGCCAGGCGCTCCACCCGCTCGGGGCGGATCGCTGCATACACCGAGGCAATGTTGCCGCCCATGCTGTGGCCCACCAGGCGGGCCGGGGCATCGGGCGAATAGTGGCGCACCAGCGCGTCCAGATCCGCGTAATAGTCGGGGAACCAGTAGGGGCGGTTGAGCCATTCGCTGCCACCGTAGCCGCGCCAGTCGGGGGCGACGATGTGCCAGGGGTGCTGCAGGGCTTCCACCATGAACTGGAAGGTGGGCGAGGCGTCCATCCAGCCATGCAGGCAGAACACCAGGGGGGCATCCCGCGGGCCCCAGTGACGGACGTGGTAGTCGAGGCCGCGGATTTTCAGGGTTTCTGAGGTGCCGGTATCGCGCATGCGGGGCTCTTACAGGTGGCGTTCCAGGAAGGCCAGTGTCCGGCTCCAGGACTGTTCGGCCAGGGTGGCGTCGTAAACCTGCGGCCGGGTGGCGTTGAAGAAGCCGTGATCGGCCACGTAGTGGTGGATCTCCGGGTGTTGGCCGGTAGTGCGCATGGCGTGTTCCAGCGCATCGGCGGCGGCCGGCGTACACCAGGTGTCCCGCGTGGCGAAGTGACCCATGAAAGGCATGCGGATCTGCGCCGGGTCGGCGAACTCCTGCGGGGGGATGCCGTAGTAGCAGACCGCCGCGGAGACCTCGGGCAGATGCACGGCGCTGGCCACGGTGAGGGCGCCGCCCATGCAGAAGCCCATCACCGCCACCGGGCCCTTGCCGTGCTGTTTGAGGTAGGCCACCGCACCGCGGATGTCCTGGAAGGTGGCTCCGGGGAAGTCGAGGCCGGTCATCAGGTGGTTGGCCTCGTCCGGATCCTGGGTGATGCGGCCGCGGAACAGGTCGGGCGCCAGGGCGTTGTAGCCGGCCGCGGCGAAGCGGTCGGCGACGCTGCGGATCTGGGGGTTGAGCCCCCACCATTCCTGGATCACCACCACCCCGGGGCGGTCGTCGCCGGCGTGGGCGTAATAGCCCTGGCAGGGGCTGCCGTCGGGTCGGGAGAATTCGATCAGGTCGTTGGCTGTGGTCATGCGGGGCTCCTGGAGGCGGGGGAGGTGGGCCTGTAAGGGCGGCTTCAGCCGCCCGCGGGTGCCTGACCGGAAGTCCGCGGGCGGCTGAAGCCGCCCTTACACGAACCCTGCAGACACCTACAGCCTTTTATCTTACTTGTACTCGCTGGGTTTGCTGAGCACGGCGGCGGTCATGCGCGAGATGCACACCAGCTTGCCTTCCTCGTTGGTGATGCGGATCTCCCAAACCTGTGTGGTGCGTCCCAGGTGCAGGGGGCGCGCTTCGCCATAGACCCAGCCGCCGGTGACGGCGCGGACGTGGTTGGCGTTGATCTCCTGGCCGACGCAGTGATATTTGGCCGGGTCCACCACGTGGGCGGCGGACCAGGAGGCCAGGGTTTCGGCGAAGGCCACCGACACGCCGCCGTGCAGGGCGCCGGCGGGCTGGCGGGTGCGCGGGTCCACCGGCATGCGGCCGCGCAGGTAGTCCTCGCCGATCTCGATCAGTTCCATGCCGAGATGGCCGTTGGCGCAGGTGGCGCCACGGGCATTGACCTCGTCGAGGGTGAAGGGGGCGAACCAGATACTCATTGGGGGGGCTCCGTTTTATCTTTTATGGGGTGGTCACAGGATCATCTGGGTGCAACGGTACAGCACCAGCTCGCGGCCTGTCGCCTCGTCACGCACCACCGCGTCCCACACCTGGGTCGTGCGGCCCAGATGCTGGGCGGTGGCCAGGCAGCTGATGGTGCCTTCGACCAGGGTGCCCAGGTGGTTGCTCTTGAGTTCGATGGTGGCAAAGGAGCGGGCGCCCTCCGGTAAGTGCGACATGGTGGCGTGCCCGGTGGTGGTGTCGGCCAGGGCGATCAGGCTGGCCGCGTGGAGGCGCCCGTTGGGGGCCAGGTGTACGGGCCGGATCACCATGCGGCTGGTGGCCCGGCCCTGCTCGAGGGTCAGGAACTCCACGCCGAGGTGGCCCGGCAGGCAGCTTGCCGCGTCCTGGTTGAGGCGGGCGACGGTGAAGTCGGGGCGCAGGATGCTCATCAGTGCTTGGCTCCCAGGTAGGCCTCGATCACCTTCGGGTTCTTCGCCAGGTCGGCCGCCGGGCCTTCCAGGGTCACGTCGCCCACCTCCAGCACGTAGCCGTAGTCCGACACCTGCAGGGCGGCGCGGGAGTTCTGCTCGATCAGCAGGGTTGCCACGCCGGAGTCGCGCAGGTGGGAGATGACGTGGAAGACCTCGGCCATGACCCGCGGGGCGAGGCCGAGGGAGGGCTCGTCCAGCATCAGCACCTTGGGGTCGCTCATCAGGGCGCGGCCGATCGCCACCATCTGCCGTTCGCCGCCGGACATGGTGCCGGCCAGCTGGTGGCGGCGCTCCTTGAGGCGCGGGAAGATGCTGTAGATGCGCTCCAGTCCGTCCCGGTAAGACCAGCCGGCCTTGCGCCGGCGGTAGGCGCCGAGCACCAGGTTGTCCTCCACGCTCATGGTGGTGAACAGCTCGCGCTTTTCGGGCACCAGGGCCAGGCCCTTGCCGAGGCGCAGCTCGATGGCGTGGTGGGACACGTCATGGTCTTCGTACAGCACCGCGCCCTCGGCCTGGCCGTTGGTGGGCAGGGCGCCCATGATGGCGTTGAGCAGGGACGACTTGCCGGCCCCGTTGGGGCCGATCACGGTGACGATCTGGCCGGCGCACAGGCGCAGGTTGGTGGCCCGCAGGGCCTCCACCTTGCCGTAGCGCACGCTCAGGTTGCGGGTCTCGAGGACTGCTTTGGTGTTGTCGGCGCTCATTCGATGCCTCCCAGGTAGGCGGCCAGCACGGCCTCGTTGTTCTGGATCTCGGTGGGCAGGCCTTCGGCGATCTTGCTACCGAACTCCATCACCACCAACCGATCGGTCAGGCCCATCACGAAGTCCATGTCGTGCTCCACCAGCAGCACCGACATGCCTTCGTCCTTGAGCTGGCGGATCAGGTCGGCCAGGGCTTCCTTCTCTTTCAGGCGCAGGCCGGCGGCCGGCTCGTCGAGGAGCAGCAGCACCGGGTCGGTGCACAGGGCGCGGGCGATCTCGAGGATGCGTTGCTGGCCGAGGGCCAGGCTGCCGGCCGGGGTATGCATGTAGTCGCCCAGGCCGACACGGCGGATCTGCTCGGCGGCCAGGAACAGCAGCTGGGCTTCTTCATGGCGGTCCATGCGCAGGGCTGCCGACAGGGGGCTGCTGCGGCCGCGCAGGTGGGCGCCCATGGCCACGTTCTCCAGTACCGACAATTGCGGGACCAGATGCACGTGCTGGAAGCTGCGGCCGATGCCCATCTTGACGATGCGCCGGGCACCGAGCTGGTCGATGCGCTCCCCGAGGAAGCGGATCTCGCCACTGCTGGCGGGCAGCACGCCGGTGACCAGGTTGAACATGGTGGACTTGCCGGCACCGTTGGGGCCGATCAGGCCGACGATTTCACCGGCATGGATCTCGAAGGTCATGTCCTTGACCGCTACCAGGCCGCCGAACTGCTTGCGCGCTTCGCTGATCTCGAGGATCAGGGAGCCTCCGGCGGGCTTGGCGCGGCGGCTCATGTCGCCGTAGCCGTCCGGGGCGATGGCGGGGGCCACCACTTCGGGTTCGGGCGGGTTGATGCGCGCCCACACTGCGGCGATCCGCGGCCACAGGCCATCCGGCGCCCACAGCAGGAGCAGCACGATGAGCACGCCGAAGACCACGATCTCGAAGTTGCCGGTGCTGCCCAGCAGCAGGGGCAGCAGGTCCTGCAGCTGGCTCTTCAGGCCGGTCATCATCACCGCCCCGAGGATCGCCCCCCAGACGTGGCCGACGCCGCCGACCACCGCCATGAAGAGATACTCGATGCCCATGTGCAGGCCGAAGGGGGTGGCGCTCACCGAGCGTTGCAGGTGGGCATAGAGCCAGCCGGACAGGCTTGCCATCAGGGCCGCCAGCACGAAGATCAGGATCTTGTACTGGGCGGTGTTGATGCCCATCGCCTCGGGCATCGTCTTGCCCTTGGCGAGGGCCCGGATGGCGCGGCCGGGACGGGAGTTGAGCAGGTTGAGGACCAGCCACAGGCAGCCGCCCAGGCACAGCCAGATCATCCCGTACATCACCCGTGGCGCCGACAGGTCGATGCCGAACAGGGACAACGGCGGAATGCCGGACAGGCCGTCGTACTTGCCCAGGAACTCGAGGGTGCCGAACAGGTAGAACAGCGACAGGCCCCAGGCGATGGTGGCCAGCGGCAGGAAGTGGCCTGACAGGCGCACCGTGACACTGCCGATCAGCCCCGCCGCCAGGGCCGACACCACCAGGCCGGCGAGCAGGCCGAGCCAGGGCGACAGCCCCAGGGAGATGCTCAGGTAGCCGGTGGTGTAGGCCCCCAGCCCGACGAAGGCCGCCTGCCCGAAAGAGGTCAGCCCGCCGATGCCGGTGAGCAGCACCAGCCCGAGGGTGACGATGGAGTACAGGCCGATGTAGTTGCCGATGGTGATCCAGTAGCCTGGTACCGGCAGGAAGGGGAACAGGAAGAACCAGCCGAACATCAGCCACTGCAGCTTCTTGGTGGATATTTTCATTCTTCGTCTCCATGGCCCGAGACCAGCGAACGCCAGGCGAGGACGGGGATGATCAGGGTGAACACGATCACTTCCTTGTAGGCACTGGCCCAGAAGGAGGAGTAGCTCTCCAGCAGGCCGACCAGCACGGCGCCGGCCGCCGCCAGCGGGTAGCTGGCCAGGCCGCCGACGATGGCCGCGACGAAGCCCTTCAGGGCCACTACGAAGCCGGTGTCGTAGCCCACCGTGTTGAGCGGTGCGATGAGGGTGCCGGCCAGGGTGCCGAGGGCAGCCGCCAGGCCGAAGGCCATACGCCCCGCCTGGGTGGTGCCGATGCCCACCAGCTGCGCGCCCTTGCGGTTCACCGCGGTGGCGCGCAGGGCCTTGCCGTACAGGCTGCGATCGAAGAACAGGTAGAGCAGGGCGATCAGGCAGGCCGATACACCCAGCACCACCACGCTCTGGCCGGACACCAGCAGGGCGCCGATCTCGGCGCTCCAGTCAGTGAAGGCCTGGGTGGTGGAACCTTCCGGCCCGAAGATGAAGAGGCCCATGCCCAGCATTGCAAAGTGCACCCCCACCGCGACGATCAGCAGCACCAGCACCGAGGCCTCGGCCATGGGCTGGAATGCAACGCGGTAGAGCATGATGCCCAGCGGCACGGTGATGCCCAGGGTGAACAGGATCTGCACCACCATGGGCATGCCCTGCCATTCCAGGCCTCGGGCCAGCACCCACACCAGGGAGGGGTAAGCCAGGTTCTCGATGCCGCTCCACATCAGGTGGCGGCCGGGCAGGGGCTTGTAGCGGCGCTGGCGCAGGGCCGAGCCGATTTCCACCAGGAAGGTGAGCACGCCCACCGCCATCAGCATCCAGACCAGCCTGGGAAACTGGCCGCTCTGCAGGGCGGCCACGGTGAGCGCGCCGAAGCCGATGAATTCGCCCTGGGGCAGGAAGATGATGCGGGTGACTGAAAAGACCAGCACCAGGGCCATGGCCAGCAGGGCATAGACCGCCCCGTTGGTGATGCCGTCCTGGGCCAGTACTGCGAATATACCGAAATCCATGAGTGTCTCCTCCGGCCGGGTTCTAGTTATTGACGACGAAGGCGTCGGCGAAGAAATGCTCCGCCGGCAGGCCCGCGCTGGCCGTGAAGCTGCTGCGCGCCGCGTCGATCATCAGGGGGTTGCCGCAGGCATACACCTCGTGGCGGGACAGGTCGGGGATGTCGGCCAGCACCGCGGCATGCACGAAGCCGTCGCGGCCGGTCCACTCCGGGCCGGCCTCGGACAGCACCGGCACCAGGCGGATGCCCGGGTACTGCGCCTCCCAGGCCGCGACGCTGTCCACCGCGTAGAGGTCGGACCACTGGCGGCCGCCCCAGTACAGCACGGCGCCGCGGCGGGCCATCTCGGCGCCGTGGGTCTTGAGCAGGGCGGCGATGGGGGCATAGCCGGTGCCCGAGGCGAGCAGCACGATGGGCGCGTCGCCCGGCTGCAGCACGAAGTCGCCGTAAGGCCCCTCGATGCGCAGCATGGCGCCGGCCTTCAGCTTGTCGTAGGCGTGGGTGGAGAAGCGGCCACCCTCCATGCGACGCACATGCCATTCGATGACGCCTGCTTCGTCCGGATTGTTGGCCATGCTGTAGCTGCGTTTCGCGCCGTCCTTGAGGAGCACGCTGGCGTACTGCCCAGCCTTGAAGGCGAAGCCGGCGGTCGGCGGCACCTGCAGGCGGATCATCACCACGTCGTGGGACGGGCGGGTCACCTCGAGCACCTTGGCGCCGGTGGTGACCACCCGCTGGCCGGGCGCCTGCGGCACCTTGGGGGCGTCGAGGAGCAGGTCGGTGGTGGGCACGGCCTGGCAGGTGCGACACTGGCCGGCCGGCACATCGGTGCCGTCGGGGCGGGTTGCCGCGTGCTGCACGCCGCCTTCGAGGAGGCTCAGGTGGCAGGTGTTGCAGGTGCCGGTGCGGCAGCTGTGGGGCAGCCAGTAACCGGCGGCCAGGGCCGCGTCCAGCACGGTCTGGCCCGGCGCGCATTCGAAGCTGCCGCCATTGGGGGCGAGCTTGATGAGGAGAGGTGCGCTCATGGTGTCGGCCCGCCCTGGCAGGGGCGAGGGGCCCGGGTGCCGCGGTGGTCGCCGGCGGCGATGGCGGTTTTCAGTTTCTTGGTCATGACTACCCCGTTGGGAAATTCAGGCTGAGCGGGCCCCGGCCGGTGTCGGCCAGGGCACGGCTTTCCTTTGATTTATTTGAGAAAGACGACGCGATCGAGCTTGGGCGAGTTGTGCAGGCTGAGCACGTCCTCGGCCCGCCGGGCGAGCACCGCCCGCTGGTTGATGTAGCCCTTGTCGGTGATCTCGCCGGCATCCAGGTTGGGGGGCTCATCCAGCAGCATGGCCCGCGTGGGGCTCTGGGAGGAGCCGCCGCCGCCTTCGGCCTTGAGCTTGCGCAGGCCCTCGCGGATATGTGCGTGGAGCACGTCCTGCGGGATGTCCTTGACCGCCGGGCTGGGGAAGACCAGCAGGCCGACCTCGTCCCGGTCGTGGCCGGTGACCACCACGTCCTGGGCGAAAGGCGCCAGGGCAGTGACCGCCCGCACCCGCAGGGTGCCCACCGAGACCCAGGTGCCGGTGGTGAGCTTGAAGTCCTCGGCGACCCGGCCGTTGAAGGCGATGCCTTTTTCCGGGTGCTCCGGGTCGATCAGGTAGCCGGCGTCGCCGATCTTGTAGTAGCCATCCTCGTCGAAGGCCTCGGCGGTCTTCTCGGGGTTGTTGAGGTAGCCGGCGAAGACCTGGGGGCCTTTGACACGCATCTCCAGCTTGTCGCCATTGGGCAGGAACTTGATGGCGGTGCCGGCCACCGGTGCGCCGATGCTGCCGGGGCCGTCCAGGCGCCAGTGCACATTGGTGATCAGCGGAGAGGTTTCGGTGGCGCCCCAGGCGGAGGTGAACCAGACCTTCTCGCCGAGCACCTTCTGGGCGGCCCGCTCGAGGCGCTCCCAGGTGGACTGGGGCAGGGCCGCGGCGGCGTAGAAAACGGCGCGCAGGCGGCCGAAGAAGTCGCGGGCGAAGGACTCGTCCTCTTCCAGGAAGGCGATCAGGGCGTCAAAGCCCTTGGGCACGTTGAAGTACAGGTTGGGCTGCACTTCGCGCAGGTTGCGCACCGATTTTTCCATCTGGCCGGGGACCGGGCGGCCCTCGTCGATGTAGAAGCTGCCGCCGTTGCACAGCACCATGTTGAAGTTGTGGTTGGCGCCGAAGGTGTGGCTCCAGGGCAGCCAGGACACCAGCACCGGCTTCTCCTCCTTGAGGAAAGGCCAGCTCTGCTGGATCTGCTTCTGGTTGGCGCAGAGCATGCGGTGGGTGTTGATGGCGATCTTCGGCCGCCCGGTGGAGCCCGAGGTGAGCAGGTACTTGGCGTGGGTCTCCGGGGTGATCGTGGCGAAGGCTTCCATCACTGCGGGGGTTTCCCGGGTGCGCATCACTTCGGCCAGGGGCAGGCTGCCTTCCACCTGGTAGGAGTTGGTGCTGAGGATCACCGGGCAGGCCACCGCGCTGGCCCGGATGGCCGAGGCATACACGGCTCCGTCGCTGGCATAGACGGCGCCGGGGGCCAGCTCCTGCAGGATGGTGGCGACCTTGGAGAAGTCCTTGGCCAGCCGCGAGTAGGCGCTGGACACGGTGGCGAAGGGCCGCCCGATATGCATGGTGGCCAGGGTCAGCAAGGCCTGGTCGAGGCTGTTGTCGGACAGGCAGACCACCGGTGAGGCGGGGCCGATGCCGAGGTCGAGGAGGCCCTGGGCCAGCTTGCCGACCTGCTCGCGGACCTGCGCATAGGTCATCCGGATCCACTCGCCGCTTTCGGCATCGCGTTCGGCCAGGAAGAGGGCGTTGGGGGTGCGCTCGGCCCAGTATTCCAGCCAGTCGCCGATGCAGCGGGTGACGTCGCCGAGGGGCTCGGAGCAGGCCAGGATGAAGCCGCCCTTGGAGAGGTCGATGCGGGTCACCCTGGGGGGCGCCAGCATGCCGGGGTTGTCGAAGAAGCTCATGATGGTCTCCCTTACTTCAGCAGCTTCCAGCTGTCTTTTTCGATGGTGATCAGCACGCGGGCGCCATCGCCCAGGCCTGAGTGGTCGGTGGCCGACATGGTGTTGATGCCGTGGGTCAGCGGCAAGTCCTTCGTTTTCTCGAGGGCGTCGCGCAGGGCGGCGCGGAACTCGGGGGTGCCCGGCGCGGCCTTCTTGCCGACCGTGGCGACGGCCTTGTCGAGGAGCAGGTAGGCATCCTGGGCATAAGCGCCGAAGGGGTTGCGGGAAGCGGCGCCGTGCTTGCCTTCATAAGCCTTCAGGTAGTTGAGGGCAACCTTCTTGCTCGGGTTGCTGTCGGGCAGCTGCTCGGCCACCAGGACCAGGCCGGTGGGCAGGACCAGGCCTTCGTCGGTGTTGCCGGCGACCCGCAGGAAGTCGTTGTTGGCGGCGCCGTGGGTCTGGTAGAACTGGCCCTTGAAGCCGCGTTCGCGCAGGGCGCGCATGGGCAGCGCGGCCGGGGTGCCGCTGGCGGCGATGAACACCGCGTCGGGCTTCTGGGCGGTCAGTTTGAGGGCCTGGGCGGTGACGGACTGGTCGGTACGGGCATAGCGCTCCACGGCCACCAGCTTGATGCCGTTCTGTTCGGCGCGCTTTTCCACGTCCTTCAGCCAGGCTTCGCCGTAGGCGTCGCTGAAGCCGATGAAGGCGATGGTCTTGGTGTCACGCTTCTTCATCTCGTCGAACAGCACCGAGGACATCACGCTGATGCTGTGGGGCAGGGGGAAGACCCACTGGATGGCCTTGGGCGCAAAGGGGGCCAGGGCGATCTGCGGGATCTTCGCCTCGCTGGCCACTTCGGCCACCGCCAGGGAGGTCGGCACGGTGGTGGAGGCGATGATGGCGTCCACCTTGTCGGCGTCGGCAAAGCGGCGGGCGTTCTTGCCGGCCTGGGTGGGGTCGGAGGCGTCGTCGAGCACCACGTAGTTCACCGGCAGCCCACCCAGGGTCTTGGGCAGCAGCTCGATGGTGTTCTTCTGGGAAATGCCCAGGGATGCGGCGGGGCCGGTGGAGCTGACGCTGACGCCGATGGTGACGGTCTGGGCCTGGGCGTGTCCGATGCCGGCAAAGGCGAGCAGGCAGGCGGCGGACAGGCTGTTGAGGAGCTGGCGGCGGTTCATGTTTGTGTCTCCGATATAGGTGTTGTGGGGTGATGCGGTGAAACGGCTTGGGCTGTGCAACGGGTTTCCACAGGCGCGACAGCCCCCGCCGGTGCCCACCGGACCCAGGCTGTCAGTACGAAAGCGGACGCGGATTCAGGTGGCCGGGTAGCGGACGTGCAGGCGGGCGGCGTCTTCCAGTTCGCGGCCCAGGCAGTCGGCGTATTCCCGGTAGAGCTGGCGAACCACCTCGGCGGTGTCGGCGATACGCTCGATGCCCCCCACCCCGTGGCCGGCCGACCAGACGGTCTTCCAGGCCTTGGGGGCGGCGACGATGTCGCCGGAGAAGTCGATTTTCTTCTCTTCGCGGAGCTGCTCGGTGGTGAAGCCGGCCTTGTCGAGGGTGGGCTTGAGCCAGTTGGCGAGCACGCCCGAGACCGCCTTGGTGGCGACCAGGTCTTCGATGCCGCTGCTCACCACGAGCTCGCGGTATTCGGCCTCGGCCTGGCTTTCGGTGGTGGCGATGAAGCGGGTGCCGGCCAGCACGAAGTCGGCGCCCAGCAGCTGGGCGGCGCGGATGTCGGTGCCGGTGGTGATGGCGCCGGCCAGGCCGACGGGGCCGGACCAGAACTTGCGCACTTCGGCGAGCAGGGCGAAGGGGTGGTAGTGGCCGGTGTGGCCACCCGCCCCCTGGGTGACCAACACCAGCACGTCGGCGCCGGCGTCGGCGGCCTTGCGGGCGAGGCTGGGGTTGATCACGTCGGCCATCACGATGCCGCCATAGCCATGCACCACGTCGAGCACCCGGCGCGGACTGCCCAGGGCGGTGGACACGATCTTGGGCTGGAATTCCTGCACCAGCGCCAGCTCTGCCTCGAAGCGGTCGTAGCTGCTGTGGACGATCAGGTTGATGGACCAGGGTGCGCCGGGCTTGCTGGCCTGGATGGCGTCGCGGGTCCGGGCCATCCAGTCGCGGAGGATGTCCACGTTGCGGGCGTTGGCGGCCGGGTAGGAGCCGATGATGCCGGCCTTCGCGCAGGCGATGACCAGGTCCGGTCCTGAAACCAGGAACATCGGCGCAGCCATCAGCGGCAGGGTGCCGTGGGCGACGATGTCGAGAAAGTCCTGCTGCGGCGCAGTCAGGCTTCGCGTGAAGCTCATGTTTCCTCCTTGGGGCTTTTTGGTGCGTCTTTTTTTATGTTTTTATGTGTTGTGGCGCAGGTGGGGCGGGGTGGCGTCAGCGCATGGGGCGGATCTCCCATCCACCGTCGCTCTGGATCACCGTTGCGGTGGTGGCCCGGCTGTTGTCGCGGGAGGCCAGCAGCACGTAGTGGCCGGCGTGGTCTTCCGGCTGGGCGATCATCCTGAGCGGCATGGAGTTGGCGACGTTTTCCTGGAAATTCGGGATTTCCGACAGGCGCCGCTCGCCCTTGCCCAGACTCTCCGGCCCGCGCAGCGGTGTGACGGTGCCGCCGGGGGCGACGCCGTTCACCCGCACGTCGGGGGCGAACTCGTAGGCGAGCTGCTTGATCAGGCCCAGGCCGGCGTGCTTGGAGGCGACGTAGAGCGGGCCGCCGCCGCCGGCGTAGAAGGCCGAGTTGGAGAGCGTGAAGATCATGCTGCCCTTGCTCTCGCGCAGGGCGGCCGCGGCGGCGCGGGCGGCCAGCACGTAGCCTTTGACGTTGACCCCGAAGATCTCGTCGAAGCTGTGATCCAGCTCTTCGAGGCTCATCTTTTCGAGGCGGGTGAAGAAGTCCCACACCCCGGCGTTGCCGACCAGGGTGTCGAGCTTGCCGAAGCGATCCAGGGTGGTGTCCACCGCGGCTTGGTTGTCCCAGCCGGAGCGTACGTCGCCGATGCTGACGACCACCTGGTCGCCGAACTCGGCAACCAGGCTGTCGGCCTGCTCGTGGCTGCGTACCATGACGCCGATACCGCTACAGCCTTCCGCGAGGAAGCGCTTGACGACGGCGCGTCCGATGCCGGACCCGCCTCCCGTCACCAAGGCCACGTAGCCATTGAGCCAGCCCATGGTCGCCCCTTACAGGAAGGTGTTGAGGTTCTTGGCCATCAGCACCGACTGGGTGATGATGATCTTGCGGCGGGCCAGCTTGAAGCTGTCGCCATCGCTGCGCAGCACGTCCTCGCGCCGACCCACCAGCAGGTCGTTGTCCTTTTCGACACGGCTGCGGTAGTTGACGAAGGTGCTGTGCACGATGAACTCGCCGGCCTGCTCGCCCTGGTACACCTCGATGCCCGACACCACGTGGGCGTGGCGGGTGGCCGGATCTTCGGCCCAGGCGGTGGGCTGCTTGAAGCGGGTCACGCGGCGGGTCAGGTCGCGCAGGTCGTCGTTGTAGAGGGCGCCCCGGTCCAGCGCGTGGCTGCCGTTCTTGTCGGCGCGGCGGCGGTTCTCCATGGTCGGCATCCAGTAATGGATGTCTTCGGCCATCAGGGCCAGCCAGTCGTCCCAGCGCTCGTTGTCGAGCAGGCGGGCTTCACGGAACAGGAATTGCTCGACCCGGCGCTGGGTTTCAGCGTCCACCGGGATCTCGGGCAGCGTGGTCTTGGCGTTCATACACCCTCCTTCATCTTCGGCACGTCGCGTTGGGGAACGGTCTTCCAGCTGTCGGCCTTCATCAGGTCGAGCCAGCGCTGGTAAAAGGCGCGCTGGTTGGCCTCGTTGATCTGGCCCTGGAAGACGTTGCCGGGCAGGTCGGTGCCTTCGACCCGGGTGTCCTGGCCGAGGCCGAGGTAGAGGTCCTGCTGGCGGGTGACGAAGCCGGCATTGCTGCGGGTGGAGTATTCCCAGTTCTCGCCGTCGTCCATTTCAAAGACGCCGGAGGGGCTGAAGGTCATCATGGTGCCCTTGCGCCACATGTCCTTGATTTCCTGGGGGGCCTTCTTGTTGACGAAGGTCCAGGTGTGCAGCTCGATCTGGCCCGGGCCGCGCGGGTGCCAGGTGCGGAAGGTGTTCTGGCCGGGCAGGAAGGAGGTGTTGGGGAACAGGGTGCAGGAGGAGATCGCGCCGATCATCTTCGAGCGCACCTCGCCAAGGCGCTCGGCGACCTTGGGCTGCAGCACGTACAGGTACTTGAGCAGCTCCTTCTCGCCGAGGGTGGCGCAGTTGCCGACGATGTCCTGGTTGAACTCCCAGCCGTGGCCGTTGAAGTTGACGTGGTAGGACTGTTCGGGGGTCTTGTGCACTTCGGCCACCGGGCCGCCGACCATGGCCTTGGCGCCGGAGTCGTGGGTCCAGAGCGCGTGCAGGATGTCGCCGACGAAGTTTTCGGAGGCGTACTTCCAGTTGCACTGGATCACCGACTTGACGCAGCCGCCGATGAACTCGGTGCCGCCTTCGTCCATGTCGAAGATCGCGTCCAGGTAGTAGCGCATGTCGCCCAGGTAGTCGGCGAGGCTGGGCGCATCCGGATCGAGGGTGGCGAAGATCAGGCCGCGGTAGCTGTCGATATGGGCCACCGGGTGCAGGCCGTGCTCGGACTTGTCCAGGCCGGCCGCTTCATAGGTTTCGGAGGCAGTCATGCCCTTCAGGCCGCCGTCGATGCCAAAGGCCCAGCCGTGGTAGTTGCACACGAACTGGCGGGCGTTGCCCAGGTCGGCGAAGCAGACCTTGTTGCCACGGTGCGGGCAGGTGTTGAGGAAGCCCTTGATGCTGCCATCCTTCTGCCGGACGATCAGCACGTTGTCCTCGCCCATGTAGGTGGTGACGTAGTCGCCGGCCTTGGGGATCTGGGATTCGTGGGCCACGAACAGCCAGCAGCGGGCGAAGATGCGCTCGATCTCCTGTTCGTAGATGTCCTTGTCCCAGAACACGTCGCGGGACATGCGCCCCTTTTCCAGGCTCAGCAGCTCGTCCAGGTTCTCGATCGACTGGGCGATGGGCCGGCGCTTGAGGCGGATCGGCTGGTCACCGTTGGCATTGCACATGATGTGTTGTCTCCGTTGTTATTGACTTAGATTGCGTCTGCGGCGGCGTCCGATTCCTGGTCCAGGTCCACCAGCACGTCCTCGCCTTCCTCGATGACCTTGTAGGTCCGGATGGCGTGTTCGCACGGGAAGCTCATGGGCTGGCCGGTGGGAATGTGGAAGGTGCCGTCGTGTACCGGGCAGGCGATGCATTCGTCGTCGACGATCTCGCCTTCGGACAGGGAGGCGGTGGCATGACTACAGCCGTCCTGGGTGGCATAGAAGGTGCCGTCCAGGTTGTAGACCGCCAGGGCGCAGCCGTTCACGTCCACCTTGCGGACCTTGCCGGCTTCCAGATCGCCCTTCTTGAAGAGAAGAATCGGTTGTGACATGGGCTTTCCTCAGGCAAACAGTTGGACGAAGCCCAGGCCGGTGACCCATTCGCGGACCGGGGCGTAATCGATGATTTCCCCGCGGGCACCAGGCATGGCGCCCATGGCGACGGCCCACTGACGGATCTCCATGCCACCGTTGCCGCCGTTCTCGAGGATGTAGTCGTCGGACAGGCCCTGGATGGCGGTGAGGTTGCCGGTACAGGCGTAGTCCATGATTTCCTGGTCGAAGGCTTCGTTGACCTTGCCCATCTCGGGAGTGCCTACCCAGTGGCTGATGCCGCCGCTGCCGATCACCACGACTCGCTCGTCGTCGGGCATGGCCTCGACCGCGGCCTTGATCGCGCCGCCCAGTTCGATGGCCCGCTTCATCTTGATGAAGGGATCGACACCGGCCGCGATATACACCGGGATGGTGCCGATCGACTGGCCGCGGGCGCGGACAGGGTCGACGATCAGGCGGTCGGGGATGGCCACCGCGTGGTCCACCGTGAAGGCGCGTGCCACGGCCCAGTCGAAGCCGTTGGCGTGGCCATGGTCGGCGATGAAGCCGGCCAGTTTTTCGCTGGCCGGGATGATCTGCCGCTTGAGGCCGGGCAGCACGTCCAGCGGGCCATCCACATCGCCGGTGCCGATGATGTACTGGGGCAGGCACCCGGTGCCGAAGTTGAAATAGTGGTCGGCGCCGATGATCACCACGCTGCTGGCATTGAGTGCGGCCAGCCGCTCGGCACAGCTGTCGAAGGCCCCCCACATGCGCTTGCGGATGTCTTCCGCCGGGGCTTCCGGTGCGACGAACATCACCGGGTCATGCGGCACGAGAAAGCCGCCTACGATTTTTCCCACGAGGAACTCCTGAGTTCTTATTGCTTGAGGCCGGCCGAGAAGACCTGGCCTTCGGCGGCGGCGGCACCACGCAGGGCCTTCATGTAGGCAGCGGGGTGGCGGTTGGGGGCGTTCTCGGTCCAGAAGCCGAGGGTCAGCATCGGATTGACACCGTGCTTCTGCATGCCGGCCACGTCGAAGTCGGTGACCATCGTCCGCTCCTCGTCGCTGAGGGCGTAACGGGCCAGCAGGCCGGCCGGGTCTTCCTTGAAGCGCTGCTTCACGCTCCGGTCGACGCACAGCTGGTGCATCAGCTTTTCCAGGACATTGCGGCTCATCGCGATCTCCGGGTCAGGCGCAGAAGTCGCGCACCAGTTGCAGGAAGCGGGCGCGGTGCTCGGTCTGGACCCAGTGGCCGCACTGGCCGAAGAGGTGCAGCTCGGCGCGGGGGATCGCCTTGGCCAGCAGGAAGCCGCATTCCGGCGGCACGACGCCGTCTTCGCGGCCGTGCAGGACGAGGGTAGGGGCTTCGATCTTCGCCACGGAGGCTTCGGGGAAGCCCTTGACGATGGTCGGGCCGTCGCTGTTGGGCTTGGGGATCAGCTTGCGCAGGGCGTCCTGGGCACCGGGGCGGGCGCTGGCTTCAAAGCGGGTGCGGATCATCTCCTCGGTGATGATGTCCTGGTTGAACGGGAACAGACGCATGGTCTTTTCCATGTTTTCCAGGGAAGGCTCGTATTCCCAGGCGGAGCGCAGGCCGGGGGTCTGCACGAATTCGCCGGCGGGGGTGCCGAGCAGCACCAGCTTGTCCACCCGCTGCGGCGCGAACAAGGCCAGGCCGATGGAGAGGGCGCCGCCGAAGGAGTTGCCGACGAAAGAGGCCTTCTCGATCTCCAGCGCATCCATGATGCCGGTGAGGTGGCGTACCCACAGCTTGATGTCGTACTTGCTGTCGGACTTGAATTCGGTATAGCCGAAGCCGGCGATGTCCGGGGCGACGACCCGGAAGTGGGGGGCGAGGTCGGGGATGACCTTGCCCCAGTTGGTCCAGGCCGAAACGCCGGGGCCGGATCCGTGCAGCAGGAACAGCGGCTTGCCGCTGCCTTCTTCCAGATAGTTGGTTTGGTGCTCTGCAGCGAGCAGGTTCCTGCCAATGCCGGGGTGTGCGCTCATGTCTCCTCCTTGTTTGACTTTGTTCAATACAGATGTGTATGTGTATGGTACATAAAAATCTCGAGAGTGCAATCTTTTTTGATCTGGATCAACTGATTTTGCGGTGCAGCAATATTGTTTTTTGTTTTAAAACATATAGTTGATTGTTGTACGTGTTTTCCGAAACAGGAAGTGGGGGCGGGTGTCCGGATTTGCATACACTACTGTACTGTACGGGTTTGATTTTGGTGGTTTTGTGAATTTTCGTCAGGCTGCGGCGGCGCACGGCCGCCGGGTGGCTGATATACTTCCGGCTCGCTTTATTGCACCTGCCCATGTCCGAATCAGCCTCCCCTCCGACCCCCGCTTCCGGTTCTGCCGGCAAGGTTCAACTCACGCCTGCCGACTGGATCAAGGCTGCCACCGAGGTGCTGGTGGACAAGAGCATCGACGCGGTGCGCGTAGACGTGCTCGCCAAGGGGCTCAAGGTGACTCGGGGGAGCTTCTACTGGCACTTCCAGGACCGCGACGATCTGCTCCGGCAGCTGCTCAAGTCCTGGCGCGACGCTGCCACCGAACAGATCATCAATCGCTTCGAGGGCAGCGGTGCCAACCCCGAGGCCCTGGTGCGGGAGCTCGCTTCCTTGCCTTTCCGCGGGCAGTCGGCGGTCAGTTCAGCCTCCATCGAGCTGGCCATCCGTGCCTGGGCGCGGCGGGATGAAATGGCCCGCCAGGTGGTTGACGAGGTGGACGCGAAACGTCTGTCCTATGTCTCGCAGTGCTTTGTCGCCCTGGGTTTTGGCTTCCAGGAGGCCGGCATGCGGGCCTTCCTGCTGTACAGCTACATGATCAGCGAGTCCCTGATGCGGGCTCAGGGCACCGAAACCCAGCGCCAGCAGCGCCGTGAGTTCATCGAGAAGATGCTGCTGGAGCACGCCTGAGCCCATCGGGTGCCAGCCCGGACCTGCCCTGCCGGGCATGCGCGAATCGCCCAGTTTGGGTAATATCGTGAGTCAGTAAAACGGACTCGCCCTTGGCGGGGGCGGAGGCGCGCATGGGTAGGCTGTTCAATCGGGTCGCCGGTCACGTCCTGAGCGTGCATGTGGTGCTGGCACTGGCGATCCTGGCGCTGGTCACCGTGCTCGCCTGGATCGGTGCGGTACTCCATACCGGGCGCGTGGTCCAGGAGGCTTACGGGCAGCAGCTCTCGCTGGCCAGCAAGCAGCTGGACAGCCTGGACGAGAGCATCGACGACACCCTGGATTCCCTGGCCGGCATTCCTGCGGTGCTGGGGGCCGAGGAAGTGGTTCGGCGCACCCTGCGGCGCTTCAGTCAGACGGCTTCGGCATCTCCACCCACCCGCGAGACGCGCAAGCGCCTGTGGGAGGCGGAGCCCGATCTTCAGCACCTGGGGCGGCGCTTCCAGGATGTGGCCCAGCAGTTGAGGGCCGATGTCATCTGGGTCATGAATACGCGCGGTGAGTGCATTGCGGCCAGCAACGCAGGCGCCGCGCTCAGCTTTGTCGGCGGGGATTACTCGGATCGCCTTTACGTGCGCAATGCGCTTGAAGGGCGGCCGGGTCATCAGTACCTGGTGGGACGCCTGTCCCAGGTGCCGGGCTTGTACTTTTCCTACCCGGTCTGGGATGAGGGCCGGGTCATCGGTGTTGTTGCGGTCAAGCGCGAACTCACCCGCTTCGAGCGATGGACCCGGCATGTGGATGCCTTCATCTCGGATACCCGCGGTATCGTCGTGCTTGCCCGGGACAAGGCCATCGAGCAGAGAAGCCTGCCCGACAGTGACGTGGGCCAGATGCCGGAGGCCGAGCGGCAGGCGACCTACCTGCGCACCGAGTTCAAGCCACTACGCATCGGTCGTCACGCCAATCCCGAGTTTTCCCGTCTCGCCTACCTGGATGACCGGCACGACGAGCCTTTCCTGCTGCTGAGCGCGCCATCGTCGCGGGGCTTTACGCTGCACCTGCTCCAGCCCGTGCCGGAAATTCATCGCCTCGAGGCCCAGCGGCCCTCCCTGTTCATGCTGCTGGCGGTGGCCGGCAATTTCCTGGTGGTGGCGATCATTGCCGTCGGGCTCTACTTCAAGTCCCTGAACCGGGCGCGCCGTCAGGCCGAGCGGCTCAACCGGGAGCTGGAGGGGCTGGTGGACAAGCGGACCGAAGATCTGCGCCAGGCCAAGGAGGCGGCCGAGTCTGCCAATCGCGCGAAAAGCAGCTTTCTGGCCAATATGAGCCATGAGATACGCACACCCATGAACGCGATCATCGGCTTGTCCGGCATCCTGCGCCGGCGTGAGGGAGATCCCGATTCGGCCGACAAGCTGGAGAAGATCGAGTTGGCCGGTCAACACCTGCTCAGCGTGATCAATGACATCCTCGACCTGTCCAAGATCGAAGCCGGACGCCTGGTGCTGAGCGAGCAAAGGGTCGATCCCGGCGCGATCCTGGCCGACATGCTCAGCCTTTCGGGGGAGGAGGCGCGGAGCAAGGGGATAGACCTGTACTGCGAGCCGGTGCCGCCACTCGGCGCCTTGCTGGGGGATGCCACCCGCTTGCGTCAGGCCTTGCTCAACCTCGTCAACAATGCCGTGAAGTTCACCGACAGCGGATGGGTGGCAGTGAGGGTAAGGCTTCAGGAGGAGGACGAGGAGGGCGTCCTGTTGCGCTTCGAGGTTCAGGACACCGGGATCGGGGTTGCTCCCGACGTGCTGGCCAGTCTTTTTCAGCCCTTTCATCAGGCGGACGCCTCCACCTCCCGGCGCTTTGGCGGAACGGGTCTGGGGCTGGCCATCACGCGGCGTCTCGCCGAGTTGATGGGCGGCGAGGCGGGCGGTGCGCGGGCGCCGGAACAGGGGAGTTGCTTCTGGTTTTCAGCCCGCCTGCGCAAGGCGGGCGAGGTGCCCGAGGCGGAGCCTCCTGTGGAGGAGGACGGGAGCGAGCGCTTGCGGCGTTCATTCAGTGGCGGGCGCGTGCTTCTTGTTGAGGATGATCCGGTCAATCGCCTGGTTGCCGAGGACTACCTGAGCGCAGCCGGCCTGCAGGTTGACGTGGCGCAGGATGGCCTGGAGGCACTGGAGCGCATTCGGGAGGCAGCAGGGGGGCCGTACCTGGCGATCCTGATGGATGTGCAGATGCCCCGGATGGACGGCCTCGAGGCCACCCGCGCGATACGGCAGCTCCCGGGTGGCAAGCTCCTGCCGATCATCGCCATGACCGCCAACGCCTTCAGCGAGGACCGGCAGCGCTGCAGCGACGCAGGTATGGATGGCTTCGTGCCCAAGCCGGTGGACCCGGCAGCCCTTTATGCAGCCCTGGGCCGCTGCCTGGGCTAGAGGGCGCGAAGGCGCCGCGGCTGATAAGAAAACGGCCCATCGTGGATGATGGGCCGCAGTTTTTCGGGCTTGCTTCACCCCGCTCCCGGAGGCGTGCTCCTTACCAGTGAGTCTCCCGATCCGGGGTTGCCGTGATGCGGTGGATCGTCAGGTCGGCCCCGTCGTATTCCTCTTCCGCATCCAGGCGGATGCCCATGGTGTTCTTGAGCAGGCCATAGACCACAAAGCCGCCGGCCAGGCCAACCAGAGCGCCGCCCAGCGTGCCGATGAGTTGGGATGCCAGGCTCACGCCGCCCATCCCGCCCAGGGCCTGGGTGCCGAAGATGCCGGCCGCGATCCCGCCCCAGGCGCCGCACAGGCCGTGCAGCGGCCACACGCCGAGCACGTCGTCGATCTTCCAGCGGTTCTGGGTGACGGTGAACAACTGCACGAACAGGCCGCCGGCAATCAACCCGGTGAGCAGCGCACCGATGGGGTGCATCAGGTCAGAGCCGGCGCACACCGCCACCAGGCCGGCCAGCGGGCCGTTGTGAATGAAGCCTGGGTCGTTCTTGCCCATCACCATGGCCGCCAGGGTGCCGCCCACCATGGCCATCAGGGAATTGAGTGCGACCAGACCGCTGACCTTGTCGAGGGTCTGGGCCGACATCACGTTGAAGCCGAACCAGCCCACCGTGAGGATCCACGCGCCGAGGGCCAGGAAAGGAATGTTCGACGGCGGGTGGGCCGACACGGTGCCGTCCTTGGTGTAGCGGCCGCGCCGGGCGCCCAGCAGCAGCACCGCCGGCAGCGCGATCCAGCCGCCCACCGAATGCACCACCACCGACCCTGCGAAGTCATGGAACTTGGCCCCGAAGGCCGCTTCCAGCATGGGCTGGATGCCGAAGTTGTCGTTCCAGGCGATGCCCTCGAAGAAGGGATAGACAAAGCCCACCAGCAGGAAGGTGGCCACGCTCTGGGGGTGGAACTTGGCCCGCTCGGCAATGCCCCCCGAGATGATGGCCGGAATCGCTGCGGCAAAGGTCAGCAGGAAGAAGAACTTGACCATCTCGTAGCCGCTCTTCTGGGACAGCACCTCCGCACCCGAGAAGAAGTGGGCGCCGTAGGCCACGGTGTAGCCGATGAAGAAGTAGGCAATGGCCGACACGCAGAAATCCGTGAGGATCTTGACCAGGGCATTCACCTGGTTCTTCTTGCGCACCGTACCCAGCTCGAGGAAGGCGAAACCTGCGTGCATCGCAAGCACCATGATGGCGCCCAGCAGCACAAACACTACGTTACTGGCGTGACTCGATTGCTCCATTTTGGGCTCCAGAAAAGATCGGAGGCACCAAGCAGGTGCTGTGCCAGGTGGCGCTGACATGAAAATCCTTTTGAATCAGCGATTTTGGTGCATGACTGCGCTCCGAGACGCACCTTGTTAAGGCATTTCTCATGAAAATGCACTTAAATGGTGCAATTTGTGCGCACCTCCGTGCGCCAGATTGGTGAGCTGAGGGCGCGATCTCACCGGGGTGCCCCTGTGTCCGGTGGGTGAGGGGAATGACTGACGCATTAGGGCAGTAGGGGTGACGAAAAGCGTCACATCGTGGCGGCGGGAGGGGACTCGTCAAGCGCAAAGATTTTTTGTTTTTTGTTTTATCTGTTTGATTATAAATGATTTTATTTTTTATCCGGAATTCAGGCACGCCGGTTGCCTATGTATCCTCGT
Organism: Zoogloea dura; assembly: GCF_012927165.1. Taxonomy (GTDB): domain Bacteria; phylum Pseudomonadota; class Gammaproteobacteria; order Burkholderiales; family Rhodocyclaceae; genus Zoogloea; species Zoogloea dura. The sequence continues at coordinate 137,087 of NZ_JABBGA010000006.1, forward strand.
CCGGGTTCAGAACCCGCTCGAAATTCAAGTCAAACTCACTGGAGGTGCTCATCATGAAAAAGCAAGGCGGTTTTACCCTGATCGAACTGATGATCGTCGTCGCCATCATCGGCATCCTGGCCGCGATCGCTGTGCCGCAGTACCAGACTTACACGAAGAAGGCGAAGTTCACTGAAGTGGTCAATGCGGCGGAGGGCTTCAAGTCTCAGGTTGAGATCTGTATTCAGACCGAAAATCTGGGAGCTAACGCGACTGGTTGTACCAACGGTGCCAAGGGCATTGCAGCTGCACCGACTGCTTATGGCAAGCTCGCCAGCGTTGCAGTTGCGGACGGAAAGATTACTGCAACGGGGACTGCGGATGTCGATAGTGCCACCTTCATCATGGAGCCTACCATCGCAGCTTCTGGTATTACTTGGGATATCAGCACCGGTACCTGCAAGACCAAGGGTCTGTGCTGATCTCTGGTTAGAGTTCTGAAGATTCGAAAGCCCGGTGTCATGCACCGGGCTTTTTTTATTTGAACTTGTAGTGGTTTGATGTGTATTTGCTCGAAGCATTGCGCCAAATGACGGTTGTTCGATCTCATTCCTCTCCAAATTGTGATCCGCGTCCAGCTGGAGAGCCATGCTCCCTAGTTGTCATCCATGCCATCAGCCTCCCTCCAAACCGCTTGGGCGGGGCAGGCGTTGAGCAGTTGTTCACCAATACGCTTAACCCCAACGAGCACCCCTATTTCGCAACGATCGCTCATCTCCGTGTTTCCGCGCACTTCTTCATCCGTCGCACGGGTGAGACGATCTGCTTTGTTGCGCCCGAGTTGAGGGCCTGGCATGCCGGCGTCTCATCCTGGCGGGGCCATGAGCGCTGCAACGACTTCTCTATCGGTATCGAGCTCGAAGGCTGCGATACCTTGCCCTTCGAGCCGGTGCAGTACGAGGTGCTGGCTGCGCTGCTCGCCGACCTGTGCGAGCGCTTCCCCATCGAAGGCATCACCGGGCACTCGGACATCGCTCCAGGGCGCAAGACGGACCCCGGGCCGATGTTTGCCTGGGGGCGGCTGAAGCGCATTCTTGAAGCCCGTCACGGCGCCCGGCTGGCCGGCCTGATCGAGCCCGAGGCGGAAGTGCCCGAGGACGAGCCGCAGCGCATGGCCTGGCCGTTTCCCCTGGGCGAACGCCCGGAATAGGCACGGGCTGTTCAGAGGTTTTCCTTCATGAGGGTATTCGAATCCACCCTGGTGCGCGGGCAGTCCGCTTGGTCGCAGTGGCGGCTGCGGGCCCTCGTCTTTGTCGCCGCGCTCGTCCCCATGCTGATCTGGCTGCTGGTGGATGCCCGTCTCGCCCGCCCGTGGCAAGCGGCCGGGTGGGCCGGGTTGTGCGCACTGCTGGCGGCCGCTGCGCCGGGGCGCTGGCTGAAGTGGGGAGGCTACCTCCAGATCCTGATGTTGCCGCTGACCTTGGGCTGGCTGGCGGCCGTGGCGGTCACCGGCATGGGGCCCTCCACGGCAAGCCTGGGGTCGGTGACCAACGGGGCCTATCGGGAGGTCATGACCGCTTCCAGGGTGGTCATGATGAATCACGACTTCCGGATCGTTGCCAGTGCTGTCGCGCTTGCCGTCATGGCCATGGGCTGGGCCTTATGGCGGGCGGGGCCGGTCGTGCAACAGCGTGGCGTAAGCATGATCTTCCTGCTGGCACTGGTGCCGGGGTCGGCGGCCGTGCTTGATGTGGGGGGCTTTCGGGAGTACGCGAAGCTCGCAGGAAGCGAGGCCCGGGTTGGCGTGGTGTGGCTCTCTCACCTGGAGATGCTGAAGGAGGCAGGCCGTGTCCTGCTCAATCAGTCGGCCATGGGGGGGAGGGCGGAGTCGATTGCCACCCGTTCTGCAGGGCAGGCGGTCAAGACCTTCGATTTCTTCCCCGGCGTGGGGGTGTTCATCGTTGGCGAGTCCCTGCGTGCCGATGCCCTCATGAAGCCAGGCCGCGGCCCCTGGTCGGAGCGCCTGGCCCAGCGTCTTGATGAGGGTCTGGGCTTGAGGTTGCCGGATGCCTGCGCGGGAGGTAACGGGACCTTTGTCTCCTATCCCAGGCTGGTGACGGCAGTGGATGTGGCAGACGAGGCAGGGGCTGCAAGGGGGCCGACCCTGCTTGCCATAGCCAAGGCTGCCGGCGCGCGAACCGCCTACCTCAACAATCACGAGATCTGGGTCGTTCCGGAAGCGGGTCATGACTTCACCCAGAAGATCTCGTCGATGGACGTCAATACCTTTGACGAGGTGGCCATCGAGGCGATGGGCGACTTTCTCAAGCGGACTGATGCGCCTTCGAAGGCCGTGCTGATTCACTTGTACGGTCAGCACTTCTTCTATGAGCAGCGCTATCCGGCTGCCTTGTTTCCTGGCGAACCCAAGGGCCTGGAGAGTGACGCCCTGAGTGAGCTGCGCTATCAAAGAGCGGCGGAGTACGGGGCGAAGGTGCTCCTGCAGGCGGCCCAGGAACTCGACCGGCTAAGCGTTCCAGCGTTTCTTGTTTTTACCAGTGACCATGGTGAGCACCTGCCTTCCGATGGAACCGGAAAACGGTTTCATGCGGGGCCGACCAGCGCTCTGGGCGATTCAGTGGTGCCTGTCCTGGTGTTGTGGAACAAGGCGTTTCGCGACTCCGGGCGCCAGCATCTTCTCGATCGCTTTGGGCGTGAGAGGGGGTTGATTGCCCATCAGGATGCCGCTCGTGCCTGGCTTGCGCTGTCGGGGCGTCCGGGAGGGCTGGAGCCGAGTCCGCATCCTCAGACCTGGGGGGCGCTCGATCGTGGGCAGCGTACGGGGCCGGTCAGCTGTTCTGAGCTGAAGCCTTGATCCGAAGGCCTTTTCTCCAGCGTCCACACGGTCGCGGGGGGGAGGTTGCAGAGGATGGTGGGCCCTTTGGTCCAGACCAGGTTCCTGGATGGGCTTGCAAACGGGGTCTTGCCGAAGTAGCTGTACTGGATCAGCTGAAACTCACGATAGCGATGGCTGATGCGCTTGATGCTGTCACAAAGACGCTGGCAGTCCTGTGCAGGCAAGGAAGCGAACGGTAGTGATGAGACCAGGGTGAGCCGCTTGTGCTGCGGCAAGGTGAGTTCCTCGAGCTTGCTTGCGCATAGCGTCAATACTGGCAGCTCCGGGAAGCGCCTCAGAAGGCTGCGTGCCAGTTCCGGGGATTTCTCGAGCGCTACGAGGTAGTGCAACTGTTCCCTGACCGTCAGCAGTGCCTGTGTGATGGCTCCGGTCCCTGCTCCAAGCTCGATGACCACGCCAGGAGGGCCTTTGGCCAGTAGCGCCTTTGTGATGGCTGTGCCGAGGCTGCGTCCGGCAGGCGCGATGGCGCCAATCTGTCTCGGGTTCCGGAGGAGCGTGCGCCAGAAGGGGAGGAGGTGTGTCATCGACATGGAGTGGGGGCGTGCAAAGGTCCGGGATCGGGAAAGTAGGGCATCTCTTCATGGCTTGTCCATCCCGGCGGGCGACGATGTGGGGCTGTGCGCTGAAATGGTAAGCGCATGTAGTGTCATCTGGCGCCGTGACACAACGTCGAAGGCAGGCGTCCGGCAAGCCCGCCTGGCGATGCGCCACTGCCTGCTGCGTGGGTTGTGAACCCCGCGCAAACGTTGGTTTCATGCCATTGGAATCAATGGGTGTCGACAGGCTTTGAGGTGTTGTGGGAATGCCGTTGGCAAGTGCTCCTGTCGGGTTGTCGTCCCCCAGGTTTGACAAAATTGAATCGAATCAATACAATGCGTTCCGTGTGCAATGCAGCACGCAGAAACTTTGTTACATTCCCGTATCGAAGCCGTCGCATGGCCGGGCCTCTTCCCTTCCGGCTACTGACCGAATCAAGGTCTGGTTTCGATGCATTTTTGGCACGCTGTCTGGTTGCGTCAGCGTGTTTGGATCAACCCCTGGCGACCTGGTTTTCGAATGCCTTCGGCCGTTTTTCAGGCCGATGAGTGGAACCCGGCCCTCGCGTTTTGAGGGCCTTCGGGTGAAATAGACGAGTGCTCCAGCCTCCTTTTTCGAGGAGAGTGTTCGTTCGCGTTCGAGGGCCGTGGCCACAGAAAGGAGAGCCCATGTTCGCAACTCGTATCGCGAAGTACGCACGTCACGCGGCTTCATTCATGCTTCACTTCGCCCACGGCGGTTTGCTGGTCGCGGGTCTCATTGTTACTTTGTTCGTGGCTTCCCGTATTGCCAATCACGGCGTGCAAGGCCTGTCGCTGGGCAGTTTTACCGGTGATGCTGCCGCAGTGGCGGCGGTCGACGAAATCGATCCGGATCTGATGCAGGTGGTGGAGGCTGCCCCTGCGTCTGCCAAGCTGAGCCCGGATCTGCAGCGCGTCAAGATGTACATCGCCAAGCGTTACCAGGTGTCTGCAGTGGCTGTCGAGCCGCTGATCGCCTCGGCCCAGCAGACCGGCCGCAGTGTGGGGGTGGATCCCCTTTTGCTGGTGGCGGTGATGGCGATCGAGTCCCGCTTCAATCCCTTTGCGGAAAGCCCCATGGGTGCGCAAGGCCTGATGCAGGTCATCCCCAAGTGGCACCCGGACAAGGTGGACGTCAAGTCGGACCGCAGCGCCATGTTCGATCCGGAGACCAACATCCGCGTGGGAGCCTTGGTGCTCAAGGAGTACATCCAGAGCACGGGCTCGATCGAGCGCGCCTTGCAGCAGTACAACGGGTCGAGCGACCCGGCTGCGCCCTATGCCAGCAAGGTGATGGCCGTGAAGGCTGCGCTGGCCCAGGCTGCCAGGAGTGGAGGCCGGTTCGTCGGCGCCTGACACGCGCGACCTGCCGAGGGAAGAAAGAAACCCGCCTGCGAGAGCAGTGCGGGTTTTTTTATGCGTGCTTCTACAGGTGCTTCAGGACTCGGGCGATCCGTTCCGCCGCCTCCACCAGCCGCCCCTCGTCGGTGGTGTAAGCGATGCGCAGGTGTTTCTCGGGAGCGTTGTTGCCGAAGTCGAGGCCGGGGGTGGTGGCGACGCCGGCTTCTTCGATGAGGCGTTGGGCGAGGGTTTCGCTGCTGTCGGCCAGGTCGCTGACGTCGGCGTACAGGTAGAAGGCGCCCTGGGGTTCGGTGGCGAAGCGGAAGCCGATCTCGCGCAGGGCGGGCAGCAGGGCGTTGCGGCGCTCGGCGAAGGCGTGGCGGCGGGTTTCGAGGATCTCCAGGGTGGCAGGCTCGAAGGCGGCCAGGGCGGCATGCTGTGCCGGGGTGGAGGGGGAGATGAAGAAGTGCTGGGCGAGCTTTTCGATGTCGCGCACATAGGCCTCGGGGACGACCATCCAGCCCAGGCGCCAGCCGGTCATGCCGAAGTACTTGCTGAAGCTGTTCACCACGAAGACGTCGTCCAGGCGGCTGAGGGCGGTGCGGGCTTCCACGCCGTAGCACAGGCCCTGGTAGATCTCGTCCACGATCAGCACCCCGCCACGGGCGCTCACGGCCTGTTGCAGGGCTTCGATCTCGTCGAGTTCGAGCAGGGTGCCGGTGGGGTTGGCGGGGGAGGCGACCATCAGGCCGCGGGTGCGGGGTGTCCAGGCCTGCGCCAGGTGGGCGGGCGTGGGCTGGAAGCGGGTGGTGGCATCCACCGGCAGGGCTACCGGGCGGCCTTCAAAGCTGCGCACCAGGTGGCGGTTGGAGGGGTAGCCGGGGTCGGGTAGCAGCCATTCGTCGCCGGGGTCGGTGAGTACGCCGAGGGCCAGCATGAGGCCGCCGGAAGCGCCCGGGGTGACGATGATGCGCTCCGGGGCAATGTCGGTGCCGAAGCGGTCGTGGTAGAAGCGGGAGATGGCTTCGCGCAGGTCGGTGAGCCCCAGGGCGGGGGTGTAATGGACGTGGCCGCCTTCGAGGAAGCGCCGGGCGGCGTCCACCATGGGCTGCGGCGTCGGGAAGTCAGGCTCGCCCACTTCCAGGTGGATGATGTCGCGCCCCGCTGCGGACAGCTGGTGGGCGCGCTTGAGGATCTCCATCACGTGGAAGGGCTGGATGTCGGCCATGCGGCGGGCGATGCGGGTCATCGGTGATAGGTCCATCAGGTCCGTTCAAAATGCAGAAAGCGCCGATTGCTCGGCGCTTTCCTGGTGGGGCGTGGAGCAGCCGTCGGCTGCAGCGACCTTACACCGACAGGGACAGCTCGAACAGTTCGCGCTTGAGCATGAACTGCTTGGGCAGGCGGTCCTGCAGCTTGTCGAACCACTCCTTGTGGCCGGCCAGCTCGGTCTTCCAGGCTTCGGCGTCGATCTTGATGAGCATGTCGAACTCTTCCTTGGTGACGTCGGAGCCGGTCCAGTCGATGTCCTCGTACTGGGGCATCCAGCCGAGGGCGTTCTCGGTGGCGTGGACGCGGCCGCGGACGCGGTCCACAACCCACTTCAGGACGCGCATGTTCTCGCCGAAGCCGGGCCACATGAATTCGCCCTTCTCGTTCATGCGGAACCAGTTGACGCAGAAGATGCCCGGGGCCTGGTCGACGGTGTGACCCATCTTCAGCCAGTGGTTGAAGTAGTCACCCATGTGGTAGCCGCAGAAGGGCAGCATGGCGAACGGGTCGCGACGCACCACGCCCTGGGCGCCGAAGGCCGCAGCGGTGGTCTCGGAGCCGAGGGTGGCGGCCATGTACACACCGAAGTTCCAGTTGAAGGCCTGGTACACCAGCGGCACGGTGGTGGCGCGGCGGCCGCCGAAGATGAAGGCGGAGATGGGCACGCCGGCCGGGTCTTCCCAATTCGGGTCGATGGACGGGCACTGGCTGGCCGGGGCGGTGAAGCGGGAGTTCGGGTGAGCAGCCTTGCGGCCGGTCTCCTTGGCGAGCTCCGGGGTCCAGTCCTTGCCTTGCCAGTCGATCAGGTGCGCCGGGGCTTCCTTGGTCATGCCTTCCCACCACACGTCACCGTCGTCGGTCAGGGCGACGTTGGTGAAGATGATGTTTTCCTTGAGGGTGGCCAGGGCGTTGTAGTTGGTCTTCTCGGAGGTGCCGGGAGCCACGCCGAAGAAGCCGGCTTCCGGGTTGATCGCGTAGAAGCGGGTGGTGCCGTCGGCGTCCTTGCGGGGCTTGATCCAGGCGATGTCGTCACCGACGGTGGAGATCTTCCAGCCGTCGAAGGACTTGGGCGGGATCAGCATGGCGAAGTTGGTCTTGCCGCAGGCGGACGGGAAGGCGGCGGCGACGTAGGTCTTTTCGCCGGTGGGGCTTTCCACGCCGAGGATCAGCATGTGTTCGGCCAGCCAGCCTTCGTCGCGGGCCATGTTGGAGGCGATGCGCAGGGCGAAGCATTTCTTGCCGAGCAGGGCGTTGCCGCCGTAGCCGGAGCCGTAGGACCAGATCTCGCGGGTCTCGGGGTAGTGAACGATGTACTTGGTGGTCGGGTTGCAGGGCCAGGCGGAGTCCTTCTCGCCATGGCCGAGGGGGGCGCCCACGGTGTGCACGCAGGGCACGAACTCGCCGTCGGTGCCCAGCACGTCATACACGGCCTTGCCCATGCGGGTCATGGTGCGCATGTTGGTGACCACGTAGGGGCTGTCGGAGATCTCCACGCCGATGTGGGCGATGGGGGAGCCGAGGGGGCCCATGGAGAACGGGATCACGTACATCGTGCGGCCGTGCATGCAGCCCTTGAACAGTTCGTTCAGGGTCTTGCGCATCTTGGCCGGGTCTTCCCAGTTGTTGGTGGGGCCGGCGTCGTCCTTGTTGGCCGAGCAGATGTAGGTGCGGTCTTCGACGCGCGCCACATCGGAGGGGTCGGAACAGGCGAGGTAGGAGTTCTTGCGCTTTTCCGGGTTCAGCTTGATCAGCATGCCGGCTTCGACCATTTCGGCGCACAGGCGGTCGTATTCCTCCTGGGTTCCGTCGCACCAGACCACACGGTCGGGCTCGGCGAGGGCGGCGATCTCGGCGACCCACTGCTTCAGCTTCTGATTCTTGACGTATTCGGGCGCGGCTGCGATGGCGGCGTCGGCAATGCTTTGAGACATCTGACGATTCTCCAGGACGTTACGGATGCGTTGTTTCATGTTGCCGGCTTCGGGAGTCCTGCCGGCTGGGCAATCGCGTCTTTGGGCCTCCAGGGCGCGGCGCGTATTATTGGGCGTCAATCGGGGCAAACCCCGAAGGAGCTAGCCTGTAATTATGCCACGGCTCGGACTTCTCCGTCATCCCGGCGTCGCTGCTGCATGCTGTGGAAGTCACGAATTGTGGTAACCCGCGTTTGGTCCGATCATGCTCGGACACCAACGCTTAAAACGGAGAGGGACGCACTCATGGATGAACAGATCCGCCAGGCCGCACTTGAATACCACCGTCTGCCCAAGCCGGGCAAGATTGCTGTCACGCCGACCAAGGCGCTGACCAACCAGCAGGATCTTTCGCTGGCCTACTCGCCCGGCGTGGCGGCCGCCTGCGACGCGATCGTCGAGGACCCGGGCGAGGCCGCCAACCTGACCTCCCGCAGCAACCTGATCGGTGTGATCACCAATGGTACGGCGGTGCTCGGCCTGGGCAACATCGGCCCGCTGGCGGCCAAGCCCGTCATGGAAGGCAAGGCCGTGCTTTTCAAGAAGTTCGCCGGCATCGACGTCTTCGACCTTGAAGTCGACGAGCCCGACGCGGACAAGCTGATCGACATGATCGCCGCTCTCGAGCCGACCTTCGGCGGCATCAACCTTGAGGACATCAAGGCGCCGGAGTGCTTCTACATCGAGAGCAAGCTGCGCGAGCGGATGAAGATCCCGGTCTTCCACGACGACCAGCACGGCACCGCCATCGTGGTCGGCGCGGCCATCCTCAATGGCCTGCATCTGCTGGGCAAGGATCTGTCCAAGGTCAAGCTGGTCACCTCGGGTGCCGGCGCCGCAGCGCTGGCCTGCCTGGATCTGCTGGTGATGCTGGGCGTGCCGGTCGAGAACATCTGGGTGACGGACCTCGAGGGCGTGGTCTACGAAGGCCGCACCGTGCTGATGGATCCGATCAAGGCCCGCTACGCCAAGAAAACCGATGCCCGCAAGCTGGGCGAGATCATCGAGGGCGCCGACGTTTTCCTCGGCCTCTCGGCGGGTGGCGTGCTGAAGGGCGAGATGGTGGCGAAGATGGCGCCCCGGCCGTTGATCATGGCCCTGGCCAACCCGACCCCGGAAATCCTGCCGGAAGAAGTCAAGAAGGTGCGCGATGATGCGCTGATGGCCACCGGGCGTTCGGACTACCCGAACCAGGTGAACAACGTGCTGTGTTTCCCCTTCATCTTCCGCGGTGCGCTTGACGTGGGGGCCACCACCATCACCGACCAGATGAAGCTGGCCGCGGTGAAGGCCATCGCCGAACTGGCCCGCGCCGAGGCGTCCGACATCGTTGCCGCAGCCTACGGCGAGCGACTGTCCGGCTTTGGCCCCGAATACATCATTCCCAAGCCCTTCGATCCGCGCCTGATCGTCAAGATCGCTCCGGAAGTGGCCCGGGCGGCCATGGAGTCTGGCGTGGCGACGCGGCCGATCACCGATTTCGAGGCTTACCGCCAGCAGCTCAACAACTTCGTGTGGCAGTCCGGCCTGGTCATGAAGCCGGTCTTCCAGGCCGCCAAGCGCGCGCCCAAGCGCATCATCTTCTCGGAAGGTGAAGCGGAGCGCGTGCTGCGCGCGGTGCAGACGGTGGTGGACGAAGGTCTGTGCCGGCCGATCCTGATCGGCCGCCCCGAGGTCATGCTGGCCAACATCGAGCGTTTCGGCCTGCGCCTGCGGCCGGAGCTGGACTTCGAGATGGTCAATCCCGATTCTGATCCGCGTTACGAGCAGCTGTGGTCCCACTATCACTCCCTGATGGAACGCAAGGGCGTGTCGGTGGAATATGCCCGCCGCGAGGTGCGCCGCCGCGCGACCCTGCTGGGTTCGCTGCTGCTCAAGTTCGGCTACGGTGACGGCATGATCTGCGGCACCTACGGCATGCACGGCCTGCACCTGCGCTTTATCGAGACGGTGCTGGGACGCCAGAAGAGCGTGCGCAACTTCTACACCATGAACGTGTTGTCGCTGCCCGAGCGCACCCTGTTCCTGTGTGACACCTACGTCAATTACGACCCGACGCCTGAGCAGGTGGTCGAGATGACCCGGCTGGCCGCCGATGAGGTGCGCCGCTTCGGCATCCAGCCGCGGATCGCGTTGCTGTCCCATTCGAGCTTCGGCACTGACAACTCGCCGACCGCCGAGAAGATGCGCAAGGCCCTGGTGATGCTGCACTCCGAGCATCCGGACCTGGACGTGGAGGGCGAAATGCACGGCGATGCGGCGCTCGATGCCGACATCCGCAAGCAGATCTTCCCCAACGCCAAGATGCGCGAGGACGCCAACCTGCTGATCTTCCCGACCCTGGACGCGGCCAACATCGCCTTCAACCTGCTCAAGACCGCTGCCGGCGAAGGCATGACCATCGGCCCGATCCTGCTCGGTTCGGCCAAGCCGGTGCACATCCTCACCCCCACCGCCACCGTGCGGCGGATCATCAACATGACGGCCCTGACGGTGGTTGAGGCCGGCCGTTGATGTAAGTCTGCGCTTCCCGGCCCGGCAGCCGTTAAACTCCGTGAGATTGATCACGGAGAGGCTGCATGGGCGAGGGGAGGGCTGCGCTTGTTCTGACCGGGGGAGGGGCGCGTGCCGCCTACCAGGTTGGTGTGATGGTTGCCGTCCGCGAGGTATGGGGGCGGCGCCCGGAAAACCCCTTTCCCATTATCTGCGGGACCTCGGCCGGAGCGGTCAATGCGGTCGCGCTGGCCGTGTTCTCCGCCAACTTCGACCAGGCGGTGCGCAAGCTCGCTTACATCTGGCGCAACTTCCGTGTCGATCATGTCTACAGGGCGGATACACCCGCCATCATGCAGTCGGTGTTGCGCTGGGGCTCGGCCCTGCTGCTGGGCTGGCTGATCCATCAATCCCCCCGTTCCTTGCTCGACAATGCGCCGCTGCGCCTGTTGCTCGAGGAGCAGCTGGATTTCAGCGCCATCGGCCGCTCCATCTCGGCGGGCAGCCTGCATGCCGTGTCGGTCACCGCGTCTGGGTACACATCGGGCGAGAGTCTGGCTTTCTTTCAGGGGGCGGAAGAGCTCCAGCCCTGGCGGCGGGCCCAGCGTGTCGGTCTGCGCGCCGAACTGCAGGTCGAGCATCTGCTGGCGTCCAGTGCCATTCCCTTCGTCTTCCCCGCCGTGCGCATCAACCGCGAGTATTTTGGCGACGGCTCCATGCGCCAGCTGGCGCCGATCAGTCCGGCCATCCACCTAGGGGCCGAGCGGATCCTGGTCATCGCCGGCGGGCGGCGTTCGGAGGAGGCCCGGCAGCGCACCGATGCCTATCCCTCGCCCGCCCAGGTGGCGGGCCACGCAATGTCCAGCATCTTTCTGGATGGTCTGGCCATGGATCTCGAGAGGATGGAGCGGATCAACGCCACCGTGGGAGCCCTGAGCCCCGAACAGCGGCGGGCGAGCGGCATCGGTCTGCGCGCCATCGAGACGCTGGTGATTGCGCCGTCCCAGAGACTGGATTATCTTGCCGCCCGGCATCGTGCTGCGCTGCCGCGGGCGCTCCGCCTGGTACTGAGAGGGGTCGGGGCGACGCGCAAGAACGGGTCGGTGCTGCTGTCCTACCTCTTGTTCGAGCGGGGTTATACCCGTGCTCTGATGGAGCTGGGTTACAGGGATGCGATGGCCCGTCGGGATGAATTGGCCCGCTTTCTGCGGGTTGAGCCGGCCCGGCCGGCCGCATGAGGATCCATCAGGCTGCGCTGCAGCAAAAAATCATTCACAAAAAACTTCAAATATTTAAAATAAGCCTTTATTTTGAATAGAAGTCTGCCGATACACAAAGCAGCCTCCCCGAACGGACCGGGGCCCAACCCGCAAGTGCCTGGCAGCCTGGCGCGCCGCCTCGCGGAATATGGCCCCCCGATGAATTTGTCAATCTGGAAGCCCTGAGGCTTCCGGCTCACGATCCAGTTTGAAGAACCATGAAAATCCGCCGAACCGTCATTGCCATCTTGAGCCTGTTTGCATTTGCCAGCGCCATTCCCGGCGTTGCGAGTGCCGCGTCGCACAAGGCCGAGTCAAAGAAGGAGCAGGCCTCCAAGCGCGTGAAGTCCGAGAAACCGGCTCGGGCCACCAAAGCCACCAAAGCCTCCGCCGGCCGTGAAACCACGGCGGGCAAACAGCAGGCCCGTGGACGCAAGGAGGTAAGCCTGGTGCGCGGGGAGGCAAAGGGGCGCAAGCTGAACTACCGGGAAGTGCAGACGCCTCACCGTGCCGCCGCGGATGTGGATGGAGATGGCAATCCGCTGCTGCATTCCGCGGCCTTCATGATCGCCGATCAGGCTACCGGCAATGTGATCCTCGAAAAGAACTCCGATGCCGTGCTGCCCATCGCTTCCATCACCAAGCTGATGACGGCCATGGTGGTGCTGGATGCCCGTCTCAGCCTGACCGACACCATCACGGTCACCAGCGATGACGTGGACACCCTGCGCAACAGCAGCTCCCATGTGCCGGTGGGGACCGAACTGGCCCGTGAGGACATGCTCCGCCTGGCGCTGATGAGCTCCGAGAACCGCGCCTCGTCGGCGTTGGCCCGCAACTACCCGGGCGGCTACCAGGCCTTCGTGGCGGCGATGAATCGCAAGGCGGTGTCCCTGGGCCTGCGGGACACCCGCTTCTCCGACGCGACCGGTCTCAATTCCGCCAACGTGTCCAGCGCCCGCGACCTGGTCAAGATGGTCTCCGCGGCGTCCCGCTATCCCTTGATTCGCGAGTTTTCCACCACGGCGAACTACGTCGTGCACCTCAACGGCCGGCCTCGTCAGTTCAACAACACCAATGCATTGGTGAGTAGCCCCGACTGGCAGATCGGCGTGTCCAAGACCGGCTTCATCAACGAGTCGGGCAAGTGCCTGGTGATGCAGGCCTGGTTGCTCAACAAGCCGATGATCATCGTGCTGCTGGACTCTTTCGGGCGCTTCACCCGGGTGGCGGATGCCCAGCGGGTCAAGCGCTGGCTCGAGAGCGCAGCGGTTCAACAGAAGCTGGCCCTGCACGGCCGTGGGCCGGCGACCTGAGCGGACCGGTCTTGAATGCAAAAGGGCGCCTACGGGCGCCCTTGTCGTTTGCTTGTCTGCTGCGCGACCCTAGCGCGGGGGGATATAGCCCAGGTCGCGGGAGATCTCGTCGGCAGTCTGGTGGATGAGCGGCGCCCAGTCGGGGTCGAAGCGCTCTGCGGGGGTCGATAGGGAGAGGCCGGCTATCAGTTCTCCGCTGTCGTCGCGAATGCCGGCGGCGATGCAGCGCACGCCGTTTTCCACCTCGTCCAGGTCGTAGGCCACGCCGTGGCGGCGCACCTTGTCGAGTTCTTTCTCGAGGGCCTGGAGGGTGGTGATGGAGGTGCTTGTGGTGCCGGGCAGGCCGGTGCGGCGGGCGTAGTCGCGGACCTTCTGGGCGCCATCTTCAACCAGGAACAGCTTGCCGGTGGCAGTGGTGTGCAAGGGCGCGCGGGCGCCGACGATGTGCACCACCCGCACTGAGGAGCGTCCGCTGGAGGTGCGCTCCACGTAGACGATCTCATCGCCGGCCCGGATGCCGAGATTGACGCTCTCGCCGGTGGTGGCATGCAGCTTGAGCATGGCCGGCATCGCGGTATCGCGCAGGGAGATCCGGGATTTGACCAGGCTGCCCAGTTCAAGCAGGCGGATGCCGAGGCGATAGACTCCGGAGTCGTTGCGCTCAACAAAGCCGCTGCTTGTCATGGCGCCGAGGATCCGGTGGGCGGTGGAGGGGTGCAAACCGGTTTCGGCGGCGAGTTGCTTGAGGGGAACGGGGTCCGCATGCCGGGCGAGGACGTCCAGCAGCGTCATCATGCGTTCGATGACCTGAATCGGATTTTTTGCGGGTTCTTGCGTGGACAACGGTGTATCTGCCTTCGATCAGGAGCTTCGATGGTAGCGCAGGGAAGGGCATTTCGCCTAATGAAATGCCGCACCACTGCGACGAAATGCCGGCTTCCCTTGCATGGGCCACCCGCTTGCCCGGCAGGGCGCTTCAGCCGGCCACCGCATGTCCCAGCATGCGCACCGCGATGCCTGCGCAGGCGCCAAGGGTGGCGGGCTTCCAGACGTCGGCGACACGGCGCCCGGCCGAGATGAGCACCGCCACGCCGGGAATGTCCAGGGGGTGGATCAACAGGCCGGCGCTGACGCCATTGAGGGTGGCGGCATTGGCTGTGCCGGCCCGGATCATCTCGTCCATGATGCCCATCATCGCTGTACCGCCGGCCAGGTACTTGGTCAGGGTCGGGAGGATCAGGGCGGGATCGGCGCCGATGGCCAGCAGGAGCGGCGACAGGAGCGTGGTCAGGGCATCGAGGACGCCGACACGGCGCAGGGCCAGCACTACGGTGAGCGACAGCACCAGCATGGGGATGGCCCCCACGGCGATCTTGAAGGCTTCCGCGCCGGCCCGGTTGATGACGTCCAGCACACCCTTGGCGTTGTCGGCCACCGGGTGCTGGAGTGTTTCGTTGAGCGTGTGTTCCACGGCTGACAGCTTGCGTCCAAAGACGTAATAGGTGGCCGCCGAGGCCACCAGGCCGCCGACCAGCGACCAGCCCAGCACAATGCCGAAGTGCAGGCCCATGGCAGCCATGGGCATGGACACATTGGCCTGGGCCATGGCCATGACCATGGCCAGGGTGGCGGCCAGGTGGCGGCTGGAGGCGCCGCGCTGGTCCATCATGGCAAGGGTGGCCACCGGTGCGGCGAAGCTCACGAAGTTGATCTGCAGTGCAGCGAAGACACCCAGGCCGGTCAGGCCGGCGGGGCGCAGCAGCGGGGCGAGGCGCGCCACTGCCCAGTCCAGCACGCCCCTGGCTTCGAGCAGCCGCATCAGCGACAACATGACCACCATGACGGGCAGCAGCACGAAGAAGGACAGTTCGACCGCGGAGCGACCGGCCCGCAGGATGACGTCGATCAGCAAGTCCATGGGTGCGGTGCAGCAAAAATGGCAACGGCCCTGATTATCAGGGCCGTCCCAGGGGGCGACAAGCTGAGGGGAACCCTAGTTCACGCTACGTTCAGGGGCGTACCAGCGGAGCCAGCAGCGGCAGCAGCCAGGGCAGGGTAAGCGCTGTGAACAGGCCGTTGAGGCCCATGGCGAGCGCGGCGAAGGCTCCGGTCTGCTCACTGATCTGAAAGGCGCGGGCCGTGCCGATGCCGTGGGAGGCAAGCCCCATGGCAAAGCCCACGCTGGCCTCGTCCTTCACGCCCAGGCGGCGGAGCAGGCCGGCGGCAAAGATGGCGCCGAAGATGCCGGTCAGGATGACGAACACGGCGGTCAGCGAGGCCAGGCCACCGAGGCGTTCGGCGACGCCCATGGCGATGGGTGTGGTTACGGACTTGGGAGCGAGGGATGCCACCGTGGGCGCACTGGCGCCAAGCAGCGCGCCGATGGCGTAGGCCGACAGGCCGGCTGTGAGAGAGCCCACGACCAGGGCCACCAGCAGTGGGCCGCCCATGGCGACGAGGCGTTTCAGCTGGCTGTGCAAGGGGATGGCGAGGGCCACGGTGGTGGGGCCCAGCAGGAAGTGCACGAACTGGGCGCCGTCGAAATAGCGTTGATACGGTGTGCCGGTGAGGCTCAGCAAGGCGACCAGGATGGTCACGGAGACCAGCACCGGATTGACGGCCGGATGGCCGCCGGCCTTGCGGTGCAAGGCGATGGCGAGCAGGTAGGCGGCCAGGGTGAGGGTCAGCCAGAGCAGGGGCTGCGCCGAGAGGTAGACCCAGATCTCGGTCATGCTTTCGGTGTTCATCGGGAGGCCTCGCGCCCTTGCCGTGTAAGGACATGCAGGGTCAGCCCGGTTGCGGCGAGGCCCAGCACGGTGCTGACGACGAGGGCGATGGCAATCGGCCAGGCCTCGTCGGCGAGGCGGCCCACGTGCAGCATCACGCCCGTGCCGGCCGGCACGAACATCAGGGACAGGTGTTGCAGCAGGGTTCCCGATGTGTGGCGCAGGTCGTCGCCGGGGCCGCCGCGGGCGACCAGCCAGATCAGCAGCAGGGCCATGCCGAGCACCGGCCCCGGCACCGGGAGGTGCAGGGCAACCCGCAAGGTTTCGCCAGCCAACTGGAAGGCAAGCAGCAGGGCGAAGGCTTGGATCATCGGTTTCTCTCCTTGTGTGCGCAGGGTTTGTGGTTCGAGGATGGGCGGCATGCCGGCGCAATACAATGAAAAAGGCCGCGCTAAGCGCGGCCTCGCCTGCCGGGGGCGGGCAGTGCTTACTTCTTGGCCTTGGCGCTGGCGCTGCGGGTCGCCTGCATGAAGTTGTCGTAACGGTTTTCGGCGACGGCAAACCATTGCAGCTGTTCGTCCCGGAATTTCTTCCAGGCTTCGTAGATCTTCTTGAACTTCGGATTGGCTGCGGCGGTTTCCTCGTAGAGCTCGTTGGCTGCCTTGAAGGCAGCAGCCATGACCTCGTTGGGGAAGGGGCGCAGCTGCGTACCGGAGCCGACCAGCTGCTTCAGCGCGGTGGGGTTCTTGGCATCGTAGCGGGCCTGCATTTCGGCGTGGGCGTAGAGGCAGGCGTCTTCCAGGATGGTCTGGTATTCCTTGGGTAGCGCAGCCCAGTTCTTCTGGTTCACGTACAGGGAGATCTGCGGGCCGCCTTCCCAGAAGCCCGGATAGTAGTAGTACTTGGCGACCTTGTTGAAGCCCAGCTTCTGGTCATCGTAGGGGCCGATCCATTCGGCTGCATCGATGGTGCCTTTTTCGAGGGCGGGGTAGATGTCGCCCCCCGGGATCTGCTGGGGGACCACGCCAAGACGGGCGAGAACCTGGCCGGCGAAGCCGCCGCAGCGGAACTTGAGACCCTTGAGGTCTTCGACGGTCTTGATCTCCTTGCGGAACCAGCCGCCCATCTGGGCGCCCGTGTTGCCACAGGGAATGTTGTAGATGTTGTAGTCCTTGAAGAACTCGCGGAACAGCTCAAGGCCGCCGCCTTCCATCATCCAGGCAGTTTGCTGGCGGCTGTTGAGGCCGAAGGGGATGGCCGTATCGATGGCGAACGTGGGGTCCTTGCCAACGAAGTAGTAGGAGCAGGTGTGGCCGGCTTCGACGGTGCCGTCCTTGACGGCGTCGAGCACGCCCGGGCCGGGGACGATTTCACCGGCTGCAAAGACCTGGATCTGGAACTTGCCGCCAGTGGCTGCAGCCACCCGTTTGGCGACTACGTCGGCACCGCCGTAGATGGTGTCGAGGGACTTGGGAAAGCTGGATGCCAGGCGCCATTTGATGGTGGGCAGCTCCGCAGCGAGGGCGGGGGCGGCAACAGCTCCAGCAGCAACGCCTACGCCGGCTTTTTTGATGAATGAACGTCGTTCCACTTTGTCTCCTCCAGGAATCGCTATACAAGGTGCAAAAGATTATTCATGACCCCCCCCGGGCCGCACAGTGAGGAAAACCCTATGCGGCGGGGGCGGGGGAGGGTGGATTTACTTACGGCCCTTGCCCGTGCGCGCGGCCTGCATGAAGTTGTCGAAGCGGTTCTCGGCGACCGCAAACCACTGCACCTGGTCGTCGCGGAATTTCTTCCAAGCGTCGTAGATCTTCTTGAACTTCGGGTTCTTGGCCGCGGTTTCCTCGTACAACTCCATGGCGATCTTGTAACCCGCAGCCATCACGTCGTGGGGGAAGGGGCGCAACTGGGTGCCGCTGCCGATCAGCTGCTTGAGCGCGGGCGGGTTCTTCACGTCGTAGGCGGCCTGCATTTCGGCGTGGGCGTAGAGGCAGGCATCTTCCAGGATGGTCTGGTATTCCTTGGGCAGGGAGGCCCAGGCCTTGGCGTTGACGTAGATGGACAGCTGCGGACCACCCTCCCACCAGCCCGGGTAGTAGTAGTACTTGGCTACCCGGTTGAAGCCCAGCTTCTGGTCATCGTAGGGGCCGATCCACTCGGTCGCGTCGATGGTGCCCTTCTCCAGTGCCGGGTAGATGTCGGCCGGCGGGATCTGCTGGGGCACGACGCCCATTTTGGCGAGGACCTGGCCGGCGAAGCCACCGACACGGAACTTGAGGCCCTTGAGGTCTTCGACGGTTTTGATCTCCTTGCGGAACCAGCCGCCCATCTGGGTGCCGGTGTTGCCACAGGGGATGTTGACGATGTTGTAGTCCTTGAAGAACTCGCGCATCAGCTCGAGCCCGCCGCCATCAAACATCCAGGCGCTTTGCTGGCGGCTGTTGAGGCCGAAGGGCAGGGCGGTGTCGAAGGCCAGGGCGGGGTCCTTGCCGATGTACCAGTAGGATGCGGCGTGACCCATCTCGACAGTGCCGTCCTTGACTGCATCAAGGACGCCCGGGGTGGGCACGATCTCACCCGCGGCGAAGAGGGAGATCTGGAACTTGCCGCCGGTGGCTGCAGCCACCCGCTTGGCGACGGTTTCGGTGGCGCCGAAGATCGCGTCGAGGGTCTTGGGGAAGCCGGACGCCAGGCGCCACTTGATGGTCGGCAGCTCGGCCGCCAGGGCCGGGGCGGTGGCTGCGCCGGCTGCAACGCCGACAGCAGCCTGCTTCAGGAAGGAACGCCGTTCCATGATGTTTCCTCTTCTTTCTCTTTCTGGACGGTGGGATGAACCCGGGGGATATGACTGAATGTGTGGCCGGATCAGGCGCCAGCCACGGTCATGCGCTCGACGAGGATGGAGCCGCAGTGCTTGGAGCCGCGCACCAGGACGTCGGAGCCGATCTCGCGGATGCCCATCAGCATGTCCTTGAGATTGCCGGCGATGGTGATCTCGTGCACCGGGTACTGGATCTTGCCGTTCTCGACCCAGAAGCCCGCCGCGCCGCGGGAATAGTCGCCGGTGACGTAATTGACGCCGTGGCCGAGCAGCTCGGTGACCAGCAGGCCCCGGTCCATCTGCTTGACCAGGCCTTCGAGGTCGTACTGGCCGGGCTTGACCAGCAGATTGTGGCTGCCGCCGGCATTGCCGGTGGTCTGCATGCCGAGCTTGCGGGCCGAGTAGGTGCTGAGGAAGTAGCCCTGCAGCACGCCGTCGATGATGACTTCCCGGTCGTGCGTGGCCACGCCGTCGTCGTCGAAGGGGCTGCTGGCAAAAGCCTTGGCCAGGTGCGGCCGCTCGGAGATCTGGATGTGGGACGGGAAGACCTGCTTGCCCAGGCTGTCGAGCAGGAAGCTGGACTTGCGGTACAGGGCGCCGCCGCTCACCGCGTGCACGAAGGCGCCGATCAGGCCGGCGGCGAGAGGTGCTTCGAACAGCACCGGCACCTCGCAGGTGGAAATCTGGCGCGCGTCGAGGCGGGCCAGGGCCCGGCGTGCGGCAAAGGTACCGATTTCGTCTGCATCGGCCAGATCGGCCGGATCGCGCTTGGTGGTGTACCAGTCGTCGCGCTGCATGTCGTCGCCCTCGCCGGCAATCACCGAGCAGGACAGGTAGTGGCGCGAGCTGGCGTAACCACCCATGAAGCCCAGGCTGTTGGCCGAAATGAAGTGGGCTTCCTGCATCGATACGCTGGCCCCGTCGGAATTGCGGATCTCGGGGCTGACCGCAAAGGCGGCCCGCTCGCAGCGCCGAGCCAGCTCGATGGCGTCTTCGGTGGAGATCTTCCAGGGGTGGTAGAGGTCGAAGTCCGGAAACTCGCGGGCCAGAAGGGCCTCGTCGGGCAGGCCCGACGCCGGATCGGGGGCCGTGAAGCGGGCGATCGAGATGGCGGCATCGACGGTGGCCTTCAGCGAGTCCCGGGAGAAGTCCGAGGTGCTGGCATAGCCACGCTTCTGGCCGTCGTAGATGGTGACGCCGATGCCCTTGTCCCGGTTGTATTCGATAGTGTCCACCTCGTCGCGGCGCACCGTGACGGACTGCCCGAAGCCTTCGGATACGTCCACCTCGCAGGCGCTGGCGCCGCGCTTTCTGGCGAACTTGAGAATGTCATCGGCGAGGGTCTTGAGATTGTCCTGACTGAAGCTGAAACGGTTGTCGGCCATGGCGTGAGCGGTGGGAGCTGAGGCTAAAGGCTATAATCTTACCCTTACCGAGCATTTCCCGCGCCCAGATGGCCCATCACAAATACCACCACGACGAAGAAGAAGACCTCGGCCCCAGCAAGTCCGAGATGAAACGGGCCAGCAAGGCCCTCCAGGACCTGGGGGCCGAACTGGCCGAGCTTGGCAAGGAACGGCTTGCCAAGGTGCCCATCGACGAAGATCTGCGCGACGCGGTCAAGGACTACCAGCGTTTTCCGTCCCATGAAGCCAAGCGCCGCCAGCTCCAGTACATCGGCAGGCTGATGCGCAATGTCGATCCCGAGCCGATTCGTGCGGCGCTGGATGCCTTCAAGGGCGTCTCCGCGGTTGAAACGGCCAAAATGCACCGCCTCGAGCAACTGCGTGCCCGTCTGATCGAGGACGAGAAGACTCTACATGACATCGCTGAAGCCCACCCGGGTGCCGATCTGCAGCATCTCCGCGTGCTGCGCCGGAACGCGATCAAGGAGAAGGAAGCCAACAAGCCGCCGCGTGCCTTCCGTGAGCTATTCCGGGTTCTGCGCGAGCTGGAATACGGCACGGACGCCGCCGGGCAGTCCGATATGGATGAAGGAGACGATGAATGAGCGAAGTGGTGAAGATCGGCCTCGTGTCGATCAGCGACCGGGCCTCGGCGGGTGTTTACGAAGACAAGGGCATCCCGGCCCTGCAGGCGTGGCTGGCCAGGACCCTCACCACCCAGTGGCAGGCGGAAGTGCGGCTGATTGCCGACGACCAGCCGACCATCGAGGAGACCCTGATCGAGCTGTGCGATCAGGCCGGCTGCGCCCTCGTGCTCACCACCGGCGGCACCGGGCCGGCCCTGCGCGACGTCACCCCGGAGGCGACCCTCGCGGTCGCCCACAAGGTGATGCCGGGCTTCGGCGAGCAGATGCGCCAGATCAGCCTGGCCTTCGTGCCCACCGCCATCCTGTCCCGCCAGGTCGGGGTGGTCCGCGGCAACTCGCTGATCCTCAACCTGCCCGGGCAACCCAAGGCCATCGCCGAGACCCTCGAAGGGCTCAAGGATGCCGACGGCAAGCAGAAGGTGCCGGGGATATTCGCCGCGGTGCCCTATTGCATCGACCTGATCGGCGGGCCCTACATCGAAACCAATGAGGCGGTCGTCAAGGCATTCCGTCCCAAGTCGGCGCTCCGCCCCAAGCTCGCATAGATTCAGGCGGGTGCCGCTGGCAATCCTGGTGTCCGTGCGGGCCCTCCCGCGTCAGCTGGCAGATCAGGGTTTCCTGGCAGGCCGAGCAATGCCATGTCTCTGAAGGCGGCCCCCCGCATAGAACGTGAACGCGGCGCCGAGCTGGTCCCAGAGCAGCCCTGCCACGACGCTGGCGGTCAGCATGGCGAGACCGCTGACCAGGTTGAAGAAGCCGAACGCGGTGCCCCGGAGGTCTGCGGGGGCGGTGTCTGCCACCATGGTCGCCAGCAGACCCTGCGACATGCCCATGTGCGCGCCCCACAGGGCAACGCCGGTGAGTACCGTCGTCCAGTGGTCGTGCAGCGCCAGGACCAGATCGGCGGCAATCAGGACGATCAGGCCCAGGGCCAGGGGAGTCTTGTGGCTCATCCGGTCGGACAGCTTGTCGAACGGATAAGCGGACGCCGCATAGACCACATTCATGGCCACCATCATCAGCGGCGCCGGTGCAAGGGCGATCCCTCCCTGCTGGGCTCGCAGTACCAGGAAGGCTCCGCTGAAGCGGGCCAGCGTAAATGCCGCGCCCACGCCGACCACCCACCAGTGCGCCCCGCTCAGGCGCCCCAGGTTTTCCCGCCGGATCGGGTTGCTGCGCTTCTCTCCAGCGTGGCGCGCCGGCTCACGCATGCCGAACAGCAGCAGCACGGCTGTGAGCCGGCCGGGAACCACGGCCACCCAGAAACGGCCCGGAAGTTATTGGCCCACAGCAGCATCAGGCCGACAGCCAGCAGCGGCCCCAGAAATGCACCCACCCGTATCCAGGGACTGCCGAAGGCCGAAGGTCGCACCACGTAGTTCCGACGGAGCGATGTCTGCCGCCAGGGCATCCCGCGGTGCCCCCTTCACGCCCTTGCCAACCCGGTCCAGCAGGCGTGTCGTGAACACGAAGCCAGTGGTCGGTGCGATGGCAAAAAGCGGTTTGGTCAGGGCGCCCAGGGCGTAACCGAAGAGTGCAAGGCCCTTGCGCCTGCCCAGCTAGTCGCTCGGCGCGCCCGAGAACACCTTGACGATCAGCGCCGTCGATTCGGTCAGGCCCTCGATCAAGCCGACGGTGAATGCACTTGCGCCGAGCGCGCCGACCATGAATAGCGGCAGCAGGCTGTGGATCATCTCGGACGAGATGTCCATCAGCATGCTCACAAACCCTAGTAGCCAGACGCCGGAGGGGATCCGGCCGAGAGGTGCTGGCGTACTCGTCCTTGCCTTTGTGTCTGCCGGAGCTGGTATTCCGCACCCTGCAATGAAAACGCCAAGTGAAATCAATCACTTGGCGTTGAATTGGTGGAGCCGGGGGGAATCGAACCCCCGTCCGCAAGTCCTCTACAGTCAGTTCTACATACTTAGCCGACCTACTTGGATTTAACCCGGGGTTTAGCCAGTCGGCAGGCCGACCACGGGCGAGTCACCTTGAGTTTCGCGCCGGACCAAGTAACCCGATCCATTGCTAGTCCCTGTAAATGACGCTGCAATGGGTTTGACCCCATCTGACCCAGGAACGAATCAGTGCAGCGGCTCAAGCCTTAAGCGGCGAGAGCGAAACGCTCGTCGTTGGCGTTTGTAGTTTTCCAGTGGATTTACGAGGTAACTGGTCCTCGGTATGCCCTGATCTGCTTTGCAACCCACGTCGAAGCCAGGTCGGCCCCATGTTGTGCTGCTTTTGTTTTGTCCCGGTTTTGCCAGGACAGTTCCTGATGATAGCACGTATCAACTGTGTCTCAGCAGGGCAAGGATGTCCAGAGGGTGTTCGATGATGGTGTCGGCGTTCCAGGCCTGGATGGGCTCGGCGCTTCCGAGGTAGCCGTAGGCTGCCGCCACGGTAGTCATGCCGGCTGCGCGGCCTGCCTGGATGTCACGGATGTCGTCGCCCACGTACAGGCTCCGCTGCGGCGTGTGTCCGGTCAGGGCGCAGGCGTGAAGGAGCGGGTCGGGATGGGGTTTGGGCCGGCTGGCCGTGTCTCCACCGACAATGCAGGCGCAGCGTTCGGCCAGACCCAGTGCGGCGATGATGGGGCGTGCCAGGCGTTCCGCCTTGTTGGTGACGACGCCCCAGGTGATGCCCATGGCGTCCAGCTGCTCGAGCAGTTCTTCCATGCCTGCGAACAGGCGGGTCTCGATGCAGAGTGCTTCGCTGTACAGCGCCAGGAAGCGGGTGGCCAGGGGCGCGTAGGTCTCGTCTTCGGGCTGCAGTCCGAAGCCTGCGCCGAGCATGCCGCGCACGCCCTGCGATACGCGCGGGCGAAGCACTTCATAGGGGCTTGGAGGAAGCCCCTGTTCGGCCTTGAGGCGGTTCAGCGTGCCGGCCAGATCCGGGGCCGTGTCGGCGAGGGTGCCATCAAGGTCGAAGAAGATGGCTTCAGCCATGCCGGGTGGTGCGCATCAGGTAATTGACGTCCGTATCCTGGCCGAGTGCGTAGATTTCACTCAGGGGGTTGTAGGTCATGCCGATCAGTTCATTGACATCCAGGCCGGCGTTTCGCACGTGGCGGGCCAGTTCGGACGGCTTGATGAACTTGGCGTATTCATGGGTGCCTTTGGGTAGGAGCTTCAGAACGTATTCGGCGCCGACCACTGCCATCAGGTAGGACTTGAGGTTGCGGTTGAGGGTGGAAAAGAATACCTGCCCACCGGGCTTCACCAGCGCGGCGCAGGCCTGGATGGTGCTGGCCGGGTCCGGGACGTGTTCGAGCATCTCCATGCAGGTCACCACGTCGAAGCTGGCGGGGGCTTCGAGGGCCAGGGCTTCGGCGGCGATCAGCCGGTAATCGACGGTCTGGCCGCTTTCATATAGATGCAGGCGGGCGACGCCGAGCGCCTTCTCTGAGAGATCCACGCCGGTCACCTGGGCGCCCCGCGCGGACATGGACTCGGCGAGGATGCCTCCGCCGCAGCCAATGTCGACCACCTTCTTGCCATTCAGACCGACGGCTGCATCGATCCAGTCGAGACGAAGGGGGTTGATCCGGTGGAGCGGTTTGAATTCGGATTCGGGGTCCCACCAGCGATGGGCAAGGTCACTGAATTTCTGGAGTTCGGCGGGGTCGGCATTCATGGCGGAAACGGAAAGGGGCGGATTCATGATGGCAAGCCGAATTGTATTGCGAGAGCCTGGGCTTGGGGCGGGCCGGTAAAAAACAAAAAGCCCTGCAAGGCAGGGCTTTTTGAGGACAGGCGGAAAATCTGTCGGCGTATTACTTGGTGCCGATGACTTCGATTTCCACGCGACGGTCCGGCTGCAGGCACTCGACCAGCTTCTTGTTCTTGCCGGAGTCCTTGCCCAGGTTCTTGCACTTGTCACCGGTCACGGGCTGCTTTTCGCCCTTGCCTTCGGTGTAAACGCGGTTGGCTTCAACGCCCTTGCCGACCAGGTAGTCCTTGACGGCGGCAGCGCGCTTCTCGGACAGCTTCTGGTTGTAGGCGTCGCCACCGATGCGGTCGGTATGGCCAACGGCGAGGATGACTTCGAGCTTCACGCTCTTGGCCTTGGCCGCCAGGTCGTCGAGCTTGGTCTTGCCGGCGGGCAGCAGAACGGCCTTGTCGAATTCGAACAGGGCGTCAGCGGCCAGCTTGATCTTCTCGGCCATCGGGGCCGGAGCGGCTGCAACCGGAGCGGCCTTGGAGCCGGCGGCCGGGGCGGCTGCTACGGGCTTCACACACTTGTCCTGGGCGACGACGTCCTTGTCGCATTCGCAGCCAACCGGGAATTCGCCGGCCATGGTGGTGGAGGCGGCGGCGGGGGTCCAGTAGCCAGTGCGCCAGCACAGGTCGTTGCCGCTGCGGGCGACGACAGCGCGGGAGTCGATCACGTAAGGCACTTCGCCCTTCGTATCAACAACGACGTCTTTGGCGAAGCTGGCGGAGGCGGACAGGCCGAGAGCGGCAAGTGCGGCGGCCATCAGCAGTTGTTTTTTGGCTTGTTTGATCATCGTTTTCCTCGTCGCAAGGCAAAGGGGTAGAACCGGAAAATTCATCCTGGCCGCCTGAGATACTAATAAAGTCAGGCAGCATATCCAATTCATTGGCGGAGCTTATTCTGCCATAGGCGGGCGATGCTCAATAGTTCGGTGTTGGATATTTGCAACAGTTCGCCGTCCCTGAGGCGGGGTTGTCCGTTGATCCAGACATCGGATACCGCATGTCGTCCGAGCACGTATATCAGGTGAGATGCAGCCTCGTAGAGCGGGAGGGTGTCCGGGGCGTCGATGCGCATGGCGCACAGATCGGCGGCCTTGCCGGGCAGCAGCGATCCGATGGTGGCTTCGAGGCCGAGGGCGCGGGCGCCGTGCAGGGTGGCCATGCGCAGGGCTTCGTGGGCCGGGACGGCCGATGCGTCCTGGCTGGTCAGTTTGGCCAGCAGGCTGGCATGGTGCATTTCGCGCCACAGGTCGAGGCGGTTGTTGCTGGCTGCGCCATCGCTGCCCAGGCCTACCGCCAGGCCGGCGTCGAGCAGGGCCTTGATCGGGGCTGAGCCGCTGGCGAGCTTCATGTTCGAGACTGGGCAGTGGGCGATGGTGCAGCCTTGTCGTGCCAGCCGCTCGATGTCCCCCTTGTCGAGATGCACGGCGTGCACGCCGATCAGGTTGGGCCCCAGCAGGCCGAGTTCGTCAAGCCGCTGGATGGGCCGCTTGCCGTGTTCCCGCAGGCTGGCCTCGATTTCATCGCTTGTTTCATGAATGTGGATATGAATGGGGAGTTCGAGCTCTTCGGCGAGGGTGCCGATGCGTTCGAAGCTGCGGTCCGACACGGTGTAGGGGGCGTGAGGGGCGAGGGCGAAATGGATCAGCGGGTCGTCGCGCCAGGCTTCCCGGGTCGCCAACCCCTTTGCGAGGTAATCGTCTGCATCCGAGGCGTACTGGGATGGGAATTCGATCACCGTGATGCCAAGTACTGCACGCAGGCCCAGGCGGTCGAAGGCTTCCGCGGTGGCCTGGGGAAAGAAGTACATGTCGTTGCAGGTGGTGATGCCGCCACGCAGCATCTCTGCGCCGGCGAGCAGGCTGCCGTCCCGCACGAAGGCCGGGGAGGCGTGGCGGGCCTCGGCAGGCCAGATGGCTTCTTGCAGCCAGCGCATCAGGGGAAGGTCGTCGGCAAGGCCGCGCATCAGGCTCATGGCGGCATGGCAGTGCAGGTTGACCAGGCCTGGGGTGAGGATGTGGTCCGGCAGGCTGACCGTTTCGGTGGCGGCGAAGCGGTTGCGGGCCTGTTCGATGGGCAGTAAGGCCTCGATCCGGCCGTTGCGGATGGCGATCGCGTGGTGCTCCAGCGTGGTGTCCCGGGGTTCGACCGGGATGATGTAGCGTGCTTCGATCAGCAGGTCCACCGGAGTCGGCGTCATGGGGCAGGTCCGTGTCGATTGGTTGATCCAAATGAAAACCCCGCCGGTTGGCGGGGTTTCGGATGGTGCCGGCGGGGGCCAGATTACTTGGCGGGGCCCTTCACGTCCACGGTGACGCGGCGGTTGGGGGTCAGGCATTCGATCAGCTTCTTGCGGCCGAGCTTGTCGTCGCAGCTCTTGATCGGCTGGGTCTTGCCGGCGCCCATGGTGTCGATCAGGTCGGACTTCACGCCCTTGCTGATCAGGTAGGCCTGGACGGCGTCGGCGCGCTTTTCGGACAGCTTCTGGTTGTAGGCTTGGGTGCCGAGGCGGTCGGTGTGGCCGGTGACGATCACGGAGGTGACGTTGGCGCAGGTGCCGAGCTTGGCGAGCACGGCGCTGTCGAGGTTCTGCCGGGCGGCGGGGGTGAGGGTGGCCTTGTTGAAGGCGAAGGAGTTGTCGGCCGACAGGGTGGCGCTGAAATCACACTTGGCCGGCGCGGCGGGTGCGGCAACGGGCGTTACAACGGTTGCGGGGGCGGCAACAGGGGCAGGGGCCGAAGGTGCGCACTTGTCGGCTCCGACCACGTCCTTGTCGCATTCGCAGCCCACCGGGCGTTCGCCGGCCTTGGTCTCGCCGGCCGCGCCGGGGGTCCAGTAGCCGGTACGCCAGCACAGGTCGGCGCCGCTCTTGGTGACCACGTTGCGCTGGTCGGTCACGTAGGGGACTTCGCCCTTCGGGTCGACGACGATGTCCTTCGACTGAGCCATCGCGGAGAGGCTGGCGAGCATCAGGAGGGTCGTGGTGGCCAGGCGGAAGGTGCTTGCGGTCATGGGTTTTCTCCTCGGAACGGATGAGGCGCTTCTGGCGCCCGTCTGGTGTTGTAGGTGGCGGCCGGATTAGAGCATACGAGGGCTGGCGCTCACAATCGGCGTGCGAATGCCGATGCCCTGTTTCGGTGCACAGGAGGCGGGAGTGGGGCATCGGTGGCGTGCTAAACTCCGTGTTTTTCGTCTTTCCGACGAATAGTCGAATTCTCGCGGTAGCCATGATCCCGTTCGCCAAAGAAACCTTACCCATCAGCCTCGAAGACGAGATGCGTCACGCCTACCTGGATTACGCGATGAGCGTGATCGTGGGTCGGGCCCTGCCCGATGTGCGCGACGGCCTCAAGCCGGTGCACCGGCGCGTGCTGTTTGCCATGCACGAGCTGGGCAATGACTGGAACAAGGCTTACAAGAAGTCTGCCCGTATCGTCGGTGACGTGATCGGTAAGTATCACCCCCACGGCGATCAGTCGGTGTATGACACCATCGTGCGGATGGCGCAGCATTTTTCCTTGCGCTACATGCTGGTGGATGGTCAGGGCAACTTTGGTTCGGTCGACGGCGACAGCGCGGCGGCCATGCGTTACACCGAAGTCAGGATGGCCAAGATCGGTCACGAGCTGCTCGCCGACATCGAGAAGGAAACCGTTGATTTCGGGCCCAACTACGATGGCTCCGAAAAGGAGCCGCTGGTTCTGCCGGCGCGCATCCCCAATCTGCTGATCAATGGATCGGGTGGTATCGCGGTGGGCATGGCCACCAACATCCCGCCGCACAACCTCACCGAAGTGGTGGATGGCTGTCTGCGCATGCTGCAGGAGCCCGACGTGTCCATCGATGAGCTGATCAAGATCATCCCCGCGCCGGACTTCCCGACCGCCGGCCTGATCTACGGCCTGTCCGGCGTGCATGAAGGTTACCGTACCGGGCGTGGCCGGGTGGTGATGCGGGCGCGCACCCACTTCGAGGACATCGGCAAGGGCGACCGCCAGGCGATCATCGTCGACGAGATTCCTTACCAGGTTAACAAGAAGACCCTGATCGAGAAGATCGCCGAGCTGGTCAACGAAAAGAAGATCGAGGGCATCAGCGACATCCGCGACGAATCGGACAAGTCGGGCATGCGCATGGTCATCGAGCTCAAGCGCAACGAAGTGCCCGACGTGGTGCTGAACAACCTGTTCAAGCAGACCCAGCTGCAGGACACTTTCGGCATGAACATGGTGGCGCTGGTGGATGGCAAGCCGCGCCTGCTCAACCTCTACCAGATGATCGACTGCTTCCTCGCCCACCGGCGCGAGGTGGTCACCCGGCGCACCATCTTCGAGCTCCGCAAGGCGCGCGAACGGGGTCACATTCTGGAAGGCCTGGCGGTTGCTCTGTCCAACGTGGACGAGATCATTGCCCTGATCAAGGCCGCGCCGACGCCGCCCGAGGCCAAGAAGGCCCTGATGGGCCGCCAGTGGCGTTCTGCCCTGGTCGAGGAGATGCTTGCCCGTGCGGCAGCCGACAGTTTCCGTCCGGAAGCCCTGGCCCCCGAGTTCGGCCTGTCGGGCCAGGGCTACCGCCTCTCCGACGCCCAGGCCCAGGCCATTCTCGAACTGCGCCTGCAGCGCCTGACCGGCCTGGAGCAGGACAAGATCGTTGCCGAGTACAAGGAAGTGATGGACAACATCGCCGACCTGCTCGACATCCTGGCCCGCCCGGAGCGCATCACTGCGATCATTGCAGACGAGCTGAGCCTCATCAAGCAGCAGTTTGGCGATCCGCGGCGTGCCGAGGTGGTGATGAACACTGCCGACATCAACATCGAGGACCTGATCGCGCCGCAGGACATGGTGGTGACCTTGTCCCACACCGGCTATTTCAAGCGCCAGCCCCTGACCGACTACCGTGCCCAGAAGCGTGGCGGGCGTGGCAAGCAGGCGGCGGCAGTGAAGGACGACGACTTTGTCGACCAGCTTTTCGTGGCCAACACCCACGACCACATCCTGTGCTTCTCCAACCGTGGCCGTCTGTACTGGCTCAAGGTGTACGAGGTGCCGGAAGGCACCCGCAACAGCCGTGGCCGACCCATCGTCAACCTCTTCCCGCTGCTCGAAGGCGAGAAGATCACCGCCGTGCTGCCGGTCAAGGTGTTCGACGAAGGCCACTTCATCTTCATGGCCACGGCACAGGGCACGGTCAAGAAGACCCCGCTCACCGATTTCTCCAACCCGCGCAAGGCCGGCATCATTGCGGTGGGGCTGGATGAGGGCGACTACCTGGTGGGCGTCGCGATCACCGATGGTCAGCATGACGTCATGATGTTCTCCGACGCCGGCAAGGCGGTGCGCTTCAGCGAGAATGACGTGCGTCCGATGGGCCGTCAGGCCCGTGGCGTGCGCGGCATGATGCTGGAGGACGGCCAGACCGTGATCGCCATGCTGGTGGCCAGCAACGAAGAGCAGAGCGTGCTCACCGCCACCGAGAACGGCTATGGCAAGCGTACCCCGATCGGCGAGTACACCCGCCACGGCCGTGGCACCAAGGGCATGATCGCGATCCAGACCTCCGACCGCAATGGCAAGGTGGTGGCGGCGACGCTGGTGACCGAGAAGGACCAGATCATGCTGATCACCACCGGCGGCGTGCTGGTGCGCACCCGTGTCTCCGAGATCCGCGAGATGGGCCGGGCCACCCAGGGTGTAACCCTGATCTCGGTGGATGAAGGCAGCACCCTGTCCGGCGTCCAGAAGATCCTCGAGGGCGAGGAGGAGGACCAGGACACCGGTGAGGTGGAAGGCGGCGAAGGCGATCAGCCGGCGGCCTGAGCAGAACGAGCAACAAGGATTCGGACAATGCGGATATTCAACTTCTCGGCCGGTCCGGCCGTCCTGCCCACCACCGTGCTGGAGCAGGTTCGCGATGAACTCCTCGATTGGCGCGGCCGGGGCATGGGCATCATGGAAATGAGCCACCGGGGCAAGGATTTCTCCGGCGTCATCGCCGAGGCGGAGGCCGATCTGCGCGAACTGATGGGCATTCCGGCCAACTACAAGGTGCTGTTCCTGCAGGGCGGGGCCACCCAGCAGTTCGCCCAGATTCCCATGAACCTGCTGGCAGGGCGTTCGGCCGACTATATCGTCACCGGCGCCTGGTCCAAGAAGGCCTACAAGGAAGCCCAGCCCTTCGGCGCGGTGCGCCTGGCGGGCAGCACCGAGGCCGATGCATTCACCCGGCTGCCCCGTGCGGATGAGCTCAAGCTCGACCCGCAGGCGGCCTACCTGCACATCTGCACCAACGAGACCATCCACGGCGTCGAGATGTTCGATGTGCCGGAGGCGCCTGCCGGCGTGCCGCTGGTGGCGGACATGAGCTCCCACATCCTGTCGCGGCCGATGGATGTGTCGCGCTACGGCCTGATTTACGCCGGTGCGCAAAAGAACATCGGCCCCGCCGGCCTGGTCATCGTGATCGTGCGGGAAGACCTGCTCGGCAAGGCTTCGGCGATCACCCCGGGGGTCATGAACTACGCGGTGATGGCGGAGCATGGGTCCATGCTCAACACGCCGCCGACCTTCGGCATCTATCTTGCCGGCCTGATCTTCAAGGATCTCAAGGCGCAGGGGGGGCTGGCGGCCGTCGAGCAGAGCAATATCGCCAAGGCAAGCAAGCTCTACGACGCCATCGCCGCGAGCGGTGGCTTCTACCGCAATCCGGTGGAGCTCTCCGCCCGTTCGCGCATGAACGTTCCCTTCACCCTGGCCAATCCGGCCCTGGACGCCGACTTTCTGGCCGAGGCCGCCGAACTGCGCCTGTCCGGACTGAAGGGGCATAAGTCGGTGGGAGGCATGCGGGCGTCGATCTATAACGCCATGAGCCTCGAAGGTGTGGATGCGCTGGTGGCGCTGATGCAGGATTTCGCTGCCCGCAAGGGTTGAGTGGAGCGGTTTCGTTGTCAGGAGCGGGAATGAACGAAGGGATGCTGCAGGAGCTGGGCGTGGTGCGCGAGCAGATCGACGCCATTGATGCCCAGATGCTGGCGCTGCTCAACCAGCGCGCCAAGTGTGCCCAGCACGTGGGCGAGATCAAGGCCAGGTACGGTGATGCCGGGTACATCTACCGGCCGGAGCGGGAGGCCCAGGTGCTGCGGCGGATCCAGTCGCTCAACGAGGGGCCCTTGCCCAATGAGAGCGTGACCTTCTTCTTCCGCGAGGTCATGTCCGCCTGCCTGTCCCTCGAGACGCCGCTGGGCATCGCCTTCCTCGGCCCCCTCGGCACCTTCTCCGAGAGTGCCGCCGTCAAGCATTTCGGCCACGCCGCCCGCCTGGCACCCCAGGGCACCATCGACGACGTGTTCCGCGAGGTCGAGGCCGGTCATGCCCATTACGGCGTGGCGCCGGTGGAGAACTCCACCGAAGGCGCGGTGGGGCGCACCCTCGACCTGCTGCTCGGCTCCTCGCTGAAGATCTGTGGCGAGGTCGTGCTGCGCATTCACCAGCACCTGATGACCCGGGAGACCGAGCTGGGCAAGATCACCAAGGTCTATTCCCATGCCCAGTCGCTGGCCCAGTGCCACGAGTGGCTGAACCGCTCCCTGCCTGGTGTGCCGCGCATCTCGGTGGGCAGCAATGCCGAGGCTGCCCGCCTGGCCTCCATCGAGCCGGGCGCGGCTGCCATTGCCGGTGAGGCCGCCTCCGAACGTTACGACCTGCCGCGTCTGGTCGAGAGCATCGAGGATGAGCCCAACAACACCACCCGTTTCCTGGTGCTCGGCCGCCACGACGCCGGCCGGACCGGGGCAGACAAGACCTCGCTGATTCTGTCCGCAGCCAACCGCCCCGGTGCCGTGCACGAACTGCTGGCGCCCCTCGCCAAGGCGGGTGTGTCGATGAACCGCCTGGAGTCCCGTCCGGCCCGTGCGGCGCTGTGGGAGTACGTGTTCTACGTGGATATCGAAGGCCATCGGGACGATCCGGCCGTCAAGGCTGCCCTCGATGACCTGGCGGGCCGCGCGGCTTACCTCAAGGTCCTGGGGTCCTATCCCCAGGCCGTTTACTGATTCCGGAGTTTTCCATGCGTGTGTGTGATCTGGCGCCTGCCCACATCCGGGCGATTTCCCCCTATCAGCCTGGCAAGCCCATCTCCGAGCTGGCCCGGGAGATGGGGCTGGCCGAGGCGTCCATCGTCAAGCTGGCCTCCAACGAAAACCCGCTGGGCATCGGCGAGCGCACCCGCGCGGCGATCAATGCCTCGCTGGCCGACATCGCCCGTTATCCCGACGGCAACGGCTTCGAGCTGAAGGACGCCCTGTGCCGCCGCTATGGCGTGAAGATGAGCCAGATCGTGCTGGGCAATGGTTCCAACGACATCCTCGAAATGGCGGCCGGGGCCTTCCTCGGGCCGGACCGTGACGCCGTCTACGCCCAGCATGCCTTTGCCGTGTATCCCCTGGCCACCCAGGCCGCCGGGGCCCGAGGCATCGAGGTGCCGGCAAAGAATTTCGGCCATGATCTGGATGCCATGCTGGCCGCCATCACCCCGGCGACCCGCGTCATCTTCATCGCCAACCCGAACAACCCGACCGGCACCTTCGTGCCTGGCCCCGAGCTGGAGGCTTTCCTGGCCCGCGTGCCCGCCGAGGTGCTGGTGGTGTTGGACGAGGCCTACACCGAATACTTGGCGCCGGCCCAGCGCTACGATGCGATCGCCTGGCTCGAGCGCTTCCCCAATCTGCTGATCAGCCGCACCTTCTCCAAGGCCTATGGCCTGGCGGGGCTGCGGGTGGGCTACGGCCTGGGCAGCCCGGAGGTGATCGACCTGCTGAACCGGGTCCGCCAGCCCTTCAACGTGACCAGCGTGGGTCTGGCCGCCGCCGCCGCCGCCCTGTTCGATGACGACTTCCTGCAGCGCAGCTTCGAGATGAACCTGGCCGGCATGGCCCAGCTCACCGAGGGTTTTGCCCGCCTGGGGCTGGACTGGATCCCCTCTGCGGGCAACTTCCTGACCGTCAAGGTTGGTGACGGCGCAAAGGTCAACGCCGGTCTGCTGCGCCAGGGCGTCATCGTGCGCCCCATCGCGGCCTATGGCATGCCGGAATGGCTGCGTGTGTCGATCGGTCTGGAGAGCGAGAACGCACGCTTCCTCGAGGCCCTGCCGGCCGCCCTGGCCTGAGCGGAGGGGGCGTGGACAAGATCGACAAGCTGGTCGTCTGCGGTGTCGGCCTGATCGGTGGCTCGGTGGCGCTGGCGCTGCGCCGGGCCCGGCTGGTCAATCGCATCGTGGGTGTCGGCCGGCGGCCCGAGCCGCTGGCCATGGCCCGGCAGCTTGGGGTCATCGACGAGATCGCCACGGACTGGGCCGACGCCCTCGACGGCGCCAGCGTCGTATTGCTGGCCATGCCCGTCGGGCAGATGGATGCCGTGGCCGCCGCGATTGCGCCGCACCTGGCGCCCGGGACGATCGTCACCGACGCCGGTAGCACCAAGCGTGACGTGATCGAGGCCATCTACCGCCACCTTGGGGCCCACCTGGGCACCGTGGTGCCGGCGCACCCCATCGCCGGTGCCGAGAAGAGCGGCCCCGCGGCCGCCCAGGCCGAGCTCTACCGGGGGCGCAAGGTGGTCGTCACCCCCTTGCCCGAGAACACGCCGGAGGCCGTGGCGCGCGTCCGGGAGATGTGGGCGGCCTGTGGCGCCGTGCTGCACGAGATGAGCCCCCAGGAGCACGACCGGGTCTTCGCCGCGGTCAGCCATCTGCCGCACCTGCTGGCTTTTGGCCTGGTGCACGATCTGGCCGGCCGCGCCAATGCCGAACAGCTCTTCAGCTACGCGGCCAGCGGCTTCCGCGACTTCACCCGGGTGGCGGGCAGCCACCCCGAGATGTGGCGTGACATCTGCTTGGCCAACCGGCATTCATTGCTGGCCGAGCTGGATGCCTATCTGTCCGAGCTGGCCTACCTGCGGGCCCTCCTGCTGGATGGCAACGGCCCGTCGCTGGAGG
This sequence comes from Zoogloea dura, assembly GCF_012927165.1. Taxonomy (GTDB): domain Bacteria; phylum Pseudomonadota; class Gammaproteobacteria; order Burkholderiales; family Rhodocyclaceae; genus Zoogloea; species Zoogloea dura. Next base: position 171,500 of record NZ_JABBGA010000006.1, read on the forward strand.
CGGTCTTTGCCGATGCCAGCCGGGCCCGCAACGAATGGGCCGACAAGGCTTTCCCTGCGACGCCCTCGGGCGAGTAATACAAGGATTTTCCATGGAATTCATCGATCTGCCGCCGATGCGGAAGGCTGCGGGCCAGGTGCGCCTGCCGGGCTCCAAGAGCATTTCGAACCGGGTGCTGCTGCTGGCTGCGCTGGCCGAAGGCGAGACCCTGGTCGAGGATCTGCTCGACTCCGATGACACGCGGGTCATGCGTAACGCCATCGTCGCCCTCGGCGTGGAGGTGGTGGAGGAGGGCGCTGCGCTGCGGGTCAAGGGATGTGGCGGGGGCTTTCCCGGGCTCAAGGCCGACCTGTTCGTCGGCAACTCGGGGCTCAGCATCCGTACCCTGGTGCCCGCCATCGCGGCCAGCCTTTCCCTTGCTGCCGATGACGCGGAGGTGCGCCTTTCCGGGGTGCCCCGCATGCATGAACGCCCCATCGGCGACCTGGTCGATGGGCTCAAGCAGCTTGGTGCGCGGGTCGAGTGGCTGGGGCAGGAGGGCTATCCTCCGCTGGCTCTCAGGCCGGCTCGCCTGCAGGCCGAGCGGGTCAGCGTGCGGGGCAATGTCTCGAGCCAGTTCCTCACCGGGCTGCTCCAGGCCGCACCGCTGGTGGCGCGAGACAAGCCGCTGGTCATCGAGGTGGAGGGCGAGCTGATCAGCCGCCCCTATGTGGAAATCACCCTCAACCTGATGGAGCGCTTCGGCGTGAGCGTGCAGCGCGAGGGCTGGAATCGCTTCATCGTGGCGGCCGGGCAGGCTTATCGCTCACCGGGCCGGATCGCGGTCGAGGGGGATGCCTCCACGGCCAGCTACTTCCTGGCCGCCGGTGCGCTGGGCGGCGGGCCGCTGCGGGTTGTCGGCGCAGGGCGGCGGAGCATCCAGGGAGATGTGAAGTTTGCCGACGCGCTGGCCGTGATGGGCGCCGAGATCACCTGGGGCGACGACTGGATCGAGGCGCGCGCGCCGGCTTCCGGCCGTCTCAAGGCCTTCGATCTCGATCTCAACCACATTCCCGATGCGGCCATGACCCTGTCGGTGGCGGCCTTGTTTGCCGATGGCCCCAGCACCCTGCGCAACATCGGCAGCTGGCGCGTCAAGGAAACCGACCGTATCGCTGCCATGGCGACCGAGCTGCGCAAGCTCGGGGCGACGGTCGAGGAGTTTCCCGAGAGCATCCGCGTCACCCCGCCGGCCCGCCTGCAGCCTGCAGCCATCGACACCTACGACGACCACCGGGTGGCCATGTGCTTCTCCCTGGCGACCCTGGGCGGCAGCTACGTGCGGATCAACGATCCGAAATGTGTGAACAAGACCTTCCCCGAATATTTCCAGACCTTCGCCGGCATCGCGCAGCCGGTGCCGGTGGTGGCCATCGATGGCCCTTCCGCTTCCGGCAAGGGCACGGTGGCGGCGCTGGTGGCCGAGGCTCTGGGTTTTGCGCACCTCGACAGCGGTGCGTTATACCGGATCGTGGCCCTGTCGGCCATGCGCAAGGGCGTTGCCCTGGAGGACGAGCCGGCGGTCGCCGCGCTGGCCGCCGGCTTGCCCGCGCGTTTCGAGGGCGGGCGGGTGTTGCTCGATGGCGACGACGTGACCGACGAGATCCGCAGTGAGACCTGTTCCGTTGGCGCTTCGCGGGTCGCGGTGCTGCCGCAGGTGCGGGACGCCCTGTTCTGGCGCCAGCGGGCCTACCGCAGCGGGGCCGGTGTCGTCGCCGAGGGCCGTGACATGGGCTCGGTGGTGTTCCCGGACGCAGAGCTCAAGATATTCCTGACCGCTTCCGTGGAAGCGCGCGCCGAACGCCGTTATAAGCAGTTGATCGGTAAAGGAATGGCTGCTAGTATGATTGATCTGCTCAAAGATCTCCATGAACGGGATGCGCGGGATTCCCAGCGCGCCGTGGCGCCTTTGAAGCAGTGCGAGGATGCGGCCCTGCTCGATACCTCCGAATTGACCGTCCAGCAGGCGGTGGATTTCGTGGTGGAGCGTGCGGCGGGTCTTCGCAAGTGAGCGCAACTGAGCGCAACTGAGTTTGTAGTCAAGGTCTTCCACTTCCCGCCCGGGTGGTGGAGGGTTGTTCAACCAGGAGCCGTTTCACGACGGTTGTAAGGTTCTTTTTTCATATGTCCACTGCCACCCCTGTCTCCTTCGAGGAAAGCTTTGCCGCCCTCTTCGAGGAATCCCTCAATCGTCAGGAAATGCGCGCCGGCGAAGTCATTACCGCCGAAGTCGTGCGCATCGACCAGAACTTCGTCGTCGTCAACGCCGGTCTCAAGTCCGAGAGCTACATTCCCATCGAGGAATTCCGTAGCGATCGTGGCGAGCTCATGGCCGAAATCGGCGACTATGTGCAGGTCGCCATCGAGCAGCTCGAAGACGGTTACGGCGAAACCCGCCTGTCCCGCGACAAGGCCAAGCGCATTGCCGCCTGGAACGACCTCGACAAGGCACTGAACGACGCGATCCTCGTGAAGGGCATGATCACCGGCAAGGTGAAGGGTGGCCTGACGGTCATGGTGAACGGCATCCGTGCATTCCTGCCGGGTTCCCTGGTGGACATGCGTCCGGTCAAGGACACCACCCCGTTCGAAGGCAAGGAATTCGAATTCCGCGTGATCAAGCTCGACCGCAAGCGCAACAACGTGGTCGTGTCCCGTCGCGCCGTGCTGGAAGCCTCCATGGGCGAAGAGCGTCAGAAGCTCCTCGAAACCCTGAAGGAAGGCACTGTCGTCAAGGGTATCGTCAAGAACATCACCGACTACGGCGCATTCGTGGATCTGGGTGGCATCGACGGCCTGCTGCACATCACCGACCTGGCCTGGCGCCGTGTTCGTCACCCGTCCGAAGTTCTGGCCGTGGGCGACGAGCTGGAAGCCAAGGTGCTCAAGTTCGACCAGGAGAAGAACCGCGTCTCCCTGGGTCTCAAGCAGCTGGGCGAAGATCCGTGGGTGGGCATCTCCCGTCGTTACCCGCAAGGTACCCGTCTGTTCGGCAAGGTCACCAACATCACCGACTATGGTGCGTTCGTGGAAGTCGAGCAGGGCATCGAGGGCCTGGTTCACGTGTCCGAAATGGACTGGACCAACAAGAACATCCACCCGACCAAGGTTGTCCAGTTGGGCGACGAAGTCGAAGTGATGATCCTCGAGATCGACGAAGACCGTCGCCGCATCTCCCTGGGCATGAAGCAGTGCATGTCCAACCCGTGGGACGATTTCGCCATCAACCACAAGAAGGGCGACAAGGTCCGTGGTCAGATCAAGTCCCTGACCGACTTCGGCGTGTTCATCGGCCTGGAAGGTGGTATCGACGGTCTGGTGCACCTGTCCGACCTGTCCTGGTCCCTGACCGGCGAAGAAGCTGTTCGCCAGTACAAGAAGGGCGACGAGGTCGAGGCCGTGGTGCTGAACATCGACGTCGAGAAGGAGCGCATCTCCCTCGGCATCAAGCAACTCGATGGCGACCCCTTCACCAACTTCATCGCCACCCACGACAAGAACACCCTCGTGAATGGCACCGTGAAGACCGTGGATGCCCGTGGCGCCGTGATCGCCCTGAACAACGACGTCGAAGGCTACCTGCGCGCGTCCGAGTTCTCCCGCGACCGTGTGGACGATCTGTCCCTGCTGCTGAAGGTCGGTGAGGAAGTCGAGGCCCTGATCGTCAACGTGGATCGCAAGACCCGTGGCATCAACCTCTCCATCCGCGCCAAGGATCAGGTTGAACAAAGCGAAGCAATGAGCAAGCTGGCGTCCGACAGCGCCTCCGCTGCCAGCGGCACCACCAACCTCGGTGCGCTGCTGAAGGCCAAGCTCAACGAGCAGAAGTAAGCGGTTCAGGCATGACGAAGTCGGAGCTCATCGCCCGGCTGGCGGAGCGTTTTCCCCAGCTGGTTGCGAAGGACGCCGAATTCGCGGTAAAGATGATTCTCGATGCGATGACCGATGCCTTGTCGCGGGGTGATCGTATCGAGATCCGCGGTTTTGGCAGCTTTGCCTTGAATTACCGGCCTCCCCGGGTCGGGCGTAATCCGAAATCGGGGGAAAAAGTCCAGGTGCCGGAGAAGTATGTTCCGCATTTTAAGGCCGGCAAGGAACTGCGGGAGCGCGTCGATATGATGGGTTGAGGCCCATCCGACGGTTTCCGGTCCGGAAGCCCGAGCCTGAAACGGAAGGCGGCGAAAGCCGCCTTCTTTTTTTTGTCCACGTCGGGGATAATTTGGGACATGCGCGCCCTTATCTGGATTCTCCGGCTGTTTTTATTCCTCCTGCTCTTCGGCTTCGCCGTCAAGAATGACGATGTCGTCGTCTTGCGGTTCTTTTTCGGGGCGCAGTGGCAGATGCCGCTGGTGCTCGTGATTCTTCTATTCGTGGTGGTTGGCGTATTGGTCGGTGTAACGGCGACGCTCTCCATCCTCTATCGACAGCACCGGGAGATCGACAATCTCCGCCGCAGCGGCCCTCGTGTCGCTTCGGATGTCCGTGTCCGGCCGCCAGTGGCCGATGGTCCGGACCTGCCTGAGACCTACTGAATCCATGGAATTCGAGTTGTGGTGGCTGCTTGCCTTTCCCCTGTTCTTCGTCCTGGGGTGGCTGGCGGCACGGATTGACATCAAGCACCTGGTCAAGGAGTCGCGGGCATTGCCGCGAACCTACCTGACCGGCCTCAATTTTCTGCTCAATGAGCAGCCTGACAAGGCCATTGATGCCTTTATCGAGGCAGTGAAGATCGACAACCAGACCGTCGAGCTGCACTTTGCCCTGGGCAGCCTGTTCCGCCGTCGTGGTGAAACCGACAGGGCGATCCGGATGCACCAGAACCTGATCGATCGCGATGACCTGTCGGATGATCAGCGCCTGCAGGCCACCTCCGAACTCGGTCTCGATTACCTCAAGGCCGGCCTGCTTGACCGGGCCGAGGCGGTGTTTACACAACTGCGCGGTTCCCGTCTCGATGAGTTCGCCCTCAAGAATCTGCTCGACATCTATCAGCAGGAGAAGGACTGGCGCAAGGCGATTGAGATCGCCGAGGCACTGCCGGGCCATGAGAGCGCGCTGTGGGAAAAGGAAGTAGCCAACTTCCACTGCGAGCTGGCGTCCGACCATCTGGCCAATTCCCGCTTCAGCGACGCCTTGACCGCATTGCGGCGGGCGCTCGAAATGAACCGGAAATCCGTGCGTGCGAGCATGTTGCTGGGCGATCTGCATGCCGCGCAGGGTGACGATCAGGAGGCGCTGGAGGCCTGGAAGAAGGTGGAGAGCCAGAATCCCGTCTATCTGGCGCTGGTGGCCGAGCGTCTGATGGACGCCTATCGGCGTCTGGGCAGTCTCGAGCAGGGCATGCAACTGCTGCGCAGCTACCTGGAGAAATATCCGTCGCTGGATCTGCTGGATGCCTTGTTCCAGTGGGAGCTGCAGAAGGAGGGCGCGTCGGCGGCCTACCATCTGGTGCGGGACGAGCTGCAGCGCAACCCGACCCTGCTGGGCCTCGACAAGTTGCTGGAGGCGGCGCTGCTGACGGCACCGGCCGAGCAGCGGATGGATATTGAGTTGGTCAAGGGCCTCGTGCATGGCCACACCCGTCGGGTGGCGCGCTATCGCTGCGATGCCTGTGGTTTCAAGGCGCGTCAGTTCTACTGGCGCTGTCCGGCCTGCGGCGGTTGGGAAACCTATCCGCCCCGGCGTACCGAAGAATTCGATCTGACCCCCTGAGTCGTCACGGGGCTGCACTCGAGTGACACGGAGTGCCGGGGTTTGACTGAAATTTCACCTGGAATTCTCGCGGGAACATTCATATGAAGATTACGGTGGTTGGCACGGGTTATGTGGGGCTTGTCTCCGGGGCCTGTCTGGCGGAGATGGGCAACGACGTGCTGTGCCTCGACCTCGATCCGGAGAAGATCCGGATTCTCGAGGAAGGTGGTATCCCCATTCACGAGCCCGGGCTCGATCAGGTTGTCGCCCGCAATGTGGCGGCCGGCCGCCTGCATTTCACGACCAATGTGCAGGATGCGGTCCAGTTCGGCACCATCCAGTTCATTGCCGTGGGCACGCCGCCCGACGAGGATGGCTCTGCCGATCTGCAGTACGTCTTGTCGGCGGCTCGCGCGATCGGCCGGCACATGACTGACTACAAGGTGATCGTGGACAAGAGCACGGTCCCGGTCGGCACCGCCGACAAGGTCAAGGCGGCGGTCCAGGCCGAGCTCGATGCCCGTGGTGCGACCATCCCCTACAGCATCGTGTCGAACCCCGAGTTCCTCAAGGAGGGGGCGGCTGTCGACGATTTCATGCGTCCCGACCGCATCGTCGTGGGTGCCGAGGACGATCAGGCGATCTTCCTGATGAAGGCCTTGTACGCGCCTTTCCAGCGCAACCACGAAAAGCTGCTGATCATGGATCTGCGCAGTGCCGAGCTCACCAAGTATGCGGCCAACGCCATGCTGGCCACCCGCATCAGCTTCATGAACGAACTGGCCCTGCTGGCCGAGTCGCTGGGCGCCGACATCGAACTGGTCCGTCAGGGGATCGGCAGCGATCCGCGCATCGGTTATCACTTCCTGTATGCCGGTTGTGGCTATGGCGGCTCCTGCTTCCCCAAGGACGTGAAGGCCCTGATCCGTACGGGGGCCGACGAAGGGCACGCCCTGCGGGTGCTCAACGCCGTTGAAGAAGCCAATGATGCCCAGAAGCAGGTGCTGGTGGACAAGGTGGTGGCCCGTTTTGGCGAGGATCTGTCCGGTCTCAACTTCGCCATCTGGGGGTTGGCCTTCAAGCCCAATACCGACGACATGCGCGAAGCGCCGAGCCGGGTCATCATCGCCGAGTTGTTCAAGCGCGGAGCGACGGTGACGGCCTACGATCCGGTGGCGATGTCCGAGACCGCCCGTATTTTCGGCGACGAGCCGCGCCTGCGTTATGCCGAGCGTCCTATGCAGGCGCTGGATGGCGCCGATGCCCTGCTGATCGTGACCGAGTGGAAGGAATTCCGCAGTCCCGATTTTGGCGCCATCAAGGACAAGCTCAAGACCCCGATCATTTTCGATGGCCGCAATCTCTTTGATCCCAAGCTGCCCCGTGAGGCTGGCCTGACCTACCTGAGCATCGGCCGGCCCTGATCTTTCAGAGCGTCGCATGTCCCGGAGGGCTTCCCAGGAAGCCCTCTTTTTTCTTCGCTGTTACCGTATTGCAACAAAACCGTGGGCCGGCCTGCCGTCCTCAGGAGCTGCATTCGGTATCATCTGCCCCAACTCCAACTTTCGATTCTGGTGAGCGCCATGGAATTCAAGACTCTCGAGGACTACGTGGGGCAGACGCCCCTGGTGCGCCTCAAACGCATCACGGCCGGCCGCAACAATGTCATCCTGGCCAAGCTGGAGGGCAACAACCCGGCGGGGTCGGTCAAGGATCGCCCGGCGCTGTCCATGATTCTCCATGCCGAGGAGCGGGGCGACATCAGCCCTGGGCACACCCTGATCGAGGCCACCAGCGGCAATACCGGCATCGCCCTGGCGATGGCGGCGGCGATCCGCGGCTACGGCATGATCCTGGTGATGCCCGAGAATCAGAGCATCGAACGCCGCCAGACCATGCGCGCCTTTGGTGCCGAACTGGTGCTGACGCCGAAGGAGGGCGGGATGGAGCTGGCCCGCGATGTGGCGGAGCGCATGCGCGACGAAGGCAAGGGCGTGATCCTCGACCAGTTTGCCAACCAGGACAATCCGCGGGCCCACATCGAGGGCACCGGCCCCGAGATCTGGGAGCAGACCGGCGGCACCATCACCCACTTCATCAGCAGCATGGGCACCACCGGCACCATCATGGGGGCGTCCACCTACCTCAAGTCGCGCAATCCGGACATCCGCATCATCGGTTGCCAGCCGACCGAAGGGGCGCAGATCCCCGGGATCCGCAAGTGGCCGGAAGCCTACCTGCCCAGCATCTACGACAAGTCCCGGGTGGACCAGTTGGAGTACGTGGGGCAGGCCGATGCCGAGGAAATGACCCGTCGCCTGGCCCGGGAGGAGGGCATCTTTGCCGGTATCTCTTCCGGTGGCGCAATGCATGTGGCGCTGCGACTCGCCGAGCAGGTAGAGAACGCTGTGATCGTCTCCATTGTTTGTGACCGTGGCGACCGTTACCTGTCCACCGGTGTCTTTCCCGCCTGATCATGACGATGCCGACCACACTCGTCTTCGATATCGAGACCATTCCCGATGTGGCGGGGATCCGGAGCCTGCACGGCCTGCCAGCGGACCTTGGCGACGAGGAGGTGGCCGAATACGCTTTCCAGTTGCGTCGGGCGGCCACTGGCAACGATTTCCTGCCTCACCACTTGCAGCGGGTGGTCACCATTTCCTGTGTGCTGCGGGATGCTTCCCAGTTCCGGGTCTTCTCCCTGTCCGAGCCTGACTGTCAGGAGGGGCAGATCATCCAGCGCTTCTTTGACGGCATCGAGCGTTTCACGCCGCAACTGGTGTCGTGGAATGGCGGGGGCTTCGACCTGCCCGTGCTCCACTATCGCGGCATGCTGCACGGCGTGGCCGCACCCCGCTACTGGGATCTGGGCGACGGTGATTATGTGGACTCCCGTGAGTTCAAGTGGAACAACTACATCGGCCGCTACCATCTGCGTCACCTGGACCTGATGGACCTGCTGGCCTTGTACCAGCCCAGAGCCAGCGCACCCCTCGATGACCTGGCCAAGCTGATGGGTTTTCCGGGCAAGCTGGGCATGGACGGCTCGGCAGTCTGGAAGGGCTATTGCGAAGGGCGGATCGCCGATATCCGCGATTACTGCGAAACCGACGTCGTTAACACCTATCTGGTGTTCCTGCGTTTTCAACTCATGCGGGGCACCATTGATCGCCAGCACTATGAGGCGGAGCTGGCTTTCGTGAAGGAAGCCCTGGGGCGTCTGGAGGCCGAGCACTGGAAGCGCTTCCTGGCGGCCTGGCCGGAATCGGGTCTTGATAAAGTAATTTGAAGAAGTAGTTGACAGGTTCTGGGAACCGTCTATAATGCGGGCTTCTTAGGCGCGTAGCTCAGCTGGTTAGAGCACCACCTTGACATGGTGGGGGTCGTTGGTTCGAGTCCAATCGCGCCTACCAAACACCTAAGAAGGAAAACGAATGTCTCGAACTTGCGGCGCTAAGGCTAGGTAATAACGAGTCTGCTGTAAGGCGTTTTCCAAAAAAGAAAAAGTGCGGCTCGTCCGCACTTTTTTTTTGCCCTGAATTTTCCGAAGCGAGCCCCCATGCCCAACATCACCTTGCCCGACGGTTCTGTACGTAGTTTCGAGCAACCCGTGACGATCGCCCAGGTCGCCGCCTCCATCGGTGCCGGCCTGGCCAAGGCGGCCCTGGCCGGCAGGGTCGATGGCAAGCTGGTGGATACTTCCTTCCTCATCGAGGGCGATGTGGCCCTGGCCATCGTGACCGACAAGGATCCGGATGGCCTGGAGGTCATCCGTCACTCCACGGCCCACTTGCTGGCCTACGCGGTGAAGGAGCTGTTTCCCGAGGTGCAGGTGACCATCGGTCCGGTGATCGAAAACGGCTTTTTCTACGACTTCTCCTACAAGCGTCCGTTCACGCCCGAGGATCTGGAGAAGATCGAGGCCCGCATGACCGAGCTGGCCAAGCGTGATATCCCTGTCGAGCGCAGCGTGCTGCCGCGGGACGAGGCGGTGGCTTACTTCAAGTCGATCGGCGAGCATTACAAGGCCGAGATCATTGCTTCGATTCCCCAGGGGGAGGATGTCTCCCTGTATCGGGAGGGTGATTTCACCGACCTGTGCCGTGGTCCTCACGTGCCTTCCACCGGCAAGCTGAAGGTCTTCAAGCTCATGAAGGTGGCGGGTGCCTACTGGCGTGGCGACTCGAAGAACGAAATGCTGCAGCGCATCTACGGCACGGCCTGGGCCAGGAAGGAAGAGCAGGAGGCCTACCTGCACATGCTGGAAGAGGCCGAAAAGCGCGACCATCGCCGCCTTGGCAAGCAGCTGGATCTCTTTCATCTGCAGGAAGAGGCGCCGGGTCTGGTGTTCTGGCATCCCAACGGCTGGACGGTCTGGCAGGCTGTGGAGCAGTACATGCGCGCCGTCTATCGTGACAATGGTTATCAGGAGGTGCGTTGCCCGCAGATCCTGGATCGTTCCCTGTGGGAGAAGTCCGGGCACTGGGAGCACTACAAGGCCAACATGTTCACCACCGAGTCGGAAAGTCGCGACTATGCGGTGAAGCCCATGAACTGCCCGGGCCATATCCAGATCTTCAATTCCGATCTGCGCTCCTATCGCGAGCTGCCCCTGCGCTACGGCGAGTTTGGTGCCTGTCACCGCAACGAGCCGTCCGGGGCGCTGCACGGCATCATGCGGGTGCGCGGCTTCACCCAGGATGACGGTCACGTCTTCTGTACCGAGGACCAGATCGAGTCCGAGGTGACGGCTTTCAACTCCCTGGTGCGCAAGGTGTATGCGGACTTCGGTTTCAAGGACGTGGCGGTCAAGCTGGCCCTGCGTCCGGACAGCCGGGTGGGTTCGGACGAGGTGTGGGATAAGGCGGAAGGCGCGCTGCGCGCCGCGCTGCGGGCCAGTGGTCTGGAGTGGGAGGAGTTGCCCGGCGAGGGCGCCTTCTATGGCCCGAAGATCGAATTCCACATCAAGGATGCGATTGGTCGCTCCTGGCAGTGCGGCACCGTCCAGGTGGATTTCTCCATGCCTGCGCGCCTGGGGGCCGAGTATGTCGGCGAGGACAACGGCCGCCATACGCCCGTGATGTTGCACCGGGCAATCCTCGGTTCGCTGGAGCGTTTCATCGGCATTCTGATCGAAAACCATGCAGGCGCCTTGCCCTTGTGGCTGGCGCCGGTGCAGGCGGTGGTGCTGAATATCTCCGAATCCCAGGCGGATTACGTTACGGAAGTCGTCAAAACCCTCCGGGCGCGTGGCTTCCGGGTTGAGGCAGATTTGCGCAACGAGAAGATTACTTATAAAATACGTGAACATAGCGTAAGAAAGCTGCCTTACCTGCTGGTCGTGGGTGACAAAGAAAAGGCAGCTGATGTAGTGGCAGTCCGCGCCCGTGGTAATCAGGATCTCGGTCAAATGTCCCTCGATAAGATTGTCGAGCGTTGGCAAGACGAAATCTCTTCGTTTGCCGGCACGGCCTGATTTTTTTGTTTTCTATGGAGATTTAAACCATCGCTCAGGATAAGAAGCTGCGCATCAACGGCGAAATTAGCGTGCCGGAAGTGCGCCTGACGGGTGAGGACGGTGAGCAGATCGGCATCGTTTCTCTGCGTGCTGCATTGGAAGCGGCTGAAGAAGCGGGCGTCGATCTGGTAGAGATCGCGCCGATGGCAAAGCCGCCCGTGTGTCGTTTGATGGACTTCGGCAAATACAAGTACGAAGAAGCCAAGCGCGCCCACGAAGCCAAGCAGAAGCAGAAGCAGATTCAGGTCAAGGAAGTCAAGCTCCGCCCGGGTACGGACGAGAACGATTACCAGATCAAGCTGCGGAACCTGACCAAGTTCCTGAACGAAGGCGACAAGGCGAAGGTGACCCTCCGTTTTCGTGGCCGTGAAATGGCCCACCAGGAATTCGGCATGCGCCAGCTGGAGCGGATCAAGGCCGACCTCGAAGAAATCGCGATGGTCGAGCAGATGCCGAAGATGGAAGGGCGCCAGATGATCATGGTCATCGCGCCGAAGAAGAAGCACTAAAAGAATTTCAGGCGCCCGAGCGGTTCGGGCGCCGGAAGACGGCGGGCAGAATAGTCCGCCGTAAACAAGTGGTGACGGGTTGTTGAAGCGTTTCCGGAAGTCGGAAGCCACCCGGGGCCATGTCATAAGCTGGAGTACTTCATGCCCAAGATGAAGACCAAGAGCGGGGCCGCAAAACGGTTCAAGGTCCGCGCTAGCGGTAGCATCAAGCGTTCGCAGGCGTTCAAGCGCCACATCCTGACCAAGAAGACCACCAAGAGCAAGCGCCAGCTGCGCGGCATGACTGCCGTCCACGCTGCGGACGAAAAGTCCATCCGCGCCATGATGCCTTACGCTTGATTTAGGAGAACGCAATGCCCCGAGTTAAACGCGGTGTAACCGCACGTGCCCGTCACAAGAAAGTCCTCGATCAAGCCAAGGGTTACCGCGGCCGTCGCAAGAACGTATACCGCATCGCCAAACAGGCGGTGATGAAGGCGGGCCAATACGCCTACCGTGACCGTCGTCAGCGCAAGCGCCAGTTCCGCGCTCTGTGGATCGCCCGTATCAACGCCGCCGCGCGTGAAGTCGGTCTGACCTACAGCCGCTTCATGAACGGCCTCAAGAAGGCCTCCATCGAAGTGGACCGCAAGGTGCTGGCCGACCTGGCCGTTTTCGACAAGCCCGCTTTTGCGGCGCTCGCCGAACAAGCCAAGGCCAAGCTCGCTGCTTAAGCTCAAGCAGCACGAAAAAAGGAGGCCTGGCCTCCTTTTTTTTGTCCTGAACCCGGGATAAGACTGAACACAATGGATCAACTGGATCAACTCGTCACGCAGGCGGAAGCCGATTTTTCCGCTGCTGTCGACGCCGCTGCCCTGGAAGTCGCCAAGGCGCGTTACCTGGGCAAGGCCGGCTCCCTCACGGAGCTTCTCAAGGGGCTCGGCAAGCTCGATCCGGAAGCGCGCAAGAGCGCCGGCGCCGAGATCAACAAGGCCAAATCCGCCATCGAGGCCCTGCTCAATGCCCGTCGCGATGCCCTGCAGCGGGCCGCTCTCGAGGCCCAGCTGGCCGCCGAGGCGCTGGATGTGACCCTGCCCGGCCGTGGCCAGGGGGTCGGTGGCCTGCACCCGGTGGTGCGTACCCTGGAGCGTGTCGAACAGTTGTTCCGCTCCATCGGTTTCGATGTGGCCGAAGGCCCCGAGATCGAGACCGACTTCTACAATTTCACGGCATTGAACACCCCGGCCAATCACCCGGCCCGTTCGATGCACGACACCTTCTACCTGGAAAACGGCGAGGGCGTGCTGCTGCGCACCCATACCAGCCCGGTCCAGATCCGCGCCATGCAGGCCCACGTGGAGGCCTACAAGGACCGTGACACCATGCCCGAACTGCGCATCATCGCGCCGGGCCGCGTGTATCGCGTGGACTCCGACGCCACCCATTCACCGATGTTCCACCAGGTTGAAGGCCTGTGGGTTGGCGAATCGGTGAGCTTTGCCGACCTGAAGGGCGTGGTGGCCGATTTCCTGCGCAGCTTCTTTGAGAGCGATGATCTGCAGGTGCGTTTCCGTCCGTCCTTTTTCCCGTTCACCGAGCCGTCCGCCGAGATCGACGTAGCCTTCATGAGCGGTGCACTGAAGGGCCGCTGGCTGGAAATCGCCGGCTGCGGGATGGTGCATCCCAATGTGCTGCGCTTCGGCGGCATCGACCCCGAACGCTATACCGGTTTTGCTTTCGGCATGGGGCCCGACCGGCTCACCATGCTGCGCTATGGCGTCAATGACCTTCGCCTGTTCTTCGAAGGCGATCTCCGTTTCCTCGGTCAATTCAGGTAAGCCATGCAATTCTCAGAACTCTGGTTGCGCAGTTTCGTCAGTCCGGATCTCGATTCGGATGCGCTGGGGCATTTGCTCACCATGGCGGGGCTGGAAGTGGAAGAGCAGGACGGCGTGGCCGCCGTGTTCTCCAAGGTGGTGGTCGCGCAGATCATCGAGGCCGAAAAACACCCCAACGCCGACAAGCTGCGCGTCTGCAAGGTCGATGCGGGGCATGGTGAACTGCTGCAGATCGTCTGCGGCGCGCCCAATGCGGCCGCTGGCATCAGGATTCCCTGCGCGCTGGTGGGCGCCGACCTGGCCGGTTTCGGCATCAAGGCGGCCAAGCTGCGCGGCGTCGAGTCCTTCGGCATGCTGTGTTCGGCCAAGGAACTGGGTATCTCCGACGAAAGCAGCGGTCTGCTGGTGCTGCCCGAGGATGCTCCTGTCGGTACCGACCTGCGGGACTACCTCGCCCTCAACGACACCCTGTTCACGATCAAGCTGACGCCCAACCGCGCCGACTGCCTCAGCCTCAGCGGCATCGCCCGTGAAGTGGCGGCCCTCACCGGCCAGCCGCTCAGCCTGCCGGCCTGCGAGCCGGTGGCGGCGGTGCTCGGCGACAGCCGTGACATCGTGCTGGATGCTGCCGAGGCTTGCCCGCGCTATTCCGGACGCATCATCCGTGGTGTCAATGCCAAGGCGCCGACGCCCGAATGGATGAAGCAGCGCCTGGCGCGCAGCGGCATCCGTTCCATCAGCGCGCTGGTGGACGTGACCAACTACGTGATGCTCGAGCTCGGCCAGCCGCTGCACGCCTTCGACGAGGCGAAGCTGAGCGGGGCGATCCACGTGCGTTTCCCGAAGGCCGGTGAGCAGGTGCTGCTCCTCAATGGCCAGACCGTGACCCCGGCCGCCGACACGCTGCTGATCGCCGACGAAACCCGGGCCCTGGCCCTCGCCGGCATCATGGGGGGCGAGGATTCCGGCATCACCCTGGACACCACCGACCTGTTCCTCGAGAGCGCCTTCTTCGCCCCCGATGTCATCGCCGGTCGTGCCCGTGCCTATGGTTTCTCGTCGGATGCCTCCTATCGCTTCGAGCGGGGTGTGGACTTCGCCTTGGCCGGTCCGGCCATCGAGCGCGCCACCCGCCTGATCCTCGACATCTGCGGCGGTCAGCCCGGCCCGGTGGTCGATGCAGTGGCGGCCGGCAAGCTGCCCCGGCGCGAGCCGATCCGCCTGCGTGCGGCCCGCGTGCGCCGGGTGCTGGGCATTGCGCTCAGCGCCGATGAAGTGGCCGGCATGTTCGGTCGCCTCAACTTGCAGGTGGCACGCGAAGGGGACGATTTCGTCGTGACCCCGCCGTCCTACCGCTTCGACCTGGAGATCGAGGAGGACCTCATCGAGGAGATCGCCCGTCTCCACGGCTACGACAACATCCCGGTGTGTGCGCCCAAAGGCCCCATCAGCATGCTGCCGCGCCCCGAGGCGAAGCGCGACACCATGTTCGTGCGCCGTCTGGTGGCGGGGCGCGAGTACCAGGAGGTCATCAACTTCGCCTTTGTCGAAGAAGCCTGGGAGAAGGATTTCGGTGGCAACGCCGACCCGGTGCGCCTGGCCAACCCCATTGCCAGCCAGATGAGCGTGATGCGCTCCACCCTGATCGGTGGCCTGGTGGCCAACCTTGTGACCAACCGCAAGCGCCAGACCAACCGTGTCCGCGTCTTCGAGATCGGCCGCTGCTTCGCCAAGGACCCTGCCGGCAAGCCGGTGGAGGGCTACTATCAGCCCGTGCGCATCGCCGCCCTGGCCGGTGGCCTGGCGAGGCCCGAGCAATGGGGCGAGAGCAACCGCAACGTCGATTTCTACGACGTCAAGGCCGACCTCGAAGCCCTGCTGTTCCCGCGTGTGGCGGAGTTTGAGCGGGCCGCTCATCCGGCCCTGCACCCCGGTCGGTCTGCCCGTGTGCTGCTGGATGGCCGTGCCATCGGCTTCATCGGCGAACTGCACCCGGTATGGGTCCAGAGGTATGAACTCGGCACTGCGCCGGTGGTTTTCGAGATCGAACTCGACGCCCTGCTGGAAACGCGTACCCCGGCCTACCGCGAGGTTTCCCGCTTCCCGGCGGTGACCCGTGACCTGGCCCTGGTGGTGGATCAGCAGGTGTCTGCGGCGAGCCTGCTGAGGGGCCTGCAGTCGGTTGCCCCGGCCATCGTCCAGCATATCGAGCTGTTCGACCAATACCAGGGCAAGGGTATCGAGCCGAACCGGAAAAGCCTTGCTTTCCGCGTAGTTATGCAAGAAACTCAGCGGACTCTTGAGGATGCCGAAGTGGATGCCGCGATGATTGCCCTGACCCGTCACGCCGAGGACAGCCTCGGTGCGAAATTGAGGGCCTGATCATCATGAGCATGACTTTGACCAAGGCCGAACTCGCCGACATGCTCTTTGAGCAGGTGGGTCTCAACAAGCGTGAAGCCAAGGATATGGTGGAGTGCTTCTTCGAAGAGATCCGCCTGGCGCTCGAGCGCGGCGATTGCGTCAAGCTCTCGGGCTTCGGCAACTTCCAGTTGCGCGAGAAGCCCCAGCGTCCCGGGCGCAATCCCAAGACCGGCGAAGAAATCCCTATTACTGCCCGGCGTGTGGTGACTTTCCACGCCAGCCAGAAGCTCAAGGCGAACGTGGAGCAACTGAGCGATGTCGCAAAGTGATATACCGGCGGCGGCCGAGCTGCCTCCGATCCCTCTCAAGCGCTACTTCACCATCGGTGAGGTGAGCGAGCTGTGCGGTGTCAAACCCCACGTCCTCCGTTACTGGGAGCAGGAATTCACCCAGTTGCGGCCGGTCAAGCGGGGCGGCAACCGGCGTTATTACCAGCACCATGAAGTGCTGCTGATCCGCCGCATCCGCGAGCTTCTCTACCAGGACGGCTTCACCATCTCCGGTGCGCGCAATCGCCTGGATGACATGGCTGCCCGCAAGCGCGAGGATGTCGAGGAATCCGCCGGGCTGCGCGATCAGCTGAGCGCGGTCCGCAACGAGATCCGCTCCATCCTGCAGCTCATCCAGAACTGAATCCTTACGCCCGGTCCAGCGGGCGTGCCCGAACCAATCCTGGGCGGTACCTGACAGGTACCGCCCTTTTTTTGCGAGCTGTTTCCATGACCTACTGCGTCAGCATGCTTCTCGATGCCGGTATGGTGTTCCTGTCGGACTCCCGTACCAATGCCGGTGTCGACCACATCAATACCTTCCGCAAGATGAGCATCTTCCAGCGCCCCGGTGAGCGGGTGATGGTGCTCATGAGTTCCGGCAACCTGGCCATCACTCAGCAGCTGGTGTCCATGCTGCGGGAGGTCATGGCCATCCAGGACGGGCGTGAGAACCTGTGGACTGTGCCCAACATGTTCGAGGCGGCACGTCACGTCGGCGAGATGCTGCGCGAGGTGTACCGGCGGGATTCCGAAGCCCTCAACAACTTCGGCATCGACTTCACCGCGGCGCTGATCCTCGGCGGACAGATCGGCAATGAGCAGCCGCGCCTGTTCCATGTGTACGCGGCCGGCAACTTCATCGAGGCGACCCCCGATACCCCGTATTTCCAGATCGGCGAATCCAAGTACGGCAAGCCCATCATCGACCGGGTGGTCAAGCGTCACACCAGCCTGGACGAGGCCGCCAAGCTGGCCCTGATCTCCATGGACTCGACGATCCGTTCCAACCTGTCGGTCGGCGTGCCCCTAGACCTGGCGATCATCAAGACCGATGAGCTCAAGGTGTCCTCGCACATCAGCATCGATGCCAAGAACGAGTACTTCGCCATGATCCGCAACCGCTGGAGCGAGGCCCTGGGCCACGCTTTTGACGAACTGCCCAACCCCGACCTGCTCGGCAAGGGCGATCTGAGCCTGTAAGGCGCCGGGCTTACTTACCAGCCCTGGGCCTGACGCCGCCCGTTCTCGCATTCCGCCCGGAACTGCAGGAACTGGCGCAGGCGGCGTCCTTCGATCTCGCCGCGTTCCGCCGCCTCGCGCAGGGCACAGCCCGGCTCCGAGTCGTGGCGGCAGTCGCGGAAGCGGCACTGCCCCGCATAGGGGCGGAATTCCTTGAAGCTGGCCTCCAGGGCCTCGTTGTCCAGGTGCACGAGGCCGAAGGTCTGCATGCCGGGACTGTCGATCAGGCCACCGCCTTCCGGCAGCGGATAGAGGCGGGCGAAGGTGGTGGTGTGCTTGCCCGTATCCAGCACTTCAGAGATCTCGCGCGTCTCGGCCCGGGCTTCCGGGATCAGGGCATTGGTGAGGGTGGACTTGCCCATCCCCGACTGGCCCACCAGCAGGCTGGTCTCGCCGACCAGGAGGCTGCGCAGCGCATCCACATTGTCGAGTGCCGACAGTTCCAGCACCGGATAGCCCAGCCTGACGAAGGATGCCAGGCGGCTGCGCGCATCGGCCAGGCCGGCCGGGATGTCGGTCTTGTTCAGCACGATCAGCACCTTCAGGTGCTGGCTTTCCGCCGCGCACAGGCAGCGCGACACGAACTCGTCGCTGAAGCTGGGTTCGGTGGCGACCACCATCACTACCTGGGTGGCGTTGGCGGCGATCAGCTTCTGGCGCCAGGCGTCCGAGCGGTAGAGCAGGCTGCTGCGCTCCACCAGCTTGTCGATCACGCCCTGGCCGGGGCCGGTGTCGGCCACCTGGACCCGGTCGCCACAGGCAAACATGCTTTTCTTGCCGCGGGGGACGCACAGCAGGATCTCGCCTGCGTCGGTGCGAACCTCGTACTGCCGTCCGAAGGCGGCGATCAGGGTGCCGAAAGTTTTCAACGTGTACTGCCCTCGAGCCGCGCGATACGGATGGCTGCCGGTGGATGGGAGTCGTAGATACTGGAATACAGCGGGTCCGGCGTCAGGGTCGAGGCGTTGTCCCGGTACAGCTTGACCAACGCCCGGACCAGATCCGGGGCTGGGGCCTGGGCGGCGGCGTAGGCATCCGCCTGGAACTCATGGGTGCGCGACCAGCGGCTCATCAGCGGGGTCAGCGGGAAGGTGAACACCGGCAGGGCCAGGGCGAACAGCACCAGGGTGGCCGCCGTGCCGCCGGCCTGCATGCCCAGGCCGGTGAAGAACCAGTCGGTGGCCGAGACATGGCCGAGCAGGGCGAAGAAGGCCAGGCTGCCCGCACCGATCACCGCCAGGCGCTTCCACAGGTGGTGGTGATGGTAGTGGCCCAGCTCATGGGCCAGCACGGCCTCCACCTCGGCCGGGTCGAGCTTGTCCAGCAGGGTGTCGAAGAAGACGATCCGCTTGGCCGCGCCGAAGCCGGTGAAGTAGGCGTTGCCATGGGCCGAGCGCTTCGACCCGTCCATCACATAGAGGCCCGACAGGCGGAAGCCGCAGCGGCTCATCAGGCCCTCGATGCGCTGGCGCAGGGGGCCGTCCTCGAGGGGCTTGAACTTGTTGAACAGCGGGGCGATGAAGCTCGGGTAGACCAGCAGCACCAGCAGGTTGAAGACCAGCCAGAAGCTCCACACATACAACCACCAGAGCTCGCCCATGGCCTCCATCAGCCACAGCACGCAGGCGATCAGGGGCAGGCCGATGACGGCCGACAGCAGGATGCCCTTGAGGGCATCGGCGACGAACAGCCCCGGGGTCAGCCGGTTGAAGCCGAAGCGCGCCTCCAGGCCGAAGCTGCGATACACCGTCAGGGGCAGATCCACCAGCCATGACACCGAGGCCACCAGGGCAACGAAGACGAGGCCCTGCGGCAGGCTGCCGGCAGCGAAGAAGCGGACGCTCACGTCATGCAGCGCCTGCAGCCCGCCACCCAGGGTGAGGGCGAGGAGGAGGCCGGCGGAGATCAGCAGGTCCACCATGCCGGTGCGGACCCGCGCCACCGTGTAATCGGCGGCCTTCTGGTGGGCATCCAGCCCGATGCTGTCCGCGAAGGCGGCGGGTACCTGCCCGCGGTGGGCCGCCACGTGGCGGATCTGGCGGCCGGCCAGCCACAGGCGGGTCAACAGGCCGGCGACGAGGGCGAGCAGGAAGAGGGCGGAGAAGCTGCTTGGGCTCATCGAAGGGGCTCGGGGGAGGGCGTTGAGAGGCGACGGGCGAGTGAGGGAAGGTGGCTTCAGCGTAGAATCGCGCCTTTACCGAAAAGCGAGCCGATTATGGCACAGGACCAGAATCACCTCATCTGGCTGGACATGGAAATGACCGGCCTCAATCCCGACAGCGACCGCATCATCGAGATGGCCATGGTCGTCACCAACGGCAACCTCGACATCGTGGCCGAAGGCCCGGTTATCGCCGTGCACCAGCCCGACGCGGTGCTCGACGGGATGGATGAATGGAACAAGAACACCCACGGCCGTTCCGGCCTGATCGACCGGGTCAAGGCTTCCACCATCGACGAAGCCCAGGCCGAGGAGATCTACCTCGAGTTCATGAAGCAGTACATCCCGTCGCGCACCTCGCCGATGTGCGGCAACTCCATCGGCCAGGACCGCCGCTTCATGGCCCGCTACATGCCGAAGCTGGAAGACTGGTTCCACTACCGCAACCTGGACGTGTCCACCCTCAAGGAGCTGGCCCGGCGCTGGCGTCCGGATGTGTACAAGGGCCTCGAGAAGAAGGGCGCCCACCAGGCCCTGGCTGACATCCACGAGTCCATCGCCGAGCTGCGCTACTACCGGGACAACTTCCTCAAGGTCTGATCCTTCAGATGCGGCACAGGGCCAGCAGGCGGCTGCGGCTGCGGGCCAGGTCCTTGCCCAGCAGGGCGGCCAGCTCCGGCGCAAGGCCAGAGAAGCTGGCCGCGACAGAGGCCCGGGCCGTGACGGCCAGTGGCAGGCGGGCCTCCCAGGCCGCATCGAGGAACCACACCAGGCGGCGCAGGCTGTCCATGTGCTCGCCCGCCAGCCGCGGAAAATCCAGGATCAGCAAGGCTTGCCGCTCCGTTGCCAGGCTGGCGTAGTCGCCCGGCCCGCGGGCCTGGCGGAACAACGCATCGAAACCGGCTTCACGCCATCCTTCGCTCCGCCCCTCCCGCCAGGCGCCGCGCCGTGACTCCGGCCTTGCCGCAGGCGCCCCCAGCCACCAGCGCGGGGGCGCCTCGGCAGCCAGTCCTTCCCGATAGTCCCGACCCCCATCCACCCGCAACAGCGTGCACTGCTGCTCCAGCCAGGCGGCCAGCGGCGTGTAGTGGCGTGCCTGCTCGCGCAGGCGCGGCAGATCAGGCCACAAGGCCGCAGGAGGATGGTTGGCGGTAAGGACACAGCCCATCCCCCGGGCCAGGGCGCTCTCGAAGACACGCAGCAGGATCAGCGCATCGGCACTGTCGTAGGCATGAAACTCGTCGAGCAGCAGCACGCGGGCCGTGCCGAACAGGCTGTTCATGCGGTGCTGCCAGTCGCCGCCCGCCACCGCGCTGCGATGCACCGCCGCCAGCAGCTCGGCCACATGAAGACGCCGTGCCTGCGCCGGCCCCAGGGCGTCACCCAGGGTGTCCAGCAGGCGGGTCTTGCCCCGCCCGACCCCGCCCCACAGGAACAGCCCTGCCGCTTGGCCGGAGCCCGGGGTGTGCTTCAGCAGCGCGCTGCCCAGGCGGGCCAGATGGATCAGGGCATTGCACTGATCCGGGTCCGGCAGGTGTCCGCCGGCACGGAAGCGGGCATCGAGTTCGTCGAGCAGGGCAGAGGCCTTGCCGGGATGGCCCGGCGTGCCACGGAAGAGGAGCGGGAGTGCGAGCATGGCTGCATTCTGGGCGGCGGCTTGGTATAACACCAATGCCGATTTCTCAAACCACCCATTCCTCACCGGTATGGTTTCCCTCCGACAGATCCGCTACCTCCTGGCCATCGCCGACACCGGCAGCCTCACCGCTGCCGCCGCGCGCCTGTATGTGGCCCAGCCCGCCCTCAGCCGCCAACTGGCACAGACGGAAGAGGCGCTGGGCTTTTCCCTGTTCCGGCGCGAAGCCCGCGGCGTGTGCCTGACGCCCGCCGGCGCCCTGTTTCTCGAGCGCGTCCGGGGCCTCGCCGGGATGCTGGACGACGCCGTGGATGACGCCCGCCGCCTGGAGCGGGGCGAGGTGGGCGTGCTGCGCCTGCTTCACTCCAGCTCGGTGCCGGTGGCCGGCCCCCTGCTGGCGGCGCTGCAAGCCTTCACCGCAGCGCTGCCGGGCGCCCGGGTCGACCTGGATCGCGTCTCGTCAGAGCTGCAGGGGGTGGAGATCCTGGCCGGCCGGGCCGACATCGGCGTGGCCCGTCTGCCCGTGCTGCGCCGCAGCCCCGAGCTGGTGCAGCGCCCGCTGCCCGCCGAACGCCTGTGGGTGGCGCTGCCGGCCCATCACCCCCTGGCGGCGGAGGCCGGCCCCTTGCCCCTCGAGGCCTTGCGTGACGAACGCTTCGTCTCCGCCGTGCATCGCGAACGTGGCGGCCTGGCCCGGCGCGTCACCGACCTGTGCCTGGAGGCTGGCTTCGTCCCCGGCTCCGCCGCCGTCCAGTCCCGCAAGACTTCGATGCTCGCGCTCGTCGCCGCCGGCTTCGGGGTGGCGGTGATACCCGCCTGCATGCGCGACATGCTGCCCGCGGGAGCCGCGCTGCGCCAGCTTGCCGGGCCTGCGGCCCTTGCAGAAGCGGCCATCCTCCTGCCGCCGGAGGCGTCGCCGCTGGCATTGAGGTTTGCGGGGATGCTGGAGGCGGGGTGGTAGGGGCGTTCCGCGGGGAGATACCGGATTGGGCCGCGGTATGAATACAAATGGGTATGGTGTTGATAAACGCCATACCCATTTCTTTTGAAGCGGGCGTCTACGAAGGATGCAGAGCCGTCTACATGCTTGCAAGCGTCGTCAACATTGCATGTAGACGGACCAACATTGAATGTTGACCGGTCAACATTCAATGTAGACCAGGCAACATTGAATCCAGCGGCGTCAACTTAAGGAACATCGTCTTCTGCATGCCATGTAGACGCGTCTACATGCTTCATCGGACGTGCTGGGAAGCATGCAGCCGGTGATTGTCGGCTGCTTGCGCTGCCTCGCTAGCTCCCGCGCAGCCATTTGCGGCTGCTCTGCGCGTCCAGCAGTTCCCGTGGGCTGCCGAGGCCTTGCTGTTTGGCGCGGGCGAGGGCCACCTGGTGGAGTTGGGCGACGGCGAGGGCTTCGAGGAGGGCGTCGCGGTGGTCGAGGCGTTCGATGCCGAAGGCGCCGAGCCAGGCGTCCATGCGTGCCTGGCCGGCGATGCGCTCGGGGTAGAGGCTGGGCATCAGCACCATCAGGTCGAGCCAGTCCAGGGGCGGGATGCTGCCGAGGTTGTTCTCGAAGGCGCGTTCGAGGGTGCCCTGGTTGAAGGGCGCGTTGTAGACCACCACCGGTGCCTTGGCGATGAACTTGAGCAGGGCGGCCATGGCGCCGGCAGGGGCGCTGCCGAGGCGGGCCTGGAAGGCATCGCCGGGGTGCAGGAGGCCCTTGTTGATGGCCACCGCGCCCACCGCCAGCAGGCGCTGCCCGCCGCCGTCCATCGGGCCGGTCTCGGTGTTGACCACCACGTAGCGGGTCTCGTAGTGGGAGCGGCTCAGGTCGGGCGTGGGTATGGCCGCTATGGCTTCGAGCGTGCTGCGCAGGGCGGGGTCGAGGGCCGGGCCGCTGCCGGGCAGGAGTCGGGAGAGCCAGTTCATATCTGGTAGTCCAGCTTGAGGCGGAGCTGGATCTTGCGGGCCTGGCGGAAGGCTTCCTTGAGGATGCGCCGGTCGAGCTCGTTGAGGTCGTCGGGCTTGACCCGGTTGTCGCCGGATGAGCCGTGGTCGGTGTCGAGGTGCTGGTGGCGCAGGCGCAGCAGCTGGATGAAGTGGAAGCCGTCGGCCATGGCGGAGAGCTCTTCGGCGGGCATGCCGATGCGGCTGCCGGCCTGGCGCAGGCGCTGGGCGGTGCTGGTGGCCTCGACACCGGCCCGCAGGGAGAGCACCCGGGCCGCGTCGACGAACAGGCGGGCGCCGAACTTCTTGAGGTCGATGGTGCCGGGGTGGCGCGGGTCGTCGTCGGTGACGAAGTCGCGGATCTTGCCCAGCGGCGGGGATACGTCGAGGGCGTTGGCAGCCATCGCCTTGAGGAAGGCGGGGGTGCCGCCGGTCATCGAGAGCAGCCAGTGGCGCAGGGTGTGAGCCAGCTTCTCGTCGCCGTAGAGCACCCGGTAGTCGAAGAAGATGGTGGCGTTGAGCAGGGCCTCGGGGTGGGGTTCGCGGATCCAGCTGCCGAACTTTTCGCGCCATTCGTCGAAGGTCAGGCACAGGTCCGGGTTGCTGGCCATGATGTTGCCTTCGCACAGGGGGAAGCCGCAGGCGGCCAGGTCGTTGTTCACGTCCCGGGCGAATTCCAGCAGGCGCAGCTTGAGGGGTTCCTTGTCGGCCCATTCGGGCAGCACGTAGATGATCCCGTTGTCCTGGTCGGTGGACAGGGTCTGCTCGTGGCGCCCCTCGGAGCCGAAGGCCAGCCAGGCGTATTCGACGCCGTAGAGGTCGTGGCGGTCGAGGTTGAGCTCGATGATGCGGCGGGTCAGGGCGTCGTTGAGGGCGGAGATGAACTGGGTCAGCTGCTCCGCGCCGATACCCTGGGCCAGCAGGTTGAGGGCCAGCTGGCGGATGTCCCGGCTGGCGCGCTGCAGGGCCTGCACGTCGGCGGCGCTCTCGATGCCGGAGCGGATCTGGCGCAGGCCGATGCGCTGCAGGGCGAACAGGTCGCGCTCGGAGATCACGCCCTTGAGCGTGTCCTCGGCATCCACCACCAGGATGTGGCGCACGCCGTGGGTGGCCATCTCGAGGGCCGCGTCATAGGCGCTGGCGTTGGCCTTGAGGGTGTGGGGCGGGGCGGTCATCACGTCGGCGATCGGCCGGGTCAGGTCGAAGCCGGGCAGCACGATGCGCTTGAGGATGTCGCTCTGGGTCAGCACGCCTACCGGCTTCCCGTCGTCGCCGGCGACGGCCAGGCAGCCCACGCCGGCTTCCACCATGCGCTCGAGGGCGGCGCGGGTGGCGAGCCCGGGGGCGACGGCGACCGGCGATTTGCTGATCAGCCCCGACAGGGGGGTGGTCATGGTCTGCTGCTCGGCCGCCCGCTGCGAAAACTGCACCTGCAGCTGCTCACGGGACTGGTTGAGCAGGCTGGCGATGTAGCGGGTGCAGAACAGCTGGAAGCTCGGGCTGAGCTCCTGCAGCTTCAGGAAGTCGGCGGCGGGCAGCTGGAAGCAGTAGCTGTCCTCCACCGCCAGGTAGCCGTTGGTGGAGGGCCGCCCGGCCGAGATGGCGCCGATCGGGAAGCCCTCGCCGGGGCCGAGGGTCAGGGTGGAGTATTCGGTGACCGCCACGCCGCCCGTCTGGCGCGCCTGTACCTTGCCGCGATAGACGATGTAGAAGAAATTGGGAGCGCCGTCGCCGGGCATCAGGATTTCGGATTCCGCCGGGTAGAAGGCGGTGGCCAGGCGCTCCCCCAGGAAGCGCAGCGCATCCGCCTCCATGCGGTCGAAGGGGGCGTGGCGGCGCAGGAAGTCCAGATGGGTGCGGATCAGGGTGTCGGCGGCGGTGTTATCCATAAGCAGGACCAGAGGCGCGGATCAAACGCCCGAATCTACTCCGGCGCTGCCGGGGTGTCATGATCTTGCGCAATAAATCGGCAATCTGCAGGATGTTGCAGTGCAGCTAGCGTCCGTTACAATCCTTCGAGACCCCCAACCGGAAAACGCCATGACCGCCACCATCCTGCCTGCCGTCGAGATCCAGACCGGCCCGTCCCCCACCCATGCGGTGATCTGGCTGCATGGCCTGGGGGCCGACGGTCATGACTTCGAGCCGGTGATCGACGAGTTCGACGCCGACCGCCTGCCCTTTACCCGCTTCGTCTTCCCCCACGCCCCGACCCGCCCGGTGACGATCAACGGCGGCTATGTGATGCGTGCGTGGTACGACATCGTCTCGTCAGATTTTTCCACCCGCCGCGAAGACCCGGCGGGCGTGCATGAATCGGCCGCCCAGATCGAAGCCCTGATCGCCCGCGAGAACGAACGCGGCATCCCGGACAGCCGCATCGTGCTGGCCGGCTTCTCGCAGGGCGGGGCGATCGCCCTGCACACGGCGCTGCGTCACCCCCGGCGACTGGCCGGCGTGCTGGCCCTGTCCACCTATCTGCCGCTGGCCGACACCCTGGCCGCCGAAGCCAGCGAGGCCAATGCCAAGACGCCGATCTTCATGGCCCACGGCCTGAGCGATCCGGTGATCCCCTGTGATTTCGGCAAAGCTTCCGCCGACCTTCTGAAGGCCGCCGGCTACCCGCTGGAATGGCGCTCCTACCCGATGGACCACTCCCTGTGCCTCGAGGAGGTGCAAGACCTGGAGCTGTGGCTCGCCCACGTGATGTCGCGCTAGGGCTGTGCAGCGTGAGGGCTGGCTGAAGCCAGCCCCTGCGCGGTTCCGGTGTTTCAGCCGGGGCGGCGCTTGAGCATGTTGTTGCCGATGAAGCTCAGCACGGTCTCGCCGCGCTGGTTGACCGCCGCGTAGCGCAGGCGGGCAATGCCGCGGTCGGGCTTGGAGGTGGAGGGGCGGACCTCCAGCACCTCCACCTCGCTGTGCAGGGTGTCGCCCGGGCGCACCGGGGCAAGCCAGCGCACTTCATCGAGGCCCGGCGAGCCGATGCTGGATTCCTTGAAGATGCCGCTCTGGATGAACAGGCGGAAACACAGGGCGATGGACTGAAAGCCGCTGGCGATGAGCCCGCCATAGGGCGACTCGGCCGCCGCATTCACGTCCAGGTGAAAAGGCTGAGGGTCGTAGCGGAAGGCGAAGTCGATGATCTCGGCCTCGGTGAGGGTCAGGCCGCCGCTGATGAAGCGGTCGCCTACGATGAGGTCGTCGAGGTAGCGGTTTGTCATGGGGCTGTCTCCGTGAGGTTGGAATTGTCCGCGGAGTTTAGCCCATGGAGGAGGGCGCCAGCACCGTCTCGCAGACCGCCAGCCAGGCCCGCGCCGCATGGGACAGATAACGCCCCGGGGCGTGGATCAGTGCCACCTTCCAGCTGATCGCGGGTTCGGCGAGGGCCCGTACAGCCAGGGCTTCATCCGGCTGCAGGCGGGCCAGCAGCGGGGCCGGGATCAGGGTGGTGCCGAGGCCGGCTGCGGCCATCGCCACCAGGAAATCCCACTGGCCGCTCTGGGCCACGATCTGGGGTTCGGCACGTATCGCCCGGAAGGCGTCCCGCACCTGGCGGGTCAGCGAGAAGTCATCGGGCGGCAGGACCAGCGGTTCGCCGGCCAGTTCGGCCAGGTCGAGCCGGCTGGCGCGCGTCCACGCCGCTTCCCGGGGGCCGACCACCAGCACCGGATGGCTGCCCACGCCCAGCGTGGCCAGGCCGAGGGCGGGATCGGCCGGTAGCACGGTGACACCGGTTTCGAGCTCTCCGCTGGCCACTTGCTGTTCGATGACCTGCCCGCCGCTTTCCCGCAGGTTCAGGCTGACCTCGGGGTGCTGCTCGCGAAAGGCCTTCACCACCGGTGGGAAGAGCAGGTTGACCATGGGCGGCAGGCCGACGGTCAGCTCGCCCCGCGCCAGGGTGGTGAGATCGTCCAGCTCGCGCCCCAGCTCACGCATCAGGCCCAGGGCCTGCTGCCCCCGCTCGAACACCACCCGGCCGGCGTCGGTCAGGCGCAGCTGGCGCCCGTCGCGCAGGAGCAGGGGCTGGCCGAGTTCATCCTCCAGCTGGCGCAACATCTTGCTGACCGTGGATTGGGTGACGCAGAGGTGCTCGGCGGCCAGCGTGAAGCTGTTGCAGCGGACGGTTTCGACGAAGTAGCGGAGGGCGCGCAGGTCCATAAATCCATGAAAAAAACGACTTCCAGGGATTATTTTAAGTCATCCAGTGACTGAATTCCCGAACCTATACTCGTGCCCGGATTGACCCAGCGTCCATTCACCCAGGCGTCCATCAGAGGCGCACCCAGGGGCGTCAGACCCCAAGAACGAGTATCGGAGAAAACAGCAATGCCCATGGATCGCATCCGTCTTGCCCGCCTGCGGGACCGCATCATGTCCCCCGAAGCCGCCGCCGAACTGTTCCGCGACGGCATGACCGTCGGGATGAGCGGCTTCACCCGGGCCGGTGACTGCAAGGCGGTGCCCTTCGCACTGGCCGAGCGGGCCGCCCGCGAACCCCTGCAGATCACCCTGATGACCGGCGCATCCCTGGGCAACGACATCGACAAGGTGCTGGCCGAAGCCAATGTGATCAGCCGCCGCATCCCCTTCCAGGCCGACCCGACCCTGCGCCGCAAGATCAACGCGGGGGAGGTCAAGTTCATCGACCAGCATTTGTCCGAGACCGTCGAGCAGCTGCGCTCCGGCCAGATCGCGCCGGTGGACATCGCCGTGGTGGAGGCCACCGCGATCACCGAGAACGGCGGCATCGTGCCGACCACTTCGGTGGGCAACTCGGCGAGTTTCGCGGTGCTGGCCAAGAAGATCATCGTCGAGATCAACCTGACCATGCCCCTGGGCCTGGAAGGGCTGCACGATATCTATATTCCCACCTACCGGCCGCACCGCCTGCCGATCCCGCTGATCTCCCCCGAGCAGCGCATCGGCCTGCCCTACATCCCGGTGGATCCCGAGAAGATCGTCGCCATCGTCATCACCGAAAAGGCCGACAGCCCGTCCAATGTGCTGCCGCCCGACCGGGAGACCAATGCCATCGCCGGCCATCTCAACGAATTCCTGTTCCACGAGGTGAAGGCGGGCCGCCTGTCGACCTCCCTGCAGCCGCTGCAGGCGGGTATCGGCACCATCGCCAACGCGGTGCTGCACGGCATGCTCGATTCGCCTTTCCGGGACCTGCGCATGTATTCGGAGGTGTTGCAGGACAGCACCGTAGAACTGCTCGACGACGGCCGCCTGAGCTTTGCCTCGGCCTCGTCGATCACCCTGTCGAAGAGCGCCTACGAGCGGGTGCTGGGGCAGATCGAGCGCTACAAGCAGCGCCTGGTGCTGCGCCCCCAGGAGATCTCCAACCACCCGGAAGTGATCCGCCGCCTGGGCCTGATCTGCATCAACACGGCGCTGGAGTGCGACATCTACGGCAACGTGAACTCGACCCACGTGGGCGGCACCCACATGATGAACGGCATCGGCGGCTCCGGCGACTTTGCCCGCAATGCCCACCTCGCGGTGTTCGTGACCAAGTCGATCGCCAAGAACGGGGCGATCTCCAGCATCGTGCCGATGGTGTCCCACGTGGATCACACCGAACACGATACGGACATCATCGTCACCGAACATGGCCTCGCCGACCTGCGCGGCCTGGCGCCCCGTGAGCGGGCCCGCCAGATCATCGAACATTGCGCCGATCCGCTGTACAAGGATGCCCTGCGCGACTACTTCCTGCGCGCCAGCCGCCGCGGTGGCCATACGCCGCACCTGCTCCAGGAGGCTTTTGCGTGGCACCAGCGCTACGAGCAGCACGGCGCGATGCTGGCGCCGCAGCAGGAGGTCGTGCCGGCCTGATCCAGGCGCCGCTTCAGCTTCTGCCCCAAACCGGAGCGCGCGCAGGCCGCGCTCCCGGCTCCTCCGACCCTCGAAAGTGCCCTTCGATCCGGAGTCCGCGTCTTACGCCTGCTTGCTTCCCCCAGGCCGCCCGCATTCCGTGCTTCTCTCCCCGTGGAATGCGGGGCGGGCCCTGGCCTCGTCAGTCTATCGGCAGGCCGGGGTGTGTTTGCCGCTCAGGCCGTCACCTTGACCTGCGCCGGGCCCTGGGCCATCCGTCCGATCACCGCCGCTTCGCCGAAGCCTCCCTGGCGGAAGATCGCCAGCACGTTCTCCACCGCTTCCGGTGCGCAGGCCACCAGCAGCCCGCCACTCGTCTGTGCGTCGGCCATCAGGCTGCGTTGCCAGGTCTCCACGCCGCTATCGAACTGCACCGCATCGCCGCAGCTTGCCAGGTTGCGGCCGATGGCACCCGGGCCGATGCCGTCCCGGGCGAAGGGGATGGCCGCCGGAATCAGGGGCAGGGCGGACGCACTGACCTGCGCCTCCAGGCCGGCACCCCGGCACAGTTCCAGCAGGTGGCCGAGCAGGCCGAAGCCGGTCACGTCGGTGAGGGCGTGCACCCCGTCCAGCGCCGCCAGGGCCGGGCCCGGGCGGTTGAGGCGGGTGGTGGTGGCGATCATCTGGGCATAGCCGTCGGCATCGAGCAGCCCCTTCTTCATGGCCGAGCCCAGCACGCCCACCCCCAGCGGCTTGCCAAGGATCAGCACGTCGCCGTCGCGGGCATCGCGGTTGCGCTTGATGGTGTCCGGGTGGGCCAGCCCGAGGGCGACCAGGCCGTAGATCGGCTCGGGGGAGTCGATGCTGTGCCCGCCCGCCACCGGAATGCCCGCTTCGGCGCAGATGCTCGCACCACCGGCCAGGATGCGCCCGATGACCTCGACCGGCAGGGTGTTGATGGGCATGCCGACGATGGCCAGGGCCATGATCGGCGTGCCGCCCATGGCATAGACGTCCGACAGGGCGTTGGTGGCGGCGATGCGCCCGAAGTCGTAGGGGTCATCGACGATGGGCATGAAGAAATCGGTGGTGGCGATCAGGGCCTGCTGGTCGTTGAGGCGCCACACGGCCGCATCGTCGGCGGTCTCGGTGCCGACCATCAGGTTGGCGAAAGGCTGTGCGGCCGGCATGCTGGCCAGCATCTCGCTCAGCACGGAGGGGGCGATTTTGCAGCCGCATCCGCCGCCGTGAGACAATTCGGTGAGCCGGAGTGTTGCATTTGTCATTTTCTATCCTGTCGATCGGTCGTCTTGTCCATGTTCCCCCATCCTTCCCATTTCTCCGCGAGCGTTGATCAGCTCGGCGAATTCGACACCATCATCGACGTGCGTTCGCCGTCGGAGTTCGCGGAGGATCACGTGCCGGGCGCCATCAATTGCCCGGTACTCAATGACGAGGAGCGGATCCGCGTCGGCACGCTCTACAAGCAGGTGTCGCCCTTCGAGGCGCGCAAGGTGGGGGGAGCCTTGGTGTCGCGCAACATAGCACACCATCTCGAGACCCGCTTTCTGTCCATGCCCAAGGGCTGGAAGCCGCTCATCTACTGCTGGCGCGGTGGGCAGCGCAGCGGGGCGATGACCCTGGTGCTGAGCCAGGTGGGCTGGGCGGCGCGGCGCCTGGAAGGGGGCTACAAGACCTTCCGGCAGCGGGTGCTGGAGGACCTCGAAAGCCTGCCCGCCCGCCTCGACTTCCGGATCCTGTGCGGCCCGACGGGCAGCGGCAAGACGGCGCTGCTGGATGCCCTGGCCCGGGAGGGTGCGCCGGTGCTTGACCTCGAAGCGCTGGCCTGCCACCGGGGGTCGGTGCTGGGCGGCGGGGTGTCGGGTTTCCAGCCGGGGCAGAAGGCCTTTGAAACCGGGCTGTGGAGCGTGCTGCGCAGCCTGGAGCCGGGCCGGCCGGTGTGGGCTGAATCCGAGAGCCGCCGGATCGGCCGGTTGCATGTGCCGGGTACGCTGTTCGAGCGCTTGCGCGACGGCGCCTGCGTGCGCATTGAGGCTCCTCTCGACGCGCGGGTGGCCCATTTGATGGAGTGCTATGCCGACCTGATCGGCGAGCCGGCGGCCTTCAAGGCGGCCCTGGAGCGCCTGGTGCCCCAGCATGGCCACGAAAGGGTGGGGGCCTGGCAGGGCATGGTGACGGAGGCCAGCTGGGATGCGCTGGCCCGTGCCCTGATTGTGGACCATTACGATCCGGCCTACCGGCGCGGTGGCGAGGGCCTCTACAGGCAGGCTGGCGACGCCAGCTCTTTGAGCCTTGAATCCCTCGAACCGGCCGCCCTGGCCCGGGCCGCCAGGCAACTGGCGGCCTGAGCTCAGCCCTGCGGAGGCTGGCGGGCTTCGATTTCCAGCAGGGTGGCTTCCAGTTCGTCGGAGAGCTGGAGGGCCAGCTCCATGGCTTCGGGTGCGCTCCGGCGGGCGGCCTGCTCGGTGCGCAGGGCGAGGTCCATCAGCTCCATGGCCATGATGTTGCCGGCCGAACTCTTGAGGGAGTGGGCCAGCCGGGCGACATCGGTTGAGTTGCCGGTGGCCGTGAACTCCCGCATCTGGATGGCAAAGCTCCCGTGGGCTGTGGTGAAGATGCCCA
This sequence comes from Zoogloea dura, assembly GCF_012927165.1. Lineage (GTDB taxonomy): Bacteria > Pseudomonadota > Gammaproteobacteria > Burkholderiales > Rhodocyclaceae > Zoogloea > Zoogloea dura. The sequence goes on from NZ_JABBGA010000006.1 coordinate 203,222, forward strand.
GCAGCTTGGCGATGAAAGCGTCACGTCCCTGGTAGCGGGCTTCCAGGTCGGCCCAGCGGATCATTGCCCGGCCTCCCCGGTGGAGCCGGCGTCCTGCCGATGCACTTGGCGGGCGGTCATCACAGCACCTCCGCGGCGTGGTCGGCCAGGCGCGAGCGCTCGCCCCGCTGCAGGGTGATGTGGCCCGAATGCGGCCAGCCCTTGAAACGGTCCACCACGTAGGTCAGGCCCGACGAGCCCTCGGTGAGGTAGGGCGTGTCGATCTGCGCGATGTTTCCCAGACACACCACCTTGGTGCCGGGGCCGGCGCGGGTGATCAGGGTCTTCATCTGCTTGGGCGTGAGGTTCTGGGCTTCATCGATGATCAGGAACTTGTTGATGAAGGTGCGCCCGCGCATGAAGTTGAGGGACTTGATCTTGATGCGGCTGCGGATCAGGTCGCGGGTGGCGGCCCGGCCCCATTCGCCGCCTTCGCCGGTGGTGCCGTTGAGCACGTCCAGGTTGTCTTCCAGGGCGCCCATCCAGGGAGCCATCTTCTCTTCCTCGGTGCCGGGCAGGAAGCCGATGTCCTCGCCCACCGGCACGGTGACGCGGGTCATGATGATCTCGGAGTAGCGCTTGGTCTCGAGCACCTGGGTGAGGCTGGCCGCCAGCGTGAGCAGGGTCTTGCCGGTGCCGGCCTGGCCGAGCAGGGTGACGAAGTCGATCTCCGGGTTCATCAGCAGGTTGAGGGCAAAGTTCTGCTCCCGGTTGCGCGCGGTGATCCCCCACACATTGTTCTTCTGGTGGGAGAAGTCGATGAGGGTCTCGAGGGTGACGACCTTGCCGGCCTTTTCCTTGACCCAGGCCTGCAGGGGCTGCTCACCGTCCTGGAAGACGAATTCGTTGATCAGCAGGTCGGCGGTGTCCGGGCCCTTGATCTTGTAATAGGTGCGGCTTTCCTGCTTCCAGGACTCCATGTCCTTGCCGTTGGCCTCCCAGAAGGCGGCGTCGATCTCCTTGGTGCCGGTGTACAGGAGGTCGGTGTCCTCGAGGACCTTGTCGTTGAAGTAGTCCTGCGCTTCCAGGCCCAGGGCGCGGGCCTTGATGCGCATGTTGATGTCCTTGGACACCAGGATGACCGGACGCTTGCGGTCGAATTTCTCGAACAGGTGCATCACCACCGCGAGGATCTGGTTGTCGCCCTTGGCGGTGGGCAGCGCGGCGGGAAGCTGGACGTTGATCGCCTCGGTCTGCAGGAACAGGCGGCCGCTGGCGAGCTCGCTGGACGGCCCCAGCAGGCTGATGCCGGCCTCTATCCCCTCCGGGCAGCTCTGCACGATCTCGTCGAGCGTGCGACTGGCCTGGCGGGCGTTACGGGCCACTTCCGACATGCCCTTCTTGTTCGAGTCGAGTTCCTCAAGGGTCATCATCGGCACGAAGATGTCGTGCTCCTCGAAGCGGAACAGGCTCGTCGGGTCGTGCATCAGCACGTTGGTGTCGAGAACGAAAAGCTTGGTGGCGGGTGTCTTGGACTTGGCGGGGCGTCGGGTGGCCATGGGATCTCGATTCTCTTCGTCGGTCTGGGGAGGGCGCGCGGAAGGGAGTTACAGGGTCTTCACGTAGTCCAGTACTTCCTGGGCATGGCCAGGCACCTTGACACCGCGCCATTCGCGGCGCAGCACGCCGGCGGCGTCGATGACGAAGGTGCTGCGCTCGATGCCGCGCACCTGCTTGCCGTACATGTTCTTCATTTTCATGACGCCGAACAGGGTGCAGGCGGTTTCGTCCGGGTCGGAGATGAGGTGGAAGGGCAGCTCCTGCTTGGCGCGGAAGTTGTCATGGGACTTGAGACCGTCGCGGGAGATCCCGAAGACGAGGGTGTCGGCGGCCAGGAACTCGCCGTGGAGGTCGCGGAACTGCTGGCTCTCGGTGGTGCAGCCGGGCGTACTGTCCTTGGGGTAGAAGTACAGGACCACCTTGTGCCCCTTGAGGGCAGACAGGGTGATTGCCTGACCGCCGGTGGCGGGCAGGCTGAAGTCGGGCGCGGCCTGGTCGAGCATGGTTTCTCCGGATGAGGTTGTCCGGTAGCAGCCTAATCCCAAGCCGCGGGGCTGGCAATCCGTCCGGGATGAAGATTGGCCGGAGCGTGGCGTTCAGGCTGGATCGAAGAGCAGGGCGGCGGCCACGTTGCGGTGCTCGGCGACAAGGATGTTGTAGGTCCGGCAGGCCGAGCCGAGGTCCATCACCTCCAGGCCGATGCGGGCCGTCATCAGGCTTTTCAGGAGGCTGGGGTGAGGGAAGCGCTGCTTCATGCCGGTGCCGAGGATCAGGATCTCGGCGCCGAGGCCGGCGAGGTGCTCGAAGGCGGCGGCGTCGAGGGCGTCGAAGCCGCCCTTGAGCCAGTCGCTCTCGATGCGCTGGGGCATCACGATCACGCTGGATTCGTGGCGGGTGTTGCCGACCATGACGTGCCGCGCGTCGTAACGGGCAATGGTGTTGTACTGATCGCTCTTGTCGAGATGGAGTTTCATGGGGGCGGACTCTCTGCAAACTGTCGGGCGGGCGGGGGCTGATTTGCCGGCCCCGGACGGCTTGGGTAACATTATACCTTTGCGTCGCCACGCACCTGCCTCGGGTTCCACCCGCCGGCCGGACCGGAAGCAAGGGGTAAGAGGCCCCGATCATGAGTCGCCACGCCAAACTGCGCGTCGTTTCGAAGCCCGAGGCCGAGAACGGTGCCGCACTCACCAGCAAGGAAACGGAAAGCACCGTGCAACCCATTCGCAAGTCCGACAAGCTCGCCAACGTCTGTTACGACATCCGCGGCCCCGTGCTGCAAAAGGCGAAGCAGATGGAGGACGAGGGCCACAAGATCATCAAGCTGAACATCGGCAACCTCGCCGCCTTCGGCTTCGATTCTCCCGAAGAGATCCAGCTCGACATGATCCGCAACCTGCCCAACGCGGCCGGCTACTCGGACTCCAAGGGCATCTTCGCGGCCCGCAAGGCGATCATGCACTACACCCAGCAGAAGCACATCAAGGGTGTCACGCTGGAAGACATCTACGTCGGCAACGGCGTGTCCGAGCTGATCGTGATGGCCATGAACGCGCTGCTCAACACCGGCGACGAGGTGCTGGTGCCGGCCCCCGACTACCCGCTGTGGACCGCCGCGGTGAGCCTGTCCGGCGGCACCCCGCGCCATTACATCTGCGACGAGGCCAACGAGTGGCTGCCCGACCTGGACGACATCCGCGCCAAGATCACGCCGCGGACCCGGGCCGTCGTCATCATCAACCCGAACAACCCCACCGGCGCGCTGTACCCGGACGAGACCCTCAAGGCCATCGTGCAGGTGGCCCGTGAGCACGGCCTGATCATCTACGCCGACGAGGTCTACGACAAGGTCCTGTACGACGGCGCGACCCACACCTCCATCGGCGCGCTGTCCGAGGACGTGCTGACCATCACCTTCAACGGCCTCTCCAAGAACTACCGCTCCTGCGGCTACCGCGCCGGCTGGATGGTGGTGTCCGGTGACAAGCGGCCGGCGGCCGACTACATCGAAGGCCTCAACATGCTGGCCTCGATGCGGCTGTGCGCCAACGTGCCCGGGCAGTACGCGATCCAGACCGCCCTCGGCGGCTACCAGAGCATCGACGACCTGGTGGCGCCAGGTGGCCGCATGCGCCGTCAGCGCGATCTGGCCCACGAGCTGATCACCGCCATCCCGGGGGTCAGCTGCGTCAAGCCCAAGGCCACCCTTTACATGTTCCCGCGGCTCGACCCCAAGGTCTATCCGATCCAGGACGACCAGCAGTTCATCGCCGAACTGCTCGAGGAGGAGCGCGTGCTGCTGGTCCAGGGCACCGGCTTCAACTGGCCCGACCCGGATCACTTCCGGCTGGTCTTCCTGCCTCACGAGGACGACCTGCGGGTCGCCATCGGCAGGATCGCCCGCTTCCTGGAAAACTACCGCAAGCGCCACGGCACCTGACATTCCCGAGGGGCGCGGCACCAGTCGCGCCCCTCGTTCATTCAACACCCTGCTTTTTCACTCCCCAAAAGACCATGAAACCCATCAATGTTGGCCTCCTGGGCATCGGCACCGTCGGCGGTGGCACCTTTACCGTTCTCAAGCGCAACGAAGAAGAAATCACCCGCCGCGCCGGCCGGCCGATCCGCATTACCGCGGTGGCCGACAAGAACCTGGAGCTGGCCAGGAGCGTCACCGGCGGTGACGTCCGCCTCACCGACGACGCCTTCTCCGTGGTCACCGACCCCGAGATCGACATTGTCGTCGAACTGATCGGCGGCTACGGCATCGCCAAGGAACTGGTCCTGAAGGCCATCGAGAACGGCAAGCACGTGGTCACCGCCAACAAGGCGCTGCTCGCCGTGCATGGCAACGAGATCTTCGCCGCGGCCCAGAAAAAGGGCGTGATGGTGGCCTTCGAGGCGGCTGTCGCCGGTGGCATCCCCATCATCAAGGCCCTGCGTGAAGGCCTCTCCGCCAACCGCATCCAGTGGATCGCCGGCATCATCAACGGCACCACCAACTTCATCCTGTCCGAGATGCGCGACAAGGGCCTGCCCTTTGCCGAAGTGCTCAAGGAAGCCCAGCGCCTGGGCTACGCCGAAGCCGACCCGACCTTCGACATCGAAGGCGTGGACGCCGCCCACAAGGCCACCCTGATGGCCTCCATCGCCTTCGGCGTGCCGGTCCAGTTCGACAAGGCCTACGTGGAAGGCATCACCAAGCTCGAAGCCGCCGACATCAAGTACGCCGAGCAGCTCGGCTACCGCATCAAGCTGCTGGGCATCGCCCGCCGCCGTCCGCAGGGCATCGAGCTGCGCGTGCACCCCACCCTGATCCCCGAAAAGCGTCTGATCGCCAACGTGGAAGGCGCCATGAACGCCGTGCTGGTGCAGGGCGACGCCGTCGGCGCCACCCTCTACTACGGCAAGGGCGCCGGCGCCGAGCCCACCGCCAGCGCGGTGATCGCCGACCTGGTGGACGTGACCCGCCTGCACACCGCCGATCCCGAACACCGGGTGCCGCACCTGGCCTTCCAGCCCGACCAGATCGCCGAAGTGCGGGTGCTGCCCATCGAAGAGGTGGAGACCAGCTACTACCTGCGTCTGCGCGTGCTCGACAAGCCGGGCGTGCTGGCCGACATCACCCGCATCCTGGCCGACCAGTCCATCTCCATCGACGCCATGCTTCAGCGTGAGCCGGAAGAGGGCGAGTCCCAGACCGACATCATCATCCTCACCCACCTCACCATCGAGGGGAACGTGGACACCGCCATCGCCAAGATCGAGAGCCTTGATTCGGTGACCGGCCAGGTGACCCGTCTGCGTCTGGAAAACCTGTAATCCGGGGTTTCCTGTCGCCAGCATGCGGCCGCCTCCGGGCGGCCGTTTTACATCTGCGGGCGGACCCGAACCCGATCCAGATCAAGGAAAGCGGGCCTGGCCGACGGCACACTGCAGATACCCGACTGATCCAGTCGGATTTAATCGACACCAGGAGCCGTCATGCAAACCATCCACGTCTGCAACCACACCACCCCCGAAGCCCTGTATCCCTTCGACGCCCGCGGCATCGCCAAGCGCTTCCGCCATGCGGCGATCTTTGGCGCCCTCGATGCCCTGGTGCCGGGCGAGGTGATGCGTTTCTGCAACGACCACGACCCCTTGCCGCTGCTCGGCCAGCTTCAGCAGCGCTATGGCGACACGGTGAGCATCACCTACCGCCAGCGCGAGCCGGGCGCCATCGTGATCGACTTTGCGCGGCTGGCCTGAGCCGGCTCAGAGCCGGTCGTTGCGCACGTAGTCCAGCGCCTCGTGCTGGAACAGCACCGAGGCCAGCCGGGCATTGCTGATCAGGCCGGCCAGGCGTCCGTCGGTGTCGAGCACCGGCAGCACCGCCTGGGTCGAGGCTGACAGGGCGTCGGCCGCCGCCGCGATGCCATCCGTCGCCTGCACCGTGCGCAGGCCGTGGGCGCGGGTCAGCATGAGCTGCCCGGCCACCTCCGGCTTGTCGGCATGGGGGCCGGGGGTGGGGCGCAGCAGGCGGCGCACGTTGTCGCCGACGCGCCGCCCGTCCTCGGGCTCCACGTGGCGTAGAAAATCCCCGAGGCTCAGCAGGCCTTCCAGCCGCCCGGCCCGGTCGACCACCGGCAGGGCGTCGGCCGCATGGTGGCGCAGGGTGCGCCAGGCCTCGTTCAGCTCGGTCGCAAAGCTGAGCCGGGCGGGTGCCGCGCTCATGATGTCGCCACAGGTCAGCAGCACGTGGCGGTGGAAGGCATGCCGCGCTGCGCGCCGGAAGACCTGCTCCAGGTCGTCCTCGCTGATGTCCAGGTAGGCGTCCATCTCCTCCAGTGCCGCGGCCAGGTCGGGCTGGGCGATGCCGGCAGGCGGCGGCTCCGGGCGCCCCGGCGCCGGGGCTGGCGGTGAGCAGAGCGGGTAGCGCCGGCCAGGTACAGCGTTATTCACGGCGGTGGCGGCGATCAGGATGGCGAGGACGTTCCAGCCGACCGCGGCGAGTCCCGTGGCCGGATCAAGCCCCTGGGCGCCGTGGGCCGCCATCACCAGGGCCATGGCGCCGCCCGGCGGGTGGATGCAGCGCAGCCAGCCCATCGCGCCGACCGACAAGCCCACCGCCAGCGCCGCCGCCAGGTAGGGCGAGGTGACAGTCAGGCCGCAGGCCAGCCCGATCAGAGCCGGCAGCAGCAGGCCGCCGGCCACCGACCAGGGTTGGGCGAGGGGTGAGTGGGGTAAGGTGAACAGGATCACCGAGCTGGCCCCGAGGGGCGCCAGGGCGCGCCGTGCCTCGGGCGGGGCTGGAATGATGTAGAGCACCGCCTCGTAGATCAGGATGCCGACGAAGGCCGCCAGCGTGCTGCGCAGGCGTTCCGCCCGCGACAGCGGTGCGGCATCGGCGATCAGGTAGCGGTGGGCGAAGCGGATGAAGGCGGTGCGGAGGGCGTCCATCGGGAAGCGCGGGAGGGCCGGAAAGGTCGGGCACTCTACGCAGAAGCGGCGGGCGCTTGCCTTGATCCATGTTTGGTTTTGAATGATTGCGAAGGCTGAAAGGGCGGGAGGCGCGGTGCTGATCTATCTGGGATGTTGTACGGTGCTGGCCTTCGCCGCGGCGATCCTGCTGGCCCTGCGCGGTGATGCGCCGGCCGCCGCCGCCCATGCGGCCTTCGCGGCCGGTGCGATGCCGCTGATCTTTGCCGCCATGGGGCATTTCGTGCCGGTGCTCACCCGCAGTGCCGGGGCCGGTGCCCGGATCGGCCGCCTGCCCCTGGTGCTGCAGGGGGTGGGGATCCTGGTGGTGGGGGTGCTGGCCGGTGTCTTTCCGGGGGCGGCCCTGCATGCTGCCCTGGCCGTGGGGCTGGCCGCCACGGCGGGCATGCTGGCCTGGGTGCTGGGGCGGGGGCGCAAGGCGCTCGGCCGGCCCCATCCAGGCCTGTACTGGTATGCGGCGGCCCTGGGCTGCCTGATCCTCGCGCTGCTGGCCATCGCGGCCGGCCTGGTATGGCCCGCCATCTATCCCCTGGCCCGCCTGGCCCATCTTCATCTCAATACCCTTGGCTTCATCGGCCTGAGCGCCATCGGCACCCTGCATGTCCTGATGCCGACCGCCCTGGGCCAACCGGACCCCCGCGCGGCGAGCCGGCTGACGCGGCAGTTGCCGTGGATGCTGGCCGGGGTCGCCGCGGCGGTGCTGGCCTGCGGCCTGCCCTGGCTGAGCCTGCCGGCAGCCGTCCTGGTGGGCGGTGTGGCGATCGCCACGCTGGCGGGCTGGCTGCGTGGCCATGGCATCCGGCGCCTGCTGGCGGACGGCGTGGCCGCATCGCTGTTGCTGGCCACCGCGGGCTTCGCCGGCCTGGCCCTGATGGGGGCGGCCCATGGTGTCGGGCTGTTGCCGGGGCGGCCGGCGGTGGCCGCCTTCTTCACACTCTTCCTGTTACCCCTGGTGACGGGCGCCCTGTCCCAGTTGCTGCCGGTGTGGCGCTACCCGGGGCCGCTGACGCCGGCGCGCACGGCCTTGCGTGCGTGCCTGGCCGGCCACGGCCTAGTGCGTGCCGTCCTGTTCCTGGCCGGAGGGCTGCTGCTGCCCGTCAATGCGCTGCTCGGGGCCGGCCTGGTGGCGGGAGGTGTGCTGCTCTTCGCGGCGGCGCTGGCCGTTGGGCTGCTGCGCCGCGCCTGAGTCGCGTTCGATGCGGCAGGGCGAAGGCCAAGGGGCGGGCCGGCTGTGCTATCTTCCAAGGCTTTCGTTTTCACTTCGGCGAGCCCCATGCGCTATATCTCCACCCGCGGCCAGTCTGCCCCCCAATCCTTCTGTGACATCCTGCTTGGCGGCCTGGCGCCGGATGGCGGCCTGTATCTGCCCGAGGCCTATCCGCAGGTCAGCCGTGCCGACCTGGACGCCTGGCGCGGCCTGTCCTACGCCGAACTGGCCTACGCGATCCTGTCCCGCTTCATCGATGACATCCCGGCCGCCGACCTGAAGGCGATCTGCGACAAGACCTACACCGCCGAGGTGTATGGCTATGTGCGCGACGATGCCAAGGCCGCCGAGATCACCCCGGTGCACTGGCTGGAGCCGGGCAAGCTGGGCCTGCTGGAGCTGTCCAACGGCCCGACCCTGGCCTTCAAGGACATGGCCATGCAGCTGCTCGGCAACCTGTTCGAGTACGTGCTGGACAAGCGTGGCGAGCAGATCAACATCCTCGGCGCCACCTCCGGTGACACCGGCTCGGCGGCCGAATACGCGATGCGCGGCAAGCACGGCGTGCGTGTCTTCATGCTGTCGCCCCATGGCCGCATGAGCGCCTTCCAGCGCGCCCAGATGTATTCCCTGCAGGACGCCAACATCTTCAACATCGCCGTGCGCGGCATGTTCGACGACGCCCAGGACGTGGTCAAGGCGGTCTCCAACGACCACGCCTACAAGGCCAAGTACAAGATCGGTGCGGTCAATTCGATCAACTGGGCGCGTGTTGCCGCCCAGATCGTGTATTACTTCAAGGGCTATTTCGCCGCCACCGAGAACAACGACCAGCAGGTCGCCTTCGTGGTGCCGTCCGGCAACTTCGGCAACATCTGCGCCGGTCACATCGCCCGGATGATGGGTCTGCCGGTGGCGCAGCTGATCCTCGCCACCAACGAGAACGACGTGCTCGACGAGTTCTTCCGCACCGGCGTCTACCGCCCGCGCAACACCGCCGAGACCCACGCCACCTCGAGCCCGTCGATGGACATCTCGAAGGCTTCCAACTTCGAGCGCTTCGTCTTCGACCTGGTCGGCCGCGACGGCGCCAAGGTGCGCGAGCTGTGGAGCAAGGTGGATGCGGGCGGTGCCTTCGATCTGTCGGCCTCCCCGGAATTCGCCGCCATCGGGCAATACGGCTTCGCTTCCGGCAGCAGCAACCATGCGGAGCGCCTGGCCACCATCCGGCGTGCCGACAAGGACTACGCTACCGTGGTGGACACCCACACCGCCGACGGCCTGAAGGTGGCCTTCGAGCTGCGCGATCCGGCCGTGCCGACCCTGGTGCTGGAAACCGCCCAGCCGGCCAAGTTCGAGGAGACCATCGTCGAAGCCCTCGGCCGCAAGCCGGCGCGTCCGGCGGGCCTGGACAACATCGAGGCGCTGCCCCAGCGCGTCGAGGTGATGGATGTGGATGCGGAGGCCATCAAGGCCCTGATCGTCCGCACGGTCGAGGCCGGCTGAGTTCTTGCCGGTAGTGAAGCCAAGGCGGCTCCGGAGAAATCCGGGGCCGTTTTTTCTTGCTCGTCGGGAGAGTGGTGTGGGGGGGGGCGCATCGGTGCGTGACTTATATGGATTGAATCCATACAATTTCCCTCCGGCTTGACTTCCGCTTTACCCGATCCCGCCATGAATGCGACCCAACCGGGCTGGTGCCCGCAGAACCTGTCCCAGGACAAGGCGGCCTACCTGGCGATCGCCGATGCCATTGCCCGCGACATCCGCGATGGCAGCCTGCCACCCAATTTCCGTCTGCCGCCGCAGCGCCGGCTGGCCCACCTGCTCGGGCTCAATTTCACCACCATCAGCCGCGCCTACGCGGAAGCCCAGCGCCGGGGCTTGCTGGATGCCCGGGTCGGGCAGGGGACTTACGTGCGCCCCGAGGCCTGCCCGCGCGTCCGCCATGCGGCAGCCCGGGCGCGCCTGATCGACATGTCGATGAATCTGCCGCCGGAACCAGATCAGCCGGAGCTGCTGGCGCGCATGGAAAGCGGCATGCGCAACCTGTGCGGCGACATCAATTCCCTGCTGCGCTACCAGCCCTTCGGGGGGAGCCAGGAGGATCGCGAGGCCGGCGTGCATTGGCTGGCGCGGCGCGGCGTGATCAGCAGTGCCGAGCGGGTGCTGGTATGCCCGGGAACGCACAGCATCCTCAATGCCCTGCTCAGCCTGCTGGTCGGGAGCGGCGGCGGGCGCATCTGTTGCGACAACATCACCTACCCGGGGCTGCGGGCCCTGGCGGCGATCCACGGGGTCAGCCTGATCGGTCTGCCGTCCGACCAGGAGGGCATCGTGCCGGACGCCTTCGAGCGCGCCTGCCGCGACAGCCGGCCGGCGGCGCTGTATGTCAATCCGACCATCCACAACCCCACCACGCTGACCATGCCGCTGGCGCGCCGGGAGGCGCTGGCGGAGATCGCTGCACGCCACGGCGTGCCGGTCATCGAGGATGACCCCTACGGCCTGCTGCCGGAGTCGCCGCCGCCGAGCTTCTTCGCCCTGCTGCCCGGGCTGACCTACTACATCGGCGGTTTGTCCAAGACCGTTGGCGCCGGGTTGCGGGTGGCCTACCTGGCCTTGCCCGATGCCCGCCAGTTGCCGCGCATCAGCGGCATCCTGCGGGCCGTGTCGGTGATGACGCCGCCGGTGTCGGTGGCGATCGCCACCGAGTGGGTGCTCGATGGCACCGCGGAGCAGTTGGTCCGCTTCGTGCGCGAGGAGTCCCGGGTGCGCCAGGGGCTGGCCAGGCAGGCCCTGGGCGGCACGCCCTACGAGGCTTCGCCCGACGGCTTCCATGTGTGGCTGCCCCTGCCGGAGGGCTGGAGCCGGGTCAGTTTTTCCGCGCACCTGCGCAGCAGCGGCATCGGCGTGGTGACCAGCGACGCCTTCCTGGTGGGCGGTGCGGCGGTGGAGGCGGTGCGGATCTGCCTTGGCGGCACGGCCACCCGCGATGATGTATCCCATGCCCTGGAGCTGGTCGGTTCGGCACTCTCCCATCCCCCCGCGATCTACTCCTCGATCGTCTGATCCTCCCCGGGGGAGCTTCCGCCCCGTCGTGTTTTCCCTTGCCCTTGCTGATTGTATGCATTCAATGCATGCACGCTGGCGGTGCGCCTGTCGCCGCCGGCGCACTCGCCCTGTGCGCTGATTTTGCACGGCTTTCCTGCGTCCGTTAGATGGCGGGTTGGGGGCTTTTGGTGCAGTGTAATGATTAATTTAGCGTTTATTGTATGCATTCAATTCTAGCTAATTGATGGCACGTCGATTGCTAAATTGATTCTGCGCACTGCCGGCAGAATCGTCTGGCAGACAGCCCGGGACGCCTCGCAGTGCGCATTTCAATCCCAACCCTTTCTCAAGGAAATTGACATGCCCGCTGTGACCCTGCCCCCCCATGCCACCGGTGACTTCTTCGTCGACTACGAAGAGAAGGTCTTTGAAGATGTGAAGGCCGAAGCCGGCCAGAAGGCCCTCGTCACCTTCCATACCGTCGCCTTCGAAGGCTCCATCGGCCTGGTCAACCTGCTCCAGGCCACCCGCCTGCTGCGCAAGGGCTACGAGACCTCCATCCTCCTCTACGGTCCCGGCGTGACGCTCGGGCTGCAGCGCGGCTTCCCGCGGATCGGTGACGAGGCCTTCCCGGGCCACCTGGCGATGAACAAGCAGATCGCCAAGTTCATCGAGGAGGGCGGCAAGGTGTATGCCTGCCGCTTTGCGCTGCAGGCGCTGTATGGCCACGGCGAGCCCTCGCTGATCCCCGGCATCCGCCCGATCAGCCCGCTTGACGTGCTGGACATCCAGCTCCTCCACAAGCGCGACAACGCCTTCGTCATCAACAGCTGGACGCTCTGAGCGTCAGCCCGGGAGACGAGCATGACGACCGCAAGAATCGTCCGCGTTGCCGCGGTGCAGATGAGCCCCGACCTCGAGTCGGCCACCGGGACGGTGGACAAGGTGTGCCGCGCGATCCTGGAAGCGGGGGAGAAGGGGGCCCGCATGGTGGTGTTCCCCGAGACCTTCGTGCCCTATTACCCGTACTTCTCCTTCGTCCAGCCGGCGGTGACGATGGGGGCGGCCCATCTCGAGCTGTATGAGCGGGCGGTGACGGTGCCGGGGCCGGTGACCCAGGCGGTCGGCGAGGCCGCCCGGCGGGCGGGAGCGGTCGTCGTGCTCGGCGTCAATGAGCGGGACCATGGTTCCCTCTACAACACCCAGCTGGTCTTCGACGAGAGCGGGCGCCTGATCCTCCGGCGCCGCAAGATCACCCCCACCTACCACGAGCGCATGGTGTGGGGGCAGGGCGACGGCAGTGGCCTCAAGGTGGTGGACACCGGCATCGGCCGCATCGGGGCCCTGGCCTGCTGGGAGCACTACAACCCGCTGGCCCGCTACGCCCTGATGGCCCAGCACGAGGAGATCCACGCCAGCCAGTTTCCGGGTTCGATGGTGGGCAACATCTTCGCCGAGCAGATCGCCGTGACGATCCGCCACCACGCCCTGGAGTCGGGCTGCTTCGTGGTCAATGCCACCGGCTGGCTGAGTGATGCGCAGGTGGCTTCGATCACCCCCGATCCGGCCATGCAGCGGGCCCTGCGCGGTGGCTGCCACACCGCCATCGTGACCCCCGAGGGCAACTACCTGGGCGAGCCGCTGCGGGAAGGCGAGGGCATGCTGATCGCCGACCTGGACATGGCCCTCATCACCAAGCGCAAGCGAATGATGGATTCGGTCGGGCACTACGCCCGTCCGGAGCTGCTCTCCCTGCGCGCCGACCTGGCCGCCCGGATGCCCCTGCACGGCGTCGGCGAGCTTTCCCCTTCCCCCTCCCTCTCCCCGATGTCAGGAGTCGATCATGTCGATGACAGCACTGCGTCCGCAACAGCTGATCTCTGATCTGCAAAGCCACGGCTTCCGGCTGGAAGGCAGCGCCGGCGGGCTGCACAGCCGCCGTGGCGGCGCCGGCCCGTCGGACCACGCGGCGGTGCTCATCGACGGCCGGCCGCTGATGATCCCGATCCATACCGGCAGCGCGCGCAATTCGCCCTACCTGGCCTCCCTGCCGGATGCCGCCGGGCAGGCCACGATCAGCCGCGATGGCCACCCCGTGGCGCGCATCGCCTTTCCGCAGACGCCCCGCTTCTACAGGCTGCAGACCCTGGACGGGGTGCCCTACAGCCACATCGCCACCCTGCACAGCACCGACGTGCTGGCCACCACGGTGCTGCAGACCTGCACCCGCTACCAGAGCCGCGCCAAGGCCTGCCAGTTCTGCAGCATCGGCCAGTCGCTGGCCGCCGGCCGCACCATCGTCCGCAAGACGCCGGAGCAACTGGCCGAGGTGGCCCGGGCGGCCGTGCTGCTCGACGGGGTGCGCCACATGGTGATGACCACCGGCACCCCGCCCACCCCGGACCGCGGCGCGCGGCTGATGTGCGAGAGCGCCGAGGCCATCCGCGCCGCCGTGGATCTGCCCCTGCAGGCCCAGTTCGAACCACCGGACGACTTCGCGTGGTTCCGGCGGGTCAAGGAGTCCGGCGTCGACAGCCTGGGCATGCACCTGGAGGTCGTCACCCCGGCCCTGCGCCAGCGCCTGATGCCGGGCAAGGCGGCGATCCCGCTAGCGCGCTATGACGAGGCCTTCGCGGCGGCGGTCGAGGTGTTCGGCCGGGGCCAGGTGTCCACCTACATCCTGGCCGGCCTGGGAGACAGCCGGGAGGCGATCCTGGAGGCGTCCGCGCGCCTCATCGGGATGGGGGTGTATCCCTTCGTGGTGCCCTTCGTGCCGATCTCGGGAACGCCCCTGGAAGACCACCCGGCGCCGTCGGCCGAGTTCATGGACGCCGTGCTGGCGCCCCTCGCCGGCCTGCTCCGCGAAGGAGGCCTGAGCGGCGCGGCGATGAAGGCCGGCTGCGGCAAATGCGGCGCCTGCTCGGCGCTGCCACGCTACGAGGCGCGCTCATGAACGCCCCGTCGAATGCCTTCCTGGCCGGCCTGCGTCTGCCGCGCCACTACCTCGTCGAGCATGCCGACGAGGCCGCCCGGGCGCTGGCGATGCGCCTGCGCCGCGCCGTGTTCTGCGATGAGCAGGGCCTGTTCGAGGGCGAAGACCGCGATGCGGTCGACGCAACCGCCTTGCTGCTGGTGGCCCGTCCCCGCCTTGCCGCAGATGCGGGGCAGGAGCCGGCTGCGCCGCCGGAATGGGGGCCGCCGGTGGGAACGGTGCGCATCCACCAGCTGGAGCCTGGCCTCTGGCAGGGTTCGCGCCTGGCGGTGGCCGCCGAGTACCGGCGGGTCGGGGCGCTTGGCGGGGCGCTGATCCAGCTGGCCGTGCGCAGTGCCAACACCCTGGGCTGCGAGCGTTTCATCGCCCAGGTGCAGTCCGCCAACGTGGCCCTGTTCCGGCGCCTGCACTGGCACTCCTGTGCCGAGATCGAGCTGCATGGCCGCCCCCATCATCTGATGGAGGCCGACCTGTCCCGCTACCCGGCCTTCGCGGCGGGCGAGTCCATGCAGGTCCAGGTCAGGCGGGGTGCGTGATGCAACTGGAGACCCTGATCACGAGCCTGCGCCTGCACAAGGGCATCGCCCACAAGCGGGATATCGACAGCGTGCTGCGCGCCATGGCGGGCCGCCACCTGCCCGGCGCCGATGCCTGGCTGGGCGACGACTGCGCCGTGTTGCCCCGCGGCGATGGCCATCTGTTGTTCGCCATCGAAGGTTTCATCAACGCCTTCGTGGCCCATGACCCGTGGTTTGCCGGCTGGTGCGGGGTGATGGTCAATCTCAGCGACATTGCCGCCATGGGCGGGCGGCCCCTGGCCGTTGTCGATGCCCTGTGGAGCGACGGGCCGGAGCAGGCGTCAGCCCTGATGGCGGGGCTCGCCGCAGCGGCACAGGCCTTCGCGGTGCCGCTCGTCGGCGGGCACAGCAACACCCGCTGCGACCGCCCGCAGTTGGCCGTCGCCGTGCTGGGCGAGGCGCAGCGCCTGCTCTCGAGCTTCACCGCCCGCCCGGGCGACAGCCTGGTCATGGCGGTGGACCTGCGTGGACACTACCGCGAGCCCTTCGACAACTGGGACGCAGCCACCATGGCCGAGCCGGCCCGCCTGCGGGGCGACATGGCCCTGCTGCCGGCCATCGCGGAGGCGGGGCTGGCCCACGCGGCGAAGGACATCAGCCAGGCCGGGCTGCTGGGCACGGTGCTGATGTTGATGGAGTGCTCGGGTGTCGGCGCGGCCATCGATGTCGACCGGATCCCCCGGCCGGCCGGGGCCGAGCTGCTGCGCTGGCTGCGGGCCTTTCCGAGCTTCGGCTACGTGCTGGCGTGTCAGCCGGAGCAGGCCGCGGCCTTGTGCGCGCGCTTCCGGGAGCGGGGCATTGCCGCCGCCGCCATCGGTGAAGTCCGGCCAGAGCGGCGCCTCGAGCTGACTTGCGCCACCTCCGGCGGGCGCGACAGCGGGATCTTCTGGGACCTCGCCGAGGAGCCGCTGATGGGCGTCGGCCCGCAGGTGGATTGCGTGGCCGCAGGAGCGCTCAAGTGATCCGCCGGTCCCGTCCGTTCCGCCGGCGCGCGCTGAACATCGCCCTGCTGACCCATTCCACCAATCCGCGGGGCGGGGTGGTGCATTGCCTGGAACTGGCCGAGGCGCTGATCGCCCTGGGGCACCAGGTCACCCTGCATGCGCCGGTGGCACCCGGCGGCGGCTTGTTCCGGAGCACTTCGGCCCGTGTCTGCCTGATCCCGGAGGCACCCGCCGCGGGCACATTGCGGGAGCGCATCGAACGGCGCATCGACACCTTCCGGAACTGGTTCTCGAGCCCCTGCCACGCCGACTTCGACCTCTTTCATGCCCACGACGGGATCGGCGCCAACGCGCTGTTCGAACTGCGCAAGGACGGGCGGATCCCCGGCTACGTGCGGACGGTGCATCACCTGGAGGACAGCTACGGGGACGCACACCTCGATGCCCTCGAGATGCGCTCCATCCTGGGGGCGGATCGCCTGCTGTGCGTCAGCCCGAGCTGGTCGGGCAAGCTGCTCGGGCGCACCGGCCGCGAGGCCGCCGTGGTCGGCAACGGAGTCAACCTGGCGCGCTTCGGGGCGCGGCCGTCGGCGCGCGACGAGCCGCTGCGGCGGCGCCTGGGCCTTGGCCCGGGGCCGGTGTTCCTGGCCGTCGGCGGGATCGAGGCGCGCAAGAACACGGTGGCCACCCTGCAGGCCTTTGCGCGCCTGCGCCAGACCCTGGCCACGGCCCAGCTGGTGGTGGCCGGCGGGGCGAGCCTGCTCGACCACAGCGCCTGCCGGCAGGCCTTCGACGCGGTGCTGGCGCAGGAGGGGCTGGCCTGTGCCGGGCCCGGCGAGGCGCGTTCGCCCGGTGCCCCGGCAACGCCCCTGATCCTGGCCGGCGTGCTGGAGGATGCCGACATGCCGGCGCTCTACCGCTGCGCGGACGCCCTGGTCTTCCCGTCGCGGGTCGAGGGCTTCGGTCTGGCCGTCATCGAGGCGATGGCCTGCGGGATTCCGGCGGTGGTCTCGCGCATCCCGCCCTTCACGGATTTTCTCGGCGACGCGGACTGCCTGTGGGCGGATCCGGCCGACCCGGAGTCCATCGCCAGGGCCATGTGCCGGGCGCTGATGCCGGGTACCCGCGAACGTCTCGCCGCCCGCGGCGCCGAGGTGGCCCGTCGCCATGACTGGGCCGGCTGTGCCCGTGCCCATGTGCAGGCCTATCGCTCACTGCTCGACGAACTGTCTGCTTCCATCCCACCCCTTGCGGAGATCAACCATGCCTGAAATGTATTTCCAGATCCGCTGGCCCGATGGCCAGGAAGAAAGCTGCTACTCGCCGTCCCTGGTGGTCGGCGACTTCCTGACGCCGGGCCAGAGCTACCCCGTCGCCGACTTCGTGCACCGCTGCGACAAGGCCCTCAGCCAGGCCAGCGAGCGGGTCCGGCAGAAGTACGGCTACTTCTGCTCCAGCGCCATGGACCAGCTCGGCCGGATCCGCGAGCGGGCCGAGCCCTTTGCCGCGGAGCCGGACGGGCTGGTGACCGTCCAGTCCTTCAAGCCCGGGGCCCGCTGAGCCCATTCCGTCCTGATCTGCATTCATCCCATCATTCAAGGAGTCGCCATGAACACGCTTTTCCCCCAATCCACGCAACTGCTGTCCCGCTCCCATTATCCGGTCGTCGTCGTCGGGGGTGGCCAGGCTGGCTTGTCCACCAGCTACTTCCTGCAGCAGAACGGCATCGAGCACATCGTCTTCGAGAAGAACCGGGTCGCCCACTCCTGGCGCGCCGACCGCTGGGACACCTTCTGCCTGGTGACCCCCAACTGGCAGTGCCGCCTGCCGGGCTTCCCCTACCCGGGGGACGATCCCCAGGGCTTCATGCTGAAGGACCAGATCGTCGACTACGTGGAGGCCTTCGCCCGCCGGATCGCACCGCCGATCGTCGAGGGGGTGGCGGTGAGCCACGTGACGCGCGGCGCGTCCGGTCGCCTGGAGGTCACGACCAGCGCCGGCCACTTCACCACCGATCACATCGTGGTGGCCACCGGTGGCTACGACATTCCCATCGTTCCCGCCTACGCCGAGCGCTTGCCGTCCCATATCCAGCAGATTCACTCGGTGAATTACCGCAACCCGGAATCCCTGCCGCCGGGCGAGGTGCTGGTGGTGGGTTCCGGCCAGTCCGGCGTGCAGATCATGGAAGACCTGCACCTGGCCGGCCGCAAGGTGCATCTGTGCGTGGGCCCGGCGCCCCGTTCGCCGCGGGTCTACCGTGGCCGCGAAGCGACCGAATGGCTGATGGACATGGGTTACTACGAGCTGACCGTGGAGCGCCACCCCCTTGGCGAGAAGGCCCGCGAGAAGACCAACCACTACATGACCGGCCGCGATGGCGGCCATGAGATCGACCTGCGCAGGTTCGCCCGGGAAGGCGTCCGCCTGTACGGCAGCCTGGCCAACATCCAGGGGGCGACCCTCGAGTTCCTGCCCGACCTGAGCCGCAACCTGGACGATGCCGACGAGGTATACGTGAGCATCCGCAAGGACATCGACAAGTACATCGCCGCCCAGGGGATAGATGCGCCGGTGGAGCCGGAGTTCGAGAAGCTGTGGGCGCCCGGGGTCGATCCGCTGAGCCTGGACTGCGAGGCGGCGGGCATCACCTCGATCGTCTGGGCCATCGGCTTCCGGCCGGATTACCGCTGGATCGAGCTGCCGAGCTTCGACGGCCGCGGCAACCCCAAGTACCAGCGCGGCGTGTCGCCGGTGCCCGGCCTGTACTTCCTGGGCCTGCCCTGGCTGCACACCTGGGGCTCCGGGCGCTTCCTGGGGGTCGCCGACGATGCCCGCCACCTGGCCGAAGTGATCGCCGGACGCCTGGCGGCCGCTGAGACCGGTGAAACCGCTGAGGCCGGTGCCGCCACCCTGCCGCAGGCTGCCGTCGCCTGAGGCGGCCCGAGCTGTCCCGAGGAGAGACCCTGCCATGCTCGAAACCACCTTGTCGATGCCGCCCGGCCGCTGTTTGCCCGGGCTTCACGGGGCCCAGCGGGTGGGCATGCCGCAGCTCGCCCTCAACGGCTTGTCGGAGACCTGGCTGCTGGCCGACTGTGGTGATCGCCACTGGCAGCTGCTGGCCGCCGCCTCGGGGGCGTCCATCGCGCAGCTGCGGGATGGACGTCAGCGCCGGGTCTATCCCGCCTTCCGGGCGCTGCGGCTGCGCCACGGGGCGCTGGACGGCGTCCGTGAGGACGACGTCCTGCAGATCGACAGCACCCTGGGGCGGGTCAGCCGCACCCAGTTCTGCAGCAAGCATGTGATCTCCACCGCCGGTGGCGGACTTTGCGCGGTGGTGGAGATGCTGTCGGTGTTCGTGGCCCGGGAGCGGGCCGGGGTCAACACCTCGGCAGTGCGTAGCCCGGTGCCGGGCTTCGAGCATGTGCCGCAGATGGAGGAGGGGCTGGGTCTGGCGGCGGTGGCCCGCAAGACCCGCGGGCACGATGCCGACGCGCGCTTCGGGCGGATCGGCCACAGCTACGCGCCTGTCCATGTGCAACCCTGCCCGTCGATTCATTTCAACGGGGCCGGCTTCCTGTATTTCGCGCGCTTCCCCGAGCTGGCGGATCAGGCCGAGTGGGCCTGGTTCGGGCCGCGGGCCTCGTCATCCCTGACGACCGAGAGGCAGTTGATCTACCACGGCAACGCCAATGTCGGCACGCCGCTGGTGGTCCACCTGGCCGGCTTCGATCCGGACAACCCGCTGCATCACCACTGCCAGATCGTCCGCGGGGACGACAAGCAGGTGATTGCCGACATCACCACCCGCAAGCGTCCCCGCCACGATGCCCAGTCCTTCCTGGACACCTTGTTCGAGCCGCAGGCGTGAACCGGCCTGGGGCTCTGTGCTCATCGATAAAGTGAGCATCTGAATCTGTAGTCATCGGGGCGCTCGTTTATGCTTGGCGGGCCCGAACCGCCATGCCTGCGCCGCTGCGCCCCCGACATCCATGAATACCTTCCGAACTCCCGGCTCCGGGCTCTCCGATCACCTCCGCGGCCTGCTCGCCGCCGGCGTCGTCGTGCTGTGCTGGTCGGGCTTCAATATCGTGTCCCGCCTGGGCAGCACCGGCGTACTGACACCCTTCGACATCGCGGCCCTGCGTTTCGGCGTGTCCGGTCTGCTGGCCCTGCCGTATTTCATGTTGCGGGTGGCGCCGGTCGAATGGCCGCGCTACATGATCCTGGCCGTGTTCGGGGGGCTGGGCTACGGGGTGCTGGTGTATTCCGGCTTTGCCTTTGCTCCTACGGCACACGCCGGGGTTTTCGTGAATGGCGGCATCCCGTTCTGGACCATCGTCATCGTGGCGGCCATGTCGGGCTTCCGGCTGGCCCGCAATATCGGCCTGGCCCTGCTGCTGACCAGCGGCGGCCTGATCCTGATGGCCTCCGGCAGCCTGCTGGACGCGGGGGGAGGTTCGCGCTGGGTCGGCGACCTGCTGTTCCTGCTGGCCGCCTTGTCGTGGGCGATCTTCGGCCTCTTGATGCGGCGCTGGCAGGTCCGGCCGCAGCTGGCGATCACCGGCGTGGCCAGCTTTTCCATGCTGGCCTATCTGCCCCCCTATCTGCTGTGGCTGCCCAAAGCCCTGGGTGAGGCCTCTGCTGGAGAGATCGCCCTGCAGGCGGGGTACCAGGGGGTGGTCGCGGCGCTGCTGGCCGGCGGCATGTACAGCTATGCCAACCAGAAGATCGGCGCCTGTCAGGCCTCGATGATGCTGGCCCTGGTGCCGGGCGTGTCCGGCGTAGGTGCCTGGTTCATCCTGGGCGAACCGCTGGGCATCCGGGCCGTGGTGGGGATCGTTGCGGTGTCCCTGGGGGCGGTTCTGTGCGCGGTGCCCCCCGGAGCGTTCGCCCGGACCTTTCTGCGTTTCCGGGGGGATGCAGAGGGTGAGCGCTGAGTGGCACGCATGCAATGGCATTCGATGAATACCCGTTTTGGGTTGTAAATAGTTCATAGCGCCATTCAAACGGGATTGTCACACTATGCGCATCTTGTTTTCTCCTGGCGTCCAGGGGGATGCCATTGTGATAAGGCTGCGCTTCGAACATGCAATTTCAAAACCTCTCCCCGGCGTTGTGTCGTTTCTCGGCGCTGTTTGCGCTTGCCCTTACCGCCTGTGGCGGAGGCGGCGGCGGTACACCGGAGTTCGTTGCTCCCCGCTACGACCTCGTTTTCGATAGCACGGGGGCCGACGGCATCGGTCGCCTGTACCGGGTGGATGGCAGTACCGGCCAGGTCACCGCTGTGGCGGGGGCGACGCCGGGTTATCGTCCGGCGGCGGATCCCCAGGGGCGGCGCCTGGTCTTTTCGGCCAGGGCCAGTGAAGACCCCCAGGCCAGATACACCTTGCGCCTCCTTGATCTTGGCAGTGGCGTGCAGACCCGGCTGTCTGCCGATGACCTGGCCAACGAAGTGGAAGCATCCTTTGCCGCAGACGGGGAGCGTCTGATCTACACATCCGATCGCGACGGTGATGGCGACATTGTGCTGGCCAGATTGGCCGGCACGCAGTTCAATGTCTTGCGCAATCTCACGCCACCCATCGCGCCTCCGCCCGACGAGGATCGCACCCCGGCCTGGTCTCCTGACGGCAGCAAGATCGTCTTTACGGCTTACCGCGGCGGTAACCCGGCGATCTGGATCATGCAGGTCAATGGCGACAACCCCTGGCAGATCACCGCTTCGGGCAATTGGGGCGATTACAGCCCCTCCTGGTCACCGGATGGCAGTCGGGTGGCGTTCCAGCGGGTCGACACCGTGGACGGGGTGGTGCGTTCCCGCATCGGCTGGGTTGCGACCACGGGCGGCAATGTCACCTTTCTGGACTTTCCAGGCAGCGTGTATGACCCGCGTTATTCGCCGGACGGTAAGTATCTGGCCTTCTGGGCCAAGACGAATGATGGGGGGGATCTGTACATCGCGACCCCGGACGGGCAGGTGGTGAAGCGCCTCGGTACGAACGGCGCTGACCGGCATCCGGCCTGGATCCGTGTGAATCCCTGAGGGGCGCTTCATTGCTGCCTTGTTTCCTGGCAGGCCGGTGTCTGCCAGTTTGCGTGGGCCGATTATCCGGGGGGCGTTTGCCGTAGATCAAGCCGCTGTGCCATGGCCGGGTTGTAGTATGCAATTTTGTTAATTACGGTTAATTATAGTGGCGCCCAAGTTCTGCGCCCTGCAATGACCGTGTCCGCTGGTTGCGGAGAGAGAGCATGAGCAACAGGGCATACAAGGTATTCATTGTCGATGACGATCCATCCTCCCGGCTCGTCTCGTCCTTTTGCTTCAAGTCTGCAGAGTTTGAAGTCGTCCAGCTTGAGTCCGGCGAGGCCTGCCTGGCGGCTCTGGACCAAGTGCCGGATATCGTGCTGCTCGATATTGAGATGCCCGGCCTGGATGGTGTGACCACTTGCAAGGCCATCCGCGAGGCAGGCTTGATGTCCACCCAGGTGATCTTCGTCTCGGTTCGCAACGATCTGGAAACGCGGCTCCGGGCCTATGACGCGGGGGGCAACGATTACATCGTCAAGCCGGTCCTGCCGGACGAGCTGGAGCCCAAGGTGGCAGTGGCAAAGCATGTCCTGGAGCAGCAGCGCGAGCTGGAGGAGCGGGTCGAGCAGGCTTCCAGCATCGCTTTCTCGGCCATGTCCTCGGCGGCTGAGTTGGGAACGGTGTTGCATTTCCTGCAAAGCTCGTTTGCCAGCCATTCGGTGGCCGGCCTGAATGCAGCCCTTGCCGATGCTTTGAACCAGTACGGCGTGGAGTACATCCTCGAACTGCGCGCTGGCGGGGAGTCTGTCTGCTTTTCCGGTCAGGGCGCCGCCACCCAGTTGGAGAAATCGATCCTCGAGCATGTCCGCCTGATGGACCGGATCTTCCAGTTTCATGACCGGATGGTCATCAACTATCCGTCGATCACGCTCCTCGTTCACGGTCTGCCGATCGAGGATGAAACCCGCCTGGGGCGTATGCGCGACAATCTGGCCCTGCTTGTTGAAGGCGCCGATTCGCGCCTCAAAGCCCTCTCCGGCCAGGTGCTCCTGTCCCGTCAGGCCCGAGGTATTGGCGATGCGGCAATACGTCTGTCTGCGGCGCTCGAGGTCATTGAACAGGAGCAGGCCACGTTGCGCTTGAATGCCCTGTGCGTGATGGATACCTTCATCGCAGAGCTGGAGCGTTCCTTCGTGCATCTGGGGCTGAGCGAGCGACAGGAGGCCTTGCTGAGTGACATGGCCCGCAAGGCGGCGGCGCAGGTCGGGGGCGTGCTCTCCCAGGGGCGGACTACCACCGACCATCTTCATGAGGTGGGGCAATCACTGCGGCACCTTCACGCAGAGCACTAGCACGGTGTGGCCCCGGTCCATGATCGCCTGCGCAGCGTATATCGGGAACTGAGACCATGATGAGCCGGAACGGCTTGTTGCAGCGTCTTCTCCGGGTCATGTTGGTCACCGTGCTGCCGGTTTTCCTGATCCACGTGTCGGTGCAGGTGGCCAGCGACGTGGATGCTGCGAGCCAGCGTGCGTTCAACGGAACGCAGAGCCTGGCATCGGCCACCGTGCCCCTGCTGCAGGCCGCTCTGGTGCGAGGCGACCTGACCAGCGTGCAGCAAACGCTCGACAACATCATGCGCCACGGGCAGTTCAACCGCCTTTCGCTGGTGAACGAGCAAACCGGTGAGCTGCTCGCGTCCGGCGATGGTCCGGAGCACCCGCCGGGCGGTTATGCCCCCGGCTGGTTCCGGGCGGTGTTGTCTGTCCATTTCGAGGCCCAGCGTTTTCCGGTGCAGGCAGGCATCAAGACCTACGGCACCCTGCTGGCCGAGCCCTCGGCGGCGTTTCTTGTGGCAGACCTGTGGCGTCGCATGTGGACCGCCATCGCCCTGTGGACTGCGACGCTGATCGTGCTTCTCTTGTTCCTCAAGCGTTCGCTGCGGGCTGGTCTGCGGCCCTTGCATGATCTGGCCATTGCCGTGCGACGTTTTGGAGAAGGCGAACTTGCAGTGCGGGCGCCGACCTGCAACGTACCGGAACTGGCTGCCACGGCCAAGGCCTTCAACCGGATGGCCGACAACCTCGAGGAGGCCCAGGACAAGCTCGAGGCACGGGTCCGGCAGCGTACTGCTGAACTGGCCGCCCGTGAGGCACATACGTCGGCCATCCTCCACAGCCTGCACGATGCCGTGCTGAAGGTGGGGGGAGACGGAACCGTGAGGATGGCCAATCCGGCGGCCTGCCAGATCTTCGGACATTCTGGTGGCACCCTTTCGGGTCTGCCCATCGTTCGGCTGATGCCCGACATGACTCCGGCGTGCCTGCCACGCCTGGCGTCGGAGGCTGAAGGTCGCTCAGACCTTCGTCCCGCGGAAGCGATCGGCGTGCGCGAGGATGGCCGGAGTTTCCCGGTGGAGTTGTCGGTTGCCCGTCTGGTCTCCGCCGACGAGGACTGCTTCGTGGTCGTGCTGCGGGACGTTACCGGGCAGCGGGAGATCGAGAATGCCCGTGAGTTTGCCCGCAAGAACGCGGAGCACTTGGCCAAGGCCAAGAGCGAATTTCTAGCCAACATGTCCCACGAGATCCGTACGCCGCTCAACGCCATCCTGGGCTTTGCACAGGTGGGCCTCCGCAAGAGCCACGGAGGGCCCTTCGGCGAGACCTTCGAGCAGATCCTGCATTCCGGCGAGCTGCTGTTGGGCCTGATCAACGATGTGCTGGACTTTTCGAAGATCGAAGCCCACAAGCTGCAGCTCGAAGCAGTGTCCTTTGACCTTGGCGAGGTGGTGGACCGGGCCGTGGAGATGCTTGCTGCGCAGGCACATGCCAAGGGGTTGGATCTCATTGTCAGCGAGGCGCCTGGCCTGCCGTTGCGAACGGTGGGAGATGCCTTCCGGCTCACCCAGGTGTTGGTCAATCTCCTCTCGAACGCGATCAAGTTCACGGCGCAGGGGCAGGTCCGCCTGGAGGTGGGACGGGTCTCGGGAGCCCTGTTCTTCCGGATTCATGACAGCGGTGTGGGGATGTCGCCCGAGGTGCTCGGCCGCCTCTTCGCGCCCTTCGAGCAGGCCGATAGCTCGATCACCCGGCGCTTCGGGGGGACCGGATTGGGGCTGGTCATCAGCCACCGGCTGGTTGAACGGATGGGTGGATCCCTCGAGGTGGACAGCGCGCCGGGCCGCGGAACCTGCATGACTGTCCGTCTGCCGCCGGCTGAGGATCAGGAGCCTGGTCCCGAGAGGCCGCCACTTGACGTCATGTTGCTCGGCTTTGCCGGCTCAGCGGCGTCGGAGCTCTGCCTGAATGCCCCCGCCGATGTACGCATCGGCAGCGTGCCCGGTGATCAACACTGCCCGCAGGCCCCGGGCTTGAAGGTCCGGATCGCCGCGGCGCATCTGGCCACATCGGTGGCGAGCTTGCCGGGTGAGGGACCGGTCCTTGTTCTGTCATCGCCAGGAGAGCCGATCACCGGTGGGGATGTGCCTGAGGCTTCTACGCCGCATCTGGCCTGGCCGCTACGCTGGCGTCACGTCTGGCGGCTCTTGGGGCAGGCGCCGCAGACCGGGGGCGCCATCCCTCCGCCACCGATCCTGGCCGGGCTGCGGGTACTGGCGGCCGAGGATGATCCCGCAAACCGGCTGGTGTTGCGGGAGATTCTGGAACTGGCTGGCGCCCGCCTGGTGGCTGAGGAGAACGGCCGGGTTGCCTGCGAACGCCTGCAGCGGGAGGGGGGCGAGGCCTTCGACCTGATGATCACGGATCTGCAGATGCCGGTGATGGACGGTTTCGCCACGGCCAGGGAGGTGCGCCGGCTGGCACCGCGGCTTCCGGTCATCGGGCTGTCTGCCCACGTTCTTCCCGAAGAGCGAGAGCACTGTCTGTCCGCCGGCATGGTCGAGCTCCTCACCAAGCCGGTGTCGGTGGATGAACTGCTGGCGGCCCTGGCGCATCATCTGCCGCAGGAAGGGCGTCCGGTATCGATCCTGGATGACCCGATGTCCAAGGACGGGGAACTGGTCGATTGGCAAAGACTGGAGCAGTGCTTTTCACGCGGGAAGGACCTGGTTGCCCAACTTGCGGAGACCATCAGGGAGAGCGCTTCTGTTCTGCCCGGAGCGCTCCGGGAGGCGGCTGCTGCAGGTGACGATCAGGCGCTTGCCAGGTTGAGTCACCGGATTGCCGGCATGGGGGCCAACCTGATGGCAAGGCGCCTTCACGATGATGCATCGCATGTCGAGGCTGCTGCCCGGTCTGCGTTGCCCGCCGGGCGTAAGGAGGCACTGGCGCTGGCGGATCTTCTGGAGCAACTGTTGGCCGAGATCGACCGACGTGCTCCTGTCGCGGGGCCACGGCTCCAGGCTCCTGACCCGGTACGGACCGCTTGTACGCAGTGAGCTTGCCCAGGCGTCATGGGGGGTTGGTCAAACCCCCTTGGCGAACAACTCCCCCAGCCAGTCCACGAAGATTCTCACCCGTTGAGACAGGTGACGATTCTGCGGATAGAGCACGTGAAGTGGCAGAGGGGGCGGGCGGTGATCGGGAAGGATCTCGACGAGCGTGCCGGCCTCGAGTTGTGTGCGGACGTGATAGGTGGGCAACTGGATGATGCCGAAGTCCGCTTCACAGGCAGCCACATAGGCATCGCCATTGTTCACGGCAACGGAGGCGGGCAGCGAGCGGTATTCGATGCTTCCTTCGAGGGTGAACTCCAGGGGGATCGAGCGGCCGCTGGAGGCTGAGATGTAGTCCACCGTGCGGTGCTGGGCCAGTTCGTCGAGCCGGACCGGCGTTCCGTAACGCGCCAGATAGGCGGCACTGGCGCAGGTGAGCTGTTCCAGCCGGGCCAGCGGCCGCGCCACGAGGGCGGAGTCACGCAGTTCGCCTATGCGCAGCACGCAATCCACGCCCTCACTGATCAGGTCGATCTGTTTGTCCTGCACGCCGATGTCCAGCACGATGTCCGGATAGCGGTCGCAGAAGCCGGGCAGGGCAGGGATGAGGATGTGGCGGCACAGGGAGCTGGACATGTTGATCCTGATCCGTCCCTGGGGCTGGCGGGCAGCCTGGGAGAAGGCTGCCTCGACCTCGTCGATCTCGGTCAGGATGGCCGCGCAGCGGGCGTAGTACAGCTCACCGTCCACCGTGGTGCGCACCTGGCGGGTCGTGCGCAGCAGCAGCTTGACGCCCAGGCGGGCTTCGAGCTGCTTGATGATCTGGGTCGCCGAGCCGCGCGGCAGCTCGAGTTTTTCGGCGGCCCGGCTGAAGCTCTTGAGTTCGACGATGCGCACGAAAAGGCGCATGGCCACGAGATGATCCATGGTGAGCTAATTGTTTTGATAATTAAAATAGTGTTGCTTTATTGCGGGTATTTATCAATAGAGATCGTATAACGATAATTCTCTGACTGAGTAGGAGTCGGACAGGAGAAATGATGGAATACATGCGCTTTGGATCAACTGGCCTCAAGGTGTCGTCCCTTTGCCTGGGATGCATGACCTATGGCAGCCCCACCTGGCGGCCCTGGGTGCTGGACGAGGACGCCAGCCGGCACTTCATCCGGGATGCCGTCGAGAAGGGCATCAATTTCTTCGACACCGCAGACATGTATTCCCTGGGGGCCAGCGAGGAGATCCTCGGCCGCGCCCTGCGCGAGCACCTGCCCCGGGACGAGGCCGTCATCGCCACCAAGGTCTTCTACCCGATGAGCGGCAAGCCCAACGATCGCGGCCTGTCGCGCAAGCACATCCTGACCAGCATCGATGCCTCCCTGAAGCGCCTGGGGACCGATCACGTCGACCTTTACATCATCCATCGCTTCGACCCGGACACCCCGCTCGAGGAAACCCTGGAGGCCCTCGATACCGTGGTGCGCTCGGGCAAGGCCCGCTACATCGGCGCGTCGTCAATGTACGCCTGGCAGTTCATGAAGCTCCTGGGCATGCAGAAGAGCATGGGCCTGGCCCGCTTCGTGTCCATGCAGAACCACTACAACCTTGCTTACCGGGAAGAAGAGCGCGAGATGCTGCCCCTGTGCCGCAGCGAAGGCATTGCGGTGACGCCCTGGTCGCCGCTGGCCCGCGGCATGCTGGCGGGGACCCGCCAGAGCGGAACCGAGAGGGCGGCCACCGACCAGCTGTCCCAGCTGTGGTACGACCACCGGGAGATGGAGGATGCCATCGTTGCCGCCGTCGCCGAGGTGGCGGCGGCACGCGGTGTGGCGCCGGCCCGGGTGGCAATTGCCTGGGTCGCCAGCCGGCCCGGCATCACCGCACCCATCGTCGGCGCCTCCAAGCCGCATCACCTGGAAGACGCGGTCGCCGCACTCGAGCTGCGGCTGACCGACGACGAGGTCCGGCGCCTGGAAGCCGCCTATCGTCCGCGCCCGGTGGCCGGTCATGAGTAAGGCCGGGGCGGCCCAGGGGATGCCCGCCCAGGACGTGCCGGTGGCGGCAGGGCTGCGCCGCGACTGGTCGGTCTCGGCGACGGCAGCGGGCTTCCTGGCCGTGCTGATCTCCTATTCCGGGCCGGCCATCATCATCATCCAGGCGGCCCAGGTGGCCGGCGTGTCCGGTGACATGATCGCCTCGTGGATCTGGGGCGTGTCCATTGGCGCGGCGGTGTCGGGCATCCTGCTGTCCTGGTTCCTCAAAGTGCCGGTGGTCACGGCCTGGTCGGCGCCGGGTACGGCCCTGCTGGTCACCCTGTTCCCGGCCCTGTCCCTCAACGAGGCGGTGGGGGCCTACATCACGGCGGCGGGGATCATCTTCCTGATCGGCATCACCGGCTATTTCGACAAGGTGCTCAAGCTGATCCCCAAGGGCGTGGCGGCCGGCATGATGGCTGGCATCCTGTTCCAGTTCGGGGCCAACGCCTTCAAGTCGGCTGGGTCCATGCCCCTGTTGACCTTCGTGATGCTGGCCGCCTACCTGCTGTTCCGCCGTTTCGTGCCCCGCTATTGCATGGTGCTGGTGCTGCTGGCCGGGATCAGCCTGGCGGTCGGGATGGGCGGCGCGGACCTGAGCCACGTGAAGCTGGGCTTCACTGTGCCGGTGCTGATCGCGCCGGAATGGAGCTGGGGCTCGACCCTCAGCCTGGCCCTGCCGCTGGTGCTGGTCAGCATCACCGGGCAGTTCCTGCCGGGCATGGCGATCCTGCGTGGTGCGGGCTACACGACGCCGGCGCGGCCGATCATCGCGGTGACCAGCGTGGTGTCGGCCTTCGTGGCCTTGGCGGGCGGCATCACCATCGTCATCGCGGCCATCACCGCGGCTCTGTGTACCGGCAAGGACGCCCACGAGAATCCGGCCCGGCGCTATGTGGCGGGGCTGGGCAACGGCGTGTTCTACCTGATCGGCGGCTGTCTGGCCGGCACCATCGTGTCGCTGTTCACCGTGTTGCCCAAGGAGTTCGTGGCGGTGCTGGCCGGGCTGGCGCTGATCGGTGCGATCACCAGCAACCTGATGGGCACCATGGCCGAGGCGGATCACCGGGAGGCGGCGGTCATCACCTTCCTGGCCACTGCGTCGGGCATGAGTTTCCTGGGTCTGGGTTCTGCCTTCTGGGGTGTGGTGCTGGGCTCGGTGGCGCACCTGGTGCTGCATCACAAGCCCAGGGCCACCTGATCCAGCGGGTAAATAAAAAGGACGGCCCGCCAAAAGCAGGCCGTCCGTTTTATTTCTTATTCGCTGCGGGACTGACGCTTGCGCAGGGATTCGGAAGGCAGCATGCCGTAGGTGGCCTTGTAGATTTCCGAGAAGCGCCCCAGGTGGGTGAAGCCGTAGTCTAGGGCGATTGCGGTGATGTTCTGGATGTTCTGCACCGGGTCCATCAGGGTGCTGTAAACGCGCTCCAGCTTTTTCTGGCGGATGTAGTTCTTCGGGGTGGTCCGGGCGTTCTTTTCGAACAGCAGGTAAAGCGAGCGCAGGCTCATCTTCGCGTAGGCGGCGAGGGACTCGGCGGTCAGGTTGTCCTTGATGTGATCGTCGATGTACTGTGCCAACCGGTCGAAGCACACGGAATGACCCGCCGGGTTGTCCAGGCAGACGTTGTGCTTGAGCATCATCATCAGCTTGCCGGTGACCACCCGGTTGTAGTGCTGCAGCATCTGCGGTGTGGCGAGGCCGGATTCGGCCTCCTGGCAGACGATGGCAAGCAGCTGGATCAGGCTGTCGAGTTCGGTGAACTGGTAGGGCACCTGGTTGAACTTGATCCGCTCGTTCGGTTTGAACCAGCGGTGTTCCTCACAGGCTTCGTTGAGCATCCCGGTGGGGATCTTGACGATGAACTTCTCGCAGTCTTCGGAGTAGGTCAGGTCGATCGGGTCGTCCGGATTGATCACCAGCACGTGGCCGGCTGGCAGGCTCAGGGAGTCGCGGCTGAGCTCGTAGCGGCAGTGGCCGCGCAGGATGAACTGCACGTGGTAGATGTCGGGCAGGCCTTCGGAGATGATCCGCGCCTGGGTACCGTAGCTCAGCCGGCAGAGATCGAGCGCGCCGACCTTGCGATGTTGCAGCGAGGCGCTCGAATCATGGCTGCGGGACATGCGCAGCTGGTGCGAGCCCACATGCCGATTGACGAAGTCCGACACTTCAAAGGGATTGGCACCTGTGAAGACGCGGCTCGAATCGTTGAGGAAGAAGCCTTTCATTGCGACACGCCTCCGAACGGGGCGGACGGAATCGGGCCTGCGGTCATGGTGATCTTCACGATGTCTCCCCCGGGGTATCCCTGGATCTTGTTTTATATATGTCTGACTATCGATCAAAACCTCGGGAAAATCAATAGTCTCGATATTTTTCAAAATTTCGATCGAAAGTCAGCGGCTGGCCGGGCGGCATCCGGGGGGCCATGAAAAGGCCGGCACCCCTTTCGGAGGCGCCGGCCTGGCGGGCTGCAGCGGATCGGTGGTATGCCTAGACCGCGGCGGTGGCCTCGATCTCGACGCGCAGGCCGGCGAAGGCCAGCCGTTCGATGCCCAGCAGGCTGACTGCGGGAGGCTTCTCGGCGTCGAAGTAGGCCGAGCGGATCTCGCGGATGCGAGCGGTGTTTTCCGGGCGCAGGTCGGTGACGTAGATGTTCACGCTGACCAGGTTCTTCATGGTGGCGCCCTGGGCCGCCAGGGCGATGGCCAGGTTGTCGAGGGTGCCGGCGAGCTGTGCTTCGAGGTCGTCCGGGTGGCGGACCTTGCCGTCCTTGTCGCAATCCACCTGTCCGGATACGAAGATCAGGCGCTCCATGCCGCTGATGGAAAAGGTCTGGCTGAAGGCCTGGCCCTTGAAGAGCTGATCGGGGTTGATGGCGTGTCTTTCCATGTCGTCCTCCTGTTCGGAATATTGTTTTTGTCGTTTTGCCTGGATGTTTAGCCCTGGTCGCCGCCGCCCACCGGGATGACCGTGCCGGTGATGTAGGACGATTCGTCCGAGGCCAGGAACAGGATCGCGTTGGCTTGTTCGTCGAGGCTGCCGTAGCGCTTCATCAGGCTGCTGTCGAGGGACTGGGTGTAGATCTGCTTGTACCAGCCCTTCTCCTGCTCGCTCTGCTCGGCGGTGTTGCGGGGCACCCGGCGCGGCGGGGCCTCGGTGGCTCCCGGGGCGGTGGCATTGACGCGGATGCCGCGCTCGCCCAGCTCGAAGGCCAGGCAGGCGGTGAGGGCATTGACCCCGCCCTTGGCGGCACCGTAGGGCACCCGATTCACGCCGCGGGTGGCGATGGACGACACGTTGACGATGCTGCCCTGGGCGTTTTCCAGCATGTGGGGCAGGGCTGCGCGGCAGCACCACAGAGTCGGGAAGAGCGAGCGGCGGACTTCGGCCTCGATCTCGTCCTCAGCGTAGAACTCGAAGGGCTTGGTCCAGATGGTGCCGCCGACGTTGTTGATCAGGATGTCGATGCGGCCGAAGCGGGCCTTGGCGGCATCCATGATGCGCTGGCATTCGGCAAACTTCTCCAGGTCGGCGGTCAGTGCCAGCACTTCGGTCTGCGCTTTGAGGGCGTCGGCCACCTCGTGGACGATCTCCGAGCGGTCCACCAGCAGCAGGCGGGCGCCTTCGGCGGCCATCAGCTCAACTACCCGGCGGCCGATGCCCTGGGCGGCTCCGGTGACCACCGCCACCTTGTTCTCGAAACGGTTACGCATGCTTTTTCCTATCGGGAAGGCCGCTCAGGCGCTGGCCGCGAATTTTTCGTAATGGAAGCTGGCGGGCTGGACGGCGCGCTCGCGCAGGTTGTTGGCGACGGCCTCGACCATCGGCGGGGGGCCGCACAGGTAGATGTCCACGTCGCCGTCATTGAGCTGCGCCGGTTCGATGTGCTGGGTGACATAGCCCTTTTTCGGCTGGGCGCTGTCGGCGGAGACCACCACCAGTGCGAAGCTGAAGTTGGGAATCTGTTTGGCGAAGGCTTCGAGCTTGTCCAGTTCCACCAGGTCGGTGTCGGTATTGACGCCGTAGATCAGGTGGATGGGGAAGGGGCTGCCGCCATCGGCGACGACCTTGTCGAGCATGGCCAGGAAGGGGGCCAGGCCGGTGCCGCCGGCCAGCATCAGCACGGGACGTTTGATTTCGCGCAGGTAGAAGCTGCCCAGGGGGCCGGCCAGGGTGACCTGGGCGCCGGGCGCAGCGGTCTCCCGCAGGTAGCCGCTCATCAGGCCGCCGGGCACGTTGCGGATCAGGAAGGAGACGGCCTTGTCCTTCGGCATGGAGCTGAAGGAATAGGCACGGTGCTGGGTGGTGCCGGGTACCTGGAGGTTGGCATACTGGCCCGGCAGGAAGGCCAGGCTGGAGATGCCATCGCCCTGCAGGGTGAGGCTGATGGTGCTGTCGGACAGCTGGCGCACTTCGGCGATGGCCGCGGTGAGCTGGGCCTGCTTGATCTTGCAGACCTGGGAGGACGCGGGGATGCGCACCACGCAGTCGCTCTGCGGGTGCATCTGGCAGGTGAGCACGAAGCCGGACTGGGCCTCGGATTCGGACAGGGCATCCTCGATGTATTCGCCGAGGCGGTAGGTGCCGGACTCGCAGGAGCTCTTGCAGGCGCCACAGGCGCCGTCCCGGCAGTCGATGGGCACGTTGATGCCCTGGCGGTAGGCGGCGTCGGCCACCGTTTCGCCGGTCTTGCAGTCAATGAAGCGGGTGACGCCGTCCTCGAAGTTCAGGGCGATCTTGTAGGTCATGTTTTTCTCCGTTGTGGAGCGGCTCTTGCGTGAAGCCCCGGGGACGAGGGGCGGTCCGGTTGCCCGGCCGCCCCTGCGTGTCCGTGACGGCGCCGTGGCGCCGTGCCCTCGTTATCAGATGTGGTAGACGTCGATGACGTGACGGATGTAGTCCGTCTTCAGGACGACCTTTTTTTCCTTGATGATCGGGCTCGCCCCGGTCACGTCCAGAGTATAGAAGCTGGTGCCGGAGAAGTGGTCCGTGTGGTTGTAGCGGACGCTGGTGGTATGCCAGTTGAAACGCAATTTAATCTGTTTGTCGTCCTGCTCGAGCACCAGCACGTTGGCGATCATGTGGGTGGTGCGGGTGTCCGGGATCGTCGCGCTGGAGCGCTCGGTGCGGATCCGGTAGATCCGGTCTTCCAGGCCGGCGCGGCGCCCGTAGTAAATCAGGGAGATCTCGCTCTGCGGATCTTCGGTCAGCTCGCCGTCGTCGTCCCAGGCCGGCATCCAGAAGGTGCAGTTCTCGTCGTAGAGGGCCAGCCAGCTGTCCCAGTCGCGGTCGTCGAGGTAGTTCGCTTCGCGGTACAGGAAGGCGCAGATGTTTTCGTAGGAAAGGCTCATTGCGTTTGTCTCCGATTCCGATTATTCGGCTTGGGCTTGTTCATCGGCCTTCAGGGCCTTGTGCATCTGCTCCAGCCAGTAGCTGTGCTGGGCCACGTAGAGGCCTTCGTCCTCGGTCTTGATGCCCGACAGGATCGGCTTGAGGTCGATCTTGTCGGCTTCCTCGTCCGGGCCTTCGACCCAGTGCTCGGCGCCACGGGACATGTCGTTCCAGGGCAGGTAGGCCCCGTTGAAGCCTTCCTGGCAGGCACGGAATTCTTCCAGGTCGTCCGGGGTGGCCATGCCGGAGGCGTTGAAGAAGTCTTCGTACTGGCGGATGCGACGGGCGCGGGCCTCGGCCGATTCACCCTTGGGGGCGATGCAGTAGATGGTGACTTCGGTGCGGTCCGGGGCCAGGGGGCGGAACACGCGGATCTGCGAGCTGAACTGGTCCATCAGGAACACGTTCGGGTACAGGCACAGGTTGCGGGAGTTCTTGATCATCCAGTCGGCGCGGGCTTCGCCGAACTCGGAGACCAGGCGGTCGCGTTGCTCCATCAGCGGGCGGTCTTCCGGGTTGTCCCAGCGGGTCCACAACAGGAGATGACCGTTCTCGAAGGAGTAGGAGCCGCCGCCCTTCTTGGCCCAGCCGCCGGCGCTCATGGCGTTGATGTCGTCGTTGCCGGCGTCGCGCTGCTTGCGCTGATTCTGGGTGGCCGCGTAGTTCCAGTGGGTGGCGGTCACGTGGTAGCCGTCGGCCCCGTTCTCGGCCTGCAGCTTCCAGTTGCCTTCATACACATAGGTGGAGGCACCGCGCAGCACTTCCAGGCCGTCCGGGGACTGGTCCACGATCATGTCGATGATCTTGGTGGATTCACCCAGGAACTCGGTGAGGGGCAGCACGTCCGGGTTCAGGCTGCCGAACAGGAAGCCGCGGTAGGACTCGAAACGGGCGATCTTCTTCAGGTCGTGGGAGCCGTTGCAGTTGAAGGTGTCCGGGTAGCCGGTGCCTTCCGGGTCCTTGATCTTCAACAGCTTGCCGGAGTTGTTGAAGGTCCAGCCATGGAAGGGGCAGGTGTAGGTGGCCTTGTTGCCGTGCTTGAAGCGGGCCAGCGTCGCGCCGCGATGAGCGCAGGCGTTGATGAAGCAGTTGAGCTGGTTGTCCTTGTTGCGGGTGATGAAGACCGGCTGACGGCCGATCTTGGTGGTGTAGTAGTCATTCACCTTGCCGACCTGGCTTTCATGGGCCAGGTAGATCCAGTTGCCCTCGAAGATGTGCTTCATCTCCATGTCGAACAATTCCTGGTTGGTGAACATTTCGCGCTTGCAGCGGAAAAGGCCCTTTTCCTTGTTCTTTTCCAGCAGCGAATCCAGATATTCGGTCGTGATCATTGCCTGAGTCTCCTCTTATTGATGGCTCGGTGAGGTGAATCTTAGGAAGGCCGGAAAGCGGGAAATATCCACTTCGTGCACGTCGCGTATCCAATTCATGCACGGGCTCCTGCTTTGCAAGAAGTGGACAAACTTAGTGCGAGAAATGGATATTGAGCAGGCGCAACGGTCCCTAATCTACGCCTGCACCGAAAGCGGGGGAGCCCGGCTCTCCCGCGCAGGAAAAGGAAATCATGAGCACGGAGGCGGGTTGTAATGGCTGCGCCAGGCGCTGCGGCCCCGCCCATCCGGACCAATTCAGAAGCAACAAGCAAGGAGCGAACATGGCAACTACCGGCGTGATGCGGCCAGGCCATATCCAGCTGCGGGTTCTCGACATCGGCGAGAGCGTCCATTTCTACAAGAACGTGCTGGGCCTGGTGGAAACCGGGCGGGATCCCCAGGGGCGGGTCTATCTCAAGGCCTGGGACGAGCGCGACCACAACAGCGTGGTCCTGCGCGAAGCCGACAGCGCCGGCATGGACTACATCGGCTTCAAGGTGCGCGACCGCGCCACCCTGGAAAAGCTCGACGCCGACCTGCGGGCCTACGGTGTCGGCACCGAGCGCATTCCCGCCGGCGAGCTCCTGGAGACCGGCGAGCGCGTCCGCTTCAGCCTGCCCACCGGCCACGTCATGGAGCTCTACGCCGACAAGACCGACGTGGGCAACGGCCAGCCCTACACCAACCCCGATCCCTGGACCCCCCAGGCCGAGCAGGGGATCGCGCCGGTCCGCTTCGACCACTGTCTGCTCTATGGTCCTGATCTGGAAGGCAACCTCAAGCTGCTCACCGAAGTACTGGGCTTCAGCCTGGTCGAGCGGGTGCTGATGGAAGACGGCAAGTCCGATCTGGCCATCTTCGTCTCCTGCTCCCACAAGGCCCACGACCTGGCCTTCGTGCGCCACCCCGAGCCGGGCAAGCTGCATCACCTGTCCTTCCTGCTGCAGAGCTGGGAGCAGGTGCTGCGCGCCGCCGACCTGATGTCGATGAACAAGGTCTCCATCGACATCGGCCCGACCCGCCACGGCATCACCCGCGGCACCACGATCTATGCCTTCGATCCCTCGGGTAACCGCTTCGAGACCTTTTCGGGCGGCTACGACTTCTATCCCGATCACCAGCCCCTCACCTGGACCTTCGAAGAGGTGGGTACGGGGATCTTCTACCATGATCGCAAACTCAACGAACGTTTTCTGAGCGTCGTAACCTGATCCACCGGCATACTAGTCCGGCGAGGCCGGTGGAAACCCCGCAGAGGGACCACCGGCAACCCATATCGCAAGGCAATCAACCAAGCAAAGGAAGAGACAAAATGGGACATAACCTCAACAAGGCATTCAAGTTCGGTATCGGCATGGCTCTGGCTGCCGGTCTCACCAGCGGCGCCCAGGCGGCCGACGACAAGATCAAGGTCGGCTTCATGCTGCCCTACACCGGCACCTACGCCTCCCTTGGCAACGCCATCACCAACGGCTTCAAGCAATACGTGGCGGAGCAGGGCGGCAAGCTCAGTGGCCGTGAGATCGAATACTTCACGGTAGATGACGAATCCGATCCGGCCAAGGCCACCGAGAACGCCAACAAGCTGGTCAAGCGCGACAAGGTCGACCTGCTGGTCGGCACGGTGCACTCCGGCGTGGCCCTGGCGATGGCCAAGGTGGCCCGCGAGAACAAGACCCTGCTGATCGTCCCGAACGCCGGCGCCGATGAGATCACCGGCCCCCTGTGTGCGCCCAACGTCTTCCGCTCTTCCTTCACCAACTGGCAGCCGGCCTACGCGATGGGCAAGGTCGCGGCCCAGAAGGGCTACAAGAAGGTCGTCACCCTGACCTGGAAATACGCGGCCGGCCTGCAATCCATCGATGGCTTCAAGGAGGCCTTCGAACAGGCCGGCGGCAAGGTCGTCAAGGACATGACCCTGCCTTTCCCCAACGTCGAGTTCCAGCCCTTCCTCACCGAGATCGCCTCCCTCAAGCCGGACGCAGTGTTCGTCTTCTTCGCTGGTGCGGGTGCCGCCAAGTTCGTCAAGGACTACGCCGCGGCCGGCCTGAACAAGACCGTGCCCCTGCTCGGTTCGGGCTTCCTCACCGACGGTAACCTTGATGCCATGGGTGACTCCGGCAAGGCCCTGCAGACCACCCTGCATTACGCCGACGGACTCGACAACAAGAAGGATCAGGCCTTCCGCCTGACCTACGCCAAGACCTACAAGATGCAGCCGGACGTGTATGCCGTGCAGGGCTACGATGCGGCCCAGCTCTACGGCGCCGGCCTCAAGGCGGCGGGTGGCGACGTCAGCAAGCAGGCCGACGTGATCAAGGGCATGGAAGCCGCCAAGATCGACAGCCCGCGCGGCGCCTTCACCCTGTCCAAGGCCCACAACCCGGTGCAGGACATCTACCTGCGTGAAGTCCAGGGCGGCCAGAACAAGGTCATCGGCATCCCGACCAAGGCCCTGGCCGATCCGGCCCGCGGCTGCAAGCTCTAAGCCTTCGGCTTAGCGCTCCCTCCTCCTCGGCAACTGACAGTCCGGCGGGCGCCATGCCCGCCGGACAGGGGACTCTCATGGATTTCGCATCGTTCCTGATCCAGATGCTGAACTCGCTTCAATACGGCCTGCTCCTGTTCCTGGTGGCAAGCGGTCTGACGCTGGTGTTCGGCATCATGGGCATCATCAACCTCGCCCACGGCAGCTTCTACATGATCGGTGCCTACCTGGCCTTCGTCCTGACGAGCGCCACCGGCAGCCTGTTCCTGGCCATCCTGCTGGGCATCCCGCTCACCTTCATCGTCGGCGCCTTTCTCGAATGGGCCCTGTTCTCGCACCTCTACAAGCGCGAACACCTCGAGCAGGTGCTGCTCACCTACGGCCTGATCCTCATCTTCGAAGAGCTGCGCAGCCTCCTGGTGGGCGACGAAGTGCATGGCGTGGACATCCCGGCCATCTTCTCCGCCTCCATCCCGCTCTCCGACGTGCTCAGCTACCCGGTGTACCGGCTGGTCATCTCCGGCGTCTGCATCGTGCTGGCGGTGGCCCTGTACTTCGTGATCCAGCGCACCCGGCTGGGCATGATGATCCGCGCCGGCAACCACGACCGCACCATGGTCGAGGCCCTGGGGATCAACATCAACATGATCTACCGGGTCGTCTTCGCCCTCGGCTTCGCCCTGGCCGCGCTGGCCGGCATGCTCGCCGCGCCGATCTCCTCGGTGTTCCCGAACATGGGCAGCCACGTGCTGATCATCTCTTTCGTTATCGTCGTCATCGGCGGCATCGGTTCGGTGTGGGGCGCCCTCATCGCCGCCCTGGTGATCGGTTTTGCCGACACCTTCGGCAAGGTCCTGCTGCCCGACTACGCCGGCATGGTCGTGTACCTGGTGATGGCCGTGGTGCTCCTGTGGCGTCCCGAAGGCATCCTCAAGAAAGGCTGAGACCATGAGCTCCCTCAACTCCACGATCTTCAAGCTGGCGGGCCTCGCGCTGCTCGCCTGCGTCCCCCTTACCGGCGAGTCCTTCTACGTCGAACTGGCCGCCAAGACCCTGGTGTTGGCCATCTTCGCCATGAGTCTGGATCTGCTGGTGGGTTTCACCGGCCTGGTCAGCTTCGGCCATGCCGCCTACTTCGGGGTGGCCGCCTACTCCGTGGCGCTGCTCTCGCCCAAGTATGAAGCGGCCAGCCTGTGGTACGTGCTGCCTGCCTCGGTCGGACTGTCGGCCCTGGCGGCCCTGGTGGTCGGTCTTTTCGTGCTGCGCACCAAGGGTATCTACTTCATCATGGTGACCCTCGCCTTCGCCCAGCTCGCCTTCTTCGTGTTTCATGACACCCCGCTGGGCGGCGGCTCCGACGGCATCTACCTCAACGTCAAGCCGACCGCGGCCATCGCCGGCTGGGTGCCCTTCGATCTCGACAACGCCACCCACTTGTATTACTTCATCCTGGGTGCCCTGGTGGTGGTGTATGCCTTTCTCGCGCGCATCCTGCAGTCGCCCTTCGGGCGCGTGCTGGTGGGCATCAAGAGCAACGAGCACCGCATGCAGTCGATGGGCTACCTCACCTTCCGCTACAAGCTGGCCGCCTTCGCCCTGGCTGGTGGCCTGGGCGGCGTCGCCGGCTTCCTGTACGCGGTGGTGTTCGGCTTCGTCACCCCCGAGCTGCTGTCCTGGCACCAGTCCGGCAACGTCCTGCTGATGGTCATCCTCGGCGGCATGGGCAACCTGGTCGGGGCGATCGCCGGCGCCTTCGTGTTCACCGGCATGCAGGAAGTCTTCGGCAACTGGACCAAGCACTGGCAACTCGTCATGGGCTGCGTCATCGTCGCCGCCGTGCTGTTCATGCCGGGTGGCCTGTCCGCCGTCCCGGGCCGCATCAAGCGCGCCCTGCAAGGAGGAGGTTCCAATGAGTGAGATCATCAACCCGGGCCTGGCCGCCACCGTCGGCACCCCCGCTGCGGCCGGCGAGATCCTGCTGGTGGCCGAGCGCATCACCCGCCGCTTCGGCGGCCTGGTGGCCAACCAGGATGTCTGCGTCACCCTGCCGCGGGGCAAGGTGCATGTGCTGCTCGGCCCCAACGGCGCCGGCAAATCCACCTGCATCAACATGCTGTCGGGTGACCTGCCGCCCTCCGAAGGCACCATCCACTTCATGGGCAAGGACATCACCGGCCTGTCGGCGGCCCAGCGCTCCCAGGTCGGCATCGGGCGCAGCTACCAGCGCACCAACATCTTCCCCAAGTTCACCGTGCTCGAGAACGTCCGCCTGGCTGCCCAGTCGCGGCGCCAGCAACCCTGGCGCATCTTCTCCCGGGCCATGAAACAGCAGTGGGCCCTCGACAAGGCACGCGCCTGCATCGAAGAGGCCGGCCTGGGCGCCAAGGTGGACTGGATCGCCGGCGTGCTCAGCCACGGCGAGCAGCGCCAGCTCGAGATCGCCATGGTGCTGGCCACCGACGCCCAGGTCATGCTGCTCGACGAACCGCTGGCCGGCATGGGCTCGGACGAATCGGCGCGGATGGTCGAAGTGCTCAAGCGCCTCAAGCCGAGCCGCGCCATTCTGCTGGTGGAGCACGACATGGACGCGGTGTTCGCCGTGGCCGACACCATCACCGTGATGGTCAATGGGCAGGTCCTCGAATCGGGCCCGCCGGCACAGATCAAGGCCAGCGTGGCCGTTCAGCAAGCCTACCTGGGCCAGGAGGACAGCTTCCATGTCTAACATGCTGCTTGAAGCCAAAGAGGTGCACACCTACTACGGCGCCAGCCACATCCTGCACGGCATCGACTTCCACATCCGCCAGGGCGAAGGCATCGCCCTGATGGGCCGCAACGGCATGGGCAAGTCCACCCTCATCAAGAGCATGCTCGGGATCGTGCGGCCGCGCCACGGCCGGGTGCTGGTGCGGGGCGACGACTTCACCAAGGCCCCCACCTACAAGACCGCCCAGCGGGGCATCGCCTACGTGCCGGAAGGGCGCGGCATCTTCCCCAACCTGTCGGTGCGGGAGAACCTGCAGATGGCCGCCCGGGCGGGCCTCGACGGGCGCCGTGAGTGGACCTTCGACCGGGTCATGAGCACCTTCCCGCGGCTGGGCGAGCGGATCAACAACGGCGGCTGGCAGCTCTCCGGGGGCGAGCAGCAGATGCTCACCATCGGCCGCGCGCTGATGACCAACCCTGACCTGCTGATCCTCGATGAAGCCACCGAAGGCCTGGCTCCGCTGATCGCCATGGAGATCTGGCGGATCGTCAAGGAGATCCGCAAGACCGGCATCGCCACCGTGATCGTGGACAAGAACCATGGCGCGGTCACCTCGATCTGCGACCGGGCGATGATCCTGGTCAAGGGCCAGGTGGTGTTCGACGGCACGAGCGAAGCGGTGCGGGCCGACCCGGAACTGATCCAGAAGCACCTGGGCGTGTAAGCCCGCAGAAGGAGCCAAGACCATGAGTCAATCACTCGACATCATCCACGACGAACACCGCGCCATCGCGGCCATGCTGAGCGGTATGCGCAGCCTCGCCGCGGGTATCGCGGCAGGGCGGCTGAAGCCGGACTTCGGCCTGTTTGACGACATGCTGCGCTATATCGAGGAGGTGCCCGAGAAGGTGCACCACCCGAAGGAGAACGAATTCCTCTTTGCCCGCCTTCTGCCCCGTTGCCCGGAAGCCGCGGCGGTCATTGCCGAGTTGGAGGAGGAGCACCGTCAAGGCGAGGCCCGCATGGCGCTGGTCAGAAAGGCGATGGCGGCCTACCAGCAGCAGGGCGCGGCCGGCTTCGAGGGCTTCAACGCCGCGCTCGTGCATTACATCGAGCAGGAGTGGAAGCACATGAACACGGAAGAGAAGCAGATCTTCCCGCTGGCGCGCACGCACCTGACGGCCGAAGACTGGGCTGCGATCGACGCCGCCTTCCTGGCCAACGACAACCCCTGGCAAGGGGCGGCCGGGGAGTACGCGGCGCTGTTCACCCGCATCGTCAACGAAGCCCCGGCCCCGGTCGGGCTGGGCGGGAGCTAGTTGGGTGTAGGGGCGGCTTCAGCCGCCCACGGACGTCGATCAACGAAATACCTTTATTGATGGTCCGCGGGCGGCTGAAGCCGGCCTGCACCTTCACCGGAATTCGAACAGCTCCCGGTGGAAAGCGCCGGGGGCCAGTTGGCCGGAGCGGGTCAGGGTCTGCTGCAGTTGATCGCCCCAGGCGGCGGGGCCGCAGAACCACACGCTGCTGCCCGGCCGCAGGCAGGCCTCCACCTTCTGGACGGGGAGCGGCCCGTCGCGGTCGGTGTGGCGGCGGTGCAGCTTCACTCCGGCGGTGGCGCAGAGGGCCGGCAGGTTTGCCGGAAAGCCCGGTTCGCCGCTATCCGCCAAGCTGTAAAAGAAGTCCACCGCCACCTTCGAGCCCCCCGAGGCGGCCAGATCCTGCAGGCGCGCCAGGAAGGGCGTGATGCCGATGCCGCCGGCCACCCACACCTGGGCACCGCCCTGCGCGTCGTCAAAGGTGAAGCCGCCGTAAGGCCCCTCCAGGCGTAGCGCGTCACCGGCCTTGAGGCGGCTCGCCAGCGCGAGGGTGTAATCGCCAAGCGGCTTGATCGCCAGGCTCAGGCGCCCGTCGGCCGGGTTCCAGGCGCTGGCGAGGGTAAAGGGATGGGCGCCCTCCGCCACATCGCCGAAATCCGCCAGCACGCACTGGCCGGCCCGATGGCCGGGCCAGCGGCCGAGCGGGCGGATCAGCACCTCCATGACACCCCCCGCATGCACCGTCACCGCGTCGACGATCGCGCCGCAGCGCCGTTGCGCGCCGATGCGGCCACGCAGGGCCTGCATGGCGGGGACCACGCCGAGGGTGGCGACGAAGGCGCTCAGCCAGCCCAGCGGCTGTTGCCAGAAGCTGGCCGGCATGAGCATCAGTCCGTGGTAGGCACCGGCGATGAAGACCAGCGGGAAGAGCTTGTGCACCCAGCGGAAGTAGCGGTAGGGGATGCGCCGCAGCAGCGCCACCACTACCAGCGCCAGCAGGATGTA
This sequence comes from Zoogloea dura, assembly GCF_012927165.1. GTDB lineage: Bacteria > Pseudomonadota > Gammaproteobacteria > Burkholderiales > Rhodocyclaceae > Zoogloea > Zoogloea dura. Next base: position 245,752 of record NZ_JABBGA010000006.1, read on the forward strand.
GCCGGCCCATTCGCCCACCTCCTTGGCCAGATCGATCCACATGTCCGCAGGCCCTTTGGGCGGACGCGGGCCGCGGATCGGGCGTTCGATGAAGCCGGCCTTGGCCAGGTTCTTGGGCAGCCATTCGAGCATCCAGTGGGTGAACACGATCACCCCGGCGCCGATGCCGATGTGCTTGTGCAGGCGATAAAGGCGGTCGATACCACCAAAGTACTGTTCCAGCCGCGGCGGCCGGGCCGCCAGCACCATGCCGGCGCTCATCCACCACAGGGCCAGGGTGCCGGACAGGAAGATCAGGGCCCGCCGCCAGTCCCAGAAGGTCCTGGCCGAGGCTGTGACGTCGGGCAGAGAGAACACGGCCCACAGCAGCAGCGGCAGGCCGGCGAGGAAGAGGAGGGGGCGTTTCATGTTGATGCGTTCCGGACAGATCGAGGGTGAGGTGAGTGTGCATGCCCGGGCTTAAGCCCCACTTAAGGCCGGGCCCGGGCGCGGTCTGAGGGGCCTCAGGCGCCGCCGCCGAGTACCTTGTAAAGGGTCACCGCGTTACTGGCCGCCGACAGCTTCAGGCTGACCAGGTTCTGGCGCGCGGCGTACAGGCTGCGCTGGGCGTCGAGGGCGCTCAGGTAGCTGTCCACGCCCTTCTGGTAACGGGCCTCGGACAGGCGATAGCTGGCGGCGGTGGCATCCACCAGCTTCTGCTGCGCGTCCAGGCGGGCATCCAGGGTGGCCCGCTGGGCCAGGGCGTCGGCCACTTCCCGGAAGGCGCCCTGGATGGCCTTTTCATAGCGCGCAAGGTAGATGTCGCGGTCCGCCTCGGCGGCCTGCAGGTTGGCCCGGTTGGCACCGGCATTGAAGATCGGCAGGCTGACCTGGGGGATGAAGGTCCAGGCGCCCGAGCCCGCGGCGAACAGGCCGCCGAGGCTGCTGCTGGCAGTGCCGGCAGTGGCGGTCAGGCTGATGCTCGGGAAGAAGGCCGCCCGCGCCGCGCCGATGTTGGCGTTGGCCGCCCGCAGCTGGCGCTCGGCGGCCAGCACGTCGGGGCGTTGCTGGAGCACGGATGAGGGCAGTCCGACCGGGATATCGCGCAGCGCGGTGATGCTCTCCAGGCCGGCGGGCGGCAGCAGCGCATCGGGCAGCGTGGTGCCGACCAGCAGTACCAACGCATTGCGGTCCGTGCCGACCTGGGCCGTATAGGCCGCCACGTCGCGGCGGGCGGTCTCGACGCTGGTCTCGATCTGGCGCAGTTCCAGTTCGGTGCCGACGCCCAGCTCCACCCGCTTGCGGGTCAGGCTGTAGCTGGCCTGCTGGCTGCTCAGGGTTTCGCGGGCCAGGGCCAGCAGGGCTTCGTCGGCGGACAGGGTCAGGTAGGCGTTGGCCACTTCGGCCACCAGGCTGATGTGCGTGCTGCGCAGGGTCTCCTCGCTGGCCAGGTAGCTTTCCAGGGCCTGATCGCGCAGGCTCTGGATCCGCCCGAAGAGGTCGATTTCCCAGTTGCTGAAGCCCAGGTCCACGCTGTGGCTGCGGCTGGTGACGGCCTGTCCGCTGCCGGACAGGTCGCCGGGCGTGCGCCGGGCCGTGGTGCCGGCATCGGCGCTCACGGCCGGAAACAGCTCGGCCTGCTGAATGCGGTACTGGGCTCGGGCCTTGACGATGGCCAGGGCGGTTGCGCGCAGGTCGCGGTTGTTGCCCAGGGCCAGATCGATGAGTTGCTGCAGGCGCGTATCGACGAAGAAGTCACGCCAGCCGATGTCGGCCACGCTCGGCTGGGCGCCGGAGTCGGTGGTGCTGAGGGTGGTCGGCCAGGTGGTGTCCACCGGGGCGGCCGGGCGCGTGTAGTCCGGGGCGAGGGTGGCGCAGCCGCCGAGCAGGCCGGCCAGCAGCAGGATGAGACCGGGGCTGAGCTTACGCAGCTTCATCATTGCGCTCCTTGAAGATCGGGGGAGGGGGTGGCGGGAGCCGGTCGCGGGAACAGCCGGCGCACCGCCACGAAGGCCAGGGGAATGAAGAAGAGGCCGAGCACCGTGGCGCTGATCATGCCGCCGAGCACGCCGGTGCCGATGGCGACGCGGCTGGCCGAGCCGGCGCCGGTGCTGATGGCCAGCGGCAGCACGCCGAGGGCGAAGGCCAGGGAGGTCATCAGGATGGGGCGCAGGCGCAGGCGCACGGCCTGCAGGGTGGCGTCGATGAGGCTGGCGCCCTCGTCCTGCAACTGCTTGGCAAACTCCACGATCAGGATCGCGTTCTTCGCCGACAGGCCCACGGTGGTGAGCAGGCCGACCTGGAAATACACGTCGTTGGACAGGCCGCGCAGGCTGGCCGCCAGTACGGCGCCGAGCACGCCCAGGGGCACCACCAGCATCACCGAGAAGGGGATAGACCAGCTCTCGTAGAGGGCCGCCAGGCACAGGAACACCACCAGCACCGAGATGGCGTAGAGCAGCGGGGCCTGGGCGCCGGACAGGCGTTCCTGGAAGGACTGGCCGGTCCATTCAAAGCCGATCCCCTCCGGCAGCTGGCTCATGATCTTCTCGATGGCGGTCATCGCGGTGCCGGAGCTGACGCCCTCGGCCGGCTCGCCGACGATCTCGAAGGCCGACATGCCGTTGTAGCGCTCAAGCGCGGGCGAGCCCATGGTCCAGCTGGTTGAGGAGAAGGCCGAGAAGGGCACCATGCCGCCCTCGCCGTTGCGCACGTACCAGCTGGCCAGGTCCTCGCCCATCGAGCGGGCGGGCGCGTCGCCCTGCAGGTACACCCGCTTCACGCGGCCCTTGTTGATGAAGTCATTCACATAGGCGCCGCCGCTGGCGGTGGACAGCGTGTCGTTGATGTCCGCCATGGCCAGGCCGAATGCGCCGGCCTTCTGGTCGTCGATGGCAAGGCGGAAGCGCGGCGTGTCGTCCAGGCCGTTCTTGCGCACCTTGGTCAGGGCCGGGTCCTTGGCGGCGAGGGCCAGGAACTGTTCGCGGGCTTCCACCAGCCTGTCGTGGCCGAGGCCGCCGAGATCCTGCAGCTCCACGTCGAAGCCGCTGCTGCTGCCCAGGCCGCGGATGGCCGGCGGCAGGATGACGAAGATCTGCGCATCACGCACCGCCGACAGGTCGCGGGTGGCGCGGCGGGCGAAGGCGGCCGCCGCGCTGGCCGGGTCTTCCCGCTCGCTCCAGTTCTTCAGCTTGATGAAGGAGCGGCCCGCATTCTGGGCATTGCCGCCGTTGCCCATGCCGTTGATGGTGATCAGGCCGGCCACCTCGGGCTGTTGCAGCATGTAGTCCTCAAGGGCGCTGACGGCCTTGGCGGTGCGTTCCTTGGTGGCGCCGGCCGGCAGCTGGACCATGGCGATGACGAAGCCCTGATCCTCTTCCGGCAGGAAGGACGTGGGCAGGCGCAGGAACATGACGCTCAGCGCGCCGATCAGCAGCAGGTACACGACGGCCGCACGTCCGCCACGCCGCAGCAGGCCGGCAACCCCGCCCTGGTAGCGCTGGCTGTTGCGGTCGAAGGCCTTGTTGAACCACGCAAAGAAGCCGCGGTGATGCGCATGCCCCGGCTTCAGCACGGCAGCACAGAGGGCCGGGGTGAGGGTCAGCGCCACCAGCACCGAGAGCAGCATGGCCGCCACGATGGTGATCGAGAACTGGCGGTAGATCACGCCGGTGGAGCCGCCGAAGAAGGCCATCGGGATGAACACCGCCGACAGCACCAGGGCGATGCCGACCAGCGCGCCGGTGATCTCGCCCATCGACTTGCGAGTCGCCTCGCGCGGCGACAGGCCTTCCTCGCTCATGATCCGCTCGACGTTCTCGACCACCACGATGGCGTCGTCCACCAGCAGGCCGATGGCCAGCACCATGCCGAACATGGTGAGGGTGTTGATCGAGTAGCCGAACACCGCCAGCACGCCGAAGGTGCCCAGCAACACCACCGGCACGGCCACCGCCGGGATCAGCGTGGCGCGGATGTTCTGCAGGAACAGGTACATGATCAGCACCACCAGCACGATGGCTTCGATCAGCGTCTTCACCACTTCTTCGATGGAGATGCGCACGAAGGGCGTGGTGTCGTAGGCGACCACCGACTTGAGCTGCATCTCGGCCGGGAAGAAGCGCGACAGCTCAGTGAGCTTGGCCTGCACCCGGTCGGCCGTCTGCAGGGCGTTGGCGCCGGCGGCGAGCTTGATGCCGATGGCCGCCGAGGGCTTGCCGTTGTAGCGCACGCTGACGTCGTAGCTCTCGCCGCCCAGCTCGATGCGGGCCACGTCGCGCAGATGCACGGCGGCCCCGTCGGTGGTGGTGCGCAGCACGATGGCGCCGAACTGTTCGGGCGTCTGCAGCTTGCTGCGGGCGGTGATGGTGGCATTGATCTGCTGGCCGCCACGGGCCGGCAGGCCGCCGATCTGGCCGGCGGTCACTTCGGTGTTCTGAGCCTGGATGGCCGCCTTCACATCGGCGGGCATCAGCGCGTACTTCTGCAGCCTGGCCGGGTCCAGCCAGATCCGCATGGCGTAGCCGGCGCCCAGGGCCTGCACGTCGCCGACTCCTTCGACCCGGCTCACCGGATCGAGCAGGCTGGTGGCGATGTAGTCGCCGATGTCGATGGCCGAGGTGCGCGGATCGTCCGACACCAGGGACACCACCATCAGGAAGTCGGTGCCGGTCTTGGCCACCGACACGCCGAGGTTCTGCACGATCTGCGGCAGGCGCGACTCGGCCTGCTTGAGCTTGTTCTGCACCTGCACCTGGGCCACGTCGGGATTGGTGCCGGCCTCGAAGGTCAGGGTGATCTGGGCCGAACCGGCCGAGCTGCTCGACGAAGACATGTAGCTCAGGTGGTCCAGCCCCTTCATCTGCTGTTCGATGACCTGCACCACCGAGTTCTCGATGGTCTCGGCCGACGCGCCGGTGTAGGTGGCGGAGATGGTGATCTTGGGCGGCGCGATGTCGGGGTATTGCTCCAGGGACAGGCGCTTGATCGACAATGCGCCGGCCAGCATCACCACGATGGCGATGACCCAGGCAAAGATCGGGCGGTCAATGAAGAAACGGGCCATGATCAGGCTCCCGGCTGGTGGGTGGCGGGCTTGGCCGGCGTGGCGGCGACCTTGCCCTCAACCGGCACCGGCGTCACCACGGCGTTCGGGCGCACCTTCTGGCTGCCCTCGACGATGACCTTGTCGCCCTCCGCCAGGCCGGCCTTCACCAGCCAGCTGTCGCCCACCGGGCGCCCCACCTCCAGCACCCGCTGCTCCACCTTGTTGCCGGCGCCCACCACCAGCGCGGTGGCCTCGCCCTTCACGTTGCGGGAGACGCCGCGCTGGGGCACCAGCACGGCCTTGTCGGCGACACCCTCCTGCAGCACCGCGCGCACATACATGCCGGGCAGCAGCTCGCCGGAGGGGTTGGGGAAGACGGCCCGCAGGGCGACGGTGCCGGTGCCTTCATTCACCGTGATATCGGTGAATTGCAGCCGGCCTTCACGCGCATAGCTGCTGCCGTCCTCGAGGGTCAGGCTCACTGCGGCCTGGTTGCGGCCGGCGCGGCGGATCTGGCCGGCCTCGAAGGCGCGCTTCAGGCGCAGCGCGTCGGCACTCGACTGGGTCAGGTCTACATAGATCGGATCCACCTGCTGCACGGTGGCCAGGGCGGTGGCCTGGCCGGCGGTGACGAGGGCGCCCGGCGTGACGACCGACTTGCCGATGCGCCCGGACACCGGGGCGGTGACGCGGGTGTAGGCCAGGTTGATGGCGGCGCTGTCCAGCGCGGCGCGGGCCGAGGCGACCTCGGCTTCGGCCTGCTTGAGGGCGGCCAGGGCGTCGTCGGTGTCCTGCTGGGAGACCGCCTTGATCTCGGCCAGCTCCTTGTAGCGGGCGGCCTTGGGGCGCAGCGTCTCCAGGTTGGCCTGGGCCTTGGCCAGGGCGGCGCGGGCGCTGTCATGGCTGGCCTGGAAGGGCGCCGGGTCGATGCGGTAGAGCAACTGGCCGGCTTTCACGTCGCTGCCTTCGGCAAACAGCCGCTCGCGGATGATGCCGCCGACCTGAGGCCGCACTTCGGCCACCACGGTGGCGACGGTGCGGCCGGACAACTCGGTGCTCAGGCTGAGGGGCCTGGCCTGCAGCGTCACCACCCCGACTTCGGCCGGCCCGCGAGGGGCTCCGGCAGCGCCCGGGGCGGCTGTCGAGTTGCAGCCGGCGAGCAGCGCAGCCGACAGGGTTGTGATGGCGGCAAGGTTGGCGAGGGCCGGGAGCCGGGGGGCGGGGAGGGCGCTCATGGTGTTTCCTTTCTGCGGGTAGCGTGGGGTCGGCCTGCGGTGCCGATCTCTCATGACCCCGATTCTGGAAAGCAAATGTGCAGAAAAATTGGAGATATTGTGGAGATGGGGCCACCCCCGTTGCCCTGCCTCGCGCTGTGCAGGCTTAATGGCATCCCCGGCCCCGCCATTGCGAACTCCATGCCATGAAACTCGGCATCACCACCAAAGCCTTTCTTGCCGTCCTGCTGGTCGCCCTCGCGGTGCTGCTGGCCATGGGGGCGGTCGGGCGCTGGAGCTTCACCCGCGGCTTCGTCGGCTACATGGACGAGCTGGCCCTGCAGCGGATGGAGGACGTGGTCCCCAAATTCGTGCGGGCCTACGGCCGCGAGGGCAATTGGGACTTCCTGCGCAACAACCGTCGCGCGTGGTTCCACCTGACCCGCCCACAGGCCGGCGATGAAGACCCGGCGCGCTGGAACGAGGACCGCGGGCCGCACAGCGGGCCCCTGGACATGCCGCCGGAGTCGGATCTCACCGGCGCGGTGTTCCGCCTCAGCCTGGTCGATGGCGAGCAGCGCTTCGTGATGGGCAACCCGATGGCCGCGGCCGAGGAGGGGGCGGTCAAGCGGGCCATCCTGGTGGACGGCCACACCGTGGGCTGGCTGGTGATGGCGCCTTTCCAGAAGGTCAGCGACACCGGCGCCCGGCGCTTCTACGACGAACAGCTGTTTGCCACCCTGCTGGTCGGCGGCATCGCCGCCCTGTTCGCGGTGGCGATCTCACTGTGGATCGCCCGCAGCCTGGTGGCGCCGATCAAGCAGGTTGCGGCGGCCACCCACCGTCTCGCTGCCGGTGATTACGCCGAGCGCGTGCAGCCCAGTTCAAACGACGAGGTCGGCCAGCTGGCCCGCGATTTCAACAGCCTGGCCCGCGCCCTGGAGGCCAATGAGCGCATGCGGCGGGACTTCATGGCCGATGTCTCCCACGAGCTGCGCACCCCGCTGGCCGTGCTGCGCGGCGAGCTGGAGGCCATGGAGGACGGGGTGCGCCCGATGGACGGCGAAGCCCTGCAATCCCTCAAGGCCGAGGTGATGAACCTGACCCGCCTGGTGAGTGATCTCAACGAGCTGGCCCTGGCCGACGTGGGCGCGCTGGTCTACCGCAAGACCCCGCTGGCCGTCGGCGAAGTCCTGGAGAGCACCGTTGGTGCCTTCCGGGAGCGCCTGATGGTGGCCGGCCTGGCCCTCAAGCTCGAGCTGGCCCCCGGGCTGCGCCTGGCTGCCGACGAGAGCCGCCTGCGCCAGCTCTTCCGCAACCTGGTCGAGAACACCCTGCGCTACACCGATCCCGGCGGCTGCCTGAAGGTGGTGGCGCGGCGGGAGGGCGACGAGGTGTGCATCGACTTCATGGATTCGGCTCCCGGCGTCTCCGATACGCTGCTGCCCCAGCTGTTCGAGCGCTTCTTCCGCGGCGAGGCCTCGCGCAACCGGGCCACCGGCGGCTCGGGGCTGGGCCTGGCGATCTGCCGCAGCATCGTCGAAGCCCACGACGGCAGCATCACCGCCCTTGCCTCGCCCCTCGGCGGGGTGTGGGTCGCCCTGCGTTTCCCGGCCCTGGAGCGCTGAAGCATGGACGTCGCACCCGCCTTCATCCTCATCGTCGAGGACGAACCCAAGCTGGCCGCCCTGCTGGGCGATTACCTGAAAGCCTCGGGGCACGAGACGGCGTGGATCGCCAATGGCCTGGACGTCATCCCGGCGATCCGTGCCCGCGAGCCCGACCTCGTGCTGCTCGACCTGATGCTGCCTGGCCGCGACGGGCTGGACATCTGCCGTGAGCTGCGCAGCTGCAGTGAGCTGCCGGTGATCATGATGACCGCCCGGGTCGAGGAGATCGACCGCCTGCTCGGCCTCGAGCTGGGGGCCGACGACTATATCTGCAAGCCCTACAGCCCGCGGGAGGTGGTGGCCCGCTGCAAGGCGGTGCTGCGCCGCAACCGCCGCAGCACGATGCCGGAACGGCAGGCCCTGCAGATCGACGAGAACGGCTGGAAGGTCAGCTACCACGGCATCGAGCTGGATCTGACCCCGGTGGAGTTCCGCCTGCTGCGCACCCTCTCCGCCGCGCCGGGGCGGGTCTTCTCCCGCGAGCAGCTGCTCGACGGCCTGTATGACGATCACCGCATCGTCACCGACCGTACGGTGGACAGCCACATCAAGAACCTCCGCCGCAAGCTCGAGCAGATCGCGCCGGAAGAACCCCTGATCCGCTCGATCTACGGGGTGGGCTACAAGTTCGAGGGGAGCTGAAGCGCCGCGCGCTTTTTGCCTCAGCCGCGGGATTCGGCCCGGGCCTTGGCCTGGCAGGCGGGATTGGAGCAGACGCCGTAGAGGGACAGCGCATGTTCGCGCAGCTCGAAGCCGCGCCGCTCGGCGATCTGCTGCTGGAGACGCTCGATCTCCGGATCGCAGAACTCCTCCACCCGGCCGCACATCATGCACACCAGGTGGTCGTGGTGTTGCCCCTCGTTCAGCTCATACACCGCCTTGCCCGATTCGAAGTAATGGCGGGTCAACAGGCGCGCCTGTTCGAACTGGGTCAGCACCCGATAGATGGTGGCGAGGCCGATCTCCTCGCCATCGGCGAGCAGGCTGCGATAGACGTCCTCGGCGCTGAGGTGGCGCTGCGTCGTCTGCTGAAAGAGGCGGAGGATGCGGATCCGCGGCCAGGTGGCCTTGAGGCCGCTGGAGTGGATGTCTTGCGCGTTGTCTGAAGCGGGTTTGTGCATGGGGCGGCTCGCGGCGGGTGAGGGAGCGATGGATTCGTGCGGCCCGTCCGGGCACTCGAAAGTCTGTTCGGATGTGGTTGATGATAATACTTATCATTAACCACATCCATAGGGTGGCGCTTGACCGGGAAAATCCGGGCGGATCAGGCTCTGCCGCTGCTCAAGGCGATGTTGCCTGCCAGCCACCGCCGAGGGCCTTGTACAGATCGACACTGCCCTGCAGACGGGCCTGGTGCAGCTGCAGCCGGATGTCCAGCGCCGTGAACGTACTGCGCTGCGCATCCAGCAGGGCCTGCAGATTCTCGGCGCCTGCCCGATAACGGGCTTCCGCCAGGCGCATCGAGAGCTGCGCAGCTTCCAGCTCGCGGGTCTGCGCGGTATGTTGCGCTTCGATACCGGCCAGCGTGGCCATGCTTCGCTCCACCTCGCCCACCGCATTGAGGATGGTTGACCGATAGGACGCCAGCAAGGCTTCACGGACAGCCATCGTCTCCTCCCGCCGTGCCTCCAGCCGGCCTGCATCGAAGATCGGTGCGAGCAGCCCGCCGGCAAGGCTGTAGAGCGGCGCGGAAACGGGCGCAAAGGTGGACGTGAGGCTGGCCGACAGGGACACGCGCGGCAGCATGGCGGCCCGCGCGGCGGCCACATTGGCGTTTGCCGCAGCGAGCTGGGCCTCGGCGCGGGCGATGTCGGGGCGGCGGGTGAGCAGCCCGGCGGGCAGGCCCTGGTGGATCGCAGGTGGCATCAGCCCGGCTGGATCCGGCAGCGTCAGGTCCAGCTCGCCGGGCGTCCGCCCCGTCAGCACGGCGAGGCGGGTCCGTGTCTCCTCGGTGCGTTGGCGGAGTTCGGCCGCCAGTCTCTCCTGGGCCGAGGTCAGGGTCTGCTGCCGGGCCACGTCGAGGGGGCTGGCCGCGCCCGCATCGCGGCGCGCCGTGACCAGACGCAGGATGCGCCGGGCCCGTTCAAGGCTTTCGTCGGCCAGCACCGCCCTGGCCTGCAGCACGCTGGTATCCAGCCACGCCGTGGCCGTGGCGGCCGACAGGCTCAGGGCCACCGCGTCCCGGTCGAAGGCGCTGGCCTTCGCCGTGGCGGCGGCTGCCTCGGACAGGCTGGAGAGACGGCGCCACAGATCCAGCTCGTACTGGGTCTGCAGGCCGAGGCTGCGCGAGGTATAGGTCTCCGTGCCTCCCTCGGTCAGCGCACTGCGCGCCTGCGCCGCGTCAACGCGGGCATCGAGGCTGGGAAACAGGCCGGCATGGGCCTGCCTGGCCTGGGCTTCGGCCTGACGCAGGCGGGCGACGGCCATCGCCATGTCCGGGCTGTCGCGCAGGGCCAGGTTGACCATGTGGCCCAGCCCGGGATCACCGAACCCCGCCCACCACGCTGCTACCGGCGCATCCGCATCCCGGTCGGGGGGGGCGTTTCGCCAATGCGCCGCGAGCGAAGGTGCTTCGGGACGCGCCGGGGCCCGTGGCGGGGTGGCGCAGGCTGCACAGAGCAGCCCGAGCAGGGCAAGCGCCGGCAGCCGGATCCTGCTTCTGCCTGCGGCCTGGCGTGCGCGGAGGCTGGCAGGCGACAAAGGCGCGGCGGAGGCCAGCCGGGCAGGGCAGTGAGCGGAAATGCCATCCATCGGAGAAGACGCGCAGAGTGGGGATATCCGTGGGCCGTTCGAGAGGGCTCAAGAGTGCATCCCGGATGCCTATCCCGCGTGAAAAACCCATCTGGAATGACCCGCGTGGCGTTGTCGAAGCGCGTGGATACGGAATCGCAGTTGAGATTCACTCACAATCGACACCTTAAACCTTGATCCCGGGGGCAAGTGATGCCAGCCTTGGAACATGATTCAATTGGAGAGCCCCCATGAAAGGCGATAAAAAGATCATTGCTATCCTCAACACCCTGCTCGCAGGAGAACTCACCGCGGTGGACCAATACCTGATCCACGGTGAGATGTACTCCGACATGGGCTTCGGCCGGCTGGCCGAGAAGGCCCTGCACGAGTCGGAGCACGAACGTCAGCATGCCCGCGCCCTGATCCAGCGCATCCAGTTCCTGGAAGGCGTGGCGATCGTGGACAAGCGCAACCCCCTGAATGTCGGCGACGGCGTGCCGGCCATGCTCAAGTCCGACCTGGCCCTCGAGTACCACGTGGTGGGCGAGCTCAAGAAGGCCATCGCCGCCTGTGAAAAAGCCGGCGATTACGTCAGCCGCGACATGCTGCTGGTGCAGCTTGAAGACACCGAGATGGACCATGCCTACTACCTCGAAAAGCAGCTGCGCCTGATCGATGCGGTGGGCCTGCACAACTACCTCCAGAGCCAGATGGGCTCCGGGGCACCCCAGGCTTGAGGAGGGCGGACGATGAAAGGTGACAAGAAGGTCATCAGCATCCTCAACAAGGTGCTGTTCAACGAGCTGACTGCGATCAACCAGTATTTCCTGCACGCCAGGATGTTCCGCAACTGGGGCTTCGAGCGGCTCAACGACTACAACTACAAGCAGTCGATCCGCGTCATGAAAGAGGCGGACGAGGTCATCGAGCGCGTGCTCTTCCTGGAAGGCCTGCCCAACCTGCAGAACCTCGGCAAGCTGCTGATCGGCGAGAACGTCGGTGAGTGCCTGGCCTACGATCTGAAGTATGAGCGCGAGGTCCAGCATCCCTTGCTGGTCGAGGCGGTGGCCCTGGCCGAGACCGAATCCGACTTCGTCAGCCGCGATCTGCTGCAGGAACTGCTGGAAGCGTGCGAAGAGTCCATCGACTGGCTCGAAACCCAGCTGAGCCTGATCGACACCGTGACCCTGCCGAACTACCTGCAGTCCCAGATCGAGGACTGAAGAAGCACGGTCAGTGCATCCTGCGGTGAGAGAAAGGCGGCCTGGCCGCCTTTTTCTTTGTGCGCGCCGGGCTGATTGGGGTGAGGCGCTTCCGGTGAAGGGTTTTCCGGCGCGTGGAGGCGATGTCGGCGGTGGTTTACTCAAATCCGCGGGTCGGGAATTGAGATCCGGTGGTCCGGATTTGAGATCTCGGCCCCGCGGAATTGAGATCCGGCAGCTCGGAATTGAGATCCGCGGTGCCGGATTTGAATAAATCGGCGCGAGAACTCAAATCCGGTGGGTCGGATGTCAGTTAACGGCCGCGTGATTTGAGTTAACGACTCCGAGAATTGAGATCCGGCGTGGCAGATTTGAAATCCGGAGCACCGGATGTCAAATCCGGAGGGCTGGATCTCAATTCCGGGGAGCGAGATCTCAAATCTGCGGTGCGAGATCTCAAGTCCGGCACCCCGGCATCGAGATCTGGGTGAAGCTGAGAGCCGGCGGCTTTCCTTTTTTCAGCGTTGGATTGGCCGGGATTTCGCCCCGGCGGGCGACCCCTTTCTTTGCGTCGCCAAAGAAAGGGGGAAAGAAAGGCGACCCGGCTTCCCCGGTCGTTCGCGTTGCGAACGACTCCCCTGCGCTGCTCGCATCGGGCGGCCGGCGCGGAACTCGTCGGCTGCGCCTCCTCAGACAGCCGCGCCGGAAAGCCCCGCCCGATACTCCGCTGCTCGGCGGGTCAGAACGGGCTTTTCGCAAACACCGCGCGTTTGCTGAAGCAGGGCTCGATGATCAACGCAAAAGCAAACCCCAAGGCCTCGCACCCGCCGGTCTTTCCGTAAAGGCTCGGTGCTTGGCCAAAGCCCGTTCCGACCCGCCGAGCAGCGGAACGGCAGGCGGGGTAGTCCGGCGCGGCTGTTTGAGCCCGCAGGGCGAGTTCCGCGCCGGCCGCCTGGCGTGAGCAGCGCAGGGCAGTCGTTCGCGCAGCGAACGACCGGGGAGGCGGGTCGCCTTTCTTGCTTACTTCTTTGGCGAAGCAAAGAAGTGAGTCGCCCGCCGGGGCGAAATCCCGGCCAATCCAACGTAAAACAAAGGAAAGCCGCCCAGCAACGCCACCACAGGCGACTGAAGCCCCCATTCCGCCCCCCCACACAACAAAGCCTCTCTTGCCTTGCGGCAGAGAGGCTTTGTTGTGATACAGGGTGCAGGGGCCCGTCACCCCCGCACCATGGCGGCTTACGCCCGCTTCATCATCACCACCTGCGTGGGATTCCTGAAGGCCGCCAGCCGCTCCGCCTGCAGCACCCGGGCCTTGGCCAGGTTCTTCTCCTTCACGTGCCCATAGCCCCGCACCTCATCCGGCCAGGCCGCCAGTGCAGCGGCGGCCGAGTGGTTGGCGTGGGTCAGCTGGCCCACGATCTCGTCGAGCTGGCGGATGTACTCCTCGATCAGGGCCCGCTCCATGCGCCGCTCTTCGGTCTTGCTGAAGAGATCCAGCGCGCCGCCGCGCAGGTGCTTGAGCCCGGCCATGCGCTGGAAGGCCTTGAACATCCAGGCGCCGTACTGCTTCTTCTGCAGGTGGCCGGTCTTCGGGTCCTTGTCGGCCAGCAGCGGCGGGGCCAGGTTGTACTTGACGCTGTAGCCGTTCGGGAACTGGGCATCGAGTTCGGCCAGGAAGGCCGGGTCGGTGTGCAGGCGCGCCACTTCGAACTCGTCCTTGTAGGCCATCAGCTTGTACAGGTTGCGCGCGGCGGCCTCCGACAGGGCGGTGGCGCCGGGCAGGGCCTTGTGCTCGGCGGCGACGACGCGCTTGATCACGTCGGCGTAGCGCTTGGCATAGGCTTCGTCCTGGAAGGCGATGAGTTCCGCGACGCGGATTTCGGCCAGACGCTTCACTTCGCCGTCGGCACCGATGGACTCGACGATGGCGCGGGCGGCGGGGCTGAG
>NZ_JABBGA010000060.1 GCF_012927165.1 Zoogloea dura
GGCTTTCGGGCTTTATACCAGAAGCTACGAAGAAATTGAAGTATCTGCAGAAACGTCAAGTTTCTGGAGTTTTTGGATTGAACTTAAGAGTTTGATCCTGGCTCAGATTGAACGCTGGCGGCATGCTTTACACATGCAAGTCGAACGGTAACAGGGAGCTTGCTCCGCTGACGAGTGGCGAACGGGTGAGTAATGCATCGGAACGTACCGTGTAGTGGGGGATAACGTAGCGAAAGTTACGCTAATACCGCATACGCCCCGAGGGGGAAAGTGGGGGACCGCAAGGCCTCACGCTATATGAGCGGCCGATGTCGGATTAGCTAGTTGGTAGGGTAAAGGCCTACCAAGGCGACGATCCGTAGCGGGTCTGAGAGGATGATCCGCCACACTGGGACTGAGACACGGCCCAGACTCCTACGGGAGGCAGCAGTGGGGAATTTTGGACAATGGGCGCAAGCCTGATCCAGCCATGCCGCGTGAGTGAAGAAGGCCTTCGGGTTGTAAAGCTCTTTCAGACGGAAAGAAATCTCCCAGGATAATACCTTGGGAGGATGACGGTACCGTAAGAAGAAGCACCGGCTAACTACGTGCCAGCAGCCGCGGTAATACGTAGGGTGCGAGCGTTAATCGGAATTACTGGGCGTAAAGCGTGCGCAGGCGGTGATGTAAGACAGATGTGAAATCCCCGGGCTCAACCTGGGAACTGCGTTTGTGACTGCATTACTCGAGTACGGCAGAGGGAGGTGGAATTCCGCGTGTAGCAGTGAAATGCGTAGATATGCGGAGGAACACCGATGGCGAAGGCAGCCTCCTGGGCCAGTACTGACGCTCATGCACGAAAGCGTGGGGAGCAAACAGGATTAGATACCCTGGTAGTCCACGCCCTAAACGATGTCAACTAGTTGTTCGGTGAGGAGACTCATTGAGTAACGCAGCTAACGCGTGAAGTTGACCGCCTGGGGAGTACGGCCGCAAGGTTAAAACTCAAAGGAATTGACGGGGACCCGCACAAGCGGTGGATGATGTGGATTAATTCGATGCAACGCGAAAAACCTTACCTACCCTTGACATGCCAGGAACTTACCAGAGATGGTTTGGTGCTCGAAAGAGAGCCTGGACACAGGTGCTGCATGGCTGTCGTCAGCTCGTGTCGTGAGATGTTGGGTTAAGTCCCGCAACGAGCGCAACCCTTGTCGTTAATTGCCATCATTAAGTTGGGCACTTTAGCGAGACTGCCGGTGACAAACCGGAGGAAGGTGGGGATGACGTCAAGTCCTCATGGCCCTTATGGGTAGGGCTTCACACGTCATACAATGGTCGGTACAGAGGGTTGCCAAGCCGCGAGGTGGAGCCAATCCCAGAAAGCCGATCGTAGTCCGGATTGGAGTCTGCAACTCGACTCCATGAAGTCGGAATCGCTAGTAATCGCAGATCAGCATGCTGCGGTGAATACGTTCCCGGGTCTTGTACACACCGCCCGTCACACCATGGGAGTGGGGTTTACCAGAAGTAGGTAGCTTAACCGCAAGGAGGGCGCTTACCACGGTGAGCTTCATGACTGGGGTGAAGTCGTAACAAGGTAGCCGTATCGGAAGGTGCGGCTGGATCACCTCCTTTCTAGAGAAAAAACCTCTGGATCGCGTATCCACAACCTATCGGTTGTTTTTTAAAGAACAGTGAGAGGCAAGGCGTCGGGAGTTCGACATCGCGAGCTGATGTTGGACTCCTGAACTGATCCTCGAGTTGTAGATGGGGGTCAGTAGCTCAGTCGGTTAGAGCACCGTCTTGATAAGGCGGGGGTCGTAGGTTCGATTCCTACCTGACCCACCAGATGATCAAGAGGGGGCATAGCTCAGCTGGGAGAGCACCGGCTTTGCAAGCCGGGGGTCGTCGGTTCGATCCCGACTGCCTCCACCAGAGATCAGAACAGAGCAAATAGTGTGTTTGCTGTGTTCTGGTTTTTAGCCAGGAAGTATTAGCCAACTCGGCTGTTCGATCTTTAACAAATTGGAAGAAGTGTGCAGTATCTGTTGATGAGACAGGTGCTGCATGGGTTGTGTGATTGCATTTTGCATCACTGCTGGCTTTGAACCAGCACAGTGGTGATGCGCACAAACGCGAGTGAGTCTATGGCGTTGTCTCTGAGCGATCAGAGTGCAAGGTTATAGGATCAAGCGAAGAAGTGCATGTGGTGGATGCCTTGGCGATCACAGGCGATGAAGGACGTGCAAGCCTGCGTAAAGCGGGGGGGAGCTGGCAATGGAGCTTTGATCCCCCGATATCCGAATGGGGAAACCCACCCGCAAGGGTATCCCTGGCTGAATACATAGGCCAGTGGAGGCGAACCGGGAGAACTGAAACATCTAAGTACCCCGAGGAAAAGAAATCAACCGAGATTCCCCAAGTAGTGGCGAGCGAACGGGGATGAGCCTGCACGACTAAACCGATTACTTAGCAGAGCAGTCTGGAAAGGCTGGCCATAGTGGGTGATAGCCCCGTATGCGAAAAGTAGTTGGCGGGTCTGAGCGTGCGACAAGTAGGGCGGGACACGAGAAATCCTGTCTGAAGATGGGGGGACCATCCTCCAAGGCTAAATACTCGTGATCGACCGATAGTGAACCAGTACCGTGAGGGAAAGGCGAAAAGAACCCCGGGAGGGGAGTGAAATAGATCCTGAAACCGCATGCATACAAACAGTGGGAGCCTCCTTGTGGGGTGACTGCGTACCTTTTGTATAATGGGTCAGCGACTTACGTTCAGTAGCAAGCTTAACCGGATAGGGGAGGCGTAGCGAAAGCGAGTCTGATAAGGGCGACATAGTTGCTGGGCGTAGACCCGAAACCAAGTGATCTATCCATGGCCAGGATGAAGGTGCGGTAACACGCACTGGAGGTCCGAACCCACTAATGTTGAAAAATTAGGGGATGAGCTGTGGATAGGGGTGAAAGGCTAAACAAACTTGGAAATAGCTGGTTCTCCCCGAAAACTATTTAGGTAGTGCCTCGTGCGGACACTTCCGGGGGTAGAGCACTGTAATCGTTGGGGGGGTCATTGCGATCTACCCCGCGATAGCAAACTCCGAATACCGGAAAGTGATACACGGGAGACAGACGGTGGGTGCTAACGTCCATCGTCAAGAGGGAAACAACCCAGACCGCCAGCTAAGGTCCCAAATCCATGGCTAAGTGGAAAACGAGGTGGGAAGGCATAGACAGCTAGGAGGTTGGCTTAGAAGCAGCCACCCTTTAAAGAAAGCGTAATAGCTCACTAGTCGAGTCGTCCTGCGCGGAAGATGTAACGGGGCTCAAGCCATGAACCGAAGCTGCGGATGCATTTAATGCATGGTAGGGGAGCGTTCTGTAAGTCTGTGAAGGTGTCTTGAGAAGGATGCTGGAGATATCAGAAGTGCGAATGCTGACATGAGTAGCGATAAAGGGTGTGAAAAGCACCCTCGCCGAAAGCCCAAGGTTTCCTGCGCAACGTTCATCGGCGCAGGGTGAGTCGGCCCCTAAGGCGAGGCAGAAATGCGTAGTCGATGGGAAACAGGTCAATATTCCTGTACCGATTCTAGATGCGATGTGGGGACGGAGAAGGTTAGGTCAGCCATCTGTTGGAATAGGTGGTTTAAGCGTGTAGGTGTGCCCCTTAGGCAAATCCGGGGGGCTTAGCTGAGGCGTGACGACGAGCTCTCTTTGAGAGCGAAGTGATTGATACCCTGCTTCCAGGAAAAGCCACTAAGCTTCAGTCTAGAATTGACCGTACCGCAAACCGACACAGGTGGGCAGGTAGAAGATACTAAGGCGCTTGAGAGAACTCAGGAGAAGGAACTCGGCAAATTGATACCGTAACTTCGGGAGAAGGTATGCCTCTGTAGCTTGTAGGAGAACATCCGAAGGGCGACGAGGCCGCAGAGAATCGGTGGCTGCGACTGTTTATTAAAAACACAGCACTCTGCAAACACGAAAGTGGACGTATAGGGTGTGACGCCTGCCCGGTGCCGGAAGGTTAAGTGATGGGGTGCAAGCTCTTGATCGAAGCCCCGGTAAACGGCGGCCGTAACTATAACGGTCCTAAGGTAGCGAAATTCCTTGTCGGGTAAGTTCCGACCTGCACGAATGGCGTAACGATGGCCACACTGTCTCCTCCTGAGACTCAGCGAAGTTGAAGTGTTTGTGAAGATGCAATCTCCCCGCGGCTAGACGGAAAGACCCCATGAACCTTTACTGTAGCTTTGCATTGGACTTTGACGGGACTTGTGTAGGATAGGTGGGAGGCGCTGAGACCAGGACGCTAGTTCTGGTGGAGCCGTCCTTGAAATACCACCCTGGTGTCGTTGAGGTTCTAACCTAGGTCCATGATCTGGATCGGGGACCGTGCATGGTAGGCAGTTTGACTGGGGCGGTCTCCTCCCAAAAGGTAACGGAGGAGTACGAAGGTCTTCTAGGTACGGTCGGACATCGTACTGATAGTGCAATGGCAAAAGAAGGCTTGACTGCGAGACCGACAAGTCGAGCAGGTGCGAAAGCAGGTCATAGTGATCCGGTGGTTCTGTATGGAAGGGCCATCGCTCAACGGATAAAAGGTACTCTGGGGATAACAGGCTGATTCCGCCCAAGAGTTCACATCGACGGCGGAGTTTGGCACCTCGATGTCGGCTCATCACATCCTGGGGCTGTAGCCGGTCCCAAGGGTATGGCTGTTCGCCATTTAAAGTGGTACGTGAGCTGGGTTTAAAACGTCGTGAGACAGTTTGGTCCCTATCTGCCGTGGGCGCTGGATATTTGAGGGGGCCTGCTCCTAGTACGAGAGGACCGGAGTGGACGAATCTCTGGTGTACCGGTTGTGACGCCAGTCGCATCGCCGGGTAGCTAAATTCGGAAGAGATAACCGCTGAAAGCATCTAAGCGGGAAACTCGCCTCAAGATGAGATATCCCTGGGAACTTGATTCCCCTGAAGGGTCGTTGAAGACCACGACGTTGATAGGCTGGGTGTGGAAGCGCAGTAATGCGTTAAGCTAACCAGTACTAATTGCCCGTGAGGCTTGATCCTATAACCTTGCATCAATAGAAACGCTCGCAAGAAAATACAGTCACACACCCCAAAGAACACACAAAACACTTCTTCCAGTTTGCGGTGCAGGCCACAGCCAGCACCGGACAAGTTACAGTCTGACGACCATAGCGTCTTGGAACCACTCCTTCCCATCCCGAACAGGACAGTGAAACGGGACCGCGCCAATGATAGTGCACACGCGTGCGTGAAAGTAGGTCATCGTCAGACTCACCAACAAAAACCCCCTGAAC
>NZ_JABBGA010000061.1 GCF_012927165.1 Zoogloea dura
AGCAGGCCGCCACCATCGTCACCAGCAACCTCGACTTCACCGAGTGGGACCAGGCCTTCCCGGGCAACCGGCTGCTCGCTTCGGCCACCGTCGATCGGCTGCGCCACAACGCCTATTGCCTGACCCTTGACGGGGCCTCCTACCGGGCCCCTCGACAGGGTCCAAACAAGGCCAAAACAGCACTTGCCAGCACCCCGAAAAACAACCAACCTTGAACCCCCGAAGACGTTCGTCAGAGCCTATTCAAACTGGCTCCTATATGCCGATCATCGGTGGCTCTATTGTGCCGGTCAGTGACATTCATCAAGGACGGCAACAAGAACCGCCTGCGAGAGCAGGACATCCACAAGATCGTCGATACCTTCACCCGTCAGATCGACACCCCGCGCTACGCCCGCATGGTGCCCTTCGACGAGATTGCCGACCCGAAGAACGACTTCAACCTCAACCTGCCGCGCTACATCGACAGCACTGAGCCGGAAGACCTGCAGGACATCGACGCCCACCTGAACGGCGGCATCCCCGAACGTGACCTGGACGCGCTCTCCGCCTACTGGCAGGTGCTGCCCGGCCTGCGGGCGGCGCTCTTCGAGCCCCTACGCCCCGGCTACGCCCGCCTCAAGCTGCCGCTCGCCGAGGTCAAGCCGGCCATCTTCAGCCACCCCGAATTCACCGCCTTCAACCAGGCCGCCACCCAGCGCTTCACCGACTGGCGCGAGGCCACCACGCCGCGCCTCACCGCCTTCGACCAAGACGCCCACCCCAAGGCCCTGATCGAGACTGTCGCGGAGGACCTGCTCGAGCGCTTCCGCAAGGCACCGCTGCTCGACGCCTACGACATCTACCAGCACCTTATGGACTACTGGGCCGAGACCATGCAGGACGATGCCTATCTGATCGCCGCGGATGGCTGGGTGGCCAAACCGACGCGCATCATCGAGACCGACAAGAAGGGCAAGACCCGGGACAAGGGCTGGACCTGCGACCTGATACCAAAGCCGCTAATCGTTTCTCGGTTCTTTGGAGAAAAACAGGCCGCTCTTGAACATCTGCAGTCCAACCTAGATTCAGTTTCAGCCAGCCTTGAAGAGCTTGTGAATGAACATGGTGGAGAAGAAGGTATCTTGAACGATGTTTCCACCAAGGCCGATGCGCAAGCTGCCTACAGGCAGGCACTTATCGGTTTGTGGAGCATTGATGACAAGCTCGCTTGCGACAAGTACGAGATGCTGGTCATCGAAGCCGATGATAAGGCGACGCTGCTGCGCACGCTTGCAGATCATCATTACATGACCCCACTGAAGAGCGATAAGGGCTCTCTTACCTTGAAGTCGGTGAAGGCTCGTTTGACAGCTACAGATGACCCGAGCGAACAGGCGATTCTGTTCGAATACCTTCAGGCCGATAAGCTGCGAAAAAAAAGCTTCAAGGAGGCTGAAGACCTTCTGATGCCGGTTGCTAGCCGATACCGGACGCGTCTGGAGACTCGACCAGTTCCGGAAGACCTGATCGACCTTGACGTTGCTGCACGTTACCTTGCTCTGCTAGACGAGCAGACGACACTGAAGGCCGCCGTCAACGAAGCTGAAGCAACCCTCGACAACCTAGCCTACGCACAATATCCCAAGCTTTCCGAGGCAGAGATCAAGACGTTGGTGGTGGACGACAAGTGGATGACGCACCTCTCCGCAGTGTCGCAGGGCGAACTGGACCGCGTCTCCCAGACCCTGACCCGCCGTATCCGGGAGCTGGCGGAGCGTTATGCGATGCCGCTGCCGGCGCTCACCGACGAGGTCGCTGCCCTCGCTGCCCGCGTCGAGGAACACCTCAAGCGGATGGGGGCGGTATGGAAGTGAGACCCGGGTACAAGCAGACGGAGGTAGGCGTGATCCCGGAGGACTGGGAAACGGACAGCATGCTCCGCATCTCCCGACAGATTATGGACTACCGCGGGCGAACGCCAAAGAAACTAGGAATGGATTGGGGCGGAGGGGATATCCCGGCGCTCTCGGCTGGGAATGTGAAGATGGGCTATGTAGACTTCGATGCGGAGTGCTACTTCGGCTCTGAAGCCCTCTACAGCCGGTGGATGACGCGTGGAGATATAGCCAAGGACGACATCCTTTTTACAACTGAGGCACCACTCGGCAACGTGGCATTGATTCCCGATGACCGTAAATATATCCTCAGCCAGCGAACGATCCTTCTTCAAATAAACAAAGAGCGTGCATCAAGCAGGTTTATCCTGCAGATGCTGCTGTCGGACGGATTTCAGCGAATTCTTGAGGACTACTCAAGTGGATCGACTGCAAAGGGAATTCAACGGAAGAAGTTCGAGCAACTAAGTATTGCCATTCCTCCTCTCCCTGAACAACGTGCCATCGCCTCCGCCCTGAGCGACGTCGATGCACTGCTGACCAGCCTGGACAGCCTCATCGCTAAGAAGCGCGACCTCAAACAGGCCGCCATGCAGCAACTCCTGACCGGCCAGACCCGCCTGCCGGGTTTTGAAGGCGATTGGGCGGTAAGGCGGCTGGGGGACATCGCACCGCTGCAGCGCGGATTCGATCTCCCAAACCCAAACCTTCGATCCGGCCCATACCCCGTGGTTTATTCGAACGGAGTGCTAAACCATCACGCAAGTTATCAGGTTGAAGGACCGGGGGTGGTCACGGGACGGTCTGGCACAATCGGAAAAGTAACTTATGTTGAAGGTGCCTACTGGCCCCACAACACAGCACTCTGGGTCACAAACTTTAAGAACAACAACCCTCGATTCGTTTTTTACCTTTATTCTCACATCGACTTTGGGCGGTTCGCCACAGGCTCTGGTGTGCCCACACTTAACCGGAACGACGTACATTCTTTTACCGTAGCTATTCCAGCTACCAATGAAGAGCAAACCGCCATCGCCGCCGTCCTCTCCGACATGGACGCCGAACTGACCGTCCTAGAGGCCCGCCGCGAGAAGACCCGTCTTCTCAAGCAAGGTATGATGCAGGAATTGCTGACCGGCAAGACCCGACTGATTACCCCCGAGCCCGCCGATGCCTGAACTCCCCCGCTCAGAACGCAAGACCCAGAACCGCGTCATCGCCCTCTTCACCGACAAGGCACGATCTGATCATCTCGGTTACCGCTATCTGGGCGAGTGGCGCCAGCGCGACAACAACCGCCCCATCGAGACCGAACTCCTGCGGGCGAACCTCGCGGCCCGGGGCTATTCCCCGTCCCATATCGCCGCCGCGCTGCAGAAGCTCGAAACCGCCGCCGACGCGACCGGCATCAGCCTCTACCAGGCCAACCTGCGAACCTATCAGCTGCTGCGCTACGGCGTGCCGGTCCAGATCGCCGCCGGCCAGGCTCACGAGACGGTGCACCTGATCGACTGGACCACCCCCGACGCCAACGACTTCGGATTGGCCGAGGAAGTGACGCTCAAGGGCGGTTACGAGCGCCGGCCGGATCTAGTGCTCTACCTCAACGGTATCGCCATCGCGGTGATCGAACTCAAGCGCAGCTCGGTCGAGGTGGCCGAGGGTGTGCGCCAGCTCATCACCAACCAGGAAGAAATCTTCAACAAGGGCTTCTTCAGCACGGTGCAGCTGGTGCTGGCGGGCAGCGACGCCCAGGGCCTGCGCTACGGCACCACCGGCACGCCGGAGCAATTCTTCGTCGAATGGAAGGGTGAGGCGCCGGCCGAGGTGGCCCCCGAACCAGCCGCCGGTCACCTGCTCGACCGCCCCCTGGCCCAGCTATGCAGCAAGGTCCGCCTGCTCGACCTGATCCGCCACTTCGTCATCTTCGACGCCGGCCAGAAGAAGGTGCCGCGCCAGCATCAGTTCCAGGGCGTCAAGGCGGCGCAGGCGCGCATTGCCAAACAGGAGGGCGGCGTCATCTGGCACACCCAGGGCAGCGGCAAGAGCATCCCCCCGCGTCAGAATAGTTGTCGCCTCTCTATGATGTTGAACCTGGGGGCGACAAGGATGAGAGATGGCTCGGTACGGAGAAGCATTCAGGAACAGAGCGGTGGCGCGGTTGTTGCCGCCGGAGAGCGCCCAAGTGGGCGTGGTATCACAAGAGATTGGGGTTTCGGTGCAGACATTGGAACGATGGCGTGAGGATGCGCAGTCCAGGCCCGCCCGAGGGCGGGCCTGGACTGCGCGCGCTCGACTCGAAGCGGTGATCACTACGGCGGCGATGGACGAGGCCGGCAAGAGCGCCTG
>NZ_JABBGA010000062.1 GCF_012927165.1 Zoogloea dura
CTCGATGATCGTTGCGGTACCCATCCCGCCCGCACAGCAGATCGCCTGCAGCCCGTAACGGCCACCCCGACGCTCCAACTCGTACAGTAGGGATGTCATGATCCGGGCCCCGCTGGCCCCCAGCGGATGACCCAGCGCAATCGCCCCGCCATTCACGTTGAGCTTCTCCAGGTCCGCGCCCAGCTCCTGCTGCCACATCAGCGGCACCGGGGCGAAGGCTTCGTTCACTTCGTACAGGTCGATGTCCGCCAGACTCAGCCCGGCCTGCGCCAGCACCCGGCGGGTCGCCGCGATCGGGCCGGTGAGCATCAGCGTCGGATCGGAGCCGACCGTGGTGAAGGCGCGGATCCGCGCTTTCGGGGTGACGCCCAGGCGCTTGACCGCAGCTTCCGACATCAGCAGCAGCACCGCGGCGCCGTCGGAGATCTGTGAGGAATTGCCGGCGGTGAGCCGACCCTCAGGACGGAAGCTGCTCTTGAGGGTGGCCAGCTTTTCGGCGGCTGTACCAGGACGGATGGTTTCGTCGGCGCTGAACAGCGCGACGGTGGGCTCGGCCCAGTCCTTGTCTTTGAGGTCATTGACAGGAACGGGGGCGATTTCCCGGGTGAAGTAGCCGGCCTCGGCCGCCGCGGCGGCTTTCTGGTGGCTGCGCACGGCGAAGGCGTCGAGCGCTTCGCGGGTGAGCTTCCAGTGCTCGGCGACCCGCTCGGCGGCTTCACCCTGGCTGGTCAGCTCGTAGCGTTCGGCGGCGAGCCAGCCGAAGGCCTCACCGTAGATTTCCCGGTTGCCGCCCATGCGCACGCGGCTCATGTTCTCGGCGCCACCGGCGACGACGACCTCGGCACTGCCGGCAGCGATGAGCCCGGCACCGACATGCACGGCCACTTCGCCGGAGCCGCATTTGCGGTCAATGGTCAGGCCGGGGATGGTCACCGGCCAGCCGGCGCCCAGCAGGGCGGTACGGGCGATGTTGGCCGATTGTTCGCCCACCTGGGTGACGCAACCGAAGAGGACGTCACTCACGTCGGCCGGATGGATCCCGGCACGGGTAACCAGGGCGTTGAGCACGTGGGCGCCGAGGTGATCGGCGCGCACGCCGGCCAGGCTGCCCTTGTATTTGCCGACCGGGGTCCGGACGGCTTCGACGATGTAGACGTCGCTCATAGCGCGCTGGCCTTGAGGCCTGAGTTGGGCACACGTTGACCGGCTTCGTCGTACTGGTACACGCCGTGGCCGCTCTTGCGGCCATAGCGGCCGGCGGCGACCATCTTGATGATCAGCGGACAGGGGCGGAATTTCTCGCCGAGGGTGCTGTGCAGGTAGCGCAGCACCGACAAGCGGGTGTCCCAGCCGGTCAGATCTCCCAGTTCGAGCGGGCCCATCGGGTGGTTGAAGCCCATCCGGAGGGCGGTGTCGATGTCCTCGGCACTGGCGGTGCCTTCCTGCAGCATCCACATGGCTTCGTTGCCGAGCATGGCGGACATACGGCTGGTGGTGAGGCCGGGGGATTCGTTGACGAGGATTGAGGTTTTGCCGATGGCCTCGCACCAGGCCCGGCTGGTGGCCACGGTGGCGGCGTCGGTGGCGATGCCCAGCACCAGTTCGACCAGCTTCATCTTATGCACGGGGTTGAAGAAGTGCATGCCGATGACCCGCTCGGGGGCGGGCACCGAGGCGGCGATCTCGGTGACCGACAGGGCCGAAGTGTTGGTGGCGATGATCGCGCCGGGCGCCAGTACCGTGGCCGCTTCGGTCAGGACGGCTTTCTTGACGGCGAGGTTCTCGGAGACGGTTTCGACGAGGAGGCAGGCCCCCTCGGCAGCGCCCTTCAGGTCTTCGCGGGTACTCAGGCGGGCCTTGGCGGCGTCGGCCAGCTCGGGGGCCAGTTTGCCCAGCTTGACCCCGCCCTCGAGGATGGCGTGGATGCTCGCTTGGGCCCGGGCCAGGGCCTCGGCGTTGCTGTCGACGAGGACGGTGGCAAAGCCGCTGGCGGCAAACGCGTGGGCGATCCCCGTACCCATCAGCCCGGCACCCACAACAACAACGCGGGAGTCTTTGGCAATCATGCTGTATCTCTCTTTAGTTTAGGCGCCGGCCTTGGGGCCGACGACGTTGCAGATCGTGCCGATGCCGTCAACGCTGGCCTCGACCACATCACCCGGATTCAGGAAGCGCCCGGTGCCCTGCCCCACACCCGCCGGCGAGCCGGTGAACATCACGTCACCACCGGCAAAGCTGGAGCGCGCCTGGACGAAGGCCACCAGTTGGGCCACGTCCCAAGTCATCTCGGCGGTGTTGCCGTCCTGGCGAGTTTCGCCATTCACCTTGAGCGTCAGGCGCAACTTGGGGCTGCCGGCCGGAAACTCGTCACGGGTGACGATCCACGGGCCGAGGCCGGTACTGCCGTCCTGGCTCTTGGCGGCGAAGAGATCCATGCCGATGCCCACCGGGCCGCTGCGCTGCAGGTCACGGGCACTCACGTCGTTGCCGACGGTGTAGCCCAGCACGCTGGCCAGCGGGTCGGCGAGATCCACCGGAGCAGAGCCGACAGCCACCACTAGCTCGACCTCGTGGTCGAGTTCCTGGGTGAGCGGCGGATAGCGAATCGGATCATGGGCGCCGATCAGCGCGCCGTAGGCCTTCAGGAACGCAATCGGCTGGGGCGGCGCCTTGAGGCCGAAGTCGTCGGCAAGGTGCTTAGCATAGTTGGCGCCAGCCACCACTACCCGGTTGATCGGCTCAATCGGCGGCAGCAGACGCACGCTGTCCAGCGGACGGGCTTCCCCCGCCAGCGGCAGCGCGGCGCGCCCTTCCTCTGCCTTGCCAGCTGCGATGGCCCGAGTCAGCGCCGGGCCCCAGTCAGCAAAGGCACCGGCAATGGGCTGCAGGGTTTGGGTGTCGGTATCGACCAGTGCCCAGAACGGGGCGCCGCCCTCGGTGCAGCGGGCAATCTTCATGCTGCCTCCCCCTGCTTTGCAACCGCGCCCACCTTGGCCGGGTCCAGGTGCAGCAGCTCGCAGGCATTGCTCCAGCGAATCCTCTGCAGGTCATCGTCCGACAGGCGCAGACCGTCGGTCAGATCATGCCGCACCGCGTCACTGCCACCGAAGTTCGAGCCGTACAGGATGCGGTCCGCACCAATCACGTCGATCAGCGCCTGGCGCATCGGCAGCTCGTGCAGCTCGACGTCGAAGTAGAAGTTCTTCAGGTAATCGAGCACCGGCTTCTTGTTGTGGAAGGTGTCGAGGTTCGGGTTGGTCTGGGCCAGGCGACCCAGCTGATAGGGCACGAAACCACCGCCGTGGGTGATGTACACCTTGAGCTTCGGGAAGCGGTCGAAGACCCCGCCGTTCACCAGGTACCAGAAGGCCTTGGTCTCGTCGTAGTTCATGCCGACGATGGCGGTAGTCTCGTAGCGGTCGCTGTTGGCGTTCTTGCCCCAGGTCACCGACTGGTTGTAGCCGTGCACGAACATCGGCAAGTCCAGATCGCACAGGGCTTCCCAGACCGGGTCCATCTCGCGGGAGTCGAATTCGAGTCCCCCGAAGTTGGAGCCGCCCGCGCCAAGACCCTTGGCCCCCAGCTGGGTGCACGCACGGCGGATTTCCTTGGCTGCTTCCTCGGGATTCTGAAGCGGGGCCTGGGCCCAGAACATCAGACGATCCGGCGCGCCGGAACAGTATTCGGCGAGCACGTCATTGACCTTGCGGGCGAAGGGGATCGCGTACTCGAGCGGGGTCCAGTACATGTAGCAGTGGGACGGCACCGAGACGACCTGGGCGTTTTGTCCGGCGGCGTCCATGCCGGCCAGGCGGGTCTTCGGGTCACGCCAGCGGGCCATGTAGTCCTGCACGTTCAGCGCCTGCCCTTCGGCCTTGGCTTTGCGCAAGGCCGCTTTGCGCTCCGGGGCGCCCAGGCTGAGGATCCAGTCGCCCACCCGCAGCTTGATGTCACCGTCGGGTTGCGATTCGAAGGCCGGGCCCCAGTACGGGTCCTGGTCGTAGTAATCCGGGTGCGGGGCGTGGGCGTGCAGGTCGATCAGCATGGTCAGCGGGCCTTTCTCAGGGGTGGGGGCGT
>NZ_JABBGA010000063.1 GCF_012927165.1 Zoogloea dura
GCCCCGCCCTGCTCCGCCACCTCGTTGCTCGAACCCGCAAGCTCCTTCGCCTGCCGCGCGTTGTCCGCGTTCTGCTTCACCGTCGCGTTGAGCTGCTCCATCGAGCTCGCCGTCTCTTCCAGGCTGCTCGCCTGCTCTTCCGTGCGCGACGACAGGTCCGCGTTCCCCGCCGAAATCTCCTGCGCCGCCACGTTGATCGACTCCGACGCCTCCTTGATCTGACCCACCACCTCCCGCAGACGCTCCACCGTCGTGTTCGTGTCGTCCTTCAACTGACCGAACGTCCCGCCGTAGTCCGCCGTGATCTTCTCCGTCAGGTCGCCCCGCGCTATCGCGTTCAGAACACGGGCGATGTCTTCAAGATTGCCGGCCATGCCCTCCATGAGGTGATTCAGGCCAATCGACAGGTCGCGGAAGAAGCCTTCCTTGCCTTCCACCACCAGTCGGGCCGCCAAGTCTCCTTCAGCTGCGGCCCCAACCAGGGCTTGCACTTCCTTCTCGGCAGCAAGCTCGTCGGTACGATCCCGCCATTCCCCCACGGACCCCAGCCGCTCTCCCGAAGCATTGACGATCGGGCTGGTCACCACATCAAAGGTGCGGCCCCCGATCGACATCTGCGTGCGGGTAGTCTGGGTCAGCGCCGCCAGGCGCTTGAGGGCTGCATCCGGGTCGGCATAGAGACGGCCGATGCTGCTGCCCACGAACGAGTCTGCACTGAAGCCCGGCGCATCCTTGCGGATCTCCGACTCAATGGCGCGGATGGTCTTCAGGAGCGCCGTATTTGCATAGATCACGCGGCCGCCGGGCTCGGCGATGCGGACATTGGTCTCCACGCAATCCAGAGCCTGCCGGATCCGCGAATTCTCGTCGCTGACGCGCTTCTGCTCGACGATATCAGCACACAGCTTGACCTGCATCGACTCCAGGGCCTGGAGCACCCGCCCGACCTCATCATTGCGACCGGCATCGATCACATTCGCATAGTTTCCGTTTGCCACGTTCTGGGCCGTCTGAACCATGGCCTGCAGCGGCCTGGCCACCAGGGAGCGCATCAGGACGAAGATCAGTAGCGCCAGGACCAGGGCGGCGACGAGCGCCATGCTCAGCAACATGAAGCCGATGGAGCGGGAGACGCTCTCGAACTCATCCATGTAGGTGCCGCCGGCGATCACCCAGTTCCACTCAGGAAAGGCCTCGAACACGACGACCTTCTCCCTCGGCACCGTGTCGTTCAGCTCGGTATTGAGCCAAGGATAGTGGATGACCCCCTGCTTGCGCTCGAGAATTTCGCGGATGAACAACCGCCCGTCGGCATCCTTGGCATCGGCAATGTTCTGGCCTTCCTTGGCCGGGTGCACCGTCAGCGTCCCGAAAGACTTGCCGGGAGTAGAGTCTAGCGCGTAGGCATAGCCGGAATCACCGAAGCGAACGCTCTTGATCTGCTGCTTGAGCGCAGCCAGTTCGTCGGAGAAACGCCTGCCTACGAAGGTTGCACCAATCACCTTGCCAGCCGCGTCCTTGATCGGTGAGTAACCGGTATACGTGTCGATGCCGAACAGCAGCGCCTTGCCGACATAGCGCTCACCGGCCATCAGCTTCGCGTAGGCGGGATGGTCATGGGCCAGCATGGTGCCGACAGCACGCTCGCCGTTCTCTTTCTTGAGCGATGTCGCGACCCGGTAGAAGTCGTCACCCTTGCGTGCAAAAAGCGTCGCCACGGCCCCACTGCTCGCAGTGAAACGATCCACCTCCTGGGACCGCAGATTCAGCGCCACTCCGCCGTGACTGAGCACCGGCATGCCTTCGCCGACGGCATTCACGGAGAAGCCGTCGCCGAAGCCTGCAGCAAACATGTCATTGAGCCTCTCCGTCTCGAGCTTCAGGCTCTGCGCCTTGGACGCCACCATCGCCTTCACCAGGGAGACCTTGTCGCTCACGACCGCCAGGCCCTGCCCCTCCAGGGCCTGCCCGGCCCGATCGCGCACGTACCAGGATCCCAGCCCCAGGATCACCACCAGAACCAGCGTTGCGGCCATGGCGGCACGGGTTGCCAGCGACAGATCCTTCAACCCGCTAGCCAGCCGCGCCCCGATACCGGACGAACGCACACGCCCGTTGATGATGCGCAGCGCGCCGGCCTTGCCGCTACGGAACAGCGCATAGGCTGCCTCGGCCTCCTTCACCTTCGCGGCCGAAACTTTGCGACGGGCCGACATGTAGCCGGTCACCTTGCCGTTTTCGATCATCGGCGTGGCATGGGCCTCGACCCAGTAATGATCGCCGTTCTTGCAACGGTTCTTCACCATGCCGGACCAGGGCCGCCCCTTCTGCAGGTCACGCCACAGATCCTCGAAGGCCTCCACGGGCATGTCCGGATGCCGGACGATGTTGTGGGACTGGCCGATCAGCTCATCCTCGGTAAAGCCGCTGATCCGGATGAAATCCGGATTCACATAGACGATCTGCCCCTTGAGGTCCGTCCTCGAGACAATCAAGTCGTCATCGGCCAGCTCGATTTCGCGCTGGGTGACAGGCATGTTTATTTTCATGTGTTGCTCCTGCAGGGCTTGGCCACCCGGGTGGCCGAGTCATCAAAGGATCAGAACTCTTCCCAGTCGGCTTGCGCCAGATTCGAGGCCTGCCGCTTGACCTTGGGCAGCGGGGCCCCCACCTTGGCCACTTTCATGGCACGCATAGGCACGGGCTGGAGGCGCTCTCTGAGTTGCTCGACGGAAGCCGCGCGACCGGCAGCCTCCACGGCGGCATCACCGGCGCGGCTTTGCTTGAGCTTGCGGATTTCCTGGATGGTTTCATCGGAGAGCACGGCAAAATCGTTCAGCAGCAGGTGCTCGGCGCCGACGGCATCGCCGGACAGCTTGGCCTGGATCACGGCACCCGCACAGCGATGGAAATCGGCGTGCTTGTCGCGCAACTTCTCGAAGCCCGGCTCACTCGCATAACGCTTCCCGTCCCCATGGATCCAGCACCCCAGGACGCACTTGTCGTCACGGGACACCACGGCGGGATCGAGGGACTCGCCCTGCCCGGCGAGATAGTTGCGCAGCTTGAACTTCCAGCCCATATGGGCTTGTATGACACCATCAAAGTCCAACGTACCAGAGGCTGCGGGCTGGGCTACCAGCCGGAACATGGCGACAGACCGGACCAGGCTGCGCGCCTGATCTTCCAGGCTCTCCGCCGCCGCCGCGGCTTCTTCCACCAGCGCCGCGTTCTGCTGCGTCACTTCGTCCATCTGGCCCACCGCATGCGCCACCTGCTCGATGCCGCTGCTCTGCTCCTGGCTCGCCTCCGCAATCTCCGTCACCAGCGACGACAGCTTCTGGAAGTTCGAGACCACTTCTTCCATCGTGTGGCCGGCTTCATTCACCAGCTTCGCGCCGTCCTCCACCTTGTCCACGCTGTCCGCTATCAGCGCCTTGATCTCCCGCGCGGCCTGCGCGCTGCGCTGCGCAAGGCTCCGTACCTCGCTCGCCACCACCGCGAAACCACGGCCCTGCTCACCCGCACGCGCTGCTTCCACCGCCGCGTTGAGCGCCAGGATGTTCGTCTGCCCCACCATCGCCCCGCCCTGCTCCGCCACCTCGTTGCTCGAACCCGCAAGCTCCTTCGCCTGCCGCGCGTTGTCCGCGTTCTGCTTCACCGTCGCGTTGAGCTGCTCCATCGAGCTCGCCGTCTCTTCCAGGCTGCTCGCCTGCTCTTCCGTGCGCGACGACAGGTCCGCGTTCCCCGCCGAAATCTCCTGCGCCGCCACGTTGATCGACTCCGACGCCTCCTTGATCTGACCCACCACCTCCCGCAGACGCTCCACCGTCGTGTTCGTGTCGTCCTTCAACTGACCGAACGTCCCGCCGTAGTCCGC
>NZ_JABBGA010000064.1 GCF_012927165.1 Zoogloea dura
ATGATTCTCGTAACCGGCGGCGCCGGCTTCATTGGCGCAAATTTTGTTCTGGACTGGCTGCGCGCAAGCGACGAGCCGGTGGTCAACCTGGATGCCCTGACCTACGCAGGCAATCTGGAGAACCTGGCCTCGCTGGCGGGCGACCCGCGGCACCTCTTCGTGCAGGGCGACATCTGCGACCGGGCGCTCATCGACCGGCTGCTGGCCGAGCACCGCCCCCGCGCCCTGGTGCACTTTGCCGCCGAAAGCCACGTGGACCGCTCCATCCACGGCCCCGGCGACTTCATCCGCACCAACGTCAATGGCACCTTCACCCTGCTCGAAGCCGCCCGCGGCTACTGGAGCGGGCTCGAAGGCGCCGACAAGGCCGGCTTCCGCTTCCACCATGTGAGCACCGACGAGGTGTACGGTTCCCTGGGGCCCACCGACCCCGCCTTCACCGAGACCAAGACCTACGAGCCCAACAGCCCGTACTCGGCCAGCAAGGCCGCCTCGGACCACCTCGTGCGGGCCTGGCACCACACCTACGGGCTGCCGGTGACCACCAGCAACTGCTCCAACAACTACGGCCCCTACCACTTCCCCGAGAAGCTCATCCCGCTGATGATCGCCAACGCCCTGGCCGGCAAGCCCCTGCCGGTGTACGGCGACGGCATGCAGATCCGCGACTGGCTCTACGTCACCGACCACTGCAGCGCCATCCGCGCCATCCTCGACAAAGGCACCCCCGGCGAGGTGTACAACGTAGGCGGCTGGAACGAAAAGCCCAACATCGACATCGTGCACACCCTCTGTGCCCTGCTCGACGAACTCCAGCCCGACCCCGCCGGCAGCTACACCCGGCTCATCACCTACGTCACCGACCGCCCTGGCCACGACCGCCGCTACGCCATCGACGCCCGCAAGATCGAGCGCGAACTCGGCTGGCGCCCCGCCGAAACCTTCGAGACCGGCATCCGCAAGACCGTCGAGTGGTACCTCGCCAACCAGGAGTGGGTCGCCCACGTGCAGAGCGGTGCCTACCGCGACTGGGTCGAGAAGAACTACGCCGGCCGCGACTAAGGACGCCCCATGAAGATCCTCCTCTTCGGCAAGAACGGCCAGGTCGGCTGGGAGCTGCAACGCAGCCTCGCCCCCCTGGGCGAACTCATCGCCCTCGACCACGACGGCGCCCCCGGGCTCTCCGGCAACTTCGCCGACCCCGACAGCCTCGTCGCCACCGTGCGCAGCGTCGCCCCCGACCTCATCGTCAATGCCGCCGCCCACACCGCCGTGGACAAGGCCGAGAGCGAACCCGACTTCGCCCGCAGCCTCAACGCCCTGGCCCCCGGCGTCCTCGCCCGCGAAGCCGCCGCGCGCGGCGCACTGCTCGTGCATTACTCCACCGACTACGTCTTTGACGGCAGCGGCGACGCCCCGCGGGACGAAGACGCCCCCACCGGCCCCCTCTCCGTGTATGGCCGCACCAAGCTCGAAGGTGAGCAGCTGATCCGCGACAGCGGCTGCCGCCACCTCATCTTCCGCACCAGCTGGGTGTATGCCGCCCGCGGCGGCAACTTCGCCAGGACCATGCTCAAGCTCGCCGCCGAGCGGGACGCCCTCACCATCATCGACGACCAGCACGGCGCCCCCACCGGCGCCGACCTGCTCGCCGACATCACCGCCCACGCCGTGCGCCAGACCCTCGCCCAGCCCGAGCTGGGTGGCCTGTACCACCTCGTCGCCGGTGGCGAAACCACCTGGTACGACTACGCCCGCCACGTCATCGAGCACGCCCGGGCCCGCGGCATCCCCGTCAAGGTCGCCCCCGAGGCCATCCGCCCTGTGCCCACCAGCGCCTTCCCGACGCCCGCCGCCCGCCCGCTCAACTCCCGGCTCTCCACCGGCAAGCTGCAGCGCGCCTTCGGCCTCGTCCCGCCGCCCTGGCAGCAGGGCGTCGACCGCATGCTCGACGAAATCCTCCCGAACTGAACTCAAACCGGACATTCCCATGACCACCCAGCGCAAAGGCATCATCCTCGCCGGCGGCTCCGGCACCCGGCTGCACCCGGCCACCCTGGCCGTCTCCAAGCAGCTCATCCCGGTGTACGACAAACCGATGATCTACTACCCCCTCAGCACCCTCATGCTGGCGGGCATCCGCGACATCCTCATCATCTCCACCCCCCAGGACACCCCGCGCTTCCAGCAACTGCTCGGCGACGGCGCCCAGTGGGGCCTCAACCTGCAATACGCCGTGCAGCCCAGCCCCGACGGCCTCGCCCAGGCCTTCGTGATCGGCGCCGACTTCGTCGGCAGCGGCCCCAGCGCCCTGGTGCTCGGCGACAACCTCTTCTACGGCCACGAATTCGGCAGCGACCTGCGCCAGGCCGGTACGAGGACCGACGGCGCCACCGTCTTCGCCTACCCGGTGCACGACCCCGAACGCTACGGCGTGGTCGAGTTCGACGACGCCGGCCGGGCCATCAGCCTCGAAGAGAAGCCCAAGGTCCCCAAGAGCCGCTACGCCGTCACCGGCCTCTACTTCTACGACAACCGGGTAGTGGACGTGGCCCGCGAGCTCAAGCCCGGCCCGCGGGGCGAACTCGAGATCACCGACGTCAACCGCCAGTACCTCGAATGGGATGCCCTTGACGTGCAGGTCATGGGCCGCGGCCACGCCTGGCTCGACACCGGCACCCACGAAAGCCTGCTCGAAGCCGGCCTCTTCATCCAGACCATCGAAAAGCGTCAGGGCCTCAAGATCGCCTGCCCCGAAGAGATCGCCTGGCGCGCCGGCTGGATCGACGCCGCCCAGCTGCAGAAACTCGCCGCCCCCCTCGCCAAGAACGGCTATGGCCAGTACCTCAACCGTCTGCTCGAAGAAAAGGTGTTCTGATGAAAGTGACCCCCACCACGCTGCCCGGCCTGCTGATCCTCGAACCGAAAGTCTTTGGAGACAGCCGCGGCTTCTTCATGGAAAGCTTCAACGCCCGGACCTTCCGGGAGCTCACCGGGCTGGACGTGGACTTCGTGCAGGACAACCACTCCCGCTCCGCCAAGGGCGTGCTGCGCGGCCTGCACTACCAGATCCAGCAAGCCCAGGGCAAGCTGGTGCGGGTGGTACGGGGCAGCGTCTTCGACGTGGCGGTGGACCTGCGCAAGTCTTCGCCGACCTTCGGCAAATGGGAAGGGGTCGAGCTGAGCGAAGAGAACCAGCGCCAGCTGTGGATCCCGCCGGGCTTTGCGCACGGCTTCCTGGTGACAAGCGAAAGCGCCGACTTCCTGTACAAGACCACCGACTACTATGCCCCGGAGCATGAGCGCAGCCTGCTGTGGAACGACCCGGCGGTGGGGGTGGAGTGGCCGCTGGCGGGCGAACCGCTGCTGTCGGCCAAGGATGTGGCGGGGAAGAGGCTGGCTGAGTGCGAGA
>NZ_JABBGA010000065.1 GCF_012927165.1 Zoogloea dura
GCAGGCCGCCACCATCGTCACCAGCAACCTCGACTTCACCGAGTGGGACCAGGCCTTCCCGGGCAACCGGCTGCTCGCTTCGGCCACCGTCGATCGGCTGCGCCACAACGCCTATTGCCTGACCCTTGACGGGGCCTCCTACCGGGCCCCTCGACAGGGTCCAAACAAGGCCAAAACAGCACTTGCCAGCACCCCGAAAAACAACCAACCTTGAACCCCCGAAGACGTTCGTCAGAGCCTATTCAAACTGGCTCCTATATGCCGATCATCGGTGGCTCTATTGTGCCGGTCAGTGACAACCGGATGCGTCTGCATGACCTGGAGTTCGGCGGGCGTCAGCGAGCCCCCCTTCAGGAGGATGCTGTCGGGAATCCCGATCTTGCCCACGTCGTGCAGAAAGGCACCGGCAACCAGGTGCGAGATATCTTCCGCCGAGACCCCCAGCGCTTCAGCCAAACCGATCGCGTAGAGCGTGACCCGATAGTTGTGGGCATCGGTACCGGAATCCTTCTTGGCCACGGCGTTCCCCAGGGAGCGGATCAGCGACAGGTTCGAGTCCAGCAAGGAACGAGACAAGTCCGTTGAGCGTCGCAGCATGGCCAGCATCAGGGGATACAGGACAAACGCTGTCGCCACCACGGCGCCGACAGCGGTAAGCGCCCCCGTGCGAACCTGATCCCGCTGAGCTTGGACAGTTTCCGCATCGAGCCGGCTGACGGTCCTCACATACCCAACAAGACGGCCATCGCTACCGGAGATCGGGACAACGACGTGGATCAGATGCTCGGAACCCACTTCGATCCAGGTACGGTGGATCTGATGTCGCTCGGGACGCTTCAAGGCTTGGGCACGGAGCACGTCTATCAGCGAAACGGCGCTACTCCCCCAGTTCTCGTAAACCTGATCGCCATCACCATCAAAGACCTGCAGCCCGACAAAACGACTTTTGTCCAGCAAGCGCTCCAGTTCGTCATGACCGTCAGGCCGGCCGGCGCTAACAATCATCTGCATCGCAGGCGTGGCGAAATGGCGGGCGCTGCGGGTGGCCTGCTCCAGTGCAGCCTGTTCCGCCCGGTAGGTTTCAACGAAATAAGCAACACCACCGGCAATCAGCGCAACCACGGTCGCAGCCAACCCAAGCCTGATGGTCAGCATCCCGTGCAACTGGCCAGGGGTTTCTGGCAACGGGCGGCTCATGTCAGCTTTTCACTTCAGGCTCTGGAGCATTTCGATTTCGTGTTTGAAGTGCCCACTCACCCGGTCCATTGCAAACTGGTGCATCACCGTGTTCTCCGCGAACTTGGCCCGCTCGACATCCATTTCGACCGTGTTCCCATCGATACTGCCTTGGCTGGGGACATGGTATTTCAGTGGGATGGGAGGCTGGGTGCCGGTGCTTTGTCCTGACAAGTGCCCCCCCGAGGTCGTGGTCAGGGATACAGGAGGCACATTCGCCGCCGCCTGGGCGTTACGTAGTGCTTCTTGGAAATCGATGTCAACGGCCTTGTAGCCGGGGGTATCGGCGTTGGCAATATTTGACGCGATGATTTGCTGTCGATAAGCCCTCAACCCCAAGGCGAGTTGCTGAAAATCATGACTTGGGTGCCCCGACCCCACCAGCGGGATGTGACGGCGTTGAAAGCCATCTCCCAGCGAGGGCCATGCATCGCGGTGTGCCGAATTCTGTGCTCCATCGGCACTGGATGCCGGACTGGGCGTCCCAGACAAGACCGTGCCGGGCGTTCTGCCCATGACCTGTGAAAGAGCGGCGGCAAAAGAAGTAGTGCCACTCCCCGAACTGGTGTGAGCACTGTGTCCAGCATCCGAGCTCGGCTGAAGCGGCCCAGGACTTCCAATTCCGGTGACGGGTGGCATGGCAACTTACTCCTGTTCGTTCATGATCAGGATGGCCTTCACCGGATCGATCGGTCCGGTCTCGTGCCATTTGCTACTGAGCTTTGACGCGGGTGCCTTGTCCATACAGCCGTGGTTGCACTCCACGACCCAGCGCTTCATCAGCACCGCCTGGCAAAAGGAAAAGGCGATGGCCTCGGGCTTGCAGCCGACGGTCTCAGCCAGGATGCGGCAAGAACAACGGCTCCCGTGTTCATCGTGGGTTGGGGTTTTCATGTTCAAAACACCGAGGCCCCTTCACGGGGCCTCTGAATGACTGCGTTTACTTCATGTCCCGCTGGTGGTTGTGACGCTTTGCATCCTTGGCCGGTGCCGCCTTTTCCCCCGTAGCCTCAGGGGCCGCCGCCGGGATACCGGTCTTTTCCGTCATGTGGGAATGGGGCTTCACCTTCTTCGGCGTGGTCTTCTCGGTTTGCTCGGCAGGTGCCTTGTCGGCATCCGCTGCCTGAGCGCCAAAAGACAGCGCCGCAACGGTGGCAATCAGCGCGGTCGAGAGAAAAGAATTGAGTTTCATTACAGCTTCTCCAAAAAAGGTATTCAGACAGTTCGAGATGCCGGTGGGCGGGTCCGACAAGGCCAGTTTGTGCTTCTGGAACCGTCAGGGATATGACCCGGTGATTACATTCCTGTCAGGTTTCTCTTGGCCGCTACGCACAGCTAGCGCTTCGGGAGCGCCGCCAGGAACGCCTTCTGAAATTCCAGCGTGCACGAAAGCAGTGCCGACCAGTGGTCCACCGCAATCCGGCCGCTTGCCGCGGTGAAACCCGCAACGTCTCCCTGCAACAGCACTTTGGGGTCTTGGTCAGCCTGATGCACCCACTTGTGCATCTTCTCGGTGGTCAATGTCCCCCCGCGTCAGAATAGTTGTCGCCTCTCTATGATGTTGAACCTGGGGGCGACAAGGATGAGAGATGGCTCGGTACGGAGAAGCATTCAGGAACAGAGCGGTGGCGCGGTTGTTGCCGCCGGAGAGCGCCCAAGTGGGCGTGGTATCACAAGAGATTGGGGTTTCGGTGCAGACATTGGAACGATGGCGTGAGGATGCGCAGTCCAGGCCCGCCCGAGGGCGGGCCTGGACTGCGCGCGCTCGACTCGAAGCGGTGATCACTACGGCGGCGATGGACGAGGCCGGCAAGAGCGCCTG
>NZ_JABBGA010000066.1 GCF_012927165.1 Zoogloea dura
AACCCGGTTGAGCAGCACGGAACCGCTCTTGAGCTTGACCGTCCCGCGGCGTCTGCGCGCCAGCATCGCCCGCTCGGCACGGGCGGCATCGTAGCTCTTGCCAATTGTGTTGCGCGCCACTTCACGCGACACCGCGGAAGTCGGCCGATTGAGTCTTCGGGCAATTGCCCGAAGACTCAATCCCTCATTGCTGCACCGATGAATCTGATTACGTTCGTCCATCGACAACTGACTGTAGTGATTTCCCATGCCTACACCCTAACAAATCGGGGTGTTGCACTTCAGTCTAGAGCGCGCCCAGAACAAACATCACCGGAGCTACTTTTTGGATAAAGAGCTTACGTGACCTCTTATCCATTTGTCCTTGTGGCGCGTGCAGAAGAGACCTGCCGCAGGTATCAGTCATCATTTTTTGAGCTCCGCATATTTGGATCTGTGGCGATTCCGTTTGGCATGAAGATGGAGCCCATTCTCAACACGCCAGGACCTTGACTTGGGGCCCTCGCTCCACAAAGCGCTTCTTGGCCACCCTCTCTGAAAAGGCAGCGCTGGATACACGACGGGGATTTCAGCGGACAACCATTTCAAAGAGATCGACAAGCCCCAGAGGCGCAAGGACTCCAAACTGTGCCGCGCGACAGCCTGCTCATGCTGGCCGTTACGGCGACAGTCACGATACTCACATCTCCGCCATGACGGGCCTATGAACTGTTTCACTCAACAAGCACCTGTTGCCTATGACCACGCTGCTCAGGGTGGCCTTCCTGGCTGGGTATGGAGAGCGTGGAAGAGAAGGTCCAGGGACGGGCGCTCGCGCACTCATGATGATGTGCAGCGGGAGCAAAGCATGCTGGAGCGTGTGAGTGCTTCGTGGACCGGCGCGGGAAGCATGTAGCGGGCTGATAGATCAAAGTGCACGGGTGCTACATCAATGTGCACGGCTGCCATATCAATAGGCAGTCCGACGAGAAACATGTGCACGGCTGCTTACCCTTCGGGCAGCCGTGCTTCAAAAGAAACGGGTATGGCATGTATTGATGCCATACCCGTTTGTCTTTGTCGCGCGGCGCCTGGAGCTTGATTGAGGTGGGTTGGAAGAGAAAAGACCCGGGCTGGAAGGATGCGGAGTGAAGCAGTTCATTGAGCGGCAGCACGTGGGCATGTGAGGATCGCGGGGATCAATGCAGACGCTGGCGGAAGGAAAGCAAAGTCATGAAGACGCAGTACTACACCGCATCAAGCATCGACGGCTTCATCGCCACCGAGGACGACTCGCTGGAATGGCTGTTCTCCCTCGGCGACCTCAACGAATCCAGCTATCCCGCTTTCATCGCCGAGGTCGGCGCCCTGGCCATGGGCGCCTCCACCTACGAATGGATGCTCCGCAACGCCGACATGGTGGCTGCAGAGACCGGCTCACCCTGGCCCTACACCCAACCCACCTGGATCTTCACCCACCGCCCGCTCCCGACCATCGAAGGCGCGGACATCCGCTTCGTGCAGGGCGACGTACGCGACGTGCATGCACAGATGCGCACGGCCGCTGGCGCAATGAACATCTGGATCGTCGGCGGCGGCGACCTCGCCGGGCAATTCCACGACGCAGGGCTGCTGGACGAACTCATCATCCAGATCGGCTCCGTTACCCTGGGCAAAGGGAAACAGGTTTTTCCGCGGCGGGTGTTGAGTCCAACGCTGCGGCTGACTACGGTGAGGCAGATGGGGGGCGGGATGGTGGAGTTGAGGTATGAGGTGGGGGGAGTCTAATGTCGGGGATCGGCCATGAGGCGGCAATCGATCCAACCAGATGGCTGAACGGAATGGGTTCGTCCGATCCCGACAAAACCACCAATGAATGCGAGGACGACAAACGATGAACAACGGGAATAAGAAGCCAGTCTGGCAAATGGTCAAGGACGCGGTACAGCAGATGAACGGGGAATGCACCTATCCCGCCATCAAAGCGAAGATCCGCTCGATGTATGGGGACGACGTCAACGACAGTTCGATGACATGCAGCATTATTTCTGGCGCGGTAAATCACCCGTCACGTATTCATTACAACGAGAACAAGAAGCCCCGGATTTCCGACACACCCTACGATTACCTGTTCAACACCGGTCGTGGCAAAGTCGTTTGGTACGACCCCGAAAAGCATGGCGTTTGGGAGATCGCCAAAACGACCGACGGGGATTTGATGGTACGCCTGGCGGACGGTGTTGGCGAAAACTCGACGTTGGTCATCGAAACCAACGAAGTAACGGGCGACACCTATGGTATGTTCGCGCTCGAAGCACACCTGCGCGATTACCTCGCCAGAAACTTACCTAAGCTTCCAGGCCACACCGCATCGTTGACTCTTTACCGCACCAACGACCGTGACGGTGTCGAGTTTCAGACTGACGTCGGACCAATCGATATCCTCGCCACTTACAGCGGTGATTTTTACGTGCTCGAACTGAAACTGGGTCGCGGCCCCGACGCAACGCTGGGGCAGATCCTGCGCTACATGGGCTGGGTAAAAGAGCACTTGGCCGGCGAGAAGAAAGTCTACGGGGTCATCGTTGCGTCCGACATCGGACAGAAACTCCGGTATGCGGCGACGCAGGTGCCCAACGTTCGTCTCATGGAGTACGACCTGAAAGTGGACCTGCGACCGGTAGCGCTCCATGGCTGATGTCGATATCGTGCCCTTCCTCGCCCCGGCCGTCTCGGTCGTCGCCATGTGCGTGTCAGCTAAGCCAAGTAGGTCGGGTTAGCAGGTTGATGCAAAACCCAGTGAACGATCCCGCCACCCGTCTGTCCTAGCCGTATCCCCGAACCCCAGGCAGAACAACGATGCGTGGCGAAGTCGATCCCCAGTCCTCGATGTTTCACTATTTCTCGGTCGAGTCCCGGATTCCGGCTGATCACCCGTTGCGCCGGGTGAAGAAACTGGCCGAGTCGGCACTGTCCGCCATTTCTGCGGAGCTCGACGGCCTGTACGCCAGGACGGGCCGCCCTTCGATTCCGCCGGAGCGCCTGCTCAAGGCCCAATTGCTGATTGCTTTCTACTCGG
>NZ_JABBGA010000067.1 GCF_012927165.1 Zoogloea dura
AGACCGGCCGCGCCGTCGCCTTCATGATGGACGACGCACTCCTCTACGGCGAAATGGCCAAGGCCAAGCGCCCCGCCGAATGGACCGTCACCGGCGCCCCGCAGAGCTTCGAAGCCTACGGCTGCATGATGAGAAAGGACGACCCGGGCTTCAAGAAGCTCGTCGACAGCGCCCTGGCCAAGGCCATGACCTCCGGCGAGGCCGAGGCCATCTACAAGAAGTGGTTCAGCCAGCCCATCCCCCCCAAGGGCCTGAACCTCAACTTCCCCCTCTCCGACGCCATGCAGAAGCTGTTCAAGGCCCCCAACGACAAGGCCTTCGAGTAAGCCTCCGAACAAGCCGTCCCTCCCCATAAACACAAATCCAGCGGAGCCTCCCTCATGAAGACTGTTCAGCACCTCACCCTGGCAAGCCTTGCAACGCTTGCCGCCCTCGCCAGCCTGTCCGCCCAAGCCGATGACGGCGTGGTGATCTACGGCCGCCTCAACGCCACCTTCGAGAACGTCAGCGTCTCCGGCGGCCACTCCCGCACCATGGTTAACGACAACGCCTCCCGCATCGGCTTCCGCGGCACCGAAGACCTGGGCGGCGGCATGGCGGTGATCTACCAGATCGAGAGCCGCATCCGCGTCGACGGCAGCGACTCCAGCACGCCCCTGGCCACCCGCGACAGCTGGGTCGGCCTGCGCACCCAGCAGGGCACCCTGCGCCTGGGCCGCTCCCTCGGCCCCATCTACTACGCCCTGTACGACTACATCAGCATGCACAACCACGACACCGGCACCTCGTCGGATGCGCTGCTGTCGTCGGTCATCTTCGGCAACTCCAACGCCGCCGGCGGGCGCATGAACAACCAGATCTGGTACACCAGCCCGAAGCTCGGCGGCTTCACCTTCGACGCCACCTACGCCCTGCTGGCCGAAGAGCCCGCCGCCAGCGGCTCCAACCGCACGCCCCACAACCTGGGCCTGGTGACCAGCTACGACGCCGGCCCGCTGCACGCCGCCGTCAGCTACGCCTCCACCCAGAACACCACCAACCTCGACAGCACCGGCACCAGCGTGCGCTTCAACAACGACCGCGCGGTGACCGCCGGCGGCGCCTACAACTTCGGCCCGGTGGTGGTCGGCGGCCTGTTCGAGCGCTCCAAGCGCAGCACCCTCAGCGAAGACATGACCCGCAACTACTGGCGCGTCTCGGCCATGGTGCCGATGGGCCCGCATGAATTCCACGCCAACTACGGCCGCGCCGGCGACTACAGCGGCACCAACGACACCGCCGCCGCCCAATACACCCTGGCCTATAACTACAACCTGTCCAAGCGCACCAAGCTCTACACCTACTACACCAAGATCGACAACGACGCCGCCAAGCGCTCCGGCGGCGGCGGCGCCTACAGCTTCCTGGGCACCGCCCCCGGCCTGGACAACAGCTCCGTGGCCCTCGGCATCCGCCACAACTTCTGATCGCCCCCACCCCCACACTCGTAAAGGAAACCGATCATGACCCTCTTCCGCATCCGCCCCATCGCCCTCTCCTGTCTGCTCGCCGCCGGCCTCGCCGGCAGCCTTGGCGTACACGCCGAGGACAAGGCCCGCGTCGTCATCCTGGCCACCGGCGGCACCATCGCCGGGGCTGGCGCCAGCGTGGCCAACAGCGCCACCTACCAGGCCGCCAAGGTACCGGTGGACAAGCTCATCGCCGGTGTGCCGGAGCTCAAGAACCTGGCCGACGTGCGTGGCGATCAGGTCTTCCAGATCGCTTCCGAGAGCTTCACCAATGAACACCTGATCACCCTCGGCAAGCGCGTCGCCGCGCTGGCCCGCCAGGCCGACGTGGACGGCATCGTCATCACCCACGGCACCGACACCCTGGAAGAGACCGCCTACTTCCTGAACCTGGTGCTCAAGACCGACAAGCCGGTGGTGGTGGTGGGCTCCATGCGCCCGGGCACCGCCATGTCGGCCGACGGCATGCTCAACCTGTACAACGCCGTGGCCGTGGCTGCCACCAAGGACGCGGCCGGCAAGGGCGTGCTGGTCACCATGAACGACGAGATCCACACCGGCCGCGACGTAAGCAAGACGGTCAACATCAAGACCGAAGCCTTCAAGAGCCCGTGGGGCCCGCTGGGCATGATCGTCGAGGGCAAGACCT
Source organism: Zoogloea dura (assembly GCF_012927165.1). Lineage (GTDB taxonomy): Bacteria > Pseudomonadota > Gammaproteobacteria > Burkholderiales > Rhodocyclaceae > Zoogloea > Zoogloea dura. The sequence continues at coordinate 2,158 of NZ_JABBGA010000067.1, forward strand.
ACTGGTTCCGCGCCCCGGCCAAGCGCCACACCACCGGCACCGAGTTCGACATCGACAAGCTCGACAAGCTGGCCCCGGTGGACATCGCCTACGGCTACGGCAACGCCACCCCCACCGCCTATAAGGCCTTCGCCGAAGGCGGCGCCCGCGCGCTGATCCATGCCGGCACCGGCAACGGCTCGGTGAGCGGCGCAGTGGTGCCGGCCCTGCAGGAACTGCGCGGCAAGGGCGTGCAGATCATCCGCTCCTCCCGCGTGGTGGGCGGCGGCTTCGTGCTGCGCAACGCCGAACAGCCCGACGACAAGTACGACTGGGTGGTGGCCCACGACCTCAACCCGCAGAAGGCCCGCATCCTCGCCTCGGTGGCCCTGACCAAGACCAGCGACGCCAAGGAACTGCAGCGCATGTTCATGGAGTACTGATCGACGGCCCTGCGGGGGCCTTGCACGGGCCCCTGCAGCACGACCCTTATTTCAAAAGGAATCGACAATGAGTTACCAATGGAACTGGGGCATCTTCCTGAGCCCCGCGGCCTCCGGTGACGGGACCTACCTCGGCTGGATGCTCTCCGGCCTGCAGACCACGGTCCTGCTGTCCCTGTCCGCCTGGCTCATCGCCCTCGCCCTGGGCAGCCTCATGGGCGTGCTGCGCACCGTGCCCCACAAGGGCCTCGCCACCCTCGCCGCCACCTATGTCGAGGTCTTCCGCAACATCCCCCTGCTCGTCCAGCTCTTCATCTGGTACTTCGTGCTGCCCGAGCTGCTGCCCTTCGGACTCGGCGATGCCTTCAAGCAGAAGCTCGACCCGGTCACCCAGCAGTTCGTCTCCGCCATGGTCTGCCTCGGTTT
>NZ_JABBGA010000068.1 GCF_012927165.1 Zoogloea dura
TGTCACCGACCGGCACATTGGAGCCAGTTGATGATCGGCACAATGGAGCCACCTTGTGACCGGCACATTGGAGCCACTCCGTGATCGGCGTAATGGAGCCACCCACGGATCGGCACATAGGCGCCAGCGCCGGATCGGCGTAATGGAGCCAGTCTCACTCTGACGGACGTCTCGACCTTGAGCGGTCCATCGCTACCCTGCCGGGTTTGGCAGGAGAAAGCCGGTGGCCCGCAGGAGTATCGAGATGCACGAGTACCGCCAGGCCCTGATGCGTTTGCGTCAGGGCGACTCGGAGCGCGAGATTGCGCGCTCCGGTTTGATGGGACGGGCCAAGGCGGCCCGTTTCCGGGAGTTGGCCTGCGAGAAGGGCTGGCTTGAGCTCACTCGGCCCCTGCCGGCAGACGCTGAGATCGCAGCCGCACTGGCCCCGCCGCGTGTGCCGCTGACGGCCCAGTCGACGCTTGCCGCGTATCGCCAGCTGGTCACCCAGTGGCTCGGCCAGGGCGTCTCCGGCGTGGCCATCCACTCAGCCCTCGTCCGCGAGCATGGTTTCACGGGCCACTACTCCAGCGTCCGGCGCCTGATTGCGGCGCTCGCCCAGGCGCTTCCGCCCGACACCACGGTGCGCCTCACCTTCGATCCGGGGGAGGCGGCGCAGGTGGACTTCGGCGCCGGCCCCGAATTGGTCGATCCGGCCACCGGGGCGCTTCGCCGCACCTGGGCCTTCGTGATGACGCTCGCCTTCTCCCGGCACCAGTACGTGGAGTTCGTGTGGGACCAGAGTGTGCGCACCTGGCTCGGCTGCCATCAGCGCGCCTTCGAGTGGTTCGGCGCGGTGCCGGCGCGGCTCATCATCGACAACGCCAAGTGCGCCATCACCAAGGCCTGCGCGCGTGACCCCGAGGTGCAGCGGGCCTACGCCGAGTGCGCCGAAGGCTACGGCTTTCGGATCGACGCCTGCCCGCCGCGCGACCCGCAGAAGAAAGGCATCGTCGAGGCCGGCGTGAAGTACGTGAAGGGAAACTTCCTGCCCACCCGCAGCTTCCGGGACATGGCCGACCTCAATGCCCAGGTGCGCGACTGGGTGCTGCAGGTGGCCGGGCAGCGCATCCACGGCACGACCCGCATCAAGCCGCTGGAGAGCTTCACGGTGGAGCGCGCGCTGCTGTTGCCCCTGCCGGCGGTGCCGCCTGACCTGGGCACCTGGCACCAGGTGGCGGTGCATCGGGACTGCCACGTGAGTTTCGAGCGCGCCCTCTACTCGGTGCCCTGCGCGCTGGTGGGCAAGCGCCTGTGGCTGCGTGCCACCGACAGCGTGGTGACGGTCTATCAGGACTTCCAGTCGGTCGCCATCCACGCTCGCGCGCGCCGGCCCGGCGAGCGGCGCACTGTCACGGACCATCTGCCGCCCGAGGCCCGCACCTTCTTCGCCCATGACCGCGCCTGGTGTCTGCAGCAGGCCGCCGGTATCGGGCCGGCCTGTGCCGGGCTCATCCAGCGCCTCCTGTCGGACCGGATCAGCGAGCGCCTGCGCGCGGCCCAGGGCGTCCTTCACCTCAAGACGAAGTACGGCGCCGGGCGGCTCGAAGCCGCCTGTGAGCGGGCGCTCGCCCACGACAGCCCGCACTACCGCACCGTCAAGACCATCCTCGTCGGCGGCCACGACCTGCTTCCCGCCAGCGGCTTGATCAGCCCCGAGCCCTACGCGGGCCGGGCCCGCTTCGCCCGCGGCACAGCAAGCCTCTTCGCCGACGAACCCCCTTCGATTCACTGACCCGAGACGCCATCCTGGCGTCTCTCCATCCCCAAGGAGTTGCACCATGAATCCCGCCACCGAACTGGCCCCACAACTGAAGCAGCTACGCCTATCGGGCATCCTCGATTCTCTCGAGGCCCGCAACCGCCAGGCCATCGATGCCAAGCTCGCCTACACCGAGTTCCTCGCCTTGCTGATCCAGGACGAGGTGGCTCGACGCGAACAGAAGAAATTCTCAACCCGGCTGCGCCGCGCGGCTTTCCGGGCTACCAAGACCCTCGAAGGCTTTGAGTTCGACCGACTGCCCTCGACCAATCGGGCGCTGGTCCATGATCTGGCCACCGGCCGCTACATCCAGGAGAAGGCCCCGGTGCTCATCGTCGGCCCCTGCGGCACCGGCAAGAGCCACCTGGCCCAGGCCCTCGGGCACTGCGCGGTGCGCCAGGGGCAGGACGTGGTCTTTGCCTCCTGCGCGCAGCTCGTGGCGAGCCTCAACGCGGCACGCGCCATCGGCAACTACGAGCGAAAGCTCCAGCAACTGGCCCGCGTGCCGGTGCTGATCATCGACGACTTTGGGTTGAAACCCTTGCGGGCACCGGCCGACGAGGATCTGCACGATCTGATCGCCGAGCGCTACGAGCAGGCCGCCACCATCGTCACCAGCAACCTCGACTTCACCGAGTGGGACCAGGCCTTCCCGGGCAACCGGCTGCTCGCTTCGGCCACCGTCGATCGGCTGCGCCACAACGCCTATTGCCTGACCCTTGACGGGGCCTCCTACCGGGCCCCTCGACAGGGTCCAAACAAGGCCAAAACAGCACTTGCCAGCACCCCGAAAAACAACCAACCTTGAACCCCCGAAGACGTTCGTCAGAGCCTATTCAAACTGGCTCCTATATGCCGATCATCGGTGGCTCTATTGTGCCGGTCAGTGACA
>NZ_JABBGA010000069.1 GCF_012927165.1 Zoogloea dura
TGTTGTTGCCGGCCGAAAACTGACCATCAATCGGGGTGAATTCCGGTTGAAATTTGACCAGGGTGTTTAACCTCCCTGCCTCTTTTTGAGGCAGAGGAAGCGAGGTGATCACCATGGAAATGCTGGGCAAGGTCAGACGGATGTATTACCGGGACGGACTGTCCCGTTCGGAGATTTCGCGGCGCACGGGCTTGTCGCGCAACACGGTCAAGAAGTGGTTGAGAGCTCCGGAAGGGGCCTCGGCGGCTTACCGGCGGGAATCCACGCCGGGCAAGCTGGGGCCGTACCAGGCCACCTTGATCCAAGCCCTTGAAGCGGACGCGCGAAGGCCCAAGCGGGACCGTCGCAGCGCCAAGGCACTGCTGGCTGAGCTCAGGGGCTTGGGTTACACCGGTGGCTATACGGTACTCACCGACTTCATCCGGGACTGGCGCCTTGGGGTGGGGGCGAATGCGCCGAGCCGCGCCTTCGTGCCGCTCAAGTTCGCACTGGGCGAAGCCTTCCAGTTCGACTGGAGCGAGGAAGGCCTGGTGATTGGCGGAGTCTGGAGAAAGCTACTGGTTGCTCACCTGAAGCTGTGCGCAAGCCGTGCCTTTGTGCTGGTGGCTTACCCGAGCCAGGGCCACGAGATGCTGTTTGATGCGCACACGCGGAGCTTTGCGGCACTGGGCGGCATTCCGCGGCGGGGGATTTACGACAACATGAAGACCGCCGTCGACAGGGTCAAGAAGGGCAAGGGCCGAGTGGTCAATGCCCGCTTTGCCGCGATGTGCTCGCACTACCTGTTCGACGCCGATTTCTGCAATGTCGCCAGTGGCTGGGAGAAAGGCATCGTCGAGAAGAACGTGCAGGACAGCCGGCGGCGCGTCTGGCAGGAAGCGGGCAGCTTGCGTTTCAGTAGCTTCGCGGAGCTGAACACCTGGCTGCTGACCCGCTGCCAGGCCCTCTGGCAGGAAATCCGTCATCCGGAGTACGCGCTCTCGGTCGCCGAGATGCTTGAGCACGAGCAGCCGCAACTGATGCCAATGGTGACGGCGTTCGACGGCTACGTGGAAGAGCCGGGGCGGGTCTCCAGCACCTGCCTGGTGAGTGTGGCACGCAACCACTATTCGGTGCCGTGCGAGCTGGCGGGCAGGCTGATCAGCAAACGACTGTACCCGGAGCGGATCGAGATTGTCTTTGACGACGCGGTGGTGGCGAGCCACCCGCGCCGCTTCGAGCGCGGCCAGACCTGCTACGACTGGCGCCACTACCTGTCCTTGGTGGAGCGCAAACCAGGGGCGTTGAGGAACGGAGCACCCTTTGCCGGGATGCCCGAGTCCCTGATTCGCCTGCAACGCCTGCTCCTCAAACGCGACGGGGGCGACCGGGTGATGAGCCAGATGCTTGCGGTGGTGCCCAAAGCCGGGCTGGAGGCCGTTCTCGTGGCCGTTGAACTGGTTCTCGAATCCGGGGTGGTGAGTGTCGAACATGTCCTCAACGTGATAGGCCGCCTCAAGCAGGATGCGCCTCCGGAGGCGGTGCAGACGCATCTGGAGGTGAAGGAGGCGCCGATCGCCGACACGGGCCGCTACGACCGCTTACGCAGCCCGGAGATCGGCCATGCGTGAGATCGCCGCGGAACTCAAAGCGCTGCGCCTGTACGGCATGGCCGGGGCCTGGAGCGAGCTGACGGAGCTTGGCGGACAGGCCAGGGTGGAAGGTGCGTTGTGGCTGATCGAGCATCTGCTCGACGCCGAGGGGACGGATCGGGTCATGCGCTCGATCCGCTACCAGATGACGGCGGCGCGTTTCCCGATCCATCGCGATCTGGCCGGTTTCGACTTCGGGCAATCCTGCGTGGACCGGCACCTGATTGATGAACTGGCTGACCTGAGCTTTAGCGACAACGCCCACAACGTGGTGTTGATCGGTGGGCCGGGCACCGGCAAGACGCATCTGGCCACGGCCCTGGGGGTCTCCGGCATCACTCGGCACGAACGGCGGGTGCGTTTCTTCTCGACCGTGGACCTGGTCAATGCGCTGGAGCAGGAGAAGTCCGTCGGCAAGTCCGGGCGGATCGCCCAATCGCTGCGAAATGTGGATCTGGTGATCCTTGATGAGCTGGGCTATCTGCCCTTCAGCCAGGCTGGCGGCGCCTTGCTGTTCCACCTGCTCTCAAAGCTCTATGAGCACACCAGCGTGATGATCACCACCAACCTGACCTTCGGGGAATGGGCCAGCGTGTTTGGCGACGGGAAGATGACCACGGCCCTATTGGACCGGCTCACGCACCACTGCCACATCATCGAGACCGGCAACGACTCGTGGCGGTTCCAACACAGCAGCGCGGTGGCCAGATCAAAGATCAAGACCCGGGAGAAAGCGAGGCGGACATCGGGCGCGGCCGAGGATGCTGAACCCTTCTGACGGCGCCCCGGTGCGCCCTCCGCTCCGGGCTCCGCCCTGCGCGGAGGGCGCACCGCCAACACACACCTCGCCATCGACGTGGAAGGAGCTTCCCAGGAAGGGAAAAACCGATAGACTTATCCACAGCAGCCTGAATGACGGGCGGCTATCGTCCCTGGTCAAAATTCAACCGGTACACCTGGTCAGTTTTAAACCGGTACGGACA
>NZ_JABBGA010000007.1 GCF_012927165.1 Zoogloea dura
AGCCGGCTTCGTCCAGTGGTACAACGTCGATCATCGTCACAGCGGTATCCGCTACGTCAGTCCGGCCCAGCGCCATGCCGGTGAGGATCAGGCGATTCTGGCTGCCAGGCATGCTCTTTACACCGAGGCTCGCGAACTCAACCCGGCGCGTTGGTCCGGCAATACGCGCAACTGGTCGCCCATTGGCGCAGTCACGCTCAACCCGGAACGTGAGTCCGTCATAAAGACGCATTTGCCTGACGTGAATACTCAACAGTTGGCTGCATGACCGAGGCGACAACTACCTTGACGCGCGCCGGTACCAAACACGTCGAACACGATCGCCTTGATCATATGGTGGGAGGGTGATCCAGAAAGTGACTTCCGTCCGCCAAGAACAAGTTGCGCCAGATCTTTGGTGTTGAACGGACCATCCAGATCTGCACCTCATTCAGATCCAGGCTCTGGGCGATCACTGGAGTGAAGTGAACTCCTTCCAGAATTCATACTCGGAGATGTCCCATGTGCCGTAAGCGCTGCAGTACTGCTTACCATCAGCGACCTCATACACGTGCGCCAACGGGTCGGACGGCTTTTTCCAGATTCGGATCAATGGCTCCATCTTCCAGTGAGCCGAACCGTTCAAAAACGGCGGGCTAACGAGTTGGATGCCAACGATTGAAACACCTTTGCTCTCCCGATCAAAAAAAGCTACCAACTCGTTCGCAGGATTGGAAATCATCACTGTTTCGGAAAAACGCCCTTCCTGTGTAAAAACAGCATAACTCACGTAAAACCATTCATTGGGCGTAGTGATACCCACCGCCCGCCAAGCATCTTTTCCAGTGCCAAGAAGGCCCGACATGAAAGGATGATGAGCTGACACGTCAGTAATAAACATTGCGATTCGAGACTTTCAGTAGCGGCGCGTGACCAATTAATCGAATGATCGCGTTGGCCGGGTGAGGACGTTTTCCGTGAACTCAGTAGGAACTGAATATGTCGGGAGGGGCAATATTGTGACGTAAACGCGGCTGACTTAAAAGCATCATTCCGAGACACTGATTCAATGCCAGTCAGCGAATCATCGTCTAGTTCACGCGCGCCAACGGCGCGTGAGCTCCTTGCGATGAACATAGTTCGCCTCCGCAAGGAACGGGGATGGTCTCAGGAAGATCTCGCGTTGGAATCTGGCTTGCATCGCACCTTCGTGGCGCACGTTGAACGCCAAGTACGAAATATCTCGATCGACAACATTGAACGTCTTGCAAACGCTTTGCAGATAGATGTCCACGTCTTGCTGTTGCCATAGGGTCGGTTCCCGGTGCTCGGCAAGGGGTGGAGTGGTGTTGAACTCAACGATCACATCCCTTGGGCCACCACAGAGACGCCCGTCACCTGGCACTTGCGGGTGAGGGACTACCGCTGAAGCAGGATTGTGCAGCCGAAAGAATTGTGCTGTACGGGGAAGTCCGCTCCGGGCTTTGCCCTCCACGGACTTCCCCAAATACGATAAAAGAAAACGCTCCCAAGCCCGTTAGGGTGAGCGTGGCGGCATGCATTGTTATCGGTGGAGGGTTTGCGGCTGGAACACGTGGAGGGTTTCAGATCGTTATGAGTGGACGGTTTCCTCGGAATACGCACCAGGGAGAGGCAACTCATCAGCGGCATCGGTGCAGGCGTTTCCATGCTGATCGTCCAAGAGACGAGAGTAGACGCCTTTTGGAAGAAGTTCACTAGGTGCTTGCGCAAGCTATTGAGTGTGAGCGGGTTTTAGCATCGTTGAATGCTTTTTGAGTAAGCAGAGATGCGGATGACAGGTAAATTCTATGCCCCTGGGTGAGGTGGTGAAAAACCTTGCTGGCTGTGTATTTGGTCCCTCTCGGCAAAGCTGTGCAAGTAAAATCAGTGGCTACAAAGGGGCGAGGTTAGATCACGCGACCAGCATCAAGGTCGTGCTTTGGCTGCGGCAAAAAAAGGAAGGTGTCCTGGATGGATGTTTTTGAATTTCGTGTGAAGTTGATCAGTGACTACGCCGCCTTCACCCGTAGCTTTACCCGTATCAACGCTAAGGACGTCCAGGCCTTCGTGGATAGTGCGTACGACTCGGGCCGCTACTGGCCCGCGCCGCTGGTACAGGTTAATCCCAACTTCAAAACAGGCGCTACGGTCGAGGCCCTGGTTGCTTCCGGCGCGCTGCACTCCGAGTGCGGACGCATCTTCCGCGCCGGTAAGTCGGCTTCGAGCATGGGTGTGTCGCTCACTCTCTTCAAGCACCAGGAAGAGGCCATCGGCTTCGCCCAGAGCGGCGCGAGCTATGTCCTGACGACCGGCACCGGTTCGGGCAAGTCACTGGCCTACTTCATCCCGGTCGTCGACGCCATCCTGAAAGCCAAGGCGGTTGACCCGACTCCACGCACTCGGGCCATCGTCATTTATCCGATGAACGCGCTTGCCAACAGCCAGCTCGAGGAGCTCGGCAAGTTCCTGGGCGACTACGGCGACCATCCGCCCGTGACCTATGGCCGTTACACAGGACAGGAAAGCGATGAGGAGCGTCAGCGTCTGGCTGCCAACCCTCCGGACATCCTGCTAACAAACTTCATGATGCTTGAACTGCTCATGACCCGGCAGGACGACAAGGACAAGGCGGTGATTCGCAACGCCACGGGGTTACGTTTCCTTGTTCTGGATGAGCTGCACACCTATCGGGGCCGGCAAGGGGCTGACGTTGCGCTACTGGTGCGGCGTGTGCGAGAAGCGCTGGCCGACCGGCTGCAATGCATCGGCACTTCCGCAACGATGGCTACGGAAGGCACCGAGCAGGCTAAGAACGAGAAGGTGGCCGAAGTGGCCAGTAGGCTCTTTGGTACCCGCATCACGGCGGCCAGCGTCATCACCGAAACCCTGCAGCGGGTCACGCCCGAGCATCTGCTGGTTGACCATGTTCGCCCTCAGCTTGCGGAAGCTGCTGATGTCGGAGTGCCTGAGCCCGCTCCCTACACAACGCTCGCTCAGCATCCGCTTGCTGTCTGGGTCGAATTGACTCTGGGCCTGACCCGTGACGAGGGCAAATGGCGTCGAGCGCGCCCCATCACCCTGGATGCCGCGGCCAAACAGCTGGCGACGGATGCAGGAGTCGAGATAGACCGAGCCAAGGCGGTGCTGTCGGACTTCCTTTTGCTCGCCTACCGGACCACCGACAAGCCACCCTCTGAGGGAGGCCGAAGTCTCTTTGCGTTCAAACTCCACCAGTTCATTTCCGGTGGCAGCAAGGTGTATGGCACCCTCGAACCCGAAGGTCGACGCTATCTCACTCTCGAAGGCAGCCAGTTCGTTCCGGGCGACCGTGCCCGTCGGCTCTACGCGCTGCATTTCTGTCGTGAGTGCGGACAGGAGTACATCCCGGTCTGGGACGAGAGCAGCTCAAGCGGACGGGTGTTCAATCCCCGCAACATCGAAGAGCGCAGCCATGAGGACGAGGACGTCAAGAATGGCTATTTCATGCCCGACACCTCAGGCGTCTGGAACGACACGCTCGACCGCTATCCCGAGACTTGGCTGGAGCCCAAGAAAGACGGCGACCTTAAGTTGCGCTCGAACTACAAGAAGCGTCAGCCCCATCACGTCCGAGTCGATGCAGAAGGGCGCCACACTTGCGACGGCACAACTGGTTGGTACATCCCGGGTAATTTCGGCTTCTGCTTGCGTTGTGGGGTCGTGCACCCAACCGCGGGTAAGGAATCTCTGCGGCTCACTGGCCTATCGGGTGAAGGGCGGAGTTCCGCGACCACCATGCTCACCCTGTCCGCGCTGCGCTACCTCTACGAGGCAGATGAACACCTCAAGGAAGAAGCCAAAAAGGTTCTCGGCTTCACCGACAACCGTCAGGATGCTGCGCTTCAGGTCGGCCACTTCAATGATTTCCTGCAAGTGCTCTTGCAGCGGGCCGCACTTTTTGCCGCCGTCCAGAAAGCCGGCGGCAGCCTTACCGAGGGGCAGGTTCCCGAAGCCGTCTTCAAGGCGCTCGGCTTCGACCGTGATGACCACGGTGTCCGTGCCGAGTACATGCAGGAGCCAGACATTAAGGGCAACGCCCGGCGCCAGGTGCAGGACATCATGCGTGCCATCCTCGGCTACCGGGTGTACTTCGACCTACGTCGTGGCTGGCGTTTCAACAATCCCAACCTCGAACAGCTAGGTCTCGTCCACATTGAGTATCAGGACCTCGACGACTTGGTCGCTGATACAGCCGAATGGTCAGCGGCGCCCGCCGCCCTGCAGGCAGCGTCCTCCGATGTTCGCAAGCGGCTCTTGGTTATGCTTTTCGATGCCATGCGTCAAGGCCTGTGTCTCTCGTCGCGTTATCTCGACCGCAGCGAACTCGACCGCCTCAAGACCGCCAGCTACGCTAATTTGCGGGAACCCTGGGGGTTCTCGGAGGACGAGACTCCTATCTCCTCGAACTGGTTCATCGTTGGCGCCAAGCCCCGGGACGAAGACCGGCGGAACGTCGAATATCTCGTTTCGGGCAGTGCGCGCTCCAAGCTCGGCCGGGAACTGAAACGGCCCAGTAACTGGCGTGAGGCTGACGAGAGCGATAACCCGCATGCCGCCAAGCTGAAGGATGAGCAATGCGAGGATGTCATCAAGGCGCTGCTCAAGGCAGCCAAGTCCTACGGCTTGGTGGTATCCGAGGAGACCGAATTCGGCATCACAGGCTACCAGCTCAACGGTACTGGTCTCCTTTGGACACTCGGTGAGGGCAAAAGCAAGAAGGGTGCGGACGACAACACCTTCTTCCGCAGTTTGTACGGCAACATCGCGGGCATGCTCGCTGACCCGGTGCATCGCTTGTTCGACTTTGAAGCGCGCGAGCACACCGCCCAAGTCGAACAGGATGAGCGACTCGAGCGGGAGGCTCGTTTCCGCTTTACCCAGAAAGACCGCGATGACTGGCTGGCTGCAAATGGCAAGCCGCTCGAATGGCTGCCGGTGTTGTTCTGCTCGCCGACCATGGAGTTGGGCGTTGATATTTCGTCGCTCAACACCGTGTACATGCGCAACGTGCCGCCCACGCCAGCCAACTACGCCCAGCGCAGCGGCCGGGCGGGGCGGGCGGGGCAGCCCGCGCTAGTCATTACCTATTGCGCAGCCCAGTCGCCTCACGATCAGTACTTTTTCCGTGACCCGGTGCGTATGGTTCATGGTCAGGTCAATCCGCCCACGCTCGACCTCGCCAACCGCGAACTCATCCAGAGCCACCTGCATGCCATCTGGCTTGCCGAAACAGGCAAGAAGCTCGACAACAGCGTGCGTGGTCTTCTCGACATGAATGACCCCACAGCTCCCCTGACCGACGACTACCGGCAGCAGATGGATGCGGACACCCCGCAGAGACGTGCCCACGATCGTGGGCTGCGCGTCCTGAGCATGCTCCAGGACGAACTCACCGAGGAGAAAGCGCCTTGGCACACGCCAACCTTCGCCGACGAGGTTTTCCGGCGTGCCTTCCAATCCTTTGACCGGGCACTAGACCGATGGCGCGACCTTTTTGCCGCCACCAAGCGGCAAATGGAGATCAACCAAAAGGTGATGAACAACCCCGCGGCCAGCGAACGCGACCGTCGCGATGCCAAGCAGCGCCACGACGAAGCCTTCCGTCAGCAGACTCTGCTGTTGCAGCAGTCGGGTTCCGCCAACTCGGACTTCTATACCTACCGCTATCTCGCCAGCCAAGGTTTCCTGCCGGGCTATAACTTCCCACGTTTGCCGCTGATGGCCTACATCCCAGCGCGCAAAGGCAAGATTGGGCGCGAGAACTTCCTCTCGCGCCCGCGCTTCCTGGCTTTGTCCGAATTTGGTCCCTACAGCGTCATCTACCACGAGGGTAGCCAGTATCGCGTCGTGCGCGCCATGCTTTCCGTCGGTGCTGAAGACCAGGTCTCGGTCGGCGCCAAGCTCAGCACAGAGGTTGCCCGTATCTGCCCCGCCTGCGGCTACGGCCACTTCCGCAACCAGCGCGATGCTGACCGCTGCGTGTCGTGTAACGCAGCGTTAGCTGACTCGGTAGCGGTGCAAAACCTCTACCGCATCGAAAACGTCTCCACCAAACGGGCTGAGCGCATCACCGCCAACGAAGAGGAGCGCACCCGCCAAGGCTATGAGATGCAGACTACCATCCAGTTCGGAGAACAGGATGCGCGGCTGCAGGTCATGCACGCGGTCATGAAGGAAGGCGACACGCCGGTACTGGAACTCCAGTACGGACCCGCGGCCACGGTCTGGCGGATGAATCTTGGATGGCGACGTCGCAAGGAGAAGAGCCTCCTCGGCTTCATGATTAACCCGGTGACTGGCCACTGGGTCGGTGGTGCAGAGGAGGCTGATGAACCCGATACCCCGCCTGATAAGACTCCGCCGCAGCGTATCGTTCCCTATGTGGAAGACCGTCGTAACGTGCTCATTGTGCGACCGCTCGAGGAACTCGGCATCAAAACGATGGCGACGCTCCAATATGCGTTGAAGCGCGGCATCGAGGCGGTCTATCAGCTCGAAGAAAGCGAGCTGATGGCCGAACCCTTGCCGAAGGCTGACCTGCGCCGTTCCATTCTCTTCTACGAGTCCGCTGAGGGCGGGGCGGGCGTGCTAACCCGTCTAGCCACCGAGCCTGAGGCTTTGGCAAGGGTCGCAGGCGAAGCGCTCGCCATCATGCATTTCCGCCGACCCGAGTTGGGCATCTGGGATCGTGAGCATCTGGAAGAAGAGCTCGACCCCGCCGGCAAGCCCATCTGCGAGGCGGGCTGCTACCGCTGCCTGCTCTCCTACTACAACCAGCCTGACCATCTGAACATCGACCGGCAGGATGCCGACAACGATGGCAAGGTCCTCGACATCCTGTGCCAGCTTTCACGCGCGAGGGGTGAGTCGGGGAGCTTTGGGCGGACTGCTGAACAGCAGCGAGGCGAGCTTGAGCGTGTCTCCGGCAGTTCCCTCGAACAGGCTTGGTTGGCCTATGTGCGTGAGCATGGTTATCGTCTTCCTGACCAAGGGCAGCACACCATCGAGCGCTGCCAAGCATCCGCTGATTTTTTCTATGAGGACTGGAAAGCGGTTGTCTTTATCGACGGTCCGCATCATGAGGCCGAATCTCAGGCCGAGCGGGATGCAGCCATCAATGCATGCTTGGAGGCTGCGGGATATTATGTTGTTCGGTTTGCAAGGGACAAGAGTACTTGGAAAGAGGTTTTTAAGCATCACTCTGCTTTGTTTGGACTAGGTGTATGAGGTTAAAGATGCGTAAGAGTATGCAAGAACAGCTACTTGCGCTGCTGAATAAAAATGAACCGAAGACCTTTGAGTCGTCGAATAAGTCAGACTTTTTGACGCCACGTTACCGTCAAGCTAATCAAAAGTCATTGAATGATGGCTCTGCAGAGCAGGATAGAAGTAAGGGTGTTAATTTAGCCGCCGCAAAGCCTGAAGCGGCTTTGTCACGACCTGTTTTTCCCGGAAGTAATCTTTCGCTACGCGAGCGCCTTATTGCTCAGGGTGTTATCAAGCCTGCATCCAACGGGGGAAAAACTCCCTCGAAGAAGGTGAAGTTGAGCGCAGATATTCAAAGCGGCGCTATAAGAAGATGTACTACTCGTAGGCAAGACAGAGGCCCAGTTCTCGACTTGAACGTTCTAAGGAAGGCTCTTTCTACTCGAGGAGTCGTGGATGGCGTTGATTACTTGTCTTTGGTTGGGGAGCTTCGAGAGGACGAAGGGGCGGAGAGCACTCGTAATGTGAGGTCTGGGCCGCCGCCATCGAAGAATTATGCCGCTCCCGTCGCGGCCAAGAAAAGTGAAAATAAGAAACTAGATGCTAATAGTGCTTCTAAAAATGCTAAAGCATCGCCTGTCTATCGCTATCAAAAGCGTTTCAAATGCTTTCGGTGTGGAAAGTGGATTCCTCTTGGTCAGGGTCTTAAGCACGAAGCCATGCATGAAGGGCGTGACTACATTCCTCTCGCTGATGTTCGACCGAAAAGCATGAGCCGTATTGAGAGTTCCTCTATACGGAATAGTAGATGGGTTTATGTTTTTCAGGGTGGGCTGCCTAGTTTAGGGAAAAGAAGTCGATAAAACTGAATTTTGTTCCGAATGCAAAACATTACATTTCAGCCAGGCTCCCTCGTCTCCGCCCGTGGCCGTGAGTGGATAGTCCTGCCCCAATCCTCGGACGACACGCTCCATCTTCGCCCGCTCGGCGCCACCGACGACGACGCAACCCTCATCTACCTGCCCATCGAGCCGGGCCCGGTAGGTCCGGCAACCTTCCCCTGGCCGACGGCCGAACAGGCGTCCAACTTTGCCGCCGGTCAGTTGCTGCGTGATGCGCTGCAGCTCAAGCTGCGCACAGGTGCCGGACCGTTCCGCAGCTTCGGTAACATCGCCGTTGAGCCGCGCGCCTACCAGCTCGTCCCCTTGCTGATGGCGCTCAAGCAGGAGGTTGTACGGCTGTTGATTGCGGACGATGTGGGTATAGGTAAGACCATCGAAGCTGCGCTTATCGTTCGGGAGCTCCTTGACCGCGGAGAAATCATCCGAATGGCCGTGCTGTGCCCACCGCACTTGTGCGAGCAGTGGCAGCGCGAGTTGAAGCAGCGCTTCCACATCAACGCCGTGGTCGTACGCAGCACCACCGCCAACCGGCTGGAGCGCGGCTTGCCCGCCAATCAGTCGGTGTTCGAGGCTTATCCCTTTACGGTGGTCAGTTTGGACTACATCAAGTCCGACCGCCGCCGTGACGAATTCCAGCGCGCCTGCCCGGAGTGCGTCATCGTCGATGAGGCGCATACCTGTACCTTCAGCGGCCAGGGCAAGCAGAAGCGCTACACTCTGCTCAAGGGGTTAGCGGAAGATACGTCGCGCCACATGGTCTTGCTCACTGCGACTCCCCACTCAGGGGATGAGGAAGCCTTCTACAACCTACTTGGTCTGCTCCACCCGGAGTTCCGTGAGCTGAAGGACATTCCTTCAACTAGCCGCAAGCCGCTTCGTGAGCAGCTGGCCAATCATTTCGTGCAACGTCGTCGCCCGGACATCGAGGAATGGCAGGACCGCAATGTTTTTCCCGAAAGGCTGTCTGCAGAAATCACCTACAAGCTAACGGGTGATTGGGGCCGGTTGTTTGATGAAGTGCTCGACTACGCGCGCGATCTGGTCGAGCGTGCCGAAGGCAAAGGGCTGTTGCAGCAACGCATGAGTTGGTGGGCTGCACTGGCTTTGTTGCGTTGTATCTCCTCGTCGCCGGCTGCAGCGGTCAATGCGTTGCGTACCCGCCTTCACGGTACGGCGCCAACTGACAACGTGGATGCGGTAGAAGTCGAACTCACCCTGGAAGAGGCGGAAGAGCGGGGCCGCGAGCGCGTGCTCGATGGCGTGGAAGACGACCTCTCCACTCAGGACATCGAACCGGGCGCCCGCACCGAAGATGGTGCCCGTCTCACCGAGTTGATAGACCGTGCCGAGAGCCTGGCCGGACCGGCGAAGGACCCCAAGCTCAAGAAGCTCATCGACCACCTCAAGGAGCTCACCGAAGCTGGTTTCCAGCCGGTGGTGTTCTGCCGCTACATCGCCACTGCGCACTATGTGGCCGATAATCTGCGCACTGTCTTCCGCAACCATCAGGTAACGCCGGTAACGGGCCAGTTCACGCCCGCCGAGCGGGAAGCCGCCGTGGAGGCCATGGGTGAAGCGGAGCCGCGCATCCTGGTCGCGACCGACTGCCTGTCTGAAGGTATCAACCTGCAGAACCTCTTCACAGCGGTGGTGCACTACGACCTGTCGTGGAACCCCACCCGTCACGAGCAGCGTGAAGGCCGTGTCGACCGCTTCGGCCAGAAAGCGCGCGAAGTGCGCACCACCATGCTCTACGGCCAGGACAACCCGGTCGACGGCGCTGTGCTGCAGGTCATCCTGCGTAAGGCCGAGAGTATCCGTAAAGAGCTCGGTGTTCTGGTGCCGATGCCCGACGACCAAGGCAAGCTCACCCAGGCGCTGGTTGGTGCCGTGCTGCTGCGTAAGGGCACGACTACGGCCCGCGTCCCTCAGCTCGGTCTCGACTTCGGCGACCCGGAGCTGTCCATCGATACCGCGTGGACCTCCGCGCGCGAAAAGGCAGCCAAGAACCGCACCCTGTTCGCCCAGCGCCGCCTGAAGCCCGAAGATGTACTGCCCGAATGGCAGAAAACGCTGGCCGTGCTTGGCGGCGAGGCAGATGTGGAGCGCTTCATCAAACGGGTCGCCCAGCAGCTCGGCGCGCCGCTAGAAGAGACGGCCAAAGGCACTGCGACTCACTGGAAACTCCATGCCTCAAGCCTCCCCGCGGCCGTGCGTGAGCGCCTGGAAGGCGAGGGCCTCGCCGGCACGCTGCGCATCGACTTCCATCAGCCGCCGGCACCGGGTACGCAGTTCATCCACCGCACCCACCCGCTCGTATCCGTATTGGCGGACTTCCTGCTTGAAACCGCGCTGGACTATGCCTCCATCGAGGCAGACACAACGCTCGACGCCGTTGCTCGGGCTGGGGCCATCTTCACCGGAGCCGTGGAGACCCGAACCACCGTCTTACTGGTGCGCCTGCGCCACCAACTCACCGTCAGTCACCGGGGGCAGTCGCGCTTGCTGCTATGTGAGGAGACGCTCACCGTCGGGTTGGAGGCTGGCAACGAATCCACACCGCTTGAAGAAGCCTCCGCTCGCGCGTTGATGACTGCTGAACCGGCCCGCAACATGCCGCCGCCGCTGCGCGACCAGCATATCCAGCGCGCGCTGGCGCAACTGCCCGGGATTCAGCCCACGCTGGAAGAACTCGCCCGTGCCCGTGCCCAGCAACTGCTCGAAGACCACCGCCGCGTGCGGGTGGCGTCGGATGCGCGGGGGGAATATCGCGTTACGCCGAGCCTGCCGGTGGACATCATGGGCGTCTTCGTTCTCATCCCGGCCTGAAGCCAGTAAACAGGAATCGACAACAACATGGCTCGCCGTAATAACCACGAACTCGCCTTTGCCGCCCTGTCCATCGAGGGGGCGCTGCTGGCACCAGACTTTCTCAACAAGGTTGCGCATCTCGATGCCGCCGAGCAGTCGGAGGCCGACTACGACATCCCCCGCGGCCTCAAGCTGCGCGATGAAATCGGCCGCTACTGGAAGATTGCGCAGAACCTCTGGCAAGACTTCTCCGCTAGGCGGCAGCGCGCCGACATGGATAGCCACGTCGTGACGGTGCGCGATTTCCTCGAACCCTTCTGCCGCCAAGTTTTGGGCTTTGCCGATATGCGCGCGGTGGGACAGGTCACCCTCGACGAGCGCGTATTCCCGATAGGCTTTGCCGCAGGAGAGGGCAGAGTGCCACTGGTCTTCGCCGCCAGTGACCAGGCGTTGGACAAACCCAGCACCCGTCACGGCGACGGCGTACGCCGCCGCTCGCCTTTCCTGCTCGCGCAGGAATACCTCAACGCTAGTGGCGATTGCCTGTGGGCTGTGGTGAGCAACGGCCTCAAGCTGCGCATCCTGCGCGACAACCCGAGCCTGACCCGCCCGGCCTACATCGAGGCCGACCTGGAAGCCCTCTTCAACGAAGGGCTTTATCCGGACTTCACAGCCCTGTGGCTGCTCGCTCACGCCTCTCGCTTTGGCAAGGTCGGCGCTGAGCCTGCCGATTGCGCGCTGGAGCGCTGGCGCAACACTGCACAGGAAGACGGCATCCGCGCCCGCGACCGCCTGCGGGTGGGCGTCACAGAAGCCCTGCGTTCCCTCGGCACCGGCTTTCTCGCCCACAGGGACAACGCCGAACTGCGCCGCCGCATCGAGAGCGGCGAACTCAGCACTCAGGCCTACTTCGAGCAGCTGCTGCGCCTCATCTACCGCTTCATATTCCTCGCCACCATCGAAGACCGCGAACTAGTCTTCGCGCCCGAAGCCACGCAGGAAGCCCGCGAGCGCTATCTCGCCGGCTACAGCCTCACTCGACTGCGCCAGCTCGCCGCTCGCCGCCGCAGCTACGACCGGCATGCCGACTTGTGGCAGGTGCTCACCATCACCTTCGGTGGACTGGGCCGAGGACAGCCCGCGCTGGGCCTGCCCGCCCTAGGGGGCCTGTTTGATGCCGCCCAGTGCCCTGACCTCAACATCGCCCGCCTGGAAAACCAGGCACTGCTGTCCGCGCTCTTCAGCTTGTGTTTCTTTCGCGATGGTGCGGCGCTGTCGCGGGTTAACTACCGTGACATGGATTCCGAGGAGCTTGGCAGCGTGTATGAGAGCCTGCTGGAACTCGTTCCCCAGGTCACGCTCACCGGCGGTATACGTAAGTTCGGCTTCATCGGCGACGAGGAGGAGGGCTCTACCCGCGGCAACGCCCGCAAGCTCACCGGCTCGTACTACACCCCGGATAGCCTGGTGCAGGAACTCATCAAGAGTGCGCTGGAGCCGGTCATCGTCCGTACTCTGGCCGAGAGCCCGCAGGAGCCGGTCAAGGCCCTGCTCGCGCTCACCGTGTGCGACCCAGCCTGTGGCTCCGGCCATTTCTTACTCGCTGCCGCCCGTCGCATCGCAGATGAAGTGGCTCTACTGCGCGCCTCGGAAGGAAACCCTACCGAGGACGACTTCCGTCACGCCCTGCGCGATGTGGTGGCGCACTGCATCTACGGCGTGGACAAGAACCCAATGGCAGTGGAGCTCGCCCGCACTGCTCTGTGGCTGGAGGCCTACACCCCCGACCGGCCGTTGAGCTTTATTGACCACCATCTGCGCGTGGGCGACGCGCTGCTTGGTGTTCTGGACCCCAAGGTGCTGGAGCAAGGTATCCCCGACGAGGCCTATACCGCCCTTTCGGGCGACGACAAGGAAGTCGCCAAGGCGCTTAAGAAGCAGAACAAGGCCGACCTGAAGAGTTGGCGCCAGATTGCCAGCGGTGACCTGTTGACTCAGTCTGGCTTGGCCGCGCAGGCCGTCAGCGTCGAGACCCTGGACGACGACACCCTCGAGCACCTCGAAGCCAAGCGCCAGGCTTGGTCGAGAGCTGAAGCCGAGGCACGACACAGTACCTTTGGGCGTCTGGCTGACACCTACGTGGCCGCCTTCCTGGCCCCCAAGCTGGCTGAGGCAGGTGACATGGTGCCGCTGTCGGGCTACTTGTGGGGCGTGATGAGCGGTCAAACGGCCATAGTCGAGATGGAAGACGCCGCGCAAGCGCTGTGCCACCAACACAGCGTTTTCCATTGGTGGCTGGCCTTCCCCCAGGTGGCGGCGCGCGGAGGTTTCAGCGTGATGCTGGGTAACCCGCCGTGGGAGCGCATCAAGCTGCAGGAAGAGGAGTTTTTTGCTACCCGCAGCGCGCTGGTCGCCCAAGCCAAGAACAAGGCCGAGCGCACCCAACGAATCGAATGGCTACGCGAAGGCGTTCTGCTCCACCGCTTGAGCCCCGACCTGGAGCGCGCCGAGGGCCTGACTCCACCCAACCGCGCAGAAATGGCGTTGTACGCAAGCTTCATCGCCGCGCGCCGTGGCGCCGAAGCGGCCAGCCTTTACGCCCACGACAGTCGGCGCTATCCGCTCACAGGGGTGGGCGACGTCAATACTTACGCGCTGTTTGCTGAGACCTTCCTGCAGGCCACGGCACCCAGCGGTCGCGCCGGCTTCATCGTGCCAACTGGTATTGCCACCGACGATTCCACCAAAGCCTACTTTGAGCGTCTAGCCACTGGCGGACACCTCCGAAGCTTGTTGTGTCTGGAGAATGAAGAGTTCGTTTTCCCGTCCGTGCACCATGCGTTCAGGTTTGCGCTGCTGACGCTAGGCGGTGAAGCCTCTGGGGATGTTGCCTCGCTCGTGTTCTTCGCGCGTCAGCCCGAGCAGATTCACGACCCCCGTCGCCGCTTTGTGCTGACCCCAGACGAATTCGCACTTATCAACCCCAACACCCGTACCTGCCCGGTGTTTCGGAGCGAGCGCGATGCGGAACTGACCAAGAAGCTTTACCACGCCGCGCCAGTGCTCATTGAAGAAGCTCTAACCGACGCCGAGGGTACAGCCGTGCGGCCTGAGAAGAACCCATGGGGAATCCGCTTCCAGACCATGTTCCACATGTCCAGCGACAGCGGCTTGTTCGCCGATGTGCCTTCGGTTGCCGGCCAGCCTGTGAGTTTGCCGCTGTACGAGGCCAAGATGATTCACCAGTTCGACCACCGGTGGGCGACCTATGTGGATGCCTCGAGTGGTATTGCGGGTGAAGTGGAGACCGCGGACGTGGGCGACGCGCAGAAGGCCGACCCCGCCTGCACTGTGCGCCCGCGTTACTGGGTGGACGAGCGCGAAGTGCTGGCCCGGATTGCCCGGGTACCTAGCCGCGTCGCCAAAGCTTGGCTTCTGACCCACCAACTGGGCCCGTGTGCCACGATCGACGATGAAAAGTCACTCAAGTTCGCGGTTGCCACTTGGCTTGCTGGCGAGTGGATGCGGCGGCTCTGTGCTGACGAGTTGGTTGGTGGTAGTGCCAGGGTACTGGCTGAGGCTCAGTGGCGTGCCATGGCTGAAATCGACCGAAGTGCCCGTCCCCTCCTCGGCGCACTACGGAGCGCGAGAGGTGGCGAGGACATCAACAACTGGACGAAGTGGGCGAAACAGGACGCTGACACGCCGCTCATGGAGGCGGAGGAGACGGCAATTCAGGCATGGCAAGAGACCTTCCATGGCCTATCGAGCGAGGGAGCCAGGATTGGCTCATTGCTCAACTTTGTGGACGAGTGGATGGACCGCCGTAGTCCGCGGTGGCTGATGGGCTGGCGGGACATCACTGGAGTCGAGAAGGTGCGAACCGTCATCGGAACGGTCGTTCCCCGCGTCGGTGTTGGTCACACCTTGCCCCTCTACTTCAGCTCTGGCAATGCGGCGAGACAAGCCTGCCTTCTCAGCAATTGGCAGTCCTTGGTTTTCGACTATGTGGCTCGCCAGAAGGTCGGCGGTACGCACCTTACCTATGGCTACCTGAAGCAGTTCCCAGTGCTGCCGCCTGACCGCTACACCTCCGCTGACCTCGCCTTCATTGTTCCCCGCGTCCTTGAACTCACCTACACTGCGCACGACCTGCAGGCCTGGGGCGAGGACCTCGCCGCCTATGACGTGCGCCCCGCCGCTGAGCAGGGCCAGCCCTTCGTTTGGAACCCCGAACGCCGCGCGCGACTGCGTGCCGAACTCGATGCCTACTACGCCCGCCTCTACGGCCTCACCCGCGACGAACTGCGCTACATCCTCGACCCCGCCGACGTGATGGGAATCGCCTACCCAGGCGAGACCTTCCGCGTGCTGAGAGAGGGTGAGATGCGGGCCTATAACGAGTACCGGACGCGGAGGCTAGTGCTGGAGGCGTGGGACCAGCAGACCATCATGTCGTCTTTGGCACAGTCGGGGCACGTTTCGTACTCCGAACACGGAATGATTCGAAATGCCGAAGAAGGCCGGCTGGCCGGCCTTGTTACGGCACTGGTCGCTGAGCGAACAGGGGGGATTTCACTGGTCGCAATCCAGTCGGCGGTCGCTGGATTGATAACGGCAGCGCACTACCTTGGCCCGGTTGATGGTCCAAGCCTCGAAGCCCTGCGGGGGGCGCTTGAGATTGCAGATGTAGCGCCGCTTCTGGGCCGCATCCTTCCTATCGTTCAGCGCCTTGAGGTAGTCGGAGTGCTCGTGCGTTCCACGCGGGGTGGCGAGCCCATTTTTACGCGTGGCTCCGGAACACCTCCGGGCGATGTCATCCTGTTGCCGGAACATCACGAAGCCGCTCGACTTCTGTGGCTAGCCGAGGGTCGGCGCATGACGTTGGAGAGAGAGCAGAGCGTGACTGTGCCTGTAAGCCCCAAGGCAACTGGCACGCAGTAGGAGTGGTGCGATGTCAAACTGGCTCAAGGCGTGTGAACCGGTCCGCGCTCAACCCAGACTATGGGTCGAAACCCTGTGGCTCGTCGAATCCCGTGAGCCGCTCGTTTTCACGCGCACAATCGACCTGCACGCAGGGCTGAACATCGTATGGGCCAAGGAGTCCGCATCGAGCGAAGCCTCAGGCTTGTCGAGCGCAGGTCATGGCGTCGGTAAAACCTCGCTTTGCCTGTTACTGAGGTATGTCCTGGGTGATGATGCACCCGCCATCGCCACCCTGCGCGGCAAGGCCGCCGGAGGCTTTCCCAAAGGTGGGGTGGCCGCGCAGGTCCATGTGGACGGCTCGGTCTGGTTGGTTTTCCGACCGTACGGCGCGTACAGTCAGCCCATGGCGGCTCAATGCGACGCGTTGAACCAGCTGCTCCAAGGAACGGCGGCGAATGACTTCGACGGCTACAGCCACGCGCTGGAGCAGTTCTCGATTGGCCGGCTTGCGACACGCTCACTGCCAGGAACGAATCAACCGCTGGAGTGGCGCCATTTGCTGGCTTGGTGCATCAGGGAGCAACGAACCCGTTTTGATGGCTTCTACCACTGGCGAGAGGGTGAAGGCTTGGGCTTCAAGAGGTCACGGCGTGACCCGCCGCTGTTGGTCGCCTCGGTGTTGGGTCTGGTGGACCTGGAGCTGGACCGGCTGCTGCGTGACATTGAGGCCAAGCAGAAACAGGTCGAACAGTGTAAGGAACGCATTTCTGAACTTGAACGGGCACCGACCTTTGCGCTGACCCATGCCGACCGACAGTTACGTTTGCGGGTGAAATCGGAAGAGGACGAGCCGGTCTTCATGACGATAGTCGGCGAATCCCTCGAATCGCGTGTTCAAGCGGCCTTGCAGGCTGCCGAGCTTGAGGAGCGGCGATTGGAGCGCGACGTGGAGCAGGCGGAGGATGTCCTAGCAGGGGAACAGGTGCGTCTGCATGAGCTAAACAAAGCCCGCGAGCTGGCGGAACTTACGGTGGGCATTGCCAAGTCCCTGGTTGACGCGAACCAAGCAGATTTTGAGCGGCTGACCAATGAACGGGACCAACTGGAAGGCCTGGAGGGTCGATGCGACCACGGGAATGTCGAGTTCAATGCGTGCCAGCACATCCGGGAGCGCAAGAGCGCGGTCAATATGACTTGGTACCGAGACGGTCGACAGGCCAAGGCAACGGCCCCGGAGCTCGCCGAACGCTACGAAGCTCAGATGCGGGAGTTCGACAGGGCCGCAAAGACCGCCTCTGAACAAGCGCATCGCATTTCTGAGAAGAAGGCTGAGCTTCGCCGATTGCGAGTCCGCGTCGCCACCAGTGAGAGCTCACGGGCACTCTTGAAGCAGTCCTGGAGCGAACTTCAGGTGCAGCACACACAAAGAGCCATAGGCGGCGATACGGCCGAGCTGGTCGAGGCGCGGTCGCAACTTCAGGAGTTCGAGACAGCACTGAATGCCCTCCGAGCCGCCGAGCTCAGCCGCAGGTCTCAGCAGTCATCAAGAGTGGACGCCATCAAGGCTTTGACGGCAGCCGTCTCGACCAGACTCCTTGGAGCCGCAGGACACGCTCGGTTTGTTTCGGGGCACGAATTTCGGCCCTTCCAAGTTGCGCGCGGTGGTGAAGCCTACCAGGTGCTGGAAGTGCTTCTGGGCGACATCGTGTGCCTGCTCGACTCGGCTGTCTCCGATGCGAGCAGCCACCCGGGCTTCCTGGTTCATGACTGTCCGAGAGAGGCCGATATGAGCGAGCGCCTGTACCGGGAGTTCTTCCTCGCCGCCGCTGAAGCGGCTAAGCAATTTGGCAAGGATGGCGCCGTGCCGTTTCAGTTTATCGTCACGACGACTTCGGCGCCACCGCTCGAACTTCAAGGCGACGGAGCTGTGGTGCTGGAGTTGGAGCCAGGTGTTGATGAACGTTTGCTGTTCAGGAGGGAGCTGATGCCCACCTTGCCGGGCTTTGAGTTGCAGTAGGCGTTAAATGCCAAGAAAAAGGAATGCGGGAGAGGCCAGTGCCACTTGATTGGACGCTCATAAACCACGATGCCCTGAAGTTGATTGACTTTGACGGCCTGCTCTGCGGCGTCGAGCGGTTCGATTGCAATACTTTCCGCGACGAGGTCTCCCGCGTTGAGCGTGAAGAGGGGCGATGGAGTGCCGAGCAACGTGAGTGCCTGCGATTTGTGGGCGCCGTGTTGACCATGATGCTGAGGGCAGACCAACCGGCCGAGCCCTTCGGTCCCATGTTCGTCATGGACGGTCAGCGCAGCGCCATCCCAGCTGACTTTCCGAAGGAGGAACTCCTCAGCTTGCAGGCGTGGGCGCTATCGTTGCAAGACCCGGAGCTTCGGGCGCGGTTCCTGGATGTGCTGTGGATTCAAGCGCGCTCCTTTCCTGCGGCGCAAGGCGCCGTGGATGCTTACATTGCTTCTGCCTTGCGGCTTGAGCATCCCAAAGATTGGTCCTCATGCCATAAGCGTCTGGAGCGAGCGCTGCGACTGGCTGCTGGGCTGGGTAAAGGCGGAGCTGACCTGCGCCTGCGTGTGCTGAGCGAGATTGAGGCTATGCTGCATCGCCACCGCGGCACCGACCCGCTCTACCTGACGCTGCGACTCACGCGGTTGCTGTTGGAGTTCAAGCATGGAGATGCCTGCCAGTTCGCTGGCTTTGCCTTAGCCGCGGCTGCATCCGCTGAGGCAGCCAATGACTTCTGGCGGGCGAAGGATTACTACCAACTCACAGCCGACTGCCACCGAGCTGGGGGTGATGCTGCGGCCGAAGGTCCGGCGCTGCGGCAATCCGCAGAATGCCTTGTTAAGGAGTCCGAGCTTGCATACAAGCAACTCGGGCGCGGCGCGATTACTGCGGCTTCGGTTTTGTCCGACGCGGTGGAGGCGATGCGCCAAGCACCAGGAGGGCGTGACCGCGCTGCGGAGTTGCATGAAAGGCTATTGGTGCTACAACAGGAGTCGCTGACGGAGCTAAAGCCGCTATCAAGTAGCGTGGATGCCGAGGCACTTGTAAAAATCGCAGTGACTGCCGTTCGAGACAAGTCCCTCGCGGAGGCAATCCTTGCTCTCTGCAAGATGGTGAAACCACCGTCCATTTCTAAGCTCAAGCAAGATGTTCACGAGCAGGCGCGCGTCGCGGTGCTCGGCAGCCTTTTCTCCAGCGAGGTTCTCAACTCACGAGGCCGAGTTGTTGCGCGACCACCTAGGCTAGAGGCCGGAGCAAACGACCCGAAGGATGATGGTCTGCGCTGGCGCATGTTCCGCAATGCGCACCTGACCCGTAGCCTTAACGTCCAAGCAATGCTGAATCCGGCCAGGCTGGAAGTCCTCTCCGCTCATGGGCCTGACCGACTCGACTTGGCCAGCTTGATTCAATACAGCCCTTGGATTCCGCCTGGTCACGCTGAAAGTATCTTGAGGGCACTGCTGGCAGGCTTTCAGGGGGACATGCTGGTTGCTGGACATTTAATCCCATCGCAACTCGAAGCGATGGTACGCCATGTCGTAGAGTCTCGCGGCGGTGCTACTTCGATGCTCGAGCCGGGGGGGCTTCAACCTGAACGGCCTTTGAGCGCGCTGCTCGAGACCCCGGAAGCTGCACAGGCGTTCGGCGCAGACGGTGTGTTTGAGTTACAGGGTCTCCTTGTTGATCCTCTGGGCACTAACCTTCGAAACGAAGTGGCCCATGGACTGCGAGACGACTCGGGTATGTTTGACTATGAGGTGTTGTATGCGTGGTGGCTCTTGCTCAAGTTCTGCGTGTTGACGTCCAAGTTGGTGGAGCGCCAACAAACGGCTATGGTCACAACTGCCTTGCCCGCGAAGGACGGGGGGCAGGAAGGAGCTCCTACTGGCGAGAGAGATGCGAACTCGTTGGATGGTGTAACGAAGGACAGAGGAGAAAAGTGATGTCTGAAGCTAAGTTACGACCACTGAGCAATCCCGAAGTTTGCCTAAATCTGTGGGCCTATGCGGACGAAGGCGGCTGTATCGCGCGCGTCGCTGCTCGCGCCTACGTGCTGGATGGCGACGACGATGACAAGTTGTCCGTTCTTCATCGACTCGCGGCCTCTGACTTTATTTATTCTGAATGGATGAGGGTCTCCAAGCAATTCGCTGTCCATGGCGCAGGCGGTGAGCGCATGGCGGGTGTGTTGTTCGAGCCGCTTTTTAAGAGGCTGGAAAAGTCAATTCCTCAGCAGGTTCGCGTCGGCAAGAATGGCTATGAGGCTTTCAGCCTATCGCTCCCAGATGACCCGCTAACAGTGACTACGGTAGTGATGGAGTTTGAGGATGGGCGGTTGGTGCCTATGGTGTCGAGAGCAGGCTGATGTCCGAAATGGTTTGAAGGAGCTTACCTGCAGCCTTGGCGCCCTCATTACAGATATTATTGGCTTGTCCAGCATCCCGCAACCCGTTGTTTTGGCCACCTGAAAGGTCCGCGAGCTCTTCGATTCGATGTGACGGGGCTGTCGGCGTTTGACGGGGAAAGGAGCCTAATGGCTTTGATCGGATTTGCCCTCGAACGTACGCGTGTCGCGAAAGCGACCGCGGATGCGGGTTTCGACCTGACTTGTCAGGAAGAGGGAGACTGGCTGATTTTTCGCTCTACTGCGTTTCCAGCCTCTCTCGGTGTTGCCCTGAGGGAGAACGAGGCCCAGCTGCAGTTCGAGCTAGGAGTGTCCGACCCCGCGGTTGGTAACCGGCTGATTGACGAGTTTCACCTGTCATCGGTGCCCGAAACCGGAGTTTGGTCCGTAAGGATGGATGGTATTCCGGACTACGGCCATCTCTACGAGGTATTGATTCGGGCCGGTGAATTGGCCCGCGTGGTCAGTCAGTCAGGGCTACGTGAGTTCCGGTCTGCCCACGTCATTCCACCAAATGGAACCGAAGTTCTAAGGGAGATCACCCAGCGGGTGGGACAGGACATCTTTCGACGCTCACTTATCGACTACTGGGGAGGCCGGTGCGCCGTAACTGGGTTTGATGTCGTCGAGTTGCTTCGGGCTTCACACATCAAACCTTGGTCTGTGTGTGGGAGTGACATTGAGAGGCTGGACGTGTTTAACGGACTCCTGCTCGTGCCTCATCTGGATGCCTTGTTTGACAGAGGATTGCTTACCTTCTCTGATGAAGGAGCGTTGTTGCGGTCACCCACTTTGGGGTCGGAGCAGTGGGAGGCCCTGGGACTGGCCGACCGGCGGCTTCGGCTTCTTTCGGTGGCGGGAGGTCATCGCACCTACTTGGCGTGGCACCGGACCAACCTTTTTCGTGACTGTTCGGTTGGTTCTGTAGATGGCTGAAAAACGCGGAGTATTCCTGAATCCGTTTGGCGGGCGACCGGCCCCAATACAGTTGACCAGGCAATTTATGCTCTCTCCAGCTGTATTCATGAAGTTGATGGGAGTCCCCTTCAATAAGGCCCTCAAAGAGTTGGGGGTAGAGTCCACCGTTAAGAGCATCAAATACCACCAGAAACGAGGACAGGACGTGCCGGCGCGTCTTGTCAACGAGCTGTTGCAGCTATGGGCCAGAGGATGTACTCGGCCCTCATGGGGAGTGGGGATGCTTCTTGCAGGGAGTGTGGTTGCGCAAGACGGATGAGGAGCGCTCTTATTCAAGTCACTATCTTATGACTCTCTCTGAAGCGCTATGGAACCCGGAAACGCTAATTCAGAGCGGTGAATTTGCAGCGGCGGCCAGGGGTTTATACCGAAACAAAGTCACTGCCGAGCTGGCCTCACCTGAAATGTATTTTGCTCTAGCGGCTGTAACATCGAGACGGCGGCTTGTGTGTGTGCAGTGGGCTATTACCTTAGAGACCACAATGTCTTTGCTGGCTGCTTGGTGTGTCGGCATGCAAATGAAGTCAAGTGATGAAATAACGCATGACCTCACGAGCCTAATCGCCGATGAGGATGGACGACGTGTGGGATTTGGCCGCTCATTCTTTCGGTTCTTGATGCACCTTGCTAAGCAAAAGTCGATGGGGGCGCTTAGTGACCACCTATCGCAAGTGGATGATTCTATTGATATTCAAACCTTGAAGCGCTGGAGCGCCGGACAGACACTACCCGATGAGACTCAGGTGCGAGTAATCATCCAGCGGTGTTGTCCTGATGATGAGGAACGCATCATGAGCATGCATTGGGCGATGCGCTGTCTGTCACTTCTGGGCTACATTTCGGAGTCCTTCGTGAGTAATGCCGTTTTGCATGCAAAGACTCCGGGTGCTCAGGAGCAATGTGCCCCATGGCCATACTTTCCGTTTGGCTATGAGAGCTTCCATGATTGGGCTGCCGGACGCCTACCTTTCTGGTGCCAATACCATCTGGACAAGCTTGCGGCGGCCAAGATAAATCCAGCCGCAAGCTTAGAAGGCGGAGCTAATGACTAGCAGATTTATTTGCTGCCGCGTGCTGGAGCATTGCCTCGTCCACCACCGGAAGGCTGCCCCGTCGTGCTCGGCCAGTTTCCGCCAGGGAGGCCGTTCGCCGGTCGCCCGCCTCCGCCACTCGGGCGACCTCCTTGATGCCCACTTCCGCTTCCGCTGCGACCACTATTACCGTTGGTACCCTTGCTCATGATGTTCTCCTTGGTTATGCCGGTCACTCCGGCAAGGACAAGTATCGATAGAACATCCCGAGTTGTCGGTAGCAGGGTTTGGAAAAAATGAAGGAGGTTTTTCGGGCACCGACCGGCACATTGGAGCCAGCGCCGAATCGGCGTAATGGTGCCAGACTCACTCAGACGGACGTCTCGACCTTTCGCAGCACACCGCGAGTAGCTGGGCCTGTTCGACGACGAACTGCTGGAAGTTCGGCCAGAGTGGAAGCGCCAGAGGAACTTTGTAAAGCTGCTCGATGCATTGAGAGGGCGCTGATGGCTCAAGGAATCGGATATCGGGACGAGGGGGCACGCTCCCTCGTCCCGGCCCGATGATGAACTACTCAGCCTGCGGATCCGACTTCCGTTCCGCGCTATTCCTCTCGATCGCCTGCAGCAGGCTGAAGCCGCTCACTGTACACAGCCAGACCAGTCCCCACGCAGCCTCCTCCCCCGCGTTCAGCCAGAAGAACCCGCTGAGCAGCGTCGAGAGCGCGGCCACGATGATGCGTGGCACAGGCTGGGGCACCCAGGACAGCACCGCAGAGGCCAGCGAGCTCATCAGCAGGACGTAAGCGATCCCGCCAACGTGACTGCCGGTCCGGTGGAAGTTCATGTCCCCCATCGAGAACGCCATCCAGGGCATGAACCACAACAGCACGCCGACGATTCCCAGCAGTGTTCCAACGACGCGTTTGTCCATTTCAGGTGTCTCCTTCCTGGGCTTACTTGCCGGCACTCTCGGCCTGGTTAACAAACGCCCCTTTGAAATCCTCAGGGATGTAGCTATCGATCACCGTCACCTTCCCCCCGACTGCCTCGGCCGCGGCGCGGACGTTATTCATCGTGCGAGGGATGAACTGGCTCGAGTCCCCGATCAGCGAGCGCCCGACCGCGGCGCTGATCCCCTGCGGGGTCAAGCCGCTGTTCGCTCGCACGAAGGTCGCGTGGATATCGATGTGGTAGCCATCCTTGTAGGGCAGGACGCACAGGAAGAAGGTCGTCTGCTCACCGTACTGCGCCATGCTGGTGTTATCGGTAGAAACCGTCATCAGCGCATTCTTGCAGACCGGAACGCGGATGCTCTGGGCCTGGGACGCCAGCAGCGCGCCCATCCTGGAATTCGCAAACGGATCCTGGAGCTCGAAGCGCCCTGGTGTGGCCGGCAGCTCCGCGGGGGGAATCTCACGATTCACCCGCAGTTTGCTGGCACTCTTCTGCACGCCATCGAGCACCGCCTTCAGAAACAGATTCCGGTCGAGCGTGGCGGGTTTGACGTCGTAAATCACGAAGGTCGATTCGGTGTGAACCGTGGGCTTCATCGAGGCACAGCCGGTCAGAGCGAGGCCGAGCACCAATGCGGTCGTCATCTTGTACATGGTTTGATCCTTATTGATATTCAATGTGTGGGCCGTCGTGTGAGCGAACTTCGTCGCAGTCAAAAGCCACGGAGGCCCGGGTTGGGTGGGTCTTATGACCACAAAGCTAAGGATTCCTTAGTATGCCATAGGCGTCCTTCCTAAGAATCTCTTAGTCCTCAAGCGCGGGGGACGGGGATGGAAGAGAAGTCAGTGTTTGCCAGGCGGCTACGGGCGGCCCGGGAGGCGAGAGGCGTATCGCAAAAGCAGCTCGGCATCCTGGCCGGGATTGACCAGTTCGTTGCCAGTGCGCGGATCAACCAGTACGAGCGGGGCAAGCATGTGCCGGACGTGCAGACGGCGCAGCGGCTGGCCGCAGAACTGAGTGTTCCGGTCTCCTGCTTGTACGAGCCGGATGACGACCTGGCGGAACTGATCCGGCTCTTGGGAGGGTGCTCCCGGGACCAGCTCCGCCAGTTGATCACCCAGCTCGAGACCCTCCAAAGCGCCTGAGCCTGGCTACACGCCGTCTATGTCGGCCCCGACTCCCGTTGTCGGTACAGCGCCTCGATGTGCGCCCGGCACCGCGCATGCATCCGCTGGATCGCACCCAGGACACTGAGCGGTGCGCGGCGCATCGCCCCGGTCCGCTCCGCGTGGCCCGCGTCGGTCAGTGCCCCCTGTACCCACAGGGCGTCCAGCAGCTGGATGGCGAGATCGGCGCGGAGGAAGAGGTCCGCGTAAGCGCTCGCCAGGGGCGTGCGGATATCGGCGCTCAAAAGCTCGACCCGGCCAGATTCGCCCACCTGCAGGCCGGCGGCGTCGAGCTGGGTCCGCGTCCAGTCGATCATCTTCTCGACCTTGTGGCCCTGCTGCGCGATGCAGTCCTTCAGATGTTCCAATTCCTCCAGGGGGTAGGCATCCCGCAGGACGTTGGGCGCATAGACGCACACCGCGTACAGGCGGCGACTGGCCTCTTCAAAGTTCCACTTCCAGACGCCGATCAGGCGCGGATTGGCGAGATCGACGGTTCGGGTGATACAGGTGCCACGCAGGGTCCGAGATTGAGGACGAGCGCGGTCATCATGTTGATCCATGAGAATCTCCAAGCAATTACGAAGGGTGGAATGACGGGACGTCCGCTGTCCGGAACAGCATAGCGAAACGTCTCGATTCCCTAAGCGAGCTGCGGGCGCCGCCGCGGGTGGGTCGCGGCAGCACGGCCAGCCTCACTCCCGCACGACGTAAGGCCGTCCGCCCAGGTGGCGGTGATAGGCACCGAAGCCCCCGTCCCGCGCCGCGTGGCGGCTGACGAGATCAGCCTGGCCCGAGAGGCGATCCACCGTCGACAGGATGTGGGCATCCAGGCTCAGGGGCTCCCGCAGCCCCAGCCAGTCGGGCGCCCCCTTGGCGGCGGTGATGGCATGGAGGAGCGCCAGGTAATGGGCCTCCGGCACGATCACCCGGTGCTGGGCCCGGGCTGCGGCGATCCACTCGAGAATCGTATGCTTGTGGCCCAGCAGCGCCCCGCGTTCCGTCATCTCGTAGCGGCACCGCACCGGATTGAACTTGTACTCTTCGGCCTTACCCGCGTCGTGGAGCAGGCTCGCCGCGATCAGCACAGGCAGATGCACCTCCGCGTGATGGCTACCGAGGGTACGGGCCCGCTCGGCAACTTCCAGCGCATGGCGAAAGTTGCCGTTACGGCCGTTGTGATGCCCCTGGAGCGAACTCGGCCCCTCGAGATAACGCTGGAAGCGCCGCGGCTCCCAGAACACCGCGTTGAAAAGGTGCTGCAGCGGCCGGCTCAGGCTTTCCCAGAAGCGCCCTGCCCGCGCGACGAGCTCCCGATCCCGGACCCAGGCGTGGGGCACCGTGTCGAAGGGATTCAAGCTCGCCTCGGGCCGTTCGAGCTTCACCAGCCGAGCGATCCGGATCGCCCCCAGGGTGCTGGTCGGCCGACCCAGCCAGCGGATCGACACGAGGCTGCCGACGGTCAGGCGGCTGTCCGGATGGCGGCACAGCCATTCGACGCGCAGCACTGCCCGTTCGTGGAAGACGACCGCCACGTTGAGCAGGTTGCGGGCGTCGAAGGGCAGGCGCTCGATCGACTGGATCCGGAAGACCGGCGGCAGGCGGTCGATGACGTGATCCGGCTGGGGAAGCTGGTTCAGGGAAAACACAGTTTTGCGGGCATCAGACATGGCGGGGCTCCTCGACGGGATTCACGGGCAAGGGGGTGTCGGCAATCGACTGGGTGATCAGGCGCTCGAAGGCCGAACCATCCCGGCGGGTCAGGTTGGGGACGTAGCGGGAGTAGACCCGGAACAGCATCTCGGTCGTCGTGTGGCCGAGCTGCCGCGCGATCCACTCCGGCGCCTCGCCGGCGGCGAGCCACAGGGTGGCCGCCGTGTGCCGGCATTGGTAGGGCCGTCGCTTCTTGAGCCCCAGGTGACGGAGGAGGGGATACCAGACCCGGTTCGTCACGTTCTTGTGGTCAAGGGGCTTGCCGAGCCGGTTGCAGAACACGAACTCCGACACCTTGCCGGTCGCGGCCTGCTGGCGCTTCAGGGCCTCAAAGACGAGCTGGCTCATCTGGATGTCCCGCTGCGAGCCGTCGGTCTTGGTGTACTCCTCGTCGCCGAGGACCACCGTTTCCCGCACGAGGATCAGCCGGCGCTCGAAATCCACGTACTTCCACTTCAGCCCATCCACCTCGCCGGTGCGCATCCCGGTGAAGAAGCGCACTGTGAAGTAGTCGCGGAAATCCTCCCGCACCGTGGCGAGGATGGATCGCACGTCCTCGAGGGAGAAGGGATCCACATCGGTGCGCTTGATGCGCAACTGTTTGATGTTCTGGCAAGGCGTGGGAAAATTAAAGCGGTCGGCCGCTTCGTTGAGGATTTGCCTGAGCGGGTTCAGCATCTTGTTGATCCGTGCAGCAGACAGCTTTGTTTCCTTGCCCCGCGCGGTTACTTTGCCGAGTTCGGCGCGGTAGGCAAGTACGTCAGCCTTGGTGATCTGGCCGACCGCCTTCTCCCCAAAGCGGGAAATCAGGCTGTCGAGTTCCCGACGGACGGTGATCCGGTGGGACTTGCGCCACTCCACCTCCTTCTCCAGATACCAAGTCTCCGCGAAGTCCTTGAAGAGGGGCGTCGGGGAGGCCGTGGGTGCGCTTGGTGCTGCCACGGTCACAGTGGCGGTCCCCGCCGGTGCGGCGTCGAAACGCGCGGCGTTCTTGCTGGCCGGGAAGTAGCGCCGGTAGTCGAAGGTGCCGGCGGCGATGTCGGCTTCGATGCGGTCGAGGAGCTTCTGAACCTTTTTCCGGTTGGTGGCCGTGTCGGGAAGCGCAGTCTGTTCCCGGCAGCGGATATCCCTGTAGCGGAAATCCAGAAAGAGTAGGTTGTTGTCGGTTCGCCGACGAATACTACCCATGGCACACACCTCCGTTTGCCATCGGAATAGAGAAGCTCGTGTCAGCTGACTTCAGGCCCATGTCCCGTTCAATGTGTTCCCAGATGTAGAGGATCTTCCTGCCGCCAAAAGGCCGGATGTAGTGCTTGCCTTCAAGAAGGACGCTGTCCTTGAGGCGTTCGCGGATGGTTCTTGAGTCGTACTTGATGAGGCCCGACAGTTCGTCGGTAGTGAGGTAGGTCAGTGACATGACAGTCTCCAAGAATTAAAATCACGCAGAACTTCAAAAACACATCTAGCTGGGTGTTTTGTCGTTCTGAATGACATTCTATCTCTCAGAAAGTCGTTGTCAATCTATTTTTGTCATTCAAGATGACTTTTTGTTTTGGAGGAAAGAATGATCCGATGTCACCTGTCCCGGATGATGGGCGAGCGAAAGCTCAAGATTGCTGACGTAGCCCGTGAAACAGGCCTTCACCGCAACACGATTACCTTGCTCTACAACGAGACGGCCAACCGGGTGGACATGGAGACGATCGACCGCCTCTGCGACTTGTTTGCGTGCGGGGTGGGGGATCTGTTTGAGCGAATGCCTGACGACTCGGCTTCGTGAAAACGAAGGCACGGAAAGCAGAACTCAAAACCGTGCCTCGGGGGAAAAGCTGCCGGAGCGTAGGGCACGGCATGGGCACAGGATGGGCACGGCGTAGGCACAAAACAAAAATGGGCTAGATCCTCAAGATCTAACCCATTGATTTGTTTGGCGCGCCCGACACGATTCGAACGTGTGACCCCTGCCTTCGGAGGGCAGTACTCTATCCAGCTGAGCTACGGGCGCGCGGTGCTTCTTGCTTCTTGATGCGTTGCGTGGGGCGCAGGATAGCGCGAATCGATGCAGGAGTCCATGCTTTGCCTGACAGAAGATGAATAGCCCCGCTATAATTAATGTTTTACCCCATTTAGCCCGTACTCGAGGAATTCAGAATGTCGGATTTTCGTAGTTCCCCCGTCCGTTCCTTTGCGCGGATTGCGCTTTCTGTCGGTGTGGCGGCCCTGGCGACTCAGCTTGTGGGCTGTGGCAAGAAGGCGGCTGTTGACGAAGAACTGGCAGCCAAGCTGACCCAGCCGGTAGCCAGTGTTTCGCTGCAGGCCGCGCCGGCTGCCGCGCCGGGTAGCCGTACGGGCGAGCAGATCTACACCTCCGTGTGTGGCGCCTGTCATGAGAGCGGCGCTGCCGGTGCGCCGAAGGCGGGTGACAAGGGTGCCTGGGCTCCGCGTCTGGCCCAGGGTTACGATGGCCTGGTGAAGTCGGCTGCTGCCGGCAAGAACGCCATGCCTCCGAAGGGCGGCGCAGCCGACCTGACCGACAACGAGCTGAAGCGTGCAGTGGCCTTCCTGGCCAACAAGGCTGGCGCGGGCTTCAAGGCTCCGGACTGAGTGTGGGACATTGCCGGGGGAGCTGCGGCTCCCTGGCAGGCTTGTGAGCGGTCTGCGAGTCTGCGGGCCGATGCAAGGGCAGGAGCAGCAAGGCAGAAGAACAAAGAAAAAGGCACAAAGCAAAAGGCGCAGACCGTGGTC
Organism: Zoogloea dura; assembly: GCF_012927165.1. Taxonomy (GTDB): domain Bacteria; phylum Pseudomonadota; class Gammaproteobacteria; order Burkholderiales; family Rhodocyclaceae; genus Zoogloea; species Zoogloea dura. Next base: position 28,898 of record NZ_JABBGA010000007.1, read on the forward strand.
TGCGCCTTTTGCTTGTTGGGTCCCCCGCGCATGCCGTCAGGCCTTCATCCTGAACCGGAGTTCAGGGGGGCCGCATCCCTTCCGCATCAGGCACACTCGACGAGGAGCGCGCACACCAGCGGTTTCAATGGTCAGCGACCCATGTCACGTAGACATTGGTTCAAGGAGTCTTAAGCCTTGACCAACACCGCAGGGGATTAACTGAAACCTGTGTTGCCCGGTGACTCCGGGGTGTTCCTGGGGTTGTTCAGAAGAGCGTTTCCTGCTCTGCCAGGGCACCGTCGAGTCGACCGTTGATGCGTTCGATTCTACGCTTGAGCGTGGGGATGTCAAACCCGCCGGCACGCTGAAATTGCAGAAATTCGTGAGTGATGTTGAGGGCCGTCATGACCGCCAGCCGTTCGCCGGCCGAGTTGGTCTTGCCGGCGAGATCGCGCATTTTTTCGTCGAGGTAGGTCACCGCGGCGAGCAGGGCGTCCTTCTCTTCGGGTTTGCAGGCGACCCGGTACTCGCGCCCCAGCAGCTTGATGTCGAGGTGTTCCATCTCAGGCCTCCGGGATGCGGGCGAGCAGCGCTTCGAGGCGGCTGCCGACCAGTCCGAGCTTGTCGTTGAGTTCGCGGTTAGCGTTTTCGAGGGCGTCGACCTGTTCCTGCAGCTGGCGCTTGTCTGCCTGGGCTGCGGTGAATTGGCCGTGCAGCCGCGCCTGCTCGGAAGCGTGGCGGCTGATCAGTTGTTCGAGCTTTTGTTCGAGTGAGGCGAGTTCTGCGTCCATGCGGGAATGTTAGAGAGGGGCAGGGGGTGCGGTCAAGGGAGCCCGGTGGCAGATGACGTCCGCAAGGCGCTGGAGGCCGCGCCGGGACCGAAGCAGTCGGCCAGCCGATCCAGGTGCAGGCTGGTTTCCAGGCTGTCGGCGAGGCGGTCGAGGTCGGCTTCGCGGCGGGCGGACAGGTCGACCCGGACTGCGTCGTTAACACCGGCCCAGGCGAGCAGGGCGGCCAGGGCGTCCGGGTGGTCGAACACGCCATGCACATAGGTGCCGAGGATCTGCCCGTCTGCGCTCAGCACGCCGTCGGCCCGTAGAGTGCTGCCGAGCAGGGCGCTGGGCTGTTCCAGGGCCGGGCCGCGGGTGACTCCCATGTGGATCTCGTAGCCCTGGACGGTCGGCTGGCCGGGCAGCTGGAGGGTGCCGGTGACGTTGACCAGCTGTTTCTCGGCTTCCAGCACGGTTTCGGCGTCGATCAGGCCCAGGCCGGCGACGCTGGCGGGGCGGCCTTCGAGGCCCAGGGGGTCGTGCAGCTGGCGGCCCAGCATCTGGTAGCCGCCGCAGATGGCAACCAGCTTGCCGCCGTAGCGCAGGTGGCGCCGGAGGGCCTCGTCCCAGCCCTGGGCGCGCAGCCAGGCCAGGTCGGCCTGGACGGCCTTGGAGCCGGGCAGCACGATCAGGTCGGCGGGCGGGATGGCCTGGCCGGGGCCGACCCAGCTGAAGTCCACCTGGGGGTGCAGGCGCAGGGCGTCCAGGTCGGTGTGGTTTGAAATGCGCGGATACACCGGGGCGACCACCCGCAGGCGGGCCTCGCCTTTCTCGGCGCGGGCGTCGGCGAGGGCGTCCTCGGCGTCGAGGAACAGGCCGTGCAGATAGGGCAGTACGCCCAGCACCGGGCGCCCGGTGCGTGCCTCCAGCCAGTCCAGGCCCGACTGCAGCAGGCCGATGTCGCCGCGGAAGCGATTGATCACAAAACCCTTCACGCGGGCCTGCTCGGAGGGGGAGAGCAGCTCCAGGGTGCCTACAAGGTGGGCGAAGACGCCGCCGCGGTCGATGTCGGCGACCAGGATCACCGGGCAGTCCACCTCCTCGGCGAAGCCCATGTTGGCGATGTCCCGGTCGCGCAGGTTGATCTCGGCCGGGCTGCCGGCGCCTTCGACGAGCACGGCCTCGTAGGCGTCGGCCAGGCGGCCGTAGCTCTCGAGCACGGCGGCCATCGCCCGGGGCTTGTAGTCGTGGTAGTCCCGCGCCGACAGGTTGGCCACGGGGTGGCCGTGGATGATGACCTGGGCGCCGATGTCGCTGGAGGGCTTGAGCAGCACCGGGTTCATGTCGGTGTGCGGTTCGAGGCCGGCGGCAATCGCCTGCAGGGCCTGGGCGCGGCCGATTTCGCCACCGTCCACCGTCACCGCGGAGTTGAGCGCCATGTTCTGCGGCTTGAAGGGGGCCACCTGCACGCCGCGCCGCTTGAGCAGGCGGGCCAGGCCGGCGACCAGGGTGCTCTTGCCGGCATCGGAGGTGGTGCCCTGAACCATCAGGGTGCGGGCTTGACGCATGACTTACAATCCAGGGTGCAAAAAAGTTTCTGATTATCCCATGCTCGTCCTGCTTCTCGCCGCCCTGTTCCCGATCGCCATGCCCATGGCCCTCGGCCTGCTTCTCGACCGCCTGCTGGGCGAACCCCGGCGCTTCCATCCACTGGTGGGCTTTGGCCGCTATGCGGCAGCCGTCGAACGCCTGCTGCGGCGCCTCGGCAGCAATCGGGCGGCGGGCCTGCTGGCCTGGAGCGTCGCCGTATTGCCCTGGGTGGCGCTGGCCGGCTCCGTGCATGCGGAGGGCGGCTGGTTGGCTCTGGCGCTGGATGTGGGCCTGCTGTACTTCGCCCTCGGCAAGCGCAGCCTGGCCGAGCATGCCCGGGCGGTAGCCGTGCCGCTGGCCGCCGGCGACCTGGCCGGTGCGCGGGAGCGCCTGTCCTGGATCGTCTCGCGGGATACCGCCGGCCTGGATGAATCCGGCGTGGCCAAGGCCACCGTCGAGTCGGTGTTGGAGAACGGCAACGACGCCATCTTCGGGGCCCTGCTGTGGTTCGCCCTGCTGGGTGGGCCGGGGGCGCTGCTGTTCCGCCTGGCCAACACCCTGGATGCGATGTGGGGCTACCGCACCGAGCGTTACCTGCGCTTCGGCTGGGCCGCGGCGCGCATCGATGACGTGCTCAACTTCATCCCGGCCCGCCTCACGGCGCTCAGCTACGCCCTGCTTGGCCACACCGCGCGGGCCCTGCACTGCTGGCGCACCCAGGCGCCGGCCTGGGACAGCCCCAATGCCGGCCCGGTGATGGCTTCCGGCGCCGGGGCGCTGGACGTCTGCCTCGGCGGCCCGGCGGTCTACCACGGCCGCCTGGAAACCCGTCCGCCGCTGGGCGAGGGTGCCCCGGCCAAGGCTGGCGACATCGACAAGGCCCTGGCGCTGGTCAATAACAGCGTCTGGCTGTGGTTGCTGGCGGTGGCTGCGGCGAGCGCCTTCATCCATGCTTGAGCACGGCGGGCGACTGCGCCGGGCGGCGCAGCAGTACGCCATTCCGCTGGCCGACTGGGTGGATCTGTCCACCGGCATCAACCCCTTCGCCTGCCCGCTGCCGGCCGTGCCGGCCGAGGCCTGGCAGCGCCTGCCGGAGGACGACGACGGCCTGGCCGAGGCGGCTGCGGCCTTCTATGGCAGCCCGCTGCTGCTGCCGGTGGCGGGCTCCCAGGCGGCGATCCAGGCTCTGCCGGCCTGCTTTTCGGCGGGGCGGGTGCTGACCCTCGCGCCCACCTACGCCGAGCATCCCCACGCCTGGCGTGATCATCAGCTCGTCGCGCTGCCCGCCGCCGGGATGGATGCGGCGGTGACGGACGCAGACACCGTGCTGCTGGTGCAGCCCAACAACCCTGACGGCCAGCGTTTCCCCCGCGAGCAGCTGCTCGACTGGCGGGCCCGCCTGGCGGCCCGTGGTGGCCGCCTGATCGTTGACGAAGCCTTCCTCGATGCCGAGCCCGCTGACAGCCTGGTGCCCCTGGCCGGCACGCCCGGCCTGGTGGTGCTACGTTCGCTGGGCAAGTTCTTCGGCCTGGCCGGGGCGCGGGTCGGCTTTGTCTTTGCCGAACCGGAGCTGCTGGCGGCACTGGCTGAACGCCTGGGGCCATGGCCGATCTCCGGCCCGGCCCGGGTGGTGGCCACCGTGGCCCTCGCCGACCGGGCCTGGCAGGCCGCCGCGCGGGAGCAGCTACAGGCCGGAAGTCGGCGCCTGGCGGCCCTGCTGGACCGCCACGGCCTGACCGGCGGAGCGGGAACGGCCCTGTTCCAGTGGCGTCCAACGCCCGCCGCCGCGGACATCCACGCGCGCCTGGCGGAGCAGGGCATCCTGACCCGCCTGTTTACCTCCCCCGCCGGCCTGCGCTTTGGCCTGCCGGGTTCCGAAACCGAATGGAGCCGCCTGCAGGCGGCCCTCGCCCGACTGTGAGACAGCCTTCCATGCGCCTGCGCCACCTCGCCTTCAGCCTTCTTGTTTTCAGTGGCCTTGCCCGGGCCGATGTGGACCTGACCGACGACCAGGGGAAGCCCGTCCACCTTGCCCAGCCGGCCCGCCGCATCGTCAGCCTGGCGCCCCATGTCACCGAGCTGCTGTATGCGGCCGGCGCGGGCGAGCGGGTGGTCGGGGCGGTGCAGTACAGCGACTACCCGGAGGCCGCGAAGAAGGTGGCGCGGGTCGGCAGCTACACCGCGGTGGACATGGAAAAGGTGGTGGCCCTCAAGCCCGACCTGGTGGTGGCCTGGAAGAGCGGCAACCGCGACGCCCACCTCGACAAGCTGCGCGGGCTGGGCATCCCGGTCTTCATCAACGAGCCACGCAAGATCGACGACGTGGCCCGCAGCCTGTCCCAGTTCGGCCGCCTTGCCGGCACCGAGGCTGTCGCCGAGCCAGCCGCCAAGGCCTTCCGCGAGCGTTACGCGGCGCTGGCCGCCCGGTACTCGGCGCGGCCCAAGGTGCGCACCTTCTACGAGATCTGGAACCGTCCCCTGATGACCATCAACGGCGAGCACCTGATCGCCGACGTGATGCGCCTGTGCGGCGGCGAGAACGTCTTTGCCAAGCTGCCGGTGCTGGCCCCGGCCATCGACGTGGAGGCCGTGCTGGCGGCCCAGCCCGAGGCCATCGTGGCCAGCGGGATGGGCGAGGCGCGCCCGGAGTGGCTGGATGACTGGCGCAAATGGACCAAGCTGCCGGCGGTGGCCCGCGGCAACCTCTTCTTCATCCCGCCGGACCAGATCCAGCGCCACACGCCGCGCATCCTGGATGGCGCCGAGCGCCTCTGCGGCCAGCTCGAAGAAGCCCGGGAGCGGCGATGAGGCGCGGGCCGGGTCTGTCCCTGCTGCTGCTTGCCCTGGCCCTGCCTGGCGCTGCCGCCGAGGCGGGCCCCTTGCCCGGCGAGACGCTGACGCGCATCGGCCAGGTGGCGGCGATCCCGGCCGACCAGCGTCAGGTGCCCGGGTTTGCCGGCGCCTGGCGGCCGGCCGCCGCCCAGGGCAAGGTGATCGACTGGATCAAGGGCCTGCAGGAGCGTGCCACGCCGGCCTGCCGGGAGCTGCGGGTCATCGACACCGTTCAGGCGGCGCCGGACCTCATCGAGGGCGGTGCCCGGCCGACCCACCACGCGCTGGAGTCATGGGAGGTCGAAGCCTGCGGCAAGGCCCTGCGTTATGACGTGTGGTACCGTTTCGAGAAAGGGGCGTCGCGGCTGGTGGTGGTCGATGCCAAGGGCGCCGACTTCCAGGCCGAGCTGGACCCGCCCTACCGGCGCCTGCGCGAGCTGGCCGAGGCCCGGCGTGCCGAGGAGGCCGGCGGCAAGGCGCGCTGGCTCAATCTGCCGCTGCCGCCCGATACGCTGCCGGTGGCCAATCGCAGCGATGGCCGGGGCTGGTTGGCGGATTTCGCGCCCTTGGGTGAAACCCTGCAGGACTGGACCCAGCTGGTGTCGGTGCAGGGCCTTCCCCGGGTGAGCGGCAACGGTCAGGCCGTGGCGCTGCTGGAGGGCATGCAGAAGGCGCGGGCTGCTCGCTGCGGCGTGCCCGCCGGCGAGGTGGATCTCCAGCCGCCGGGCAGCAATGCGTCCCACGGCGTGGTGGCGGGCACCTACCTGCTGTGCCCGCAGGTGCCCGGCACCAATTACGCCGAGATGGCGGTGGTCAAGGCCATCGAAGGCCCCGACTGGCTCTACGTGGTGCAGCGGGCCTGGCGTCTGCCGTCCGATTCGGCGGAGGCCGTGCGCCGCGCCAGCCGCCAACCCCGCGAGGCCGCCGAAGCCTTCCTGGCCAAGGTGCAGCTGTGCAACCCGGCGCTCGAGCGGAGCGCCTGCCCGGCCCCCTTCCCCCGCTGATCCCGCTGATCCCACTGACCCCACTGACCCCGCTGATCTTCCGATAGAGAACCGCCATGTCCCGTCTGCCCCGGCGCATCGTCTGCCTGTCCACCGAAACGGTCGAAGTGCTCTACCTGCTGGGCGAGGAGGCGCGCATCGCCGGCATCTCCGGCTTCACCACCCACCCGCCGCGGGCCCGCAAGGAGAAGCCCAAGGTCAGCGGCTTCTCCAGCGCGAAGATCGAGCGCATCCTGGCCGTCGAGCCGGATCTGGTGCTGGCCTTTTCCGATCTGCAGGGCGAGATTGCCCGTGACCTGGTCAAGGCCGGCGTGGCCGTGCATGTGTTCAACCACCGCAGCGTCGATGGCATCCTGGCCATGATCGAAACCGTCGGCCGCCTGGTGGGGGCCGAAGCCCGGGCGCTGGCGCTGGTGGCCGGGCTGGAGCAGAGCATCGCCCGGATCCGTGCCGAGGGCGAGGCTCGGGTCGCCCGCCTGGGGCGCCGTCCGTGGGTGTACTTCGAGGAGTGGAACGAGCCGTTGATCACCGGCATCCGCTGGGTCTCGGAGCTGATCGGGATCGCCGGCGGCGAGGACTGCTTCGGTGAGCTGTCGGTGCATCCCAATGCCCGCGACCGCATCCTGGCCGACCCTGCGGTGGTGATTCCGCGGGCGCCCGAGCTGGTCATCGGCTCCTGGTGCGGCAAGCACTTCCAGCCCGGCCACGTCACCGCCCGCCCGGGCTGGGACGCGGTGCCGGCAGTGCGCGACGGGCACGTCTACGAGATCAAGTCGGCGATCCTGCTGGCACCCGGCCCCGCCGCCATCCGCGAAGGCCTGCCCGCCATCGCGGCCTGCCTCGACCGGCTGGGCTGAGGGATGCAGGGGCGTTGCAGGGCCCCAGGAGACCTGCGGAGGCCCGCCGTCGGCTCCCGGAGCATCGACGTCGACCCTCGATCGCCCTTTTTCAGGGCGACGAGGCTGATCGCTGCGTCGCTGGCGATCAAAAAAGAGGCGGTGGAGATCCTCGCCGAGGGCTGTGGGGGAATGCGGTCAGCACTTTGTGTTCGAGCTGGTGTGCCTTTACTGGGCGGCTTTCATTTTTTCCGCCTTGAATTGGCCGGGAATTCGCCCCGGCGGGCGACCTTCTTTCTTGCTTCGCCAAGAAAGAAGGCAAAGAAGGCGACCCGCCTCCCCGGTCATTCGCTTACGCGAATGACTCCCCTGCGCTGCTCACGGCAGGCGGCCGGCGCGGAACTCGCCCTGCGGGCTCAGACAGCCGCGCCGGACTTCCCCGCCTGCCGTTCCGCTGCTCGGCGGGTCGGAACGGGCTTTTCGCAAACACCGCGCGTTTGCTGAAGCAGAGCTTGATGATCAACGCACAAGCAAAACCCCAGCGTCTCGCAGCCACCGGTCTTTCCGCAGAGGCTCGGTGCTTGCTGAAAGCCCGTTCTGACCCGCCGAGCAGCGCAGCAGCGGGCGGGGCTTTCCGGCGCGGCTGTTTGAGGAGGCGCAGCCGACGAGTTCCGCGTCGGCCGCCCGATGCGAGCAGCGCAGGGGAGTCGTCCGCGCAGCGGACGACCGGGGAAGCCGGGTCGCCTTTCTTTCCCCCTTTCTTTGGCGACGCAAAGAAAGGGGTCGCCCGCCGGGGCGAATTCCCGGCCAATCCAACGTAAAACAACGGAAAGCCGGCCAGCAAAGGCACAAACGCAGTGTGACCACCAAGACAAGCTGTACAACACCCTCTTCAGCCGCCCGCAGGATCGGAGTCCGCGAGCGGCTGAGCCCGCTCCTGCCTGTCCCTCAGGCACTGCGGCGTACGCCGACCACCTTCTGGTACAGGCCGCCGAAGTAGGTTTCCTTGTGCCATTCGAAGGCGGCGCATTCCGGCACCAGGCGGTCGATGGAGTCGGCCAGCAGGGAGTTGGCGAAGGGCTCCAGGTAGCGGAAGACCATGGCCATCACCGGCCGCATGGGGTGCCACCAGCGCGGCTGGTGGTAGTCCACGAAGACGATCCGGCCGCCCGGTTCCACCGCGTCGAGGAGGTTGCTGACGATGAGGCGGCGGGCGTGGGACGGTACTTCGTGGAGCAGGAAGAAGCAGCACACCGCGTTGAAGACTTCGCCCACCGGCTCGGCCAGGTCGGCCACGTGGGCGCTGGCGTGGGGCCAGCCGGCCAGCTTGCGCCGGGTGTTGGCGATCTGGATCGGGGCTACGTCGAGCACTGTCAGTTGGCCGCTGTCGCCCAGCCGGCGCGCCAGCCGCTGGGAAAAATCGCCATACACCGCGGCGGCCTGCAGGACACGCTGGCCCGGCTCGAATTCCGCCACGGCCCGGTTCATCAGCCGCGAGGCATTACCCCACAGAATGGCGGACACCACCACCGGGCTGTCCAGCCAGGGCACGGTCCGGTGATCCAGGTAGGCCCAGGTGTAGGTGTCCCGCAGGTAGTCGGGCAATTTGGAAGCTGCTGCGGAGCTGGATTCGCGCATGGCTCGTCTTGGTGGATGGCAGGTGGCGGCAGCGCGGTATGGGCCCGAGAGCCGCATTCCGTCTGGATCTTGTCCGCATGATACGGCGATGCGCCCTTGCCGGGGAGGCGCACCGGTTGAATTGTTGCGCTGCAGAAATTATTTTTTCCGGAGACTAAACCTCGAAGGGTGCCCGCCGTAATGTTTTGCTGACCTTGTATTCCCGATGGAGAACCGAACAATGGCAAGCTGGAAGGGCGTGGATTTCGATGGCGACCTGGCGCGCATCGTCCGCCATATGGTCGAGGTGGAAACCTACCGGGAGTCCCTGCAGTCGCTCCAGGCGGTGTGGGACAACCTGACGGTGCTCGGCCAGCTGTCGGGCACCGGCACCGAGATCACCGGCATGCGGGCGGCCTTCGCCCAGCTCACCGGCACCCTGCTCAACAGCCTGGCCACCGAGTCGCGCCGCAAGGTGGCTGAAGACCTGGGCTCGCGGGCCCAGGTGAGCATCGACATCCTGATCCGCAACCTCTTCGAGCGTACCGCCGACATTGGCTTCCTGGCCACCGACAGCGATCTGTGTGCCTTTGTGGAAGCGGCCAGCGCCGGCCAGGTGAGCGACCGCCAGCGCATCCTGGCGCGCTTCCAGGAATACGTGGCCAAGTACTCGGTGTATTCGGACATCCTGCTCCTCGACCGCCATGGCAGCGTGCTGTGCCAGCTGGACGAGGCCCACCCGGTTGAACATTCCGCTGATCCGCTGATCCGCGAGGCGCTGACCGCCGATGCCGCCTACGTGGAGCGCTACGGCCCCACCGACCTGCAGCCCGGCGCCGGCCCGGCCCTGATCTACGCCTGGCGCGTCTGCCCGCCCGGTGGTGGCGGGGCGGCGGGGGTGCTGTGCCTGGTGTTCCGCTTTGCCAACGAATGCGAGGGAATCTTCCGCAACCTGCGCGCCGGCGACGACTGGAGCGTGATCACCGTGCTCGACGACGCCGGCCGGGTGCTGGCCTCCAGCGACCCCTGGCAGGTCCCGGTCGGGGCACCGCTTGAGACCTGCGACGATTCGTCCTGCCGCATCATCCGCTTTGCCGGACGCGAATACATGGCCGCCACCCGGGCGACGCGGGGCTACCAGGGCTACTTCGGCCCCGGCTGGCGCGGCCACGTGATGGTGCCCCTCGAGTACGCCTTCGAGGCCCCCGCGGTGCGGGCCCTGGAGAACGTCCCGGCGCCCGTGCTGGCCCAGGTGATGGAGAGCCCGGCGCTGTTCTCCGAGGCCCTCCAGCTGATCCCGCGGCAGGCCGACGCGATCCAGAGGGAGCTCAACCGCGCGGTGTGGAACGGCAATGTGCGGCAGAGCCGCCAGGGGAAGGCGGCCCAAGGCATCAACGCGTCCTTCTCGAAGACCCTGCTGTGGGAGATCAGCAACACCGGCGTGCGCACCAAGGACATCTTCGAGCGCTCGATCGCCAATCTGCACGAGACGGTGGTGTCCACCATCCTGCGCGACTGTGCCGGGCGGGCCGCGCTGGCCATCGACATCATGGACCGCAACCTCTACGAGCGGGCCAACGACTGCCGCTGGTGGGCGCTGACCACCGCCTTCCGGGAAGCCCTGGCGGCGGGCATGGCCGGCGCCGAGGCGGCCCGCCGCCTGAGCCCCATCCTGCGCACCATCAACAGCCTGTACACGGTGTATACCAACCTGATCCTGTTCGACGAAGTTGGCACGGTGCTGGCGGTGTCCAGCCCGGACAGTGAGGCCCTGGTCGGCCAGACACTCGAGGAGGAGTGGGTGCGTCGCACCCTGATGCTCGACAACCCGCAGGCTTATTGCGTGTCGGCCTTTGCCCCGACGCCCCTGTACGGGGGGCGGCCCACCTACATCTACGGTGCCGCCGTGCGCCACCCGGTGCATACCCACCAGGTGGTCGGCGGCATCGCCATTGTCTTTGATGCGGCGCCTCAGCTCGCGGCCATGCTCAGCGACTCCCTGCCGCAGGCGGCGCCGGATGATCCCCATGCGGGCGTGGCCATCTTCGCCGGCAGCGACGGCCGGGTGATCGCCGCCTCCGATCCGAGCCTGCCGGCGGGCACGCCGCTGGCCTTGCCGGAGGCCTGTTTCGCCCTGGCGCCCGGCGCGTCCTACAGCGGCATCGTCGCCCATGACGGCCGGTTGCATGCCGTGGCGGCACGCATGTCGGCGGGCTACCGGGAATACAAGGGACCCGACGATGCCTACCGCAATGACGTGCTGGCGCTGATGCTGATTCCCCTGACCGATGCGGACGAGGCAGCCGTTGCCCATGCCGCGCCGGTTCGCCGCAGCGCGGCCAGCCGTCTGCAGGGCAAGCCCGACGAGGTGAGCGTCGAGCTGGCCACCTTCCATATCGGCGGTAACTGGTACGGCATGCACTCCGGTGACATCGTCGAGTCCATCGACGTGCAGCGCATCACCAGCCTGCCGGGCTTGCCGGCCCATGTGCGGGGCTGTGTGATGTACGAGGGCGACCCGATCATGGTGGTGGATCTGCGCGACTACGTGAATGGCGCGCCCAACGGCGCAGCGAGCCAGATCGTGATCGTCAAGGGGGCCACCAACGGCCAGCTGCTGGGCTTGCTGGTGGATGAGCTGGGCGAGATCCCGGAGGTGCCGGTGTCCCTGATCCAGCCGGTGGCCGGCCTCTTCCAGGGCAGCGCGAGCCTGGTGGACAGCATCGTCAAGACCGATGGCGGGCTGGGCGGCGGCCTGTTGCTGCTGTTGTCCGCCGACAAGCTGGCGGCCCGCCTGGGCGGCGAGCTGGCGGTCGAGGCCTGAGTCCGGGCGTGCCATGAAATTCACCGTTCCCCTCGTGGAAGGCCTGCTGCTGCGGCGCTACCAGCGCTTCCTGGCCGATGTCAGCCTGCCCGACGGGCGGGTCGTCACCGCGCACTGCCCGAATACGGGTTCCATGCTGGGTTGCAAGGAGCCCGGCAGCCGGGTGTGGCTGTCGCCCGCCGACAACCCGGCCCGCAAGCTGCCCTGGACCTGGGAACTGGTCGAAGTCGCCCCCGGCGTGACGGTGGGCGTGCACACCGGGCGCAGCAACGGCCTGGTGCGCGAAGCCATCGAGGCCGGCCAGGTGCCGGAGCTGGCCGGCTACACAGGCATCCGTCCCGAGGTGACGTACGGCGAGGGCAGCCGCATCGACCTGCTGCTGCAGGCCGCAGGGCGCCCGGACTGCTACGTGGAGGTGAAGAACGTCACGGCGGCGGTGGAGGGGCGGATCGGCTACTTCCCCGATGCGGTGACCACCCGCGGCGCCAAGCACCTGCGCGAGATGTCGGCCATGGTGGCGGCCGGCCACCGGGCGGTGCTGGTGTTCTGCGTGCAACGCACCGACGTGGACGGCGTGCGGCCCGCCGATCATATCGATCCCGACTATGGCCGGGCTCTGCGGGCGGCCCTCGCGACGGGCGTGGAGGTGCTTGCGCTGGGTGCCCGCATCGATGCGTATGGCATCGAGCTGGTCCGCCGGCTGGCGGTGGAGGTGCCCGGCTGAGCCTGTGTCTTCCTGCTTCTCCCCGTGTTACGGCTTTCCACAATAGGGCCGTCCACAATGGGGGAGCACACAATTTCGGTGCTCCGGTGATGGGCCTAATCTCCAGTCCATAGCCACATACCACCGGAGATGAACCGTCATGAAAAAGCCGTTTTACAAGGTACTTTACGTACAGGTGCTGTTCGCCATCGCCTGCGGCGTGCTGCTGGGGTATTTCGAGCCCAAGCTGGGGGTGGACCTGAAGCCCCTGGGTGACGGTTTCATCAAGCTGGTCAAGATGATCATCGCCCCGGTGATCTTCTGCACCGTGGTGCACGGCATTGCCGGCATGCAGGACATGAAGAAGGTCGGCCGGGTCGGCGGCAAGGCGCTGCTGTACTTCGAGATCGTCTCCACCCTGGCCCTCGCCATCGGTCTGCTGGTGGCCAACGTGGCCCAGCCCGGTGCCGGCTTCAACGCCGACGTGACCCACCTGGACGCCAAGTCCATCGAGAGCTTCACGGCCAAGGCCCACGCTCAGAGCACCACCGAGTTCGTGCTCAACATCATCCCCTCCACCTTCGTGGATGCGTTTGCCAAGGGCGACATCCTGCAGGTGCTGCTGCTGGCCATCCTGTTCGGCTTCTCGCTGGCCGCCATGGGTGAGAAGGGCAAGCCGGTGTTCGACTTCGTGGAGCAGATCTCCCACGTGATGTTCGGCATCGTCAATACCGTCATGAAGCTGGCCCCGCTGGGCGCCTTCGGTGCCATGGCCTTCACCATCGGCAAGTACGGCGTCGGCTCCCTGGTGCCGATGGCCAAGCTGATGGGCTCCTTCTACATCACCTGCGGTCTCTTCATCTTTGTCGTGCTGGGTGCGATTGCCCGCTACACCGGCTTCAGCATCTGGAAATTCGTCAAGTACATCCGTGAAGAGCTGCTGATCGTGCTGGGCACCAGCTCCTCCGAGTCGGCCCTGCCCCGCCTGATGGCCAAGCTCGAGAAGATGGGTTGCGGCCGCTCCGTGGTCGGCCTGGTGGTCCCCACCGGCTACTCCTTCAATCTGGATGGCACCAACATCTACATGACCATGGCCGCCCTGTTCATCGCCCAGGCCACCAACACCGAACTGACCTTGACCCAGGAGCTGACCATCCTGGTAGTGGCGATGCTTACCTCCAAGGGCGCCAGCGGCATCACCGGCGCCGGCTTCATCACCCTGGCCTCGACCCTGGCTGTGGTGCCCACCATCCCGGTGGCCGGCATGGCCCTGATCCTCGGTATCGACCGCTTCATGAGCGAGGCCCGTGCCCTGACCAACATCATCGGCAACGCGGTGGCCACCGTGGTGGTGTCTGCCTCGGAGAAGGAACTGGACCGGGATCGCATGGCCCTGGCCCTCGACGGCAAGCTGGAAGACGAGGTGGTTGTGGTGCCGGAACTGCCGGCGATTCAGCCGGAGCTGGCGCCCGCCCGCTGATTTCCGCTCCCGCAAAGGAGAAAGCCGGCCCGACGTAAGTCGGGCCGGCTTTTTAACGTCTTGGCGAAATGCTCAGAAGTGATACTCGACGCGGATCATGGTGGTCTTGGCGAAGGCTCCGTCGCCGGCCGGACCATTGTGATTGTTGCCGAACTTGTTGCGCCAGTACTGGTATTCCAGGCCGGCCTTGAAGGTCTTCGGGGCGGCGCCCAGGTGCGGGCTCACGTCGTACATGACCTGCATGTCGATATTGGTTTCGGCCGCCGTGTTGCCACCAAATTCATTCTTGCCCTTGGCGGCGATGAAATTGGCGAAACCCTCGAAGGACAGCGGCACCGGACCCAGGTTGAAGGGGATGCCCCAGGCCAGGTTGAGCATGGGGTGCGGATCGTAGCTGTAGCGGTCGGTCTGGGTGTGGCTGAACTTGCTGTAGGGGGCGTTGCTTTCCCACAGGTAGTAGAGGCCCACGTTGAGGAAGCCCGGCACATCCATCATCAGCGTGGGGCCGGCCACGATCATGCGTTTCTTGGAGTTGTAGCCGGCGTCGTTCTTTGTGTTCACATCGAAGCCGGCAGTCAGGCCGAGGCCGCGCACCGGGCCGAACTTGAAGTCGTTGCCGGTCACCTTGCCCAGATCGAGGGTATGGCGGTAGACGATGTAGATCTCCTGGGAGCCCGACTTGGAGCCCGGGGCGGATGGATCCTTGCTGTCGGCCATCAGCACGTCGGCGTTCAGGAAGTTGGTGCCGTACTTGTAGCCGCTCGCGTGGGTGAGGTTGACGATGCTCTTGGAAATGTCGTTTCTGCCGAAGGGTTCGGCGAAGTTCGCTCCCCAGCGATAGCCGATGGAGGTGTCGCTCCAGGTGGCTGCATGGGCCGTACCGGACTGTGCGGCAAGGGCGGACACAGCCAGCGTGGCTGCGGCGAGACACTTCTTCTGCGAGAACTTCATGGTGAGCTCCTGATTGGTCGATGCAAGTATCGGTCGGGGTGCCGCGCAGCAAGTCACGGCACAGCCATGGAACCGAATCTAGCAGGAGCGTGGTTCCGGGTTGGCGATATCCTTCATCACCAAATGGATATACTCATATGGTGGTATATCCATTTGAAAATAAACACTCTTTACGTATTGGTATATGTTTTTTGCATGCACGGGCGGGGTGCATGGAAGCGTCGCCCGCACCACCCGGGTGCGTATTTTCATGCCTGATCGGGCCGGATACCGCGGGTTTTCCCGTCCGGTGCTGGCACTGTTGCGTAATGTCATAAATATCAACATATAAAACAATGACTTGAACTCTGGCACGGAGGTTGCGAAGCAGGTGTTCAGCCCACCTGCGGCTTTCGCCCCTCATCTCCTGGAGTCTTCCGTCATGCCTCACCCCTTCAGCGCTTCCCGCCGCCTGTTGCTTGCCGCCGGTCTTGCCGCCGCCGCCATTCCTTTCCTGTCCTCGCCGGTTGTCGCGGAAGAACCGGTCAAGCTGAAGTTCACCCTCGACTGGCGCTTCGAAGGCCCGGCTGCGCCCTTCCTGCTGGCCAAGAGCAAAGGTTACTTTGCTGCCGAGGGCCTCGATGTGACCATCGACGCGGGCAACGGCTCGGCCGGTGCGGTGACCCGGGTCGCCACCGGGGCCTACGAAATGGGCTTCGCCGACTTCAATGCGCTGGTGGAATACGACGCCAAAACACCGGGCTCCAGGATCCAGGCGGTCTACATGGTCTACAACGCCACCCCGGCGGCGGTCTTCGTGCTCAAGAAGAGCGGCGTCACCAAGCCGGCCGACCTGGCGGGCAAGACGCTTGCCGCGCCCATCTTCGACGCCGGCCGCAAGGCCTGGCCGGCCTTTGCCAAGTCCAACGGGCTGGTGGTGGATGCGGTGAAGTGGCAGTCGGTGGATCCGGCCATCCGCGAAACCCTGCTGGCCCGGGGGGACGTGGACGGCATCACCGGCTTCTACTTCACCAGCCTGCTCAACCTGGAAGCCCGCGGCGTGAAGCCGGCCGACATCGTCGCCCTGCGTTACCCCGACCACGGCGTGGAGCTCTACGGCAATGCCATCATCGCCAGCCCCAAGCTGATCGCCGAGAAGCCCAAGGCGGTGGAGGGCTTCCTGCGCGCCTTCAACAAGGCTCTCAAGGAAACCATCGCCAAGCCCGAGGCCGCCATTCCGTCCGTGAAGGAACGCGACCCGCTGATCGATGTGCCCCTGGAAACCCGCCGCCTCAAGCTGGCGCTCGAGTCCAGCGTGGTGACGCCGGAGGTGAAGCAGATCGGCCTGGGGGCGGTGACCCCGGAACGCCTCAAGCGCTCCATGGCCGAGACGGCGGAAGCCTACGCGCTGCCCAAGGTGCCGTCCGCTGCGGAACTCTTCAACCCGGCCTTCCTGCCCGCCAAGGCAGAGCGCAGCCTGTAAGGCGGCCCGGGAGCGCCCATGTCCTTCGTCAAATTCGAGAACGTCGATCTCGCCTATGCGCCCGGTGGTGCGCTGGCCATCGAGGATGTCAGCCTGGATGTCCGCGAGGGTGAGTTCGTGGCGGTGGTCGGCCCCTCCGGCTGCGGCA
Organism: Zoogloea dura; assembly: GCF_012927165.1. Lineage (GTDB taxonomy): Bacteria > Pseudomonadota > Gammaproteobacteria > Burkholderiales > Rhodocyclaceae > Zoogloea > Zoogloea dura. Next base: position 45,097 of record NZ_JABBGA010000007.1, read on the forward strand.
AGTCCACCCTCATGAAGCTCATCTCCGGCCTGCGCATGCCGTCCGGCGGCTATGTGTACGTGGATGGCCGCCAGGTCGGCGGGCCATTGAAGATCGTCGGCATGGCCTTCCAGAACGCCAACCTGCTGCCCTGGCGCACCACCCTGGACAACGTGATGCTGCCGCTCGAGATCGTCGAGCCCTACCGCTCCACCCTCAAGAAGGAGCGCAGCCGCTACGAGGCGGAAGCGCGCCAGTTGCTGGCCCGGGTCGGCCTGGCCGGCTTCGAGGACAAGTTCCCCTGGGAGCTGTCCGGCGGCATGCAGCAGCGCGCCTCCATCTGCCGGGCGCTGATCCACCAGCCCCGCCTGCTGATGCTCGACGAGCCCTTCGGCGCTCTCGACGCCTTCACCCGCGAGGAGCTGTGGTGCATGTTGCGCGATCTGTGGCAGCTGCAGCCCTTCACGGTGATCTTGGTCACCCACGACCTGCGCGAGGCGGTCTTCCTCGCCGATACGGTGTACGTGATGAGCAAGCGCCCCGGGCGCATCCTGGTCCGCCGCGAAATCGAGCTGCCGCGTCCCCGCGACCTGGACGTGACCTATACCGACGCCTTCGCCGGCTACGTGCATGAGCTGCGCGAACACATCGGCCGCGTGCGCGCCACCTGAAAGGACTGATCCGATGCAACCCAATCTCGTGAAAGCCGCGCCCTGGCTGGTGGTGGCGGCCATGTTCCTGCTGTGGGAGCTGATCTGTCTCGGCTTTGACATCCCCGAATTCCTGCTGCCGGCGCCCAGCGCGGTGTGGAAGGTGGGCGTCGAGCAGTTCGAGCCGATCATGATGCACGCCACCCAGACCTTCCTCACCACCCTGGCCGGTTTCGCCATCGCGGTGGTGGTGGGCCTGCTGATCGGCATGGCGGTGGGCTCCTCGCCGCTGCTCTACCGGGCCATGTACCCGCTGCTGGTGGGCTTCAACTCCATCCCCAAGGTGGCCTTCGTGCCGGTGCTGGTGGTGTGGTTCGGCATCGGTACCGTGCCGGCCATCCTCACCGCCTTCCTGATCTCCTTCTTCCCGGTGGTGGTCAACGTCGCCACCGGCCTGGCCACCCTGGAGCCCGAGCTGGAGGACGTGCTGCGCTCGCTGGGCGCCTCGCGCCTCGACATCCTCGGCAAGGTCGGTCTGCCACGGGCCATGCCCTATTTCTTTGCGTCCCTGAAGGTCGCCATCACCCTGGCCTTCGTCGGCTCGGTGATCGCCGAGACGGTGGCCTCCAACCTGGGGATCGGCTACCTGATGATGTCCGCCAGCTCGTCCATGAACATGCCCCTGGTCTTTGCCGGCCTGATCGTCATCGGCGTGATGGGCGTGGTGATGTATGAACTCTTCGCCCTCGTCGAGAAGCGCATGACCGGCTGGGCACACCGCAATCCCAACGGCGCAGCCTGAGTCCGGCCCGCTTTACGCCTGAAACGGGTTGACCTTGGCGCAGATTCGGCTAAAATGCGCACCCTTCTGCGTCTCAGCTTCAATGGAAGCACGGTGTCCCGAGTGGAAGCCGTCAGACGCAAGAATGCCTTGGTGGTGAAATTGGTAGACACGCTATCTTGAGGGGGTAGTGTCGCAAGACGTGCGAGTTCGAGTCTCGCCCAAGGCACCAATTACTGTTCCGAAGAAGTCCAAAGCAGGCCGGCAAGCCCAGAGAAATCAAGGGTTCCGGCCTTTTTTGCGTCTAACCTGCACTGGGATGAGCTTCGGCACCGGTAACCGCCAGAGGGCTTCTCCCTGGAGGTGTGATGAAGGGAGTGCCCCTTTCGTGCATCCTGTCCAGAGGATCTGAAGGAACGCATTGAACGTGCAGCGAAAGGATGAGGACGGACTGAGTCCCGTTCTTCACGCCAGGGTTCCGCGTCCGCTCGCCAGCACCGCCAGGAACTTCGTCCGCGCCTGCTCCAGCTCTGCCTTGCCCAGCCCTTCGGCCAGCCGCAAGGCGATGGCATGGTAGGTCTCGAAGGCTTCGAGGACGGCTTTTTCGTCGAGTTTGCGGGTGCCGGTGTCCGACGGGGGAGGGGAGTAGCCATCCACCGGGCGCAGCGCCGCGTGGCGCGGGATCATGCGCTGGCCGCCCTTCTCGGCGGTGGCGGTGATGGGGCCGGTCTTGGTGTAGATCTGGCCTTCGTATTCGAAGCGGGCGCCGATGGGGAGGAGGTTGATCTTCATGGCAGGAGGCTGTGGGTCAAAGCCGACATTCTAAAGGGGCATCTCGTGGCCCGGTCATGCCGGGGAGGGGATCGGGTGGCCGGTTCGCTCCGGGATTTGCAAAATGCATGATACATTTATGCCCTTTGGGTGATTGCTGGGCGGGATCTTGCGTTCAGCCCCTGCCTGCGAGCGTAAAGCTCATACCCCTGATGGATATGCCCCTGATGTCATCCCTGATCTCCCCGCGTTGCTCTGCCCTGCTTGGCCAGCTCACGCTTGCATCGACGTTTCTTGCCCTGGGCGCGCCGGCCTCTGCCGTCGAGGTCCGTATCGATCCGGGGCGGAGTTCCGTGAGCTTCATCTCGACTGCGCCTCCGATCTGCGATCTGTCCGGTCAGTGTTCCGTGCCGACCCCATCGCAGGTCTTTTCATTGTCGGGCCATTTCGAGGTGGTCCGGGAGGCGATCTTCCTGCCCTCGCCCTTTGATCCGGCGAACGTCATCGACATGACCCTGATCCACTTCGATTCGGCGGTCGTCGATGCCGGGGGGGCGGCGGCCCTGGGTTTCGTGTTCCCGGATTTCGCCGGGGTGGTGGCCGGCACGCATGTCAGCGGCAGCGACGATGCCTGCGTGTTCTTCCCGGGGGTGTGCGTGGGCTGGAGCCTCTTCCACAACACCTATGAAGGAGACTTCGATGGTCAGACCCTGATCCTGACCGGGCAGTCGCCGCTGAACGGCTTCGAGTCCTTCACCTACAGCCTCGTTGCCACGACGGTGCCCGAGCCGGGGGCGCTGGCCTGCCTGCTGGGCGCCGGCCTGGGATGGCTGGCCAGCCGGCGGCGGGGCCCGGGGCGCGTCAATACCCCAGCGCGCGGGCGATGAAGTTCTTCGGGACGCGCGGGCGGGGCACCTTTGTACCGAACCAGCTGCGCACGTCCTGGTCCAGGCCGATGCCGTGCATGTAGTTGTAGAGGGCCTTGTTGAGGGCTACGCCGAGGGCGTCGTGGTCCACCCCGGTGGGGTCGATGAAGCCGACGTCGTTCTTGGCGAAGCTGATCGGCGGCAGGGGCTTGAGGCGGACGCCGTATTCCGCGGGGTTCTGTCCCACCGGTGAATGCACCGTGCACACGAAGCGGTGGAAGAAGCCGGACTGGATGCAGCCGGCGTCGAACAGCTGGCGCACGTATTCCAGCGCATCCACGGTGTCCTGCACGGTCTGGGTGGGGAAGCCGTACATCAGGTAGGCATGCACCAGGATGCCGGCGTCGCTGAAGCCCTTGGTGACGCGCGCCACCTGGTCCACCGACACACCCTTCTTCATCAGCGAGAGCAGGCGGTCGGAAGCCACCTCCAGCCCGCCGGAGATGGCGATGCAGCCGCTGTCGGCGAGCTGTTGGCACAGTTCGGGGCTGAAGGACTTCTCGAAGCGGATGTTGCCCCACCACGAGATCGCCCGGTTGCGCCGGGCCAGCTCTTCGGCGAGGGCCTTGAGCACCTTGGGCGGGGCGGCTTCATCCACGAAATGGAAGCCGGTCTGGCCGGTCTCGGCGACGATGGCCTCGATGCGGTCCACCAGCAGCTCGGCACCGGCGGCGTCGTAGCGCCCGATGTAGTCGAGGCTCACGTCGCAGAAGCTACACTTCTTCCAGTAGCAGCCATGGGCCACGGTGAGCTTGTTCCAGCGCCCGTCCGACCACATGCGGTGCATCGGGTTGAGCATGTCGAGGATGGACAGGTAGCCGTCGAGGGGCAGGCCATCCCAGGTCGGGGTGCCGACCTCGGCGAAGGGCACGTCGGGCTCGGCGAGGTTGATGTAGCGCACCGCGCCGTCTTCCCGCAGGTAGGTGCGCACCAGCCGGGAGCGGCCGCGCCTGCCGTCGAGGTGCTCGAGCAGGGCCAGCAGGGGGCGTTCCCCGTCGTCCAGGGTGATGAAGTCGAAATAGTCGAAGACGCGCGGCTCGGTGAGCTCCCGCAGTTCGGTATTGACGAAACCGCCGCCCAGCACGGTGACGATGGACGGGTCGTGGGCCTTGATGGCCTGGGCGATGCGGAAGGCCGCGTACACCGAGCCGGGGAAGGGCACCGACAGCAGCACGACCCGCGGCCGGTGGGCTTCCACGGTGGCCAGGGCGAGGCGCAGCAGGGTCTCGTCCACCAGCGTCGGCGGGGCGGCGAGAGCCTGGGCCAGCGGTTCGAAGCTGGGCTGGGCCATGGCCAGGGATTCGGCGTAGCGCACGAACTCGAAGCGCGGGTCGCCGGCCTCGCGCAGCACGTCGGCCAGATCGTTGAGATACAGGGTGGCGAGGTGGCGGGCCTTGTCCTGCACGCCGAGGGCGCCGAAGGCCCAGGCCAGCGGGTCGCCGCCGTCCGGGTCGTAATACACGTCCAGCGACGCAAAGCGCGGCCCCTCAGGCAGAAAGGCGCGGCTGGCGATGCGGTGGGCGAGGGTCGGGTCACGCCCCTGCAGGAAGGCGATGACCGGGCCGACGGTGGCCCGATAGCGTTCGAAGGCGGCTTCGAAAGTCTGCAGGGTGGGGCTGTGTTTCTTGCCCGGAAGCGCCCGCGCGGCCTCCCGCAGGGCATCCAGCCCGGCCGGCGAGAACAGTTCCAGCACCAGCTTGAGGGCCAGGTCGTCCTGCACCGCGTCCACCCCGCGGCTGCGCAGGAAGCCGGTGAGGTAGGCGGTGGACGGGTAGGGCGTGTTGAGCTGCGTCATCGGCGGGATGAGCGACAGCACGCGGAGCGCGGATGCGCTGGCGCCGGAGGTTTCGGTCATGGCGGAAGCCGGGCGGACGGCCCGGCGGGTGGAGCATTGCGGAGCACGAATGATATCAGGCGCTGGAGACCCGGTTCCGGCCGGACTCCTTGGCGCAGTACAGCGCCTTGTCGGCGCGTTCGATGATCCGCTGGTAGTCCGGGTGGCCATCATTGGCGGCAAGGCCGATGCTTACCGTGACCCGGATGTTGCGCTCGCCCGACAGGGGGATGTCCAGCTCGCCAATGCGCCGGCGCAGCTTGTCGGCCACCGCCCGCGCCCGCTCCTCGTCGATGGCAGCCAGCACCGCGAGAAACTCCTCGCCACCGTAGCGGAAGACAAAGTCGCCCCCCCGCACCTGGCTCATGATCTGGCCCGCCACATGCTGCAGCACCCGGTCGCCCGCGTCGTGGCCGTGCTCGTCGTTGACCCGCTTGAAGTGGTCGATGTCGAGCATCAGCACGCAGAAGCTCTCCTCGTTGCGTCGCGCAAGGCCGATCTCGCGCTTGAGGATGGAGGGCAGGAAGCGCCGGTTGAAGAGCTGGGTCAGCACATCGCGGCCCACGTCCAGGTCCACCAGGCGGTCGAACATCGAGCGCAGCAGGAACTTGATCTCGTCCACCTCCACCAGCACGGCCTTGGCCAGGGCCCGGTTGGCTTCGGACTGGAGATCCTTGTCACGCCCGAAGACGAGCTGCGGAAAGAGGGATTGATCGATGCGATCGACGCACTCGATGATCAGCGGCAGCTCCCGCGTTTCGTCGAAGAGCAGCGGCGCCTTGTGGTTGAGCCACAGGCCGAACTCGGAGTCGGCCAGGCTGGACATGTCGTCGAAGGACGAGCCGGCGGCGAGCAGGCGGTAGAAGCGGGCCTCCCACTCCAGCACCGCCACCGACTGTTTTTCGCGTTCCAGGGCAAGGTCCCGCCCGGCCGCGAACATGCGGTAGGCCTCGTCGGTGCGCACGCTGCGCTCGGATGACTGGATGAAGGCCGCACTCATCTCCTCGAAGGCCACGTCGGTCAGGCGGTCCACGTAGAGCACCGCGCTCACCAGCTCGTTGCGGCCCAGGGGCGTGGCGAGCAGGCGCGTGTTGATTTCGTGCTTGAGCAGGCGCAGCCCGCGAGCCACCAGGTTCACCGGGATCTGGGCGCGGGCGTGCACCTCGCCCACATGCCGCTGCAGGGCCAGCGCACCGGCCAGCTCGTCCCGGCTGGTATGCCCGAACAGCACCCCCAGCCAGCGTTGCAGCCCCGGCTTGAGACGGGCCTCGACGGTGGTCACGGAGAGGAAGGGCTGGGCGCCCTCGTCCTCGAGCATGAAGCGGTAAAAGGTGGCGGCAAGGTCGGCCTTGTCCTGCGCAACGATACGGGCCACCTCGGCACGGACCTCGGCGGAGCAGGTCTCGGTGAGGACTTGCCAGGTCTGATCGACGAGGTGGGCGGTGTGAGGCATGAGCAGGCTCCCGGGCTATTTATTGTTATCGGACCAACAACATAAGGAGCCTGGACCAGGGGCGCAAGGGCCTGCAAGGATTTGTTCGGGCCGGGCGCGACTGAATTCACGGAGCGGCTATTCGTATTGGATTTTTCCTGGCGGGTGAGCCGGTGGTGACGCCAGCCAGCCGTGCGTTACGGCGGCGACGCCATGCTATGGTGCTGAAAGACCCGACCCGTTCTTCTCTCGCACAAGGAGCTTTCCATGGAGTGGTATCTGAAGGCATTTCGCCAGTACGCCGATTTCAAGGGGCGTGCCCAGCGCAAGGAATACTGGATGTTCGCCCTCTTCAACCTAGTGATCATGATCGTGCTGACCCTGGTGGGCGGCGGTGGCGAGGGCGGCCTGGGGGATGTGCTGTCCGGCCTCTACAGCCTGGCGGTGATGGTGCCCAGCGTGGCCGTGACGGTCCGCCGCCTGCACGACATCGGCCGCAGCGGCTGGTGGGCCCTGCTGATGATCGTGCCGCTGATCGGCGCACTGATCCTGATCTTCTTCGCCATCCAGGACAGCCAGCCGGAGGCCAACGAGTACGGGCCGAATCCGAAGGCTGTCCCTGCCTGATAAACTGATGACGATTTAGAGCGATTCAAGAACCGCTTTGAGCGCCAATATCTGCAGATCGTGGACATTCCCTGCGCTCTGAGATCGATGAATCCGCATACCCATGCCACGCGCTATTTTGTTGATCCGGGCCTGCTGCGCAGCCTCAAGTTCGCCGGGGCGACCACGCTCAAGCGCATCGAACCACATCGCCTGACAGCCCTAGTGCTTGAAGACCAGCAGTGCTACCCCGGATCTGCGATCAGCGATATCCACAAGCGCGTCGGCGGTGAGATTCACCCCAAGCAGGTCACGCGCTCACTGGAAGAACTGGTCGAACGCGGATAGCTGCGTTTTGAGGGCAACAGCCGCTGGCGGCGGTACTAGGCGTTGAGATGAACGGGCTATCGGACAACTCATGCCCTATCGGTGATGGATGGGCGATAGAGCTTGGGCGATAGTTCAGCATCGGCCTGATGAATCAAACGGCTTCTATCTTCCAGGCAATAGTGTTTGGGAGATAGAACTCGAGCATGGTGCCGCAGCAACCTGGTTCCTTTGGCTCACGCCCCGTGCTTGAGTCGAACCAAATGAATTGAAACTGGACTTTTTACGATGACAAGCATCCAACAACGCGCCGAACTGCAACGCCGAATCTGGGGAATCGCCAACGAGGTGCGTGGCGCGGTCGACGGTTGGGATTTCAAGCAATACGTGCTCGGTTCCCTGTTCTATCGTTTCATCAGCGAAAACTTTGCGGCATACATCGAAGGCGGTGACGACAGTATCAAGTATGCCGAACTGTCCGATAGCGTCATCACCCCGGAGATCAAGGATGACGCCATCAAGACCAAGGGTTACTTCATCAAGCCCAGCCAGCTATTTGTCAACGTGGCCGCCAAGGCCAGTACCAACGAAAGCCTGAATACCGACCTGGCCAAAATATTTGCCGACATTGAAGCGTCCGCCAGCGGCTACCCCTCCGAGCAGGACATCAAAGGCCTGTTTGCTGACTTTGACACCACCAGCAATCGCCTGGGCAACACGGTCAGGGACAAAAACACCCGCCTGGCGGCTGTGCTCAAAGGCGTGGCCGACCTGGACTTTGGCAACTTTGACGACAGCCAGATTGACCTGTTCGGTGACGCCTATGAGTACCTCATCTCCAACTACGCCGCCAACGCCGGCAAGTCCGGCGGCGAGTTCTTCACGCCGCAGAAGGTCTCCAAGCTGATCGCCCGCCTCGCCATGCACGGGCAGACCAGCATCAACAAGATTTACGACCCGGCCTGCGGCTCCGGCTCACTGCTGCTGCAAGCCAAGAAGCACTTCGATGAACACATCATCGAAGACGGCTTCTTCGGGCAGGAACTCAACCACACCACCTACAACCTGGCGCGGATGAACATGTTCTTGCACAACGTCAACTACGACAAGTTCAACATCCAGCTGGGCGACACCCTCATCGAGCCCCACTTCGGCGATGACAAACCGTTTGACGCCATCGTCTCCAACCCGCCCTACTCGGTGAAATGGAAAGGCTCGGACGACCCGACCCTGATCAACGACGACCGCTTTGCCCCAGCCGGTGTCCTCGCGCCCAAATCCAAGGCCGACTTCGCCTTTGTGCTGCATGCGCTCAGCTACCTCTCGGCCAAAGGCCGCGCCGCCATCGTCTGCTTCCCCGGCATCTTCTACCGGGGTGGCGCCGAACAGAAGATCCGCCAATACCTGGTGGACAACAACTATGTGGAGACGGTGATTTCGCTGGCCTCCAACCTGTTTTATGGCACCACCATCGCGGTGAACATCCTGGTGCTGTCCAAACACAAAACCGACACCACCATCCAGTTTATCGACGCCAGCGGCTTGTTCGATAAGAAAACCAATAACAACGAGTTGTCCGACCAGCACATCGAAGAGATCATGCAGGTCTTCGACAGCAAGGTCGATGTCGCGCACTTCGCCAAATCGGAGCGCTTTGAAGCCATCGTGGCCAACGACTACAACCTGTCGGTGAGTAGCTATATCGAAGCCAGGGACAGCCGCGAGGTGGTGGACATTGTCCAGCTCAATGCCGAACTGAAAACCACCGCGTCCCGGATCGACCAGCTGCGTAAGGAGATTGACGCCATCGTGGCCGAGATCGAAGGCGAGGAGCTGGAGGCATGAGCAGCGTGGGCTTTATGGAGAAGCTGCTGGATGGGGGCGCGGTGGAATGGAAGGCATTGGGAGATGTAGCGGAATATTCGCCGACGCGAGTTGATGCTGCAGAACTAGATGCGACTTCATTCGTAGGAGTAGATAACCTTGTCGCTGACAAAGGCGGGCGAGTTAACGCAACCTACCTGCCTAACACGGAGCGTTTGACGGCATACGAACCGGGAGACATCCTGCTCGGCAATATTCGCCCATACCTAAAGAAGGTTTGGAGAGCGACAAACTCGGGCGGCTGTAGCGGTGATGTACTTGCCGTACGCATCCAGAACAAGAGAAAATCATTTGTAGACTCGAAATTTCTCTATTGTCTTTTGTCTTCAGATGAGTTTTTTGCGTACAGCATGCAGAACGCAAAAGGCGCAAAGATGCCACGCGGGGATAAATCGTCAATATTAAATTATCGAATTCCCATCCCTTGCCCAGAAAATGCCAAAAGGTCACTTGAAATTCAGGCCGAAATCGTCCGCATACTTGACTCCTTCGCCGAGCTTACCGCCGAGCTTACCGCCGAGCTTACCGCACGCAAGAAACAATACAGCTACTATCGAGATAAGTTGTTAAGCTTTGAAGGCGGAAATGTCGAGTGGAAAGCGCTGAGCGAAATCGGGGAGTTTATTCGCGGCAAACGCTTTACGAAGGCTGATTATGTCGAAGACGGAATCAGTGTCATCCACTACGGTGAGATCTACACTCGGTACGGCGTGTTTGCAACCTACGCACACTCTCAGGTCAGAGACGATATGGCTGAATCGCTGCGCTATGCAGAGCCGGGCGACGTGGTGATCACCGATGTCGGCGAGACAGTGGAAGATGTCGGCAAAGCTGTGGCATGGCTTGGTGACGGAAAGGTTGCCATTCACGATCACTGCTATGCTTTTCGGCACGCTATGAATCCGAAGTTTGTCTCCTATTGCATGCAGACCGCCTCATTCATTGCCGAAAAGGCGAAATATGTTGCTAGGACCAAGGTCAATACCCTGTTGATCAATGGCTTTTCCAAGATTTCTATTCCTGTTCCGTATCCGGATGACCGCGAAAAGTCTCTCTCTGAGCAAGCGCGAATCGTCGCCATCCTGGACAAATTCGACGCCCTGACCCACTCCATCAGCGAAGGCCTGCCCCGCGAAATCGAGCTGCGCAAGAAGCAATACGAGCACTACCGTGACTTGTTGTTGAGTTTTCCCAAGCCGAAAGAGGTAGGGGCATAACATGGGCAAGACGCTGACCGAAATCTCTCAGCAGTTGAGAGCCGCCAATAAAAAGGTGCAACTGATCTATGCCTTCAACGGCACGGGCAAGACACGCCTGTCGCGGAAGTTCAAGGCCGACGATGATGAAGAAGCCGATCAAGCCGAGTTTTCGCGCAACAAGATGCTGTATTACAACGCCTTCACCGAAGACTTGTTTTACTGGGATAACAATCTGGCGCTGGACGCCGTGCACAAGCTGAAAATCCAGCCCAACTCGTTTACCGACTGGGTACTGAAGGACCAAGGGCAGGACCAGAATATCATCACGAACTTTCAGCGTTACGCCAACGACAAGCTCACGCCGCGATTCAACGAAGAGTACAAAGCCAAAGGCGAGGACGATAAGGAGGTCACGGTTAAAGCGTTTTCGGAGGTGACTTTTTCGCTGGAGCGCGGCGATGATGAGCGCACGGATAATTTGAAAATATCCAAAGGTGAAGAAAATAGTTTTATATGGAGTATTTTCTACTCTTTGGTAGAGCAGGCGATTCTCACACTCAATGATGTTCAGCCTGACTTCCCTGAGCAAACCCCATTTGACAGCTTGGAATATGTATTCATTGATGATCCTGTCAGCTCTCTGGATGACAATCACCTGATTCAGCTGGCCATAGACTTGGCGCAACTTATTAAATTAAACAAATCAAATATCAAATTTGTCATCACGACACATAGTCCACTTTTCTTTAACGTGCTATGCAACGAGTTCGGTAGCGATGAAAAAACCGATCGTTATAGCTGGAAATCGAAATGGTTCAGCAAGTCACGATTAGAGAAAGATAGCGATGGCAGTCTCAATCTTTCAGAGCAGCCAAACGATTCTCCGTTCGCCTATCACCTGCACTTGATTGCTTTGCTTGAGGAAGCGATAAAGACCGGACAGATTGAAAAGTATCACTTCAACTTGCTAAGAAATGTCCTAGAAAAGACAGCAACATTTCTCGGCTACAAGAGGTGGGAGCTCCTTCTGCCAGATAAGAGCGACGGCCTGCCTGATCCGGTTGCAAAACGAATAGTGAATTTTTCAAGTCATTCAAAGCACGCTGCCGAAGAAGTAGCTCCGCTGAAACCTGAGGAGAAGCAGATTCTGGTGAGGTTGGTGGAGCACATCATCAAGAGCCACGGCTTTTGGCAGCAGAAGGAGGGCTGAGGGCATGAACAAAGGCCCCCTGAGCCTGCAGGACCAAACCACTGAGTTCCTGCTCTACACCGCCCCCAACGGCAGCATCAAGGTTGAGGTTCTGCTCAGCAATGAGAGCATCTGGCTGACCCAGAAGCGCATGGCCGAACTGTTTGGTGTCGGCGTTCCGGCCATTTCCAAGCATCTGAAGAATATCTTTGACCGTGGTGAACTGGCAGAAGAAGTGGTTGTTTCCATTTTGGAAACAACCACTGAGCACGGTGCGGTGGCAGGCCTGACCCAGACGCAACAGGTCAAGTACTACAACCTCGATGCGGTGATTTCAGTCGGTTACCGGGTGAACTCGGCGCAGGCAACCCAGTTTCGTATTTGGGCCACCCAGCTGATCAAGGAGTACATCATCAAGGGCTTTGCCATGGATGATGAGCGGCTGAAAAATGGCCGCTTTTTTGGTAAGGACTATTTCCGTGAGTTGCTGGAGCGGGTGCGCTCCATTCGCGCCAGCGAGCGGCGGATTTATCAGCAGATCACGGATATTTTTGCCGAGTGCAGCAAAGATTACGACCCGAAGTCTGAAACCACTCGTCTTTTTTACGCTCATGTGCAGGACAAGTTTCATTTTGCGATTACCGGCCACACGTCAGCAGAAATAATTTCGCTGAAGGCTGATGCCAGCAAGCCCTTGATGGGCATGAGCACGTATAAAAATGCACCGGGTGGGCGGGTGCTGAAGTCCGATTCGCTTGTGGCCAAGAATTACTTGAGTGAAGAGGAAATCAAGAAGCTTGAGCGGGCCGTCGCCGCGTTTTTTGATTACATCGAGGGTATCATCGAGCGGCGAAATACCTTCACGATGGAGAGCTTTGCCGAAAGCGTGAACAAGTTTCTGTCTTTCAATGAATACCAGATTCTGGAGGGATACGGATCAGTCAGCCGAAAGCAGGCCGATCAGAAAGCCATTGCGGAATACGAGAAATTCAACAAGCAGCAACGCATCGAATCTGACTTTGATCGTGAAGTGAAAAGACTGCTGAAAAAGAAGGGCGCTGAAGAATGAGCGACTACAAGACCATTGCCGAATCGAAAAACTTCATTGTCCTGGATAAGTACGTCAAAGAATGGCAGGCGAACGAAAGCTACCAAAGCGAATACGATCTGGAGCGGGAGTTCATTCAGGATTTGCAGAGTCAGGGCTATGATTATGCGCCCGGCCTGAACACGCTGGAGAAGCTGCTGGCCAATGTGCGCGGCGCTTTGCAGGTGCTGAACAATGTGCAGTTTTCCGATGGCGAATGGCTGCGTTTTGTGGAGACCTGGCTGGACAAGCCCAGCGATGGCATCGTCGAGAAAACCCGCAAGATTCACGACGACTACGTACACGACTTTGTCTTTGACGATGGGCATATCCAGAACATCTACCTGCTGGACAAAAAGAACATCGCCCGTAACAAGATGCAGGTCATCAAGCAGTTTGAGCAAGCCGGCTCACACGCCAACCGCTACGACGTGACCATTCTGGTCAACGGCCTGCCGCTGGTGCAGGTGGAGTTGAAGAAGCGTGGTGTGGCGATCCGCGAGGCTTTCAACCAGGTGCATCGCTACAGCAAGGAGAGTTTCAACAGCACCCAGTCCCTGTTCAAGTACCTGCAGCTATTCGTGATCTCCAACGGCACTGACTGCCGCTACTTCGCCAACACCACCCAGCGCAACAAGAATAGCTTCGACTTCACCATGAACTGGGCGAAGTCGGATAACGGCTTGATCAAAGACCTGAAAGACTTCACCGCTACCTTCTTCCAGAAAGACACGCTGCTGAAGGTGCTGCTGCGCTACTCGGTATTCGATACCAGCAACACGCTGCTGGTGATGCGCCCGTACCAGATTGCCGCCACCGAGCGCATTCTGTGGAAGATCAACAGCGCTTGGCAGGCCAGGAGCTGGAGCAATACGGAAAGCGGTGGTTTCATCTGGCACACCACCGGCTCGGGCAAGACGCTGACCAGCTTCAAGGCGGCTCGGCTGGCCACTGAACTGGAGTTTATCGACAAGGTGTTCTTTGTGGTGGACCGCAAGGATCTGGACTACCAGACCATGAAGGAATACCAGCGCTTTTCACCGGACAGCGTGAATGGCTCGGACAGCACCGCTGGCCTCAAGCGAAATCTGGATAAGGACGACAACAAGATCATCGTCACCACCATCCAGAAGCTCAACAACCTGATGAAGAGTGAGAGCGATCTGCCCATCTACGCTAAGCAGGTGGTCTTTATTTTTGACGAGTGCCACCGCAGCCAGTTTGGTGAAGCGCAGAAGAACCTGAAGAAGAAGTTCAAGCGGTTCTACCAGTTCGGTTTTACCGGCACGCCGATCTTTGCGCAGAACGCGTTGGGTGCCGAAACCACCGCCAGTGTCTTTGGCCGCGAACTGCATTCGTACGTGATCACCGATGCCATTCGGGACGAGAAGGTGCTGAAGTTCAAGGTGGACTACAACGATGTGCGCCCGCAGTTCAAGGCCATCGAAACAGAGAAGGACGAGAAGAAGCTGAGCGCTGCGGAGAACAGGCAAGCCCTGCTGCACCCCGACCGCATCCGCGAGATCACGCAGTACATCCTGAACAACTTCCGGCAGAAGACGCACCGCCTGCAAGCGGGTGCCAAGGGTTTCAACGCCATGTTCGCGGTGAGCAGTGTGGACGCGGCCAAGCTGTACTACGAGTCGTTCAAGGCACTGCAAAAGGACAGCGACAAACCCCTGAAGGTCGCCACCATCTTCTCGTTTGCCGCCAACGAGGAGCAGGATGCGGTGGGCGACATTCAGGATGAAAGCTTCGATGTTTCAGCCATGAGTGTCAGCGCCAAGGAGTTTCTGAGTGCGGCCATTGCTGATTACAACGCGCTGTTCAAGACCAATTTCAGCGTCGACAGCAACGGCTTTCAGAACTATTACCGCGACCTGGCCAAGCAGGTGAAAGCCAAGGAAATCGATCTGCTGATCGTGGTCGGCATGTTCCTGACCGGCTTTGATGCCCCCACGCTGAACACCTTGTTTGTAGATAAGAACCTGCGCTACCACGGTTTGATGCAGGCCTACTCGCGTACCAACCGCATCTTTGATGCCACCAAGACCTTTGGCAATATCGTCACTTTCCGTGACCTGGAACAGGCGACTGTCGACGCCATCACCCTGTTCGGCAACAACAACACCAGGAACGTGGTGTTGGAGAAGAGCTACAAGGAATACATGGAAGGCTTCACCGATGTAGTGACTGGTGAGGCGAGGCGGGGCTTTGTGGAGGTGGTGAGGGAGTTGGAGCAGCGCTTTCCTGACCCCTCGGCGATTGAAAAGGAGTCCGACAAGAAGGCCTTCGTCAAGCTGTTCGGCGAGTATTTGCGCGTTGAAAACGTGCTGCAAAACTACGACGAATTTGCCAGCCTGAAAGCCTTGCAGAGCGTCGATATGGACGACCCGGTTGCGGTTGAGGCGTTCAAGGCCAGGCATTATCTAAACGATGAAGACTTGGCAGTGCTGCAAGCCATCAAGATACCGGCTGAACGGAAAATTCAAGACTACCGTTCAACCTACAACGACGTTCGCGATTGGCTGCGTCGGGAGAAGTCCGGTTCTGAAAAGGAAAAATCCACCATTGACTGGGATGACGTGGTCTTCGAGGTGGACCTGCTGAAGTCACAGGAGATCAACCTGGACTACATTCTGGAATTGATCTTTGAGCACAATAAAAAGATCAAGGACAAAGCCTCGCTGGTCGAAGATGTACGCCGGGTGATTCGCGCCAGCCTGGGCAATCGTGCCAAAGAGAGCTTGCTGGTTGATTTTATTAATCAAACCGACCTGGATCGGATTGGCGATAAGGCCAGTGTGATTGATGCCTTCTTTACCTTCGCACAAGCGGAACAGCAGCGCGAGGCGCAAGAGCTGATCAGCGACGAGGGCCTGAATGCAGAGGCTGCCAGGCGCTATATCACTACCTCACTCAAGCGAGAGTTTGCCAGTGACAGCGGCACGGAGCTCAACGCCGTCTTGCCCAAAATGAGTCCGCTTAATCCGCAATATCTGACCAAAAAGCAGAGCGTGTTCCAGAAAATCGCTGCATTTGTTGAAAAGTTCAAACGCGTGGGTGGGCAAGTCTGATTGAGGCGCATGTCCTTCGGCGGCCTTCCCGTCGCCGCGCATCCGGCTACCCTCAAACCCCCAGGCCGCCCGGCCACGTCTTCTCCCCCAGCACATACGTCCCCCTCACGCAGCGTTCATCCCCCAGGATCATCAGCGCGAACAGCCTTTCGGCAAGTGTCCGGGTGCTGTCCATGCGCCAGGCCAGCTCGGGGGTGGCTGTCCAGTCGAGTACCGTGAAGTCGGCTTCGCGGCCGGGCTGGAAGCTGCCGATGCGGTCGTCGAGGTAGAGCGCACGGGCGCCGCCCAGGGTGGCCAGGTACCAGCCGCGCATGGCGGATAGCGGGGTGTGGTGGATCTGGCTGGCTTCATAGGCCTGGCCGAGGGTGCGGATCAGGCTGAAGCCGGTGCCGCCGCCCACGTCGCTGGCCAGGCCCACGCGCATGCCGGCGGCGCTGCTGGCGGCGTAATCGAAGGCGCCGCTGCCCAGGAAGAAGTTGGAGGTGGGGCAGAAGGCTGCCGCCGCGCCGGTGGCGGCCATCTGGCGGCGCTCGGCGTCGGACAGGTGGATGCAGTGGCCGTAGATGCTGCGTGGCCCGAGCAGGCCGTGGTGGGCGTAGACGTCCAGGTAGCTGGCGCGCTCGGGGAACAGGCTTTTCACCCATTCGATCTCGGCCGGGTTCTCGGCCAGGTGGGTCTGCAGGTGCAGGTCCGGCCGGGCGGCGAAGAGCTCGCCGGTGGCCTGCAACTGCTCCCGGGTCGAGGTGGGGGCGAAGCGCGGGGTCAGGGTGTAGCCCAGGCGGCCCTTGGCGTGCCAGCGCTCGATCAGGGCCAGGCTGTCGGCGCGGCCGGACTCGGCGGTGTCCTGCAGGGTGTCGGGGCAGTTGCGGTCCATCAGCACCTTGCCGCACAGCATGCGCAGCTTTTTTGCCTCGGCCACCCGGAAGAAGGCGTCCACCGAGTGGGCATGCACGGTGGCGAACACCGACGCGGTGGTGGTGCCATGGGCGAGCAGGCGGTCCACCACGTAGGCGGCGGTCTGCTCGGCGACCGAGTAGTCGGCGAAGCGGCGCTCGGCGGGAAAGGTGTAGTCGTTGAGCCAGTCCAGCAACTGGCGGCCGAAGGAGCCGATGACGCCGGCCTGGGGGTAGTGGATGTGGGTGTCCACCAGGCCGGGCAGCACCAGGTGGTCGCGGTAGTCGTGGAAGTCGGCGCCCTCGCGCACGGCGGGCGGCATGTTGGCCTGGATCGCGGCCCACGGGCCGGCGGCGTGGATGCGTCCGTCGATGATCCACAGGGCGCCGTCGTCGAAGAACTCCCAGGCGGTCGGGTCGTCGCCCGGGCCGGGGTCGGACAGGTAGTGCAGCACCTGGCCACGGACCAGGACGTGGTGGCCGGCGGCCAGGGTTTGTTGCTGGATCACAGGGCCTCCGCGAGCTGGCGGGCGAGGTGGTTATGGTGGCTCACCACACGGGGCAGGTCCACCGTCTGGAGCGTGCCGTCCTGCACCACCCAGCGGCCGTTGATGAGGCTCAGGTCCACTTTCTCGGGGGCGCAGAATACCAGCGCCGCCACCGGGTCATGCACCGCGGCGCCGGAAAGGGCCAGGGTGTCGCTGCGGAAGGCGATCAGGTCGGCGCTCATGCCGGGGGTCAGCGCGCCGATGTCGTCACGGCCGAGCACCCGGGCGCCGCCCAGGGTGGCCAGCTCCAGGGCCTGGCGGGCGTTCATGGCTGCCGGGCCGTGGCCGACCCGGGCCAGCAGCATGGCCTGGCGGGCCTCGCCGAGCAGGTCGGCGCCGTCGTTGGAGGCCGAGCCGTCCACCCCCAGGCCCACCGGCACGCCGGCCGCCCGCATTGCCGGGATGGGGGCGATGCCCGAGGCCAGGCGCATGTTGGAGCAGGGGCAGTGGGCCACCCCGGTGCCGGTGCGGGCAAACAGGGCGATGCCGGCCGCGTCGAGCTTGACGCAGTGGGCATGCCATACGTCGTGGCCGACCCAGCCGAGGCTCTCGGCGTACTCGGCCGGGGTCATCCCGAAGCGCTGGCGGCTGTAGGCCACGTCGTTGTCGTTCTCGGCCAGATGGGTGTGCATCGACACCCCGTAGCTGCGCGCCAGCCGCGCCGATTCGCGCATCAGGTCGGTGCTCACCGAGAAGGGCGAGCAGGGCGCCACGGCGATGCGCAGCATGGCGTGGCGGGCCGGGTCGTGCCAGGTCTCGATGAGGCGGCGGCTGTCGGCCAGGATGGCGTCCTCGTCCTCCACCAACTCGTCGGGCGGCAGCCCCCCGGCCGAGCGGCCCACGCTCATGCTGCCGCGGCAGGCGTGGAAGCGCATGCCGATCTCGCTGGCGGCTTCGATGCTGTCGTCCAGCCGGCTGCCGTTGGGGTAGAGGTAGAGGTGGTCGGACGAGGTGGTGCAGCCCGACAGGATCAGCTCCGACATGGCGGTGAGGGTGGACACCCGGATCATCTCCGGGGTGAGCCCGCCCCACAGGGGGTAGAGTGTCTGCAGCCAGCCGAACAGCTCCGCGTCCTGGGCCCCCGGCACCACCCGGGTGAGGCTCTGGTACATGTGGTGATGGGTGTTCACCAGGCCGGGCAGCACGATGCGCCCGCGCAGGTCCTGCACCTCGTCGGCGTGGTCGGGGAGCTCGGCGGTGGGGCCCACGGCTTCGATCACCCCGCCGCGGATGAACACCGCGCCGTCGGGGATCTCGCGGCGGTGGAGGTCCATCGTGACGACCAGGTCGGCGTGGCGGAGGAGGAGGGTCTTGGTGTGCGGCATGGTCTCGGTGTGTCCGTTGATCCTGTGGTGGGTGGGGCCGCCTGGGGCTTTATGGGGACCCGCCTTTGCTGGGCGGCGTTCCTTTGTTCTACGTTGGATTGGCCGGGAATTCGCCCCGGCAGGCGACCCCTTTCTTTGCGTCGCCAAAGAAAGGGGGAAAGAAAGGCGACCCGGCTTCCCCGGTCGTCCGCGTAGCGGACGACTCCCCTGCGCTGCTCGTATGGTGCGGCCGGCGCGGAACTCGTCGGCTACGCCTCCTCAGACAGCCGCGCCGGAAAGCCCCGCCCGCTGCTGCGCTGCTCGGCGGGTCAGAACGGGCTTTCAGCAAGCACCGAGCCTCTACGGAAAGACCGGTGGATGCGAGACGTTGGGGTTTTGCTTTTTCCATGAAAGCCAACCAAGGCTTCAGCAAACGCGCGGTGTTTGCGAAAAGCCCGTTCCGACCCGCCGAGCAGCGGAACGGCAGGCGGGGTAGTCCGGCGCGGCTGTTTGAGCCCGCAGGGCGAGTTCCGCGCCGGCCGCCTGGCGTGAGCAGCGCAGGGGAGTCATTCGCGTAGCGAATGACCGGGGAGGCGGGTCGCCTTCTTTGCCTCCTTTCTTGGCGAAGCAAGAAAGGAGGTCGCCCGCCGGGGGCGGAGGCGGGGTTTCGCGGAGCACTGCTCCGCGCCGCCGTAGCCGGCCGGGTGTGCAAACCCGGCCGTGGGAAATTCCCGGCCAATCCAACGCAAAACAACAGAAAGCCGCCCAGCAAAGCCACCACAAGCCAGAGCACGAAACAGCATCCCCCTTACGGCAACCACGGCTTCCCCAACGAAGCCGGCAGGTTGAGCTGCAGCAGCCGCTTGTCGCGTGAGATCAGCACCAGCACCACCACGGTGGCCAGGTAGGGCAGGGCCGCCAGCAGTTGCACCGGCACCGCGATGCCCAGGCCCTGGGCGTGGAATTGCAGGATGGTGACGCCGCCGAACAGCCAGGCGCCGAGGACCAGGCGGGTGGGATTCCAGGTGGCGAAGACGACCAGGGCGATGGCGATCCAGCCGCGGCCGGCGACCATGTTCTGGACCCACAGGGGCGTGTAGACCGTGGACAGGTAGGCCCCGCCCATGCCGGCCATGGCCCCGCCGAAGAGGGTGGCGCCATAGCGGATGGCGATCACCGGGTAGCCGATGGCGTGGGCCGCGTCGGGGGCTTCGCCGACGGCCTTGAGGATCAGGCCGAGGCGGGTCTTGCGGAGCACCCACCAGACGATGCCGAAGCTGATCAGCGCCAGGTAGGTGACGGCGTCCTGGTGGAAGAAGATCCGGCCCAGCACCGGGATGTCCACCAGCCCCGGGATGTCCAGGGGCTGCAGGCCGGGCAGGCTGAAGCTCACGTAGTGCTGGCCGATGAAGGCCGACAGGCCGATGCCGAAGATGGTCAGGGCCAGCCCGCAGGCGGCCTGGTTGGCTGCCATCGACAGTGACAGCACGGCGAAGACCAGGGCTGCCAGGGCCCCGGCCACCGCACCGGCGGGCAGGCCGGCCAGGGCGCCCCCGCCGCTGTCGGCTGCAGCGGCAAAACCGGCGATGGCGCCGATCAGCATCATGCCTTCGACGCCCAGGTTGATGACGCCGCTGCGTTCGGCCACCAGCTCGCCCAGCCCGGCGAAGATCAGCGGTGTGGCGGCGGCCAGGGTGCCGGCGAGGACGGGGATCAGGTGTTCGAGCATGGCGCGGTCCTCAGGCGATGACGGGTTTCGGGCGGGGGCGCAGGCGGTAGTCGACGAATACGTCGGCGCCCAGCAGGAAGAACAGCAGCATGCCCTGGAACAGGCCGGTGATGGCCGCGGGGAGCTGCAGGGCCACCTGGGCCGCCTCGCCGCCGAGGTAGAGCAGGGCCATCAGCAGGCCGGCCAGCACGATGCCGATGGCGTTGAGGCGCCCCAGGTAAGCCACGATGATGGCGGCGAAGCCATAGCCCGGCGAGATGTTGAGGTTGAGCTGGCCCACCGGCCCGGCCACCTCGCCGACCCCGGCGATGCCGGCGGTGAGACCGGACAGCAGCAGGCTGATCCACACCGTGCGGTCGGCCGAGAAGCCGGCATAGCGGGCCGCCGCCGGGGCCAGGCCGCCCACCGTGAGCTGGTAGGCCAGGAAGCTGCGCGAGGTGAAGATCCAGAAGCCCACCGAGGCGACTGCGGCGATCAGGATCGAGGCGTTGACCCGCATGCCCTCGAACCAGGGGCTGAACAGGGCCGGGTCACCGAACATGATGGACTGCGGGAAGTTCATGCCCTCCGGGTCGCGCCAGGGGCCGTTCACCATGTACGACAGGGCGAAGCTGGCCACGTAGGCGAGCATCAGGGTGGTGAGGGTCTCCTGGGCGTTGAAGCGGGTGCGCAGCAGGGCCGGGATGGCACCCCACAGGGCCCCGCCGATGGCCCCGGCCACCACCATCAGGGGCAGCACCCACCAGGCGTCGATGCCGTCGCAGGCGATGGCCACGCCGCCGCCGGCCAGCGCGCCGGCGATCAGCTGGCCCTCCGCGCCGATGTTGTAGATGCGCGCCCGGAAGCCGATGGCCAGGCCCTGGGCGATGAGGATCAGCGGCCCGGCCTTGACCATCAGCTCGCTCCAGCCGTTGCCCGAGGACAGGGGCTGGATGAAGAACACGCCGAAGGCTTCGATTGGATCCTTACCGAGGGACAGGAAGAGCAGGGAACCGACCAGCAGGGTCAGGCCGATGGCGATCAGCGGCGACCACAGGCGCATCTGCGCCGATGGGGTGGGGCGGGGTTCAAGCAGCGGCATGGTCGGGCTCCCGGTCGGTGGCGCTGGTGAACAGGCCGGACATCTGCATGCCGATCTTCTCGGCGTTGGTGTGGGCCTTGGGCACGGCGGGGCCGAGGCGGCCCTCGGCGAGCACGGCGATGCGGTCGCAGATCTCGAAGAGCTCTTCCAGCTCCTCGGAGACCACCAGGATCGCCACCCCGGAGCGGGACAGGTCGATCAGGGTCTGGCGCAGGAAGGCAGCGGCGCCCACATCCACCCCCCAGGTGGGCTGGGCGACCACCATGGCGATGGGTTTCTGCATGATCTCGCGGCCGACGATGAACTTCTGCAGGTTGCCGCCGGACAGGCTGCGGGCCGCCGCGCCGGGCCCGCCGCAGCGGACGTCGAAGCGCTGGATGCAAGTCTTGGCGAACTCCCAGGCGGCCTTGGGGCGCAGGAAGCCCTTCTTCACCAGCCCCTGGGCGTGGGCCGACAGGGTGGCGTTGTCGGCCAGGGACATCGGCGGCACCGCACCCCGGCCCAGGCGCTCTTCGGGCACGAAGGCGAGGCCCCGCTTGCGCCGCTTGCCGGCGTCCAGGTGGCCCACCGGCAGGCCGACCAGCTTGACCGCTTCGGCGCGGCCGGGCGCTTCGCCCGACAGGGCCGCCAGCAGCTCCGCCTGGCCGTTGCCCGAGATGCCGGCAATGCCGAGGATCTCGCCGCGCCGCACCTCCAGGTCGATGTCCTTGAGCTGGGTGCCGAAGGGGTCGTCGGGGATCATCGACAGCTTGCTCACCGTCAGTACCGGCAGCGCCTCGCCGGTATAGGCCGGCACCTCGCACACTGGCAGCTCGCGGCCGATCATCATGCGCGCCAGGCTGGCCGGGGTCTCCTGCGACGGGGTGGCGGTGCCGGTGACCTTGCCGCCGCGCATCACCGTGGCACTGTGGCAGAGGCTCTGGATCTCGTGCAGCTTGTGGCTGATGTAGAGGATGCTGACGCCCTCCGCGGCCAGCCGGCGCAGGGTCTCGAAGAGCTTCTGCACGGCCTGGGGGGTGAGCACCGAGGTCGGTTCGTCGAGGATCAGCAGCTGGGGTTCCTGCAGCAGGCAGCGCACGATCTCGACCCGCTGGCGCTCGCCCACCGACAGGCTGTGCACCAGGCGGTCGGGGTCGAGGGGCAGGCCGTAGCGGGTGGATACCTCGCGCACCCGCTCGGCCAGGCGCTTGAGGTCGAAGGGTTCGTCGAGGGCCAGGGCGATGTTCTCGACCACCGTGAGGGTCTCGAACAGGGAGAAGTGCTGGAACACCATGCCGATGCCCAGGCGGCGGGCCTCGGAGGGGTTGGCGATGACCACTTCCCGCCCGTTCCACTGGATCTGGCCGGCATCCGCCTGTACGGCGCCGTAGATGATCTTCATCAGGGTGCTCTTGCCGGCGCCGTTCTCGCCGAGCACGGCATGGATCTCGCCGGGGGCGACCTTGAGCTGGACGCCATCATTGGCCACCACGCTCGGGTAGCGCTTGGTGATGCCGGTCAGCTCCAGGCGCAGGGCGCCCGGGGGCGGGCTGCTGAAAGGGGGCGGGATGGTCGTCACGGGCGGGCTCCGGATAGCAGGAAAGGGGTGATCGCCACCGGGCGGGCAACTTTCGCCACCGCTTCGCGGGCTTCGCGCACCTGCAGCAGCTGGGCCGCCACCGAGGCGGCGATGACGGCCGGCTGCTTGCTGCGTACGCCGGGGATGCCGATGGGGCAGGTCATGTCGATCAGCCGGGTCGGCTCGAGGCCGCGGGCGATCAGGCGGTGTTCGAAGCTGGCCCGCTTGGTGGCCGAGCCGATCAGGCCGAAGTAGGCAAAGTCCTCGCGGGCGAGGATGGCCTCGCACAGTTCGAAGTCCAGGGCGTGGCTGTGGGTCAGCACCAGGAAGTAGCTGCCCGGCGGGGCGGCGCGCACCTCCGCGGCGGGGGTGTCGGTGCACAGCGGGGTGATGCCGTCGGGGGCCACGGCCGGGAAGATGTCGTCGCGGCTGTCCACCCAGCTCACCTGGGCGCCCAGGGGTGCCAGGGCGCGGGCGATGGCCTCGCCGACGTGGCCTGCGCCGAAGAGCATCACCGGAAAGCGGCTGGCCGCCACCTGCTGCTCGAACTGCCAGTGGCCGCCGTCGGACCAGAAGTGGGCCGGCTCGCCGCGGCCGGGGTCGCCCTCCGCCAGGGACCACAGGCTGCCCTCGTCGCCGGAGAGCAGCCGCCGCTGCAGGGTGTGGCCGGCGGCGACAGCCTCGGCGCGGGTGCGCCAGATGGCGGCATCGCGCACGTCGATGCGCTCCAGGGCCAGCCACACGGCGCCGCCGCAGCATTGCCCGAGGCTGGCGCCGAGGGCGCAGCGCATCAGGCGCGGCTTGGCGTCGCTGAGCAGCAGCTCGCGCGCGGTGCTGGTGGCCAGCCACTCCAGGTGGCCGCCGCCGATGGTGTCGGCGGTGGCGGCGCGCCCGACCAGCATGGTGGCGCCCGCCTCCCGCGGGGTGGAGCCGTCGGCCCGCACGACGGTGACCATGACCGCCGGTTGCCCGGCTTCAAGCCAGTTGGCGAGGGTGTGCAGCCAGTCGTTCATGGTGACATCTCCTGGAGGGTGGAGGCGGGTGGGGGGGCTTTCCGTTGTTTCACGTTGGATTGGCCGGGATTTCGCCCCGGCGGGCGACTCACTTCTTTGCTTCGCCAAAGAAGTAAGCAAGAAAGGCGACCCGCCTCCCCGGTCGTTCGCTGCGCGAACGACTGCCCTGCGCTGCTCACGGCAGGCGGCCGGCGCGGAACTCGCCCTGCGGGCTCAAACAGCCGCGCCGGACTTCCCCGCCTGCCGTTCCGCTGCTCGGCGGGTCGGAACGGGCTTTTCGCAAACACCGCGCGTTTGCTGAAACCGGGGTTGGCTTTCAGGGTAAAGAGCAAAACCCCAAGGTCTCGCATCCACCGGCGTTTCCGTAGAGGCTCGGTGTCTGTTGAAAGCCCGTTCTGACCCGCCGAGCAGCGCAGCAGCGGGCGGGGCCTTCCGGCGCGGCTGTCTGAGGAGGCGCAGCCGACGAGTTCCGCGCCGGCCGCCCGATGCGAGCAGCGCAGGGGAGTCGTCCGTGCAGCGGATGACCGGGGAAGCCGGGTCGCCTTTCTTTCCCCCTTTCTTTGGCGACGCAAAGAAAGGGGTCGCCCGCCGGGGCGAATTCCCGGCCAATCCAACGCAAAACAAAGGAAAGCCGCCCAGTCAAGGCGCTGCAGGCGGCTGAAGCCGCCCCTGCAACCCCTGCATCCCGGGTTCATAGCCGCCCCCCCTTCAGCGCCTTGAGGATCGCCTCTGGTGTAGCCGGCGCGTCGAGCCTGGGCCGGGTGCCTGGGCCGAGGGCCGCGGCCACCGCGTCGCGCAGGGCGAAGAAGACCGAGAAGGCCAGCATCAGCGGCGGTTCGCCCACCGCCTTGGAGCGGTGGATGCTGTCCTCCACGTTGGCGTTGTCGAACAATTGCACATTGAACTGGCGGGGCAGGTCGGACACCGCCGGGATCTTGTAGGTGGACGGGGCGTGGGTGGCGAGGCGCCCGGCCTGGGGGCCGTCGGGCTGGTAGACCAGCTCCTCGGTGGTCAGCCAGCCCATGCCCTGGATGAAGCCGCCCTCGATCTGGCCGATGTCGATGGCCGGATTGATGGAGCGGCCTACGTCGTGGAGGATGTCCACGCGCAGCACCTTCGATTCGCCGGTCAGGGTGTCGATGGCCACCTCGCTGACCGAGGCGCCGTAGGAGAAGTAGTAGAAGGGCCGGCCCTGCATCGTGACCGGGTCGTAGTGGATCTTGGGGGTGCGGTAGAAGCCGGCGTCCCACAACTGGATGCGGGCCTTGTAGGCATCCGCCACCACGCTGGCGAAGGGGGCATCGAAGCCCGGCGCACTGACCATGCCGGCAGCGAAGATCACCAGGTCGTCGCTGACCCCCAGGCGCTCCGCCACGAAGCCGGCGATGCGCCGCCGGATGGCCTGGCAGGCTGCCTGGGCGGCCTTGCCGTTGAGGTCGGTGCCCGATGAGGCCGCGGTGGCCGAGGTGTTGGGCACCCGGCTGGTGTCGGTGGAGGACAGGCGCACATCGATGATGGGCAGGCCGAACTCCTGGGCCACGATCTGGCGGATCTTGGTGTAAAGCCCCTGGCCCATCTCGGTGCCGCCGTGGCTGACCAGCACGGTGCCGTCGTTGTAAACATGCACCAGGGCGCCGGCCTGGTTGTAGAAGGTGGCGGTGAAGGAGATGCCGAACTTCACCGGGGTCAGGGCCAGGCCCTTCTTGATGACCGGGCTGCCCGCGTTGAAGGCGTCGATGGCGGCCCGCCGGGCGGCGTAGCCGGCGCTGGCGGCGAGCTGGTCCACCAGCGGCTCGATCACGTTGTCTTCCACCTTCATGCCGTAGTGGGTGACATTGCGGCCGGTGGCGTCGCTGGTGCCGTAGAAGTTGAGGCGGCGCACCTCCAGTGGCTCCTTGCCGAGCTCGCGGGCGATGTCGTCCATCACCATCTCGATGGCGAACATGCCCTGGGGACCGCCAAAGCCCCGGAAGGCGGTGTTGGAGACGGTGTGGGTAAGGCCGCGCAGGCTCAGGATGTCCACCGCGTCCAGGTAATAGGCGTTGTCGGCGTGGAAGATCGCCCGGTCGTTCACCGGCCCCGACAGGTCGGCCGAGAAGCCGCAGCGGGAGGCCAGCAGCAGCTTGAGCCCGAGCAGGCGGCCATCCTCGTCGAAGCCGGCGTCGTACTCGATGTGGAAGTCGTGGCGCTTGCCGGTGATGCGCATGTCGTCGTCCCGGTCCAGGCGCAGCTTGACGGCCACCCCGCAGCGCTGGGCCAGCACGGCGGCGATGCAGGCGATCTGGGCCGACTGGCTCTCCTTGCCACCGAAACCGCCGCCCATGCGCCGGCACTCGGCGGTGACCTGGTGCACCCGCCAGCCGAGGGCGTGGGCCACCATGTGCTGCATCTCGGTGGGGTGTTGGGTGGAGGTGAGCACGCGCATCGTGTCGTCCTCGCCGGGGATCGCGCAGGCGACCTGCCCTTCGAGGTAGAAGTGTTCCTGGCCGCCCAGCTGCACCTCGCCGCGCAGGCGGCGGGGCGACACGGCCAGGGCGGCGAAGGCGTTGCCGCGGCTCACCTCGACGGGCGGCAGCACCCAGGACTCGGCCTTGGCGGCGGCTTCGGCGGTGAGCAGGGCCGGCAGGGCCTCCACCTCGATCTTCGCCAGGCGGGCAGCGCGGCGGGCCAGGTCGTGGCTGTCGGCGGCCACCGCAAAGAGCGGCTGGCCGTGGAACAGGATCTCGCCCTCGCACAGGATCGGATCGTCGTGCTTGACCGGCCCGCAGTCATTGACGCCGGGGATGTCCGCCGCGGTGATCACGGCCCGCACCCCGGGCGCCGCCAGCACCGCCGACAGGTCCAGGTGGCGGATGCGGCCGTGGGCGATGGCGGACAGGCCGAGGGCCGCATGCAGGGTGCCGGCCGGCACCGGCAGATCGTCGATATAGGTGGCGCGGCCGGTGACGTGCAGGTGGGCACTTTCGTGGGGCAGGCCGTCACCGACGCCCGGGACGGGGTTGGGGAGCGCTGCGCTCATACGAGTTCCTCCAGATCACCGAGGCGTGCCGGGGCGGTGCCCGCTTGTTCCAGCCACAGGCGCCGCAGCAGACCGGCGGCGATGCGGCTACGGTAGGTGCCGGATGCACGCATGTCGGAAAGCGGCGTGTATTCGTTGGCGAGGATGGCGGCGGCGGCGTCCACGGTGTCGGCGCTCCACGGCTTGTCGAGCAGGAAGCTCTCGGTGGCGCGGGCCCGCAGCGGGGTCGCTGCCATACCGCCGAAGGCGATGCGGGCGCCGCGCAGCATGCCATCGGTGAGGTCGAGGGCGAAGGCGCCGCAGACGGCGGAGATGTCCTGGTCCTCCCGTTTTGAGACTTTCCAGGTGCGGAACAGGCGCTCAGCGGGTTGAGGCGGAATGTGGATGGCCTGCAGGAACTCGCCGGGCTCCAGGGCGGTTTTCTGGTAGGCCAGGTAGAAGTCCTCGAGGGGCAGGCTGCGGACGGCATCACCCTTGCGCAGCACCACGTGGGCACCCATGGCGATCAGGCCGGGCATGGAGTCGCCGATGGGCGAGCCGTTGGCCACGTTGCCCCCCAGGGTGCCGGCATTGCGCACCGGGGTGGAGGCGAAGCGGCGGGCCAGCTCGTCCCACGCCGGTTCGATGGCGCCCAGGGCCGCGAAGGCGTCGGTGAGGCTGGCCCCGGCGCCGATGGTGAGGCCGTCGGCATCGTGCCGGATGAGCTTGAGTTCGGCCACGGCGCCCAGGTGGATCAGGTCGCCGAGGTCGCGCAGCTGCTTGGTGACCCACAGGCCCACATCGGTGGAGCCGGCCAGCAGGCGGGCCTGCGGGGCGGCCAGACGGGCGGCGGCCAGTTCGTCCAGGCTGCGCGGCGCCAGGAAGCGCTGGCCGGCGGCCCGGTAATCGAGGGGCGGCAGGGTCGCCATCGTGGCAAGTGCGGCCAGGACCGCAGGCCGATCCACGGCCACCCGGGGCTGGGCATAGGCGACGGGCACCGCGTCCACGATGGGCCGGTAGCCGGTGCAGCGGCACAGGTTGCCCGACAGGGCATCGCAGACCGCCTCGCGGCCGGGGCAGTCGGCATTGTTCTCGTAAAGGGCGAACAGCGACATGGCGAAGCCCGGCGTGCAGAAGCCGCACTGGGAGCCATGGGTATCGATCAGGGCCTGCTGAACCGGATGGAGCAGGCCGGTGAGCCCCAGGCCGCTCTGGTTGCCCAGATCCTCCACGGTGAACAAGGCCTTGCCGTCGAGGGTCGGCAGGAACTGGATGCAGGCATTCACTGCGCGCAGCTGCAGCTGGCCGTCCACCGCCTCGCCCAGCACCACGGTGCAGGCGCCGCAGTCGCCCTCGGCACAGCCTTCCTTGGTGCCGGTGGCGTGCACATCCTCGCGCAGGTACTGGAGCACCGTGCGGGCGGGGGAGAGACCGCCGACCTGACGGATCTCGCCACGAAAATAGAAGTGGATGGGACGTTCGCTCATGGTGGGGGCTCGCTCATGCCGGACTGTCCGGGACAATTTCAAGTTAACACATGGCGCGCCGCGGCGCTGCCGGCGGCGGCGTATACGGGGTATGGGGATTGCTGTATGAAGTCGGCGCCGGCAATTGCAGCTAGACTCCATGACTACATGAATTGCTCACCCTTTTTTACGATTTGAGGATGTCGCTGATGCTGAGTCACACACCGGAAGGCACGGACGGGGAGATGGCGATCGAGGATGACGTCGTGATCACCGGTCGGGTGCTGGTCGTCGACGACGACCGGATGACCCGCACGGCCCACCGGAGCGTGCTGGCCCGCAAGTTCGACGTGCTGACCGCCGCGTCTGGCGAGGAGGCCCTCGAGCTGTGCCGGGCCCAGCTGCCCGACGTGGTGCTGCTCGATGTGGGGATGCCGGGGCTGGATGGCTATGAGACCTGTCGCCAGTTGCGCGAATGGGCGGGCATCCCGATCATCTTCGTGACCGCCCACCAGTGCCTGGAGGAGCACCTCAAGGCCTACGAGGCGGGAGGCAATGATTTGATCACCAAGCCGGTGAATGGCGACATCCTGATCCGCAAGGTCGGGGTGGCGATCCGCCAGCATCAGGTGGCGCTGACCCTGGCGCAGGAGAAGGCGGTGCTCGAACGGATGGCCATGGGCTTTCTGTCGGGGGCCACCCAGAACGGCATCCTGCTCAATTTCATGCGCTCCAGCATGGTCTGTCAGGACTACCGCGAGCTGGCGGTACAGCTGATGGGGGCGACCCGCGATCTGGGGCTCAGCTGCTGTGCCGTGATCCACCATGCCACCGGCCGGGCGGCGGTGACCGGCCATGGCGAGCCGACGCCGCTGGAGTTGTCGATCCTCGATTACGCCCAGGAGATGGGTCGGGTCTTCCAGTTCAAGCGCCGCCTGGTGGTGAACTATGAGCGCGCCTCGATCATCGTGTCCGACATGCCGGACGAGGCGGCCGAGCCGGAGCGGGCCGGCGCCCTGCGCGACAGCCTGGTGATCCTGGCCGAGACGGCGGAGGCGCTGGCGGTCAATGTGGACATGCGCCTGGAGGCGCGCCAGCGCGCCGAGCAACTGCAGGTGGCCATGACCACCGCTGAGCAGGCCTTGCTGGTGCTGGGCGAGAAGAACCGTGTGATGCAGATGGATTGCCGGCTGCTGCTACAGGAGCTGGCCGACGGCATCGAGCGTTCGTATTCCTGGCTCAACACCTCGCAGACCCAGGAGTCCTCCATCAGCCACGCCATGGACAACGCCATCCAGCGGGTGCTCGAGCGCATGTCGCGCAGCGCGGACTTCGAGGCGCAGTTCGAGCAGGTCCTGACGGCCTTGAACATGGGCAGGGGCGAGACGGGCGTGGAACTGTTCTAGAGGCGCGTCCGGCGCCCCGTCGTCGTCGTCCCCCGTCCTATCCACCACCTGCCGACCACACGCTGTCCGCGGCGCCCTCACGCACGCGGCGGCTTGTGGCCCGCGCCATCCACGCCAGGGCCAGGGCTCCGGCCAGGGCTGTCGCGTCGACGCTCAGGGTGGCGACGGAGGTATGCGCCCACAGGCCGAGGGAAGGCAGGCTCCAGCCGAGCAGCGTGGTGACCGGAATCGCCGCGGTCAGGGCGGCCGCGGCCCACAGCAGTTCAACCGCCGCCTTGCCTGCCCCCCGCCGGAAGGCCCAGGCGATGCTGGCGAAGAAGGCCGCGTAATACAGCCCCCAGTGCCATGCGTTCAGGTCCTCGACATGGTCATGCAGCCATTTTCCGCCCACCAGGGTGAGCGAGATGCCGCCCACGCAGCCCAGGCACACCCCCACCGTGCCGGCCGCCAGCAGTCGGGCGTCGCGGCGCTGGGCCGGCAGCTCGCCACCTTGCCGGGGGGCCTTGCGGCGACGGGTCTCGATCCACAGCAGGTTGCCGCTGTAGAACAGCCAAGCCCCGGCCAGCCCGAGCAGGAAGTACATCCACTGCACCAGGGTGCCGCCGAAGGCCGCCATGTGCAGCGCGAAGAAGCTGCTGATGACGAGATTGGGGGTGCTCTGCAGGCCGGGCAGGAAGTCGCTGCCGAGCAGCTTGCCGGAGTAGGGGTCGATGGCTGCGAAACCGCCCCGTGCGCGTGGCGACACTGCGGCCGCGTCCTTGCCCCACACGCGCACCATGGGGCGGGGGCCGGTCACCTGCTGGTACTGCAGCAGGACGGGCTCGAAGCCCGGCGAGAGCGCCTGGACCCGGGCGACGAGCTCCAGCGGCGGCAGCATGGCGGCCGGATCGCGTGCCGGTGCCGCGCCCGGCGTCGGCCGCTGGCGCTCGAAGGCGGATGACCACTTGCCGCCATGGATGAGCGCGTCCTGCACGCTGTAGAAGCCGTCGTGATAGGCGAACGCCACGGCGGTCAGGGCCATCACCAGGTGGAAGGGCAGGCTGATGATGCCGACCGCGTTGTGGGCGTCCAGCCACATGCGCTTGAGGTTCCTGCCGATCCGCAGGGCAAAGAAGTCCTTGACCAGAGAGGGCAGCAGCACGATGACGCCGGAGACCAGCGCAAGGGTGTAGAGCGCGGCGACGAGGCCCATCACCCAGCGGTTCGGGTCGTTGTCCACCGGCAGCCCGACGACGCGGTGGAGCGTGTCGATGAAGGCGGCGACCCGTGACGGATGGGTCTCGGTCACCTGGGCCGCGCCCTGAGCGTCCAGGCTTGCCGCGTAGTGGCGGACGCCGGATTCGTCGTGGTCGTCGCCACCGGGCGGGCGGATCTGCCATTCCATGCGGGCAGGCAGGTGCTCCGCGTCCCGCAGGTGGAGCGTGAAGTCCCTGGCGGCGGCGGGATGCGTGCGCAGGGTCTCGACGATGAGGGGCTGGGCTGCGCTCAAGGGGACGGCAGGCCGGTCGAGCGCCGGTGGTGCCACCCAGCGTGCCAGCGGCTCCTTGAAGACGGTCAGGGCGCCGGCGTAGAAGGCGATGAACAAGGCCATGCCGGTGAGGATGCCGGTCCAGGTGTGCACGGCCTTGTAGATGCGGATGAAGTCGGCTCGCAGCATCGTGCTCAGGCTCCTGATGACGCGGAAATGGCAGCCAGGACTGCGGCGAGCAGCAGGTTGGCGCCACCCAGCCACAGCCAGGCGCGCAGGCCGCTGGAAAAGAAATAGCTGCCGGCCAGGGTGCCGAGCCAGATCGGTGGGAGCATCCACATGGCGAGCTGGCCTTTGACCGGGAGCGCCATGCCGGGATTGAGGCGGACGAACAGGCCGCTGATGCAGAGGGCCAGGCCGAAGCCGAGCAAGGTGCCGGCCAGGCTCTTGGCGACCCAGTCGCGCTGGATGGGGAGGGGTTTGCGCGTGTCCATCAGCGCGCCCGCCTCATGGCGATGAGGGCGCCGACATAGGGCAGGAGCACGAACAGCAGCATCAGCACGGTGGCGAAGGTGAAGGTGGCGGGGGTGGCCTGCATGAGCTCTGCGAAGCCCCGCCAGCTGGCCGCCAGCAGCAGGGCACCCAGCCCGCGTGCGGGTCCGGCGGGCAGGGGGGTGTGGCGCCAGCGCTGGTTCGGCGAGGCGAGATGGATGCAGGTGCAGCCGGCCAGGGCGGTGGCGAGGGCGAGGAGCGTCAGTGTGTTCATGGCGGAAGGGGCGCTCGGGGTGTGTCCAGAAAGAACTGCATGCCGCGGCTCATGGCGGGGAGCCAGACCGGGCCGTGGTCTTCGCCGGCAAGCTCGTGGTAGGCCACCCGCTCACGCCAGCCCGGCAGGGCGCCCAGGCGTGCGGCGAGTTCCCGGGCGGGGGGGATCATCTTGCGCGAGTCGAGCAGCGCCCGCATTTCCGGCGGGTAGTTGCCTTTGGGCGGATCGTCTTCCAGGGCGCCGACGCTGATGTGGACCCGCGGCCGGGGTGCATCGCCCTGCGCCTGCAGGGCGGGCAGACCTTGCAGCACGCGCTGGCCATCCCACCAGATGGAGGGGCTGGAGGCGATGTAGGTGGAGAAGGCGGCCGGCCGGGTGAACAGCGCATTGAGCACGAACAGGCCGCCGAAGGAGTGGCCGAACAGTGCCTGCCGCTGCCCGTCCACGGGGTGGCGGGCGGCGACCAGGGGTTTCACCGTGTGCTCGATGAAGTCCAGGAACTGCGTGGCGCGGCCTGCATCCGGACCCGGCTGGCTGCCGCCCGGGGTGTAGTCGCGCCGGCGCGCCGGGACGTCGAAGTCGGTGGCACCGGGGTAGCCGATGCCGACCACCAGGGCCGGCGGATGCCCAGTGACGTCCCGTCGCCCCGCCGAGATCCGGGCGAGGAAGGCGGCCACCGGAAAGGCGGCATTGCCATCGAGCACGTAGAACACCGGGTAGCCCCCCGGCGGTGGCGGGGCTGCCGGGACCGACAGGTAGATCCGGTAGGCGTGGCCCTCGGCCGAGCGCAGATCGAGCTGCTGTGCGGCTGGGAGCGTCACTTCGCTCCAGGTGTGCGGGTCGCTGGCGGTGGCCGGCAGCACCCACGCCGCCAGGACCAGTCCGCATGCCTTCAGGCGCCGGGCGCTGTGTCCCATGGCCTCAGAAGTCCATCGTGGCGGATGCCGACACGCTGCGGGCGAGGCCCAGGGTGGCGATCGGCGTGGTGTCGCTGAAGCTGCCCGCGTAGTAATGGCGGTCGAACAGGTTGATGACGTTGAGGCGCAGCACCAGCCTGCGGCCATCCATCATGGTTGCGTAGCGGGCCCCCGCGTCCACCTGGCCCCAGCCCGGAATGCGGATGGTATTGGCGGCATCCAGGTACTGGTTGGTGGTGGCGATCAGGCGCCCGCTCAAGGTGAGGCCGGGCAGCCCCGGAACATCCCATTCGCTGCCCAGGTTGCCCTGCCAGCGGGGTGCGCCGACAGCCACCTTGCCATCGTTCAGGCCGTAGGCGGTCTTGGTCTGGACCCCCTGGGTATAGGTGGCGCCACCGAGCAGGCGCAGGCCGCGCGCCAGCTCGCCGAAGGTGTTCCATTCCAGGCCGCGGATGCGCTTCTCGCCGTCGTCCGACAGGGTGGGCGCGGCGCTGCTGCCGGTGGCGACCATCATGGGCCGGGTGATCTCGAACAGGCTCGCCGTATGGGCGAAGCTGCCGGCATTCCATTTGACGCCCGCTTCCTTCTGCTCGGTCTTGTACGGCGCAAAGACGTGCAGGTAGTTGGTGGCGGTGGTGGGGGTGGTGACGGTGTCGCCCTTGCTCAGGCCTTCCACGTAGTTCGCGTAGAGAGAGACGGCGGGGCCCCACGGCTTGGCGACGATCGTCACGGCGGGCGTCACGGCGCTCTTGTCGTAGCGCGCCGTGACCGCGCCGGCGGCGTTGTAGTTGGTGGTCTTGATCTGCTGGTTGCGCAGGCCGATGGTCAGGCGCAGGCGGTCTTCCAGGAAGGACAAGGTGTCCATCAGGGCCAGGCTGGACAGATCGGTCTCGCTGGTCTTCGGTGTGGTCGCCGGCAGCGAGGGCATGGCCTGGAAGGTCGGGCTGTAGATGCTGGTGGTGAAGGCGGGCGAGGAGATCGAGCTGCCGGCGCCGGATTCCTGGCTCAGGCCGGAGGCGTGCAGCACCAGCTCATGCCCCACCCCGGCAGTGTCGAAGCTGGCGCGCAGGCCGGCTTCCGATGCCAGGTTCTCGTTGTAGCCGCGCTGGCCGGAGGTGAAGGAGGTCTTGCTGATACCTGCCGCATTGATGCTGCGGATGTGGGTGCCGTTGATGAAGCCGGCAAAGTCGTGGTGCATCAGGCCGACCCCGGCAAAGGCCGCCAGGCCGCGGCGGAATTCATAATCGGCGCGGGCGATCAGCGCCTTGCTCTCGAGCTCGCCATAGGCGGCCGGGAACGGGTTGATGCTGGGATCCGGTGCCTTCGGGATGGCCGTGGTGGCAAACCAGAACATGGCTGGCGTGCCGCCCTTGAACGACTCCTTGCTGTAGTAGGTGTCGAGGGATGCCTTGAGGGCGTTGCCCCGGTAGTCCAGCGCTGCCGACACGAACTCGCGCTTCTTCGACTGGCCATCCAGCGTGGTGTCGCCGTCGCTGTAGGCGGCATTGACCCGCAGGCCCCAGGCCTTGCGTTCGCCGAAGCGGCGGCCGACATCGACGCTGGTGCTGAGCTGCGATCCCGACTGGACGCCCACTGACACCCGGGTCAAGGGGGCATCACCAGCCCGTTTGGGCGACAGGTTGATCGTGCCGCCGACTGCGCCGCTGGGCGCCATGCCGCCAAACAGGGCGCTCGGCCCCTTGAAGACTTCGACACGTTCGACGAATTCCAGCGGAACGTGGCCTGACGGAACCAACCCGAACATCCCGTCGATGGACACATCGTTCTGGTTCACGTCGAAACCGCGAATGCGGAAGTTCTCGTACATGTGCCCGCCAGAGGTCGTGAAGCGCACCGAAGGGTCGTTGGCCACCACGTCGGCGATGCTCCGGGCATGCTGGTTCTCGATCAGCTCGGCGGTGTAGCTGGTGATGTTGAACGGCGTGTCCATCACATTCTGGTTGCCGAGCGCACCCAGGCGCGCGCCCTTGGCGACCTGGCCGCCGGCGTAGGGCGATGGCAGCTCCGTCGGCGAGTCCGTGCCGGCGCTCACCTTTACGGCCGTCAGCGTCGCCTCGCCGGCGCTTCCTTCGGCAGCAGCCACCTGGGCGTTGGCCGACTGGGGCAACAAAGCCACACTTAGCGCCAGCGCGACCGGGGTCATTCGCAGCATCACATTGTTCTCCTGAGTCAGTGGGCACTGGCTGGCGGAGGCTGGCTTGTGCTGGAAAGAAAAGTTCGGCGGGGGATTATAATTGATAATGATTCTTGTTTTCAAGAAAGGCCGCCTGCGGCTTCATCCGCCGCCCCGGGCCTTCGCTCAAGCCTGCAATGAAACCTGCCCCTGCACGCAAACACGTCGTTTTGGGCTATACATGGCGGCTCATCCAGAACCCTGAAAGAAATTCATGTCCATTCACATCGTTGCCCGCCTTGTCGCCCGTCCCGATTCGATCGAAGCGCTCCGTCCCCTGCTGTTGGGCATGCTCGAGCCCACGCGCCAGGAGGCCGGTTGCATCCGCTACGAGCTCATCAACAACAAGGCCGATGCGGCCGAGTTCCTGTTCGTCGAGGAGTGGGCCAGCCAGGAGGCCATCAACGCCCACATGGAGACGCCGCATCTCAAGGGGCTGGTGGTGAATAGCGCGCCGCTGCTGGCGGAACCGCTGGACGTGCGCTTCTACACGCCCTGCTGAGTGCGGATGGCGGAGGCAGCGCCGCCGGCGCCTTCCTCCACCAGTCCGAGCACCAGGTTCCGCAGCCAGCTCACCGCCGGATCGGCGTGGTTGCGGGGGTGCCAGCCCAGCTGCAGGCCGAAGCCCCGGTCGTCGAAGGGCAGGTCGAACATGTCGAGCGCGTGGGAGAAGCGGCCCATCAGCATCGACGGCAGGGTGCACACGTAGTCCGAGTGGCGCAGGATCTCGGGGACCAGTGAGAACTTCTCGACCGAGACCACCACCTGGCGGTGGTATCCCCTTTCGGCGAGGGCTTCATCGATGTAGCCGGTGAAGCGCCCCGCAAATTCGGTCACCAGCACGTGCCGGAGGGCGCTGTAGGCCTCCACGTCGAGGGGGCCGGTGCCCCGGGGATGACGCTTGCGCTGAGCCATCACGAAGCGGCCGTGGACCAGCGGGCGCATCTTCATCGAGGCGGGCAGCAGGCGTTCCGAGGCGATCAGCAGGTCCACCTCGCCGCCCTCCATCTGCGCGGCAATCGTCTCCGCGGCCGGATTGCGGAAGGCCACGCGCACGCCGGGGCCGGCCTCCGTGGCGAGCCTTTCGATCAGTGGCAGGCCGAGCACCACCATGGCCGTGTCGTTGACGGCGATCTGGAAGCTGCGTTCATCGGTCAGGGGGTCGAAGCTCGGGCGGTACTGCACCACGGCTTCCAGATCCTTCAGCACCGAATGGAGCGCCGGGCCGAGGGCCAGCGCACGGGCCGTGGGGGTCATGCCGCGCCCGGTCTCGGCGGGCAGCAGCAGCGGGTCGTTGAAGATCTGGCGCAGGCGCGCCAGCTGCCCCGACAGGGCCGGCTGGCTCAGGTGCAGCCGGCGCGCCGCCCGCGTGACATTGCATTCGGCCAACAGGGCGTCGAGGGACAGCAGGAGGTTGAGGTCGATCTGTCGCAGGTCCATGCTGACGTATCGGAACGGATGATGAGTCCAATATTATTAATCTATTTCTAATATAGGTGTGCCGTCTTCATACTTCAGGCTGTCGGCAAGGCCTGCACCGGTCCGGAGTTTCCGGACCGGTGCAGGCCTTGCGAGAAAAGGAGTTGTGATGGACATCGTCGAAAACCTGCGCGCCCATGCGCCGGATTGCGAACTCAATGGCGCGGCGGCACTCGAGATCGAGCACCTGCGTGCGGCGAACGAAATCCTGCGTGCCGAAAACGAGATTCTGCGGACCGCCCTTGAGTGCGCCGATATCGCCATGGCCGGCGCGCCGATCTGGCATGGCCAGCATCTGGTGTTGAGCGAGATCCTGGCCGATCTCAAGAAGACGCTCGCCGCGATGGAGCCGGCCGCGGAGGCCTGATCCCTGCTTGGCCCGGCGGGGCCGGGCTCAGACCTTGCAGTCCATGCGCCAGGGGGCGCTGGCTGCAATCAGGGCATCGATCTCCGCCTGAAGGGCGGCGAGGCGGGCATCCAGGTCCGGCTCGTCCTGCTCAATGGCTTTCTCGAGCTGGCCGGCGCTCTCCATCAGGTCCAGCGCGCAGAGGAAGCCGGCATTGCTGCGCAGGGTGTGCATGCGCCTGGCGGCGCTGTCCCGGTCGCCTTGCGCCAGAGCCTGGCGGGCCAGGGCCGGGGCCTGGGCGTTGTCTTCGACGAACAGCTCGAGCAGGCTCAGGAACATGTCGCGGTCACGGCTCAGGCGCTGGGCGGCGCGCTGGCGGTCGATCCCGGGGATGTCCGGAAAACCGGCGTCGTCGCCGGCCGTGACGGACGGGCGCGCAGCGCTTGTTGCGGCGGGCTGCGCCGGTGCCGCGCGGCTTGCGGCGGGGCCGGAAATCCAGTGGGCCAGCAGCACAGTCATCTGTTCCAGGTCCATTGGTTTGGGCAGGACGTCGTTGGCCCCGGCCTCGCGGGCGGCGGCCTGCTGTTCGTCCCTGACCCCGGCCGTGAAGGCGATGATGGGCAGCGCGGACAGGCCGAGCTCCTCGCGGATCCTGCGGGTTGCGGTGAGCCCGTCGAGGACCGGCATCTGGACGTCCATCAGCACGGCATCGAAGCCGCCGGGCCGGGCCTGCAGGATCTGCAGGGCCTGCAGGCCGTCGGCGGCCAGGGTGGTGGTGGCGCCCTCGAGGGCCAGGGCCCGTTCGACCAGGTCGCGGTTCATTGCGCTGTCGTCCACCACCAGCAGGTGCGCGCCGTTGAGGCGCGGGCCGCTGGGGCGGGGGGCGGGGGCCACGGCGAGGGTGTCCGGCGCATCCGCGGCGGCCAGGCCGAAGGGGAGTTCGAACCAGAACAGGCTGCCGGCCCCCTGGCGGCTCTCGGCGCCGATCTCGCCGCCCATCAGCTCCACCAGGCGCTTGCAGATCGACAGCCCCAGGCCGGTGCCGCCGAAGCGCCGCCCGATGCCTGCGTCGGCCTGAGTGAAGGGGGCGAACAGGCGGTCGAGCGCCTCCGGGCTGATGCCGATGCCGGTGTCGCGGAGTTCGAAGCGTATCCTCAGGCTGCCGGCCTCGGCCGGCAGGTTGTGGATTTCGAGGGAAATGTCGCCCCGTTCGGTGAACTTGATAGCGTTTCCTGTCAGGTTGAACAGGATCTGTTCGAGGCGCAGGCCGTCGCCCAGGAGCGGGCCGGGCGGCAGCGGCTGCGCCGGAAGGTGCAGCGCCAGGCCCTTGGCACGGGCGGCCTGACCCATCAGGCTGTCCAGGTTGGCGAGCAGCACCTCGAGCCGGAAGGGGCGGGGCTCGATGCGTAACTGGCCGGCTTCGATCTTGGAGAGATCGAGCACGTCATTGAGGATGGCCAGCAGGGACTGGCCAGCGCTGCGGATGCGCTGGACCATGTCCCGCTGGTGACCGGCCAGGGCTTCCCGCTCGAGCACCTGGGCGAGCCCCAGCACGGCGTTCATCGGGGTGCGGATCTCGTGGCTCATGTGGGCCAGGAACTCGCTCTTGGCGGCATTGGCGGCCTCGGCGGCGTCGTAGGCCTGCTGCAGCTCCTGCTCGTGGTGCCGGCGCTCGCTGATGTCGCGGGTGACACCGAGGATCTCGATGAAACGGCCGTCGCTGCCGAACAGGGGGTTGGCGGTGACGTCGGTCCACACCGTGCTGCCGTCCCGGCAGCGCTGTTCCAGCTCGGCCCGGAAGTGGCCGATGGGCTCGCCGGATTTGATGCTGGTGCGCAGCTCGCGCAGGTAGGCCTGGGCGATCCGCAGGGAGTCGGGCGTCAGCATCTGGTCGAGGCGCTGGCTCCGCACCTCGTCCGGGGTGAAGCCGCGGAGCTGTTCGACGGAGGGGCTGACGTAGGACACATGCCCTTCCAGGTCCATGGTCAGGATCACATCGATGGCGTTGTCGGCGAGCAGGCGGTGGCGTTCCTCGCTGATGCTCAGGCGCTCCTCCATGTGCTTGCGTTCGGTGATGTCCTCGACGATGGCCAGGTAGCGCGGTGTGTCCTCGGTCTCGACCTTGACCGGGGCGCAGGTCAGGCTGATCCACACCACCGTGCCGTCGGGGCGCAGGTAGCGCTTGTTGATCCGGTAGCCGCCGGCATCGTCGGCCTTGAGCCCGGCCAGCTTGCGCCGGCTCAGGATGACGTCGTCCGGGTGGGTGATCTGCATCGGGTCCAGCCCGGCCAGCTCGGCCTGGCCCAGGCCGACGATGTCGGCGAAGCGGCGGTTGGCCTCGAGGATCCGGTTGGAGCCGGAGTCAAGCAGGGCCACGCCCAGGGGCGCCTGTTCGAAGACGACCCGGAAGCGGGCTTCCGCAGCCTGGCGGGCCTGGAGGGTGGCGAGTTCCTGGCGCTGGCCATCCCGCCGCCACATCAGGTAGCCGGCGGAATACACCAGCAGCAGGCCCAGCGCCATGACCAGGCCGGTGGCCCAGGCCGTGGTGCGGATGCCGGAATAGGCCTCCTGCTCATCGATCTCGGCGATCATCAGCCAGGGGGTGCCGGCCACCGGGGCGGTGTAGGCGAGCACCGGAACCCCCCGGTAATCGCGGCCGCCCTCCAGGATGCCCTGTTCGCCGGAAGCGGCGCGGGCGGCGGGCAGGTCGGGCGTGCCAAGGGCGCGGGTGATCGACAGGGCGGCATCGTGCTGATGGCGCAGGGGCGTGATGAAGCGTACCGCCTGGCCGTCCCGGCGGACGAGGTAGGTCTCGGCAGTGCGGGTCGGGACGGGCCACGATTCGACCAGAGGATAGAGGGTCCGGTCAGCCTTCCAGGTGAGGTAGGCGATGCCCAGGGGGCGGGCGCCGGAGGGGCCGATGGGGGCGAGCACGCCATACAGGGCCTCGCCCTGGGCGTTGCGGTGCAGATCGACGAGCTGGATGCGCGGCCGCTCCAGCACGTCGCGGATCAGAGCGCCGTGCTCCTGCGGCTGCGCCTTGCCGACGCCGAAGACGCTTGCGCCCTCGCCGTCCAGCACTGTCACGCTTTCCCAGCCACGCACCTGGGCGATCTCCTCCATCAGCATCTGCATGTGTCTGAGGACCCGGGCGTCCCGGCGCTGGCCGGCCAGCCATTCACCGAAGAGGGTCTCGAACTGGGAATGCCCGGAGAAGGACGACTCCGCGTCGATGCGGGTGCTGCTCAGCCAGTCTTCGATCTGCTGGCGTTTCTGTTCAGCGATGACAGCCAGGGTGCGCTGGTTGTCCTGGCGGATTTCATCACTCAGGTAGCCGTAGGCCACGCTGCCGATCACGCCGATCAGGGCGGAAATGGCCAGCAGGGGTAGAACGAAGCGCGCCCACGGGTGGCGGGTGCCACCCGTGGGCTTCACGGGGAATTCTGGAGACATGGCGGTGGTGACGGAGGCTGTAGCGGCGTGATACGGGCCTGCTGAATGCCTGCTTATGGTGCATGCATAGGCTTTCCATCAGGTTTTACCGCAATTTGCACCATATTAGAGCATAACGCTGTCCTTTGCCCTTTGATATTCCCCAAACTGATGCGACTTCATGTGTTCGGGCCCCGTTGCGGGGCGGTGTGTCAGGGGCGGCTCCAGAAGCCCGCATGGGCGAGGGCGGCCTCGTCTTCCAGCAGCGGGCCGATCACCTCGATGGGGCGCTGGCCACGCACGAAGACCTCCCGGCAGGGCAGGGCGAAGGTGGGGTTTTCGGGATGGTCGCCGGTCAGTCCGAGCAGGCTGTGTTCGGACAGCGCATAGACGACCCGGCCGATGCCGCACCAGTAGATCGCCCCGGCGCACATGGCGCAGGGCTCGGCGCTGGAATACAGGGTGGCGGCGGCCAGCTCCTCCGGTGGCAGCAGGCGCGCGGCCAGCGACGCCGCGACCAGCTCGGCATGGCGGGTCGGGTCGCCCTCCGGCGGCAGCGAGTCGTTGCCGGCCTCGGCGACGATGTGGCCGTGCCGATCGACGACCAGGGCGGCAAATGGGTGCTTTCCGCGCGTGCGTATCTCGCCCGACAGCGCGATGGCCTGGCGCAGGAAGTGCTCGTCCTGGGGGGAGAAGGGGGGCATGGCAAGGCTCCGTGTGGGGATGGGTGGATTATCCCGTTCCAGCGGAGGAGGCTTGGTGGCCCGATCCATATACCCTTCATAACGGAACCGGGATGGGTTGCGGGCGGTCCGGTTGTTACAGTGAAGCCACCAACCTAAACCTGTGTCCATGGAGAACCCCATGTCCCTGTC
Source organism: Zoogloea dura (assembly GCF_012927165.1). Lineage (GTDB taxonomy): Bacteria > Pseudomonadota > Gammaproteobacteria > Burkholderiales > Rhodocyclaceae > Zoogloea > Zoogloea dura. The sequence continues at coordinate 86,312 of NZ_JABBGA010000007.1, forward strand.
CCGATTCAAGACCGCAGCGTGCCGCGTCGCCACCCTCGTCGTGACGCTGGGGCTCGCCTCCCAGGCGCTGGCCGCCGACCCCGCCAAGATCGGCTTCGTATATATCGGCCCCACCGGCGACCACGGCTGGACCTATGCCCACGACCAGGGCCGCAAGGCCGTGGAGGCGAAGTTCGGCGACAAGGTGAAGACCACCTTCGTCGAGAACGTGCCCGAAACGGCTGACGCCGAGCGGGTCTTCCGCGACCTGGCCCAGCAGGGCTACAAGATGATCTTCGCCACCTCCTTCGGCTACATGAACCAGCAGCTCAAGGTGGCCAAGGCCTTCCCCAAGACCGCCTTCATGCACGCCACCGGCTACAAGACCGCCCCCAACCTGGGCGTCTATGACGTGCGTACTTATGAGGGGGCCTACATGCTGGGCGTGGTGGCCGGCAAGATGAGCAAGAGCGGCAAGCTCGGCGTGGTGGCGTCGATCCCCATCCCCGAGGTGATCCGCAACATCAACGCCTTCACCATCGGCGCCCGCAGCGTCAATCCCAAGGCCACCACCCGGGCCATCTGGGTGAACAGCTGGTTCGACCCGGGCAAGGAGCGCGAGGCCGCCCTGACCCTGATCGCCCAGGGCGCCGACGTGCTGATGCAGAACACCGACTCGCCCGCCGTGGTGCAGGCGGCCCAGGAGAAGGGCGTGCTGGCCTTCGGTTGGGATTCGGACATGAGCAAGTTCGGCGGCAAGGCCCACCTGGCGGCCTCGGTACTGCACTGGGGCGTGATCTACAACAAGGTGGTCGGCGAGAGCCTGGAAGGCACCTGGAAGCCGGGCGACATCTGGTGGGGCGTCAAGGAAGGCGCGGTGAACATCGAGTCCTTCGGTCCGGCCGTGCCCGCCGACGTGAAGAAGCTGGCCGAAGAGCGCCGCGACGCCATCAAGGCCGGCACCCTGCACCCCTTCACCGGCCCGCTCAAGGCCCAGGACGGCAAGGAGATCCTCGCCGCCGGCAAGAGCATGGGCGACACGGACCTGCGCAAGATCAACTACTACGTGGAAGGCGTGGAAGGCGCCATCCCGAAGTAAGCCACTTTCTCTCCTCGCAAAGTGGCAACCTGGGCGCAGCTTCGGCTGCGCCTTTTTTTGTGGAGTTCTAAGATGCGCCTACGTGCACCTCTCCGGGAGATCCGACCATGACCGCACCTCTTTCCGCCGATCCGCTGGCCTTGGCCCTCGGCATGCCGAAGGCCGAGCTCCATGTGCATATCGAAGGCACCCTGGAGCCCGGGCTGGCCTTCGCCCTGGCCCGCCGCAACGGGATCTCCCTGCCGTATGCCGACGAGGCGGCCCTCAAGGCGGCCTACGCCTTCGACAGCCTGCAGAGCTTTCTCGACCTGTATTACGCCTGCGCCGACGTGCTGCGGACCCGCGAGGACTTCCGTGACCTGATGCTGGCCTACCTGGAGCGGGCCGCTGCCGACGGGGTGATCCACGCCGAGATCTTCTTCGACCCGCAGACCCACACGGCCCGCGGCATCCCTTTCCGGACCGTGCTCGAAGGCCTGGAGGACGGCCTCGCCGAAGGCGCCCGTCGTTGGGGAATCGGCGGCCGGCTGATCCTGTGCTTCCTGCGCCATCTCAGCGAGGACGAATGCCTGGCGGCGCTGGACGAAGCGGAGCCCTTCATCGGGCGCATCCACGGCTTCGGGCTGGATTCGTCGGAGCGAGGACATCCGCCCTCCAAGTTCGCCCGCCTGTTCGCCCGTTGCCGCGCGCTGGGCAAGCCGGTGGTGGCCCATGCTGGCGAGGAGGGGCCGCCGGCGTACATCACCGAGGCGCTGGACATCCTCGGCGCCCGGCGCATCGACCACGGCGTACGGGCGGTGGACGATCCGGCGGTGCTGGCCCGCCTGGCCCGCGAGGGGGTGGCCCTGACGGTGTGTCCCCTCTCCAACACCCGCCTCTGCGTGTTTGCGGAGATGAGCGAGCACAGCCTGCCGCAACTTCTCGCGGCGGGCGCCCGGGTGACCCTCAACAGCGATGACCCGGCGTATTTCGGCGGCTATCTCAACGACAACATCCGGGCCGTGCAGGCCGCGTTCGCGTTTGATGCCGCCACCTGGTACCGGCTGGCCCGCAACAGTTTCGAGGCGAGTTTTGTGACGGATGCAGAGAAGGCCGGCCTGATCGGGCGGTTGGACAGTTTCTTTGCCGCTGCTGGGGTGTATCCGCCGGTAGTCTGAGCTGCGCTGGCGCGAAGCGCGGATCAGTCGATCCGCGCCACCCCGAAATGGCGGCGCCAGGAGAAGTGGCGTTGTACATCGGCGGGTTCGGAGAGCCTCGGCAGGCGTAGCCGGAAGGCGGGGAAGAGGCTGATGCGCCAGACCGTTCCACCGGCCGGGAAACAGAACACGATGTGGTTGGGGTGGGACAGCACCAGCGGGCCGGGCGGCTGGCAGGCCCCGGGCGTTGTCAGGCTTGCCGAATCGAGGAAGCGGAGTTCGCTATCGACAAGCTGCAGGTGCATCCGGCCCTGCGCCTCGTCTGCATCGCCCATCAGCAGCAGGAAATGCCCGCGCCAGGCGAGCGCCGCGTACAGGGCTGTTCCAGGTACGCGGGTGCGCACCCCGGTGGTGGCGTGCCACACGTCTGTCATCGTCCGGGCCCCTGGAGTGGGCGGCGGACAGGGGGCGCTGCGGATCTCGGGTGCCAGCCGCAGGACGGGATCTTCCAGGTGAGCCTCCTGCAAGGGGATGGGGGGCGGTGCCCGACCGGTCAGGGCCACTCCGGGCGGGGCAGTGAGGCTCGTGCTTGATGAACGGTTCATCGGGGACGGCAGGGCGCTCGGAGTCTTCAGGTTAGTCGAGGCCTCGAAAATACCAAGACCAGGGCAGGCATCGGAGCGATCGACAAGGAAAAGCTGTCGGGTAATTTTACAGGCGAAGCGCAAGCGCTGGAGACTGGAGTATGCCAGCCGGATTCATGCCGCGGTAAGCCCTGCAGCAGGAAACAGTCTTGGAGATTTGTAACTTTTATTCTCCCGTCGGGCATTTTTTATGCTCGCGTGCCTCTGTCGGTCCGGTCAGTCGGGCATCCCGGCTCCTGCAGTGATGTTCCCGCGTGGAGAGACTCATGAAACGTCAGATCCTGCGTAGCGCAACGACGATGGCGGGCATGCTCGTCGCCCTTTCCCTGGCGGGCCCGGCCCTGGCCTTGCCAAGCCTCGTCAATGGGGGCTTCGAGTCCGGCCTGAGTGGCTGGAGCACGGCTGATCAGACCGGTAGCGAGGGCACCTTCTATGTGCAGGGCGGGACCACCAGCCCGACCCTGGGCGAGGCGGTGCCGGCGCCTCCCGAGGGGACCTCCGCGGCCATGAGCGATGGCGGCCTCGGCGGCCCCGGGAGCCATGTGCTGTACCAGGATTTCGTGGCCAGCGCAGGCAGTGCGAATCTGAGCTTCCAGCTCTTCATCGGCAACCGGGCGGACGCCTTCTACACGCCGGCGAGCCTCGACTTTGCCACGCCGACGCTCAACCAGCAGGCCCGGGTGGATATTCTGAAGGCTTCTGCGGACCCGTTCAGCCTGGCTGCCGGCGATGTCCTGATGACCCTCTACCAAAGCGTCGCCGGCGATCCGCTGGTGGACGGCTATTCCACCATCGTGGCGGACATCAGCGCGATCCTTGCCGCTCATGATGGCGAGACCCTGCGCCTGCGCTTTGCCGAGACCGACAACGTGTTCTCCTTCCAGATGGGCGTCGACGACGTGCGCATTGAGGCGAAGGGCGGCGTCCTTCCCGAGCCGGCGAGCGGGCTCCTGCTGGGTCTGGCATTTTGCGCCATGGCAGTCTGCCGGCGCGGCCGCAGCGGCCTGAAAGCTACCCTGGCTGTAGCGGGGCTGTTGGCCGGCATGGGCGCGGGGCTGACGGGGCCGGCCCGGGCTGACAGCATTCCGGCCCAACTGCTCGACCCCGCCCTGACGGTGCAGACCGTGGTGAACAGCGGGCTCAACCAGCCGATCGGGATCGTGTTCCTTGGCCCCAACGATTTCCTGGTGCCGGAGAAAGCCTCCGGGCAGATCAAGCGGGTCATCAACGGCGTGGTGCAGCCCGTCCCGGCGCTGGATCTGGCTGTGAACTCCGCTTCCGAGCGGGGTCTCCTCAGTGTGGTCCTGGATCCGGCCTTCCCGACCGTGCCCTTCGTGTATGTGTTCTGGACCGAAAGCCTGTCCGGGGTCGATTCGACTGCGCTGTCCGACACGCCCTTGCTCGGCAACCGGGTCGACCGCTTTGTGTGGGGCGGTGCCAGCCTGGTCCTCGACCGGAACCTGCTCAGGCTGAGGGCGCGCCAGACGGACAACGTGGCGACGCCCGGCCATCCGGGCACGGCCAATCCCGCCGAGCGCGGCAACCACAACGGCGGCGTGATGCGCTTCGGGCCTGACGGCAAGCTGTACGTATTCATGGGCGACCAGGGGCGGCGGGGCTGGATGCAGAACCTGGCCAACGGGCCCTTCCTGACGGCCCCCCTCGTCGATGACACTTTTGGTGGGCCCTCACCCGACAACGCGCACCTGGCGGGGGTGATCCTGCGCATGAACGGCGACGGCACCACGCCAGCCGACAATCCCTTCTTCGCGACAGGGGCGGCAATGGGCGGTGAGGTGGGGGCCAATCTGCAGAGGATCTTCTCCTATGGCCACCGCAACGGCTTCGGCATGGCCTTCGATCCCTTGTCCGGCAGTCTGTGGGCCACGGAGAATGCCGATGATGCGTATTCGGAACTCAACCGGGTCGTGCCCGGCATGAACGGCGGCTGGATCCAGCTGGCCGGGCCGCTGGCGCGGGTGCCGACCTGGAAGAGCATCGAGACCACCCAATTCGGCGGCAGCCTGCAGCAGGTCCGTTATCCGCCCACCCGGGCGGCCTATTCCGCTGCCCTGGCCCAGGCCCGCATGGTCATGTTGCCGGGGGCTGTCTACAAGGATCCCGAGCTGAGCTGGCGTTACGAGATCGGTCCGTCCGGGGCGGCCTTTGTGCAGGGCAATGCCCTGGGCACCGCCTATGAGGGGACCTTGTGGATCGGCTCGTCCAGAGCCTTTGCCCAGGTGGGCGGAACCGGTGGCAGCCTGTACCGGATCCGCCTGACCGCCGACCGCCTGCAAGCCGATCTGAGCGCCGATCCCCGCCTGGCCGACAAGGTGGCCGACAACCTGTTCAGCGCGAACAAGTTCGACGGCACCGAGAGCGAAACCCTGCTGATCGGCAGGGGCTTCGGCATCACGCCCAGTATCGAGCGGGGGCCCGATGGGGCGCTGTACGTGGTGTCCCTGTCGGACAACGTCATTTACAGGATCGGTCGGGCGCCCTGACCGGGAGGAGGGCGCAGCCCTGGTTTCAGCCGGCCGACAGGGCGGCCTCGATAGCCGTGGTCAGCGCTTCTGCGTCGGGCGCGGTGTCGGGCGCAAAGCGGCGCAGCACGCTGCCGTCGCGGCCGATCAGGAATTTCTCGAAATTCCACACCACCTCGGGGCGGGCTGTCGGTTCGATGCCGTAGCCCTTCAGCATCTGCTCCATGCGGGCGCGGTCTTCGGTGTCCGGGCGGGTGGCCGTGAGGTGAGCGTAGAGGGGATGCTTGTCGGGGCCGGTGGCGACGAGCTTGCTGTACATCGGGAACTGCACGCCGAAGCTGGCGGTACAGAACTGGGCGATCTCGCTGTCGCTGCCGGGTTCCTGGCCGGCGAAGTCGTTGGCCGGGAAGCCGAGCACCACCAGGCCCTGGTCGCGGTAGCGCTCGTACAGCGCCTCGAGGCCGGTGTACTGGGCGGTCAGGCCGCACTTGGACGCCACGTTGACGATCAGCAGGACCTTGCCAGCGTGTTCGGCCAGGGTGGCGGGGCTGCCGTCGATCTTCTTGAGGGGGATGGCGTCGAGGGTCTGGCTCATTGGGGGTCTCCTTGGGGTGAATGACTTTCGGTCCGGAAGGCCGGGCCGCAGGACAGGGACCCGGCGATGCGGGGGGAGTTCCGGCGCAGCGGCGCGATTGTGGGCTAACATCGGGCCCGCCGGCCCGCCACCGGGGCCTCCAGGACCGTTTCCCCATGATCACTCCCTTCCAGGCGCTGGCCTGCCCCCTGGACGGCGCGCCGCTCATCCCGGCGGGCGCCGCCTGGCGTTGCGCCGCCGGCCACAGTTTCGACATCGCCGCCCAGGGGCATACCCATCTGCTGCCGGTGCAGCAGAAGCGCTCCCGCGACCCCGGTGACAGCAAGGAGATGGTGGCGGCCCGCCGGCGCTTCCTGGAAACCGGCGTGTATGCCCCGATCGCCGCGGCGGTGAGCCGCGCGGTGCTGGATGCCGGCGCGGCTGACAGGCCCCTGGCCTGTCTCGACGCCGGCTGCGGTGAGGGCTACTACCTGCGCCGCCTGGCCGAGGCCGCCGAGGCGGCGGGGCAGGGCCTGGCGGTGCTGGGCCTCGACATCTCCAAGTGGGCCGTGCTGGCTGCGGCGAAGCAGGAGCGGCGGATGGGCTGGGTGGTGGGCAGCAATGCCAACCTGCCGGTATTGCCGGCCACCCTGGACCGGGTCCTGTGCCTCTTCGGCTTTCCGGTGTACCCGGAATTCGCCCGCGTGCTCAGGCCGGGCGGCCTGCTGATCCAGGTGGATGCCGGCCCCGATCACCTGCGCGAACTGCGCGAGGTGATCTATCCGGTGCTCAAGCCGGAGAGGCCGGCCAGCCTGGTGCCTCCGCCGGGGTTTGAGATGGATGGCGTCGATGGCGTGCATTACGCCGCTGCTCTGCCCTCGGCAGCGATCATTGCCGACCTGCTGCTGATGACCCCCCACCTGTTCCGCGCCACTGCCGAAGGGCGGGCGCGGGCTGCGGCCCTGACCGCGTTGCGGGTCAGTGTGGATGTCCGGCTGACCCGCTTCCGTCGCGCCTGAAAGTCCGGCGGCCTGCAATCCCGCCTTGCCTCTGCGGAGGCCGTCTCCGACAATCAGGAGAAGGCTCTTCCCTGACTGCAGTGCAGCGGCAAGGAGTGTGCGATGTATGCCATCGATATCAAGACCACCATTCTCCTGCTGGCTCTCGGGAATGCGTTGATTGCCTCCTTCTTCGTGGTGTGCCGGAGCTGGCAGGAGTTTCCCGCCCGTTACGTGTGGGGTCGGGTGGCTCAGGCGGCGGGCTGGATCCTGTTCTTCCACCGCCCGGTCCTGCCGCTATTCCTGTGGTATGTGGCCGGCAACGGGCTGCTGATCGTGGGCTGGATCCTCGAGGTGCTGGCGATCCTCGCCATCGAGCGGCGCAATCCGCGTCTTGAGCGCGTCTATGTATTGATCGCAGTGCTGGGGCTGGGCAGCCTGCTGCTCAATTTCAGCCTGGATGCATCCTATAACGTGATGAATCTGAGCATCAGCGTCCTGCTGGTGGCGATCTTCTGCATTCCAGCCTACATGCTCACTTTTGGCCGGGAGAGTTCCAGTTTCACCCGGGCAGTGGGTTTCTTCTATCTCCTGTACTGTTTGATCAACGTGGTGAGGGCGATTTACGTGGTGCATACCGACAATGTCTCGGTGATGGTCGGCAACCTGATGCACAGCGTGGTTTTCCTCGGGCTCTTCGCCTTGCTGATCTTCGGCAGCGTGGGCTACATGCTGCTGTTGCGCGAGAAGACCGAGCTGGAGCTGCTGCACGCGGCCAGGACGGACGACCTGACCGGGCTGTTCAACCGTCGTGCCTTCTTTTCCCATGCGCAATTGGCGATGGGCTTTGCGTCCCGCTCCTGGTCGCCGGTGAGCTTCCTGATGCTCGATGTGGACCACTTCAAGCAGCTCAACGACCAGTTCGGGCATCCGGCGGGGGATGCCGCCCTGCGTGCCCTGGCCCGTACGGTGGAGGTGTGCATCCGGCCCCAGGATGTATTCGGGCGGCTCGGCGGGGAGGAGTTCGGGCTGCTGCTGGTGTGTCCGACCGACAACGCGCTGATGGTGGCCGAGCGGATCCGCGAGCAGGTGGAAAGGCTCAAGGTGGTGGAGCTGCCCGGTGCCGCGATGACGGTCAGCATCGGCGTGGCCTCCCTGCAGGCGGTGGAGGGCTGGGACGTGGAACAGCTGATGCAGGAGGCTGACCGCCAGCTCTACCAGGCCAAGCTGCGCGGGCGCAACCAGGTGGTGGCGACCCGCCTGCTGCATTGAGGAGTTGCGCTGAATTCAGCGCGGCCACAACACCATCTGGGTACAGCGGAAGAGGGCGATCTTGCGGCCGCTGGCCTCGTCGCTGACCACCGCATCCCACACCTGGGTGTTGCGGCCCAGATGCTGGGCGGTGGCCGTGCATACGATGCGGCCCTCGCGCACGGTGCCCAGGTGGTTGCTCTTCAGCTCGATGGTGGTGAAGGACTCCGCGCCGGGCGGCAGGTGGGCCAGGCAGGCGTAGCCGCAGGTGGTGTCGGCCAGGGCCACGACGCTGGCGGCGTGCAGGAAGTCGTTGGGAGCGAAGTGCAGCTTGTGTACCGCCATGCGGCTGGACAGGCTGCCAGGGACCAGCTCGGTCATCTCCATGCCGAGGAAGCCGGGCAGGTATTCGCTGCCCTTCTCGTTGAGCACGGCCAGGGTGACTTCGGGGCGCAGGGTGGGCGTCATGGGGTGGGGATCTCCGTGGTGGTGAGGGTCAGGCGGTGGCCGTGCGGGGCGCGGCCTCGCGGATCGGCAGGTTGAGCAGGGCGGCAGCGGCGGCCAGGGCCATGTCGGCGTACCACATCCAGCTGAAGTCGCCGAAACGGGTCAGGGCCAGCCCGCCCAGCCAGGCACCCAGGAAGCCGCCCAGCTGGTGGGATAGCAGGGTCAGGCCGAACAGGGTACCCAGGTGGCGCACGCCGAAGAGCCTGCCCACCAGGTTGGCGGTGGGCGGTACCGTGGCCAGCCAGGTCAGCCCCAGGCCGGCGGCGAACACGTAATACACCGCGGCACTGCGCGGCATCAGCAGATACCAGGCGATCAGCAGGGTCCGCGAGGCGTACATCAGGGCCAGCACATGCTTGCTGCGGTAGCGTGCGATGCTGGCGCCTGCCAGCAGGCTGCCGGCCACGTTGGCCAGGCCGATGATCGCCAGCGAGGTACTGGCCACCGAAGGCGGCAGCCCGCACAGGTCCACCTCGCCGGGCAGGTGCGTGACCAGAAAGGCGATATGGAAACCGCAGGTGAAGAAGCCCGCATGCAGCAGCAGGTAGCTGCGGTCGCGCAGGGCCTCCCTCACCGCCTGGCGCAGGCCGCGGGTATCGGTGGGCTCGCTGCTGTCGTGGGGCCGGGTGGTGGCCGCCCCGGTGAGGCGATTGACCAGGGGTAGCGCACCCAGGCTCATCACCGCCAGGGCCCCCATCGCGCCCATCCAGCCGATGGCCTGGATCAGGCCCTGCAGGATGGGGGCGAACAGGAACTGGCCGAAGGAGCCTCCCGCGTTGATGACGCCCGATGCCGTGCCGCGCGCAGAGGCCGGCATGCGCTGGGCCGCGGCGCCGATCAGCACCGAGAAGCTGCCGGCGCCGGAGCCCATGGCCGACATCAGGCCGAGGGAGACGATCAGGCCGAAGCCGGTGTCCATGAAGGGAGTGAGGGCGCTGCCGGCGGCCAGCAGAAGGATGCCGCCGATCAACACCGGGCGCGGGCCGTGGCGGTCGGCGAGGGCGCCGGCCAGCGGCTGGATGGCGCCCCAGGCGAACTGACCGATGGCCAGGGCCAGGCTGAGGGTGGCAATGCCCAGGCCGGTGCTGCTGTTGATCGGGCCGATGAACAGGCCGACGGACTGGCGGGCGCCCATGGTCACCAGCAGGATGCCGGCGGCGGCGAGGGTGACTGCGAGGGTTCCGGGGCTGCGCAGGGCGTGGAACATGAGGGTGACTCCAGGATGATTGCGGACACTATAGGCAGGCGATTGATTCCGAAATAGCCCATAATCGTGCTCGTTGTGTCAACGGATCATTGACGTATGGGCTGGCTTGGCGACTGGGATTGTTTCGTGAAGGTGGTGGCGGAAGGCAGCATGGCTGCCGCCGCCCGGCGCCTGGACTGCAGCCGGGCCCAGGTGAGCAAGCAGATCGGCGAGCTGGAGCGGCGCTTCGGGGTGCGCCTGTTCGAGCGCAGCACCCGCCGCCTGGTGCTGACGCCTGCCGGCGAAGTCTTCCACGGCCATGCCCTGCAGGCCCTGGAGGTGGTCGAGGGGGCCGAGGTGGCAGTACGCAACGTCGGGGCGGAGGCCCGCGGCCTGCTGCGCATCAGCACCACGGTGATCTTCGGCCGGGAGTGCATCGCCCCGCTGATCCCCCGGGTGCTGGCACGCCACCCCGGGCTGGAGGTCGAGCTGCTGCTGTCCGACGCCCGGGTGGACCTGGGCGATGGAGGCATCGATCTGGCCCTGCGCCTGCTGCAGACCCCGCCGGAAGACCTGGTGGCGCGGCCGCTCCTCGAACTGCGCCGCTTCATCTGCGCGGCGCCGTCCTACCTGGCGGCCCATGGCCGGCCGCGGGTGCCTGCCGATCTGCTGGAACATGCCTGCTTCAGTTACATGCTGCACGACGGGCGGGTCTGGCACCTGCTCGACCGGGACGGGCGGGAGCACAACGTCCCGGTGCGGGGGCGTTTCCAGTCGGACAGCATGGGCTGCATCCTCGACGCGGTGCGGGAAGGCCACGGCATCGCCATCCTGCCCCACTACCTGTGCGCCGCCGACCTCGCGGCGGGGCGCCTGCTGGTGGTGCTGGAGGACTATGCGCCCCAGGTGTACGTGGCGAGCACCCTGTATGCCTGTTACCTGCCGAGCCGCGCCCAGGCGCCCAAGCTGAAAGTCTTCCTGGACGCGCTGGAGGCGGAGTTCAAGCCGCTGCCGCCCTGGGAGCGGCTGGGCTGAACGCCGCGGGTTTCAGCGCCCCTCGAACCAGGCCGCCAGGGTGGCCCGCTCTGCATCGGTGATGCCAGTCACGTTGCCCAGGGGCATGGCCTTCAGCTTGACGCTCTGCTCGTAGATACGCTGGGCCTGGGCTTCGATGCGGGCGGGGGTGTCGAGGAGCACCCCGGCCGGCGCCGAGGCCATCAGGGTCGGCTTCTCGGCATGGCAGGCGGCGCAGCGGGCCTGGATGATGGGCTGAACGGCGGCCAGGGTGGGGGCGACCGAGGCGTTTGCCACCCGTGGCGCCGGGGCCAGCCACACCGCCACGCCGGCCAGGATGGCGACGGCAATGGCGGGGAATTCCCAGCGCACCGCGCCCTTGTGCTTCAGGTTGAAGAAGTGGCGGATCAGCACCGCCGCCAGGATGATCAGCGCCAGCACCGCCCAGGCATGGGCGTGGGTGTAGGTGAAGGCGTAGTGGTTGCTGATCATGCAGAACAGCACCGGCAGGGTCAGGTAGTTGTTGTGGTAGCTGCGCTGCTTGGCGCGGATGCCGTCCAGCGGGTCCGGCGTGGCGCCCTTCTGCATGGCGGTGACCACCCGCTTCTGGCCGGGGATGATCCAGAAGAAGACATTGCCGCTCATCGTGGTGGCGATCATCGCCCCGACGTGGATGAAGGCCGCGCGGCCCGACAGCAGGTGGGTCAGGGCCCAGGCCACGGCCACCACGAAGGCGTAGTAAATGAGCCCGAAGAGCAGCTGGCTGCGGTTGATGAGCAGCCGGCACAGGCCGTCATAGACCAGCCAGCCGCCGGCCAGGGTGGCCAGGCCGATGCCCACCGCCTGGGCCGGGGTGAGGGCCGCCACGGACGGATCGACCATGTAGCTGGCGGCCTGGAAGTAATACAGGGTGGAGATCAGGGCGAAGCCCGACAGCCAGGTGGAGTAGCTCTCCCACTTGAACCAGTGCAGCTCGTCCGGCAGGTGGGCGGGGGCCACCAGGTATTTCTGCGGGTTGTAGAAGCCGCCGCCGTGTACCGCCCACAGCTCGCCGCCCACCCCCTTGGCCTTGAGGGCCGGATCCACGGGTGGCTTGAGGCTGTTGTCCAGCCACACGAAATAGAAGGACGAGCCGATCCAGGCAATGCCGACGATCAGGTGCAGCCAGCGCAGCAGCAGGCTGCCCCATTCGATGAGATAGGCGTCCATCAGCTTCCCCGGTAGGTCGAATAGCTCCACGGCGACACCAGCAGGGGCACGTGGTAATGGGCGGCGGGATCGGCGATGCCGAAGGCGAGGGGCACGCTGTCGAGGAAGGGCGGCTCCGCCTGGGGCACGCCGGCGGCGGCGAAGTAGGCCGCCACCTCGAAGACCAGCTCGTAGTTGCCGGCGACCAGCGCATCGCCCTCCAGCAGCGGCGCAGCGGCGCGGCCGTCGTGATTGGTGAGGCCGCGGCACAGGGTCCGGCGGCTGCCGTCGGCGGCGACGGCATGCAGGGCATAGGCCATGCCGGCGGCGGGGCAGCCGCGGGCAGTGTCGAGTACGTGGGTGGTCAGGCGTCCCATGGCGGGTCCTCGGGCGGGGGTGGGGAATGGGCTGATTATAGGAAGGGCGTGGATCCGCCCGGCGAATATCCCCTATCGCAGTTCGCGCATGAGGGCGTGCCGGGGGGCTCTGCGCTGGCTCATATGAAAGTCCGCAAGATCGTTATGCGCGCCAGCGTCTTGTCGCTCCCGGAGGGCCTCCGTACTCTCGATTCATGCGGCATGGACTGCCGACCGATCTTTCAGGAGAAGCCCGTGACGACCCCCGCCGACGTCCACCCCGTGGACCAGAAACTGCCCCTGCCCCGCCTGTTCGCGCTGGGCCTGCAACATGTGCTGGTGATGTATGCCGGCGCCGTCGCGGTGCCGCTGATCCTCGGCGGTGCGCTCAAGCTGCCCAAGGACCAGATCGCCCTGCTGATCAACGCCGACCTGCTGTGCTGCGGCATCGTGACCCTGATCCAGGCCTTCGGCGTGGGGCCCTTCGGCATCCGCCTGCCGGTGATGATGGGGGTGACCTTTGCCGCGGTGAGCCCGATGCTGGCGATGGCGGGCAATCCCGACCTGGGGATCACCGCGATCTTCGGGGCGGTGATCGCGGCGGGGATCTTCGGCATCCTGGTGGCGCCCTTGATCAGCCGCATGCTGCCCCTCTTTCCGCCGGTGGTCACCGGCACCATCATCGCCGTGATCGGCGTGACCCTGATGCGGGTGGGCATCAACTGGGCAGCCGGCGGCCAGCCCATGATCAAGGATCTGACCAGCGGCCAGATGGTCCCCAATCCCGCCTACGGTGCGCCGGAGCACCTGGGGGTGGCCTTCGGAGTCTTGCTGGTGATCCTGATCCTGTCCAAGTACGGCAAGGGTTTCATCGCCAACGTGTCGGTGCTGCTGGGCCTGGTGTTCGGCTTCCTGGTGGCGCTGGCGATGGGCAAGGTGCATTTCGACGGGCTGGAGCAGGCCGAGTGGTTCGCCCTGGTCTACCCCTTCCAGTTCGGCCTGCCGACCTTCGACCTGGTGTCGGTGATGACCATGTGCCTGGTGATGATCGTGGTGATGGTGGAGTCCCTCGGCATGTTCCTGGCCCTGGGCGAACTCACCGGCAAGCCGCTGAGCCCGCAGGACCTCGAGCGGGGGCTCCGCACGGATGGCCTGGGTACGCTGATCGGCGGCATCTTCAATGCCTTTCCCTACACCTCCTTCTCCCAGAACATCGGCCTGGTGGGCGTCACCGGGGTCAAGAGCCGCTGGGTCTGCGTGGCCGGCGGGGTGATCCTGGTGGCCTTCGGCCTGTTTCCCAAGATGGCCCACGTGGTGGCCTCGGTACCCCAGTTCGTGCTGGGCGGGGCCGGCATCGTGATGTTCGGCATGGTGGCCGCCACCGGCATCCGCATCCTGCTGGCGGCGGACCTCAAGACCAACCGCTTCAATCCCTACATCATCGCCATCAGCATCGGCTTCGGCATGATCCCGCTGGTGGCCGACAAGTTCTTCCACCAGATGCCCAAGGTGCTGGGCCCGCTGCTGCACAGTGGCATCCTGCTCACTGCCATCAGTGCCGTGCTGCTCAACCTGTTCTTCAACGGCTATCGTCGCGATGCCGCCGAGCAGGCCAAGAGCATGGCGATGGAAGCCGAACTGCATTGATCCGATCTTCCCGATTCCCAGGCCCGGAGAGCCCCTTCATGACGACCCCGACCCTCACCGCCGCCCGCCTGTCGCAGCTGGACCAGGCCGACTTCGTGGCGGCCCTCGACGGCATCTTCGAGCATTCCCCCTGGGTGGCCGAGCGCGCCTGGCCGCGCCGCCCCTTTGCCGACCGGGAGGCCCTGCTGGGGACCCTGGTCGGCACCATGCAGGCGGCGCCCCGCGCCGACCAGCTGGCCCTGATCCGGGCCCACCCGGAGCTGGCCGGCAAGGCCGCGGTGCGTGGCGAGCTGACCCGCGAGTCGACCCGGGAGCAGGCGGGGGCGGGCCTGGCGGCGTGCACGCAGGAGGAGTTCGAGTTGATCCAGGCCCTCAACGCGGCCTACAACGCCCGTTTCGGCTTCCCCTTCATCATTGCGGTGCGCGGTCTGGCACGGGCCGACATCATCGCGGCGATGCAGCGGCGGCTGGATAACCCGGACGAGGTGGAGTTTGCCGAGGCGTTGGCGCAGATCGCCCGCATCGCGGCGTTGCGCCTGGAGGAGCGGGTGGCGCCGTAGGGCTGGCGGAAAAAATCGGGGTGACCGGGCGCGAGGGAGGAAGGCTCGGCCACCCCGCGGCCACGCCCGGAGCAAGGCGGCCGCAAAACGACACGGAGAAGACAATCAAGTTTCGAGCGCTGGCGCGGGCTGTCACCCCCGCGCCCGGCGCGCTCAGCCGTGCTGCATATACACCACGTGGGTCTCGGTGTATTCGTAGAGGCCGTGCTTGCCGTCGGCACCGCCGATGCCGGACTTGCGGCGGCCGGCATGGAAGCCCTGCATGGCCTCGAAATGTTCCCGGTTCACATAGGTCTCGCCGAAGCGCAGGTCGCGGCAGGCGCGCATGGCGGCGTTGAGATCCTGGGTGAAGATGGACGAGGTGAGCCCGTACTCGGAGTCGTTGGCGAGGGCCACGGCTTCGTCCAGGCTGTCCACCACCTGGATCGGCAGCACCGGGCCGAAGATCTCCTTGCGCATGATCTCCATGTCGGCCCGGCAGTGGGTGATCACCGTCGGCTCGTAGTGGAAGCCGGTCGGCCGGTCGGCCTTGCGGCCGCCGAGGACGACTTCACCGCCCTCTTCACGGGCCCGGTCGACCATCGCCGCCACCTTGTCGAGGCCGATCTGGTTCACCAGCGGGCCCATGTTCAGGTCGGCTTCGGCCATCGGGTCGCCGTAGCGGGTGGCGGCCATCAGGGCCACCACCTTGGCGGTGAACTCGTCGGCCACGGCGCGTTCCACATAGACCCGCTCGGCGCAGTTGCAGACCTGCCCGGTGTTGATCACCCGGGAATCCACCACCGCCCTGGCGGCCAGGTCCAGGTTGGCGCTGGCGAGCACGATGGCCGGGGCCTTGCCGCCCAGTTCCAGGTTCACCCGGGTCAGGTTGCGGCCGGCGGCCTGCATGATGGTGGAGCCGGTTCCGACGCTGCCGGTGAAGCTGATCAGGCCGACCTCCGGATGGTTGCACAGGGCCGCACCCACATCCGCGCCGCGCCCGCCGACCAGGTTGAAGACACCGGCGGGTAGATCGGTTTCGGCCACCAGGCGGGCAAACTCGAAGGCGTTGATGGGGGTCTCCTCGCTCGGCTTGACGACGATGGTGTTGCCGGTGATGAGGGCCGGGGCCATCTTGCGAGCGATCAGGAAGAAGGGGAAGTTCCAGGGCAGGATGCCGACGGTGACGCCGATCGGGCGACGGGTCAGGAAGATGCTCTCGCCGGCCCGGTCGCTGGTCAGCACCTCGCCTTCGATGCGGCGCGCCCACTCGGCCATGTAGTCGATGTAGTCGGCGGTGAAGTCCACCTCGACCCGGGCCAGGCCGAGGATCTTGCCCTGTTCGCGGGTGATGATCTCGGCCAGGCGCTCCTTGTGCTGGCGGACCTTGGCGGCGATGGCGCGCAGGTGGCCGGCGCGCTGGATCGCCGGGGTGCGTTCCCAGGCCGGCTGGGCGCGGCGGGCGGCCTCCACGGCGGCATTCACTTCCTCCTCCGGGGCGGTGGGGATGCGCGCCAGCAGTTCGTGGGTGGCGGGGTTGTGCACATCGATGGCGGTGTCGGGGTCGGCGGGCGGGAAGCGGCCGTCGATGAAGTTCTGGTACAGGGTGGTCATGGCAGGTCTCCGTTCGGGGTGGGGGTGTTGGGAGGTCGGGGGCGTGGGGGGACGTTCAGGCGGGGCGGGCGAGTTTCTTGCCGACGCTCTCGGAGACGAAGCCGAAAGCCAGGCCGGCCACCCAGGTCAGGGCGACCAGGGCGATGCTGATGTCGATCTTGCCGCCCGAGCCGAAGAAGGACGCGGCGCCCAGGAAGGCCGCCGGGGTGTAGGACAGGGCGCCGATGTCGGCCATCGCCACCAGCACGAAGGCCAGTACGGCGACCAGGCCGATCAGCGGCACCAGTCCGCCGCCCAGGGCCTGCACGGCGGCCAGGGTGAGGGCGGTGAGGAGGATGCCGGCGATGCCGGCGGGCAGGGCCTTGCCCAAGCCTTCACTGCCGCCACCGGCGGCGAAGAAGGCGGCCCAGGCGACAAAGCCGATCCACGGGTTGAAGCCGAGGTCGGGGTTGCCGACGCTGAGATAGACCCAGGCGGCGACGAGCAGGGCGATGCTGAGGGCGAGGGCATGCAGGATCTTCATGGGAACACTCCTTTTCGCGGTATCGGGAAAGGCCGGCCGCCCGCGGGCAGCCGGCTGGGGGCTTACCAGACGTAGGCGTACTTGATGTTCAGGCTGTTGTTGGCGGCGTGGTTCTTGCCGTCGATGCTGGTGGAATAGCGCAGGCTGACTGACTGGTTGTCGAAGGTGTGGAACATCATCCCGACACCACCGTCGAGGGCCCGGGCGCTGGGCGTGGCGCCGCGGCTGGAGGTGCTCTCGTAGTCGAGGGCGATGAAGGGCTCGAGCAGGCCGCTGACCCGGTAGCCCAGGCGGTGGTTGGTGTGGAAGGTGTTGCCGGGGCGGCTGCCGTCGCTCTTCTCGCTCTGGAAGACCATGCCGGCATCGGCGGTCCAGCCCAGCTTGTCGGTGAGGCGCACGTCCCACAGGAAGCTGGAGAGGTTCTTCCAGTTGGTGTCGCTGACCCGGTTGTCGCCCACCGGCACCTGCAGGAAGGACTGGAAGCCGAAGGTCGAGGTGGGGGTCGGCTTCATCCAGATGGCGAAGCCGGTGAGCGGGTCGCCGACACCGCTGACGTGGCGGTCGGCGGCATTGGCGGCGTGCTGGTTGCGCACGCCGATCTCCGGCACGATGACCTCGTAGGCGAGGCCGATCTTCGGGTTGGACTCCGGCGTCCAGAAGCGCACGTACTTGGACATGCCGACGATGGTCTGGCTGCCGTTGCCCTTCACCTTGTCGCCGCTGGCGTTGAAGGTGTCCTTGTTGTTCTGCACGTAGGCGTACTGGACGAAGACGTTGAAGGGCTTGAAGTCCACCGGCAGCTCGTATTCGTGGGGGCCGATGACGTCGAAGGTAGTCTGGGCGAAGGCGGCAGGGGCAAGGCCGCCGGCCAGGCCGGCCACCAGCAGGACGGGGATCAGCCGCGAGGTGGGGCGCGGGGTGGAGCGAACCGCTGCGGCGCGATGGGTTTGCATGGAGTGTCTCCTTTTTCGTTTTTTGGGCGTGGCCTGCCCCGCCGCGCCGTCGGGATGACGGTGCGGGGCCTGCCGCGCGGGTGGGCTGAACCGGCTTTGGGGGCTACTTCTGGAGCTTGAACACGTGGATCGTGCCGCCCTGGGGGACGACGGTCTTGTGTTCGAGGACGGCGTCGAAGGCGCCCTGCATGCGTTGGGCATCCACGCCCCAGCCGGATTGAACGGCCACGTACTGCTCGCCATTCACCTCGAAGGACGAGGGCACGCCGGTGACGCCGGACGGGGTGGGGGTCTCCCACAGGACCTTGCCGCTTTTCGCGTCGAGGGCGCGGAACATGCGGTCGTTGGTACCGCCGCCGAAGACCAGGTTGCCGGCGGTGGTCATCAGCGGGCCCCAGTTCATCTCGGGGTAGGTGTGGGTCCACACCTTCTTGCCGGTCTTCAGGTCCCAGGCCTGTACTTCACCGATGTGCTTGCGGGACTTCTCGGTCATCCGCACGTTGGTCAGGATGTTGTCGAGGGACACGCCGATGAACAGGTTGCCGGCGTTGTACTTGACGGGTTCGCCGGTCAGCTCGGAGCACAGGTTGTTGTTGGCGGGGATGTAGAGCAGGCCGGTGCCGGGGTTGTAGGCTTCCGGCGGCCAGTCCTTGCCGCCCCACAGGGACGGACAGAAGTTGGTGGTCTTGCCGGTGCCGGGGACGCGCTTCGGGTCGTAGGTGGGGCGGCCGGTCTTCGGGTCGAGGCTGGTGAACACGTTCTGGGTCACGTAGGGCCAGGCATCCACGTAATTGACCTTGTCGCGGGTGCGCTCGAGCAACCACAGGTAGCCGTTGCGGCCGGCATGGACCAGGGATTTGACCTTCTTGCCCTTGTGCTCCACGTCGATCAGCAGCGGCGCGGAGACTTCGTCCCAGTCCCAGGCGTCGTTCCAGTGGTACTGGTGGTGGCCCTTGATCTTGCCGGTGTCCACATCGAGGGCGATCGTGGAGTTGGCGTAGAGGTTGTCGCCCGGGCGGGTGTCGGGCATCCACGGGCCGGCATTGCCGACGCCCCAGAAGGCCAGGCTGGTTTCCGAGTCGTAGGTGCCGGTGATCCACACCGAGCCGCCGCCCGTCTTGTAGGTCTCGCCGGGCCAGGTCTCGGCGCCTGCTTCGCCAGGGCCGGCGATGGTGTAGGTGCGCCAGGCCTCCTTGCCGGTCTGGGCGTCGAAGGCGGCGACAAAGCCGCGGATGCCCAGCTCGCCGCCCGACGAGCCCACCATGATCTTGCCCCGCGCGGCGAGGGGGGCGAGGGTCATGTAGTAGCCCTTCTTCCAGTCGGCCACGGCGACCTTCCACAGCTCTTTGCCGGTGGCGGCGTCGAGGGCCACCAGGAAGGCGTCGGTGGTGGCCAGGTAGAGCTTGTCGCCGTACAGGGCCACGCCACGGTTGGTGGGGTGCAGCTGCATCAGCTCGTCGGGGATGGTCTTCTTGTAGCGCCACAGCTCCTTGCCGGTGGAGGCTTCCAGGGCGATGACCTGGTTGTTGGGGGTGGTCACGTACATGTAGCCGTTGTTCACCATGGGCGGCGCCTGGTGCCCCTCGGTCATGCCGGTGGCGTAGGACCAGGCCGGCACCAGCTTGCCGACGTTCTGGCTGTTGATCTGCTTCAGCGGGCTGTAGCCCCAGCCTTCGTAGTTGCCCCGGTACATGAGCCAGTTGGCGGCTTCGGGTTTGGTCAGGCGGGCGTCGGTGACCGGGCTGTAGGCGGGCAGGGCGGCGCTGGCCAGCAGGGGCAGTGCAGCCAGGCTGGCGCACAGGGCCTTGAGTCGGGTTTGCATGTCTGGTGTCTCCATTATTGGTGTGGGTGAGCGGGTGCTGCAGACTTCAGGCGTGACGGGTGCTGCGGGAAATCGGGCGGACTCAGGCTGAATCAGGTGGACTTGGCGACCCCCGGGTTCGAAGTGAAGGGGCCGGCCACCACCAGCACGCCGTTCTCTTCCCGCAGGGGCAGGAGCGGCAGGGTGCGGGGGGCGGGGCCGGCCACCACTTCGCCGGCCCGGCCCGGGGAGAACTTGGAGAAGTGGCAGTAGCACATCAGGGTCTTGTCCTTGGCGACCCATTCGGAGACTTCGCAGCCCTGGTGGGTGCACACCGCGGAATAGGCGAGGACACCGCCGGCGGCGTAGGGCCGGGTCTCCTCGGTCAGGTCGCCGGGCGCGACGCGGATCAGGATCACCTTGTTGAGCCGCGAGCCGCTGCGCACTTCGCCACTGGCGGGCTCCAGCGGAAAGGCGGGCAGGGGCTTGGTGTCGGGGAGGATCTCGGTGCTGCGCAGTGGAACCGGATTGCCCTCGCTGTCGCTACGGACCAATTGGTCGCCTGCTTTTGGCCGGGAATTGGACGGGCCTTCGGCCAAGGCGGCTTTTCCTATTCCGAGCCCCGCACAGAGAAGGAGCGCAGAGCTGGCTCGGAGTGCATCTCTCCTCTCGGGCGAGGAGGGGCTTTCGACGGGGTGGCTGTGATCAGGGTGGTGTGGAGTCTTATTCATTTCCTGTCCTGCTTTCTGGTTTGTGGCCAGGCTGATTAGGCAAGGCCTGTGCCATTGGCAGGGCGGAAAGGAAATTATGGATTTGAGTTTTTATTTATGTGTTTTTATTCATTGGCTTGGGTTTGTTTTTTATTTATTTGAATTCTGCCTTGATGGAATATGGGTTTTTATCATGGCGCCGTTTTCGGGGGGTGTGCACTACAGGTGTAGCGCTGCATGGATCAGTTGTCGTGTAACGCCTGTGCAATTTGATTTCTATTTTCATGATGTTGCATCGCAGTATTTTCCATAATTGAAGGCAGGTGGTTTTTTATTCGCCGATCTATTTACCGTGCGCTATGATTCACCCACAAAGAAGCGTGCTCCCGGGTGACCAAAGCGCCTGCAGGAAGGCCGCAGCATGAGTGTGGAGACGAAGAGGAGCTGGATATGCGGGACAGACGTGGAGACGTCCTGGCCGGGGGCGTGGTGCCCGGTGGGGCCTTGAGCCTGCTCGGGAACGAGGAGCGCCTGCGGGAGTCGTGGCGGAGATCGGAGGAGACCTATCGCATCGATCCCTCCACCCGGGCCGGTGCGCGGGTGCTGACGGCATCCGAGTTCCGCGAGCTGCGTGACCGCCTGTCGTCCTTCCTGCGCATCGCCCAGCTCGGTGTGTCGCGCCTGCATGAGCAGGTGCGCGACTCGGGTTATTGCGTGCTGCTGACCAACGGCCACGGGGCGACCATCGACTTCCGGGGCAGCCCGAGCCTGGACGAGGACTTCCGCCGCCGTGGCTTCCTGGTCGGGGCGTGCTGGTCGGAGGTCGAGGAAGGTACCTGCGGGGTCGGTACGGCCATCGTGGACCGGGCGCCCATCCTGGTGCACCGGGCCGAGCATTTCCGCAGCCACAATAGTGGCATCACCTGCAGCGCCGCACCGGTTTTCGGGCCTGGCGACGAGCTGGTCGGGGTGCTCAATGCATCGGCCTTCGCCGCGCCGGAGAACCGCAACAGCCAGGCGGTGGTGTACCGGCTGGTTCAGCAGAATGCGCTGGCCATCGAGAACGCCCTGTTCGTCGAGGGCTACAAGTCGGCGTGGACCCTCTCGATCAGCGCACCCGGCGACAGCTGGAGCCTGGGCGAGGTGCACTACCTGGCCTTCGATGACGGGGGCCGCATCGTGGCCGCCAGCCGCCGCCTGCGGGTCGGCCTGTTTGCCGGCGCCAGCCTGCCGTCCCGGCGCCTCGAGGATTTCTTCGACCTGTCGGCCAGTGAGCTGGTGCGGCGTGCCCATGAGCGGCCGGGGGCGCCGATTGCCCTGCGCTGCCTGGCCAACGGACTGCTCTTCGAAGCCCAGCTGCGGGCGCCGGTGCGGGAGGCCGCGCCGTGCTCGACCCTGTCGGTGAAGCGTGGTTTCGATGCGCTGGCCGCCCGAGATCCCCGGGTGCTGGAGAGCATCGAGCGGGTCAAGCGGGTGGTGGATCGCAAGCTCACCATCCTGCTGCTGGGGGAGACCGGGTCCGGCAAGGAGGCGTTCGCCAAGGCCATCCACGGCCACAGCCAGCGCCGTGACAAGCCCTTCGTGGCGCTCAACTGCGCGGCCATTCCGGAGACCCTGATCGAGAGCGAGCTGTTCGGTTACAAGGAGGGCGCGTTCACCGGGGCCAAGGCCAGGGGGGCCAAGGGCAAGGTGCAGCAGTCGAACGGCGGCACCCTGTTCCTCGACGAGATTGGCGACATGCCCCTGGCCCTGCAGACCCGCCTGTTGCGGGTGCTGGCGGAGGGCGAGGTGGTGGCCCTGGGGGCGTCCGAGCCCGAGAAGGTCGATCTCAACGTGATCTGTGCCACCCACCGCGATCTGGCCTCGATGGTGCGCAGCGGGCAGTTCCGCGAGGATCTGTTCTACCGCCTCAATGCGGCGGTGTTCCGCCTGCCGCCCCTGCGGGAGCGCAGTGACCGCTGCGAGGTGATCCGCCAGGTGCTGGAGGAGGAGATGGTCACCGCCGGGCGGCGCCTGGTGCTGCCCGACGCGGTGCTGGAGCGTCTGGCCGGCTATCCCTGGCCGGGCAATATCCGTGAGCTGCGCAACGCGCTGCGCTTCGCCGTGGCGGTGTGCGACGACGAAACGCTGGCGCTGGAACACTTTCCCGAGTCGGTCACCGATCCGCTGGCCATGCCGGTGGCGCTTTCACCCACGGTGTTCGCGCTGCCCCCGCCTGTGCTGCCGGCCGGGGACGAGCGGGAGCACATGCTGCACGTGCTGCGCCAGTGCCACTGGAACATCTCGGCGGCGGCGGCCCATATCGGTGTCTCCCGCTCGACCCTCTACCGGCGCATGCAGCGCCAGGGCATCGTGGCGCCGAATGCGGCCGATGTACTGAGCGCACAGGGGCAAGTGCACCACTGATGCCGGGGTGTCGCGGCGGGAGTCTCTTCAGGCGGCAAATGCCGGGGCCGGCGCGAGGCCGGCCGGGCTGCGGGCGCTGTCCTGGGAGGCTTCCCGGGTGCGCTGCAGGGCGGGCGAGTTGCGCGCCACCGTGGTGATCTGCTCGCGGAACCAGCGGCATTCCTCTTCGTAATGGCTGCGGTCGTGCCACAGCAGGTAGAAGCTCATCTTCGGGAAGTCGATGGGGGCCTCGGCCACCGACAGGGGCATCATCCGCGCACAGTGCTCGGCAAAGATGCGCGGGCTGGAGAAGAGCATGTCGGTTTCCAGCAGCAGGTAGGGCACCAGGCCGAAGTAGGGCACATAGGCCACCACGTTGCGCTTCATGCGTTCCCGCGCCAGGTGCAGGTCGATCACGCCGCGCTGGCCGACTGCATAGGGGGTGGGGACGAGGTGCTCGGCGGACAGGTATTCGTCAGTGGTCAGGGTGCGGCCGGCCAGGGGGTGGCTGTTGCGCATCAGGCACACCACCTCGTCGTCGAACAGCGGGGCCATGCGCAGGTTTTCCGGCGGCTGCGGCCAGTTGCCGATGACCACGTCGAGCTCGCCGTTCTCGAGGGCGCGGGCGTAGTCGTAGTCGGGCCCGAGGGAGTGGAAGGCGACCTGGGAGTGAGGCGCCAGCCTGCGCAGGCGGGCCACGATCTCGCCCAGCAGCACGGCATTGAGGTAGTCGGGGGTGGCGATGTTGAAGACCCGGCGGGAGCTGGCCGCATCAAACTTCACCTGGCGTACGGCAATGGCTTCGATCTGTTGCAGGGCGATCTTGACCGGCTCGAGCAGGCCGGCCCCCCTTTCGGTGGGGGTCATGCCGTTGCGGCTGCGTACCAGCAGCTGGTCACCGGTGATGTCGCGCAGGCGGCGCAGGGCGGTGCTGACGGCCGGCTGCGACTGGTTGAGGCGGCGCGCCGCCTTGCTCACGCTGCATTCGGTGAGCAGGGCGTGGAGTACGCGCAGCAGGTGGACATCCATGGAATCCCAGGTGCAATTCGCGGCCATGTTGGTGCTCCTTGAACGATATCCCTGTTGCGCTGCAAAAATCGTTCCAAGTACCCGGAATGGCCGGAAAAGCGGGTTTGCCCTGCCAAACCGGCAGATGGGAGAGCCGATCTGGTGCGCGCCTGGCACGCGGGCACCGGCGGAGTGCGCCGGCGCCCGCGTCAGAAGCGGACGGTGAGCCCCGCGTAGAGCGAACGCCCCATGCCGGGTACGGCGATGCCGTAGGGCGCGCCGGTGCCGTTGAGCGACATGGTGCTGCCCTGCCCGATGTAGGCGCCGCCCAGGGGCAGGGCGTAGTGCTTGTTGAAGAGGTTCTCGATGCCCACGTCGATCCGGAAGCGCTGTTGGTCATAGCTGCTGCGCAGGTTGAGGAGGCCGTAGCCGGCGGTGCGGATCTCGTTGCGCACGTCGGATACGGCGTGCTTGGCCGCCACGAAGAAGCCCTCGATGCCATGAGTCCAGGCGCCGGCCTGCTGCTCCAGCATGAGGCGGGCGTTGAGCGGCATGATGTTGTAGAGCCCGTCGTCGCTGCGGGTGTCCTTGCCCTTCACGTAGCCGACGACGGCCTTGCCGAGCAGGCGGCCGAGGCCTTCGGAGGCATGCAGCAGGGCGTGGCCGGATACGTCGACGCCGTAGAGCCGCGCGTCGGTATTGGCCACCTTCAGGGCGTTGAAGCGGCCGGGCGTGCAGCTGCCGAGGCAGCGGGCATTGATGTAGTCGTCCACCAAGGAATAGTAGGGGGCGATCCGCATTGCCCAGGCCTGCTCGGCCGCATCGTGGAAATCTGCGGCGAGGCTGAGTGTGTGGGCCACCTCGGGCTTGAGGCCGACGTCGCCCACGTAGCCGTTGCCGTCGTTCACCCAGTTGTTCATGGCCACGGCCATGCCGTTGGTGGACCAGGTGTAGCGCTCGTACAGGCTGGGGGAGCGGGTCTTGCGGGAATAGCCGGCCTCGAAGGTTTGCCCGGCGTCGGGCGTGAAGCGCGCCAGAAGGGTGGCGTCCAGGTTGTGGTCGGTCACGCGGCGCCCGGCGGCGTTGAAGCGGGCGGCATCGTTGCCGTACATCATCGCCATGCTGTTGTAGCCCTGTACGCTGCCGGCATCCGTACGGACGGTGCCGCCGCGCAGGCCGGCCAGGGTGAGCCAGCGGGGCGACCAGGCGGCTTCCCATTCGGCGAACAGTTCGTTGCGGTCGCGCCGCCCGTTGCG
The DNA here is from genome assembly GCF_012927165.1 of Zoogloea dura. GTDB lineage: Bacteria > Pseudomonadota > Gammaproteobacteria > Burkholderiales > Rhodocyclaceae > Zoogloea > Zoogloea dura. Next base: position 111,163 of record NZ_JABBGA010000007.1, read on the forward strand.
GATGTTCCAGAAGGTGTCGGGCGACATCATCATCGAGTTGGCCACTGGCGCCCACTGGTCGTCGAGACGGTAGCGCTGCAGGTCGGCGCCAAGGCGCAGGGTGTCCCGCTCGTTGGGCATCAGCTCCACCTTCAGGCGGGCGCCGGTGTTGCGGCCGTGGGTGTCCATGGGCATGCCCGCCACGTTGCGGGCGGCGCCATACCAGTAGAGCTTGTCATCGCCGAAGTCCATCTTGTGGCGGGTGCTCTCGTGGTAGAGCCGGCCTTCTATGCCGCCCCAGCCGAAGCGCCCCTGGTAGCCCAGGTTCACCCGGCTGCTGCGGTTGTCGGTCATGTCCATGTGCTGGTTGGGGAAACCCTGGTAGGGGATGTGCTGGGTGGCGATCTCCAGGCCGAGCTGGTGTTGCTCATGGCGGAAGGCGAGGTCCAGGGCGTGGTTGTCGGTGCGATAGGCGGTGGAGGCGACCTCGTCGCCGGCGATCCAGTGGGGGCCGGACACGCTGTTGGTGGCCGTGGTGCCGGCCTTGAAGGCCTTCGCCGAGCGGTAGTTGCGGGCCTGGGCGGTGGAGCCGGTATAGCGGGCAGCGAGGCTTTCGCCGGCCCAGTCGGCGCTGATGCGGGCGCCGTGGGCGTCGCCGTTGGAGCGGTAGAACACGCCGGCCTCGCCGCTGCTGAGGGGGCCTTCGCCCGGAGCGGCGAAACGTGGCGACCGCGAGCGGGCCACGACGGTGCCGCCGATGCTGTCGCCGCCCAGGCTGACCGGTGTGGCGCCGCTGTATACCTGGATGTTTTCCAGGCGGCTGGGGTCGAGGTAGGACAGGGGCGGGTTCATGTGATTGCCGCAGGCCGAGATGAGGTCCATGCCGTCGACCTGGATGCGGTTGCGGTCGTCGGCGAAGCCGCGGATCACCGGCAGGCTTGAGACACCGCCGGCGCTGGAGAGGGCCACGCCGGGGAGTTCGCCCAGCAGGGCCGCCGTGTCGGCGGTGGTGGCGCGCAGGCCGGCCAGGCGGCTACGGTCGGGGCTTGAAGCGGTGGGGAGGGGCTTGATCCGCGGGGCTGTGACGGCCACGTCCGGCAATTCGGGGGCTTGCTCTTCAGCCCGGGCCGCGGGCGCGGCAAGGAGGGGGAAGGCGGCTGCGAGCATCACGGCGAGCGTGGCCGGCCTGGGACGGATTGAATGCATCGGGACTTCCTGCGCGGGGTGGCAAAGCGCGGATTGTCCGTGGGTCGGGCAATGGCCCGCGCGTGGCAAAACGTCGCGGGGTGGGGCTTAGGGGGAGGCCGGCCCGTGAACGTGCGAAGGCCGGATGCCGCGGGCTGCGGACATCCGGCCTTCGGTGATGCAGGGGCGGCCGGCTTACACGACCCCGGCGCCGTGGGCCTGCTGGTCAGCCCAGTAGCTGGAGCGCACCATGGGTCCGCAGGCGGCGTTCTTGAAGCCCATCTTCAGCGCTTCGGTCTCGAACATCTTGAAGGTGTCGGGATGGACGTAGCGCAGCACCGGCAGGTGGCCGCCGGAGGGTTGCAGGTACTGGCCGATGGTGAGCATGTCCACGTTGTGGGCACGCATGTCGCGCATCACCTCGAGGATCTCGTCATCGGTCTCGCCGAGGCCGACCATCAGGCCGGACTTGGTGTTGACCTCCGGGTGGCGGGCCTTGAACTGCTTCAGCAGCTCGAGGGAGTAAGCGTAGTCGGAACCCGGACGGGCCTGCTTGTAGAGGCGCGGCACGGTTTCCAGGTTGTGGTTCATGACGTCCGGCGGAGCCTGGTCGAAGATGTCCAGGGCGATCTCCATGCGGCCGCGGAAGTCGGGCACCAGCACCTCGATGGTGGTCTTGGGGCTGGCCTCGCGGGTGGCGCTGATGCACTGCACGAAGTGGTCGGCGCCGCCGTCGCGCAGGTCGTCCCGGTCCACGCTGGTGATCACCACGTAGTTGAGGCGCATCGCGGCAATGGTCTTGGCCAGGTTGGCCGGTTCGTCGGCGTCCAGCGCCTCGGGGCGGCCGTGGCCCACGTCGCAGAACGGGCAGCGGCGGGTGCAGATGTCACCCATGATCATGAAGGTGGCCGTGCCCTTGCCGAAGCACTCGTGGATGTTCGGGCAGGAGGCTTCCTCGCAGACCGTGTGCAGCTTGTGCTCGCGCAGCGTGTCCTTGATCTCGTTGAAGCGTTCGACCTCGGCGCCGGCGCCCAGCTTGATGCGGATCCAGTCGGGCTTCTTGAGGCGTTCGGCGGGAACGATCTTGATGGGGATGCGGGCGGTCTTGGCGGCGCCGCGCTGCTTGCGGCTCTCGGAATCCATGGGGCGGTTGTCCTTTGGTCAGGCAGTGGGGGGGACGTCGGGAAAATGTCGCCGGAGGTGACCGAGAAGCCGCTCGGCGACTTCGTCGGGTGCCTCGGTCACACCGAAGTCCTTGAGTTGTATGGTCTTGAGCCCACTATAGCCGCAAGGATTGATCCACGTAAATGGTGTGAGATCCATATCGACATTGAGGGACAGGCCGTGGTAGGTGCAGCCGTTCCTGACCCGCAGGCCGAGGGCTGCCACCTTCTCGCCGGCAATATAAACCCCCGGGGCACCGTCCTTGCGCTCGGCCGTCAGGCCGTAGTCGGCGATGCAGTCGATCAGGGACTGTTCCAGCAGATTGACCATTTCGCGCACCTTGAGGTGGCGCCGGTGCAGGTCGAGGAGCAGGTAGGCCACCACTTGGCCGGGACCGTGGTAGGTGATCTGGCCGCCCCGGTCGATCTTGACCATGGGGATCTCGGTGGCCTGCAGCAGGTGTTCCGGCTTGCCCGCCTGGCCGAGGGTGTAGACCGGCGGGTGCTGGACCAGCCACAGTTCGTCCTCGGTGCTGGCGTCGCGGCTGGAGGTGAATTCCTGCATGGCCCGCCAGGTGGGCTCGTAGGGCACCAGGCCCGGGCGTCGGACGATCACAGGACGACCTTGACCATCGGGTGGGAAGACAGCTCCCGGTACAGGGCGTCGAGCTGGGCCTGGGAGGTGGCGTTGAGGGTGCAGGTGATGGCCAGGTAGTTGCCCTTGGTGGAGGGCCGCATCTGCATGGCCCCGGCGTCGAAGTCCGGGGCGTGGCGCAGCACCACCTCGAGCACCGTCTGGGCAAAGCCATCCACCCGCGCGCCCATGATCTTGATGGGGAATTCGCAGGGGAATTCGAGCAGGGTGGTGCGTTCTTCAGTCATCGGCGTCTCGCTCAAAGGTTCTTGAACCACAGACGGATGGCGTCCCACAGGCGGCCGAACCAGCCGGCCTCGGGGACTTCCTCGAGGGCGACCAGGGGGTATTCGCCGACCGGCTTGCCGTCCAGGCTGAGCTGCAGGGTGCCGATGGCCTGGCCCTTGGCCACCGGCGCCATCAGGGGTTGCTGGCTGACCACGTTGGCCTTCAGCTTGTCCCCGTCACCCTTCGGCAGGGACAGCACGAAATCGTTCAGGAAGCCGGCTTTGACCATGTTCTCCTGGCCCTTCCAGATGCGGAACTCCTGCACGGCCTGGTTGGCGGTGTATACCTTGACGGTGTCGAAGGCCAGGTAGCCCCAGTTGAGCAGCTTCTGGGATTCCTGGGCGCGCACGCCGTCGCTGGTGGTGCCGACCACCACCGAGATCAGGCGGCGCTCGTTGCGCTTGGCGGAGGCGATCAGGCAGTAGCCGGCGCTATCGGTGTGGCCGGTCTTGACGCCGTCGACGGTGGGGTCGATGTAGAGCAGGCGGTTGCGGTTGGGCTGCTTGATCTTGTTGTAGGTGTATTCCTTGATGGAATAGATCGGATAGAACTCGGGAAAGTCGCGGATGATGGCGGTGGCCAGCGTGGCCAGGTCACGCACCGAGGCCAGGTGCGAGGGGTGGGGAAGGCCGGTGGAGTTCTCGAAGTGGGTGTTCTTGAGGCCGAGGCGGGCGGCCTCCTTGTTCATCAGCTGCACGAAGTTCTCTTCGGAGCCGGCGATCACTTCCGCCAGGGCGACGCAGGCGTCGTTGCCGGACTGGATGATCATGCCGTGGATCAGCTCCTTCACGGTGACTGGCATGTTCGGCTCGATGAACATCTTGGAGCCGGGGACTTTCCAGGCCCGTTCGGACACCGGGACGACCTGGTCGAGGGCAATGGTCTTGTTCTTGACGGCGGCAAAGCTGAGGTAGGCCGTCATGAGCTTGGTCAGTGAGGCCGGCTCGATCCGCTCGTCGGGCTTCTCTGCGGTGAGGGTCTGGCCGGAGCCCACGTCGAGGAGCAACCAAGCCTTGGCCGCGACCGTCGGCGGGGTCATCTGGGCGAAGGCGAGGGCCGGAAGGACCAGCAGGAGCAGGATGATGCGACGCAACATGATGAGAAGGGAAAACGAAAAAAGTGCGATTATAGTCACGCCCACGTCTCGTCGCTCCCACGTAATCGTAAGCGGATGCGGAACTTTGATGGCCCCACTCCGGTCTTTTGTTGCAATGCAATCCCTGCGTCGACTCCTCTCCCTGTTGATGGCCTGCCTTGTCCTGTTCTGGGCAGGCACCTCCATGGCTGACGACAACGTGGAGGCCGCCGCCGAGTTGGCTGACATGGCCGAACAGGTCCAGCAGCTGTCCCCCGTCCTTGATGCAAGCATGGATCTGGATTGTCCGGATCCGCTGGATTGCCCTGCCCTGGCCTGCGAGATACGTGGGCAGGTCCGCTTTCTGCTTGAAGATCCTCCAGGCCATGTGCTTTGCCACTGGTTTTCGGTGACACCCCGGCAAATATCGCCACCTCCACGTCTGGGTTGACCTTGCCCCCGGACAAGGGGCTGTTCGCCGACGGGTTGTTCGCGCCTGTTGCTTTTTGTTGTCATCGGCAGTGCCCTCCCGGGTACTGAAGGATCTTTATGTCAATCAGATTTTGTGCGGCCCTCGCCTTTGTGGCGATGGCGCAATCAGCCCTGGCCGCTGCGCCGGCGGCCGAGCCCTACAAGCTTCAGGCCCTGCGTGATGCGGCCCGGGCCACTCATCCCTCGCTGCAGGCTGCCCGCGCCATGGTGGACGCGGGCCGGGCCCAGATCGTCACCGCGGGCGCCTATCCCAATCCGGAAGTCGAGTTCCTGGCCGGCCGGACCCAGGCGCGCGTGCCGGGTGCCGCAACGGGCGCTTCGCAGACCCTCGAGATCACGCAGCGCATCGATAACCCGTGGCAGCGCGAGGCACGCGTCGGTGCGGCGGGCTACGGGCTGGAAGCCCGTCAGGCCGAGGGCCGTGTTTTCGAGGTGGATCTGCTGGCGCGTCTCGACCAGCGTTTCTTCGAATTGCTGCGTCGCCAGGCCGAGCAGCGGGCTGCCCGCGAAGACCTGAGCCTGGCCGAGCAGATCCGCGCGCGGGTCGCCGTCCGCGTGCAGACTGGTGAAGCACCCCGTTATGAGCTGATCAAGGCCGACACAGAGCTGCTCAACGCCCAGAAGACGGCCGAGAGCGCCGGCTTGCGGGTGGCCCAGGCCAAGGCGCTGCTGCGCAGCATGGTGGGCCCGGGCTTGCCGGTGGACTTCGAGGTGGATGGATCACTGGCCGCCGGCCCGGCGGTTCCGGGCCTCGAGGCCCTGCGTGAGGAGGTGCTGGCGCGCAACCCGGAGCTGGCCCGGGCCCGTGCGGAAGTGCGCCGGGCTGAGACCCAGCTGGAGCTGGAGCGGCTGCGCCGCCATCCGGAGGTAGCCCTGAAGGTGGCCGAGGATCGTGACGTGGAGACCCGCAACAGCCGCATCGGTGTGTTTGCGGTGGTGCCGCTGTGGGATCGGCGGACCGGGCCGGTGGCCGAGGCGGGGGCCCTGCTGGGCAAGTCGCGCAGCGACCGCGACAACCAGGAGCTGCTGCTGCTGCAGGCCCTGGAAACGGCCTATCGCCATTACGAGATTGCCCGCAACCAGGTGAACGCGCTGGAGAACGGCATCCTGCGCGAGGCCGAGGCAGCCCTCAAGGTGGCAGAGGCGGCTTACCGTTTCGGTGAGCGCGGCATCCTCGACTACCTCGACGCCCAGCGCGTGTTCCGCTTTGCCCGCAATGAACTCATCTCCGCCCGCTACGAACTGCAGCTGGCCGTCATCGAAATCGAGCGCCTGCGCGCTGCCCAATGATCCGGATCCCAACCATGAAGCTCAGACCGATTAACCTGGCCATCCTGCTGGCCGCCCTCGTCCTCGGTGGCTGCAAGGAAGCGTCCAGCCCCGCAACAAAGGCAGGCGACAACGCCACTGCGACGACCCTCAGCGAGGGGACGGGGGCCGAAATCAAGGTCTCCCCGCCCGATCCCGCACTGGTCACCGTTCCGCCCGCTTTTGGTGCGGAAATCAAGGTGATGCCCGCTGGACAGACCCAGATATCCGACACCCTGCGGGTGGCCGGCAAGGTGGACTTCGACCAGACCCGGGTGACCCGTATCGGTGCCACGGTGACCGGCCGGGTCATCGAGATCCAGGCACACTTGGGCCAGCAGGTGAAGGTGGGTGATTCCCTGGCGGTGATCAACAGCACCGAGCTGGGCGAGGCCCAGCTCACTTACCTGAAAGCCCGGGCCCACGCCGATCTGCAGGCCCGCAGCGTCGAGCGGGCGCGCCAGCTCTTCGCCGCCGACGTGATCGGCAAGGCCGAGTTGCAGCGGCGCGAGAGCGAGCTTTCCATCGCTTCCGCCGAGCAGCGTGGGGCTGCCGATCAGTTGCGTGTGCTGGGCATGTCTTCCGCCGCGATTAACAAGCTGGGGGTGACAGGGGCCATCAACTCGGTGACCTCGGTGGCTTCGACCATGGCTGGAACCGTGGTGGAGCGCCAGGTGGCCCAGGGCCAGGTCGTGCAGCCCGCTGACGCCCTCTACGTGGTGGCCGACCTGTCCCGGGTATGGGTCACTGCCGAGGTGCCGGAGCAGCAGGCCGCTCTGGTCAAGGCAGGGCAGACAGTAGACATCGAGGTGCCGGCGCTGGGTTCGAGCCTGTCTGGCAAGCTGATCTTCGTGGCCGATACGGTGAATCCCGAAACCCGCACGATCGCAGTACGAAGTGTGGTGGATAACGCCAACCGCCAGCTCAAGCCAGCCATGCTGGCCACCATGCTGATCCAGGCCGCGCCGGTGCAACGGGTGGTCATTCCCGCCGAGGCGGTGGTGCGCGATTCCGATGCCGACAATGTCTTCGTTGAAGTAGCGGCCCAGCAGTTCCGCCTGACGCCGGTGCGTCTGGGGCCGGACATGGACGGCAAGCGGGCGGTTTTGTCCGGGCTCAAGCCGGAGCAGCGCATTCTCGTGTCGGGGGCTTTCCACCTGAACAACGAGCGCAAGCGCAAGGAACTGGAATAAGGACCGGCCATGATCGAATCCCTCGTCAGAACCGCCCTCCAGCAACGTCTGGTAGTGGTGGTGGTGGCGGTCGTGTTGATGGTCTTCGGCCTCAATGCGGCGCGCAAATTGTCGGTGGATGCCTTCCCCGACGTCACCAACGTACAAGTCCAGATCGCCACCGAGGCCAAGGGCCGTTCCCCTGAAGAGGTGGAGCGCTTTGTCACGGTGCCGCTGGAGATCGCCATGACCGGCCTGCCCGGGCTTGAGGAGATGCGTTCCCTCAACAAGCCCGGCCTGTCTCTGATCACCCTGGTGTTCACCGATGCGACGGACGTGTATTTCGCCCGCCAGCTGGTGATGGAGCGCCTGCTGGAAGTGGGCAGCCGCATGCCCACGGGCATCGTGCCGGTGCTCGGCCCCGTATCCACCGGCCTGGGTGAGGTGTACCAGTACACCCTCGATCATCCCGATGACGGCGACCGTCAGCTTAGCGAGAAGGAGCTGACCGAGAGGCGCATCGTCCAGGATTGGGTGGTGCGCCCGCTGCTGCGCTCGATTCCGGGGGTGGCGGAGATCAACTCCCAGGGTGGCTATGCCCGCCAGTACCAGGTGCTGGTGAACCCGGACCGGCTGCGCCACCACCACCTCACCATCCGTGATGTATATGAGGCGGTGGCCCGCAACAATGCCAACTCCGGCGGAGGCGTCCTGCCCCAGTACGCCGAGCAGTACCTGATCCGCGGGGTGGGCCTGGTGAAGAGCCTGTCCGACATCGGCGCGATCGTGCTCAAGGAGGTGGGTGGTACGCCCGTCTACGTGCGTGATGTGGCGGAAGTCGCCTTCGGCCACGACGTGCGTCAGGGGGCTGTGGTGAAGAACGGTGTTACCGAGTCGGTCGGCGGCGTGGTGATGATGCTGCGTGGTGGCAACGCCAAGGAGGTGGTCAGCCGCATCAAGACCCGGGTGGCCGAGATCAACGACAAGGGCATGCTGCCCGACGGCTTGAAGATCGTGCCCTACTACGACCGTTCGGAGCTGGTGGATGCGGCCTTGTGGACCGTGACCAAGGTGCTGATGGAGGGCATCCTGCTGGTGGTCGTGGTGCTGTTCCTGTTCCTCGGCGATGTGCGTTCCAGCCTGATCGTGGTGGCGACCCTGGTGCTGACACCGCTGCTCACCTTCATGGCCATGAACCACTATGGCATCTCGGCCAACCTGATGTCCCTCGGCGGCCTGGCCATTGCCATCGGCCTGATGGTGGACGGTTCGGTGGTGGTGGTGGAGAACGCCTTCGGGCGGCTTGGGCACGCGGGCGAATCCGGCGAGAGCAAGGTCCGCATCATCTTCGATGCGGTGCGTGAGGTGGCTACGCCGGTCATCTTCGGGGTCAGCATCATCATCCTGGTGTTCCTGCCGCTGATGACCCTGCAGGGCATGGAGGGCAAGATGTTCGCGCCCCTGGCTTACACCATCGCGATCGCCCTGGCGGTGTCGCTGTTCCTGTCCCTGACCCTCACCCCGGTGCTGTCTTCCTACCTGCTCAAGGGCGGTGCGGAGCACGACACCTGGCTGATCGCCAAGCTCAAGGCGCCCTACCTGAAGATGCTCCACTGGTCGGTGGCCAACAGCCGCAAGACGGTGGTGGGCGGCATCGTGCTGCTGGTGTCGACCCTGGGGGTGTTTCCGCTGCTGGGCACCGCCTTCATCCCCGAGATGAAGGAGGGTTCGGTGGTGCCCGGCATCAACCGGGTGCCCAACATCTCCCTGGATGAGTCCATCAAGATGGAAATGCAGGCGATGAAGCTGGTGATGGAAGTGCCGGGCGTCAAGTCGGCTATCTCCGGGGTGGGCCGCGGCGAGTCGCCGGCCGATCCCCAGGGGCAGAACGAATCGACCCCCATCGTCAGCCTCAAGCCGCGCGACGAGTGGCCCGACGGGTGGACCCAGGACGACATCGCCGACGCCATGCGCGAGAAGCTCAAGGTGCTGCCTGGCGCCCAGGTGGTGATGGCCCAGCCGATCTCCGACCGGGTGGACGAGATGGTGACCGGGGTGCGTTCGGACGTGGCCGTCAAGGTCTTCGGCGACGACCTGGACCTGCTCAAGAAGAAGGCCGACGAGATCGCCCGGGTGGCGTCCTCGGTGCAGGGCGCGACCGACATCCGGGTCGAGCGGGTGACCGGCCAGCAATACCTGTCGATCGAGATCGACCGGGCCGCGATCGCCCGTCACGGCCTCAATGTGTCGGATGTGAACGACGTGATCGAGGCCGCCATCGGTGGCAAGCAGGCCACCGAGATCTACGAGGGCGAGCGGCGTTTTGCCTCGGTGGTGCGTCTGCCGGAGAGCTACCGCGACAACGTGGAGAAGATCGGCAATATCCTGGTCAGCGCGCCCAGCGGTGCCCAGGTGGCGCTGGAGAATCTGGCCGCCATCAAGGTGGTGGATGGCCCGGCCCAGGTGTCCCGGGAGCTGGCCAAGCGCCGCGTGGTGGTGGCCATCAACGTGAAGGACCGCGATCTGGGCGGCTTCGTCGCCGAGCTGCAGAAGGTGGTGGACGCCAAGGTGGAGCTGAAGGAGGGCTATTACCTGGAGTGGGGCGGCCAGTTCCAGAACCTGGAGCGGGCGATGGGCCACCTGACCATCATCATCCCGGTGACGGTGGCGGCGATCTTCTTCCTGCTCTTCCTGCTGTTCGGCTCGCTCAAGCTGGCCAGCCTGATCATCCTGGTGCTGCCTTTTGCCAGCGTGGGCGGAGTGCTGGGCTTGCTGGTGACGGGCGAATACCTGTCGGTGCCGGCCTCGGTGGGCTTCATCGCCCTGTGGGGGATCGCGGTGCTCAACGGGGTGGTGCTGGTGAGCTATATCCGCAGCCTGCGCACGGAAGGCATGCCGGTGGCCCAGGCGGTGGTGCAGGGCGCGGTGCTGCGTTTCCGGCCGGTCATGATGACCGCGACGGTGGCCCTGCTGGCGCTGATTCCCTTCCTGTTCGCCACTGGGCCGGGCTCGGAGGTGCAGCGTCCGCTGGCCATCGTGGTGATCGGCGGCCTTATCACCTCGACCCTGCTGACCCTGGTGGTGCTACCCACCCTTTACAAGTGGTTTGACGACACGCCGTACGAAGCGTGACATCCAGGGCGGGCCCTCGCGGGTCCGTCCCCGCACCTGAAGGAACGCAACATGAGAGAGATACTTGCAATCATCCGTCCCCAGAAGCTGCCGCGCCTGCGCGAGGTGTTGCGGGCCCTGCCGGGCTTTCCCGGCATGACCGTCACCAAGGCGGCGGGCTGTGGTGCGACGGTGCGCCATACCCCGCACTCCATCAAGGAGGTGCTGACCGACTTCACGGAGAAGGTGCGCATCGAGATCATTGCGCCGGACGATATCGCCGACCTGCTGGTGGATCACATCGTCCAGGTGGCCAGTACCGGGCAGACCGGCGACGGGCTGGTGTGGGTCAAGGATGTGCAGCGTGCGGTGTTCATCCGCAAGACTGTGGGTCCGGAGACGCCCGGAGTGGGCTGAAAGCAACGGGGGGCGGGTCTTTCCGCCTCCCGTTGCCGGCTAGAGCTCCACAGCCAGGGATAGCCAGACCATCGGTGAGGCCGGATTGACCGGCTTGTTCACGTACTGGGGCAAGCATTGCTCCGAGCGGTCGGCGATCTCCTGGTGGCGGCCACCCAAGTTGATGCCATTGAGCGCCAGTTCCATTTTCCGGCCGTCAAGCCGGAAAGCCCGGGCCAGGCGCAGGTCGAGGCTGGTGTAATCGGCGGAGGCGTAGGCACAGCCTGGCACATAGCCATAGCCGCCGGCCAGCGAGCCCATGCGCAGGAGGCTGGCCGTGCTCTTCCAGCCCCCGCCGTAGTCCTGCAGCCAAGTGAGGGACGCCGAGTAGGGCGCCGTACGGGCTGCCACTTCCGGTTCGCTGGTGTGGCGATCGATCAGGGTGTGGCTCAGCAGGATCTCGGTGCCAGGCCGTGGCCGTGAGCGGAACTGGTATTCGAGGCCACGCAGGACGACCGGCGAGCTCAGGTTGTCGAACTGGGACGAGGGGAGTCCCGCCAGCGCCAGCGGCCCTACCGGCGAGGGGATGCTGCGGCGGATCACGAAGTGGCTGATCCGCTCATGGAACAGGCGTACGTCCAGGGTTGCATCGATCGACGGGAAACGTCCCAGATAGCCGATCTCGAGGGTGTCGACGGAGGGTGTGCGCAGATTGGGATTCGGTACGTAGGGCCAGGCGATCGGCTTGCTGGTGGCTGGGTCGCTGCCCGGCGCGTAGGCGCGCACATCCCCGTAGATGTCGAACAGGTTGCGCTGCTGCCAGGCGCGGGCGTAGCCAGCGCGCAGGGTCGAGGTGGGTGTGCTCTGCCAGTTGATGAAGGCACGGGGAACGAACTGCGCCGCCTTGTCTCCGCTCTTTTCGAGAAGGCCGCCGAGATTGAGCTGCCAGCCGGGCGTGATGTGCCAGTCCAGGTTGGAGAAGGCCCGGTACAGGTTGATGGATGGGGGGGAGCCGCCGGCAAACAGGAAGGGCGCAGAGGTCTCGTCACGTCGTCCTTCCAGGCCCCAGACCATGCGGGTCTGGGCATTCAGGGCGAAGCGGTGCTGGATTTCGGCGTTGCTGCGATCGCTCTGGCGATTGCGGTTGAGGGGGACGGCGGGGAAGTCCGGTGAGCTGGCCAGCCACTGGTCTATCGATGATTCGTGGTTGCGGTAAAAGCTGACCAGCCATTCCTCGTCCTGGCTGAGGGTGCGCCGCCAGGTCAGGTGCAGGGTGCTGTTCTCCGATGCGGCCATGCGCTCGCCGTTGTTGTTGTAGATTGAATCGGCGTAGCCTGCCTCGCGGTTGATGTGGTTGTAGCCGGCGCGCAGGGTCAGTTCGTCGCGGGCATCGATCCGGTAGTCGCTGCGCAGGCTGAGGGTCTGGCTCAGGCGTGAGTCATGCACATTGCGGAAGCCGCTGTCCCGGGTGCGGGCCGCCGATAGCCGCACCCCGGCGCCGTTGCCGCCACCGGTCCAGCTTACCTGGGCATCGGCGATGCCGCGGTTACCGACGTTCAGCAGCCCGGAGGCTCCGTGCTCCTGGTGGCTGTGGCGGGTGATGATGTTGATCACGCCGAGAAAGGCATTGGCGCCGTAGGCGTTGGAGTTGGTACCCCGCACGATCTCGATGCGTTCGATCTCCTGGATCGTCAGGGGCAGAGCCGACCAGTCCACGCCGCCCGATGAATTGGGGGCATAAACCGAGCGGCCGTCGATCAGGACCTGGATTTCGGTGGGAAAGTCGCTGCCGAGTCCGTGATAGGTCACCCACTGGGAATGGCCGCGTTCCTGGCCGATCTGCATGCCGGGAACCAGGCGTAGCAGGCGTGCCACATCGCGGTAGCCGGTGGCCTGGATGAAATCCCGGTCAAGGATGGTGACCGCCCCGGGAGCCTCGTTCAGGGGCTGGGGCAGGCGGGAGGCCGACAGAACGGTGGGCAGGTCTTCAAAAAACGGGGCTTCCGCACCCGGCACCGAAACGGCGTCGGCTGCCAGGGCGACCGCGGGTCCGGTCAGTAAAGCGCACAGGAACCGCCTGTCGGGAAGCAAGGGCATCTCGGGATGTGTGATTTCGTGTGGGATCGGGGGGCCGACAGTTCAGCACATTACCCCGGCCCGAGATTATAGGGGGCCCTCAACCTCCTTCTTGTGGATTAGTGCTCAATATGAGCGTGATGCGATGCACGGCCGCCGCGGGCTCCAAAGGGGCGCCCGCGGCTCCGGCCGGGGCTCAGCCCAGCCGCACGGCCATGAAGATCCGGCCGCTGCCACGCTGGACCAGCAGCGCAAAGCGGTTGCCGGCGGCGTCCAGAAGCTTGCGGAACTGCTCCACGCTGGTGATCGCCTGATTGTTGATGCCGAGGATCACGTCGCCGCCCTGCAGTCCGGCCTTGGCTGCAGGGCCGCTGGCGCCTTCTACGACGATGCCGCCCGGCACGCCGAGGCGCGAGGCCTCCTGGGCGCTCAGGGCCCGTCCGGTCAGACCCAGCTTGGCGCTGGGGCTTTCACCCTTGCGGTCGGGGCTGGCTGCGAGGGTCTTCTCGGCCGTCTGCTCGCCCAGGACGACGTTGACCTCGCGGTTCTTGCGGTCACGCCATACCGACAGGCGGACGGTGGTTCCGGGCTTCTGTTCGCCGATGATGCGCGGCAGATCCGCGGAACTGTCCACCTTCTGACCATTGACGGCAATCACGACGTCGCCCGTTTGCAGGCCACCCTTTTCGGCCGGCGAGCCTGCCTCCACGTTGGCGACCAGCGCACCGGAAGGCTTGTCGAGGCCGAAGTTCTGGGCGAGTTCGGGGTCCAGCCCCTGGATGGTCACGCCGAGGCGGCCGCGGGATACCTTGCCGTACTTCTGCAGCTGGTCCTTGACCTTCAAGGCCACATCGATGGGGATGGCGAAGGAGATGCCCATGAAACCGCCGGAGCGGGAGTAGATCTGGGAGTTGATGCCGATCACTTCACCGGCCAGGTTGAACAGCGGGCCACCGGAGTTGCCCGGGTTGATGGCCACGTCGGTCTGGATGAAGGGAACGTAGTTTTCGTCGGGGAGGCGCCGGGCCTTGGCGCTGATGATGCCTGCGGTCACGGTGTTCTCGAAGCCGAAGGGCGAGCCCATCGCCACCACCCATTCGCCGACCTTGCTGCGCTCGGCGTCGCCGGTCTTCACGAAGGGCAGCCCCGTGGCATCGATCTTCAGCAGGGCCACGTCGGTGCGCTTGTCGCTGCCGACGACCTTGGCCTTGAAGTCCCGCTTGTCGGTGAGCTTGACGGTGACTTCGGTGGCGCCGTCCACCACGTGAGCGTTGGTCAGCACGTAGCCGTCCGCGCTGACGATGAAGCCGGAGCCCACGCCTTGCTGGATCTGCTCGGGGGCCCGGCCGCCCCGGCCGCCGCCATTGCCCGGGGTGCCGGGGGCAGGGATGCCGAAGCGGCGCAGGAAATCGTAGAAAGGATCGTCGGCGAAGGGGTCTTCACCTGAGGTGGCACCGCCGCGGGCCACCTTCTGGGTGACGCTGATGTTCACCACCGCGGGGCCGACCTGTTCGACCAGCGCGGAGAAGTCGGGCAGGCCGTAGCGCCCCTGGGAAACCGGGCCGCTCGCCTGGACGGGGGCCGCCGGTGTGGCGGTGTTGGCCGCATGGGACGGCGAAATGGCGCCTTCCTGCAGGCAGCCGCTCAGGGCCAGGACGACGGCAGAGAAAGCAAGGGTGGATTTGACCAAAACGGGTTTCATCGGATGCTCCAGTATGTGGCCTGGGAATGGACGGCCGGCGGGGCGTCCTGTTCCTTGTTTGAACAAGCGCTTACAAAAAGACCCCCACGCTCGCCGCTGCGCGGTTCGCTGCCCCCCAAGGGGGCGCTTTCATCTTGGGGCGGCCCGGCGATGAAAGGTCCCCCCGCGCTGCCTGCTGCGTGGCTTGCGGGTTCAGGGGCTCTTGTCTTGGGGCGGTCTGGCGATGAAATGGGGGCGGTGGCCGGGAGTACAAGGGGGTGGTTTAGGCTGTCGGTGCAGCGCGTCATGTGCTTTCGGCATGGGCGATGTATAGTTAATCTCTATCGCAGACAGGGGTGACCCGATGACGTTAACCGATCTTCGCTATCTTGTCGCCCTGGCCCGGGAGCGCCATTTCGGCCATGCGGCCGAGCGTTGCAATGTGAGCCAGCCGACCCTGTCGGTGGCGATCAAGAAGCTCGAGGACGAACTCGCGGTGACGCTCTTCGAGCGCAGTGCGGCAGACGTCAAGATCACCGACATCGGAGCCCGCATCGTGGCTCAGGCCGAAAAGGTGTTGCTCGAGGCCGGCCAGATCAAGGAGCTCGCCACCGCTGGCCGCGATCCGTTGTCGGGGCCGCTCAAGCTGGGGGTGATCTACACCATCGGGCCCTACCTGCTGCCCCACCTGATTCCCCGGGTCCATGAGGCTGCGCCCTCCATGCCCCTGCTGATCCAGGAGAACTACACGGCCCGCCTGGCTGAATCGCTCAAGCGTGGTGATCTGGACGTCATCGTGGTGGCCTTGCCCTTCGAGGAGCCGGGCATCGTCACGCAGGCGGTCTATGACGAGCCCTTCCGGGTCCTGATGCCGGCCGGCCATGCCTGGGAGAAGGACGAGAGCATCTCCGCCGTGCGCCTGGCCGAGGCGCCTCTGCTGCTGCTCGGGGCCGGCAACTGCTTCCGTGACCAGGTGCTGGAGGTATGCCCGATGTGCCGCAGCGGTGAGGGCCTGCAGCGCACCCTGGAGGGCAGCTCGCTGGAGACCATCCGCCACATGGTGGCCACCGGGGCCGGCATCACGGTGCTGCCGAGCAGCGCGGCCGACCCGCTGCCCGGCGGCAACAGCCTGCTGACGGTGCGCCCCTTCGAGGCGCCGGAGCCCTTCCGGCGGATCGCCCTGGCCTGGCGGGTCACCTATCCGCGCAGCGGCGCCATCGACGTGATCCGTTCGGCCATTCTCGGCAGCCCCCTGCAGGGGGTTCGCCCGGTCACGCGCTGAGCGCCTTTTCGGCACCTGCCTCGGTCACGATCCAGTCCATCGGCTGGTCGTGGTCCTGGGGGTGGACGGTATCCGCGCGGGCCAGTTCGAAGGCCACCCCGACGCAGATCGGGGCTGGCCGCAGGGCCGCCAGGGTGCGGTCAAAATAGCCTCCGCCATAGCCCAGCCGGTAGCCGGCCCGGTCGAAGACGTTCAGCGGAATCAGGACCAGCTCCGGGGTCAGGGCCGCGGCCTCCGCGGGTATTGGAATGCCGTGATGATCCCGCTCCATGACCGCCTCCGGGTACCAGCGCAGGAAGCGCATCGCCTGGCCGGGTGCGTCCACCACCGGCAGGGCGGCCTCGCGGGCCGCACCGCCGGCCAGCCAGCGGCCAACCCACGCCACCAGGTCCACCTCGCCCCGCCAGGGCCAGCAGAAGGCCAGGCGTTGCGGCGCAAGCCGGGCGATCAGCGCATCGAGATGGGTTTCGATGAGTCTGGAGTGATGCTGGCGGGCATGTTCGGGAAGGGCTTCACGGGCAGCGATGCGTGCTTCCCGCAATGATTTTCGCAGTGCAGCAATTTCCTTGCCGGAATCGGGGCTGGAGTGGGGGAAGGGCAGGGGCACTATGCTATTCTCCGGCGGCATTTTGGTAGGGCGTAAAGAGATGTAAGGGCTGAGGCGTAAGGGCGTAGAGCGTGGCAAATCGTAAGGTGTTCAAGAATAGCGTGTGGGCCGTGCTGGCGGCAGTGCTGTGGGCCGCGATGCCGGCCGGGGGCGATCCGGGTGACGAGCGCATTCTGCTGGCCCGAGATGCCGCGCGCAGCGGTGACCGCAACCGTTTGCTGCAGCAGGCCGCACCCACCGGGCATGCGCTCGACCCCTATCCTGAATACTGGCTGCTGGCGTCCCTGGTGGCCCGGCCGACCGGCGAGGCCGATACCATCCGCATCCGTGATTTCCTGGGCCGGCAGGCCGGCAGCTGGTTGGCGGAAAGGCTCCGTGGCGACTGGCTGCGGGCCCTCGGCAAGCGCGGCGAGTGGAGCAGCTTTGCAGCGGAGTTCCCGTTCATGGAGCAGCCGGAGCAGGATCTGCGCTGCTACCACTTCCAGGCCCGTCTCTCCAACGGCGATGGGGCCGTCCTCGACGAAGCGCGCCCGCTGTGGTTCACCCTTTTCGACACGCCCGACAGCTGCATTCCGGTGCTGCAGGCGCTGGTCCGCGATGGTCGTGTCAATTCCGATGAGATCTGGGGGCGGGTGCGTCGCCTGATGGAGGTCAAGCGCTTCAGCGGCGCCCGCGCAGTGGCTGGGTGGTTGCCGGCGGACCAGGCTCCGGCCCTGTCCGACCTCGACAAGGTGGGGGCCAATCCGTCCACCTGGCTGGACCGGCTGCCGGTCAATTTTGCAGCGAGCCGGACTGGCCGCGAGCTGGCCCTGATCGCGCTGGCGCGCCTGTCGCGGGACGATCCGATGGGGGCCTACCTGCGCTATGCGCGGCTCGACGAGCGTCTTTCTCCCGCCGAACGGGGCTATGCGCTGGGCCAGATCGCCTGGCAGGCGGCGGCGAAACTGGTCCCGGAAGCCCATGAGTGGTTCAAGGCGGCCGGCGATACGCCTCTGATCGAGGAGCAGGCCGCCTGGCGCGTGCGTGCTGCCCTGCGCGCCGGCGACTGGCGTGCCGTCCGATCCACGGTCGAGGCCATGTCCGCCGCGCAGCGGGCCTTGCCGGAATGGACCTACTGGCTGGGGCGGGCCTACCAGGCAGCGGGCAACCGTGAGGCGGCGCGGCGCGAGTTCGAGCGGATCGGCGGCCACCCGACCTTCTACAGCATCCTCGCTGACGAGGAGCAGGGGCGTGGCTTCACCCTGCCCAGCAAGGCGCGCGCCATCAGCCCGGACGAGCTCGAGCAGGCCCGTCAGACGCCCGGCCTGCAGCGGGCGCTGGCCCTGTTCCGCCTGGACATGCGCACCGAAGGCACCCGCGAGTGGAACTGGAGCCTGCGCAACCAGGAGGATCGTTTCCTGCTGGCGGCAGCCCAGATTGCCTTGCAGCTGGGGATCTACGACCGGGCCATCAATGCCGCCGACAAGACCCGCAACGAGCACGACTACAGCCTCCGTTACCTGTCGCCCTACCGGGAGCGGATCGAGCCCAATGCGAAGAGCCGCGACCTGGACTCTGCCTGGGTGTATGGCCTGATGCGCCAGGAGAGCCGTTTCGTGACGGCCGCCCGCTCCAGTGTCGGGGCTCAGGGGCTGATGCAGATCATGCCGTCCACCGGTCAGTGGATTGCCGGCAAGCTCGGCATGAAGGGCTACAACGTGGGCTGGTTGCGGGATCCGGACACCAACGTGATGTTCGGCACCACTTACATGCGGATGGTGCTGGAAGGGCTGGACAACCACCCGGTGCTGGCTTCCGCCGCCTATAACGCCGGGCCGGGCCGGGCCAAGCGCTGGAAGGACGCCAAGCCCCTCGAGGGCGCCATCTACGCCGAGACCATCCCGTTCGGCGAAACCCGCGATTACGTCAAGAAGGTGATGGCCAACGCGGTGATCTACGGTGCGCTCTTCGAAGGGCGGGCGCCGTCCCTCAAGGCGCGCCTCGGTACCATTGCCGCGACCAACGGGGATACCTCGAACATGGGCATGGGGAGTCCGGCACCGGGGGCGGGCCTGGAGTAAGGTGAGGGGTCGCGGGAATTCTTTCGACCTGCCCCACTCTGTGTCATCAGAACCACCCTGGAGGATCCCGTCATGAGTCCCGTTCAAACAGTGCTTGTCGTTGGTGGTAGTGGCTTTGTGGGGACGGCAGTGGCCAGTCGCCTGGTCCAGCAGGGCCTGCGGGTCATCGTGCCGACCCGTCGCCTCGACCGTGCCCGTCATTTGCTGACCCTGCCCACCGCCGAGGTCGTGGAGGCCGATGTCTTCGATCCGGCCGCGCTGACCCGCCTGATGCAAGGGGTGGATGCCGTGGTGAGCCTGGTGGGGGTGCTGCATTCGCGGTCGGGCGTACCCTATGGGCCCGACTTTGCGCGTGCCCACGTGGAATTGCCCACCCGTCTGGTTGCTGCGGCCCGGGAGGCCGGGGTCGGGCGGATCGTGCATGTGAGTGCCCTCGGTGCGCGTGCCGACGGCCCTTCTGAGTACCAGCGTTCCAAGGCAGCCGGGGAGGCGGCGATCCGGGCCGGCAGCCCCGAGGTGGCCTGGACCATCCTGCGTCCTTCCGTGATCTTCGGGCCGGGCGACAGCTTCCTGAACCTCTTCGCCAGCCTGCTCCGGCGTTTTCCAGTGATGCCCCTGGGCGGTGCCACGGCACGTTTCCAGCCGGTGTACGTGGAGGACGTCGCGGCGGTGGTGGCCGAAAGCCTGCAGCGGGTGGATGCCTGTGGCCAGACCTTCGAGCTGGCCGGGCCGCAGGAGTACACCCTGCGCGAGCTGGTGGAGTACGTGGGCGACCTGACCGGTTTCCGGCGTCCGGTACTGCCCTTGCCCGAAGGGCTGGCGATGCTGCAGGCAGGCTTCCTGGAGATGCTCCCGATGAAGCTGATGAGCCGGGACAACGTGTTGTCGATGCGGGCGCCGAACGTGGCCGAGGGGCCGCCCCAGCCCTGGGGACGGGAGCCCACTCCGCTCGAGGCCGTGGCGCCGGCTTACCTGGGCAAGGCCAACAAGCGTTCCCGCTACGCCGCTTTCCAGGTGCATCGTCCGTGAAGATCTACTGCGTTGGCGGAGCCATCCGCGACGAACTGCTGGGGCAACCCGTCAAGGACCGGGACTGGGTCGTAGTCGGGGCCACGCCGGAGGCCCTCCTGGCCGAGGGGTTCCGGCCGGTCGGCAAGGATTTTCCGGTATTCCTGCACCCGCGGAGCCAGGAGGAATACGCTCTGGCGCGCACCGAGCGCAAGACTGCGCCGGGCTATGCCGGTTTCGTCTTCCATACCGATGCCTCGGTCAGCCTCGAGGAAGACCTGGCGCGCCGCGACCTGACCATCAATGCCATGGCCCGCGGGCCCGACGGTGAGCTGGTGGACCCGTATGGCGGGCAGGCCGATCTGGCCGCGCGGGTGTTCCGCCATGTGAGCCCGGCCTTTGCCGAGGATCCGGTGCGCATCCTGCGGCTGGCGCGCTTTGCGGCACGCTTCGCCGATTTCCGGGTGGCCCCGGAGACCCTGGCGCTGATGCGGGCCATGGTGGCGGACGGGGAGGTCGATGCCCTGGTGCCCGAGCGGGTCTGGCAGGAGCTGGCCAAAGGCCTGATGGAGGCGCGCCCCTCGCGCATGCTCGAGGTGCTCCGCGAGTGCGGCGCGCTGGCCCGCCTGCTGCCCGAGTTCGACCGCCTGTTCGGCGTGCCCCAGCCGGCCGCGCACCATCCGGAGATCGACTGCGGGATCCACGCGCTGCTGGTGATCGATGCGGCGGCGCAGGCCGGTCATCCCCTGCCTGTCCGCTTTGCCTGCCTGCTCCACGACCTGGGTAAAGGCGTCACGCCCGGCCATGTGCTGCCGCATCACTATGGCCATGAGGCCGCCAGCGAACGCCTGGCCCGCCAGGTCTGCGAGCGCCTGAAGAGCCCGTCCGACTGCCGCGATCTGGCCCTGATGACGGCCCGCGAGCATGGCATCGTGCACCAGGCCTTGCAGCTGCGGCCGGAAACCATGGTCAAGCTGATCGAGCGTTGCGACGGCCTCCGCCGGCCCGAACGCTTCGTGGCCATGCTCGACGCCTGCGTCTGTGATGCCCGGGGGCGGGCCGGCTTCGAGGCACGGCCTTATCCGCAGCAGCAGCATCTGCTGGATGCCTTGGCCGCCGTGCGCGGGGTGGACGCGGGGGCCATCGCCCGCGGCCTGGCGGACAAGTCGAAAATCGCCGAGTCGGTCCATGCGGCTCGGGTGGCGGCCGTGAAAGCCCGGCCATCGGACAAGGACACCAAGATTGACAGTTTCTCCGCCGGAGAGCGTCAGTAATACCGCCTTGGGCATGCCGGTTTGCGGCCTACAATGCCGCCCACTCATGCCCCGCCTGCGCCTGCCCCTCGTCCTGCTCCTGACTGCCCGGTCCCGGGTCCTGCTTGTTCTGCTGTGGTGCCTGGCGGGCCCTGCCTGGGCGGTGCACCCCATCCCTGCGTTCGCCGAGGTGCGGGCCGGGGCCAGGCCTTCGGTCGCCGTGCTGCTGGCACGCGATGGCACGCCGATCTCGGAGCGTCGCCTCGACATGACGGTGCGGCGCCTCGAATGGGTGGGCCTCAACAGTCTGTCCCCGGCGCTCAAGGAGGCCTTGCTGGCCGCCGAGGACAAGCGCTTCTTCGAGCATTCCGGCGTCGATTGGCGGGCCTTCGCCGGCTCTCTGTGGCACAACCTGTGGTACGAGCGCAAACGGGGCGCGTCTACCCTGTCCATGCAGTTGGCCGGTCTGCTCGACCCGGAGCTGGCGCTGGGGCGCAGCGGCATGCCGCGCCGTTCCATCGGCCAGAAATGGGACCAGGCCTTCGCCGCCCAGGCCCTCGAGGCCCGCTGGACCAAGGAGCAGATCCTTGAGGCCTACCTCAATCTGGCGCCTTTTCGAAGTGACCTGCAGGGTGTTCATGCCGCGTCGCGGGCGCTGTTCAACAAGACGCCAGCCGAGCTCGGGCGACCCGAGGCCCTGATCCTGGCGGTCCTGTTGCGCGGCCCCAATGCGCGGCCCGAGGTGGTCGGGCGGCGTGCCTGCGTGCTGGCCGAGCGGGTGGGGGCACCGGCGGCCTGTGCGCAGGTGCAGCGTCTGGCCCAGTCCAGTCTCGATCGTCCCGCCGCTCCGCGCTGGGATATGGCACCCCACGCTGCCCGGCTGTTATTGACCCATCCGGGGGAACGCCTGGTGACGACCCTGGACGGCGAGCTCCAGCGCAGCCTGCTGGCCGCCCTGCGCAAGCCGGGCGTCGGCGAGCAGGCGGCGGGCGTCGTGGTGGACAACCTGTCGGGTGACATCCTGGCCTACGTGGGGGCACTGGATGGCGCCCAAACCGACCAGGCTCAGGCGCCGCGCCCTGTCGGCAGCCTGATTCAGCCTTTTGTTTACGGCCTGGCCATCGAACGCCGTCTGGTGACGGCCGCGAGCTTCCTTGAAGAGCCTCTCGCCAATCACGCGCCGACCACTCCCGATGAGCGTATGTGGGTGAGCGTGCGGCGGGCGCTGGCGGAGAGTATGTCCGACCCGGCGGCCAACCTGATGCGCCTGCTTGGCGAAGGGCTGGTCGAGCGCCTGCGCCTGGCCGAGGTGGAGGGTGGGCGTGGCGGCGTGCCCGATCTGGGCCTGATGCAGCTGGCGGGGCTTTACCGCAGTCTGGCCAGCGGCGGCCAGTGGCTGTTGCCGCGCTGGTTGCCGGCCTCGGGCGAGCGGCCGGCCCGGCGTCTGCTGCGGCCTGAGGCGGCTTTCATCGTCAGCGACGTGCTGGTCGAGCCCGATGAGGATGGGGCAGGCCTGCCCTTTGTGTACCGCCAGTTCTCTCCGGATGCTCGCGACTCCGTCACGGTCGGGTTTTCGGAGCGTTACACCCTCGCGCTGTGGATTTCCGGCAGCAGGAGTTCAGCCCTGGTGGCGGGGCAGGTCTGGCACGAGATGATGCGCGGACTGCACCGCGCGGCGCCGCCGCTCAGGCCGGTTCCGCCGCCCGGGGTGGTGTCCAGCCTGGTGGTGTTCGAGCCGCCGCTCGAGAATGCCCGCAGGGAGTGGTTTGTCCGTGGGACGGAAACCGACAGGGTCAGCCCGCCGCGCAGCCTGGCGCGCATCAGCCATCCCCTCAACGGGGTGCTTGTCGATGCCATGGCCATCGTGGATGACCCCGGTTTCCGCGTCATGCTCGATGCCGTGCACGCGCCGCCGGGGGCGTGGTGGCGTCTCAATGGCGAGCGGCTGGCCGGCAGCAATGGCCTGCGTACGGCCTGGCGGCCGGTGGCCGGCCGGCATGTGCTCGAGCTGGTGTCGCTTGAAGGGGTGGTGCTCGACAGCGTGATCTTCGCGGTGCGGGCGCCGCTGGAGTGAGTGTTGCCGTGGGATCGTGGGGCGCGGCCGCGGGGTGATCAGAGCCAGCGGATCAGCAGCCCCACCAGCAGGGACAGCAGGAGGGTGCTGGTCAGCGGGATGTGGATGTGCCGCCCGAAGAGGTCGAAATGGATGTCGCCGGGCAGGTGGCCCAGGCGCCAGCGCCGGGTCCTGAGGCTGGAACCGAATCCCGACACGACGGCGATTACTACGATGGCGAGCAGCCACTTGAGCATTTCCGGTTACCTGCCTGGGTACAAACCCTCAATTTAAACGCGGATGCACCTCATTCGGCGACTTTTGTGCTTTGCCGCACGCAGCGGGTACGGTACCTTGTACCGATAACACCATAACCCCAGAACAGCCCATGATCCTCGCCCTCGTTGTCACCTCCGCCGGCCCGGCCGGATGCGGAGCCGCCGCATGAATCGATCCCGCTTTGGTGACCTGGAAGTTCTCTGCCGTGCCCCTTCCGTTCCGTCCTGTGAGACGCCCCTGCTGTTCGTGCATGGCGCCTACACCGGGGCATGGTGCTGGGACGAGTATTTCCTGAAGTATTTCGCCAGCAAGGGATACTCCTCCTACGCGGTCTCCCTGTCTGGCCATGGCGGCAGCCGTGGAGGGGCCTACCTGGACAGTTTCTCCATTGCCGACTACGTCGATGACGTGGCCGAGGTGGTCGGGAAGCTGCCCGTTGCGCCGGTGCTGATCGGTCATTCCATGGGCGGAATGGTGGTCCAGAAATACCTGGAGAAGCACTCGGCTCCCGCCGTTGTGCTGATTTCCTCGGTTCCGCCGCAAGGCCTGCTGGGGTCTGCCTTCGGCCTGGCCTTCTCCAAGCCGGGCCTGCTCGGTGACCTGAACCGCATCATGGGGGGAGGCCAGCCGCAGATGGAAACCCTGCGCCATGCGCTCTTCCATGAAGCCATCGAACTGGAGCGGCTGCAGCGCTATTACCACCTCTGCCAGCCCGAATCCCACCGGGCGATCTGGGACATGTCCCTGTTCGACCTGCCCTTCGTGTCGCGCATGCAGTTGCCGCCGATGCTGGTGATGGGGGCCCAGCACGACGTGTTGATACCGCCCGAGCAGGTTCGCATGACGGCCCAGCGCTATGGGGTGGACTCGCTCATCCTGCCGGGGCTGGGCCATGGAATGATGATGGAGTCGGATTGGCAACAGGCTGCCGACCCCATCGTGGCCTGGTTGAAGACGCTGGATTTGTAATATTGTTGTAAAAAATCTGGCGGTGTGACCTTCGTCATTGCCGACAGCGCCGGGCTGACCCATTCTTGAATCACGCACGAGGCAGGTTTCCGGGGACCACTCCCCGGAGCGTCGGCCGAGTTTCCTTCAACCTTCGAAGGCTGCCGCCGTTAAGTTAACCCAGGGGGACTGCTCCCCCACCCCGAACGGAGGCCGAAATGGTGATCTGCATGGACATGGAAAGTGGTGCCCGCACCTATACCGACCCGGAAGACGATGTCGGTCTGGCCTATGGCGAAGAAGTGCTCAATGCCAACCCGCTGCCGCCCGAGCTGGCCCTCGGTCTGCAGGAAATCCCCGCCAGCACGCCCGAGCGGCATTTTGTACCGACGGATGTGGACGCCTTCCTGAGCGCAGTCTATCTCTACCAGGAGTAGATGTGAGCACCCTGCCGCCGGGCCTGTGACGGGCCGGTTCGCAGGGGTTCAGGCGTTTACAGGGTGTGGAGCCGGTCGCCGCGCAGGAAGCCGATCAGTGTCTGGTCAATGTTCCGGCCGAGGGCGATCACCTTGAACAGTTCTCCCATCTCGTGCGGGCCGGTCAGGCGCTGCACGGCCTTGGCGGCCCGGATGTAGTCGGCCCCTTCTTCCGGGGCACGCCGTGACAGGCATTCCAGGATCCCGCAGTTGAACAGCAGGTTGGCCTGGTCGGCATAACCCAGTACATCCAGGCCGGCTTCGAAGCCGGCTTCGGCCACCGCGGTGAAGTCCACGAAGGCGGTGATGTCGTTCAGCCCCGGCCACAGGAAGGGGTCGCCGTGGGCGTGGTGCCGGAAATAGCAGAGCAGGGTGCCGGTACTGCGGCTGCTGAGGTAATACTCGGCCCGTGGGTAGCCATAGTCCACCAGCAGCAGGGCCCCGCTTTCGAGGCGCGCGGCCCATTCGGCAATCCAGGCGCGGCCAGCCAGGTTGAGCTCGCTGACGTACTCGCCCTCCTCCGGCAGGGGGATCTCCAGGGCTGCGGCGGCCTCGGCAACCCTGCCGGCAGCCGGTTTGTCGGCCCACGCGAAGCCCCCTGCCTCAGCTCTGGCCACGCCGCGCTCGAAGATGCCTTCGGGGCGCCAGGCGATCAGGTGGACGGGCATCACGTCCAGGACCTCGTTGGCCACCAGGGCGCCTGAGAAACGCTCGGGCATGCCGTCCAGCCAGCTGACCCGGCTGGCCAGGTGGGGAGCCTTCCGGGCCAGGGTGTCGAACTGGCGTTCGCGCAGCTCGCCGGACACCTCCAGGATGGCATAGCTGTCGGGCAGGGCGCCGCGATGTTCAAGTTCGAGCAGCAGGTCGGCGGCCAGCAGGCCGGTGCCGGCGCCGGCTTCGATGATATGGGGCGCCGACAGGGCCATGATCTGCTGGACTTGTGCGGCAAGCGCCTGCCCAAACAGGGGTGTGAGTTCCGGGGCGGTGATGAAGTCGCCGCCGGGCCCGAATTTGCGGGCGCCGCCGCTGTAGTAGCCGACGCCAGGGGCGTAGAGGGCTTCCGCCATGTAGGTGGCAAACGAGATCCAGCCTCCCTCGGCGTCGATCAGCGAGTTCAGCCGGGCGACCAGGCGGTCGCTCTGTTCAAGGGCTTCAGGCGAGGGCTGGGGGAGCTTCATGGGATGCGTGCGCGGAAAAGCCCGCATTCTACCCGTCCAGCCAGGTGTCCCGGCGGGGCCGACGCACCGTATCATTGCAATCCCTTGGCTGATGTCCCATTCCTGAACAGATGAAGTCCGAAGCTTCCGCTCCCGTCGTCCTGGTTACCGGTGCTGCCCGCCGTGTCGGCGCCGAGATTGCGCGCCACCTGCATGCTGCAGGTGCCAGCCTGGTCCTGCACTGCCGTCGCTCCGGGGCGGAGGCCGAGGCGCTGGCGGCGGAGTTCAATGCCCGGCGGCCGGACTCGGCGCGGGTCCTGCAGGCCGACCTGCTCGACAGCGTTGCGCTGGCGGGCCTGGTGGAGCGGGCCGTGGCAGCCTTCGGCAGGCTGGACGGGTTGGTCAACAACGCCTCGAGCTTCTTCCCGACCGCCCTGGGCGAGATAGACGAAGCGGCGTGGTTCGACCTGATGGGTTCCAACCTCAAGGCGCCGCTGTTTCTGGCCCAGGCCGCCGCTCCCCATCTGCGGGCGAGCCGCGGCGGGATCGTCAATATCGTGGATATCCACGCGGAGCGTCCGCTCAAGGGCTATCCCGTGTACTGCGCCGCCAAGGCGGGCCTGCTGGGTCTGACCCGCGCCCTGGCGCTCGAGATGGCGCCCGAGGTAAGGGTCAATGGGGTGTCGCCGGGGGCCATCGAATGGCCGGACGACGGCCAGTTTCCACCCGAGGAGCGTGATGCCATCGTGCGGCATACCTTGCTGGGGCGGGTTGGTGCTCCCTCGGACATTGCGCGCAGCGTGGTCTTCCTGCTGCTGGAGGCGCCCTACATCACCGGTCAGATCCTCGCGGTGGACGGCGGGCGCAGCGCCCACCTATAGATTCTTTAACACTTGATTCGGATGGGGTGATACCCGGACGAACTATAATCTTCGAATACTGGAACAACATGGAACATGCAGTGGCAGTTGCCGATCTCCCGACCGCAGACGTCCCGGAAAAGGAGTCGCGCCATTCAAACACCTTCCTGCGCCTCAAGAAATTTCTAGAGCGCAAGGTCGGCGAGGCCATCGGGGACTACAACATGATTTCGGACGGCGACGTGGTGCTGGTCTGCGTCTCCGGCGGCAAGGACTCCTTCTCCCTGCTATCCATCCTGCTGGCCCTGCGGGAGCGGGCGCCGATCGACTTCCGCATCGTGGCGATGAACCTGGACCAGAAGCAGCCCGGCTTTCCGGATCATGTGCTGCCTGCCTATTTTGAATCCCTCGGGGTGGAATACCGCATCGTCACCGAAAACACCTACAAGATCGTCAAGGAAAAAATTCCCGAGGGAAAGACGACTTGTTCGCTCTGTTCGAGGCTGCGGCGCGGCATCATTTACCGCACTGCAAAAGAGATCGGAGCCACCAAGATTGCCTTGGGCCATCACCGCGACGACATGATCGAAACCCTGTTTCTGAACATGTTCTTCGCTGGCAAGATGAAGTCCATGCCGCCCAAGCTGGTCAGTGACGACCGTGAGAACGTGGTCATCCGTCCGCTGGCGTACTGCTCTGAAAAAGACATCGAACGTTTCGCACGGGGCATGGAATATCCCATCATTCCGTGCAACCTGTGCGGCAGCCAGGAGAATGCACAGCGCAAGCAGATCAAGGCTATGCTGAGGGACTGGGATGCCCGCTTCCCCGGCCGTGTCAATTCGATCGGTAACGCCCTGAAGAGCGTGGTGCCCTCGCATCTCGCGGATAACGAGCTCTTTGACTTCCGTGGTGTCTCCTGTGCTACAAATGTTGAGCAGGGTGACACTGTTTTCGACGCCCCCGATCTGCCTGCCGAGCTTGTGGCAGGCGATGCGATTCCGATCGGAATCTGGAAAGGCTAGCATCCATGACCCGTCCCGGACGGGTCGCCAGGTATTGCCGGAGTTCGCAAGCATGAATGAGCGTGTCCAGGCCCCGAGTCTCGTGTATGCCGATGTCGCGGGAGGCGACCGGCTGGCCGTCCGGCTGGGTGGGGCGGAGGCAGGCTACGCCGTTGAGCGTTGCCTGAACCGCATGTCCCGCTGTGCCGAGGCTTACGCCGCGACCGACCTGCAGGTCCGGACGGACGTGGTGGTGGCGCGTTTCGCCGATGCGGATTCGGCCTTGCTGGCTGCCCGTGAGATGCGCGAGCGTGTCCGGGCGCTGCCGCCGATGAGTGGTATCAAGCTGGTGCTGCGGGCCGGGGTGGTGCTGGAGGCGGATGCCGAGAGTGCGCTTGAAAAGCCGGAAGCCCTTGCCGCCTGGCTGGTCTCCAGCCAGAACCCCGATACCATCGCCGTCTCCGAAGGTTTCGGTCAGGCCTTGTCGCCATCCATGCGCCGCATGCTGGGGCGCCTGGGGGACAACGAGGGCGGCGTTCCCTTTCCTGCCCTCGAACTGGGTGAAGCGCCGCCGCCGACGCCTGCCGAACTGCGCCTCGATGCGATCCAGGCCCACAAGACCCTCAATGTGAGTTTCCGCGGACGCAACTGGTGCATCGACGCGGCCCATCCGACACTGCTTTTCGGGCGCGAGACGGGCAATGACATCGTGATCCCGGATCCCCGCGTGTCCCGCCAGCATGCCCGCATCGAATTGCGCGGTGGCCTTTTCTACCTGGCGGACACCAGCACCAATGGCACTTACCTGCTCGAGCAGGGGCGTGCCGAGCTATGCATCAAGCGGGATGAGTTCATTCTGGGTGAGAAGGGGCACATCGGTTGTGGCTTCTCGCCGGCCGAGAACATGTCCGACGCGGTGGCCTTTGCCCTCGCCTGAGCCTTCACCGGCCGAGCCAAATGAAAAAGGCCGCGCATGCGGCCTTTTTCTCGCGGACCTCCCGGGGGGAGGTGCTGGATGTGGGGGCTCTCAGCCCTTCAGACAGCCGCTCATGAAGGCCTTGCGTTCGTCGCCCTTCAGGGCCTTTTCGCCGGCTTCCTTGTTGCAGGACTTCATCTTTTCCTGCTGGGTGGGCTTGGCGGCAGGCTTGGCGGAGAGGCATTCCTTCATGTATGCCTTGCGTTCGTCGCCCTTCTTGTCGGCGGCGGAGGCATTGCATTCCTTCATCTTGTTCTGCTGCCCGGTGGCGGCCAGGGCCGCGGGGGCCAGGCTGGCGGAGAGCAGGGTCACGGCGACGCTCAGGATCAGTTTTTTCATCAGGTCACTCCTCGTAAGGGCGATTGCGGGAACGGCTACAGCATCATAAACGGCGCACCCTGCACGGCGTTGACCGCCGGTCAGGGGGTGATCGCCGGACTTCGGGTTAAATAGTGTGCTGCCGTGATGAAGACCCCTAGAAACCTTCCTCCATGGCCCGTCGCTGACGATCGACGAATTCCTGGGTGGAGTCGATTCCGCGCAACAGCAGGATGGTCGAGCGTACCGCGGCTTCGAGCAGTACGGCCAGGTTGCGGCCGGCTGCCACCGGCAGCACGACACGCCGCACCGGCACACTCACGATGAATTGCTGCTCCATGTCGTGGCTCAGGCGCAAAGGGTCTTCCTGACCCGGTTGGCGCCGCTGCAGGTGCACCACCAGCTTGAGCTTCATCTTCCGCCGGCAGGCGGTTTCGCCAAAGATCGTGCGGATGTTGAGGATGCCTAGGCCGCGGACCTCGATCACGTCCTGGAGCAGTTCCGGGCAGCGCCCTTCGAGCACGGTGGGGGCGATGCGCGAGAATTCGACGATGTCGTCCGCCACCAGGCCATGTCCACGCGAGATCAGTTCCAGGGCGAGCTCGGATTTGCCGGCGCCGGAGTCTCCGGTGATGAAGACGCCGAGGCCCAGCACGTCCATCAGCACACCATGCAAGGCCACCCGCTCTGCCAGCTTGCGGGAGAGGTAGCTGCGCAGGTTGTCGATGACGTTCGCCGATGGCAGGGGGCTGGCGAACAGGGCGACATCCTCGTTGGCGCAGAGGGTGCGGATGATGCTCGGGATGTCCTCGTCGTCGGCGACGATGAGGGCCGGCGGTGCGTAGGAAAGGATTTCCCTGACGTGATGGATGACCTTTTCGCGGGTCTGGCGCCGTGCCCAGGCGACCTCCGAGGAGCCCAGGATCTGCAGGCGGTCGGGGTGGATCAGGTTGAGGTGGCCGACCATGTCGGCAGGCCAGATGCGGTCTTCCGAGACCGAAATGCGGGTCTCGAGGCTGCCGCAGATGTGCCGCAGCCTCAGGCGTTCCAGGTTGTCGTCAAACAGACGGGCTACCGTTGTCTGGCGCATCGCTACCCCATTGGGCGAAGAGGGCGTGGGCTGCGAGTGCGTCCGGGGCGCTCATCAGTTGTTCGCGGAAGGGGCGGTCGCTGAACATCTGGGCCAGCTCGGAGAGCAGCTGCAGGTGATGCTCGTTGGCCTGTTCGGGTACCAGCAGCACGAACAGCATGCTCACCGGGCGACCATCAGGGGCGTCGAAGGGGACGGGCTCGGCAAGTCGGATGAAGGCACCGAGGGCATCCTTGAGACCCTTGATGCGGCCGTGAGGAATGGCGATTCCCTGGCCCAGGCCGGTGGACCCCAGCTTTTCGCGGGCAAAGAGGCTGTCGAAGACCGTGCTGCGGCCGATGCCGTGATTGTTCTCGAACAGCAGTCCGGCCTGCTCGAAAGCACGCTTCTTGCTGCTCGCCTCGAGGCCGACGACCACATTGGCCGGAGGCAGGAGTTTGGCGATGAGATTCATTGATGGATTCTCCTGCATTCGGCCTGGCCGATACAGGTTTCCGGTGAGGTGCGATTCCGGGATCCGGAGGCGGTGCCGCCGGGGCCGTTGTGTCAACTGGGGCGCATTATAGCCACAACGGTCCCGGGGAAAAGGGTCTTGCTCGTGCGGACGATCAGGACTCGGCGAGGTGCTGCTTCAGCGAGTCATGGCCGTGGTCGCCGGTCTTGTCCTTGTACTTCAGGACCTGTCGATCCAGCTTGTCGGTCAGGGTGTCGATGGCGGCATACATGTCAGAGTCTTCGCTCTCGACGTGGATGTCCTTGCCGCGCACGTGCACGGTGACTTCGGCCTTCTGACGCAGCTTCTCCACCGAGAGGATCACGCCGACGCTGGTGACGTTGTCGAAATGCCGGATGACGCGGTCGAGCTTGGTCGACACGTATTCGCGGATGGCCGGCGTGACTTCGACGTGATGCCCCGTGATGTTGAGGTTCATGACTGTTACCTTTCTGTCAGATGGATTTGCGCAGACTGACCGGCGGAATATCGAGCGACTCGCGGTATTTTGCAATGGTCCGGCGAGCCACCACGATACCCTGCTGGCCTAACAACTCGGCAATCTTCGCGTCGGACAAGGGTTTCTTCTTGTCTTCCGCTCCCACGAGCTGGCGAATCAGCGCCCGAATCGCTGTCGAGGAAGCGGCCCCACCACTGTCGGTGGCGACGTGACTGCCGAAAAAATACTTGAATTCAAAAATGCCCCGCGGCGTGGCCATGTACTTTTGGGTGGTCACCCGGGAGACGGTGGATTCGTGTAGATCCAGCTGCTCGGCGATCTCCCGCAGGGTAAGCGGGCGCATTGCCACATCGCCATAATCGAAGAACTGGCGCTGGCGGTCAACGATCGCTTGCGAGACACGCTGGATGGTTTCGAAACGCTGCTGAACGTTCTTGATCAGCCAGCGTGCCTCCTGCAGGTGGCTCGACAGGGAGCCGCTGGCGCCACGGTTGTCACGCAGGATCTGGGCATACAGCTGGTTGACGCGCAGCCGCGGCATGGCGTCCGGGTTGAGGTTGACCACCCAGTTGTTGCGCAGCTTGCGTACCACCACATCGGGCACCACGTAGCGGGTGTCGGCCTGGGAGAACTGGGCGCCCGGCCGGGGGTTGAGGCTCAGGATAAGGGCGTGGGCCTCACGCAGGGCCTCGTCGTTGCAGCGCAGCGCCCGCTTGAGCTTGAGGAAGTCGCGGGCGGCCAGGAGTTCCAGGTGGTTGGCGACGATGGCCCGGGCGAGCTCGCGGGCGTCGCTGGGGGGGTAGGTTTGCAACTGCAGGCCGAGGCACTGGGCTACGTCGGTGGCGCCGATGCCCGCCGGGTCGAGGCTCTGGATCTGGCACAGGGCGATCTTGAGGTCGTCCAGCTCGAATTCCAGTTCGGGTGGCAGCAGGGGCAGCAGGTCTTCGAGATCCTGGCTCAGGTAGCCGTCGTCGTCGAGGGCCTCGACCAGGAAGCGGACCAGGGCGCGGTCCCGGTCGGACAGGGGGGTCAGGGAGATCTGGGAGTCCAGGTGGTCGCGCAGCGACGGAACCGCCGCCTGGAATTCCTGGAAGTCGGTGTCGTCATCATCGTCGCGCTGGCTGCCGCTGCCTGCCGCCTGCCATTCGCCGGCCTCACCGGAATTGTCGAAATCCGGATCGGCTTCGCGTTCACGGTCGGCTTCCCTCGATTGTTCCTGCTCCCGCTCCTGTGCGGCCTCGCTGCCCGCCGGTGCCACCGGCGCGGGTGTCTCCATGCGGCTCGAGCCGAGATCGCCTTCGGGCTCCTCGCGCTCGAGCATGGGGTTTTCGAGAAGGATCTTCTCGATTTCCTGGTTGAGCTCAAGCGTGGACAGCTGCAGCAGCTTGATGGACTGCTGCAGCTGCGGAGTCAGCGCAAGGTGCTGGGAGAGTTTGAGCTGAAGGCTTGGCTTCATGGGTCGTCGTGGCCCTCAGAGCCGGAAGTGCTCGCCGAGGTAGACCTGGCGAACCTGCTCGTTGTGTACGATCTCGTCGGGCCGCCCGCTGGCCAGGACTTCGCCGGCGTTGATGATGAAGGCGCGGTCGCAGATCCCCAGGGTTTCACGCACGTTATGGTCGGTAATCAGCACACCGATGCCCTTCTCCTTGAGGAAGCGGATGATCTTCTGGATGTCGATCACGGCGATCGGGTCGACGCCGGCAAAGGGTTCGTCGAGCAGGATCAGCCGTGGGTCGGTGGCCAGGGCGCGGGCGATCTCGCAGCGCCGGCGTTCGCCACCCGACAGGGAGATGGCGGTGCTGTCGCGCAGGTGGTCGATGCCCAGTTCCTCGAGCAATTCGTCCAGGCGCTCAGCCATGCGGGTCTTGTCCAGCTTCTGCAGTTCGAGCACCGCCTGGATGTTCTCGGCCACCGTGAGCTTGCGGAAGACGCTCATTTCCTGGGGCAGGTAGGACAAGCCCAGGCGGGCGCGCTGGTGGATGGGGCGATGGGTCAGCACCTGATCGTCGAGCGTGATCTCGCCGCCGTCGGCGGCCACCAGGCCGACGATCATGTAGAAGCAGGTGGTCTTGCCGGCGCCGTTGGGGCCGAGCAGGCCAACCACCTCGCCACTGCCGACGTCGAAGGAGACGTCGTGGACGACGGTACGGGCCTTGTACTTTTTGCGCAGGTTGCTGACTTTAAGCAGGCTCATCGCCGGGGTGTTCTTTCAGGACTCTACGTATTATTTCGGTGGAAAAACCGCGACCTTGAAGGAAACGCGCCTGGCGGGCCCATTCCCGTTGATCCGCCGGGGCGCCGGCGAACTTGCGGCGGGTGACATCCCGCGCCCGCTCCAGCTCACTGTCGCCGCAGTTGTCCTCGATGGCTTCGCCGATCAGCTCCGCCGGCACGCCGCGCCGGGACAGTTCCAGGCGCAGGCGGGAGGCGCCGAAGCGGCTGGCCTTGGCTCTTACATACGCGTCCGCAAAGCGGGCGTCGGAAAGCAGGCCGAGCTCGGCCAGACGGTCGAGCTCGGTCTTGACTTCGTCCTCGCTGCCCAGTCCGTCCAGTTTGCGCGCCAGTTCGACCCGGGAGTGTTCCCGCTGGGCCAGGCAACGCAGGGCACGTTCGTGAAGGCTGGCGGCCATGGGGCTGCCCGGGTCTTACTCGACTGCCGCTGCCGCGGGGGCCCGTGCGATGACGGCCATCTCGGGCAGGCTGCAGGCCACGCGGATCTTGTTTTCGATTTCGCGGGCGATGTGCGGGTTGGCCTTCAGGAACTCGCGGGCGTTGTCCTTGCCCTGGCCGATTTTCTCGCCATTGTAGGCATACCAGGCGCCGGACTTGTCCACGAACTTGTGGGTCACGCCCAGGTCGATGATCTCGCCCTCGCGGGAGGTGCCTTCGCCGTACAGGATGTCGAAGAGGGTTTCCCGGAAGGGGGGGGCGAC
Organism: Zoogloea dura; assembly: GCF_012927165.1. Classification (GTDB taxonomy): domain Bacteria; phylum Pseudomonadota; class Gammaproteobacteria; order Burkholderiales; family Rhodocyclaceae; genus Zoogloea; species Zoogloea dura. The sequence goes on from NZ_JABBGA010000007.1 coordinate 144,980, forward strand.
CTTGTTCTTGACGACCTTGACCTTGGTCTCGGAGCCGATCACCTCGTCGTTCTTCTTGATCGTGCCGATGCGCCGGATGTCCATGCGGACGGACGCGTAGAACTTGAGGGCGTTGCCGCCGGTGGTGGTCTCGGGGCTGCCGAACATCACGCCGATCTTCATGCGGATCTGGTTGATGAAGATCACCAGGGTGTTGGTCCGCTTGATGTTGGCGGTGAGCTTGCGAAGCGCCTGGGACATCAGGCGGGCCTGCAGGCCGGGGAGCTGGTCGCCCATCTCGCCTTCGATTTCGGCCTTGGGGGTGAGCGCCGCCACGGAGTCGATGACGACCACGTCCACGCCGCCGGAGCGGACCAGCATGTCGGCGATCTCGAGGGCCTGTTCGCCGGTGTCGGGTTGGGAGATCAGCAGGTCGCCGATATTGACGCCGAGCTTCTGGGCGTAGGTGACGTCGAGGGCGTGTTCCGCGTCGATGAATGCCGCGGTGCCACCGAGCTTCTGCATCTCGGCGACGACCTGGAGGGTCAGGGTGGTCTTGCCGGAGGATTCGGGGCCGTAGATCTCGACAACCCGGCCGCGGGGCAGGCCGCCGATGCCGAGGGCGATGTCGAGGCCGAGGGAGCCCGTGGAAACGGTCTGGATGTCGCTTTCGACCTCGCCGTCGCCGAGGCGCATGATCGAGCCCTTGCCGAACTGCTTTTCGATCTGCGAAAGCGCGGCGGCGAGGGCCTTGGCCTTGTTGTCATCCATGTGTCGTATTCCTTGCTTTAAGGGTTTTGGAGATTATGGCACAGAGTTTGCGTGCGGGTGGGCGCGCAATGCCGGGTACGGAGCATGCTTGCGCATAACTGTTATTTTATACAGTTATTGCGAGAGGTCCACCCTTGCTGGCCTGTTCTCCGGAAAATGCCTGTCAGCGATAGCGGCGAAGCAGTTCTTCCAGGGCGAAGATGACGGCCTGACGGCGCACCGACTCCCGGTCGCCGTCGAAGCGGCAGGTGGCCGTCTGGGGGGCTTCCCCGGTGCGCACCCAGCCGAAGCAGACCGTACCGACCGGCTTGTCGGCCGATCCGCCGCCGGGGCCGGCGATGCCCGAGATGGACAGGGCGACATCGGCCTCGGTGCGTTCGAGGGTGCCCCTGGCCATGGAGGCCGTGGTGTTCTCGCTGACCGCTCCATGGCGGGCCAGGGTCATGGGGGAAACGCCCAGCAGTGCCACCTTGGCATCGTTGGAATAGGTGATGAAGCCGCTGTCGAACCAGTGCGAGCTGCCGGCGGTGGCCGTGACGACTTCGGCCACCCAGCCGCCGGTGCAGGATTCTGCGGTGGCCAGCCGCCAGCCGCGGCTCTGCAGGTGATCGCCGACGATGCGCGACAGGGTTTCGAGTTGGGCGTCCATCAGTCGAAGATCCTTACGAGAAGAGCCAGCGCCAGCAGGGTGTAGCCGGCGGCAAGCAGGTCGTCGAGCATCACGCCGAAGCCGCCGCGGGTGTGTTCGTCCACCCAGCGGATGGGTTGCGGTTTGACGATGTCGAAGAAGCGGAAAAGGACGAAAGCCGTGGCCTGCCAGGCCAGGCCGTCGGGGCTCAGCCAGAGCACCAGCCAGATCGCGACGATCTCGTCCCAGACGATGCTGCCGTGGTCGGCCACGCCGAGGGCCCGGCCGGTCCTTTCGCAGGCCAGGATGCCGAACAGGAAGGACGCCAGCAGCAGTCCGCCGAACAGGCTGTCGCTGAGGGCGGCGCTGACGAAGGGGTAGAGCAGCCAGCCGGCCAGGGTGCCGGCGGTGCCCGGCCCCTTGGGGCACAAGCCGGAGCCAAAGCCGAGTGCGACGAAGTGCGCCGGGTCGGACAGCAGGAAGCGTGCAGTGGGCTTCATGCGTCGCGGCCGAAGTGATCGTAGCCGCTGGCCGCCAGCTTTTCGAGGTGGCCGTCGGGATAGCGCAGGCTCACCTGCCGGATGTCGGCGGTGAGCCGGCCGATGCGGTGCAGGGGAAGCTGCAGGCTGTCCTGCAGGGCGAGGAGTTCGTCACGCCGGTCTGGCGGGGCCGAGAACAGCAGCTCGTAGTCGTCACCGCCGGCGGTGCAGGCCCGGAAGGCGAGGCCGGCGTCACCGCAGGCTGCCACCAGGGGAGCGAGGGGCAGGCTGGCGTGATCGATCTCGGCGCCCACGCCCGACAGTTCAAGGATGTGGTCGAGGTCGCCGAGCAGGCCATCAGAGACGTCGAGCATGGCGCTGGCGATGCTGCGCAGGGCAAGGCCCAGGGCCACCCGGGGCTGGGGCCGGTGCAGGGCCGCCAGGCAGTCGTCCAGGCAGGGGGCGGCGAGTGTCGTCCGGTCTTGCAGGTGTGCCAGGCCGAGAGCCGCGCGGCCGGGGGTGCCGGACACCCACAGGTCGTCGCCGGGCCGGGCGCCGCTGCGGGTGATGGCCTGCCCGAAGGGCACCTCGCCAAAGATGGTGGGGCACAGGTTGAGGGGGCCGCGGGTGGTGTCGCCGCCGATGGCGTCGATGCCGAAGGCTTCGCAGCAGGAGAAGAAGCCCCGTGCGAAGGCCTCGATCCAGGCCTCATCGGCGCCCGGCAGGCTGGCCGCCAGCACCACCCAGCGGGGCTGGGCGCCCATCGCGGCGATGTCGGAGACGTTGACCGCCAGCGTCTTCCAGCCCAGTCCTTCAGGGTCGGTGTCGGCAAAGAAATGGGTGCCGGCGACCAGCATGTCGGTGGAAATGGCCAGCTGCATGCCGGGCGCCGGGCGGATCAAGGCCGCGTCGTCACCCACCGCCAGGTCCGTGTGGCGGGCCGGGCGGGTGAAGTGACGACGGATCAGGGCGAACTCGGAGGGCATCGTGTCGATGCGGGTGACCGTCGGCGCCGGGCCGGGGTCAGCCCGGGTTGCCGTTGCGGGCGGCGCGGCGTTGCTGGGCGTTGGCCTCGACCTCGTCGGCGCGGACGCGGGCCGCCAGCTTGTCGAGCACGCCGTTCACGAACTTGTGCCCATCGGTGCCGCCATAGCCCTTGGCCAGCTCGATGGCCTCGTTGATGACGACCCGGTAGGGGGTCTCGGGGCGGTGGATCAGCTCGAAGGTGGAGATCAGCAGGATGCCGCGTTCGATCGGCGACAGCTCATTGAGCGGGCGTTCGATGTAGGGGGCGAAGCCCACCTGCAGTTCGGGGGCGTTGGAGATGGTGCCGCGCAGCAGGCCCAGGAAGAGTTCCCGATCGCACTTGTCGAAGCCGCCGACCTCGGCCATCTGGCTTTCGATGGAGGTGAGCTGGGCCTGGCTCAGCAGCCACTGGTACACGCCCTGCAGGGCGAACTCGCGGGCGCGGCGGCGGGGCGACTTGATGGCGTTGCTCATGCCAGCGCCTTCAGCAGACGGGCCATCTCGACGGCAGCCTGGGCGCAGTCGGCCCCCTTGATCTGCATGCGGGCGAGGGCCTGGTCGTCATCCTCGGTGGTGAGGATGCCATTGGCGATGGGCACGCCGGTGTCGAGGGTGACCCGGGTGATGCCGGCACCCTGCTCGTTGGATACCAGCTCGAAGTGGTAGGTCTCGCCGCGGATCACCGCGCCGAGGGCCACCAGGGCGTCGAAGCGGCCGCTGCGAGCCATCACCTGCAGGGTCAGCGGGGCCTCGAGGGCGCCCGGCACGGTGGCGATGGTGATGTCTCCGGCAGCCACGCCAAGGCGCTGCAGCTCGGCCGTGCAGGACGACAGCAGGCCTTCGCAGACGTCGATGTTGAAGCGGCACATGACGATGCCGACGCGCAGGCCCTTGCCGTCGAGGCTGGGGGCGATTTCAGGGATGTTGTCGTAACGGGGCATGGTAAATCCTGTGATGAGGCGGGCTCAGGCGTCGGGGGCCACGTGGCCGGTGACGGTCAGGCCAAAGCCGGCCATGCTGGGAATCTTGCGGGGGCTGGCGAGCAGCTGCATCTTGCCGACCTTGAGTTCGGCCAGGATCTGGGCGCCGATGCCGAACAGGCGGGGGTCCCATTTCTGGGCCGGGCGGTTGATCACCGGATCGCCGGACAGCTGGGCGAGCAGGTCCTGGCCTGTTTGCGGCCGGTAGAGCAGGACGATCACACCGTGGCCGTGGCTGACGATGCGTTTCAGGGCGGCGTCCACCGGGAAACTGTGACGACCGCTGGCCGGATCGAGGAAGTCCAGCACCGATACCGGCTCGTGGACGCGGACCAGGGTGTCCACCTCGGGGTCGATGTCGCCATACACCATGGCCAGATGGACGTCGCCGGAGGTCTTGTCCTCGAAGGCTGACAGGCGGAAGGGGCCGTGGGCCGTGTCCACGGTCTTCTCGCTGACCTTTTCGATCAGCTTCTCGGTGCGCGCCCGGTATTCGATCAGGTCACTGATGGCGCCGATCTTGAGGCCGTGGATCTGCGCGAACTCGATCAGCTCGGGCAGGCGGGCCATGGTGCCATCGTCGTTCATGATCTCGCAGATCACGGAGGCGGGTTCCAGCCCGGCGATGCCGGCCAGGTCGCAACCGGCTTCGGTATGGCCGGCGCGGATCAGCACGCCGCCGGGCTTGGCCATGATCGGGAAGATGTGCCCCGGCTGGACGATGTCGGCGGCCTTCGCGTGGCGGGCCACGGCGGCCTGCACGGTGCGCGCCCGGTCAGCGGCGGAGATGCCGGTGGTGACGCCCTCGGCGGCCTCGATGGAGACGGTGAAGGCGGTGCTGAACTGGCTGCGGTTGTCCCGCGCCATGTGGTTGATGCCCAGCTGGCGGCAGCGTTCTTCGGTGAGGGTCAGGCAGATCAGGCCGCGGGCATGCTTGGCCATGAAGTTGATGGCCTCGGGCGTGATGTACTCGGCGGCGATGACGATGTCGCCTTCGTTCTCACGGTCTTCCTCGTCCACGAGAATGACCATGCGGCCGGCCTTGATGTCGGCAATGATGTCCTGGATGGGGGCGAGTGCGGTCATGCGGGGGTTCCCTGTTCGACGTTGCGCCAGGCCTGCATACGCTCAACGTAGCGGGCGATCAGGTCGATTTCGAGATTGACCCGGCTGCCGGCAGCCAGGCGCTTGAGGGTGGTGACCTGGACGGTATGGGGGATCAGGTTGATCGAGAATTCGCGGTCTTCGACCCGGTTGACGGTGAGGCTGACGCCGTCGATGGTGATCGAGCCCTTGCGTGCAATATAGCCGGCCAGATCGGCCGGGGCGCGGATGACCAGCTCGTGGCTTTCGCCGATCGGGTCGAAGCGGACGACCTCGCCGATGCCGTCCACATGGCCGGTGACCAGGTGGCCGCCGAGGCGGTCGGCCAGGCGCAGGGCCTTCTCGAGGTTCACTTCGCCGGGTTCAGCCAGGCCTACGGTGCAGTTGAGCGTTTCGCGGGACACGTCGAACTGGACGGTCTTGCCCTCCAGGGCGATGACCGTCAGGCACACGCCGTTGTTGGCGATGCTGTCGCCGAGCTGCACGTCGTCGAGTTCAAGGGTGCCGACATCGACCGTCAGGCGTACGCCTTCTTCGAGGGGCGCGATGTTCAGGATACGGCCGGTGGCGGCGACGATTCCGGAAAACATGGGATGGGGGTCTGCAGAGGGGAAAACGCGATTTTAGGCGATTTCGGCGTGCTTCTGGCGGTTTGTGCCACCCGCTGCGGGGCGGCGCCAGATGCAAAAGCCCCTCGCGGGGCTCTTGCATGACGGGCTGGAGGGCTTTGCCCGGGCTTACAGGATCTCGGCGATGTGGTCGCGTTCGACGAGTTCCTTTTCGAACTGGCAGATTTCCAGACCGAGGGCGTTGCGGGCGGAGACCATGCCCACCGGACGGCCGTTGTCCACCACCGGCACGTGGCGGAAGCCGCCTTCGAACATCATGTGCAGGGCGTGGGACAGGGGTTTGTCCGGTGCGGCCGTCTGCAGCTGGCTGGTCATCACCGCAGACAACGGCGTCTTGTCCGGATCCAGCCCCTTGGCCACGACCCGGTTGAGCACGTCGCGCTCAGTGAACAGGCCGGCCAGCTGGCCATTGTCGTCCACCACGACGATGGCGCCGATCTTGCTGTTGGCCATGGCAATCGCCGCGGCCCGGACGCTTGTGTCAGCTAGGGCCGAGATGACGGTCTGGCCTTCAACGATCTCTCGAAGGGTACGGTTGTGCATGGTTTGTCTCCTTATATAGGTGCAGGCAGGGTGATTGAAAAAAGGGCGCTTACGCGCCTCTGGTATTTTTATTGATCGATCAGGTGCCCGTCTTCGGGGCGGCCGGCTTGCTCATGTCCGGCTTGGAGTGTTTGGCGTTTTCACCGCAGGCTTGGGCACCGGCGGCGAAGCCGAGGGCAAGGGCGAGCAGAAGGGCGATATGGCGGATCATGGAAGCACTCTCCGGGAAGGTGGATGTTCCATCATGGAACGTCCGGGTGCGTTTCGCAAGAGCCTACCTCTCCCGGAGTAGGCGCGCTGTGTGACGCGCGTGTCCCCATGGTCAAGCGGCGGGCTTCGGCATACCATTTGGCTACCCATTGCATAGCCCGGTGTCGTTCATTGCCCATGACGGGAGTCAGAATAAATCCGGCCCCGGAGACGGGCCGCGAAAGTCTTCCCCACCTGGTGGTCATCGGCGGTTTCGCCGATGCGCCCGGCCTCGTTGTGCAGCTGCTGTGCAGGTTGCGCCGGCAGGGCCGGGTCGTCTGCATCCTGGCCGATCCCTTGCCGGCCGCGGCCCTGGCCGCCTGCAGCCTGGATGTCATCGAGGGGGGCGATGACCGCCCGGCGGTGGCCGACAGCGTCCATGTGTGTCCGCCCGGGCACCAGATCATCGTGGACGCGGAAGGCATCAAGGTGTTCCAGGAGGGAGCGGAAGAGGTGGCCCGCTCCGCGGTCGATCGCCTGCTCGAGTCCGTGGTCAGCCTGCGCGGCGCCGCCGCAGTGGCGGTCCTGCCCCGGGCCGACATGCCCGGAGGGGGCGCCGCGGCGCTGCGCCTGGCGGGCGGCATGCTTCTGGGCATGGGCTCCGGCGGCGACCTGGACTGGTGTGCCGATTGGCTCAATCACCTCGATACCCGTCTCAAGACCTTTCTCGAGGCCCGCGACGCCGAGGAGTCCGCCGCCCTGCACGCCTTGCTGGCGCTTGCGTCGAGCGAGACCGGTGTAGACCTGGCGCGCTACAAGGAGAACACTCTGCGCCGCCAGACCCTGCGCCGCAGCCGCAGTCTCGGCCATGAGCGGCTGGTGGACTACCTGGCCCATGTGCAGGCCCATCCCGAGGAGCTGGGGCTGCTGCAGCACTGCTTCATGATCTCGGTGTCGTCCTTCTTCCGGGATGGCGAGGTCTTCGATGTGCTGGCCGGCGCGCTGCGCACCCTGCTGCTTGCCAAGCCGGACGGTGATCCCCTGCGCATCTGGGTGCCGGCCTGCGCGACGGGCGAGGAGGCTTATTCGATCGCGATCCTGGTGGCCGAGGTCCTGGGGGAACGGCTGGCCCGGCAGGAGGTACGGGTCTTCGCGTCGGACATTGACCAGGAGGCCCTCGAGTTCGCGCGTGCCGGGCTCTATGCGGCAGGCGACCTGGCAGGCGTGGAGCGGGGGCGCCTGTCGCGCTGGTTCCGCCCCGACGGAGGCGGCTGGCGGGTCAGCAAGATATTGCGGGAAATGTGCGTGTTCTCCGCGCACGACCTCACCGGTGATCCGCCCTTCATCCGCATGGACCTGGTGAGCTGCCGCAACATCCTGATCTACTTCAAGGCGGCCCAGCAGGCCGAGCTGATCCGTACTTTCCACTTTGCCCTCAATCCGGCCGGCCTGCTCCTGCTCGGGCAATCCGAATCGGCGGGCGGGGCCGGTGGGCTGTTCGAGGCCATCGATCCGGCGGTCAAGCTGTACCGGCGGCGGGCCATGGTGACGCGGCATCCGCACCGCAGCCTGCGCCTGGGCGGCGGCCTCGATCGCCTGGTGCGTCCGGCGCTTCCCGAGCCGGGTGGTGTCGAGCGCTCCCAGTCCCTCGTGACGCGCAGCCGGGAAATGATGCTGGAGGCCTACGGGCCGCCGGGGGTACTGGTGGACGCCGGTTTTGCGCCCCTGCATTTCTTCGGGGCCAGCCGGCGTTACTTCGAGCTGCCGTCCGAAAGGGCCGACTTTTCCGTGTTTGCGCTGTGCATCCCGGAGCTGCGGGGCGAGCTCAAGGCCTTGTGCTACCGCATGCGCCTCGAGAAGGCCCAGGCCCTGCATGGTGGCGAGACCCTGGTGCGTTTCGACGGCCGGGTGCTGCGCGTGCGCCTGATGCTGCGCAGCGTGTCCGGGCCGGATGAGGCCGAGGGGGTGACCCTGATCTCCTTCGAGGAGACCCCGGTGCAGGCCGACCTCCCCGCTGGCGAGGGGATTGCCGGCATGCCGCCGGCCGTGGCCGCGGACGAGATCGCGCGGCTGCGCCAGGAGCTGGCCGACACCCGGGAGCATCTGCAGGCGGTGATCGAGCAGCTCGAGCGCTCCAACGAGGAGCTGCAATCCCTCAACGAGGAGATCCAGTCCTCCAGTGAGGAGCTGCAGTCGTCCAACGAAGAGCTGCAGGCCTCCAACGAGGAGCTCACCACCCTCAACGACGAGTTGCGGATCAGCACGCTGGAGTACGCCCAGCTCAACGCCATCCTGGGCAACATCCAGAACTCCATCCGCACCAGCCTGGTGGTGGTGGACCGGGATGGCCGGGTGACCCGCTTCAACGCGCTGGCCGGGCGGGTCTTCGGCCTGCTGCCCAATGACATCGGCCAGTTCCTGTACGGCGTGCCTTGCCACCTGGATCTGCCCCACCTGCGCCAGTGGGTGGGCAAGGTCGTCACCGAGGGCGCGTCCCTGGTCGAGCACGTGCATCAGCGCGGTTTTCACTACCTGATGCAGATCGACCCCTATCTCAACGAGCTCAACGACACGGCGGGGGCGGTCCTGACCTTCACCGACGTCTCCGACCTGCACCGGGCCGAGGAGGCCAAGGCCGACAGCGAGGCGCGCTTCCGGCGGGTCTGGGATTCGAGCGTCGAGGGGCTGGTGGTGGTCGACCCGCAGGGCGCGATGATCCTCGTCAATCCCTCCCTGGAGCGCATGTTCGGCTATGCGCCGGGCGAGCTCGTCGGGCAGTCCGTGGATGTGCTGGTGCCCGATGCGCTGCAGGCGCGGCACCTGCGCCACCGTGAGCTCATGCAGGCGGATCCGGCGCGAAGCCTGGCCCTGGTGGCCAGGCGCCATCTGAGCGGGCGACGCAAGAACGGCGACGAGATTGCGGTCGAGATCAGCCTCAGCAGCCTGGGCATCGAGGGCGCGGACCAGGTGCTCGCCACCGTGTCCGACGTGACCGAGCGCAGCATTGCCGAGGCGCTGCTGCGCTCCAGCGAGCGGCGGCTGCGGCTGACCCTGGACGCCGCCCGGGCCGGCTCCTGGGAGTGGTTCCTCGAGACCAACGACAATTTCTGGTCGGACGAGATCTGGGAGCTCTATGGCCTTCCCTACCAGTCCTGCACCCCGTCCTACGATGCCTGGCGGTCTGCGATCCATCCGCAGGACCGCGAGCGGGTGGAGCACATCATCGCCGCTGCCAGCGCGCTGGGCGAGGGCTTCGAGGCCGAGTGGCGGGTGGCCCTTCCGCCTCAGCTGCCACCCCGCTGGCTGATGTGCCGCAGCCAGCCGGTGCAGGACGACGCGGGCCGGACGGTGAGCTACATCGGCATCGTCCTGGACGTCACGCCCCTCCGCCTGTCCGAATTGCAGCGCCGGCAGAGCGACGAGATGCTCGAGACCATTCTCGAGAACGTCGGGGCCTGCATCTACATCAAGGGTCAGGATTACAGCTACCTCTATGCCAACCGGGCCGTGCAGGCCTTGTTCGGCTGCACCCGCGAAGCACTCATCGGGCGCACCGACGCGGATTTCTTCGACGCGGAGACGGCCGCGCGCCTGCGTGTCAACGACAGGCGGATCATCGAGGACGGCGAAGGCATCGAAGTCGAGGAAAGCAACGTCGATCTGCGCACCGGCCAGGTCCGCAGCTACCTGTCGGTCAAGATCCCCCTGCGCCGGGACGACGGCAGCGTGTATGCCCTGTGCGGCATCTCCACCGACATCAGCGAGCGCAAGCGGGCGGAGGAGCAGCTGCGCACGCTCACCACGGCGGTCGAGCAAAGCCCCGGCAGCATCGTCCTCACCGATCTCGATGCCCGCATCCTCTACGTCAACAAGGCCTTCGAGGAGGCCTCCGGCTACGCCGCCGAGGAGGTGGTCGGCCAGAACCCGCGCATCATGCAGTCGGGCGAGACCTCACCCAAGGTGTTCGGCGAGATGTGGTCCGCCCTGTCCGATGGCCGGATATGGCGCGGCGAGCTGTGCAACCGGCGCAAGAACGGCGAAACCTACGTGGAGTCGGCCATCATCTCGCCGGTGCGCCGTGCCGACGGCAGCGTGTCCCACTACCTCGGCATCAAGCAGGACATCACCGAGCAGAAGCGCAACGAGGCCGAGCTGATGCGCCACCGGCTGCACCTGGAAAGCCTGGTCGACGAGCGTACCCGCGAGCTGGCCCTGGCCAAGGAGGCCGCCGAGAGCGCCAACCGGGCCAAGAGCGCCTTCCTGGCCAACATGAGCCACGAGATCCGCACGCCGCTCAACGCGGTGCTGGGCATGGCGCGGATCATGAAGCGCGACGGCGTCAGCCCGACCCAGGCCGACAGGCTGGCCAAGATCGACACGGCCGCCGAGCACCTGCTGGCGGTGATCAACGACATCCTCGACCTGTCCAAGATCGAGGCCGACAAGTTCATCCTCGAAGAGGAAGAGTTCTCCCTGGAGACCCTGGTCGGCAACGTCGCCACCATGATCCAGGACCGGGCCCAGGCCAAGGGCCTGAGGCTCCAGGTGGAGTGCGACAGCCTCCTCCACATGCTCAATGGCGATGCCACGCGCCTCACCCAGGCCTTGCTCAACCTGGCCAGCAACGCGGTGAAGTTCACCGAATCGGGCACGGTCTCCTTGCGTGTCTCGGTGGTGGCGCGGGAGGCCGACTGCCTGTGCCTCAAGGCCGAGGTGACGGACAGCGGCATCGGGGTGCTGCCCGAATTCCTGCCCCGCCTGTTCCAGGCCTTCGAACAGCTCGACGCCTCCAATACCCGGCGCTTCGGCGGCACCGGGCTTGGCCTGGCCATCACCCGCCGGCTGGCCGGCCTGATGGGGGGCGAGGCCGGGGCCAGCAGCGTGCCGGGCGTGGGGAGCAATTTCTGGTTCACCGCCCGCCTGGGGGTGGGGGGCCCGCTGCGTGACGTGCGCCATGCCCGCAACGTGATCGGCCAGGCTGAGGTGGCATTGCGGCGGGAGTTCGCGGGGGCCCACGTCCTGCTGGTGGAGGACGAGCCGGTCAACCAGGAGGTGGCCAGGCTGTTCCTGCAGGACGCGGGCCTCGACGTGGCCGTTGCCGGCAATGGCGCGGTGGCCCTGGACATGGTGCGCAACGCGGCCTTCGACATCATCCTGATGGACATGCAGATGCCCGAGATGGACGGCCTGCAGGCCACCCGGCGGATCCGCCAGCTGGAGAGCGGGAGGCGGGTGCCGATCGTGGCGATGACCGCCAATGCCTTCGCCGAGGACCGGGTGCGCTGCATCGAGGCCGGCATGGACGACTTCCTCTCCAAGCCGGTGGAGCCCGACCGGCTCTATTCCACGCTGCTGGTCTGGCTGCGCAAGCAGTCCGGCTGAGTACCGGCGGGCTTGGCCCGGCGCATTCACCTCGCCGGCCTGGCGCCCTGGCCCGGGAGATCGTGGCCAGGCCTCCAGGTTCAGGGCCCGGAGGGGCGAGGGTCCAGCTCAGACTTGGACCCGTCCATCCTTGGTTTGAAAGCGTTCAAATCCGGGCTTGGCGGGTTCAAGTCCGAGGTGCGACAGTGCAAATCAGACTTGAAGCCGTCCATCTTTGATTTGAAATCGTCCAAATCGGAGCCCGGCGAGTCCATCTCTGATTTGGACGATTTCAAATCAAGGCCCGGAAAGTCCAACCCGGACTTGAAGCACTCCATCCCGGAGGGTGAAGTGTTCAAGTCCGGGCATCATCCCGGTCGATGGCGCCGAGGGCGCTGGGAGCCGACGGCTTTCAGGCGGGGGCCTCTTCGGCCGTGCCGGCGTAGGCCGGGTAGGTGGTGTAGCCGGCGGCGTTGCCGCCGAAAAAGGTGGCCGGCTCCGGCGGGTTGAGCGGCCAGCCGTGGGCCAGGCGGGCCGGCAGGTCCGGGTTGGCGATGAAGGGGCGGCCGAAGGCCACCAGGTCGGCATGGCCCTGGTCGATCACGGCTGCGCCGCGCGCCGCGGTGTAGCCGCCGGCCACGATCACCGGGCCGGGGAAGGCCGCCCGCAGATCCCGGTGGAAGGCCCCGGCCTCGGCGCTGGGCGGGTTTTCCTCGGGTTCGTTGAAGTGCAGATAGGCCACGCCCCGCTGGTGCAGGCGGGCGGCGGCCTCCAGGGCGGTGGGCAGGCTGTCCGGGCAATCCATGCCGCGGGCCCGGTTGCGCGGCGACAGGCGCACCCCGGTGCGCGCTGCGCCGATGGCCCCGGCAACCGCATCCACCACCTCGAACAGGAAGCGCAGGCGCTTCTCCCGGCTGCCGCCGTAGGCGTCGTCGCGGAGGTTGGAGGTGGTGCGCAGGAACTGGTCGATCAGGTAGCTGTTGGCGGCGTGGATCTCCACGCCATCGAAGCCCGCCTCGATGGCGTTCAGGGCGGCCTGGCGGAAGTCCGCGACGATGGGCGGAATCTCGCGGATGTCCAGGGCGCGGGGCACCGGGCAATCGACCATGCCACCCTTGCCGTCCGGGCCGGCCAGCCAGATCTGGCCGGGGAAGGCGACTTCCGACGGGCCCACCGTGCGGGCACCACCATGCAGGTCCGGGTGGGACATGCGGCCGCAATGCCAGATCTGCAGAAAGATATGCCCGCCGGCCGCATGCACCGCGTCGGTCACCTGGCGCCAGCCGGCGATCTGCTCCGCCGTGTGGATGCCCGGCGTCAGGGAATAGCCCTTGGCGGCGGCGGAGATGTCGGTGGCCTCGGCAATGATCAGCCCGGCCGAGGCGCGTTCGGCATAGTAGGCGGCGTTCATGGCCGTCGGCACATTGCCTGGCTGGGCCGCCCGCGCGCGGGTCAGGGGCGGCATCACGATGCGGTTGGGCAGCGTGATGTTGCCGAGGGTGAGAGGCTGGAAGAGGGGCGTGTTCATGGGTGGGCACCGGAATCAAGTGAAGACCGGGCAAGTCTAGGGATTGGTCCGGAATTTGATAATTGGCCTATGATGTGACGAAGTTTCAAAAATATTTTGAAAGATGATCCAGCTATCCGATGTCCAGCTCTTCATCCGGGTCAGTGAACTGGGTTCCATCAGCGCCGCCGGGCGGGCCCTGGGGCTCAGCCCGGCGGCCGCCAGCGCGGCCCTCAAGCGCCTCGAGAAGCGCGTGGACAGCCAGCTCTTCGAGCGCTCGACGCGCTCGCTGCGCCTGACCCAGGCGGGCGAGATCTTCCTGGTGCATTGCCAGCAGTCCCACCAGGCCCTGGATGAAGGCCTCGCCGCCTTGCGCCAGGGCCGCGAGCAGCTCTCCGGCGACATCCACCTGGGCGCGCCTTCCGACCTGGGGCGCGGCTGCCTCGACAGCCTGCTCGAGCCCTTCCGCCAGCGCCATCCCCAGCTGCGGCTGGTGATGCATCTCTCCGACGGCCTCATCGATCTCTACCGCAACCCCATCGACCTGGTGCTGCGCTATGGCCTGTCGGAGGACTCCGGCCTGGTCGGGCGCAAGCTATGCGACAACCCCCGGGTACTGGTGGCCTCTCCCGACTACCTGGCCCGTCACGGGCAGCCGGAGTGCTTCGAGGATCTGGCCCGCCGCAACTGCATCTGCTTCTATCGCAATGGCGAGCTGTTCGACCGCTGGCGCCTGTACTGCCATGACCAGCAGCGGGAGATCACCGTCTCCGGTGACCGCGCCGCCGACGACGGTGCCCTGGTCCGCCAGTGGGCCCTGGCGGGGCACGGCATCGCCTACAAGTCGCGCCTCGACGTGCAGGCCGACCTGGACGCCGGCCGTCTGGTCGATCTCTTTCCCGACGCCCTCTATGACTCGACCCCGCTCTACGTGGCCTACCCCAGCCGGCGCTACCAGCCGGCCAGGATCAAGGCCCTGCTGGGCTATCTGGCGGAGCGCTTCGGCTGAGCGGCGGCGGAAGCGCGGCTCAAGGCCGGGCGCTGTCGTGTCGATAGTGACAGGTGGCCCGTCCCCTGACGGTGGGCCGATCACAGAGAGGCGGGCGAGGGTGGGGCTGATCCGGTTGGCTGGGGGTATTGGCAGAGTCTGCGGGGTGTCCGTGCTGTGGCTGGGGGCGTTGATGGCGGCCGCCTCCGCGGCAGGCCCGGTTGCCGGGCCGTCCGATGAGGTGTTGCCGATCCCGGTGCAGTCCATCTTTCCGCCGCTCAAGCCGCAGGGCACGGCGGACGATGCGCTGGCCACCGGCCGGGTGGTCAATGGTCATTACGCCCTGACCGCGCCGGCCAGCAAGCCGTGGCGTATCGCCTTCCTGTTCCCTCACCTCAAGGACCCCTACTGGATCGGCTGCAGTTACGGCGTCATCAGCGAGGCCCGGCGCCTGGGGGTGGCCGTGGATATCCTGCCGGCGGACGGCTACAACGACCTGGTCGGCCAGCTGCGCAAGATGGATGAGTCGATTGCGGCCCGCTACGATGCGATAGTGATCTCGCCGATCAGCCTGACCGGCAATAATCCGGCCATTGACCGGGCGCGCAAGATGGGGATTCCGGTCTTCGAGCTGGCCAATGACAGCACCAGCGACAGCCTGGCCGTCAAGGTGACCACCTCGCTCAAGGCTATGGGGGGCAACGCCATGGACTGGGTCATCCGGGATGCGCAAAAGCGCGGCCTGAACACGATCAATGTGGCCTTGCTGCCCGGGCCCGAGGGGGCCGGGTGGGTCTCCGGTGAAGTCACCGGCAGCCACGAGGCGGCGCGCAGAGCGCCCATCAAGGTCAATATCCTCGATACGCTCTACGGTGACAGTGACTTGATCGGGCAGACCCAGCTGGCGGCGCAGCTGATTGCCCGCCATGGGCAGAAGCTTGATTACATCCTTGGCTGCACCGGCTGTGCGCCGGCCGCCATCCTGCCCGTGCGGGAGGCCGGGCTCGGCGGCCGGATCCGCATCGTGGCCTACGACCTGACCCGCAACATCGCCGACTCCATCCGCAAGGGCGAGATCGCCGCCGCCGCCGACACCAAGGGTGTCAGCCAGGCCCGGGTGGCCACCAATGCGGTGGTGAGTTACCTGGAAGGCCGCGGCGGCAAGCTGCCGCACACCATCCTGATCAAGCTCGGGCTGGTCGACCGCAGCAACGCGGCGCGCTACCCATTCAGCGCCTCCATCGCGCCGGAGGGCTATGTGCCGGTTCTTTCCTACAGGCCCGGAGCGGGCCGCTAGCGCTGGCGCCCATGAAGATCACACGGATCCGGAACCGGCTGCTGCTGAGCGCGGTGGCGGTCAGCCTGGTGGTGGCGCTGAGTTCCATGCTGGCGGCCTCGTGGGTCATCGGGCAGCAGTATCTGGACCAGGCCCAGGCCGAGCTGCGCAAGGCCTCGGAGGTGATCCGCGACAGCCTGGCCGAGCGCGAGGGCAGCCTGCTGGAAGCCACCACCCAGCTGGCGGCGCAAAAGAACATCGGCGACACCATCTGGTACCTGGCGCAGTATGCGCAGGCCGATGTCGAGGGTGAAACCCTGCTGGGCACCTACCGTCAGCTGGCCCAGGAGGCGATGCGTATCGGACATTCGGCCCGGCTGTCCCGCCTCGGCCTCTACGATATGGCCGGGCGGCTGGTGTTCTTTGCGCACTTCGACGGCGCCGGAAGCCAGGTCGGCTTTGTGGACTACCAGGTGATGCCGGTATTCCGGGTCGCCACGCTCAAGGATGGCGAGGAGCTGAGCCGGGACAAGCTGCAGGTCGAGCGGTCGGCCAGGGCGGCGCTGCAGCTGGCGGTGGAGCCGCCCCGCAAGCCCCTGACGCGCTACCTGGTGGATGCCGGCCAGGTCTTGATCGAGGCCGACGCCTACATCATGGGCGAGGCCTTCGACCCGGCCACCGGCAAGCGCGAGCTCCGGCAGGTGGGCCGGGTGGTGACGGCGCAGCCGCTCGACCAGGGCTTCGTGGATCGTCTGTCCAGCCTGAGCCACGTGAAGATCAACATCTTCACCCCGCAAAGCCTGAGTGTCGGCGACATGCCGGCCTATGCCGCGCCGGACTGGCGGGGTGTGCCGGCGGGGGCGGAGCGGCGTGCCGGCGCCCATTCCTTCAACGAGATCACGGTGGACGGGGCGGGTTTCTACCAGGGCCTGATCCCCTTGCTGCGCGGTGAGGAGCGGGTCGGCACCATCGCGGTGCTGCGCTCCAAGGAGACCGTGCGCAAGAACATCGTGGAGATCGTCACCACCCTGGGACTGATCGCCGCCGGCAGCCTGCTGCTCATCCTGCCGATGGTGCTGCGCTTCACGAGTTCGATCTCGACCCCGATCAGCACCCTCAGCCGCATCTTTCACGATGTCGCGGGCGGGCAACAGAGCGAAGTTCCGGGCGTGGACACCGGCCCCCTGGCGGAGGCGCAGCGGCGGGAGGACGAACTCGGCGAGCTGACCCGCAGCTTCATCGCGATGAACGACGCGGTGACCCGGAACATCAGGGAGATCAACGAGATCAATGTGTCCCTGTCCCAGGCCAAGGAGGTGGCGGAGGCGGCGAGCCGGGCCAAGAGCACCTTCCTGGCCAACATGAGCCACGAGTTGCGGACGCCGATGAGCGCCATCATCGGCATGACCAACATCGCCCTGCGCAATGGCCCGGATGCCCCGCTCAAGGATCAGCTGGGCAAGATCGACCAGGCGTCGCGGCACCTGCTGCACGTCATCAACGACATCCTCGACATCTCCAAGATCGAGGCCGAGCGGCTGTCCCTGAACCCGGTGAGCTTCCAGCTCGGCGAGGTGGTGGAGAACCTGCTGAGCCTGATGGGCCACAAGGCCCGGCGCAAGAATCTCGAGCTGCGCGTCGACCTGGCGCCGGAACTCGCCCGGGGGTTCTTCATTGGTGATTCCCTGCGGCTGGGGCAGATCCTGCTCAACTTCGTCAGCAACGCGATCAAGTTTACGCCCCGCGGCACGATCACCGTGCGGGCCCGGCTGGTCGAGGACAGCACGGCCGGCGTGCTCCTGCGCTTCGAGGTGCAGGATACCGGTATCGGCATCAGCGACACGGACCAGCGGCGCCTGTTCACCCCGTTCGAGCAGGCCGACAGCTCGATGACCCGCGCCTACGGGGGGACCGGCCTGGGGCTGGCCATCAGCAAGCGGCTGGCCCAGCTGATGGGTGGGGCGGTCGGCCTGGAGAGCGTTCTCGGCGAGGGCAGCACCTTCTGGTGCACCGTGCGCCTGGAGCGCAATCCGGACGGCGCCCCGCGGCTGCAGGCGAGCGGGCAGGGCGCCTCGGCGGGCGTGCTGCAGGCGCGCCACCCCGGCGCCCGCATCCTGCTGGCCGAGGATGAACCGATCAACCAGGAGGTCTCCCGGGACATGCTGGAAGGCGCCGGCCTGGTGGTGGACCTGGCCGAGGACGGCCTGGCGGCGGTCGAGTTGGCGCGCATGAACCGCTATGCCCTGATCCTGATGGACATGCAGATGCCGAACATGAACGGGGTGGACGCCACCCGGGCGATCCGCGCCCTCGACGGCTACGCCGACACCCCCATCCTGGCCATGACGGCCAACGCCTTCAATGAGGACCGGCAGGTGTGCATCGAGGCCGGCATGAACGACCACATCGGCAAGCCGGTGCGGCCCGAGCTGCTGTTCAGCACCCTGCTCAAATGGCTGGACCCGCCGGCGGCCTGAGCGGGCCGCCATCTTCCATGGGCACTTTCGACGACGCCGCCAGCGGCAGCATCTCGGTGCGTGCGCTGCACCGCATCCGCAGCCTCACCGTGCGGGACGACGCGCTGGTGTGGGTCCGCAAGGGCTGCAAGACCTTGCTCGGGGCGGACGGGCCGCGGGAGATTCCAGCCGGGCAGGTGGTGCTGCTGGCGCGGGGCAGCTGCTGGGACGTGATCAACGACCCCCGCCCCGACGGCTGCTACGAGGCGCACATCCTGCAGTTTGGTGATGCGGCGCTGAGCCGCTTTGCCGCCCGCCATGGCGGAGACTTTCCGCTGGCCCCGCTGCAGGGCTGCCATGTGCTGACGCCGGACGGCGGGCTGACCGAATGCCTGGAGCGGGCCCTGGCCGGCCTGGCCCGGCCCGGCCTGTCGGAAGGCTTGCGTCAGCACCGGGTCGAGGAGGTGCTGCTGATGCTGGCCGAAGCGGGCTGTGTGCTGCACGCCCGGGAGGAGGTCGACTGGCCCGAGCAGGTGCGCCGCCTGGTCCTCGGCCGGCCGCACGCCGACTGGAGCGTCGAGGCCGTCGCCGCCGCCTGCCGGGTCAGCGTCAGCACCCTCCGGCGGCGCCTGGCCGCCCATGGCCTGGCCTGCGCCGGGCTGGTGCGGGAGCTGCGGCTGGAGGTCGGCCTGGGGCTCTTGCAGGGCACCGGGCTGCCGGTTGGCGAGATCGCCGCGCGCTGTGGTTACGACTCCCACAGCCGCTTTACCGCTGCCTTCCGGAGCCGCTTCGGGTTTCCACCGTCCCGGCTGCGGGAAGGCTGAACGGTCTGGCACATATTCCGGCCCGGACGGGCTAAGGGCGTCTCCCGGACACAAGCGAGAATGGCGGCCTTGCGGAGCGCAACCGGCGCTTCGTGCGCAGACAAAGGAGAGCCCGCCATGACCCCTTCCCTCCGCCCCATTGCCCTGCCCGCCGCCGACATGCCGCCGCGGCGCACCCCCTCGTCCTATCCCCCGGAGTTCGCGCAACGCCTCGCCGGGCGCGTCAAGCAGCCCCTGGGCGATGCCTTCGGGCTGCGCAACTTCGGGGTGAACCTGACCCGCCTGCCACCGGGCGCCATGTCGGCCCTGCGCCATGCCCACCTCACCCAGGACGAGTTCATCTACGTGCTGGAAGGCCGCCCGGCGCTGCTCACCAACGCCGGGAGGACCCGCCTGGCGCCCGGCATGTGCGCCGGCTTTGCGGCCGGCGGGGGGGATGCCCACCACCTGGTGAATGACACGGATGAGGCGGTGCTCTACCTGGAGGTGGGGGACCGCAGCCTGGGTGACCGGGCGAACTACCCGGACGACGACCTGGCCGCCGAGCTGGGTGAGGATGGCCGCTGGCGCTTCCTGCACAAGGACGGGCGGCCGTATTGAGCGCCCCCGGCCGGGCCGTGCGGTGAGCTTGCGGCCGGTGGATATAATGGCGTTTTTCCCGATTGGCCGGGCCTGTCTGCCGGCCAGCCTGCACGATCGCCATGTCCCAGCCCCCGTTGCGTCTCGTCGCCGAACTGCGGCGCCTTTATGTCCGCCCCGCCACCCCGGGCGCCGATGCCCTGCCGCGCGCCCTGGCCGCCGGGGAGGCCTTGCGCCTGTCGCCCTTGGGCGCGGACGGGCGGGTGGCCTGGATGGTCGTGGGCGTGGATGGCGAGGAGGCCTGGGCGCTGACTGCCGCGCTGTACGCAGGGCTGCTGGATGATCTGGCGCTGCCTGCGCCGGCCATGGCAGTGTCGGGCGAGGCGGGCTACCGGCTGTGGTTCGCGCTGGTGGAGCCGGTGTCCGTCGCTGAGGCCGGTGCTTTCCTGCGCGGGCTGGCCGACCGTTACCTGGCGGAGGTACCGCCGGCGCGGCGGATCCTGTGCCCTCTGGACGAGGTGGGCGAGGTGCTGATGGTGCCCGGGCTGCATCCGGCCACCGGCAAGTGGTCGGCCTTCATTGATCCCGGCCTGGGCGGCATGCTGGCCGATGAGCCCTGGCTGGACATGGCCCCCAACCCCGAGAAGCAGGCGGACATCCTGGCCGGCTTCGAGGCGATCAAACCGGCCGCCTTTGCGCAGGCCCTGGCCCGCCTCGGCCCGGCGCCGGAGGCCCCGCCGCCGCTGCCGACCGCTCCGCCCCGCCCGGCCGGTGGCGAGGCCTGCGACGAAGCGCGCCGCTTCCTGCTGGCCGTGATGAACGACCCGACGGTGGACATGGCCTTGCGTGTCGAGGCGGCGAAGGCGTTGTTGTAGGGGGAGCCTTTGCTGGGTGGCTTTCCGTTGTTTTGGGTTGGATTGGCCGGGATTTCGCCCCGGCGGGCGACTCACTTCTTTGCTTCGCCAAAGAAGTAAGCAAGAAAGGCGACCCGCCTCCCCGGTCATTCGCTGCGCGAATGACTCCCCTGCGCTGCTCACGCCAGGCGGCCGGCGCGGAACTCGCCCTGCGGGCTCAAACAGCCGCGCCGGACTACCCCGCCTGCCGTTCCGCTGCTCGGCGGGTCGGAACGGGCTTTCAGCAAGCACCGAGCCTCTACGGAAAATCCGGCGGATGCGAGGCGCTGGGGTTTTGCCTTTGCGTCGATCATCGTCCCCTGCTTCAGCAACCGCGCGGTGTTTGCGAAAAGCCCGTTCTGACCCGCCGAGCAGCGCAGGGGAGTCGTCCGCGCAGCGGACGACCGGGGAAGCCGGGTCGCCTTTCTTTCCCCCTTTCTTTGGCGACGCAAAGAAAGGGGGCGCCCGCCGGGGCGAATTCCCGGCCAATTCAACGCGGAACAACGGAAAGCCGCCCTTATCACCCTCCCAGGCTAACAAGTTCCCCTCAGAGGGCAGCAAGTTACCCTCGCAGCCCAGTGAGTTGGGCTCTGACTTGAACTGGTTTCCCTCCGGGGGAAGAGGGTTCGTCCCGGAGGGAAACCCGCTTCGCTGCGAGGGAAACTGGTTGCTCCCGGAGCGTAACTTCGGGGCTTGCACCGGGGCTGCGCGTGGGGGGAGGGCGGCTTTGGCCGCCCTTGCACGCCTTAGCCCAGCTTCTTCTTCAGCAGCTCATTCACCTGGGCCGGGTTGGCCTTGCCCTTGGAGGCTTTCATGCACTGGCCGACCAGGGCGTTGAAGGCCTTTTCCTTGCCGGCGCGGAATTCCTCGACCGACTTCTGGTTGGCGGCCAGCACTTCGTCGATGATCGCCTCGATGGCGCCCGTGTCGGTGACCTGCTTGAGGCCCTGGGCTTCGATGATGGCGTCGGCGGCGTTTGCGTCAGCCCCGCCTTCCTGGTTCCACAGCGCCTCGAAGACCTTCTTGGCGATGGCGTTGGAGATGGTGTTGTCTGCGATGCGCAGCACCAGGCCGGCCAGCTGGGCGGCGCTCACCGGGCTGGCGCTGATGTCCAGTTCGGCCTTGTTGAGGCGCGCGGCCAGTTCACCCATCACCCAGTTGGCGCAGGTCTTGGCATTGGCGGTGCCGGCGGCGGCAACGGTGTCCAGGTAGAACTGGGCGGTCTCGCGGCTGGCCGTGAGGGCCGTGGCGTCGTAGGCGGACAGGCCGTATTCGCCCTCGAAGCGGGCCGACAGGGCCGCCGGCAGCTCGGGCAGCTCGCCCCGCACCCGCTCGATCCAGTCGCTGGAGATGACCAGCGGCAGCAGGTCGGGATCGGGGAAGTAGCGGTAGTCGTGGGCGTCTTCCTTGCTGCGCATGGCGCGGGTCTCGCCGGTGTCCGGGTTGAACAGCACGGTGGCCTGCTGGACCTTGCCGCCGTCCTCGATCAGGTCGATCTGCCACTGGATCTCGTAGTCGATGGCCTGCTGCAGGAAGCGGAAGCTGTTGAGGTTCTTGATCTCGCGGCGGGTGCCGAACTCCGCCTGGCCGCGGGGGCGCACCGACACGTTGGCGTCGCAGCGGAAGGAGCCTTCCTGCATGTTGCCGTCGCAGATGTCGATCCAGCGCACCAGGGCGTGCAGGGCCTTGGCGTAGGCCACCGCCTCGGCGGAGGAGCGCATGTCGGGTTCGGAGACGATCTCGAGCAGCGGCGTGCCGGCCCGGTTGAGGTCGATCCCGGTCATGCCGTGGAAGTCTTCGTGCAGGCTCTTGCCGGCGTCTTCTTCCAGGTGGGCGCGGGTGAGATTGACGAGCTTCTCGTAGTGGCCGCCCTTGCCGTCCGGCACCAGCAGGTTGATCTTGCCACCCAGCACCACCGGCAGCTCGTACTGGCTGATCTGGTAGCCCTTGGGGAGGTCGGGGTAGAAGTAGTTCTTGCGGGCGAAGATGCTCTTCGGGGCAACCGTGCCGCCGATTGCCAGGCCGAAGCGGATGGCCCGTTCGACCGCCCCCTTGTTGAGCACCGGCAGCACGCCGGGCAGGGCGATGTCCACGGCGCAGGCCTGGGCATTGGGCTCGGCGCCGAAGGCGATGCTGGCGCCGGAGAAAATCTTGGACTGCGTGTTGAGCTGGGTGTGGATTTCCAGCCCGATGACGACTTCCCAGTCGGTTCTGCTCATGATGGCTCTCTAGAAATGGTCGTTCAGTCGCACTTGCCCGTAGGCTTGTCGATCAGCAGCGGCCACACATAATCGTGGGCGCTGGCGGGGGAACACAGGTTGTGGCAGTCGGCAAAGGACACGGTGACCTGCTCGCCCTGCTCCCACATGCGCACCCGGCAGTTGTTCTTGCCGGCGAGCTCGATGGAAGGCAGGGCCTGGGTCTGGCGGAACTGGGCGAGGTCGTAGCGGCAGGAGCCGCGCTTGGGCATCACCAGTTCGACGTTGAAGGCCTTCACCTTGGAGTTTTCCACGTCCACCCGGGCCTTGCCGAAGTTGCCCGCCTCGTCCCGGAAATTGCATTGGGTGCTCACCGTGAAGGTGCGCAGGGGCATCGGCTTGAGCTTGCCGGAGGGGGCGGGCAGCGGGCTGGCTGCAGAGGGTTCGCGGGAGGCAGGGGCGCTCTCGGCCGGGCGGGCTGCGGGGCCGCCTTCCAGGGCCGCGCAGCCGGCCAGCAGCACCAGGCTCAGGCCGGTGGCGAGGTGACGGGAGAGGCCGTGGGCGGAATGGATGCGCATCCCTGCCTCAGAAGCCGGCCGGCTTGCGGGTGTGCCAGTCGGTGGCCTGCTGGAACTGGTGGGCGGCACCGAGCAGGCGGGCTTCGCCGAAGTAATTGCCGATCAGCTGCAGGCCCACCGGCAGGCCGCCGGCGCCAAAGCCGGCCGGGTGGGACAGGGCGGGCAGGCCGGCCAGGTTGACGGCGATGGTGTAGATGTCGGACAGGTACATCTGCACCGGGTCGTCGCTCTTCTCGCCGATGCCGAAGGCCACCGTGGGGCTGACCGGGCCGGCGATCAGGTCGCACTGGGCGAAGGCGGCCTGGAAGTCGTTGGCGATCAGGCGGCGCAGCTTCTGGGCCTTGATGTAGTAGGCGTCGTAATAGCCGTGGGACAGCACGTAGGTGCCCATCAGGATGCGCCGCTTCACTTCGGCGCCGAAGCCCTGGGCGCGGCTCTTGCAGTACATGTCCATCAGGTCGGTGTACTCGGCGGCGCGGTGGCCGTAGCGCACACCGTCGAAGCGCGACAGGTTGGAGCTGGCCTCGGCCGGGGCGATCACGTAATAGGCCGGGATCGCCAGGCGGGCGTTGGGCAGGCTCACTTCCACAGTGGTGGCGCCCAGCTTGCGGTATTCGGCGATGGCCGCGTCCACGGCGGCGCGCACGTCGTCGGACATGCCTTCGGCGAAGAACTCCTTGGGCAGGCCCACACGCAGGCCGGCGAGGGGCTTGTCCAGGTTGCCGGCGTAGTCTTCGGCCTCACGTTCGAGGCTGGTGGAGTCGCGCGGGTCATGGCCGGCCATGGCCGACAGCAGCAGCGCGCAGTCTTCGGCGCTGTAGCCGAAGGCGCCACCCTGATCGAGGGACGAAGCGTAGGCGATCATGCCGTAGCGCGACACCGTGCCGTAGGTCGGCTTGATGCCGGTGATGCCGCACAGGGAGGCCGGCTGGCGGATCGAGCCACCGGTGTCGGTGCCGGTGGCGATCGGCACCAGGCGCGCCGCCACTGCGGCCGCCGAGCCGCCGGAGGAGCCGCCTGGCACCGTGTCGGTGTTCCAGGGGTTGCGGGTCGGGCCGAAATGAGAGTTCTCGTTGGAGGAGCCCATCGCGAACTCGTCCATGTTGGTCTTGCCGACCATCACCGCGCCGGCGGCCTTGAGCAGGCTCACCACGTGGGCGTCGTAGGGGCTGGTGAAGTTGGCCAGCATCTTCGAGCCGCAGGTGGTCAGCACGCCTTCGGTACAGAAGACGTCCTTGTGGGCCATCGGAATGCCGGTGAGCGGGCCGGCGCTGCCGGCGGCCAGGCGCGCGTCGGCGGCCTGGGCGGCAGCCAGGGCGCCATCGCGGTCTATGGTGATGAAAGCATTGACCTTCGGGTTGCCGGCTTCGATGCGGGCCAGGCTGTCGGTGGCGAGTTCGACGGCGGAGACGGTTTTCGCGCGCAATGCGGCGGCGATGTCCTTGAGGCTGGAGTCGATCATGGTGCGTGGGACGGCAAGGTGAACGTTATGGGGCGCCTTGGGGGCGCCTGCCACAGGGGCCGGCGCCGGAAGGGGAGGGCTTATTCGATGACCTTGGGGACCAGGTAGAGCCCGGCCTCGGTCTGCGGGGCGATGGCCTGGAAGGCCTCGCGGCGGTTGCCTTCGGTGACCACGTCGGGGCGCAGGCGCTGGGCCAGCTCCTGGGGGTGGCTCATGGGCTCGACCCCGTCGGTGTTGACGGCCTGCATCTCCTCGATGAGGCCGAAGATCCCGTTCAGTTTGGCCTGGGTAGCGTCGACATCGCCGTCGGCGAGTTCGAGGCGGGCGAGCTTGGCGATATGGCGGACTTCGTCGAGGCTGAGGGACATGGTAATTTACAAAGTTGCTTAAACGACAAAGGTTTGTAGGTTATCATAAGCGATTCTGTTGCCCCAATTCCCACCCCCCCGTCCAACGGCTTTACCGGGATTTTTCTCCGATGTTTGGTTCTCTGCGCTCCTATTTTTCGAACGACCTCGCCATCGACCTCGGCACCGCAAACACCCTGATCTACGTTCGCGGCAAGGGAATTGTCCTCGACGAACCGTCTGTGGTGGCGATCCGCACCGAAGGCGGGCCGAACGCCAAGAAAACCATCCTGTCCGTGGGCATGTCGGCCAAGCAGATGCTGGGCAAGACGCCGGGCAACATCACTGCCATCCGTCCGATGAAGGACGGGGTGATCGCTGACTTCACCGTCACCGAGCAGATGCTCAAGCAGTTCATCAAGAAGGTCCACGACACCCGCCTGTTCTCTCCCAGCCCGCGCATCATCATCTGCGTGCCCTGCGGCTCCACCCAGGTCGAACGCCGCGCCATCCGCGAATCAGCCCTCGGCGCCGGTGCCAGCAATGTCTATCTCATCGAAGAACCCATGGCCGCGGCCATCGGCGCCGGCATGCCGGTGGCCGACGCGACGGGCTCCATGGTGGTCGACATCGGCGGCGGCACCACCGAGGTGGGGGTGATCTCCCTGGGCGGCATGGTCTACGCGGGTTCCATCCGGGTCGGTGGTGACAAGTTCGACGAGGCCATCGTCAATTACATCCGCCGCAACTACGGCATGCTGATCGGCGAAACCACCGCCGAATCCATCAAGAAGGGCATCGGTTCGGCCTTCCCGGGTTCCGAAGTGCAGGAAATGGAAGTCAAGGGCCGCAACCTGGCCGAGGGCATTCCCCGCGCCTTCACCATCTCCTCCAACGAAATCCTCGAAGCCCTCACCGAGCCGCTCAATCAGATCGTCTCCGCGGTCAAGATCGGCCTGGAGCAGACGCCCCCCGAACTGGGGGCCGACATTGCCGAACGTGGCATGGTCCTGACCGGCGGCGGGGCGCTGCTGCGCGATCTCGACCGTCTGCTGATGGAAGAGACCGGTCTGCCGGTGATCGTCGCCGACGACCCCCTCACCTGCGTGGTGCGCGGTTCCGGCATGGCGCTCGAAAAGATGGACCAGCTCGGTTCCATCTTCACCAGCGAATAAGCGTCGGCCAGACGGCCCGGCGCCGGCGGTGAGCATCATGCCCTGCCGCCTGCGCCAGCTCCCCGGGCCGGCCCCGGGCGCCGCCGTTTGCCGGATGACCTGACTCCCAGTGGTCGGCCATTCCCCCCCTCCCTTCTTCAAACGCGGGCCGGCGCCGCTGGCCAAGCTCGTCTTTTTCCTGGTGCTGTCCCTGGCCCTGCTGGTCAGCGACCTGAACCTGCGTTATCTCGAAGCCTTCCGCAAGGGCCTGTCGGTGCTGTCCTATCCGCTGCAGATGGCGGCGGCCACGCCGGCGGATTTCGTACGCAACGCGTCCAACTACTTTGCTTCGCTGGTCCGTCTGCAGATCGAGAACAAGGATCTGAAAAACAAGCAGCTGCAGGGCGGCGAGCGCCTGCTGCGGCTGGATCAGCTCGAGCAGGAGAACCGCCGCCTGCGGGCCCTGCTGGAGGCACGGGAGCGCCAGCCGGTGAAGTCGGTGGTGGCCGAGATCATGTATTCCGCCAAGGACCCGTTCTCGCGCAAGGTGATCCTCGACAAGGGCACCCAGGCCGGCATTGAGGCCGGCCAGGCGGTGGTTGACGACCTGGGGGTGATCGGCCAGATCACGCGGGTCTTCCCGATGCAATCGGAGCTGACCCTGCTGACCGACCGCGACCAGGCGATCCCGGTCATGATCGTCCGCAACGGCCTGCGGGCGGTGCTGTTCGGCGCCGGCAACGGCCTCATGGAGTTGCGCTACCTGGCCGCCAACGCCGACGTGCAGGCCGGCGACAAGGTGGTCACCTCCGGTCTCGACGGGGTCTTCCTGGCAGGCTTGCCGGTGGCCACCGTGGCCAAGGTCGAGCGCGACCAGGCCCGCACCTTCGCCGGCATCCCCTGCCTGCCGGCGGCGGGCGTGGAGCAGTACGGCCAGGTGCTGGTGCTCGGCCACCGGGAAGCCCTGCCGTCCCGGCCGCCCGAGCCGGAAGTCATCAACAAGGGCAAGGGCCGCCGCGCCCGGGCCGCACGGGACTAAGCGGAGCCGACCATGCAGCCCACCCACCGTTCGCGCCGGATCCTGCTGCCCGTGAAGATGTGGTTCGTCTTCACCACGCTCTTCATCGCGCTCTTCCTCAACTACATCCCCACCGGCCACCTGCCGGCCGTGCCCGATTTCGTGGCCCTGGTGCTGGCCTTCTGGTGCGTCCGCGAGCCGGTCAAGATCGGCATCGGCGCGGGCTTCGTGTTCGGCCTGCTGACCGACGTGGGCGTGGGTGCGGCCCTCGGCCAGCATGCCTTTGCCTACGTGTTGCTGGCCTATGCCGCCAACGAGCTGTCGCGCCGGGTGCTGTGGTTCACCCCGGTGGAGCAGGCCCTGCACGTGCTGCCGCTGCTGTTCATGTCCCAGGTGCTGATGGTTCTGGTGCGCCTGCTGGCGGGCGCGGAGTTTCCGGGGTGGTGGATGTTCTTCGGCAGTTTCGTCGCTGCCGTGCTGTGGATTCCCCTGCATTACGTGCTGCTGCTGCCCCAGTACCAGCCCGTCGAGCGGGATGAGAACCGGCCCATCTAGGCGGCCCCGGCGATGAGCTCCGTGCGTACCCCCGAGCAGGAACTGGCCCGTTTCCGCGGCCGGCTGGCCGTGGCAGGGGTGGTGGCCCTGGTCTGCTTCGGGCTGCTGGTGGCGCGATTCTTCTACTTGCAGGTGGTTCGTTACGACTACTACTCCACCCGCGCCGAGGACAACCGCATCTCGTTGGTGCCCATCGTCCCCAACCGCGGCCTGATCACCGACCGCAACGGCACCGTGCTGGCCCGCAATTACTCGGCTTACACCCTCGAGATCACGCCGTCCAAGGTGGCCGACCTGGAGGCCACCATCGAGGAGTTGTCCAAGCTGGTGGACATCCTCCCCAAGGACCGCAAGCGCCTCAAGAAGCTGATGGACGAGTCCAAGAGCTTCGAATCCCTGCCGATCCGCAACCGCCTGTCCGACGAAGAGGTGGCCCGCTTTATTGCCCAGCGCTACCGCTTCCCCGGGGTCGAGCTGAAGGCGCGCCTGTTCCGCGACTATCCGATGGGCAGTTTCGCCTCCCACGTGATCGGCTATATCGGCCGCATCAACGACCGGGACCTGGAGCGCATCGAGGAGAACGAGGACACCGCCAACTACCGGGGCACCGACCACATCGGCAAGGCCGGCCTCGAGAAGAGCTACGAGCGCGAACTGCACGGGGTGACCGGCTTCGAGGAGGTCGAGGTGGATTCCGGCGGCCGCGCTGTGCGGGCGCTGCGCCGCACCCCTGCAGTGCCCGGCAACAACCTGATCCTGACCGTCGACCTGAAGCTCCAGGAAATCGCCGAAAAAGCCTTCGGCAACCGGCGCGGCGCCCTGGTGGCGATCGAGCCGGGCAGTGGCGGGGTGCTGGCCCTGGTGTCGGTGCCCACCTTCGACCCCAACCTGTTCGTGGACGGTATTGCGCCCCAGGACTGGGACGAACTCAATACGTCGCCCAACCACCCGATGGTGAACCGCGCCCTCAACGGCGCCTACCCGCCGGGCTCGACCTTCAAGCCCTTCATGGCCCTGGCGGCACTGATGAGCGGCAAGCGGACCCCCGGCCAGGCCATCGCCGACCCGGGTTACTTCGACTTCGGCGGTCACCACTTTCGCGACGACAAGGTGGGCGGGCACGGTATGGTGGACATGTACCGCTCCATCGTCCATTCCTGTGATACCTACTACTACAAGCTGGCCAATGACATGGGAATCGATCTGATCGCCCAGATGATCGGTCAGTTTGGCTTCGGTACCCGCACTGGCATCGACATCGAAGGTGAGAGCAGCGGAGTACTGCCCTCGCCGGAGTGGAAGAGGCGCCGCTTCAAGAAGCCAGAGCAGCAGAAGTGGTATGGCGGCGAGACCATCTCCATCGGCATCGGCCAGGGCTACAACTCCTACACCATGCTGCAGCTGGCCCACGCCACTGCCACCGTGGCCGCCGGTGGGGTGATGTTCAAGCCCCACTTGGTAAAGTACATCGAGAGTGCCAAGGACGGTTCGCGGAAGCTGATCGAGCCCCAGCCGATCAAGACCATTCCGATCAAGCCGGAGCACGTGGAGACCATTCGCCGCAGCATGGTCGGGGTGAACCGGGAGGGCACGGGCACCCGCGCCTTCGCCGGGGCCGGCTACGTGGCGGCTGGCAAGACCGGTACAGCCCAGGTGTTTTCCCTGAAGGGTGGCAAGTATTCCTCACGGATTGCCGAGCGTCTGCGCGACCACGCCCTCTATATCGCGTTCGCGCCGGCCGACAAGCCCACCATTGCGCTGGCAGTGCTGGTGGAGAACGGCGGCTTCGGCGCTGAATCCGCCGCGCCGATTGCCCGCCAGGTGCTCGACTACTACCTGCTCGGCAAGCTGCCCGCCGGCGTCGCCCCGGAAGACCCGGGTGCCGAAGGCAGCATGGGGGATGGCGCTGGTGAGTGATTTCCGCTTCGATCCGCGCAAGTGGCTGCTCAAGGTGCTGTCGCCACTGGATGGCCTGTTGGCGCTGATCGTCTTCGCCATCATCGGCTTTTCCGCCGTCGTCATGGTCAGCGCCTCGCCCGAGCGCCTGGATACGCTGGCCCTCAACATCGGGGTGGCGCTGGTGGTCATGTGGGTGGCGGCCAGCATCCCGCCCCCGCGCATGATGACCATCGCCCTGCCGCTCTACGTGCTGGGCGTGGTGCTGCTGATCGGGGTGGCGCTGTTCGGCGACGTGTCCAAAGGCGCGCGGCGCTGGCTCAACATCGGTGTGGCGCGCATCCAGCCCTCCGAGCTCATGAAGATCGCCATGCCCTTGATGCTGGCGTGGTACTTCCAGAGCCGGGAGGGCATGCTGCGGGTGCGCGACTTCCTGATCGCAGCCGGCCTGCTGCTGGTGCCGGTGGGGCTGATCGCCAAACAGCCCGACCTGGGCACCGCCATCCTGGTGGCGGCGGCGGGCTTCTACGTGCTGTTCTTTGCCGGCCTGACCTGGCGGTTGATCCTGCCGGTGGCCCTGGTGGGCATCGTCGGCATTGCCTCCATCGTGGCCATGGGCGACACCATCTGCAAGCCGGACGTGGAGTGGCCGGGGCTGCGGGAATACCAGAAACACCGGGTATGTACCCTGCTCGACCCCACCTCCGACCCGCTCGGCAAGGGCTTCCACATCATCCAGTCCACCATCGCCATCGGCTCCGGCGGAGTCATCGGCAAGGGTTGGGGCAACGGCACCCAGACCCACCTGGACTTCCTGCCCGAACGCCACACCGACTTCATCTTCGCCGTGCTCACCGAAGAATTCGGGCTAGCCGGCGCGGCGATTCTTGTAGTACTCTACATCCTGTTGATTTTTCGCGGCCTTTTTATCGCCGCTGGTGCCCCGACCCTGTTCTCGCGCCTCCTCGCCGGCGCCCTTACGCTGATCTTCTTCACCTACGCGTTTGTGAACATGGGCATGGTAAGCGGAATTCTCCCCGTCGTCGGGGTCCCGCTACCCTTCGTCAGTTACGGTGGCACTGCACTCGTTACCTTGTGTCTAGGCATTGGCATGCTCATGAGCATCCAGCGCCATCGACGCCGGGTAGGCACCTGAACCCGCGCGCGCTTTCGCGCGCGCCCGAACAGGATTGAGCGTCATGACCCCTGTAGCGACACACCGTCGCGCCGGCCCCTGGCTGGCGCCTCTTCTTAGCGCCCTGATGCTGGCCGGTTGCGCCGTCAACCCGCAAAACGTGGCGCAATCTCCAGCACCCTTCCCGGCCCAGGCGCGTTTCGGAGCGTTCAACGAGCCCGTCAGTGAGCCTGCCTATTTCCAGGCCGGTCTCAAGCCGACTGTGTCGGGACGCGCCCTGGGCAGTACCTTGCGCTTCGACCGTTCATTGCAGGATGTGGATGAGGACGACGGCGACGAGAGCCTCAGCGCCGAGGCGCCCCGCTACGAGAAGGGCGACTACTCCCTGGGCGGCGGCCTGGCCCTCGGCAACAGCAGCAGTGCCTTCCGCGAGCGTGGCATGGCCAGCTGGTATGGCAAGGCCTTCCATGGCCGCAAGACCTCCAGCGGCGACAGCTTCGACATGTACGCCCTCACCGCGGCCCATCCCACCCTGCCCATCCCCAGCTACGTGCGGGTGACCAACCTGGCCAATGGCCGTTCGGCGGTGGTGCGCATCAACGACCGCGGACCCTATCACCCGGGGCGCATCATCGACCTCTCGTATGCGGCGGCCTACAAACTGGGCTATACCGGCCAGGGTTCGGCCCAGGTGGAGCTGTCCCTGGTGCTGCCCGAGGGTGTGGCGATGGTCCAGCCCGGTCGCAGCGTACCGCCCCTGAAGCGGGCCCGGGCTGCCCAGCCGGCCACCAGCCTGGCGGCAGCCAAGGGCCGGAATACACCCACCCCGGCGGCGCCTGTCGCCGTGGCCGCAGCACCGGCAGTGCCCGCCGCGGCGCCGGCCGAGGTCCGCGGAGCCGAGCTGGCTGCCGTGTCGCAGTCTGCCCCAGTGGCCAAGGCTGCCGAGCGAGTTGCGGCGCCCCAGGTCTTCCTGCAGCTTGGGGTCTTCCCGTCCCTGCTCAACGCCGAGCAGTTCAAGAACTTCGTCGAGCACGAGCTGGCCTGGTTGTCGGAGTCCGTGTCGGTGCTGGCTGCCGATGGCAAATACCGTCTGCGCGTGGGGCCTTTCCCCTCCGCGCCGGAGGCCCGCAGCATCGCCGAGCGCATTGCCACCACCCTCAAGCTGAAGCCCTTCGTGGTGCAGCGCTGAGCGGCAGGCGGGCCATGCTGTGGCCTGCGGCTGTGCATCCCCGCACAGCCTGGGCGTGATCCGCCCGCTTGCCTTGCCGGCGGGCGCTGCCTAAGCTTCTGCCTTTGGGCGTTGCCGTCGGCGGCTCATCGGGCCGCCCCGGTTCGCTCCTTCTTCGAGGAGTGCTCTGAATGGCCAAGCCTTGTCCCCCCGATTGCTGGCAAGCCCTGTCCCTGTGTTCGGAAGCCGGGCACTGCTGCAGCGAGTGCCAGAACCTGGATGTCGGCAACCTGCCCGACGAGATCGATCTGCAGCAACTGGTGCTGGCCCGCTTCGTCCGCCACGAGCGTGACCCGTCCCGGCTGCTGCGCGCCGGGCTTCGCTGATAGCCCTTTCCTCACCTTCTGACACACCGGAAACGACAAGGGCCGCAATGCGGCCCTCGTTGCTACGCGCCGGGTACGCAGCTTACTGCGGCGGGGTGCAGCCGGAGGGGTACCAGATTCGGACCGGGTAGCCGCCGACCCAGATGATGTAATAGCCTTCGCAGGGAACGCCTGTCGCGTTCTCGGCGGGTGCGGCGCTGCGGCTGACGGCCTTGTCGCCGGCCTGGCATTCCGGCAGCTTGCTGGCCTTGCCCGAGCCGGCCTTGCTCATGATGCAGGCATGCTGGGGCTTGCCCTTGGCGTCGAGCTGGATGACCTCGCCGTTCTTGCCGAAGATGACCCCGCCACTGATGTCGGCGGGGGCGATGCTGCCCTTGGTGAACTGGCCCAGGCCGCCCGCCGCGTGGGCGGGGGCCTGCAGGGCGATGCCGGCCAGCAGGCCGAGGACCAGCAGGGTGGATCGCAAGGGGGAGGGGGGCTGCCTCATGGACGATGATCTCCGTGGTTGGGGGCTAGGGGAAAGCGGGGGCAGGTGCGGTGCGTCAGAAGCGGAACTGGCCTTGCAGCATCAGGGTGCGCTGGGCGTAGAACAGGGGCACGCGCGGGTCGCCGTTGAGGTCCGTGTTGTGGAAACGGAACTGCCGGTCGAACAGGTTGTACACCCCCAGGCTGGCGCTCAGGCGGTGTTCCACCAGCGGCACGCTGAAGCGCAGGTTGGTGACGTTGAAGGTGGAGCGGGCCTCGGATTCGCTGCTGGTGATGCCACCGGCGATCTGCGATGCACGCTGGCGCACCATCCAGTGCTCCAGCAAGGCATCCGCCGGACCGGCCTTCAGCCACAGGCGCAGGGGCAGCAGGTCGGTGGTCACCTTGTAGGGGGTATCGCGCACCAGGCCGTCCTGGCCCTCGTAGCGGATCGATTCGTGGCGCCATTCGGCGCTCAGGGCCAGGCGGCGGCCCAGGGGCACGGCCAGGTGGGCCCGGTGCAGGGCTTCTTTCCAGCGTTCCGGGTGATAGCCGGGGTTCGTATCGAGCGTATTGAACATGGGGGCGTCGAGCCAGCGGCCCGAGGCTTCCAGGCCGGCCGTGATGCCGCCGGCCAGGCGCTGGTCCACCGCCACGGCAGCACGCCGCCAACGGGTGCCTGCGATCTCGTCGAAGATCTGGTTGAAGCCGGCAAACTGGGTGGGGGCGAGGTTCTCGGCGTCGTACTTCGAGCCTGATACGCCCTGGAAGATCGCCCCGCGCAGGGTGGTGCCGGCGGCCGGACGGGCCACCAGGCCGAGCTTGCCGTTGATGCGCTCCGAGCGGGTCCGGCCCTGGTCGTCGAAGCGGACGTAGTCGGCACCGCCATGCAGGGTGAGGGCCGGATGGAGGCGCCACTGTGCATAGCCGAACACCGTGTCGTGGTCGGCCTTCAGCGGGCTGGTGGGCAGGCGGGTCACATCCAGCACCATGCTCGGGTCCATGCTCAAGGCCGTGGAAACGGAGATGTCGCGCTTGCCGGACTGGCGGGCCAGGCTGGCTCCGGCGCTGAGGGCCAGGTCCTCCCGCTGGCGGGTGTACAAGGCCGACAGGCCGCGG
This sequence comes from Zoogloea dura, assembly GCF_012927165.1. Classification (GTDB taxonomy): domain Bacteria; phylum Pseudomonadota; class Gammaproteobacteria; order Burkholderiales; family Rhodocyclaceae; genus Zoogloea; species Zoogloea dura. Next base: position 178,673 of record NZ_JABBGA010000007.1, read on the forward strand.
GTCCGCTGCTGTTCAAGCACCTCGCTGCCGATGTCCAGATTGATGCCGTATTGCGCGCTGCTGTACTGGAAGAAGTCCTGCTGCAGGAAACGGACGCGCTGGGTGTTGGCTTCCACCAGGAGCTCGTCGCCATTGCCTAGTTCTTGCCGCAGGCCGACCCGGCCCAGGTCATTGATGACCCGCCGGTTCAGGGTCTGGGACTGGCCGTCGAACAGGCTGCGGTACTGGGTGCCACCACCCAGTTCGGCATGGCGGGCCTCGGCCAGCAGGGTGGTGCCGGGGGCCAGGCGGATGCGCGCATCCAGCCGGCTGCCGGCCAGGTGGGTGTCGGCGGTGCGGTCGGTGAGGCCGGCGCTGCGGTAGTCGAAGCTGCCGAAGGACAGCTGGCCCTGCTCCCAGGCGTGGGACAGCAGCACGCTGGCGGCCAGGGCGCTGTGGGTGCCGCCGCCGAAGGTGGCGGCGAAGCGGGTGGGCTTGCGGTCGAAGAAGGCGGTGGCCTCGTCCGGCGACACCGCCCGCGGGCCGTCGAACAGCGGGGTGGGCGGCATCACCTGTTGGGGGGCCTGGGGCCACTGGCCGATGGGCTGGCGCAGGTTGGCCTGCAGCAGTTCGGACTGGCGGGCGCTTTCGAAGCGCGGCAGCTCGGCATACACGTCGGCCAGCAGGCGGTGGGCGGCGGGGCTGGCCGGGTCGTCCTCGATGGCATTCATGGCCAGGCTGTGGGCCGCCGGGGCAAAGCCCACCTGCTGGTAGGCGGCGCCGATGCTGGCGCTGCGGGCGGCCCGGTCCTGGTCGATGAGGGCGCTGGGGCGCAGCACGGCGCGGTTGTCGTTGCGGGCGATGGCCTGGTTGGTGTTTTCGATGGCAGTCAGCGGCTCACCGTCGCGCAGGGCGCGGAAGGCGTCGAAATACCAGGGCGTGGGGGAGGCCGGGTCGAGGCGGCGGGCCAGGTCGAACTGGTCGCCGGCCACCTTGCTGCGGGCTTCTTCGAGGTAGGCGCGGCCCAGGTAGCTGCGCAGCTCGGCATTGGACGGGTCGAGCAGGGCGGCGATTTCCACCTCGCGGCGGCCGTCGGCGGTGTTGCCCTGGCGCATCAGGGCCAGGCCGAGGCCGAAGTGGGCCAGGGGGTCGGCATCGGAACGCTCGAGGGCGGCCTGAAAGTCGCGGGCAGCGGCGGCGGTTTCGCCCTGCATCAGGCGGGCGAAGGCGGCCAGGGCCAGGGCACGCGGGGTGTCGGGGGCGATGGCGCTGGCCCGGCGGGCGGAGTCGCCACCGGCAGCGGCGTCGCCGAGGGACAGTTCCAGCTCGGCCCGGCGGGCCCAGGCGAGGGGGTTGTCCGGGGCCAGGGTGGTGGCCTGGCGGGCTGCGTCGAGGGCGGCCGGCAACTGGCGCCTGGCCTGCAGGGTGTAGCTGAGGGCCAGCTGGGCGGCGTCCGAGCGCGCGTCGCGGGCCACGGCCTGGCGGGCGGTGTCGGCGGCGCTGCTGTCCTGGCGGGCCACCTGGGCCACGGCGCGCACGGCGCCGAGACCGGCATGGGCGTCGGCGGGGAAGCGGCCGAGCAGGGCCAGGGCGGTGTCCACCTGGCCAAGGCCGAGCAGGCTGCCGGCCTTCAGGGCGGCCAGGTCGGGCCGCGTGCTGCTTTCCGGCAGGGTCTCGAGAGCTTCCAGGGCCGCCGTGAAGCGGCCGGCGGCGGCGTCCTGCTGGGCCTGGATGAGGCGGCTGCGGGTGGCCTCGGGGTAGGTGGCCAGGTCCTTGGCAGACAGGCGATACACCTGCGGGTAATGGATGGCCCAGGCCACCGCGTCGAGGGGGCGCACGCTGATCGGGGCGGGGGCGCTGCCGGACCGGGCTTCGATGGCCTCGCCGGCACCGATGCGCCGTTCGCCGGCAGGGTTGCCGGTGCGCACATGGCCTTCGGCGACCACCACGCGGGACAGGCTGTCGTCGGCCGAGACGGTGAATTCGGTGCCGTCCACGAAGGCGTTGACGAAGGGGGTGATGATGCCGAAGCGCCGGTTGAAGCGGCTTATCACATGCACGATGCCCTTCTGCAGGCCCAGCTCACCACTGGTGGCGGTGGGTGGCAGGGTCAGGGTGGAGTCCCGGTCTAGCCTGATCAGCACGTCCTGGGACAGCACCACGGCGGCCCGGCCGGCGCCGCGGATGGCCACCTGGTCGCCCGGGCACAGCCCTTGCCGCAGGGTGGCCGGCTGCCAGGCGCCGCCAGCTGCGGAGCGTACTTCGACGCGTCCTTCTGTGGCGGTCAGGCGCCCGGCTGGCGGGTCGCAGGCCAGGACGGGGAGTGACAGGCCGGCGAAGGCCAGCGTGATACCGGTGACGAGGGGCCTGAGCGCCGCGCGGTGGGGCAAGGGGGTGGGAGTCTGCATGGGCGGGGTGATCAAATGAGCTGAAAATCAGGAACTTTGTCCCGTCAAGGATATTAGCTGTAAATGAATGTGACCTACATCATTGGCACGCGCCCCGATGGTTTTTTTGATACCTATTTTGTGTCGAGCACGATGCAGTCGTCCCGGTCGGGGAGATTTTCGCCGGCCAGACGGTTGATGACGCGCTGCAAGTAGAAGCGGGTGGGGCCGTCGCCGGGGCACCAGGTGAGGACTTCCGTGAGCCGCTCCCGGGCGCTGCCGGGGGCGCTGACCAGCTCACCGCGGGCGGTTTCGAAGAGTTGCGCGGCGTCGACCGGGATAGCACGGGGGCGGATCTCGTACAGATCCAGCTTGCTCTGCTTGCCGGCGAGCAGGAAGCGGCCGAGCGGACGGGCCTGGCCGGCACCGGGTGCCTCGCCGGTGGCCCGGCAGATCTCGGCCGAGGCGAGGATGCGGGTGCCGAGGGGCTTGTTGGCCCCCTGGATGCGGCTGGCGGTGTTGACGACATCGCCTACCACCCGCAGCTCCCGGTGCCCGGCCGAGCCCACGTCGCCGAGGAAGACCGGGCCCAGGTGCAGGCCGAAACGGGTCGGCAGGGCGGTGTCGTCGTCCAGCGGGGCTTCATTCAAGCGCTGGTGCAGCTCGAGGGCCGCCGCGCGGGCCTGGCGGCAGGCGTCGGCGGGGTGCTTGTCGATCAGCCACAGGCACATGGCGGAGTCGCCGACGATGTCCATCACGTGGCCGCCGTGGGCTTCGATGACCGGGATGAACACCGAGAAGTAGCGGTTCAGGGTTTCCCGGGTGGTGGCGGGGTTCATGCGCTCGGAAAGGCTGGTGTAGGCCTCGATGTCGCTGCACAAGCAGACGCCCTGCACGCTGCGCCCCTCGGCATGGCCGGCCAGCAGGGTGGCCAGCTTTTCGCTGCCCTGGCGGCTGAGGCCCAGCTCCAGGGCTTTTTCGAGCATCCGCTCGCGGCGGCGGTTGGCGCGCAGATGCAGGCCCAGCCCGAGGGCGCCACTGAGGAGCGGGGCGATGATGCCGGGGAGGATGACCGGCAGCCACAGGTTCAGGGCGCCGAAGCTCCAGGCCGCGGCGATGACCCAGGCCGCGCCCAGGGCGAGGCTCAGGCCCACCGCGATGCCGGTGCGGGCGCGTTGCCAGAGCAGGGTCAGAGCGGCGCACCAGGCCAGCACGGCGAGCAGCTGGTCGAGCTCTCCGGGCCGGCGCAGGCCGCTGCCGTCGAGCAGGTTGGCCAGCGCCGTGCCGCACAGCTCGACGCCGCTCAGGTCGAGCCCGTCGGCGGTGCTGTAGGGAGTATGGAAGATGTCGGCCTGCCGGGACTGGTTGAACTCCGAAAAGCCGACCAGCACGGCCTTGCCACGGAAGGCGGCCTCGCCGGCGACCGGGTCGGCGATCAGCTCCAGGGCCCGGGCGTAGGGGATGGTGTTGAGGGTGCCGAGGGGACCATACAGGTTGAGCGGGCGCCGCCGGATGTCCGGTGCCGGCGAGATGGCGGCGGGCGAGCCGGCGGTCATCAGCTGGGCCATCAGCATGGGCAGGGACGGATGGTCGCCGATGCTCGGCACGAAGCCCCAGAACTCGATGACGCCGTCCGGAGTCTTGGGCATCAGGAAGGGGCCGCTGGCCCAGGCGGCGTCGGCCAGCAGCGGCAGGGGCCGGGTGATCCGGTCCACGTGGGCGACCACCTTGCCATCCGGGCCGGGGACGCCCTCGCGGGTCACGCCCTCCATCAGGACCACGTTGCCGGCGCGCTGCAGGGCGGTGGCGAGGGCGCGGTCGGTGTCCGCCTCGCGGGCCCGCTCGAAGAGGATGTCGAAGCCGATGACGCGGGCGCCGCGGGCGGCGAGCCCCTCCACCAGGCGTGCGTGCAGGTGGCGGGGCCAGCGTTCCGGACGTTCGGATTGCCCCAGGGCCCGGGCCGAGCCGGAATCGAGGGTTATAATCACGACTTCCGCGGGAGGCGGGCGAACGCCCCTCAAGGTATACAAGAGATCGAGGCCGGCACCCTGTTCAAGGTTCCGGACCGGCGACAACATCAGGGCGGCCATCGTCAGGAGCGAGGCCAGCAGCAGTCCGAATGGTTTTTTGTCCAAGCGTGGCAAGAATTTAGTCTCTGCAGGGAACGGTCATCGAGGGGAAAGTTGTGAAGTATCTGGATCGGGTGGATCTGTTCGAGGGGCTGACCGACGAGCATGCCGAGTTGCTGATGGAGCGCTCGCGCGTGCGGACATTTGCAGCCAATACCATCGTGGTGTCCGAAGGCGACGAGGGCAACAGCCTGTTCGTCGTGCAGAGTGGCGCCCTGAAGGCCTTTCTCACCGACAATGCGGGGCGCGAGGTGACGCTGTCACTGCTCGATCCGGGCGATTACTTCGGTGAGCTGGCCCTGCTCGACGAGGCGCCCAGGTCTGCTTCGGTGGCCGCCGTGACCAAGAGCGAAGTATTGCAGATTCCGCGGACGGCGTTTCTTGCGCTGATCGAAGTTCATCCCGCCTGCATGCAGATCGTGGTGCGCAACCTGGTTGGACGCATCCGCACGCTGACCGAGAGCGTGCGGTCGCTGGCGCTGGTGGATGTTTTCGGGCGGATCTCGCGGGTCTTCAACTCGCTGGCCGTCGAGAAGGATGGCGTCATGCAGATCGACCGCCGCCTGACCCAGCAGGATCTGGCCAACATGGTGGGGGCATCCCGCGAGATGGTGAACCGCATCCTCCGCGACCTGGTGTCGGGCGGCTACGTGGAGCTCGAGCAGCACCGCATCATCATCTGCCGCAAGCTGCCCCAGAACTGGTGACGGGGCGATAAAAACCCTGCTGATGAAGAGGTAATTTTTCTCCTGGGATCTACACTGTAAGTGGACATCAAGGGAGAAAGATAATGTGCTTCATCGATTCGCCGATCAGCCGCTGCGAAGCGGTCCGCGAGATGGTCCTGACCGACCAGACTCAACGCCAATGTGCCGCCGAGCATGAGTGTCCGCCCGGCCGGCAGTGCCCGCTGGATGGTTGCTTTGCTGAAACCTCCGGCATCACGGAAGAGGTCACCCTGCGCGAGCTTGCGCTGGCCCACCCCACAGCCTGAAATGGCCAACCGGACTCTTGGAACCCGCCAGAAGCTCGTTTTCCGTGGCCCCGACCAAGGGCCGGGGCGGGCTGCGCCCAAGAGGCCACGCAATCCGCTGGTCGTGCCTGCACTGCAGCGCAAGGCCGGGCCCCACGACACGTCGCAGGGCGCCAAGCGCCAGGCTGGCAAACGTTCGCTGATCCGCCAGTTGCTGGGGAAGGAAGAGGCCTGAAGAGGCTTGGAACGGCCGGGCCGGCCCCGGCCGGCTGCGGCGTGGGGCCAGGGCCTCGGGCTCGGTGCTTCAGACTCAGGACTTCAGGTTGAGCCGCTCCAGCAGCCCGTCCAGTTGATCCAGGCTGCCGAACTGGATCGTCACCGCGCCGGCGCCCTTCTTGTTGGCCTTGATCTTCACGGTGGCGCCGATGCGGTCGGCGATATCTTCTTCAAGACGCAGGATGTCCCTGTCCGGCGCGGGCGCTTCGGTCTTGGCCTTTGGGTTGAGGGCCTGGTGGACCAGGCGCTCGGTTTCCCGCACTGACAGGCCGCGGGCGGCGATCAGGTTGGCGAGGCCGACCTGGGCGGCACCGTCGAGGGGCAGCAGGGCCCGCGCGTGGCCCATGTCGATGTCGCCGGCCATCAGCAGTTCCTGGACCTGGGGCGCCAGCTGCAGCAGGCGCAGCAGGTTGGAGGCGGCCGGGCGGGAGCGCCCGACGGCGTCGGCGGCCTGCTGGTGGGTCATCTCGAATTCATCGATGAGGCGCTGGATGCCGGCCGCTTCTTCCAGGGGGTTGAGGTCTTCCCGCTGGATGTTCTCGATCAGGGACATGGCCAGCGCGGCCTCGTCCGGGATCTCCCGCACCAGGCAGGGCACATTGGCCAGTCCGGCGAGTTGCGCGGCGCGCCAGCGGCGCTCGCCGGCGATGATCTCGTAGCGTTTGGCGTCGAAGAGGCCGCCGATGGGGCGCACCAGGATGGGTTGCATCACCCCCTGGGTCTTGACCGATGCCGCCAGCTCTTCGAGGGAGCCGGGGTCCATGCGGGTCCGAGGCTGGTACTTGCCGGGCTGCAGGTCGGCGGCGGAGAGGTTCTGCAGTTCGCCTTCTGCCTGCTCCGGGTCGTTGTTGGCGGCGAGGAGGGCGTCCAGGCCGCGGCCGAGGCCTTTGAGTTTGGGAGGTGCCATCTTGGGGTTCAGAGAGTCTTGACGCGCTCGATCATTTCCCTGGCGAAGGCCAGGTAGGCCTGGGCGCCCTTGGCGCTGCGGTCGAAGACCACGCCGGGGATGCCGTGGCTGGGCGCCTCGGCCAGGCGTACGTTGCGCGGTACGATGGCCTTGAACACCTTGTCACCGAAGTGGCTTTCGAGCTGGGCGGAGACCTGTTGCTGGAGGGTTACCCGGGGGTCGAACATGACCCGCAGGAGCCCGATGATGGACAGGTCGCGGTTGAGGTTGGCGTGCACCTTCTTGATCGAGTTGACCAGGTCGGAGAGGCCTTCCAGGGCGTAGTACTCGCACTGCATGGGGATGACCACGCCGTGGGCCACGCACAGGCCGTTGAGGGTCAGCAGCGACAGGGAGGGCGGGCAGTCGATGAGCACGAAGTCGTACTCGGACTGGTGCAGGGCCAGGGCGTCGCGCAGGCGGTTCTCACGGCGGTCGAGGCCGACCAGCTCGACTTCGGCGCCGGCCAGGTCGCGGTTGGCGGGAATCACGTCGAAACCGCCGGATTCGGAGCGGACCCGCGCCTCGGCGACGGTGCACAGGCCGACCAGAAGGTGATAGACCGACTTGCTCAGGCTGCGCTTGTCGATGCCGCAGCCCATGGTGGCGTTGCCCTGGGGGTCGAGGTCTACCAGCAGCACGCGCTGGCCGGCAGAGGCAAGGCCGGCGGCCAGATTGACACAGGTGGTGGTCTTGCCGACGCCACCCTTCTGGTTGGCAATGCAGAAAATGCGGGCCATGGGCTCAGGTCCGTTTCACGATGATGAGGTGGCGTTCCGCGTCCAGGCCGGGGACGTGCAGCGGCAGGCTGGCGTCGAGGACGAAGCCCTGGGGGATGCGGGCGATCTCGTCGGCCGGATACACCCCCTTCATGGCAAGGATGCGGGTGTCGGGGCCGGCCAGGTGGGCGGTGAGGTTCACGAAGTCGGCCAGGTCGGCGAAGGCGCGGGAGATGATCCCGTCGGGGGCGTCCGGCGCGTAGGCGGGACGCCAGTTCTCGATGCGGGCGTGGTGGGCGCGGAAGTTGGGCAGCTTGAGCTCGATCTTCGCCTGGTTCTGGAAGGTCGCCTTCTTCTGCACCGTCTCGACCGAATCCACCTGCAGGTCGGGGCGGCAGATGGCCAGCACCACGCCGGGCAGGCCGCCGCCGGAACCCACATCCACCAGCCGCGTGATGCCGTCGAGCTGCGGCAGCACCGACAGGGAATCCAGCAGGTGGTGGGAAACCACCTGGGCTTCGTCGCGGATGGCGGTGAGGTTGTAAACCTTGTTCCACTTGATCAGCAGCTGGCCGAAGGCCAGCAGGCGGGCCGGCGCGTCGGCGGGCAGGCTGAGGCCGAGGGCGGTGATGCCCTGTTCGAGGGTCTGCAGGGCGTTCATGCGGATCTTTGCTCCCGGCCGCGGGCCAGCTCGCTGCGCTTGAGCCACACCAGCAGCAGGCTGATGGCTGCCGGGGTGATGCCCTGGATGCGGCTGGCCTGGCCGATGGTCTCGGGTTTGTGCTGGTTGAGGCGGCCCTGGACCTCCTTGGACAGGCCGCGCACGGTGGCGTAGTCCAGGTCTGCGGGCAGGCGGGTGGCCTCGGCGTCGGCCTGGCGGGCGACTTCGTCCAGCTGGCGGTCGATGTAGCCCTGGTATTTGGCGGCGATCTCGAGCTGCTCGACCACCTGTGGATCGGTCTCGGGGGCTTCGGGGGCGCAGGGCAGGGTCATCAGGGCTGCGTAGCTCACGCCCGGGCGGCGCAGCAGATCGAAGAAGGAGTATTCCCGTTCGATGGACTTGCCGAGCACGGCCTCGGCGGCCTCGGCCGGCACCTTGACGGGGGTGGCCCAGGTGGCGCGCAGGCGGGCCGTTTCGCGGTCGATGGCTTCGCGTTTGGCGCAGAAGGCGGCCCAGCGGATGTCGTCCACCAGGCCCAGGCGGCGGCCGGCTTCGGTCAGGCGCAGGTCGGCGTTGTCCTCCCGCAGGCTCAGGCGGAATTCGGCGCGGGAGGTGAACATGCGGTAGGGCTCGGTGACGCCGCGGGTGATCAGGTCGTCGGCCAGCACGCCCAGGTAGGCTTCGTCCCGGCGCGGGCACCAGGCCTCCTGGCCCTTGACCTGCAGGGCGGCATTGAGGCCGGCCAGCAGGCCCTGGGCAGCGGCTTCCTCGTAGCCGGTGGTGCCGTTGATCTGGCCGGCGAAGAAAAGCCCGCCGATGGACTTGGTCTCGAGGCTGGACTTGAGGTTGCGCGGGTCGAAGTAGTCGTACTCGATGGCGTAGCCGGGGCGCAGGATGTGGCAGTTTTCCAGGCCCTTGATCGAGCGCACGATGTCCAGCTGGACGTCGAAGGGCAGGCTGGTGGAGATCCCGTTGGGGTAGATCTCGTGGGTGTCGAGGCCTTCGGGCTCGAGGAAGACGTGGTGGCTGTCCTTGTCCGCGAAGCGGTGGATCTTGTCCTCGATGCTCGGGCAGTAGCGCGGGCCGACCCCTTCGATCACGCCCGAATACATGGGCGAGCGGTCGAGGTTGGCGCGGATGATGTCGTGGGTGCGGCTGTTGGTGCTGGTGATCCAGCAGGGCAGCTGGCGCGGGTGCTGGCCGGCCTGGCCGAGGAAGCTGAAGACCGGTACCGGGTCGTCGCCGGGCTGCACTTCCATGACCGAGAAGTCGATGCTCCGCGCATCCAGGCGCGGCGGCGTGCCGGTCTTGAGGCGGCCCTGGGGCAGGGCGAGTTCCTTGAGGCGCTCGCCCAGGCTGATCGCTGGCGGGTCGCCGGCGCGGCCGGCGGAGTAGTGCTGCAGGCCCACGTGGATCAGGCCATTGAGGAAGGTGCCGGCGGTCAGCACCACGGTGGGCGCCTCGAAGCGCAGGCCGATCTGGGTGACCACGCCGGTGACCCGGTCGCCGACCACGGTGATGTCGTCCACGGCCTGTTGAAACAGGGACAGGTTGGGCTGGTTCTCGAGGCGCCTGCGGATGGCCGCCTTGTACAGCACCCGGTCGGCCTGGGCGCGGGTGGCGCGCACGGCCGGGCCCTTGCTTGCATTGAGGATGCGGAACTGGATGCCGCTCTCGTCGGTGGCCGCGGCCATGGCGCCCCCCAAGGCATCCACTTCCTTGACCAGGTGACCCTTGCCGATCCCGCCGATGGACGGGTTGCAGCTCATCTGGCCGAGGGTCTCGATGTTGTGGGTGAGCAGCAGGGTTGCGCACCCGGCCCGGGCGGCCGCCAGGGCGGCTTCGGTACCGGCATGGCCGCCGCCGACAACAATGACGTCGAATCGGGTGGGATGAAGCATGGGATGAACCGGGAGAAGCGGGATCGGGGGAGCCGAATGATACGACCTTGCGCTGCAAAAAGACAGGGCCGGGTTGCCCGTGTGTGTAGAAAACAGGCGGATTTACAACGGCTTATGTGAGTTTTCCTGAGATTTTGCGGGGCGGCGCCCTGCGGCGTCCCGGGCTGGATGTGTCAATGAGGAATTGATATTCCTTTTTGTTTCATATAACAATTTATTGCGATTTTTCTCAAGTTTGGTATTCCAAGTCCGTAGAGCCTTGTAACAGAAAGGGTGCCGGACATGGCCGGATTGGCCTCCGGCGCCCTTTTCATCCAGTTCGATACGTTGTTCCGGGGATGTTGTCTGCATGCCCTGGGAGGGAGTGATTACGTGAAAACGATCATGCTGGTGGATGATTCCGCCACTGTGCTGCTGTCCATTTCGGGCATTCTGACCAAGGCGGGTTTCCAGGTCGTCACCGCCAACAGTGCCGAGGACGGCCAGAAGAAGTTGGCCGGCGGCACCAAGCCCGACCTGCTGATCACCGACCTCAACATGCCGGGCATGAACGGGATCGAGTTCATCAAGGTGGTGCGGCAGAAGGCCGAGCTGCGCTTCATGCCTATCCTGTTCCTGACCACCGAGTCGCAGCAGGCAAAGCGTGCCGAGGCGAAGGCCGCGGGTGCGTCGGGCTGGATCGTCAAGCCCGCCACGGCGGATACGCTGCTCAATACGATTAAGCTGGTCTTGCGCTGAGCGACCGGGACATGGGCGGGAGCAGCAAGTCCTGGCAGCGCATCGTCCTGCTGTCTGTCGTGACCGCGACCGGGGTGTTCGCTGCGGTCTATCTCGGCGACACGTTCTACCATGAGCTTCTCGAAGGGCTGGGCTTCAGCCATTCCATGGGTGACGCCCTCGGTGCCGCGCTGGCGGTGATCCTGGCCTTCGTCGTCCATCACGCCTTGTCTGTTGCGCGCTACCACGACGCCATTTATGGCGTGGAACTTGAGCTGGGCAAGGAGCGTGAGGTCATCGGGCAGCACCAGGCGGTTGCCGTGGAGGTCGGGAAGTCCCTCGACCAGGTGCCCCACCTCAACAGCATCCTGGTCGGCCAGTTGAACGCGGTGACCGAGCAGACCGAGAGCGCCGCCTTCGGCATGGTCGAACGGCTGCAGGCGGTGGATGCCGTGGTGCGCAGGCTCGACGAGGTGGTCCAGAATTTCTCGGACGAGTCCTCCCACATCGTCGATGAGGCCAACAACCGGGCGGCCCGCAACCAGGAAACCCTCGAGGCCCTGCAGCGCTACATCCATTCCCGCCTCGAGAACGTCAGCGAGGAGCAGGAGCATGTGATGTCGGCCCTCAACGAGGCCAAGTCGTTGGCCCAGTTCGTCAATCTGGTCCGCGACATTTCCGGCCAGACCAACCTGCTGGCGCTCAATGCGGCCATCGAGGCGGCCCGCGCCGGCGAGGCGGGGCGCGGCTTTGCGGTGGTGGCCGACGAAGTGCGCAAGCTGGCCGGGCAGACCGATCAGGCGGTGCTGAAGATCAACGAAGGCATCGGCCGGGTGGTGAGCACCATCGAGTCGAAGTTCCAGGCGCAGCTGGATCAGACCATCTCCAACGCCGAAGAGGATGCCCTGCGTACCGTGGTGGTCCAGTTCGGCGAGGTCAGCGAGAGCTACAACCAACTGCTGTCCCACGAGAGCCGGATGCTTTCCGTGATCCGCGAGTCCAGTGGGCAGCTTGGGGCCATGTTCATGGAGACCATGGCCGGCGTGCAGTTCCAGGATGTGACGCGGCAGCAGGTGGGGCACGTGATCGAGGCCCTGGAGCGTCTCGACGAGCATGTACTCAAGCTGTCGGCCTGCCTGTCCGGCCAGGGCGCGGTGAGCGACATCCCGGCCATGACCGAGCAGATCGACCGGTTGTTTGAAAGCTATGTGATGCAGCGGGAGCGTGACGAGCATGCGCGCCGCAGCGGTCGTGCCGCGCCTGCCGTGGCCAGCGGTGGCGGCGATGGTCCGCCGGTCGAGCTGTTCTGAGCCTGCCCGCGCTCAGGATGGAGAAAAAGATGAATGTGATCCGCAAGGCCTTCCACGAGGATTTCACGATCTACCGGGTGGCCGAACTCAAACCGCTGCTGCTCGACACCGTCGCTGAAGGCGAACGCATAGAACTCGACCTGTCCGGCGTGGAGCACATGGACTCGGCAGGCTGCCAGCTGCTGATGCTGGTCAAGCGCGAAGCCAGCGTCGCAGGCAAGACCCTGGCCATCGTGGCCCACAGCCCGGCGGTGCAATCCCTGATCGAGTTCTACAACCTCGCCGCCTGGTTCGGCGACCCTCTCGTTGTGGCTGCGCAATAGCGGCAGAACCATCATGGACGAACTCAAGCAAGTCTTCGTGCAGGAAAGCGGCGAGCAGCTCGACGCCCTGGAAGCCCTGTTGCTGGAGCTGGAGAACCGGCCCGACGACGAAACCACGCTGAACGGCATCTTCCGCGCAGCCCACACCATCAAGGGGGCCGCCGGCATGGTGGAGGCGGCCGCCGTGGAGGCCTTTGCCCACGTGGTCGAGAACGTGCTCGACCGCCTGCGCAACCACGAGATCGAGGTCACCACCGAGCTGGCCGCGCTGATGCTGGCCTGCACCGACCAGCTGCGGGTGCTGGTGGCCGCCGAGGCCGGGGCCGCCGACAAGGACGAAGCGCAGATCGCCGCCGATTCGGCCCGCCTGCTCGAGCGGCTGAACGCCTACGGGCCGGCCGGGCAGCATGCGGCGGGCAGCCCGCGGGTGGTCGAACCGGACGTGCAGCGCATTCCGTCCCCCCAGGCCGGGCACAACTGCTGGCACCTCTCCGTGCGTTTCGGGCCGGATGTGCTGCGCCAGGGCATGGACCCGGAGAACTTCCTGCGTTTCCTTGAGACGGTGGGCAACATCCGCCATCTGGAAACCCTGGCCGACAGCATGCCGGCCGCGGAGGTGATGGATCCGGAGCTGTGCTACCTGGGCTTCGAGATCGCCCTCGAATCGGCTGCCGACAAGCAGGCCATCGAGGACGTCTTTGCCTTCGTGCGCGATGAATGCCAGCTTGCCATCCTGCCCCCCAACAGCAAGGTGGGCGACTACCTCGAGCTGATCGAGAGCCTGCCCGAAGACAGCCTGCGCCTGGGCGAGATCCTGGTGCGGGTGGGCGCCCTGACCGCCGACGAGTTGGCCGAGGGCCTGCGTGCCCAGTCCGGCCCGGCTGCCGGGGAGATGGCCCAGGAGGCCAGGCAGATCGGCGAGATCCTGGTGGCCCAGCACGTGGTGCAGCCGGAGCTGGTGGCCGCGGCTGTGGCCAAGCAGACCCAGGTCAGTGAAAAGAAGGCCCACGATGCCAAGCTGATCCGCGTGCCGGCGGACAAGCTTGACCACCTCATCAACCTGGTCGGGGAACTGGTGATCGCCGGCGCGGCGACCAGCCTGTTGTCCCACAGCCGGCGCGACGGCGAGCTGATCGAGTCCGCCTCGCTGCTGACCCGCCTGGTCGAGGAGATCCGCGATGCCTCCCTGCAGCTGCGCACGGTGCAGATCGGCGAGACCTTCAACCGCTTCCAGCGCCTGGTGCGGGACGCCTGCAAGGACCTGGGCAAGGACGTGGAGCTGCTGATCTCGGGCGGTGAGACCGAGCTGGACAAGTCCATCGTCGAGAAGATCGGCGACCCCCTGATGCACTTGGTGCGCAATTCCCTCGACCACGGCATCGAGGCGCCGGCGGTGCGCGAGGCCGCCGGCAAGAACCCGCGCGGCAGCCTGTCGCTCAACGCCTTTCACGACGCCGGCAATATCGTCATCGAAGTGACCGACGATGGCGCCGGCCTGAACCGCGACAGAATCCTGGCCAAGGCCATCGAGCGTGGGCTGGTTGATGCAGAAGCCCACCTGTCCGATCGGGAAGTCTATGACCTGATCTTCGCCCCAGGCCTGTCCACCGCCGAGCAGGTCACCAACCTGTCCGGCCGCGGGGTGGGCATGGACGTGGTGCGCCGGAACCTGCAGGCCCTGCGTGGCACCATCAACGTGGACAGCCAGCCGGGCAGGGGCACCCGCCTGACTCTGCGCCTGCCGCTGACCCTGGCCATCATCGATGGCTTCCTGGTCGTGTCGGCCAACCGCTCCTATGTGATCCCGCTGGACGCCGTGGTCGAGTGCATTGAACGGCCGGTGGCGGAGCACGACCGCAATTATTTCAACCTGCGCGGCCAGGTCCTGCCGGCTGTGTGCCTGCGCGAGAGCTTCAACCTGCCCGGCGAGCGGCCGACCCGCGAGAGCGTGGTGGTGGTGCAGTACGCCGGCCAGCGCGCCGGCATCGTGGTGGACCGCCTGGCCGGCGAACTGCAGGCGGTGATCAAGCCCCTCGGGGCGATCTTCCGCCACCTGCAGGGCATCGGCGGATCGACCATCCTGGGCAGCGGCGAAGTGGCCCTGATTCTCGACATATCCGCCCTCATCAAGATTTCCGGCCAGGCAGAACAACGCCTCCTGGCCAGACCCGAACAACGTAGCGCCTGAACCTTCTGCATCATCCGGAGACCATCATGTTCAAGAACCTCAAGATCGGAGTTCGCCTGGGACTGGGATTTGCCTTTGTCCTCGTCCTGCTGGCAACGATCTCCATCGTGTCGATCTCGCGTATCAACATCCTCAATGGGCAGGTGGTCCAGCTCGCCGAGGAGCGCCTGCCGAAGATCGTGCAGACGGAGGAGGTCCGCCTCAACGTCCAGCTCATCGGACGGGGGGTGCGCAACATGATCATGAGCACCGACAAGGCTGCGGAAAAAAAGCAGCTCGAGGACATCGCCAAGTACCGCAGTCGTAACGTGCAGATCCTCGAGGAAATGGCGCCGATGGTGCATACCGAGAAGGGTAAGGCGCTCCTGGCCAAGACCCAGGAGGCCCGTGCCCGTTTCAACGCGGTGGTGGAGCGCCTGCTGCCGATCGCTGATACGTCGTCACCCCAATACAACCAGGACAAGGCCGTGCAACTGCTGTTCGGGGAATATAGCGAGGTGGCGGCGGCCTACAACGGGGCCCTTGAGGAGTTTTCCAAGTTCCAGGTGGTGGGTGCGAAGACCACGGGTGAGGTTGCTGTCGAACTGTCTGCAGCAGCCCAGACCTTGTTGATTTCGCTGTCCGTGCTGGCCATTGTGCTGGCTGTCGTGATCGCCCTTCTGCTGACCCGCAGCATCACCCGCCCGGTGAGCCAGGTCGTGGATGCCGCCAAGAAGATGGCAGTGGGCGACTTCAGCTTCAGCCTGACAAGCGATGCGAAGGATGAGGTCGGCCAGGTTGTGAATGCAGTGGCGGCGGTGCAACGAGCGGTGCAAGCCATGGCAACCGACGCCTCGATGCTGTCCAAGGCTGCGGTGGAGGGCCGCCTGGCCACCCGCGCCGATGCCAGCAAGCACCAGGGCGATTTCCGCAAGATCGTGGAAGGGGTGAACGACACCCTGGACGCAGTGATCGGGCCGCTCAACGTGGCGGCCAACTACGTGGACCGCATCTCCAAGGGCGATATCCCGGCCAAGATCAGCGACAGCTACAACGGCGACTTCAACCTCATCAAGAACAACCTGAACACCTGCATTGAAGCGGTGGACAAGCTCGTTGCCGATGCCATCCTGCTGTCCAAGGCCGCGGTCGAGGGTCGTCTGGCGACGCGTGCCGATGCCGGCCAGCACCAGGGCGATTTCCGCAAGATCGTGGAAGGCGTCAATAACACCCTGGACGCGGTGATCGGCCCCCTGAACGTGGCGGCCAACTACGTGGACCGTATTTCCAAGGGCGACATCCCGGCGAAGATCACCGACAGCTACAACGGTGACTTCAACCTCATCAAGAACAACCTGAACACCTGCGTCGAGGCGGTGAACAAGCTGGTGGCCGACGCCAACCTGCTGTCCGCGGCAGCCATCGCAGGCCGCCTGGAGACCCGTGCCGACGCTACCCAGCACCAGGGCGACTTCCGCAAGATCGTGGATGGCGTGAATGGCACCCTGGATGCCATCGTCGGCCCGATCAACGAGGTGCGCCGCATCATGAGCGCCATCGAGCAGGGCGACCTGACCCAGAACATCGTCAACGACTACCAGGGTGACTTCAAGGCGCTCAAGGAAGCGGTGAACAACACCGTCGCCAAGCTCTCCGACACCATCACCCAGGTGCGTACCGCGGCTGACGCGCTGACCAACGCCTCCGGTCAGGTCTCGGCCACCGCCCAGAGCCTGTCCCAGTCCTCGTCCGAGCAGGCGGCCAGCGTGGAGGAGTCGTCCGCGTCGGTCGAGCAGATGTCGGCCTCCATCAACCAGAACGCCGAGAACGCCAAGGTCACCGACAACATGGCCTCCAAGGCCGCGGTGGAAGCCACCGAGGGCGGCGACGCGGTGAAGAACACCGTGGATGCGATGAAGAAGATCGCCCAGAAGATCGGCATCATCGACGACATCGCCTACCAGACCAACCTGCTGGCCCTCAACGCGGCTATCGAGGCGGCCCGTGCCGGCGAGCATGGCAAGGGCTTCGCGGTGGTGGCGGCCGAAGTACGCAAGCTGGCCGAGCGCAGCCAGGTGGCGGCGCAGGAGATCGGCGGCCTGGCGGGCGACTCGGTGGGCCTGGCCGAGCGTGCCGGGCACCTGCTCGACGAGATCGTGCCGTCGATCCGCAAGACGTCCGACCTGGTCCAGGAGATCGCCTCGGCCTCCCAGGAGCAGTCTTCCGGCGTGGCGCAGATCAACAACGCGATGAACCAGCTCAACCAGGCCACCCAGCAGAACGCCTCGGCGTCCGAGGAGCTGGCAGCCACCGCCGAAGAGCTGGGCGGCCAGGCCGAACAGCTGCAGCAGCTGATGCAGTTCTTCACCATCGACGAACGCAGCATGGGGCGCAGCCTCGTCCAGGCTCCGTCGATGGCCGGTGCGCGCCCCGCGGCCAGGCCCAGGGCAGCGGCCCGGGTGGCGGGCTTCGCCTTCAACGAGAGTGACTTCGAGAAGTTCTGAGGGGTGAAAGGAGTCCGGCCATGAGCATCCCATCCACCCCGGCGGGCCTGCCTGCCACGGGCGCCGCCAAGGCGCCGGTGGCTGTCGAGGCCAGCCCTGCCCAGTACCTCACCTTTCAGCTCGGCGGCGAGATGTTTGCCGTGGGCATTCTCAATATCAAGGAGATCATCGAGTACGGCTCCGTCACCGAAATCCCCATGGTGCCGCCCTTCATCCGCGGGGTGATCAACCTGCGCGGGGCGGTGGTGCCGGTGATCGACCTGGCCAGCCGCTTCGGCGGAAAGCGCTCCGAAGTGTCGCGCCGCACCTGCATCGTGATCATCGAACTGGCCGAAGGCGAGGAGCGCCAGGACATCGGTGTGGTGGTGGATTCGGTGTCCGAAGTGCTGGAGATCCCGGCGTCGGAAATCGAGCCGCCGCCGGCCTTCGGGGCGCGCATCCGGGCCGACTTCATCAAGGGCATGGGCAAGGTGAACGGCAGGTTCGTGATCATCCTGGACGTGGCCAAGGTGCTGTCGGTGGATGAGATCGCCTCGCTCTCCCATCTCGCCGGCGATGCCACCGGAGATGCCCTTGCGGGCAGCGCCGGTCAGGCCTGAGGCGGCAGCCCGCGCCGATGGCCATGGACTACGCGAGTCTGCCGGCCCGTGAGATCGAGCGCCTGTCCCGCAATGTGCCGCCCGGCGCCTGGGCGGTGGAGCGGGAGAGGCCGCTGTCCACGCTGCTGGGTTCCTGCGTGGCAGTGTGCCTGTTCGATGCCCAGGCGCGTATCGGCGGCCTCAACCATTTCATGCTGCCCAACCTGCAGCGCAGCGCCCACAGCGAGGTGGACTCGCTGCTGGCCGGCGACTACGCCATGGAGGCCTTGCTCAACGCCCTGCTGGCCCAGGGCGCGCGCAAGCCGAGGATCCAGGCCAAGGCCTTCGGCGGCGGCACCATCATCGAGACCTCCGGCCAGTCCCTGGCCATCGGGCAGCGCAACGCGCACTTCGCCCGCGAGTGGCTGAAGCGAGAGGGCATCCCGGTGATCGCCTCGGATTTCCTGGGGCCGTGGTCGCGCAAGGTGCTGTTCCTGCCCTCCGTCGGCGATGCGTGGTGCAAGCGCATCGTCACCTCCCATGCCACGGCGGAAGTGATCGCCCGCGAGGAGCGGGCCTACGCCGCCACGCTGGCGGCGCCCAAGACGCCGGACGACAACGTGGAACTGTTCTGAGACTGCCATGCCTGCACCCGCCGCCGGGCGCCCGACGACGGGTGCTGCCATCACCGATGAGGAGTTCAGCCTCTTCCAGCGCCTGATCTACCGGATCGCCGGCATCAGCCTGTCCGACGCCAAGAAGGTGCTGCTGGTGGGGCGGCTGTCGAAGCGGCTGCGCCACTACGATCTGGCGAACTTCTCCCAGTATTACCGGATGCTCGCCGGTGGCCAGCACCCGGAGGAGCTGCAGGTGATGGTGGACCTGCTCACCACCAACGAGACCTATTTCTTCCGGGAGCCCCGCCATTTCGAGTTCCTGCGCGATGAGATCATCCGGCCCCGGCGCAGCCCGGCCCCCTTCCGGGTGTGGAGCGCCGCCAGCTCCACGGGGGAGGAGGCCTATACCCTGGCGATGCTGCTGGCCGAGACCCTGAATACCTCGCCCTGGGAGATCGTCGGTTCGGACATCAGCACCCAGGTGCTGGCCAAGGCCGAGGCGGCCCACTACCCGATGGAGCGCAACGAGGGGATTCCACCGGATTTCCTGGTCAAGTATTGTCTGAAGGGTGTGCGCGCCCAGAGCGGCACCTTCCTGATCGTGCCCGAGCTGCGGCGCCGGGTGCGCTTCGTGCAGATCAACCTGACCCTGCCGGTGGAGGCCGATATCGGCGAATTCGACGTGATCTTCCTGCGCAACGTGATGATCTATTTCGACATGGAGACCAAGCGCAAGGTGGTGGGCAACCTCCTGCCCCGGCTCAAGCGTGGTGGTCACCTGATCATCGGTCATTCCGAGACCCTCAATGGCATCCAGCAAGGCCTCGAGGCGGTGCGGGCGACCATCTATCGCAAGCCGCTGGTTGAATGATCGAAACCGGTGATGACATCCGGGAGGTCTTCCTGCAGCCCGGCGGCTTCCATTTCGGCAGCGGGCGTACCCGCATCGCGACCCTGCTCGGCTCCTGCGTATCGATCACCCTGTGGCATCCGCGCCGGCTGATCGGCGGCATGTGCCACTACATGCTGCCGTCACGTGCCCGCCGCCCGTCCGATCCGCTGGACGGGCGCTATGCCGACGAGGCCCTGGCGCTCTTCGATCGGGAGGTGGCGCGGGTTGGCAGCGCGCCGGGGGATTACCAGGTGAAGGTCTTCGGGGGCGGCAACATGCTGCAGCGGGGTGATGCCGCGCCGCCGGTGATGGACATCGCCGCCCGCAACGTGGATAGCGCGCATGCCTTGCTGGCCCGCCATGGCTATCGGCCGACGGTCAGCCACTGCGGCGGGCGGGGCCATCGCAAGCTGTTCTTCGAGCTGTGGACCGGGCATGTCTGGCTGGCCCACCGACCCCTGGGCGGGGAGGGCTGATGAGGGGGAAGCCGATCCGGGTGATGATCGTCGATGACTCGGCGATCGTGCGCCAGGTGGCCAGCGAGGCCATCGCGGCGCAGCCCGACATGAAGGTGCTGGCCACCGCGGCGGATCCCCTCTTCGCCATCGAGAAGATGCGCCGGGAGTGGCCGGACGTGATCGTGCTCGACATCGAGATGCCGCGCATGGACGGGCTGACCTTCCTGCGCAAGCTGATGGCCGAAAGGCCGACCCCGGTGGTCATCTGCTCGTCCCACGTGGCGCGGGGCGCCAAGGCCAGCTTCGACGCGCTGGCCGCCGGTGCGGTGAGCCTGGTGACCAAGCCCAAGGTGGGGCTCAAGCAGTTCCTGCAGGATGAAAGCGAGAGCCTGGCGGCGGCGGTGCGGGCGGCGGCAGCGGCGCGCCTGCGTCCGGGCCTGCAGGCGCCGGTGCCGCGCCCCAAGCTGACCCTTGACGATCTGCCTCGTCCGCCGCGCCTGAAGGGGAGCAGCGATGGCGCCCAGGTGGTGGCGATAGGCACGTCCACCGGGGGCACCCAGGCGCTCGAGGCGGTGCTGACGGCGCTTCCCGCCAGCGTGCCGGGCATCGTGGTGGTGCAGCACATGCCGTCCGGTTTCACCGACATGTTTGCCCGTCGTCTGAACGGCCTGTGCCGTCTCCAGGTGAGGGAGGCCCGCCACGGCGACCGGGTCGAGGAGGGGCTGGTCCTGATCGCCCCGGGAGGGCGTCACCTGCAACTCGCCCGGGATGCCGCCGGCTACCACGTGCGGGTGGTGGAGGGGCCGTTGATCAACCGTCACAAGCCTTCCGTGGATGTGCTGTTCCGTTCCGTCGCGCGGGCTGCGGGCGGCAACGCGCTGGGCATCATCATGACCGGCATGGGGGACGACGGCGCCCTCGGGCTGCGTGAGATGTTCGATGCCGGGGCGGCCACGCTGGCCGAGTCGGAAGAGACCTGCGTGGTCTTCGGCATGCCGAAGGAGGCCATCCAGCGCGGCGCGGTGCAGAGTGTGCTGCCCCTGCATGAAATCGCTGGCGCCCTGCTCGCCTGGAGCCGTGCTCCCGGAGGGCGCGGGGGGCAGGGGTGACTTCCCTCAACCGGCAGCCGATCCTGCCGTTATGATCATGCCCTTGCCGTGCGGCCGCCTTTCCCGACGGGATTGAGGCCCGAATGCCCTGACGACGTTCACCCCGGAGATTCCCAGCATGTCTCGTCCGCCTCCATCCGACCGGTCCGGTTCTCCCGGCAGTGTCGCGGGCGTCCCGCCGTTGGGGGGCGACGGACCACCTCCCGCGGGTTCCAGTGATGCGCTGGTACGCGAGCATGCACTCCTCAAGACCCTGGTCCGGACCTTGCCCGACCTGGTCTGGCTGAAGGACCCCGACGGCGTCTACCTGGCCTGCAATCCGCGCTTCGAGCGCTTCTTTGGTGCCCGCGAGGCCGACATCATCGGCCGTACCGACTACGACTTCGTGCATTGGAGCCTGGCGGACTTCTTCCGCCGTAACGATCTGGCGGCCATCCACGCCGGGCGTGCGGTCAGCAATGAAGAAGAGCTGGTGTTTGCCGACGACGGCCACCGGGAATGGGTGGAGACCCTCAAGACCCCCATGCTCGATGCCACCGGGCAACTGCTCGGTGTGCTTGGCGTGGCCCGCAACATCAGCGACACCAAGCGTACGGCGGCCAGCCTGAGGCGCAGCAACCGGGCACTGCAGACCCTGGGGCAGTGCAGCCAGGTGCTGGCGCGGGCGAGTGAGGAGAGCTCGCTGCTCCACCAGGTGTGCAGGGTGCTGGTGGAGTTCGGTGCCTACCGGTCTGCCTGGGTGGGTTACCGGGAGTTCAACGAGCAGAGTTCGGTGAGCCTCGTCGCCGGATTCGGCGTTGCGATGGACTATGTGCGCGGGCTGCAGCTCTCGTGGGCCGATACGGATGCCGGGCGTGGGCCCACCGGGCGCGCCATCCGCACGGGCAGGCCGGTCCAGTGCCGCCGCATCCTGAGCGATCCCGAATTCGAGCGCTGGCGCGAGCCCGCCCTGAAGGCCGGCTACCAGTCGTCCTGCGCCCTGCCGCTGATCGGTCTGGATGGCGAGTGCTTCGGGGCGCTGAATGTCTATTCGCCGGACGAGGACGCCTTCGACGCGACGGAAGTGCAGTTGCTGAGCGACCTGGCCAGCGACCTGTCGTTCGGGATTCGCGGCCTGCGCGACCGGGCCGGCAGGGAGGAGGCGACCCGCAGCCAGCTGGAGGCGGAGCGCCAGCTCGGCCATCTCCTGGAGGCCAGCCCGACCATCTTCTATGCCCTCACCCTGGCGCAGGACGGGCGCAGCGAGCCCATCATCGTCAGCGACAACATGAACCGCATCCTGGGCTATTCCGCCGATGAGGTCCTGGCGCCGGGCTGGTGGCGCAATGGCATCCATCCGGACGACCGGCAGGCCACCCTGGAGGGGATCAGGGAGGTGCTGCAGCGGGGTCAGGTGGCCCTCGAATACCGGTTCGCCTGCCGCGACGGGCGATATATCTGGCTGCGGGATGAGCTGCGGGTGGGCCGGCCGGCCTCCGACGGCCATCTCGAACTGGTCGGATCGTGGACCGAAGTGAGCGACCGCAAGTGGGTCGAGCTGGCCCTCGCGACCCAGCGCCAGGTGCTTGAGATGGTGGCTTCCGGTGCCGCCCTGAGCGCCACGCTGGAGCGCCTGGTGGCGGGGGTGGAGGCCCAGCTGCCTGGTGTGCGGGCGTCGGTGCTGCTGCTCGACGAGGATGGCCGCCACCTGCGCACCGGTGCGGCGCCCAGCCTGCCTGATGACTACAACCGGATCATCGACGGTGTGGCCATCGGCGAAGCCGTCGGGTCCTGCGGCACGGCGGCCTTCCGCGGCGAGAAGGTGATCGTCGGAGACATTGCCACCGACCCGCTGTGGGCCGATTACCGGGATCTGGCCGCCCGCTTCAATCTCAAGGCCTGCTGGTCCACCCCCATCCTCAGCCGCAGCGGCCAGGTGCTGGGCACCTTCGCCCTCTATCCGGACGAAGCCTCCCTGCCGCAGGCCCCCCACCTGGAACAGGTGGAACTGGCCACCGATGTGGCGGCCATCGCCATCATCCGGCACCGGGAGGAGTCTGCCATGAGGGCCAGCGAGGCCCGTTTCCGGCAGCTCTTCGAAGTGGCGCCGATGCCGCTGGTGCTGATCAATGCGGCGGGCGAAGTGGTGGATCTCAACCGCAGTTTCGTCCAGACCTTCGGCTACACCCTCGACGACCTGCCCGACATGGATGCCTGGTGGCGCAAGGCCTTCCCGGCCCTGGAGGCGCGTGCCCAGGCGCAGGACGTGTGGCGTGCCGCCGTGATGCTCGGCCAGGGCGGCGGCCGTACCAATGATCCGGTGGAGCTGCGCATCGCCTGCCGCGACGGGCAGCTGCGGACCCTCATGGTGGCCGGGGCGAACGTCGGTGACGGCTTCCTGTGGACCTTCTTCGACATCACCGACATGCGCGAGCTGGATGCCCAGCTCCAGCGCTATCGTCACCACCTCGAGGATCTGGTCGCCGAGCGCACCACCCAGCTGGCCGAGGCGACCCAGCGGGCCGAGGCGGCCAGCCAGGCCAAGAGTGCCTTCCTGGCCAACATGAGCCACGAGATCCGCACGCCGATGAATGCCATCCTCGGCCTGGCCCGCCTGCTCGAGCGCAGCGGGGTGGATCCCGTGCAGCAGGACCGCCTGGCCAAGATCCGCAGCGCGGGGTCCCATCTGCTGTCGATCATCAATGACATTCTCGACATCTCCAAGATCGAGGCCGGCAAGCTCAATCTCGAGACCATGGATTTTTCGCCGGTCGCCCTGTTCAACCAGGCCCAGTCACTGATCCACGACCGCCTGAGCGCCAAGGCGCTGGCCTTCCGCGTCGATGCCGAAGGCCTGCCTCCGGTGCTGCGGGGTGATGTGACCCGCCTGCGCCAGGCCCTGCTCAATTACCTCGGCAACGCGGTCAAGTTCACCGAGCATGGCAGCGTGGCCCTGCGCGCCCGGGTTCTCGAGGACGAAGGCACGGCCCTGCTGGTGCGTTTCGAGGTCATCGACACGGGGATCGGCATTGCGCCCGAGCAGCTTCCGCGCCTGTTCCAGTCCTTCGAGCAGGCGGATGCGTCCACCACCCGCAAGTACGGTGGTACGGGTCTCGGCCTGGCCCTGACCCGCCATCTGGCCAGCCTGATGGGCGGCGACGCCGGTGTCGAGAGCGAACTCGGCCAGGGCAGCACCTTCTGGTTCACGGCAAAGCTGCAGCAGCGCCCCGGCGTCGTGCTGCCGGTGCCGGCCGAGGAGCCTGCGGTGGAGACGGCCGCCGCGGTGGCGCGTCGCGTCGCGGGCCGGCGCCTCCTGCTGGTCGAGGACAACCCCCTCAACCAGGAGGTGGCCATGGACATGCTGGGTGACCTGGGCCTGTCCATCGACCGCGCGGAGAACGGTCAGGATGCCGTGGCCCTGGCGATGCAGTACGACTACGACCTGATCCTGATGGACATGCAGATGCCCCTGATGGACGGCCTCGAGGCGACCCGGCAGATCCGGGGCCTGCCCTCTGGCAGCCGTGTGGTGGTGGTGGCGATGACCGCCAATGCCTTCGAGGAAGACCGGGAGGCCTGCATGAGCGCCGGCATGAACGATTTCCTGCCCAAGCCGGTGGAGCCCGAGGCGCTTTACCGGATCCTCCTCAAGTGGCTGGTCGCGGATGCCGGGATCGTGCCGGGCGCCACGCCGGTGAAGGGAAGTTCCGCCGCGCTGGATGCCATCGCCGGACTGGATGTGGGGCAGGGCCTGCGCATGGTGCGCGGCAAGTGGCCCACCTACCTGCGCCTGCTGCGATTGTTCGCTGATACGCATGCCGAGCTGCCCATGCAGCTCGAGGCGGCCAGCGCCCGGGCCGATCGGGCCGAACTGGAGCGCTTGAGCCATTCCCTCAAGGGCTCCGCCGGCAACGTGGGGGCGATCCGCCTGAGCCTGCTGGCTGCGGAGGTGTGCCAGGCGATCCGCGGCGAGGAGGAAGCCGAGGCGCTGACCCCGCGCGTGGCGTGCTTGAGTGAGGCCTTGAGAGTGTTCCTGGAGCAACTGCACAGCTGCCTGGGGCCCACCACCGGCAAGGAGCCCGCATGAGCGTCCGCGCGTCGATTGAGCCCTTCTGCTGGGCGAGCTATTTCGAAACCGGCTTTGGCGAGGTGGACGCCCAGCATCGCAAGCTGGTGGACCTGGTCAACGTGCTGGCCCAGCGGGCCGCCAGCGGCATCGAGATCCAGCCGGCGGAGCTGGCCAAGGTGCTGGATGGCCTGTCCCGCTATGCGCTCCACCATTTCGCAACCGAAGAGGCCTTGATGGTGGACGCGGGGATCGATCCGCGCCATATCCAGAGCCACCGCAAGGCCCATGCGGATTTCGTGACCCAGGTCGGTGAAATGCGGGGTGCTTCGGCTACGAGCCGGGTAGTGCCTTTGCTTCATCGTTTCGTGACCAGCTGGCTCACCTTCCACATCCTCGATACCGACCAGAGCATGGCGCGCCAGATGCGTGCCGTGGCCGCCGGGACGAGTCCGGCGGAAGCCTACGAGGCGGAGTCCGGTCACAGCAGCGACCCGGGCAATACGGCGCTGGTGGTGGCGGTGCGCAACCTGCTCGGCCTGGTGGCCGAACGCAACAACGAGCTGGCGCGCATCAATGCCTGTCTGGAGGAGCGGGTCGGCGAGCGGACGGCGGCGCTGACCGCGGCCAACCAGACCCTGCAGCGCACCCTGGATACCCTGCAGGACACCCGCGACCGCCTGCTGGAGGCCGACAAGCTCGCCGCCGTGGGGCAGCTGGCCGCTGGCGTGGCCCACGAGATCAACAACCCCCTGGGCTACGTGGCCTCCAACCTGGGGACCTTGCGGGAATATGCCGATCGGCTGCTGGCCCTGGTGGATACCGCCGACCGGCTGGTGGCGGGCTCGGGGCGGCAGGATGCCTGGGTGGCCGCGCGGGATGGCACCGATCTGGATTTCATCCGCGAGGACCTGCCGAGCCTGGTCTCCGAGTCGGGCAAGGGGCTCGGCCGGGTGGCCGAGATCATCCATGCCCTGCAGGACTTTGCCAGCCCGGGCCCGACTGAGGTCAGTCCCCACCCGCTCGACGCCCTGCTCGACGAAGTCTTGCGGACCACTGCCGCGGGCCGCCTGCCGGGTCAGGAGGTGGTGCGCAGTTATGGCGAACTGCCTGCGATACCGGTCAATCCGACCTTGCTGTGCGAGGGGTTCAAGGCCTTGCTCGACAACGCCTGCCGGGCGCTAGGCGGCGGGCCGGGGAAGATCACCCTGCGGGCCAGGCAGGTGGGCGAGAGTCTGGTCGTGGACGTGGAGGACACCGGCTGTGGCATGGATGAGGCGACCCGTGCGCGGATCTTCGAGCCTTTCTTCACCACACGCCCGGTGGGGCAGGGGCGCGGGCTGGGCCTGTCCACCACCTACCGCATCGTGCGCCAGCATGGCGGGCAGATCGAAGTGGCCAGCCGCCCCGGCAAGGGCAGCCGCTTCCGGGTGAGCCTGCCGCTCCGTCTCCCCTCCTGAAAGTGCAGAACCCGGCCGGGGCCGGGTTCTGGTTGTGCAGGCAGGAAGGTATCAGCGTCGCGCCATGGCCCGCAGGCGGGCGACCCGCTCCTCGGTGGCCGGGTGGGTGCTGAACAGCCCGCGCAGGCCGCCACCGGACAGGGGGTTCATGATCATCATCTGGCCGGTTTCGGGGTGAGCCTCGGCGGTGGCCATGGGAATTCCGCGGGCGTAGGCGTCGATCTTCGTCAGCGCATCAGCCAGGGCATGCGGGTCACCGGAAATCTCGGCGCCGCCCCGGTCGGCCTCGAACTCGCGGGCACGGGAGATCGCCATCTGGATCACGCTGGCCGCCAGGGGGGCCAGCAGGCTGACCGCGATGGACGCCACGATGTTGGTCGGGCGCCCCTCGGCGTCGCGTCCGCCGAAGAACATGGCGAAGTTGGCGAGGGCCGAGATGGCACCGGCCATGGTTGCCGAGATGGTCGAGATCAGGATGTCGCGGTGCTTCACGTGGGCCAGCTCGTGGGCCATCACGCCGCGCAGCTCACGCTCGCTGAGCATCTGCAGGATGCCCGAGGTGGCCGCCACAGCGGCGTTTTCCGGGTTACGGCCGGTGGCGAAGGCGTTGGGTTGGTCTTCATGGATGATGTAGACCTTGGGCATCGGCAGCTGGGCGCGGCCGGCCAGCTCGCGGACCATGTTGTAGAGGTAGGGCGAGCTGGTCTCGTCCACCGGCTGTGCGTTGTACATGCGCAGCACCATCTTGTCCGAGAACCAGTAGGAGAAGATGTTCATCGCCCCGCCGAAGACCAGGGCGAGGAGCATCCCCGACTTGCCACCGATCATGGCGCCGATCGCCCCGAAGAGGGCGATGATCCCTGCCATGAGGATAGAGGTCTTGAGCCAGTTGCCGAGCATTGGGTTTATCCGTCCTTTCGAAGTTAAGCGGAAAGCGAGGGATTAGATGGGGCGATTCCCAAAAGATTCAATGGACTGCAAAACCCTGTTTCAGTTGAAGCGGCTGCCGGCGGCGATCGGCATGCCGCGCAGGAAGTCGGCCGCCGGCAGCCGCTTGGCGCCAGGCTTCTGCAACTCGGTGACGCACAGCGAGCCCTCGCCGCAGGCGACGATGACGCCGGCGCCCTCGGCCAGCAGCACCTCGCCCGGCGTGCCGGAGGCGTCGATGGCGCGCGCCCGCCACAGCTTGACCGGCGTGTCGCCATGGGTGGCCACGACCCCCGGGAAGGGGTTGAAGGCGCGCACCATGCGTTCGATCTCGATGGCCGGACGGGTCCAGTCCACAGCAGCTTCCGCCTTGCCGATCTTGGCTGCGTAGGTGACACCGCCTTCCGGCTGCGGTGTGGCGTGGAGGCCGTCCGGCAACTGGTGCAGGGCCTCGACGATCATGTCGGCGCCCAGCCAGGCCAGGCGGTCGTGCAGGCTGCCGGTGGTGTCGTCGGCGGCGATGGCCTCGGCGCGGCGCAGCAGCATCGGGCCGGTGTCGAGGCCGGCATCCATCTGCATGATGGTGATGCCGGTTTCGGCGTCGCCGGCCTGAATCGCCCGGTGGATGGGCGCAGCCCCGCGCCAGCGCGGCAGCAGCGAGGCGTGGATGTTGAGGCAGCCGTAGCGGGGCAGGTCAAGCACCGCCTGGGGCAGGATGATGCCGTAGGCCGCCACCACCAGCACGTCTGCACCGGCCGCTGCCAATGCCGCCTGCTGTTCGGGGGTGCGCAGCCTTTCCGGCTGATCCACCGGGATGCCGGCGGCCAGCGCCACCTGCTTGAGCGGGCTGGGCTGCAGCTGCATGCCGCGGCCGGCGGGACGGTCGGGCTGGGTGAGGACCAGGGGCACCTCGAAGCCGGCTGCAATGATGGCTTCAAGGGCGGTGGCGGCGAACTCGGGGGTTCCGGCGAAGGCAACTTTCATCAGGCGGTGATCCGGGATTTCTTGGCAAGCTTGCCCTTGATGCGGGTCTGCTTGAGCTGGGAGAGGTATTCCACGAAGACCTTGCCGTCCAGGTGGTCGAGTTCGTGCTGCACGCACACGGCGAGCAGGCCTTCGGCGTCGAGCTCGAAGGATTCGCCCTGGGCATTGAGGGCGCGCACCCGAACGGTTTCGGAGCGGGTCACCTTGTCGTAGATGCCGGGCACCGACAGGCAGCCTTCCTCGCAGATCTGTTCGCCGGAGCGGGCGATGATCTCGGGGTTGATCAGGGCGAGCAGGGCCGATTTGTCCTCGGACACGTCGATGACCACCACCCGCTTGTGGACGTTGACCTGCGTTGCAGCAAGGCCGATGCCGGGGGCCTCGTACATGGTCTCGGCCATGTCGGCGATCAGCCGGCGGATTTCGTCGTCCACTTTCTGAACCGGCGTGGCGCGGGTGTGCAGGCGTGGATCGGGGTAGCGGAGAATGGGTAGGAGAGCCATAAAGATTGCCGGATGAAGACTTTACGTGCAGAATTTTGAGCAAAATCTGCGATGCCCGCGTCTTGAACTAAGGGCATCGACTTCGCAACGCGCACGGCCCCGGGGGCCATGCTGCCAAGCGCCATTTGGACCGCCGAAAGCGAGCGCAATTCCAATGATCCGCATTATATCCGCCCTCTTCATCGGCGTCGCCGCCCTGCTTCCCGCGGGCGCGGGGGCGGCCGGCCCGATCCGCCTTGCCGACGATGCGCCCGACAGCCACGTCGTGGTCCCCGGGGACACCCTGTGGGGAATCTCCGGCAAGTTCCTGCGCGAGCCCTGGCGCTGGCCGGAAGTGTGGCGGCTGAACCGCGAGCAGATCCGCAATCCCCACCTGATCTATCCGGGCCAGATCGTCGTGCTGGACCGCAACGGGCCGTCCCTCAAGCTCGGCCGGCCGCTCGGCGGGAGCAAGCCGCTGTACGAGAAGCGCTTCCCGCAGGTCCATTCCGAGACCGCACAGACGGCTATCCAGAGCATTCCGCTGCGGGCCATCGCTCCCTTCCTGGTGCAACCGCTGGTCGTCGCCGATGCGGATGACGCATCCGCCGGGATTGTCGTGGCCACCCAGGAGGGGCGCGTGTTCACCGGGCCCGGAGACATCATCTTCGCGACCCGCATCACCCCGGGCGTCAGCCAGTGGAGCGTTTATCGCAAGTCCAAGCCGCTGAAGGATCCCGTCACCGGCGAGATCCTCGGCTATGAGGCAGCCTACCTGGGGCAGGCCCGGGTGGCTTCCGAAGCGGGCGTCGTATCGGCCGAGGCGAGCCTGCCGTCCATCCCACCCGGTTCGCCGGTGCCGGCCAGCCTGGTGGTCACCTCCTTCAAACAGGAGATCGGCAAGGGTGACCGCCTGCTGCCGGCGGGGCGTCCCGAGCTGCCCAGCTACGTGCCCCACGCCCCGGATACCGAGGTTTCCGGCCGCGTGGTGTCCATCTATAACGGTGTCGAAGGCGCTGGCCGCTACAACGTGCTGGCCCTCAGCGTCGGCAAGCGCGACGACATCGAGGTCGGCCACGTGCTGGCCCTGCACCGCAACCGTGGTCAGTCCGAGTACCGGGAAGACAACGTCGGCCCGGCCCAGCGCTATGTGCTGCCCGAGCAGCGCTACGGACTGGTGTTCGTGTTCCGGGTCTTCGAGCGGGTGGCCTACGCCCTCGTGATGGAGAGCAACGGGCCCGCCGCGGTGGCGGACAGCGTCCGCCGGCCCTGATCGGCGGCACAGGCCCTTGCCGGGGTTGCATCCCTCCGCGGCCTGGTTGCGCCTGACGCTCACGCCGGGCCTCGGCCCGACGGCGCAGCGCCAGTTGCTGGCCGCCTTCGGGCCGCCGGATGCGCTGTACACGGCTTCTCACAGTTCCCTGGCCGGCGTGGTCGGGGGGCCGGCGGCAAGGCTGCTGCTGGAGCATGATGCTTCCGCGGCAGTGGCCCAGGCCCTGGCGTGGCTCGACGAGCCCGGCAACGCCCTGGTGACCCTGGGCGATGCGGCTTATCCGGCCGGCTTGCTCGAGATTCCTGATCCTCCTGTCTGCCTCTATGTAAAAGGTGATGTGTCGCTGCTGCAGCGGCCGGGTCTTGCCGTGGTGGGCGCGCGCAGCGCCACGCCTCAGGGGGAAGCCAATGCGGAGGCCTTTGCGTCCGTGCTGTCCCGCGCCGGCCTGGTGGTCGTCAGCGGGCTGGCCCTCGGGATCGATGCCGCGGCCCACCGCGGTGGCCTTGCGGGGGCGGGGCGGACGGTGGCCGTGATCGGCACCGGCGCCGACCGGATCTACCCGGCCCGCAATGGCGAGCTGGCCCGGCGGATTGCCGCGGAGGGTGCCATCGTCAGCGAGTTTCCCCTGGGTACCGGGCCCCTGACCCACAACTTCCCCCGCCGCAACCGCCTCATCGCCGGCCTGGCGCGGGGGGTGCTGGTGGTCGAAGCGGCGGTGAAGAGCGGATCCCTGATCACCGCCCGGTTGGCCGCCGAGTGCGGGCGGGAGGTTTTTGCCATCCCTGGTTCCATCCACTCGCCCTTGGCGAGGGGCTGCCATCGCCTGATCCGTGATGGCGCCAAGCTCGTCGAGTGTGCCGACGACATCCTTGAGGAGCTGTCCCTGGCCGTGCCGGAAGCCGCGCCAGCCCTTGATCCCCTTGTCGCCGAGGCGGTGGGGGAGGAAGCCCTGGTGCTGCAGGCGGCGGGGCATGATCCGGTGGATATCGATCTGCTTGTGCACCGCACCAGCTTGACGCCGGAAGCGCTCTACGCCATTCTGCTTACGCTGGAGCTCGAAGGACGGGTTGCCCGCCTGCCCGGAGGGCGCTTCCAGCGTCTCTGAAAATGACCGGCCTCAGGCCCATGCGCCATGTTCGATATCCTCGTGTACCTGTTCGAGAATTATGTCCACGCCGACGCGTGCCCTGAACCCGCGCAACTGGCCCGCAAGCTGACGGCCGCTGGCTTCGAGGAAGAAGAGATCACCGAAGCCCTCGAGTGGCTCTCCGGCCTGCGCCAGCTTTCCGACGGCGAGCGGCCGGCCCAGTTCTCCCGTGCCGGTTCCCTGCGTATCTATGCCGATGACGAACAGGTCCGCCTGGGTGTCGAGTGCCGTGGCTTCCTGCTGTTCCTCGAGAACAGCGGCATCCTTGATTCCGAGTGTCGCGAAATGATCGTCGAGCGGGCCCTGGCCCTCGGCGAGACCGAGATTGAGCTGGAGAACCTCAAGGTCATCGTGTTGATGGTGCTGTGGCAGCAGGACCGGCCCATCAACGGCCTGATCCTCGACGAACTGCTCAATGAATCCGCTGAGGAGGAAGAGGGGCAGGAGTCATACCCGGTGCATTGAATGGCCGTCGGCTTGCAAGCCCGGCGCGGCCTTCCGTATGATGCGCCGCAGCTCCCAACAACCCGAGCGCCAGTAAACCGGTTTGCCGAGCGCCCCGCGAAGGGGCGTGCAGCTGCGTGTTTACATCTTTCCAGCAAGGCGTCACGAGGCACCCTACAGGCATGAGCAAGCAGCTGATCATCGCGGAAAAACCTTCTGTCGCGGCGGACATCGCCCGATCCCTCGGTGGTTTCACCAAGGAAAAGGATTATTTCGAATCCGAGCATTACGTGCTCTCTTCCGCGGTGGGTCACCTGCTGGAGCTCGCAGTGCCCGCTGAATTCGAGGTCAAGCGCGGCAAGTGGTCGTTTGCCCACCTGCCGGTGATACCGCCGCATTTCGCGCTCAATCCCATCGAGAAGACCGAAGACCGGCTCAAGCTGCTCACCCGCCTGATCAAGCGCAAGGACGTCACCGGCCTGATCAACGCCTGTGACGCGGGCCGCGAGGGCGAGCTGATCTTCAGTTTCATCGTGCAGCATGCCGGCACCAGCAAGCCGGTGCAGCGCCTGTGGCTGCAGTCCATGACGGCCGGCGCCATCCGCGACGGTTTCGCACAGCTGCGTGCCGCCGCCGACGTCGAGGGCCTGCGCGAGGCCGCCGTGTGCCGGGCCGAGAGCGACTGGCTGATCGGCATCAATGGCACCCGGGCGATGACCGCCTTCAACTCCAAGACCGGCGGCTTCCACCTCACCACGGTAGGGCGTGTGCAGACACCGACCCTGGCGCTTGTTGTCGAGCGTGAAGAAAAGATCCGCGCCTTCAAGCCCACCGATTACTGGGAGCTGGAGGCCAGCTTCGGCTGCGCCGCAGGTGCCTACGCCGGTCGCTGGTTCGACGAAGGCTTCCGGAAGCCCGAGGAGGGCACGCCGCTGGCCGAGCATGCCACTGCCTTCCGGCTGTGGGACAAGGCACGCGCACAGGCCATCAAGGCCAAGTGCGAGGGCAAGCCGGGTACCGTCGAGGAGGAGTCCAAGCCTTCCACCCAGCTGTCGCCGCTGCTCTTCGACCTGACCTCCCTGCAGCGGGAAGCCAACGGCCGTTTCGGCTTCTCGGCCCGGACCACGCTGCAGCTGGCTCAGGCGCTGTATGAAAAGCACAAAGTCCTGACCTATCCGCGTACCGATGCCCGCGCCCTGCCGGAGGACTACGTGGGGCAGGTGAAGGGCATCCTGAGCGGTCTGCCGGACAGCTACGCCCCCTTTGCCAACGAGATCGTCAAGCAGGGCTGGGCCAAGCCCAACAAGCGGATCTTCAACAACGCCAAGATCTCCGACCACTTCGCCATCATCCCCACCGGCACGGCGCCCAAGAGCCTGTCCGAGGCTGAGGCCAAGATCTACGACCTGGTCACCCGACGCTTCCTGGCCGTGTTCTACCCGGCCGCCGAATATCGCGTGACCACCCGCATCACCCGGGTCGAGGGCGAGGCCTTCAAGACCGAGGGCAAGATCCTCGTCAATCCGGGCTGGCTGGCCGTGTATGGCAAGGCTGCCGCCGTGGCCGACGACGAAGAGGGCGGCACGCCCCAGCTGGTGGCCGTGACGCCGGGCGAGAAGGTCAGCACCGACGAGATCCTGCTCAAGTCACTGGTCACCAAGCCGCCTGCGCGATACAACGAAGCCACCCTGCTGTCGGCCATGGAAGGCGCCGGCAAGATGGTGGACGACGAGGAGTTGCGCGCCGCCATGGCCGGACGTGGCCTCGGTACGCCGGCCACCCGCGCCCAGATCATCGAGAACCTGATCGGCGAAACCTACATGCTGCGCGACGGCAAGGAGCTGATTCCGACGGCCAAGGCTTTCTCCCTGATCACCCTGCTGCGCGGCCTCGGCACCAACGAATTGACCTCGCCCGAACTCACTGGCGAGTGGGAGCACAAGCTGGCCCAGATGGAGCGGGGGGCCTTGTCCCGAGCCGAGTTCATGGAGCACATCCAGGCCATGACGCGGGACATCGTCGAGCGCGCCAAGCGCTACGAGTCGGATACCGTGCCCGGTGATTTCGCCACCCTGCAGACGCCTTGCCCGAAGTGCGGTGGCCTGGTGAAGGAGAACTACAAGAAGTTCGCCTGCCAGGCCTGCGACTGGAGCGCCTGGAAGATCGTTGCCGGCCGCCAGTTCGAGATATCCGAGATCGAAACCTTGCTGGCCACCGGCCGGGTCGGGCCGCTGCTGGGTTTCCGCAACAAGATGGGGCGGCTGTTCAACGCCGAGATCCGTCTCAATGACGACCAGCAGCCCGAGTTCGACTTTGGCCAGCCCAAGGAGGACGAGGCGGCCGAGGCGGTGGACTTCTCCGGGCAGGACTCCCTTGGCCAGTGCCCCAAGTGCCAGGCCCAGGTGTACGAGCACGGTCTTTCCTATGTCTGCGAAAAATCGGTGGGGCCGGACAAGTCCTGCGATTTCCGCTCCGGCAAGATCATCCTGCAGCAGCCCATCGAGCGCGAGCAGATGCACAAGCTCCTCGATACGGGGCGTACCGAATTGCTGAGGGGCTTTGTCTCCAGCCGCACCAAGCGCAAGTTCTCGGCCTTCCTGGTGAGGGGTGACGATGGCAAGGTCGGCTTCGAGTTCGAGAAGAAGGAGCCCAAGGCGCCCGCGGCGGCGAAAAAGCCCGCCGCCCGCAAGAAGGTCGTTGCCGAGGAATAGGCCGGGCACCCTGCCAGCCAAGCCCAACAAAAAGCCCGCCGTGATCCGGCGGGCTTTTTGTTGGGTGAGCCGCCTGGTTCAGGCCATGGTCTCAGACCAGGGCGGCGGCGATGATCTCGCGGAACTCATCGATGTCCGCGTCCGAGCTGCCGAGGAACATCCTGGCGTCTTCAAAGACCTTGCTGCCGACTGGCGCGGCATTGCCCGTCAGGTCGGCAATCGCGTGCTCGGTGATCACGGTGACGGCGATCAGGGCCAGGGCGCTGGAGGGCAACTCCTTCTCCGGCAGGATGTAGACCTCGGGGTCATGGTGATAGCGGATGGCCGAGGCAATCAGGGGCGGCAGGCCCCAGCTGCGGGCGAGCAGCCAGCCCACCACCGCGTGGTCACAGTTGAAATGCTCGCGCTCGATCGGAATCAGGCTTTCCGGATCATCCAGGGCTTCACCGCAGATTTCCGCATATTTCGGGAAATTGAGCATCAACACCGGGATCGCCGCGTCATGGAACAGGGCATAGGTGTAGGCCGCATCGGGCGAGATGCCGATGTGGCGGCGCGCCAGCACCCCGGTGGCCAGTGCCAGGGTAGAAGTGCGTGCCCAGAACTTCTCCATCAGATCGGCCGGCAGGCCGGTGGTGGTGTTGCGCAGGGCGACCGCGATGACCACGTTGAGGATATTGCTGGTGCCCAGGCGGCTGACCGCCTGCTGCACGCTCTTCACCGGACCGCCGTTGCCAAACATGGGCGAATTGGCCAGTTTGACCGCGAGGGCCGACATGCCCACGTCGGACGAGATGATGCGGGCCAGAACCTTGACCTGGGGGTCGTCCTTCTGGGCCTCGCGCATGACTTCGGCGACGGTCGCGGGATAGGCGGGGATCCGGACGGATGCCAGGGCCTCTTCGAGTTCGGTGTGAGTCAGGGAGCGCGTATCGACGGCAGTGTTCATGAGCGTGATCAACAATGTGTGCGGCAAAATGTTGAATTTGCCAAAAAAATCAATTTTGGCATTTTATGGAAGGCTGCGAGTTTTGCCCGACGATTCTCTCTCCCCGCCGTCACTATGTCACGGGCCGGGGAATTGAGTTCGGCACGGGCATGGTGGGCATGAATGCGATGCCGTGCAACCCGCGGCAGGTCCATTGAGGAAATGCGCCGAACTGGGTCTAACGGCCAGATCTGGAGGATCTTCAACAGATTTTTGCACTTCGGTGCTCGCCGTGGGGCGCGTCATGGCGTAGATCACGGAGCAACTCCCATGCCGTGTTTTCTTTGAGGATTGCTGTATCACAATCTGTGACATTCTGACTTTCTCAGCCTTCCATGCAGTCGCTCAAGCCCGCCGGCCCGTCGCCGGCCACTCCCGCCAACGTCCTGATTGCCCATTGCCGGCAGGGTTTCCTTGAAGCCCTGGGTGCCGCCGTCGAGGAGGTCGTCCATCATCCGGGTTGGCGCACGGCCTTCGTGAAAGCCGCCGGCGAATGTTTCGATGAGCTTTGCGGTGGCGGGCGTCCCGGCTTTGAAGCAGCCAGGGGGCTGACTGCCTCGAGGATCAGCCTGGTGCACGACGAGGACCTCGATTACTCCGTCGAACTGATGAATCTCGATCAGCGTCTCCACACCTTTTGCGAAAGGGAGCTGTCGGCGCTGAACATCCGCATGCGGCCGCTCCTTGCCGGGGTGGATGCCGTTCCGCCGGAGGAACTGCCCCTCGGTACGGAGGCTGTGTGCCGCGCGCTGCGTGCCTTCAAGGACAGGGAAGGCCTGAGTCCGGCGGAGGGGCTCAAGCTGATCCCCCTTCTCGAGCCTGCCCTGGGGCGGCATCTGTGTGCCTTCTACCGTGCCCTGGAGCAAAGGCTCGCGACGGCGGGGGGCGAGCCGGCGCGCGTGCGTGCGGTGCCGCGCCAGAACGACGGGGCCGCCTGGAGCAACTCCGCCGCGGCCCGCAGCAGCCTGCCGATCCACCCAGTCGAATCCCTGCGCCTGGCCGTCATGGCGCGGCGTCAGGAGATGCGGGGCGGGCGCAGCAACCTGGATGCGGGGCTGGCCGCCGTGCTGATCGACCGCATCGAGGCCTGGCTCGGGGAGCGCCAGCGCTTTGGCGAAGGCATGCCGGAGTCCCTGGGAACCAGCGAGCTGGGCGCCCTGTTGTCACCCGCCCGGGCGGTTGCGGTGGAGGTCATCGAGGCGGTCTGCGACTACGCAGTCCGGAAGGACGTGCTGCCGGCAGCGCTCCAGGCGGTTGTCGCCCAGTTGCGGATCCCGCTCCTGCGCCTGGCCTTGCGCAGCGAAACCCTGCTGGCCGAACCGCGCCATGCGGCCCTGCGCCTGCTTGACCTGATCGGCAACCTGGGCCGCAGCCTGGCACCCGATTGTTCGCCGGAATTGCCGGTATGCCGTGGTCTGCTGCACCTGGCCATGGAGCTCGCCAAGGCGCCGCGCATCGGCGAGAAGGATGTCGAGGCGGCGCTCGTCAATGCGGAGGGGCTGATCGAAGCGCGCCGCCGCCATGCCCTCGAACGTGCCGCCGCCCTGGCCGGCGAGGCGGGGCGCCTGGAGCGTCGCGAGGTGGCGCTGCATCAGGCGAGCCGCGCCATCCACCTGATGCTGAGTCCGGATGACAGCGCCGCCGCCCGCGATTTCGTGGAGGGCTACTGGGTCCATGTGCTGGCCAAGGCAGCCTACCGCTACGGCACCGAGAGCCCGCGCTGGGCGGCCCGGGTGCAGATGGCCAACCGCCTGCTGAGCACTACCCGGGCCCACCCGGACGCGGCTGCCCGGGCCGAGTTGCAGGCCCAGATGCGGGCGCTGATGGCCGGCCTGGAGGACGGCCTGCGCTGGATCGGCTTGAGCGACGAGAAGGTGGTGGAGGGCCTCACCATGGTCCGCAGCCTGCTGGCGGCGCTGATCGCCGGCCATCCCCTGCCGCCGCCGATGCGCCGGCCGGTCGCCGTGCCGGCTCTCACGCCGGTGGCTGACGTGCAGAATCTGTGGGTGCTCAAGCACAAGCAGTATTTCATCGGCGAGCAATCCCTGCTACCCGAGTGGGAGGATGTCGAGGTCGGCGACCCGGTTGCCATCAGCCTGCCCAGTGGCAGCGTGATGCGCGGCTTTGTCGCCCTGCTCGGGCCGCAGCAGCACCTGATCCTGATCGCTGACGGCGACAGCCACCTGGTGCTGGCGGTGACCGCCCGGGCACTGGCCTACCTGTCCGAGGCCCGCTGCGTGCAGCCTTGCTCCCTGGTGGACGAGGCCGCCATCGACCGGGTGATCAACCCCTGAGCCTTCGGGGTTGCCGCAAATGGGCGCTAATGGAGGTTAAGGGGCGGCGACGGAAGGGTGGAAGACACTACAATGCGTACTGTGTTTTCATTCACCTATCGCCATGTGTTCCGATCCCGCCTGCAGCGCCGACCATGACCACTCGCCGGCCGCCGCCGAAGCCATCCGCATCCGCGGTGCCCGCCAGAACAACCTGAAGAACCTGTCCCTCGACATCCCCCACAACGAACTGGTGGTGGTGACGGGGGTCTCCGGTTCGGGCAAGAGCTCCCTGGTCTTCGACACCCTGTATGCCGAGGGCCAGCGCCGCTACGTCGAGACCTTCTCGCCCTACGCGCGGCAGTTCCTGGACCGCATGGACAAGCCCCAGGTGGACCGCATCGAAGGCGTGCCGCCGGCCATCGCCATCGACCAGACCAACCCGGTGCGCACCTCCCGCTCCACGGTCGGGACGATGACCGAGCTGGCCGACCACTTCAAGCTGCTCTACGCCAGGGCTGCCGGCCTGCACTGCCGCTGCTGCGGCAAGCCGGTGAGCCGCGACACGCCGGCCAGCATCTTCGACGATCTCGCCGCCCGCGCCGCGGCGGCCGGCGACCCGCGCCTGGTGGTGAGCTTCCCGGTCACGGTGCCGGCCAACTTCAGCGACGAAGAGATCACCGGCCTGCTGGCCCAGCAGGGCTACACCCGCATCCATGCCCGCGAAGGCCAGGTGCTGCACGTGGTGCAGGACCGCTTCCGCCTCGGCAATGCCGAGCACGCCCGGGTCATGGAAGCCCTCGAGACCGGCCTGCGCACCGGCCAGGGCCGCCTCAGCGTGCACGCCCTGGACGACGGCGGCGAGCAGCGCTGGAAGTTCAGCACCGGCCTGCACTGCGCCGA
Organism: Zoogloea dura; assembly: GCF_012927165.1. Taxonomy (GTDB): domain Bacteria; phylum Pseudomonadota; class Gammaproteobacteria; order Burkholderiales; family Rhodocyclaceae; genus Zoogloea; species Zoogloea dura. Next base: position 216,956 of record NZ_JABBGA010000007.1, read on the forward strand.
CTGCGACATCGCCTATTCCGACCCCACACCCAGCCTGTTCTCCTTCAACTCGCCGATCGGCGCCTGCGACACCTGCCGCGGCTTCGGGCGGGTGATCGGGGTGGACTTCTCGCTGGTCATCCCGGACGAGTCCAAGACCCTCGAAGAGGGGGCGGTCAAGCCCTGGCAGAGCCCCAGCTTCAAGGAATGCCAGGACGACCTGGCCAAGATGGCCAAGAAGCACGGCGTGGCCATGGACATCCCCTTCCGCGACCTGCCGCCGGAGCACCGCCAGTGGCTGCTGGAGGGCGACGAGAAGTGGAAGAACTGGGACAGCTCCTGGCCGCGCTACTGGTACGGCGTGCGCCACTTCTTCGAATGGCTGGAGAGCAAGGCCTACAAGATGCACATCCGGGTGCTGCTGTCGCGCTACCGTAGCTACACCGAATGCCCCGCCTGCCACGGCGCCCGCCTCAAGCCCGATGCCCTGCTGTGGCGCCTGCCGTCGGCGGCGGGCAGCCTCGCCATCCATCAGCTGATGGCCCTGCCGATCGACGAGATCGTGCCCTTCGTGGCCGGCCTGGAACTGCCCGCACCGCTGGACGAGGCCACCGAACTGCTCCTTGGCGAGATCCGCGGCCGCCTGCGCTACCTGCAGGAAGTGGGGCTCGGCTACCTGACCCTCGATCGCCAGTCGCGCACCCTGTCCGGCGGCGAAGTGCAGCGCATCAACCTCACCACCGCCCTCGGCACCTCGTTGGTGAATACCCTGTTCGTGCTCGACGAACCCTCCATCGGCCTGCATCCGCGGGACATCAACCGCATCCTGGGGGTCATGGAGCGTCTGCGCGATGCCGGCAACTCCCTGGTGGTGGTGGAGCACGACCCGCAGCTCATGCTGGCCGCCGACCGCCTGCTCGACATCGGCCCCGGCCCCGGCGAGCGGGGTGGCGAGATCGTCGCCTATGGCCCGCCGACACAGATCGCCAATGACCCGGCCTCCCTCACCGGCGCCTACCTGGCCGGCCGCAAGCGCGTGGATGCCCGCCGGGTGTTGCGTCCGGTGTCGGCCGACGCCCCGCGCCTGAGCCTGCGCGGCGCCCGCCAGCACAACCTGCGCGGGGTGGACCTGGGCATCCCCCTGCATTGCCTGGTGGGCATCACCGGCGTCTCCGGCTCCGGCAAGTCCACCCTGATACAGGACGTGCTCTACCCGGCCCTGGCCAAGCACTTCGGCCAGGCCGCCGAGCCGCCCGGTGCCTTCGACAGCCTGGTGGGCGTTGAGGCGCTGAAGGGCGTGGTGATGGTGGACCAGTCCCCCATCGGCAAGAGCGCCCGCTCCAACCCGGTGAGCTACGTCGGCGCCTGGGACGCCATCCGCAAGCTCTACGCCAACCTCGACGAGGCCAAGGACCGCGGCTACACGCCCGGCACCTTCAGCTTCAACTCGGGCACCGGGCGCTGCCCCACCTGCACCGGCTCCGGCTTCGAGCACGTGGAGATGCAGTTTCTGTCGGACGTCTACCTGCGCTGCCCCGACTGCGACGGCAAACGCTACCGCCCGGAGATCCTGGCCCTCAACTGGCGCGGCCGGAGCGTTGCCGACGTGCTGGAGATGACCGTCTCCGAGGCCCTGGCCTTCTTCGCCGACCAAAAAGCCGTGCTCGCCGCCCTGGCGCCCCTGGCCGACGTGGGCCTGGAATACCTGCGCCTTGGCCAGCCGGTGCCCACCCTGTCCGGCGGCGAGGCCCAGCGCCTCAAGCTGGCCGGCTACCTGGCCGAGGCGGCCCAGCTCGCCGGCAAGAAGCGCAAGGCCGGCGACGGGGAGACCGGGCCCGGCCTGCTCTTCCTGTTCGACGAGCCCACCACTGGCCTCCACTTCGAGGACGTGGCGCGGCTCCTGTCGGCCTTCGAGAAGCTGCTGGATGCCGGCCATTCCCTGGTGGTCATCGAGCACAATCTGGACGTGATCGCCGCCGCCGACTGGCTGGTGGACCTCGGCCCCGAGGGCGGCAGCGGCGGTGGGATGATCGTTGCCGAAGGCACGCCGGCCGCGCTCATCGCCACGCCGGCCTCCCACACCGGCAAGGCCCTGGCCGACTACGCCGCCCAGTTGTCGGCCATGCAGGCCGCGCCGCGGGTCGCCGAGCCGGCGCCGCGCTACCGGGCCGTGGCGCAGAAGGCCATCACCATCCGCCATGCCCGCCATCACAACCTCAAGAACATCAGCCTGGACATCCCGCGCGACAAGTTCACCGTGATCACCGGCCTGTCCGGCTCGGGCAAGTCCACCCTGGCCTTCGACATCGTCTTCGGCGAGGGCCAGCGGCGCTACCTGGAATCCCTCAACGCCTACGCCCGCCAGTTTGCCCAGCCCTCGGCGCGCCCCGAGGTGGATGCGATCTTCGGCATCCCGCCCACGGTGGCCATCGAGCAGCGGGTCAGCCGCGGCGGGCGCAAGAGCACGGTGGGCACCCTCACCGAGATCCAGCCCTTCCTGCGCCTGCTCTACGTCAAGCTGGGCACCCAGTACTGCCCCGACTGCGACGTGCCGGTCACGCCGCAGAGCTTCGAGGCCATCGTCGCCCAGATCCAGCGCGACTGCGCGGGGCAGTCGGTGGAGCTGCTGGCGCCCCTGGTGGTGAACCGCAAGGGCTTGTACACCGACCTGGCCAAGTGGGCGCGGGGCAAGGGCTTCGACCAGCTGCGCGTCGACGGCGACTACCTGCCGACGAAGAAGTGGCCGCGCCTCGACCGCTACAAGGAACACAACATCGAGCTGCCGCTGGGCATGGTCAAGATCGGGCCCGACACCGAGGCCCTGCTGCGCGAATACGTCGAGGCCGCCCTCGAGCACGGCAAGGGCGTGCTCAAGGTGCTGCCCCTCGGCCAGCCCGGCGCTCCGCTCATCACCTTGTCCACCCTGCGCGCCTGCCCGGACTGCGGCACCAGCTTCCCCGAGCCCGACCCGCGCCTGTTCTCCTACAACGCCAAGCACGGCTGGTGCCCCGACTGCTACGGCACCGGCATCCGCATCGCCGGCAAGGTGGACAACCCCGACGATCTGGACCTGGGCGAGCTGGAGACCGACAGCGAAGAAGCCTGCCCGAGCTGCCACGGTGCCCGCCTCAACCCGGTGGCACGGGCCGTGCGCTTCCGCGACCTGGGCCTGCACGAGCTGTCGTCCCTGGCGGTGGGCAAGGCCTCGGGTTTCTTCGAGGCGCTGCAGCTGGCCCGCCGCGAAGCCGAGATCGGCCGCGACCTGGTGTCCGAGATCCGTGGCCGCCTGGACTTCCTGCAGAAGGTCGGCCTCGGCTACCTGGCCCTCGACCGGGCCGCGCCCACCCTGTCGGGCGGCGAGGCCCAGCGCATCCGCCTGGCCGCCCAGCTTGGCTCCAACCTCACCGGCGTGTGCTACATCCTCGACGAGCCGACCATCGGCCTGCACCCGCGCGACAACCAGCTGCTGCTCGACACCCTGGAAGCCCTGCGCGGGCGGGGCAACACCCTGCTGGTGGTGGAACACGACGAGGACACCATCCGCCGCGCCGACCACGTCATCGACATCGGCCCCGGCGCAGGCGTGCGCGGCGGGCAGATCATCGCCCAGGGCAGCCTGGCCGACCTGATGGCGGCGCCGGATTCGGCCACCGGGCGCTGCTTCAACCACCCCCTGGTGCACCCGCTGGGCCCGCGCCGGGCGGTGGAGGCCGATCACCCGGCGCTGCACGTCCGCAACGCCACCCTGCACAACCTCAAGGGCGTCTCCGCCCGCGTGCCCCTTGGCCGCCTTACGGTGGTGACCGGCGTATCCGGCTCCGGCAAGTCCACCTTCGCCCGCGACGTGCTGCACGCCAGCCTGGCCGCCGGCGCACCGGTGGGCTGCGCCGGGCTGGAAGGCCGCGAGCTGATCGGCCGCCTGCTCGAGGTGGACCAGACCCCCATCGGCAAGACGCCGCGCTCCTGCCCGGCCACCTACATCGGCTTCTGGGACGCCATCCGCAAGATGTTCGCCGAGACCACCGAGGCCAGGATGCGCGGCTGGACGGCCTCGCGCTTCTCCTTCAACACCGGGGCCGGCCGCTGCCCGGTGTGCGAGGGCCAGGGCCAGATCACCATCGAGATGAACTTCCTGCCCGACGTGAAGATGCCCTGCGAGGCCTGCGGCGGCGCCCGCTTCAACCCCGAAACCCTGACCGTGCACTGGAAGGGCAAGAGCGTCGCCGAGGTGTTGGGCATGGCGGTGGAGGAGGCCGTGGATTTCTTCGCCGCCCATCCCTCCATCGCCCACCCGCTGCGCCTGCTGCAGGACGTGGGCCTGGGCTACCTGACCCTCGGCCAGCCCAGCCCCACCTTGAGTGGCGGCGAGGCCCAGCGCATCAAGCTGGTCTCCGAGCTGGCCAAGGTGCGTGGCCGCGCCGGTGAATCCGCCGCCGGCCCCGGCCGCCCCCTGCCGCCCGAGAAGCACACCCTCTACGTGCTCGATGAACCCACCGTCGGCCTGCACATGGCCGACGTGGAAAAGCTCATCCACGTGCTCCACCGCCTGGCCGACGCCGGCCACACGGTGCTGGTCATCGAGCACGACCTCGACCTGATGGCCGAAGCCGACTGGCTCATCGACCTGGGGCCCGAGGGTGGCGACGGCGGCGGCGAGATCGTCGCCGAAGGCCCGCCGGAAAGCGTGGTGCAGGTGGCCCGCTCCCACACCGGGCGGATCCTCGGCGAGTTCATGGTGGCAAGGAGGGCCTAAGTTTCGCGTGGTGGAACGCGTGGATAGAGATCTGCGCAATCTCGAGATTTATCCAAGAATGTGTAAGCCGGTTTTGTGCGCCGGCCACACAAGAATCCCGAGGAGACACCATGAAAACCCTGCCCTTGCTGCTTGCCACCCTGTGGGCGCCTGCCCTGGCGCTCGCCGCACCTGCTGCCAAGCCCGACAGCGCTCCAGCCAAGCGCCCCAACATCCTGTTGATCGTCGCCGATGATCTGGGCTACACCGACCTGGGCAGCTTCGGCGCCGAGATATCCACGCCCAACCTGGACGCGCTGGCCCGCACCGGGGTGCGCATGACCAGTTTCTACGCCGCACCCTTCTGCTCGCCCACCCGGGCCATGTTGATGTCCGGCTCGGACAATCACCTGGTCGGTTTTGGCGACATGGCCGAGCTGATCACCGCCGAACAGAAGGGCAAGCCCGGTTACGAGGGCTACCTCAACGACCGCGTCGTGCCGATGGCCCAGATCCTCAAGGATGGCGGCTATCGCACCCTCATGGCCGGCAAGTGGCACCTCGGTGTGCCCGAACAGTTCAGCCCGGCCACCCGTGGCTTCGAGCAGTCCTACGCCATGGTGATGGGGGGCGCCAGTCACTGGGGCGACCAGAGCGGTATCGTCGCCCTGGACCCGGACAAGCCGCCCAAGGCGGTGTATCGGGAGAACGGCAAGGCCATCGACATCCCCCGTGACGGCTTCTACTCGTCGGTGGCCTTCACCGACAAGCTGCTGGAGTACATGAAGAACGGCGAAGACACCGGCAAGCCCTTCTTTGCCTACCTGGCCTTCACCGCGCCCCACTGGCCGCTGCACGCACCCGACGAAGACATCGCCAAATACGAAGGCCGCTACAAGGAAGGCTACGACAGGCTGCGCAAGGAACGCCTCGAGCGCATGAAGAAGCTCGGCCTCGTCCCCGCCGACACGCCTGTGTACGAAGGCCACCCCCATTGGCCCCGCTGGGACAGCCTGACGCCCGAGCAAAAGGCCTCCGAAGCCCGCCGCATGACGGTTTACGCTGCCATGATCGACAACATGGACCGCCAGATCGGCCGTGTGCTCGACTACATCAAGCAAAAGGGCGAGCTGGACAATACCTTCGTCTTCTTCATGTCCGACAACGGCGCCGACGGCAACTCGGTGTACGACGTGGGCCGCACCCGCGAGTGGATCCACAAGGACATGGACAACAGCACCGCCAACATCGGCAAGCGGGGCTCCTTCATCGAGTACGGGCCGGGCTGGGCGCAGGTGGGGTCGACACCCTTCAAGCTCTACAAGTCCTTCATGTACGAGGGTGGCATCTCGGTGCCCGCCATTGCCTGGGGGCCGGGCATCGGAGGCGGCACCATCAAGCGTGAGTTTGCCCACGTGATGGACGTAGCCCCCACCATCTACCAGATCGCCGGCGTGAACCACCCGGGCACCCAATACCAGGGCCGTGAAGTGCTGCCCCTGCGGGGCAAGTCCATGCTGCCCTACCTGCAAGGCAAGGCGCCCGGCGTGCGCGGCAAGAACGACGTGGTGGGCTGGGAACTGGGCGGCCGCAAGGCCTTGCGCAAGGGCGACTGGAAGATCGTCTACGCCAACACGCCCTGGGGCGAAGGCAGCTGGGAGCTCTACAACATCACCAAGGACCGCACCGAGAGCCGCAACCTCGCCACCGCCCAACCGGCCAAGCTCAAGGAACTGCTGGCCGACTGGAAACAGTACGTCGCCGAGACCGGCACCCTGGAAATCGACAACCTGGCCAACCGGCCCGGCTACAGCAACGGCGGCAAGTACTACGACGACCTGTCCATCGAAGTAAAGATGCAGCCGCGCGAAGTACGCTGAGGTTTGCTTCGTTTCAGCAGGCGGGGGGCGCTGTGCTCCCCTGCGAGATCAGGCTCCACGGGGGCCTGATCTCGTTTCTGCACCCGGTTTACTCAGTCAAGCGACCGCGGATTTGACATCCGGGGGCGCGGATGTGAGTTACGCCGTCCGTTAACTCAAATCCGCGGAGCGTTAACTCAGTTAACGAAGTCGTTAACTGACATCTGCAGTGCGTTAACTGAGTTAACGAACTTGTGAAGTGACATCCGGGCTTCGTTAACTGAGTTAACGAAGCTGTGAACTGACATCCGCGATGCGTTAACTCAGTTAACAGGTTCGTGAACTGAGTTCTGCGGTGGCGTGATCGAGTTTTGCTGGAGGGGATGGAAATTCGGCCAAGGACGGACTTGGGCTTGTCCGGATTTCTGTGTTCGAGGCCTTTGTCTGGTCGGCTTTCCGTTGTTCCGCCTTGGATTGGCCGGGATTTCGCCCCGGCGGGCGACCCCTTTCTTTGCGTCGCCAAAGAAAGGGGGAAAGAAAGGCGACCCGGCTTCCCCGGTCGTCCGCGTAGCGGACGACTCCCCTGCGCTGCTCGCATCGGGCGGCCGGCGCGGAACTCGTCGGCTACGCCTCCTCAGACAGCCGCGCCGGACTTCCCCGCCCGCTGCTGCGCTGCTCGGCGGGTCAGAACGGGCTTTCAGCAAACACCGAGCCTCTACGGAAAGCTCGGTGGGTGCGAGACGCTGGGGTTTTGCTTTGCGTTGATCATCAACAACTACTTCAGCAAAGGCTCGGTGTTTGCGAAAAGCCCGTTCCGACCCGCCGAGCAGCGGAACGGCAGGCGGGGAAGTCCGGCGCGGCTGTTTGAGCCCGCAGGGCGAGTTCCGCGCCGGCCGCCTGGCGTGAGCAGCGCAGGGGAGTCATTCGCGCAAGCGAATGACCGGGGAGGCGGGTCGCCTTCTTTGCCTCCTTTCTTGGCGAAGCAAGAAAGGAGGTCGCCCGCCGGGGCGAACTCCCGGCCAATCCAACGTGGAATACGGGGAAAACCGGCCAGTAAAGGCACAGACGCAGTATGACAACCTACGACCTGAGCAGCATCAGCCTGCAGCCCTTGGTGACTCCGGTAGTCGACGGAAGGTAAAGGTGCGAGCGGTCAGTGGCTTCGGGGTCGTAGCGGGCGACTTCAGCTACCTCGGCGTTTTGACCAATGAATCGAACCGCCGCCCAGAACGCCTGAAAGAAACAGTCTGAATTACCGTTGAGGATGGGGAGCGGCAACACGTAAAGCGCATCTCCGATATTCCTCTACGTCCGACACCCACGCTTTTCCATATATCGCGCGCACTGCGTGCGAGAACTCCCGGCTTTGGAGCAAAGCGTTCGACGTCATTTTGACGGGCGTCTTCGCGCTGTAGGATTGCGTCACCTGGCAAGTCTGCGTCGGCCCGCAGATAATCTTCCGGGCAGCGCAGGGGCAGAAGCGAACCAGCACGCCCCACTAATCGCCACAAACATGCGACGCTCACACTTTACAAGGAGGAATGGTGAATGGCGGCTACCAAGCACACGATGAAGATGCCGGAACTTCTGGTCTTTACCAAGATGTTCGTTGTGGGCTTTGTAGCCGCAGAAGTTTGCAGGGCAGCTTACTACCTAGGAACTGCGTTTGCTCCTGCGATAGCCGACTTTTCCCTTTGTGCAAGGGGCATACTGGTTCTCATCGGGCTGGCGATTTGTGTGGTATACGCCGTCAATCGTGGTGCGCATATTTCTGCTGTACAAATGGGGCGAAGCCTTCGTCTCGACCTACTCATCGCAATGTGCTTGGGAGCGTGGTCAAACGAGTTGGCCATGCCTTGGTTTTCTAAGTTCCATGCAGCATTAAAAGCGTCGGACCCGTATTGGGCGCCAGTTGCTCTTCTGCTGTTCTGCACTGCGCTTTTGTCCCCGCTCGTCCAGCGGCATTGGCCTAGGAGGCGGCAGACTCCTTCGCAACTCCATTTCCTTGCGGACGAAGAGATCGGACGCGAGAACGACGATCTGCTTTCGAATGAGACCCAAGCAAAGTCGTTCGCAGAGACAGTCCTCGCAAGCGGTGCGCATTCGGGATTGGTATTCGGTGTCGATGGCCCGTGGGGTGTGGGTAAGACCAGCTTCATTAATCTTGCCGAGCGCTACTGGGAACGAGCTGCGGACAAGGTGATCGTTTGTCGGTTTGAGCCCCTGCGATATGCGTCGGAGCCAGATCTTGCCGATCGCTTGATTCGCGACCTGTCTGCTGCGATTCAGAGCAAGGTCTTTGCACCGGAGTTCCGTCCAGCAGCCTCCCGATACTCTCGACTCATCAAGGGGAAGGCGGACGTTTCGTTCCTAGGTTTCAAGCTTTCCCTGGAGCCATCGCAGGAAACTGTTGATGAACTGCTTGATGACATTGATGAGGTCCTTCGTCGCATTGGTCGACGAGTGATTGTTGTCATCGACGACTTAGATCGTTTGGACGCAAAGACCGTCAACAACGTCCTGTTCGCAACTCGGCGCACATTCAAGTTGTCGCAAGCGACCTACGTCCTTTGCTATGACACTGAGGTACTGGCCGGCGGCAAGGAGGAAGGATCCAGAGCGCGTGAATTCCTTGAGAAGTTTGTGACAGTCAAACTGAGCTTGTTCGTGGATAGTTCCAGTATCCGCAATTTTCTGCGGCGTGACTGGGGACGCGCCGAAAGTCAGCTCGGCTCAGTGCCGTCAGACACGATGGTCAAGCTTGGTGCCGTTCTCAATGAGCTTGCGAATATTCTGGATGGCGACTCTGCGGCAAAGTACCTGCCTTTGGTCGGCGATCTGCGCAAGGTCAAGCGCTTCATCAATGCGATTCTTCTCATGCAGATTGAGAAGACGAACCTGGGGCGTACCGACTTCGACAAGCGTGACCTAATTAACCTGATGCTGCTGCATTTGAACTATCCAGGGTTGTTCAGGCGCATATACGCCGAGGAGACAGAGGGGCGCAGTGGTATTTTCTCAGTTAAGCTGGAGTACGACGATCCGGGGTTCAAGAACGCCAAAGGCTTTGCACAGGTTAAGGAAGAGCACCAAGGAGCTGCCAAGTTCTTGCTAGAAGAGTTGTTTGATGTGGGGATATTAGAGCTAGGCGACGGGCGCAACGTTGAAGAGTCGGTCCTTCGGTCTCGTGCGTGTTTCAACAAGGGCGGCACCAGAAACCTGGAGAACTACTTGAAGCTCATCGTGCGATTTGCAACGCCGGAGCCGCAAGAGACCTTTGTTCTCTACCAAACAGCTGTGGATCGAGTTCGCAAGGGGCAATCCATTGCTTCGGTACTCGTAGAGGCGGACTTTTTGTTGGAACGAACAGAGCAAGCGCACGACCAGTTCTGGCGAGTGCTGGTCAGTCAGGCCTACGACTTCACTAGCGCGACCGCCGAAGACGCCATTGAAACGCTCGTCGAGTACGTGCCTCGATATTCGTCGTTCGACAACGATGATCGGGGCCTGCGGCCGAGGTCGATTTACTCGTTGTTGCTGCTGTTGGATCGCGCAGGCTGGGGGCGTACGGCTGGCCGACGACGGACAAACAGTCCGGAAAACGTCATAGAGATCGCGCGGCGCATCTTTGGCGAGCAAGGTTTCGTTGGCAAAGGCCTGCTGGAGCGGCTTACCAGCACAGACCGTGGCGTACTGGGCTGGAACGATCTCATGTTGTTCAGGTTGCAGTGCTCGGCGGATCGCGGTGGTCAGTTGTACAACCTACACACAGCACTCATCGTCGACCAGGACATGTCAGCTCCGACGTCCGGGTCGGTCAGTCGACTGGCGTTACTAGGGATGAGGAAGCTCTCTCAACGCGTTTTTGCACTTTTCAAGCGTTCCTACATTGACACTGGACGGAACTTCATTACAGAAGCGTATGAAGTTCCCGTAGACGCGCTCCTAGGCAAGGCCTTTGTCCATCTTCATGAACAGGCTTCGCGGGACCCCGGATCCGAGCACGGCGACACAACGATGTCACTTCGAGTCGCCGCTGCACGCTCCTTCGCCGCTTCGTTCGTGATCTATCAGCTCAGCAATGCGCTCGCTCCGAATGGCGCAGGCGTCGGTTGCGGCCACTACGATGAAGTCGGGACTGAGGACCTCGGCGGGATATCGAAGCAGATGAACGACTATGTCTTCGGCTTTTGCTTCAATCCGCAGATCGATGACGATAATGTGCTCCGATTCCTCGATCACTGCCTATCTCATTTGAGTAGCCCGTTCCATACAGGTCGAGATGAGGGCGGCTTCGTTGCGACCAAGACAGAGTTACCTGGTGGACTAGACCCGAAAGCGATGGGTATGTACTGGCTGCAACATCGCGACTACATACGGGGGCTTGGACTCCAAGACGGTGGGCGATGCGTGTTTATGCCTGGCTACACGGCTTCCTATCACGACGACCTTGCTGGCGTGTTTGCCGTGCTCGACGAACTAGCTGAAGAGGTGGCTTCCGCTACGCCTGATTCAGACGGCTGAGTATGATCCTCGGAGAGCTCAGTCCTATCAGTCGGAGATAGTGCTTCAAGGCTGACTCGGCGCTGAGCCCGGCGCAGTTATGGCCCAAACCGCCGATCTTGACGCTGCATACGTTCTCCGGCGACTACAACTGTTTTTCGCTGTTCAGCGTAGACTGGGCCTTCGAACACCAACGACCGCAATCGCTGGAAGCAGCCATCGGACGTTCCAGATCGAACGTCCGCTTTGGGTCGGATCCAGTCTGCTGGCAGCCGGGAAAGCTGTCGTTCAGCCCTGACGTAGCCTGGGCGACAGCTGACTGCCGCATAGCTGCCACTCCGTCTGCTGACCATGAGCGTCAGCAAAGGCCGAAAAGCCGCCCCTCACCCATCGGGCTTGAGCCCAGCAACCACCAACCCTTGCCCGGGACCGCAGCTCCCCTCACCCCGCCAAAACTACGCACCGCCTCCCCCCCGACCCTCCCCCAACCCCTCCGCAATCGCCCTCGCCGTACCCTGCAAATCCTCCAGATGCGCTTCCACGACCTTGCTGCGCAGTTTGTACCGCCGTGGCCACACCAGGTTGATGCAGCCGGGGACGCCGGTCGGGGTGAGGATGGGGACGGCGATGGCGTCGAAGCCGTCGTCGAACACGCTGATGTCTTCCTCTGCACCGCCGAAGCCCGGATCCCGGACCGCATAGCCTTGTTGCCGGGTTTCGGTGAGGAGGGCGTCAAGCCCTGCTTTCAATACGCGGGCGCTCAGGGGGTTGGCGGGGGGATGTTCGGCGTAGTGGGCGAGGGCGGCTTCGCGTTCTGCGTCGGGGCAGAAGGCGAGCCAGGCGCGGCCGGGGGCGGAGAGGATCAGGTCCACCCGGAAGCCGATCTGGTAGCGCGGGTTCATGGCCAGGCCGGAGAGGCGTCGGGAGCTTTCGGCCAGTTCCATCTGGAAGTTGTCGTAGATGAGCAGGTCGGAAGGCCACAAGGCTTTGCGTTGCAGGGCGGCGAGGTGGGGGGCGGCGAGCTCGGCGAAGCGCAGGTTGCGTTCGGCGGGGCGGCTGCCGATGTGCAGGGACACGCTGCGTCGCCAGCGTCCGTCGCCGATGGCGCGCCAGGCCAGGCCGGCGGCTTCGAGGGTGTGCAGGATGCGCAGCAGGGTGGGCTTGGGCAGGGTGGTGCGCAGGTGCAGATCCTGCAGTGCCCGGCCTTCGTGCTGCTCGAGCAGGCGCAGGACTTCGAGTCCGCGCTCGAGGGCCCGTATGGACTTCATCTGTTCTCCGCTTAAGAGGCTTTCCGGCTCGACAGTATGGCGCGTGGCGCCCACAATTCGAGGCCCTGACCTGCTCCGGAGTGTTCTTGATGCGGCATCCCAATCGATCGAAGGGGCCTGGCAGCGCCGCGCTCTTCATCCTGTTGTGCTGCGTTTCGCAGGCTTACGCTGGCGAACCGTCCACCTGTGCCGCCATTGCCGACAATACCGAACGCCTGGCCTGCTATGACCAGGCCGTGGGGCGGCCCCACCAGGAAGCGCCACCCGCTGTAGAAACCGGCAACACGGCGCTGAGCGCCCGCTGGGAGCTGGATGCGGAGGACAAGCGTGGCACCTTCCTGATCCGTCCGTACCGGCCGACCTACTTGCTGCTGGGCCGATGGAGCAATACCCCCAACCGGCAGCCGGGGTCGCCGGCCCGGGACCACACGGTGACCGAGCCGATGGACGTGGCGCCGGTGGAGGCCAAGTATCAGATCAGTTTCAAGACCAAGCTGTGGGAAGGCTTGGTGGGCCACCACGGTGACCTGTGGCTGGGTTATACCCAGCAATCCAACTGGCAGGTGTACAACAAGAGCAATTCCTCGCCCTTCCGCGAGACGGACTACGAGCCCGAGCTGATGGCGGTGTTTCGCAGCAACCTGGATGCGGGCCTGGGCTTCAAGGTGAAGATGTTGTCGGTGGGCATCAACCACCAGTCCAACGGACGCGCCCAGCCGCTGTCGCGCAGCTGGAACCGGCTGATGACCCAGGTGGGGGTGGAGCGGGGCGATTTTGCGCTGCTGCTGCGCGGCTGGCACCGCTTCGAGGAGAAGAGCAGCAACGACGACAACCCGGACATCACCCGCTACCTGGGCAATGGCGACATCCAGGCCATGTGGAAGCTGGGTGAGCACGGCATCGGCCTGAACCTGCGCGGCAATCTGTTCGACAGCCGCGGTTCTGCCCAGCTGGACTGGAGCTTCCCGATCCACCGCAACCTGAAGGGCTATCTGCAGCTGTTCAGCGGCTACGGCGAGACCCTGATCGACTACAACCACCGCCAGACCACCTTCGGTTTCGGGGTGTCGCTGGTGGATTGGCTGTAGGGGCGTTCAGGTTTCGGGAACGCGTCCGAGCAGGGCGGTGAACCAGAAGGTGCTGCCTTTGCCCGGGGTGCTGCTGACGCCGCTGCGGCCGCCCATCAGTTCGGCCAGCTGGCGGTTGATGGCCAGGCCGAGGCCGTTGCCGCCATGCTGGCGGGTCGGCGAGGCGTCGCCCTGCTCAAAGCTCAGGAAGATGCGCTCCTGGTCCTCCAGGGGCACGCCGATGCCGGAATCCTCCACTTCGAAACGCACCAGCAGGCGCTCGCCGCGATAGTCCTGGATGCGGATGCGCAGGGCGACGAAGCCGCAGGGGGTGAATTTCACCGAGTTGCTGATGTAGTTGATCAGCATCTGGGCGAGCCTGGCCCGGTCGCCGCGTAGCTGTGCGGGCATGCCGGTGATGTCCACGCGGTAGTCCAGGGCCTTGCTGCGCAGGCTTTCGCCGGTGGCGCGGAGGACGTCCTGCAGCAGCTCGGCCAGCATGAAGTGCCGCTCGTGGATCTGCATGCGCCGGGCCTCGATCTGTGCCAGGTCGAGGATGTCGTCGAGAACCAGGTGCAGTTGCCGTGCCGCGCTGATGACCTTGTCCAGGCGCATCTGCAGACCGGTGTCGTCGATCTTGCCGCGGATCATCGAGGTGAAGCCGAGGATCGCATTGAGGGGCGTGTGGATCTCGTGGCTCATGTTGGCGAGGAAGCTGCTCTTGGCCCGGTTGGCGGCTTCGGCCAGCTCCTTGGCCGCCAGCAGTTCGGCGGTGCGCAGGCCGACCTGTTCCTCGAGCTGCTGGCGGTTCTGTTCCAGCTCGCGGAGCATGCGGGTTTTCTCGGTCTGGTCCACGAACTGGATCAGCAGGTGGCGCTCGGCGCGGATCTGCACCGGCAGGATCAGGCAGTCGGCCCAGATCTCGCGGCCAAAGGAGGTGACCACGTGGATCTGCCGCTGCTGCTGGATGTTGCTGTCGAGGGCGTGCAGGCAGTCGTCCAGGAGGCCCGCGGCTTTCCAGGTCTCGAGCTGGCGGAAGTTCTGTTCCAGCAGTTGGGCGAGGGTGGCTCCGACCACGCGCGCGTAGGCTGCGTTGGCCATCACGCAGGGGCCGGCCGCCTCGTAGACGCCGATCGGGACGGGTGAGGCCTGGAGCACCGCGTCGCTGAAGCGTACGGCCTCCTGCAGGCGGTTCTCGGCCAGCCGGCGCTCGTCCACCTCGGCCTTGAGGCGGGTGTTGATGTCGGCCAGTTCGGCCGTCCGCTCCGCGACACGCTGTTCGAGCAGGTCGCGCTCGCGGTTGAGGTCGGTGAGGGCCTGGCGGCGCTGGCGGGCAACACGGACCAGGGACAGGATCAGGGCGGTCTGCAGGGCCAGGACCAGCGCGGTTGCCAGGATCTCGGTGCGGTGCCGGTCCCAGAAGCCGATCGGCGCGTTGATGACCGTACTGCCTCTGGGCAGGCTGTCCGGTGCGATGCCGAAGCGCTGCAACACCGTGTGATCGAAGATGTCGCGGGTCGGTGAGCTCATCTTCACCGGGATGGAGGCGGGCGCCTCATCATCGAGGATGCGCAGGGCGATGGCGGCGGCCTCGCGGCCCTGGTCGCGGCCGTTGAGGACGTGGCCGCCGATCACCCCGGTGCCCAGGTGGAAGTCCCAGAACGCGTAGACGGGGACGGGGCTGGCCGCGGCGACCAGGCGGCCGTTCTCGATGGGAGTCAGGGCCCGTCCCACGCCCTGGTCCGACGTCTGGCCGACCAGGAACACCAGGCTGTCCTTGCCCAGCCCGGCGAGGCGGCCGCGGATCTCGGCCATGGTCGCATCCTTGAGCACGATCAGCTCGTGCTGCTGGCGCAGCAGCGGGAAGACCCGGCTCTCTGCGTCGCGGGTGTTCATGGCGCTGCTGGTGTCGCCGGTGGACAGGATGAAGACGAGCTTCCTGATGCCGCTATGCACCTTGAGGGCGAGGGCCACGGTGGCCGGGATGTCGATCTCTTCATTGACCCCGGTGATGTCCGGCACGTTGCGGATCACCTCGGGCATGAAGTTGTTGTAGCCGCAGAAGACGATGGGCTGGCCGGGAAACAGCTTCTGGCGGTAGCGCAGGGCAAAATCGAAGGCCGCGTTGTCGGAGGCGATGATGAGGTCGTGCCGGAAGTTGCGGTACTTGGCGCCCAGCGCATCGGCGATGATCGCCTCCTGCTTGCGGTCGGGGAAGCGGCGGCTGTCGAGGTATTCCACCGACAGTTCCACTGGCCTGGCCCGGCTGCCGAGGACCTCCCGGATCCCCTGGCCTGTTTCGCGGCCCCAGGCATTGCCCGGGTCGTAGGAATCGATGTGGAGGATGCGCGGCGGGGGCGTTTCGTCCGCGGCGTGCCCGGCGGCGGGCATGACCAGGGTGATGAGCAGCAGGTACACGGCAAACAGACCGGCCGGCAGCCCGGGGTGCTGGCGGGGGGGAGGGTTCCTACCGGTCAGGGGGACGGAGCTGCGCATCGGTCGGTATCGGGCACCAGATTTCGAGGTGGGCTGGCTTGCCGGTGTATCCGGGCGATGTTGCCCGGGGAAACCGGGAGAGTGCAAGCACCGCATCGGACGATAGAATCCTTAATCTTTCGCTCAAGTATCGCCCATGCCGAGTCAGCTTGCCCTGAAATATCTCCACGGCTACCCCGAGTCACTGGTCTCCCAGGTCAGGTCACTGCTGGCGCAGGGCCAGCTGGGGCCGTGGCTGCGTGCCCGCTACCCGGTCCTGCATGAGGTGCGCAACGACACCGCTTTGTACGAATACGTGACTGAGCTGAAGTCGCGCTACCTGCGCAATGCCGAGCCGCTCAGCAAGGTGGGCTTCGATGGCAAGCTGCAGAGCATCCACAACGCCCTGGGGACCCATACCACGGTGGCCCGGGTGCAGGGAGGCAAGATCAGGACCAAGCGGGAGATCCGTGTCGCGACCCTGTTCCGCGAGGCGCCGCCGGAGTTTCTGCGCATGATCGTCGTGCATGAGTTGGCGCATCTTAAGGAGCGCCAGCACGACAAGGCCTTCTACCAGCTGTGCTGCCGGATGGAGCCGGACTACCACCAGCTGGAGTTTGATGTGCGGGCCTGGCTGAGCTGGGAGGAGGCCCAGGGGCAGCGCCTGTGGGTGCCGGATGGCACCGCGCCGCCCGCGCCAGGCTGAGGTGAGGCGGACGGCTGGCGCCGCCCGCATCCAGTGCTCAGAGGCTGAGGCTGCCCTTGAGCTTGTCGAAGCTCTTCACGCCCATACCCTTGACCCCGACGAGTTCGTCGAGGCTCTTGAAGGGGCGGGCGGCCACGATGGCGGCGGCCACCGCCTTGGACAGGCCCTTGACGGCAGCCAGCTCGGCGGCGGTCGCGGTGTTGATCGATACGCTGGCCGGCGCCGCGGCAGCAGCTGCGGCGGCCTTGGGTTTGGCGGCCGGCTTGGCCTTGCTCGCGGATGGGCCCGCGGCCGGCTCGGCCGCAGATTCGGCAGCTTTGGCGGGAGCTTCCGCGGTAACTGCCGCGGCGGCCGGTGCTTCCTCTGCCGGTGCAGCGGCGGCAGGCGCGGCGTTCCAGGTGACCGGCAGCGGGAAGTTGCTGAAGTCACGGGTCACGTAGCCCTTGGCCGACCATTCGCGCAGCAGCAGGGCGATGTGCCAGGTGCCGGCGGGGTGGGTGGCGAGGGCCTGCGTGAAGGCCAGATCCTGCCAGGCTTGCTGGCCGGCCAGGCTGCCGAGGGCGACGCTGACCAGGGGCTGACCCTCCGGCTCGCCGGCCTGGTAGGGGGCGGGCAGGGCCCACAGTTCCAGGGCCAGGGAGCCGCTCAGGTTGTCTTCGGTGCGCGGGTTGCTGATGCGCTCCACCGCCATGGTGACGCCGTCTTCCGCCAGGCTGAAGCTGCTGGTGCCGTCGAGGCGCGGCTGCATGAAGCTCTCGGCGCGGGGGAAGTTGACGTAGTCCTGGACCTGCGCGAAGCAGCCATCCTGGCCGGCGGCGAGGATCAGCACCAGGTTGTGGTCGGCACGGCCAGCCGGCGGAAAGGCGTCGGTGGAGGCGCTGAACCAGGTGGTGCCGCTGTCGCCGGGCGCGGCAAGCGGTATTTCGGCGATCTTGGCGGCGGAAACGGGACGGCCGTCGAAGGGGGTGTCGCAGGCCCACAGTTGCAAGGCCCATTCCTGGCCTAGGGCTGCGGCGGGATCGTCAACCAGCAGTTCCGCGTCGAGGCGGACGCGGTCGCCATCGAAGGCGTAGCCGTGTTCAAAGCCGATGCGGATGGCGCTGGAGGCGGCGCTGAGGGGGGCCTGGAGGGTTTGGAACGTGGTCATGGGGAATCCTGCCGGAATGCGAGGTCGCGGATTCTGCGGGTGCGCCGATGGCAGCGTCAATCTCTTGGCGATTGAATTTTTGGATGCACCGAGTCGGGGCGCAAAAAGCCGGAAAGCCGCACCAATACTGGGCTTGCACTGTGTTGGTGCGCTTATGTCAGGCACATCAGAGCAGGACGATGTCGAACTGCTCCTGGGCGTAGCTGGCTTCGGGGTGCAGCGAGATCGTCTTGTCGATGAAATCCGACAGCATGGCCAGGGACTGGGACTCTTCCTCGTGGAAGAGGTCGATCACATTGGGGGCGGCCAGCACGCGGAACTCCCGTGCGTTGAACTGGCGCGCCTCGCGCAGTAGCTCGCGGAGGATCTCGTAGGCGACCGTGCGGGCGGTCTTGACCTCGCCGCGCCCGCTGCAGGTGGGGCAGGGTTCGCACAGCAGGTGGGCGAGGGATTCCCGGGTGCGCTTGCGGGTCATCTCCACCAGGCCGAGGCTGGTGAAGCCATTGACCGTCATCTTGGTGTGGTCGCGGGCCAGGGCCTTGCGGAATTCCTCGAGCACGGCGTTGCGGTGTTCGGGGCTCTCCATGTCGATGAAGTCGACGATGATGATGCCGCCCAGGTTGCGCACCCGCAGCTGGCGGGCGATCGCCTGGGCGGCTTCCAGGTTGGTCTTGAAGATGGTGTCGTCGAAATTGCGGGCACCCACGAAGCCACCGGTGTTGACGTCGATGGTGGTCATCGCCTCGGTCTGGTCGATGATCAGGTAGCCACCGGACTTCAGATCGACCCGTCGGGCCAGGGCCTTCTCGATCTCCGCCTCCACGCCGTGCAGGTCGAACAGCGGGCGCTCGCCGGTGTAGTGGTCGAGCAGCGGCTGAACCTGGGGCATGTATTCGCTGGCGAAGCTGGTGAGCTTCTGGAAGTTCTCCCGGGAGTCGGCGACGATGCGTGTGGTGGCGTCGGTGACCAGGTCGCGCAGGACGCGCTGGGCCAGGTTGAGGTCCTGGTAGAGCACGAAGGGCGGGCGGGCGCCGACCGCCCGGTTGCGGATCTCGGCCCACAGTTTCTTGAGGTAGGCGATGTCGGCGGCGAGTTCGTCGTCGGAGGCGTTCTCGGCCATGGTGCGCACGATGTAGCCGCCCGGCTCGTTGGGCGGCAGCAGGCGGCTGACCCGTTCGCGCAGGGCTTCGCGGCCGGCTTCGTCACCGATCCGCTGGGAGATGCCGATGTGCTTGTCCTGGGGCAGGTACACCAGCATGCGGCCGGCGATGGAGATCTGGGTGGACAGGCGGGCGCCCTTGGTGCCCAGGGGGTCCTTGAGTACCTGCACGATCAGGTTCTGGCCTTCGGACAGGATCCGTTCGATCGGGCGCACGGCTTCCCCGGCATGGCGGTCAGACCAGATGTCGGCCACGTGCAGGAAGGCGGTGCGCTCCAGGCCCACGTCCATGAAGGCGGACTGCATGCCCGGCAGCACGCGCACGACGCGGCCCAGGTAGATGTTGCCGACGATGCCGCGGCTGGCGGTGCGCTCGACGTGCACTTCCTGGACGACGCCCTGCTGCATGAGGGCGACGCGGGTTTCCTGAGGGGTGAAATTGATCAGGTATTCTTCGGACATGATGCGGGTGGCAAACGGAGATGGGCGATGGCCCCGTGCGAAGCCATCGCCGATCGCCGCTCGTCCGGCATCGGTGGCGTGGTGGTGAACCACGCGCTGGTCAGTGTCTCTCTCCTAATGGCCCGGCTGTCTGGGTGAAACCGCAGCCGGTCAGAGAGGATAGCCGAATTCCTGCAGCAGGGCGGCGGTCTCGAACAGGGGCAAGCCCATGATGCCGGTGTAGCTGCCGCGGATCTCTTCGACGAAGACGGCCGCGCGCCCCTGGATGCCGTAGGCGCCAGCCTTGTCGGCGGCTTCGCCGGTGGCCACGTAGCGCCGGATCTCCGCGTCCTGCATGGGGCGGAAGCGGACCTGGCTGGTGGACAGGCGCTGGGCGTAGCGTTCGCCGTCGGTGACCACCACGGCGGTGAGGATCTGGTGGGTGCGTCCGGACAATTCGCGCAGGATGGCGATGGCGTGCTCACCGTTGTCGGGCTTGCCAATGATCTCGCCGTCCAGCTCGAGGGTGGTGTCGGCGGCCAGCAGCAGGCGCGGGGGCAGGTTGCGCCAGCGGATGCGCTTGATGCCGCCCTCGGCCTTGGCCCGGGCGACCCGCTGCACGTAGGTGACCGCATCCTCGCCGGGGCGGGTGTCCTCGTTGATGTCGTCGTCGTGGCGCCCCGCGCCGCGGAACAGCAAGGGCTCGAAGCCCACGTGGATCTGCTTGAGCAGCTCGCGCCGGCGGGGGCTGTTGGAGGCGAGGTAGATCGGCGGATGGCTCATCTCATTCCCGGTGGTAGGGATGGTTCTTGAGCAGGCTCCAGGCCCGGTAGATGGCCTCGGCCAGCATGACCCGCACCAGGGCATGGGGCAGGGTCAGGCTGGACAGGCGCATGGTCTCGTGGGCGCTGGCCTTGAGGGTGGGGTCAAGTCCGTCCGGGCCGCCGATGATGATGGCCACGTCGTCGCCGCCGGCCTGCCAGTTCTCTAGCCGCCGGGCCAGAGCCCGGGAGCTGATGTCCTCGCCCCGTTCATCGAGGATGACCCGCCGGCAGCGGGCTGGCAGGGCGGCTTCGATGCGCACCGCCTCGGCCGCCATCATGGCTTCGACGGTCTTGCCGGTGGTGCGCGGCTCGGCCTTGACCTCGATGAGCTGCAGCGGCAACTCGCGGGGCATGCGCCGGGCGAAATCTTCAAAGCCGGTGTCCACCCAGTCGGGCATGCGGGTGCCAACGGCGACGAGCAGGAGTTTCATGGCGTCGGAGAGCGCTGGCGGCGGCGCGTGCCGCTCAGGCGCTGCGGGCGATGGACGGGCGGCCTGCGCGCAGTGGCGTGCCGGCCCACAGTTCCTCGAGGTTGTAATAGGCCCGCACGGCCGGCTGCATGACGTGCACGACGATGCTGCCCAGGTCCACCAGCACCCATTCGCCGGAGTCTTCGCCTTCGATGCTGAGGACTTGCTCGCCGGCCTCGCGGACCTTGTCGGCGACGTTGCGCGCCAGGGCGCGGGTCTGCCGGTTGGAGTCGCCGGTGGCGATGATGACGCGCTCGAAGAGGGCGGTCAGGCGGGTGGTGTTGATGACCTCGATGTCCTTGGCCTTGATGTCTTCAAGGGCGGATACGACGAGGCTTTCGAATTGGCTGATGTCCATTGATTCAGGAATAGAGTTGATGCAGGGAAATATAGTCAAGAACCGGCGGCGGAAGCAAATAGCGCAGGCTGTGGCCCGCCGCCGCCCGGCTCCGGATGTCGGTGGCGGAGATGGCCAGGGGCGTCATCGAGAAGGGCACGATGCGCCCGGCCGGGGTGTCGCCGAGCCCGGCCGCGGTGGCGTGCCTGGCAGCCAGCTGTGCCGCCAGCGGCGGTGGCAGGGCCGCGCTGTCGAGGCTGTAGCCGGGGCGGTTGGCGACGGCGATGTGGGCGAAGTCGAAGAGGGCCTCCCAGCGCCGCCAGGCGGGCAGGCCGAGGAAGGCGTCGAGCCCGAGCAGCAGGACCAGCGGACGCTCCGGCCCGAGGGCTGCGCGCAGGCGTTCCAGGGTGAGGATGGTGAAGCTGGCCTGCTGCGCCTCGACCTCGGCTGGATCAATCTCGAAGGCCGGGTTGTCGGCGGTGGCCAGGCGGGCCATGGCGAGGCGGTGCGCGCCGCTGGCGCCGGGGGCCGCCCGGTGCGGTGGCTGGCCGGCGGGGATCAGGCGCACCCGCGCCAGGCCGAGGGCTTCGCGGGCGGTTTCGGCCAGGCGCAGGTGACCGTAGTGGATCGGGTCGAAGGTGCCGCCGAACAGGCCCAGGGGGCCGCCACCTGCGTCAGGCAGCGTCATCGGGCCCGATGCGCTCGAACACGTCGAGGGCGTTGGCGTAGAAGCTGGCGAAGATCACCGGGATGAAGATCACCGGGAAGGCCAGGGCCGGCAGCAGGGCGAGCAGCGGGGAGACCAGCTCGAGCACGCCGATCAGGATGGCGGCAGCCAGCGCGATCAGCATCAGGCCGACGCCGTAGGCCAGGAAGGCGCGCCAGTTGCGCATGCAGGCCACGAAGCTGAAGAACAGGGCCTTGCCCGCCGGGATGCGGCCCCAGCCGGCCAGCAGCGGGGCGAACCAGTAGGCCATCATGACCGGCGTGGAGCCGATGGTGGCGACCAGCAGCGCGAGGCTGAAGGCCGGGTCGTCGAGGGCATCGTCCCAGTCGGTCTTGCCGAGCAGGGCCTTGGACAGCTTGATGTTCATCTCGTCGTCGATGAGCAGGCTGATGCCCATCACGGCCAGGGTGCCGGCCAGGTACAGGCCGCCGATCTTGACCAGTTCGGGGAAGTTCTGGCGAAAGCCGGAGACCAGGATGTCCGGCCCGGCCTTGCGGCGTTCGGCGGCCGCCTTGCAGCCGTTGAAGATGCCGAGGGACAGGGCCGGCATGATCAGCGACATCAGGACCTGGCCGATGAAGGGTACGGCGGCGATGACGAGCAGCGCCAGCGACGAGCCGAACACCAGGAAGGTGATCAGGGCTGGGTTGCGCCGCCACAGGTTGAAGCCGTCGAGGATCCAGGCCCAGCCGCGGTGGGCGGGCAGTATGCGTGCCTGCATGGCTTACTCCGCGGTGGGCGCCTCGGCAGGCGCCGGCAGCGCCGGCGGGGTGCCGAAGATGTCCTGGTAGGACGCGTACAGGGTGCCGGCGAGCACCGGCACCAGCACCAGCACGCCCAGGCCGGCGGGGATCATGGCGACCCAGATCAGCACGTAGATCAGCACCCCGAGCAGCACGAAGGCGCCGAAGTTGCCGAAGCAGGCCGACAGGGACAGCTTCATCGCGTCGAGGGGCGGGGTGTCGCGCAAGACCACCAGCGGGGCGGCGAACCACAGGGCGGTGATCAGCAGCACCCACAGGATGGAGAACACCATGCTGCCCAGCACCACCCCGCTGATCAGGCCCAGGCCGAGGCCGGCCAGGGCGCCGACCACGTAGCCGGTGAGGGCCGCGCCACCGCCGATGATGGCCGACACGAAGCCGGCGATCAGCCCGCCGAGCAGGTAGAACACCCCCACCAGGGCCAGGTTGCCGGAGTGCACCCGCAGCCCGGCGAAGAGGTGCTCGATGCGCAGGGGCCGGCCGGCGGCCTGGTCGTGGCAGCCCAGCACCATGCCCGCCACCATGATGGGGAAGCCGATCAGCACCACCGCCCAGCCCAGCAGCGGGACCAGCCCCAGCACGAACAGCATGATGGTGAAGATCACGCTGATCGCCACCCACACGCCCGGATTGCCGGTGAAGGTGCGCCAGCCCGCCTTGAGCCAGACCAGGGCCTCGGTGGGCGGCACGTGGCGCGACGCGGGGTGGCGGGCGTCGCTGTGGGGGTGGGGTGCCGGATGGGCCGGTTCGTTCATGGTGGGGCGTTGGAAAACGGAATGAAAAATCAGGATGTTGCAGCGCACCGAGATGCTAGCCCAAATTGGCGGCCCAGTTCAAACCGGCAGTCAGCGACAGAAGGAAAATCACAGGGGGAGGGCCGGCAGCCCGCCGGCCTCCACGCGCAGTCGCAGGATGCGCCGGTATTCGCCCGGATCCTTCACCAGCACCATCTCGCCGGCCCGTGGCTGGTGGAAATCCTCCAGCCGCGACAGCCAGAAGCGCAGCGCGGCGGCGCGTAGCACGGCCGGCCAGGCGGCCCGCTCGGCCGCCGTGAAGGGGCGCGCCTCGGCATAGCCGGCCAGCAGCGCGGCAACCCGGGCGGTGTCGAGCTGGCCGTCGGCCCCGGCGCACCAGTCGTTGACGGTGACGGCCACGTCGAACAGCAGGGCATCCACGCCGGCGAAGTAGAAGTCGATCACCCCGCCGATGAAGTCGCCGTCCCACAGCACGTTGTCGCGGAACAGGTCGGCGTGCACCACCCCCTGGGGCAGGCGCCGCAGGTCGAAGCCGGCCTGGAAGGCGATCTCCGCGTCCAGCTCGGCGCGCTCGTCATCGGGCAGGTGGCTGCGC
Source organism: Zoogloea dura (assembly GCF_012927165.1). Classification (GTDB taxonomy): domain Bacteria; phylum Pseudomonadota; class Gammaproteobacteria; order Burkholderiales; family Rhodocyclaceae; genus Zoogloea; species Zoogloea dura. Next base: position 240,764 of record NZ_JABBGA010000007.1, read on the forward strand.
ACCCGGGCGGCGCAGTCCTGGCGCCACTCGGCCCCCCGCGCATTGCCCTGCTTGCGGCCGAAGGACATGCCGGCCAGGTGCAGGCCGGCCAGCATGGCGCCGATGCGTGAGCAGTGGGCGGTGCCCGGCTCCATCACCGACCTGCCGGCCAGGCGGGTCACCAGCACGGCCGGCTTGCCCGACAGGGTGCCGAGGTATTCGTTGTCGCGGTTGGCGATGGGGGCCGGCACCGGCAGACCGTGGCGGGCCAGGTGGGCCATCAGGTGCAGGAAGAAGGGCAGCTCGGCCCGCGGCATGGTCTCGAACAGCGTCAGCACGTAGCGGCCAAGGCTGGTGGTGACGAAGAAGTTGCTGTTCTGCACGCCGGCAGAGATGCCCTGCAGGTCGTCCAGGCGGCCGATGGCGTAGTTCTTCAGCCAGGCGGCGAGGTCGGCGTCGGTGACGGGGGTGAAGACGGACATGATCGGGCGAGCTTACAACAATCCGGAGCCCCCTGCAGGGCGCGGTAGAATGCCATCCCAGCTTCAGCCCGACCTTTGCAGCACACCATGTCGCTCCTCCTCAACGCCCCTCAACGGGAAGCCATCCACTACCTGGACGGCCCGTGCCTGGTGCTGGCCGGCGCCGGCAGCGGCAAGACCCGCGTGATCACCCAGAAGATCGCCTACCTGATCACCGAGTGCGGTTTCAACCCCCACAACATCGCGGCCATCACCTTCACCAACAAGGCGGCCAAGGAGATGCTTGAGCGCATCACCAAGCTGATGGGCGGGCGGGGCAGCAAGGGGCTCACCGTGTGCACCTTCCACGCCATGGGGGTGCGCATCGTGCGCCAGGAGGCCGCGCTGCTGGGGCTCAAGCCCCAGTTCTCGATTCTCGACGCGACCGACACCACCCAGATCATCGCCGAGATGACGGGCAACACCGACAAGAGCCGGGCCAAGGCCCTGCAGTGGCAGATCTCCAGCTGGAAGAACGCGCTGGTCGAGCCCAACGAGGCGGCCCACCTCGCCAACGACGAGATCTCCTCCGCCGCGGCGCTGCTCTACATGGAATACGACAAGACCCTGCGGGCCTACCAGGGGGTGGATTTCGATGACCTGATCCGCCTGCCGGTGAAGCTCTTCGACGAGCACCCCGAGGTGCGCGAGCGCTGGCAGAACAAGCTGCGCTACCTGCTGGTGGATGAATACCAGGACACCAACCGGGCCCAGTACCGTCTGCTCAAGCTCCTCACCGGCGTGCGCGGCGCCTTCACCGCGGTGGGTGACGACGACCAGGCCATCTATGCCTGGCGCGGCGCCGACGTGGAGAACCTGCGCCAGCTGCCGGTGGACTACCCCAAGCTCAAGGTCATCAAGCTGGAGCAGAACTACCGCTCCACCACGCGCATCCTGCACGCCGCCAACACGGTGATCGCCAACAACGAGAAGCTCTTCGAGAAGAAGCTGTGGTCCGAGCACGGCGCCGGCGACCCGGTCACGGTGGTGGCCTTCCAGACCCCCGAGCACGAGGCCGAGTCGGTGGTCATGAAGCTGTCCGCCCACAAGTTCGAGCACCGCACCCACTTCAAGGACTACGCCATCCTCTACCGGGGCAACCACCAGGCCCGCCTGTTCGAGCAGCAGCTGCGCAACCACAAGATCCCCTACGCCATCTCCGGCGGGCGCAGCTTCTTCGAAAACGCCGAGATCAAGGACCTGTGCTCCTACCTGCGCCTGATCGCCAATGAGGACGACGATCTGTCCTTCATCCGCTCGGTCACCGTGCCGCGGCGGGGCATCGGCCCGGCCACCATCGAGTCGCTCGGCCGCTACGCCACCAACCGCAAGATCAGCCTGTTCACCGCGGTCTTCGAGGAAGGGGTGGCCGAGCACGTGGCGGCCCGCCAGCTGGAAGGGCTGCGCGAGTTCTGCCATTTCATGAACCGCATGGCCCACCGCGCCCCGCGGGAGCCCGCCGGGCAGGTCATCAACGACCTGGTCAAGGCCATCAACTACGAGGCCTGGCTGTACGAAAGCTGCGAGCCCCGCGAGGCCGAGACCAAGTGGAGCAACGTGGGCGACTTCACCGGCTGGCTCGGCCGCAAGGGCGAGGAGGACGGCAAGACCCTGATGGACATGATCCAGACCATCAGCCTGATCACCATGCTCGACAAGGACGACGAGGAACTGGACCAGGTCCAGCTCGCCACCCTGCACGCCTCCAAGGGCCTGGAGTTCAAGCACGTCTTCCTGGTCGGGGTGGAGGAAGGCCTGCTGCCCCACCAGTCCTCCATCGACGAGGACAAGATCGAGGAAGAGCGCCGCCTCATGTACGTGGGCATCACCCGCGCCCAGCGCAGCCTGACCATCAGCTACTGCGAACGCCGCAAGGCCGGCCGCGACGTGCGCACCTGCGACCCGTCGCGCTTCATCGATGAGATGGGCATGGACGGCATCCGGCGCAGCGACCGCAAGTCGGCCGAGCCGGTGACCAGGGAAGACGCCAAGGCGCGCATCGCCAACCTGCGCGCGATGCTGGGCAAGCCGGGCGGGGCGGGGTAGCGGCCTGCCCGGGCCCTTTCAAGTCAGGAAGGCCCGCCGGAGGGGCTGCGCAGCCCGATGAAGAGCACTCGACACGCCGGATCACCACGGGCTTCGTCGAGGGCGATTGGCCGGGGTGTGGTGTCGAGTAAATGACCTGCGCCAAGGGCTGGAGCACGCGCATGTCCAGTCGGTTCAACCCAGTTGGCGATGGACGTTGGTGCCTGCCGCCGGATTAATTGCCATACCGCTCGATGAGTTGCGTTGTTCGACGTGCCACCTCAGCCCGATAGGCGTCCATGCCCTTCTTCAGCTCTTCGTCTTCGCAACAGTCTAGCGTTGCTGTGATGGGTGGATGTGCCTTCCGATAGAGGGCAACGGTGCGTAAGTACGTGTCGTGATCATATCCTTCGGAGAAAGGCCAGAATAACCAGGGGTGTCCGGACTCCAGAAAACTGAGAGCTTGCATTATCTCAATGTCAAGTTCCATCTCCTTGGTCTTGACCCGCTTCTCGTAAGATCCTGCATGTATTTCCTGCAGATCGCGAACCAACAGGTAGGCTCTGGTGGAACTATTCATCTGCCAGAACTGAACGGAACCGATATAGGCGCCGGCAATGAACGAGATGAGCAGCGCGACAGCGGCCACTGCGCCGCCAAGTGCCAGGCGTATCGGCTTACGTATCATGTGTTGCTCCACGGTCACTGGAGGCGTTGCGGGTGTCCGTTCGGCCGACCCATGAAGTCTCATCGGTCCAGTATCCATGCACGCGAAGGAGTTCATCGGTTGAATCATGAAACTCGACTTCGCAGGGGCGCGTGTCGATGAGGTGCTCAAGAAAAGCTGCAACGGCTTGACGTTGAGGAGGTGTGCAGTAGGCAATCAGGGCGCTGCGTGGGCCGTCGCCTGCAAGGTGGGTCAGCAGTTGTCGCCAGTATGGAGGGGCATACTCTGCCCTATCCGCAAGGGCAAGCCGGACCAGGTCGGGCATGTAATACGCCTTGCCTTGAGGTGTGCAGAAGGACAGAGGGTCCCACTCTGGTTTGCCGACGTGCTCCAAGTTCAGGCTGCCACGCTCACCACCCAGAAGGGTGTGGTCGTGCTCTGCGCATTCGTCGCAGTGCAGGTGGTTTGTGAAATGCTCGGGCCGGGCAACCTCAGCGTATGCCGCCTCGACCAATGCAATAACCGTCGCGTCGCTATCCATGCTGAGGTCCACTGTGCAATGCAAAGCGACGCTGCGCGGTTTTGTCGGATGAGTGCTCATGGCTTGCGCGGGGCATCAGGGGTTGGCTCGGGGTGCGCCGCTTGACGACGAAACCACGTACCAAGGGCTGCGCTGAGTGCGACTAGAAAAGGGAAGGTCCAGACGCTGCCGATGTAGAACGACCCCGCCTCGCTCTGGATGGTGGGGCCTATGTCTGCGGACGTGACGTCGGAGATCAAGGCGCCGAATAAAACGAGCAGTAAAAGAAAAACCCCAACCAACAACCAAGGGCGATAGCGGCCCGCCATATAGCCGGCAGCTGTCAGCCCCACGCCCCACGACCAAACAAGACTCAAGGTGCCGACTTTATCCATGACCTCTGCACCTGCAATGGCGGGAAGCAGCATAAGCAGAAGTCCAAGGTCCTTCATGCTCCTCCTCCCGGCGGAACCCTTGTACCGATCTCGGTGCATCAGCATTGCCTCGGAAGAACGGTGTACCACTTCTGCCCCTTGTACTCCCCAATACCTACCTGGTAGTGCGCCAAAGAAATCAGGCCCATCAGCAATGGCGGTAGCACGGAGATGAATTTCAAGTCGTCGAAGTGAGCAGGGAACTCGGAGTGAGGATTGGGTGTGTGTACATAGATTGCATCAGAGCCCGGATCGATCGGATGGATGCACACATAGACCTGATGTGGCTTGTCCTGGTGCGCCAGTTCTTGCCGTACTCTTGAGAAGGCACGCATCAACGGCCTGATGTGCTTTCTGTGCTCAAGGCGACTGCGACTGCCCCGGCCGTCCCAGTCAAGGTGCTGGTGCCAATGGTTGCACCAGGCTTCGCCGGAGACATCGACGCGCAGGGTACGCGCCCTTCTCCAGACCTTACGCCAATACTTCAGCTCATCAAGGTGCTTGGTCATCGGTTTGATGCTCGAGTTTGCCCGCGGCCGAAGGCCGTTAGCTGTTAAGGGTGTTCAGGCAGCACCGCGAAGCATGTCAATGGAAGGGTCGAGGTAGCGCGCGCGGAGCTCCGGCATCAACAGCATGAGGCGTTCGCCAATGAACTGAGACGCCTCTTGCCAACTCATGCCCTGAAGCGTCTGCGACCGAATCTGAACAAGAGCCTCAGGGAACTTGGCTGCGTCGGGGTGAGCGATGAGAAGGCTGGCCAGCTCTGTATCCCAGCAAACAACAAACTCGTTGGAGAGAAGGTCTTGGGGGTCCAAGTGATGCACCTCAATGTTGAAGTGAGCGGCTGACGCAAGAAGCCATTCCACGGCATTTGTAATGCAGCCCTTCCACAGGGAGAGGGGCTCGACCGAGTTCGCCGAAAAGCTCAAGCGAGTGGCCGCTGTTGACCAAGCGCTGCATCTCACCGATGTCGTCATCCGATGCGGTGTGATGTAGTTGTTCCGCTTCGAAGGAGTCCTTTCGATCGTATGTGGCCATGATCGCCTAACGTGGATGCACGCGAACCGCGCGGCCCTTTGCGCCGGTTTGCTGGGTTGTTGGGGTGTGGCGCGGGTCAGCGATTTGGCTTATTGCTGACATAGGGCGCGGGGAAGTCGTCGTCGTAGGTGCCTTTCCATGACCGAATGCGTAGAGCATTGGCGTAGTAGTACTCGTAGTTGGTGTTCGGGATTTCCGCCACGGGTACGGCTGACCCGGAAAATACGCCGTCCTTGATTAGATCGTCGCCGCTGCAAAGATACGAAACGATTGCAAGATCCTCATTTAGCAGTTGCTGTATGAAGGTGATGGCGCCTGTCGGTTCCTGGGAGGAGGGAAGTACTGAAGCGTAGTGATGGTGGCAGGAGTCAAAGGAGACCGTGATTTCCTCGTTGTGCAGAGAGGTAATGCCAAGTGGGCCGGCCTTGGCGCCGGGAAAGGGCGAGATTTCGATGAGGAAGAAGTTGAGGCCGTCTTCCGTGACAACGGAGAGAAAGCTCTTCCATTCGGGGAAGACGAAAAACAAGTCCTCCACCATCTGGCGGGAGTACGGCTCAAGTGCCTGGATCATGGAGCGTCCCGGTGTTCAAGCGCCGCCGACGGCAGACAGCCTGGTTTGCGGTCGGGGTGAGCCTCGCGGTCACTGGTCGTCCTCCGGTCTGAGCGGAGAATGCTGCCACGAGTATGCGGACTGGAGGGCTCTGGCATCTCCGTCTGCCCATCGAGCTTGTTCATGAGAGGCCCCATGTCGCAGCTAAGGGGCAGGCACCATGGCGTCGCCAAAGCCAACGACCGGGAAGGCTGCGGGAGCGCAGGATGGGCGCAAAGGTTCAGACATGGCCGTAACGATAGCAGTGATTATGCCATTCGGGAAGTTGGGCGGCAGTTTCAGACAAGAGGTGTCCTAAGGTCGGATATGACCGGCGCTGCGCAACCTCACCGCGCAGCGTCAGGTGTGTTGGGGGGAATATGTCTATTGGGCAATGGCGATTCATTCTTTTGCATGCCAGAAGGTATCCGTGCTTGATGGCGGCGGCGGGTGGGTAGGTGTTCGAGAAGTCCTCGAGATAGACACCCCGCCCTGCAACAGGCAGGATCACTCCCGGGCTTGGGGTAACATCTCCCGGGCGGCCTGGGGTCTGCGCGGTGTGCGTGCGGTTCCGGGCCTGAGCACAACAATAAACAAGACCTGCCCTGCGGGGGCTGTTCCGGCCCGGTGATCCACGCAGGCGCATGACCGGCAGAGCAGATGTTTGACAGGATCTCGATTCGCTACAAGCTGATAGTCCTGTTGGGCTTGAGTGCGGCGCTGGCCTTGCTGATCTCCTCGGTGATCACGATCTATTCGACCTACCTGAGCGAGTCGAGGTCGTCCCTGCGCGTGCTCCACCAATTGACCGACGTGATCAGCGAGAACATGCGCGCGGCCCTGGCCTTCCATGACGGGGAGAGCGCCCGGACCCTGCTGGCCGCGCTGCGGGCGGATCCGCACATCCAGTTTGCGGTGGTCCATGACGAGGCCGGGCAGCCGCTGGCGGAGTATCGTGCGGCGGGCGGGAGGGCGGACGTGACTGCGCGGCTGGAGGGCGTCCGCGCCAGGATCCGCGAGAACGCCGACCTGCTGCGCCGGGAGGATGGCTTTGTCGAGCACATCGAAGAGGGCTCGATGATCGTGTTGCGCCCGGTGTTCTTCGAGGGCAAGCCCATCGGCCTGCTGGCGGTGGTGTCCGACACCCGCCTGCTGTGGGCCAAGATCCGCGAGCTGGTCCTGCTGCAGGCCGTTACCTCGGTGGTGACGCTGGTGCTGCTGCTGTTCCTGTCGGTGAAGCTGCAGTCGATGTTCACCCGCCCGATCATGAGCCTGATCCGCGCCATGCGGGAGGTGGCACGGACCAAGAATTACCGCGTGGTGCTCGAATCCGACCGCCGGGACGAGTTCCGCGATCTCCATGAGGGTTTCAACGCCATGCTGGCGGACATCCGCGAGCGCGACGACCGGCTCAGCCGGCTGGCCACCACCGACGCCCTGACCGGCCTGGCCAACCGCCGCCATGCCATGGAGGTGCTGCAGACCATGGTGGTGCGGGCCCGGCGCAAGGCCGAGCCGGTGGGGGTCATCATGCTCGACATCGACGCTTTCAAGAAGGTGAACGACCTCTACGGCCATCCGGCGGGCGATCTCGTGTTGCAGGAGGTGGCGCAGGTTTTGCTGGCCAGCGCGCGGGAGTATGACCTGGTGGCCCGGCTGGGGGGCGAGGAGTTCCTGGTGGTCTGCGATGGCGGCACGTCGGAGGTGACCATTGCCGTGGCAGAGCGGATCAGGGCCGGGGTCGAGGCCCGCCATATTGAATATGAGCCGGGTGCCTTGCTGCATGTCACGGTGAGCCTGGGGGTGCATGCCGCGGTGCCGCAGTCCGCCGCCGGGGATATCGAGAAAATGATCCGGGCTGCCGATAAGGCCTTGTACCGCGCCAAGGCGGCCGGTCGCAACCGCTGTGTCGTGGCGCAGGAGGAGGTGGGGTGAAGAGGTTCTTGTGGGGTTTGCTGCTGCTGTTGTGCGTGCAGGTGCCGTCGGTACAGGCCGGCGATGAGGAGCGCAAGCTCGAGGCGGTGTTCATCGGCCGCTTTGCCAGCTACATCGAATGGCCTGCCAGGCCGCGGGAGCGTTTTGTGATCACCCTGCTCGATGACAACCCCTTCGGCAGCCTGCTCGACGACCTCTACCGCGACAAGCGCATCCACAACAAGCCGATCGAATTGCGCTACGCCAACCGGCTTGACCAGGTGGGCGAGACGGATGCCCTGTTCATCACCCTGAGCAGCTCGGCCGCCCGCGCCGCCGCCATCGACCACGCCCAGCGCAACGGCATCCTGACCATCAGCGAGGCCAAGGGCTTTGCCGAGAGCGGCGGCATCATCCAGCTCGACTTCATCGAGCAGAAGGCGCGCATCAAGATCAACCACGCCGCGGCCCTCAAGTCCGGCCTGCGCATCGGCGCGCCCTTGCTGTCGATCGCCACGGTGCTGCGGGGAGACAAACCATGAGGCCCCTGCATTGCACCGCGCTGCTGTTCGCCATGGCCGGCACGGCAGCGGCGGCCGACAAGGTGACCGACAAGGCTGTCCAGGAAAGCAACGACTACTACCAGCGGCCGCTGGAGCAGTTGCTGCGGGTCGAGACCCAGGCCAAGGCCGCGGTCGGCTCCCGCGGCGGCGCCCGCGATGCGCTGGATGCCGAGGTGCCCATCGACATCATCACCTCGGCGCAGCTCCAGTCCACCGGCCAGACCGAACTGCTGCGGGCCCTGGCGGTGCTGGTGCCCGGCTTCAACGCGCCGCGGCCCAGCATCACCGACGGCACCGATCACGCGCCGCCCTTCACCCTGCGCGGCCTCAACCCCGACCAGGTGCTGGTGCTGGTGAACGGCAAGCGCCTGCACCAGAGTTCGCTACTGCACAACAATGGCACGGTGGGGCGGGGCAGTTCGGGTGTCGACCTCAACACCATCCCGCTGCGCGCCATCGAGCGGGTGGAGGTGCTGCGCGACGGCGCGGCGGCGCAGTATGGCTCGGACGCCATCGCCGGCATCATCAACATCATCCTCAAGGGCTACGGGCAGCACAGCCAGGCCACCGTCACCTACGGGCGCACCGGCGAGGGCGACGGCATCACCCGGCAGGCGACCCTGTTCCATTCGCTGCCCCTGGCCGGCGACGGCTTCGTCAATCTCAGCGCCGAGTGGCGCGACCGCGGCGCCACCAACCGGGCCGGCCCGGATGCCGGCGACGGCGGCCGCATCAACACGCGTTTTGGTGACACGGATACACAGGATGGCCTGTTTGCCCTGAATGCCGAGCTGCCCCGCGGCGACGCCACCCTCTACCTGCACGGCCTGTACGACCAGCGGCGGAGCAGCGCCGGGGCCTTCTACCGTACGGCCGGCGACTACCGCAACGTCGCGGCGGTGTACCCGGACGGCTTCCTGCCGCGCATCGAGCCGAAGATCCTCGACTTCTCCGCCACCGCCGGCGTGCGCGGCGTGCTCGATGACGGGGCGCGCTGGGACCTGAGCTACACCCACGGGCACAACGACTACCACTTCTACGTCAACAACTCCCTCAACACCTCCCTGGGGGCGGCCACGCCCACCTCCTTCGACAGCGGCGCCACGCGCTACACCCAGCAGATCCTCAACGCCGATTTCAGCAAGAAGATCGGGCCCCACACCGTGGCCGCCGGCTATGAGTTCCGCCAGGAGCGCTACCGCATCGTCAAGGGCGAGCCGGCCTCCTACATGCTGGGCGGCGCCGACAACTATGCCTACGGCGCCCAGGGCTTTCCCGGCTTCAGCCCGGACAACGAAGTGTCGGCCGGGCGCCAGGCCCATTCCCTGTATGGCGACCTGAAATACGGAGTCTCCAAAAGGCTGATGCTCGACGCCGCCGCCCGCGCCGAGCACTACAGCGACTTCGGCTCGGCCCTCAACGGCAAGCTGGCCCTGCGCTACCGCGCCACCGACGACCTGCTGTTCCGCTCCAGCCTGAGTACGGGCTTCCGCGCCCCGTCCCTGTCGCAGAGCCACTTCTCCTACACCGGCACGTATCGCAACAGCAACGACGCCGCGGCCCAGTTCTGGGGCAACTTCGCCGTCGACCACCCGGTGGCGCGGGCCCTCGGGGCCACCGATCTCAAGCCGGAGAAGTCGCGCCATCTCACGCTGGGCATGGTCTTCCAGCCCTCCGCCCAACTGACCGCCAGCGCCGATGTGTTCGTCACCGAGATCCGCGACCGCATCCTGCCCACCGGCTACATCTCGGCCTACAGCCTGTCCTCCCTCAGCCCCCAGGCCGCCGCCATCCTGGCCCAGAACAACATCGACGGCGCGGTGTATTTCACCAACGCCATCGCCACCCGCACGCGCGGCCTCGACCTGCGCCTGGACTACAGCCAGGAGCTGGAGAATGGCGCACGCCTCAAGCTGGTCGGCGCCTACCAGCGCAGCCGCACGCGCATCACCGACGTCAACCAGGCCCCGGAGGTGCTGGGCGTCAACATGACCGACCTGATCCTCGACCCCTTCACAAAGGTGCTGATCGAGGGCGGCCAGCCGGCCGATGCGATCAAGCTCTGGTCGAAATACAGCCAGGGCCTCTACGACCTCGTGCTCAACCTCAACCGCTTCGGCAAGTTCTACAGCGTCAGCGCCTACGACCGGGTGTCCTTCGCCGCCAAGTGGACCGTGGACGGGGAGCTCGCCGTGCGCCTGAAGAAGGACATCACCCTGGCCCTGGGCGGCGTCAACCTCCTCGACGTCAAACCCGACAAATGGGGCCGGACCGACGACAGCCTGGTGGGGGCCGGCAAGGTGATCCAGTATTCCCAGTACGCGCCGTTTGGCTATAACGGGGCTTATTACTACCTGCGGGTGGGGGTGGATTTCTGAGGTGGGGCCTGAAAATCCCTTTGGCATGGTTTTGTCGTGGTGTCCCCCTCGAACCGTTGTTCAGCCGCAACGGCTAGCCCGCATTGCGGGGCTCCGCCAGGACGCAAGCGTTTTGGCCGCTCAATCACGGTCAAAGATGCCCGCTTCCGTGACGTTTGAAGAACCTTCCAGACGGTGTCCGGGCGCCTGAAGGCCGCTGCCGAGATGCATCGGTGCAGCTTGAAACTTTCAAGTCCGTGCCTAGTGGCCTGGCTCAAAGCCCCTGCAGTCCGCTGACCACAACCTGCAGTTGATCCTGCGTCTCGCGCAGGTGCAGGCCGCAGGCATCCCGGTCGTGGCGGGTGGCTGCTTCTTCGAGGCTTGCGGCGGCTTCGCCCAGGTCGAAGGCGCCCAGGGTGCGCGCCGTGCCTTTCAGGGTGTGGGCCAGGCGCACCTGGGTGCCCCAGTCGTCAGCGGCCCGGGCCTGGAGGTAGTCGCGTTCGAACATGCGGCCGTGGGTGTCGCGGAACTTGGCGAGCAGGCGCAGGTAGAGCGGCAGCCGGCGTACGTGGGTCAGGCCGACCGCCACGTCGATACCGGGGAACTCCGGGGTAGGGACGGCTGCCGGTGGGGCGTCGCCACCGGCCTGGATCCTGCCGTCCTGGGGGGGCGTCTTTGCCTGCCAGCAGGGCAGGCAGGCCAGTAACTGGGCGTAAAGCAGCTCCATGCGGATGGGCTTGGCGACGTGTCCGTTCATGCCTGCCTGCAGGCAGTGGTCGCGCTCCTCCTGCAGGGCGTTGGCGGTCAGGGCGATGATGGGAAGGTCCGCATATCCGATGGTTTCCCGCAACTGTCGCGTGGCTGTGTAGCCATCCATGACCGGCATCTGCACGTCCATCAGGATGACGTCCGGGCGCTTTGCGAATGCCGCCGACAGGCAGTCCTGCCCATTGACGGCAAAGCGCGCGCTCAGTCCCACGTTGGCGAGCAACTCGCCGATCACTTCCCGGTTGATCTCGACATCCTCGGCGACAAGAATGTCGATGCCGCTGAAGCGTGCCCAGTCTTGTGCTGTGGCCTTGCGGCGTTCCAGCAAGGGCGCCTCGTTGCCCAGCATGCCCAGGCTGCTGGCCAGTTCCACATACAGGTGGCGGGCGCAGATCGGCTTGGCGAGCACCCCGTCGATTTCGTGGGCCACTGCATCCAGCTCGCTGTGGTGGCTGAAGGCGCTGACCAGGATCATCTTTGGGGCGGTCATGCCTTGGCTGGCATGGATGGCTCGCATCTGCCGGATGGTTTCAATACCGTCCATGCCGGCCATGCGCCAATCGATCAGGCAGGCCAGGTAGTCGGGTGGGGGTAAGGCGGTCATTTTCCGGACGGCTTCATAGCCGCTGGAGGCAACCTCGGCCTTGAGGCCCAATTGGCTGGTCAGGCGGTACAGTATCTTGAGCGAGACCGGATTGTCATCGACGATCAATACCGGGCGTTGCGCCTGCTCGGCCAGTTTTGTTCCAAATTTACCAATGCCCAGGCGGCGATCGAGTTTGAGGGATTTGAGCCGGACGGTGAAGTGGAAGGTGCTGCCCTGGCCCAGCGCGCTTTCTGCCCAGATGCGTCCGCCCATCAGTTCGACCAGTTGCTTGCTGATTGAAAGGCCGAGGCCGGTTCCGCCAAAGCGCCGCGTCGTCGAGGAGTCGGCCTGGGTAAATGGGTTGAAGAGCCTGCCGAGCTGCTCTTCGCTCATGCCGATGCCCTCGTCACTCACCGAGCAGTGCAATTCAACATGCTGGTCGGCACAGGGCTCCCGCAGCTACCCATCCGACATCAATCCTCCTCCTCATCGCCGTCGGTCTCTGGCTCAACCGCCAACCCCAGCAAGGCAGCCCGAAACTCATCCGAGGTCGCAGCCAGCAATCGCTTGGTCTTGATGCTGGTTTTGACCGAGGTGTTCAACCGGATCAGGTTCAACGCGATATGGCGCACCAACGCGAGGTTATGGGCAACGTGGCCGGTGCGAGCGCGTGCGTAGTCATCGCCAAACTGAACATCCAGGCACCAGTGCAACCGGTTCTCCACTTCCCAATGGCTGCGCACG
>NZ_JABBGA010000070.1 GCF_012927165.1 Zoogloea dura
CAGGGAGATGGCCCGCCACGAGATTCTCGCCAAGCGCGTCAAGATCGACGTCTATTTCGCCGATCCGCACAGCCCCTGGCAGCGGCCGACCAACGAGAATACCAACGGCTTGATCCGCGAGTATCTTCCCAAAGGGCTGGATTTGGCGCCGATCTCCCAAGGCTACCTCAACGCCATTGCCCGACAATTAAACAACCGCCCGCGCAAATGCCTCGACTTTGAAACACCAGCGGAGGTCTTTGCGAGGGAAATCATGAACTTTCAACCCAGTGTTGCACTTCAGACTTGAAACCGCCGAGCCTTACCAGCGAAACCCGTGCTATCCAGAGCAATCACTTTGATCACAGCTGTCAACGATTGAACGGCAACTTGAGTGTTGACCGACGATTTCATCGTAACCATATTGGGGCATGACCAAGATGTGTGTGTGATGGGGCCGCATCTCACCGAAGACCTGCATCACCTGAGCGCGGGTCGTGTCCATGCCAGCCCGCATGTAGAGCAGCGTCACCGAAGGCGGTAACGCTCCACCCTAGATGACCCGAGCCACTCGCACAGCCAGGCACTGCAGGCTATGGCCAGGGATGTGGACCAGATCACTATGACGGTCACGATTCCCTTGCTTAGTTCCAAGCGGATAGGTGAATCAACATCCCAAGGCCACTGAGTTGGGATAAACCCCACCGCCAGGTTAGGTGCGCAGGGGATCCGACAAGGTGATCATCCCTTGCAAAGCAGGCCTGCCGCCCACGGCCTATGAACGGAAAACCGCAGTACAGCACCCTATCGAGGTGTCCGGTATTACTTGACCACCACACTCTGTGTGGCCCAAGGGATGTGATCGTTGAGCTCAACACCACTCCACCCCTTGCCGAGCACGGGGAACCCACCCTATGGCAACAGCAAGACGTGGACATCTATCTGCAAAGCGTTTGCAAGACGTTCAATGTTGTCGATCGAGATATTTCGTACTTGGCGTTCAACGTGCGCCACGAAGGTGCGGTGCAAGCCAGATTCCAACGCGAGATCTTCCTGAGACCATCCCCGTTCCTTGCGGAGGCGAACTATGTTCATCGCAAGGAGTTCACGCGCCGTTGGCGCGCGTGAACGAGACGATGATTCGCTGACAGGCATTGAATCAGTGTCTCGGAATGATGCTTTTAAGTCAGCCGCGTTTACGTCACAATATTGCCCCTCCCGATATATTCAGTTCCTACTGAGTTCACGGAAAACGTCCTCACCCGGCCAACGCGATCATTCGTCACGCGCCGCTACTGAAAGTCTCGAATCGCAATGTTTATTACTGACGTATCAGCTCATCATCCTTTCATGTCGGGCCTTCTTGGCACTGGAAAAGATGCTTGGCGGGCGGTGGGTATCACTACGCCCAATGAATGGTTTTACGTGAGTTATGCTGTTTCTACACAGGAAGGGCGTTTTTCCGAAACAGTGATGATTTCCAATCCTGCGAACGAGTTGGTAGCTTTTTTTGATCGGGAGAGCAAAGGTGTTTCAATCGTCGGCATCCAACTCGTTAGCCCGCCGTTTTTGAACGGTTCGGCTCACTGGAAGATGGAGCCATTGATCCGAATCTGGAAAAAGCCGTCCGACCCGTTGGCGCACGTGTATGAGGTCGCTGATGGTAAGCAGTACTGCAGAGCTTACGGCACATGGGACATCTCCGAGTATGAATTCTGGAAGGAGTTCACTTCACTCCAGTGATCGCCCAAAGCCTGGATCTGAATGAGGTGCAGATCTGGATGGTCCGTTCAACACCAAAGATCTGGCGCAACCTGTTCTTGGCGGACGGAAGCCCCTTTCTGAACAATCCTCCCTGCATATGATCAAGGCGATCATTTTCGACGTGTTTGGTACGCTGGCTGAGATTGGAGATCGGCGCCGCCCATACGCACGGCTTTTGCGCCTCGCAGCGCAGGCCGGAAGGACTCCACAGCCCGATGATGCCGCGCGGATCATGAGCATGAACGGTGACATCTGGGCCATCGCGAGGTGGCTTGGATTGGCTCTCTCGCCAGCCCTGTGCGATGAGCTTGCCGACGAGCTCGCGATGGAGATCAGCAGTATTCGACTTTATCCGGAGGTCGTTCCGGTCCTCCGTGCTTTGCAAAGACAAGGGTTGCAACTCGGATTGTGTAGCAATCTGGCCGAACCGTACGCACCCCCTGTTTTGTCCCTTCTACCCTTTGAGTTCGATGCGTATGCATGGAGTTTCGAGGTGGGTGTTGTGAAGCCGGACCACCGGATCTACAGCACAGTTTGGCATGTTGTTGCCGGCCGAAAACTGACCATCAATCGGGGTGAATTCCGGTTGAAATTTGACCAGGGTGTTTAACCTCCCTGCCTCTTTTTGAGGCAGAGGAAGCGAGGTGATCACCATGGAAATGCTGGGCAAGGTCAGACGGATGTATTACCGGGACGGACTGTCCCGTTCGGAGATTTCGCGGCGCACGGGCTTGTCGCGCAACACGGTCAAGAAGTGGTTGAGAGCTCCGGAAGGGGCCTCGGCGGCTTACCGGCGGGAATCCACGCCGGGCAAGCTGGGGCCGTACCAGGCCACCTTG
>NZ_JABBGA010000071.1 GCF_012927165.1 Zoogloea dura
GCCGACGGCACCGGCAGCGCCCTGGTCTCCCCCGAGCGGCTCAACTTCGTCACCCCCGACCTGGAATTCGACGGCCAGCTGTTCACCCCGCGCATGAACCTCGGCATGAACGTGCGCGCCGACGCCCTCGAGATGGAGCAATCCCTCTACACCCGGCGCCTCGAAGTGGTGAAGCGCTACGCCCGCGCCAACAAGCTCAACAACATCGTCTTCGAGAACCGCGACGCCTGGCTCGGCATCCTCACCGCCGGCAAGACCTACAACGACCTCAAGCAGGCCTTCCTCGAGATGGGCCTGGATGACGCCGCCCTGCGCAAGTACGGCATCCGCATCCTCAAGATGGGCATGCTCTTCCCCATGGAGCCCAGCATCGTCCGCGAATTCGCCGAAGGGTTAGAGGAGATCTTCGTCATCGAAGAGAAGCGCCCCTTCCTCGAGATGTTCGCCAAGCAAGTCCTCTACGGCCGCGCCAATGCCCCGCGCATCGTCGGCAAGTTCGACGAAGAAGAGAAGGAGCTGCTGCCCCACTACGGCGAATTCGAATCCGACGTCATCTGCCGCGCGCTCCTCAAGCGCCTGTCGCGCAAGACCCGCGTCGAATCCGCCGAAGCCTGGATCCAGCGCCTCGACGAGATCCACGCCCGCGGCAAGTTGCCCACCACCGTGCGCACCGCCTGGTACTGCTCCGGCTGCCCGCACAACAGCTCCACCGTCGCCCCCGAAGGCAGCACCGTCTCCGCCGGCATCGGCTGCCACACCATGGCCATGTGGATGGACCGCAACGTCGTCATGGGCACCCACATGGGCGCCGAAGGCGCCCAATGGATCGGCATGGCCCCCTTCACCGAGACCGGCCACATCTTCCAGAACATGGGCGACGGCACCTACGCCCACTCCGGCAGCCTGGCCATCCGCTACGCCGCATCGACGAACGTCAACATCACCTTCAAGCTGCTGGTCAACGCCCACACCTCCATGACCGGCGGCCAGGCCATCCAGGGCGCCCACCCGGTCGCCAACATGGTCTCGGACCTGCTCGCCAACGGCGTGCGGCGCATCATCGTCACCACCGACGAGCCCGGCAAATACGCCGGCGTGCGCCTCGAGGGCCACACCGAAGTGTGGCACCGCGACCGCCTCATCGAAGCCCAGACCGAGCTCGCCGCCACCCCCGGCACCACCGTCCTCATCCACGACCAGGAATGCGCCGCCGAACTGCGCCGCGCCCGCAGCCGTGGCAAGGCCGAAGAGCCGGTCGAAGTCACCGTCATCAACGAGCGCGTCTGCGAAGGCTGCGGCGACTGCGGCGAGAAGTCCAACTGCATGAGCGTCGAGCCCGTCGACACCGAGTTCGGCAGAAAGACACGCATCCACCAGTCCTCCTGCAACAAGGACTTCTCCTGCGTGAAGGGCTTCTGCCCCTCCTTCCTCACCATCACCCCCAACGCCGCCCCCGCCGCCGACGGCGCCAAGAAAAAGAAGAAGGGCCGCATCCCGGCCCTCGAGCGCGAACTCATCGACCCCATCAAGAAGGTCGACGACAGCTTCGGCTTCGGCATCCACGTCATGGGCATCGGCGGCACCGGCTCGGTCACCGTCGTCGCCACCCTGGCCAACGCCGCACGGCTCGAAGGCAAGCACGTCATCGGCCTCGACCAGACCGGCCTCGCGCAAAAGGGCGGCAACGTGATCTCCGACATCAAGATCACCCACGCCCCGTTTGACGGCAGCAACAAGATCTCCGACGGCCGGGCCGACCTCTACCTGGGCTTTGACATCCTCAACGCCACCGACCCGAAGAACCTCGACAAATGCCACCCGGCGCGCACCATCGCCGTGGTGTCCACCACCCGCACCCCCACCGGCAAGATGATCGCCGACCGGCACGTCATGTTCCCCGCCACCCAAGGCCTCACCGCCGGCATCGACCGGGTCAGCCGCAAGGACGACAACGTCTTCCTCGACGGCCAGGCCCTGGCCGAAGGGCTCTTCGGCGACGCCATGGCCACCAACAACTTCATGGTCGGCGTCGCCTTCCAGGCCGGCACCATCCCGCTCAAGGCCGAATCCATCGAAGCGGCCATCACAAACTCCGGCGTCGGCGTCGAACAAAGCCTCGCCGCCTTCCGCTGGGGCCGCATGGCCGTCATCGACCGGGCCTACGTCGAAGCCCAGGTGGCCAAGTACAAGGGCGCCAGCGTGATCAGCCTCAAGCAGGCCCCGCCGCTCAGCCCCGCCGCCCGCGCCATCGTCGAGTCCATCGGTGCCGACGGCGAAGTGAAGCGTCTGGCCGAAATCCGCGTCGCGGAACTCATCGCCTTCCAGGACGAAGCCTATGCCAAGCGCTACGCCGACGTGATCAAGCGCGTCGTCGCCGCCGAGCACAAGGCCCTGCCCGGCGCCACCGCCCTGTCGGAGGCCGCCGCGCGCAACCTGTACAAGCTGATGGCCTACAAGGACGAGTTCGAAGTGGCGCGCCTGCACACCGACCCGGCCTTCCTGGCCGAACTCGATGCCCAGTTCCC
>NZ_JABBGA010000072.1 GCF_012927165.1 Zoogloea dura
GGGCCGCATGAAGGACTGCAGGTGTGAATGAAGGATCTGCAGGGGCGGCTCCCGCCCCCCCTGCAGGCCGGCCTCAATGCTGCAGGATCTTCGCCAGGAACTGCCGCGCGCGTTCGGAGCGCGGGTTGCCGAAGAAGGCGTCCTTGGCGTCGTCCTCGACGATCTGGCCCTTGTCCATGAAGATGACGCGGGAGGCGACCTTCTTGGCGAAGCCCATCTCGTGGGTCACGCACATCATGGTCATGCCCTCCTGGGCGAGCTCGACCATCACATCGAGGACCTCATTGATCATCTCCGGGTCGAGGGCCGAGGTGGGCTCATCGAAGAGCATGCAGATCGGGTCCATGGCCAGGGCGCGGGCGATCGCCACGCGCTGCTGCTGGCCGCCGGAGAGCTGGCCCGGAAACTTGTGGGCGTGGGCCTTGAGGCCGACCCGCTCGAGCAGCTTGAGCCCCTTGTCGGCCGCCTCCTCCTTGCTGCGGCCGAGGACCTTCACCTGAGCGATGGTGAGGTTGTCGGTGATGCTCATGTGGGGGAACAGCTCGAAGTGCTGGAAGACCATGCCCACACGGCTGCGCAGCTTGGACAGATTGGTCTTCGGGTCGCCCACCGAAATCCCGTCCACCGTGATGGAGCCGGCCTGGAACGGCTCCAGGCCATTGACGCACTTGATGAGCGTGGACTTACCGCTGCCGGAAGGGCCGCAGACCACGATCACCTCCCCCTTCTGCACCGTGGTGGAACAGTCGGTCAGGACCTGGAAACTGCCGTAATGCTTGGAAACGTTGTCGATGGAGATCATGTCGGGCTCCTTGGATCAGTGCGCCACATGGGCGTTGAGTTTCTTTTGATAGCGGCGCACCAGCTGGGAGGCCGCAAAGCAGACGAGGAAATACACCGCCCCGGCAAACAGCAGCAGCTCGACGAGGCGCCCGTCCCGGTCGCCCACCTTGTAGGCCGCGCCGAAGAAATCGGCCAGCGCCGACACATACACCAGCGACGTATCCTGGAACAGCACGATCGCCTGGGTGAGCAGCAGGGGCACCATGTTGCGGAAGGCCTGGGGCAGCACGACGAGGCGCATCGCCTGGGCGTAGGTCATGCCCAGCGCCGAGGCCGCGGCCACCTGGCCCTTGGGCACCGACTGGATGCCGGCGCGGATGATCTCCGAGTAATACGCCGACTCGAACAGCGCAAAGCCGATCATCGCCGAGGTGAAGCGCACATCCGTGTTCGGATCCAGATTGAAGACCCCTTTGAGAAACTGGGGCACGATCAGGAAGAACCACAGCAACACCATCACCAGCGGAATCGAGCGGAAGAGATTCACATAGCCCGCCGCAAACCAGCCCAGCGGCTTCACCGGCGACAAACGCATCATCGCCAGCAAGGTGCCCCAGACGATGCCGAAGACCACCGCCGTCACCGTGATCTCCAGCGACACCTTCATGCCCTCCCACAAGAAGGGCAGGGCGCCGGGGATGGAAGACCAATCGAATTCGTACATGTCACTTGCCTCCCAGGTAGCCCGGCACACGGGTCTTCTCTTCCACCACCCGCATCAGGCTCATCACCACCACATTGATGATGAGATAGAGCACCGTCACGGCGATGAAGGACTCATACGGCTGAGCCGTGTAATCCACCAACTGGCGGCCCTGGGCAGCGAGCTCAAGCAGGCCGATGGTGGAACACACGGCCGAGTTCTTGAAGATGTTGAGGAACTCCGAGGTGAGGGGCGGCACGACAAGACGGAAGGCCATCGGCAGGAGCACGTGGCGGTAGGTCTGGGGTAGGGTGAAACCCAGGGCCAGGCCGGCATTCTTCTGGCCGCGGGGAAGGGCGTTGATGCCGGAGCGGACCTGCTCGCAGACGCGGGCGCTGGTGAAGAAACCGAGGCAGACCATGGCGGAGACGAACTGCTGGGTGACCGGGTCGAGCTTCTGCTTGAAGGCATCGCCGAGTCCGAAGGGCAGCAGCTCGGGCAGCACGAAGTACCAGATGAAGAGCTGGACGAGCAGGGGGATGTTGCGGAAGACCTCGACATAGGTGGCGGCGAGGGTGGCGAGGCCCTTGTGGGGCACGGTGCGCAGCACGCCCATGAGGCTGCCCAGGGCGAGGGCGATGAGCCAGGCGGACAGGGACAGCAGGACCGTGGTCTGCAGGCCGGAGAGCATCCAGCCGAGGTA
>NZ_JABBGA010000073.1 GCF_012927165.1 Zoogloea dura
CCGGGTGGCCGGCCACCGGCCGCTGGCCCAGCCAGTAGCCACCACCGGCAGCCAGGGCGACCGAGAGGCCGATCACAATACCTGCGCCTGTTTTCATAGATCTTCTCCGAGGATTCGTTCGATTTCTGCAAGACGTAGCTGGGCTTCCGCCTGGGCCTTGATGCGGCCCTGCCGGGCCTGGCGAATCTGCCGCTGGGCGTCGAGCAGCGTCGCAAAATCCACCTTGCCGGTTTCGTAACCGGCCAGCGCGGCCTTGAAAGTCAGTTCGGACTGCGGCAACAGGCTGGTTGCGGCAAGGGCTTCGGTTCGCCGCGCAGCATCGAAGCCGGACAGGTTCTCAGCCAGTTCGCCCAAGACCTGATTGGCGGTCGCGTCGCGACGGGCTTGCGCGGCCGACAGCATGGCTTCCGACTCGCGCTCCTGGGCCCGGCGGGAACCCTGCTGCAGGGGCAGGTTCAGTTCGACCATCAGTTCCCATTCCTTCACGGAACCCTGGTACTGGATCGGCGAGACACCCAGCGTGAAGTCCGGGTAGCGGTTCTTGTAAGTCAGTTCGCGATTCTTCTCGGCCGAACGGATACGGGCCTCTTCGGCAAAGAGCTGCGGGTTCTTTGTGCGCACACGCGCCTCAAGGGCCACCGGGTCGAGCTGGGCCGGGGCCGGCAGCGTTCTCAGGCGTTCTGGCGCGGCAAGCGGGGAAGCGCTGGGCCTTGCAAGGAGGGCATTCAGCCTTGCCTGGAGCTGCCGGCGTTCGTTCTCCAGGGCGACCAGCTCGCTCTTCATGCCGGTCTGCTCCACCTGCGCCCGAATCACGTCCTGCTGGGCGGCGAGCCCTCCGGCGTAGCGCACCTGGGCGATCTTCTCCAGGCGCGTCATCAGGTCGAGGATTTCGCGGGTCAATTGCTCGTTGCGATGGACGTACTGGAGCTGCGAGTAAGCGGTCTTGATGCGGGCGGCGAGCTCCGCCCAAGTGCCGCTGGCGCGTCCGTCGGCGCCACGCGCGTCGAGTTCGGCGATCTCCCGCTTGAGATCCCGCTTGCCGAGCCACGGCACGTCCTGCATCAACAGGTAACGCGTGCTGCCGACCCGGGCCGGCGCCAGGGTGGGGCTCTGGTCACCCATGCGGGTATTGCGGCTGCGGGCGAAGTCCAGCAGCGACTCGACGTTGGCACCAAGCGGGACGTCCTGGGCATGCGCAACCAGACTGAATGCCCCCAGCAGCACGGCGTACAACCAAATTGCGCGCGGTTTCGTACGCATCTTCATTGATGACTCCCTGAATATTGTCGGACTCTGGCAAGTGAAGCCACTTCACCAGAAAGCCGTCACGTCTTACGTCGCCCCTTGCGCTCACGCGACGGCGCCTTGGCGATTCTCTTCGACTCCGGGTCGGGCCGCTTCCTGAGAAGCCAGAACCACAGCACGCCCAGCAAAAGCCCGGCGGCGCCACTAATCATGAGCAACCCGGTCAGTTGCTCATGATTGAGAATCGATATGTCGACCCGATGCATGGCAACACGAACAACTCAGTTGCGCTCCAGATGCACCACGGTCATCGCACCGTTGATCTGATCAGCCATAAAGCGGACCTTGTCACCGGCCTTCACCTGATCCAGCCAGGCCGCATCCTTGACGCGGAACACCATGGTCATCGCCGGCATGCCGTTGGGCAGCGGGCCATGGGACAGGGTGAGCTTGCCGGCGGACTTGTCCACCTTCTTCACCAGGCCATCGGTCATTTGCGACGAGGCTGCGCCATGCCCGGCATGGGTTTCAGCAGGGCCGGGGTATTCGTTGTCAGCTAACGCCGGCGCGGAGAATGCGGCAACGAAAACTGCAGCAAGGGTGATGAACGAGGCTTTCATGGAAATTTCCTTCAGGAGAGGTATCGGAATTCAGTGACGGGCAAACACGCTGGTCGAACCATCCGCTTTGACGAGCAGCGTTTCGTAGGGCATTGG
>NZ_JABBGA010000074.1 GCF_012927165.1 Zoogloea dura
CGGCGCGCGTCAAGGTAGTTGTCGCCTCGGTCATGCAGCCAACTGTTGAGTATTCACGTCAGGCAAATGCGTCTTTATGACGGACTCACGTTCCGGGTTGAGCGTGACTGCGCCAATGGGCGACCAGTTGCGCGTATTGCCGGACCAACGCGCCGGGTTGAGTTCGCGAGCCTCGGTGTAAAGAGCATGCCTGGCAGCCAGAATCGCCTGATCCTCACCGGCATGGCGCTGGGCCGGACTGACGTAGCGGATACCGCTGTGACGATGATCGACGTTGTACCACTGGACGAAGCCGGCTGCCCAGGCGCGCGCCTCGTCGAGGTCGGCGAAGCCTCGGGTGGGAAACTCGGGCCGGTACTTGGCGGTGCGAAACAGCGACTCGGCATAGGCATTGTCATCGCTGACCCGTGGGCGCGAGTACGAGGGTTTGACGCCCAGCCAGTTGAGCATGGCCAGTACCGTCGTGGCTTTCAAGGTCGAGCCGTTGTCGCCGTGCAGAACCGGCTTGGCGCTCAAGGCGGCAATCCCTTCGGCCAGCGCCGTGCGGCGCACCAGATGGGCGGCATGGTCGGCATGGTCGCTATCATGCACCTCCCAGCCGACGATCTTGCGGCTGTACAAGTCGAGAATCAGGTAAAGGTGGAACCAGCGCCCCGTGACTTGTGCCGGCAGGTAGGTCATGTCCCAGCACCAAACCTGGCGCACGGCGGTAGCGATGTGCGTGGTCGGCGGCCGGACCGCCTTGGGTGTCTTGGCGCGCCCACGGTGAGCGGATTGCCCATGCGCGCGCAGGATGCGGCTGAAGGTGGATTCGCTGACCAGATAGACCCCTTCATCGGCCAGCATGGGCACGATGCGCGCCGGCGGCACGGCGGCAAAGCGCGGCGCATTGGCGAGGGCCAGCACCTGGGCGCGCTCGGCCTCAGAGAGGGCATGGGGCGGTACAGGGCGCACTGCCTGCGGCCTGCGATCACCGCCGACAAGGCCTTCGCCAGCGTGCCAGCGTTGCAGCGTGCGCAAGTTGATGCCGGCCATCTCGCAGGCGGGCTTCAAGCGCGCGCCTGCCGCCTGCGCAACATGGATATCTCGGGCCAGTGCCTGGCGATCTTCGAGGCCGATCATTCGCCCTCTCCCTTGTTGAAGATCGCCGCGACTTTTTTTGACAGGACCAGTAGGGCTGCCGTTTCGGCCAGCGCCCGGTCTTTGCGCAGCAGTTCGCGTTCGAGCTCCTTGATCCGCTTCTTGTCTTGCCGGGTGGCTTGCGGACTGGCGCGGGCCTCCTCGGGCTCGGCCAAGGCCGCGGTGGCGCTGGCACACCACTGATCGAGTTCGGCCGGATATACGCCGTGCTCACGACACCAGGCGCTCTTGCCGGCCTCGTCCATCGCCGCCGTAGTGATCACCGCTTCGAGTCGAGCGCGCGCAGTCCAGGCCCGCCCTCGGGCGGGCCTGGACTGCGCATCCTCACGCCATCGTTCCAATGTCTGCACCGAAACCCCAATCTCTTGTGATACCACGCCCACTTGGGCGCTCTCCGGCGGCAACAACCGCGCCACCGCTCTGTTCCTGAATGCTTCTCCGTACCGAGCCATCTCTCATCCTTGTCGCCCCCAGGTTCAACATCATAGAGAGGCGACAACTATTCTGACGCGGGGGG
>NZ_JABBGA010000075.1 GCF_012927165.1 Zoogloea dura
CAGGTTGATGCAAAACCCAGTGAACGATCCCGCCACCCGTCTGTCCTAGCCGTATCCCCGAACCCCAGGCAGAACAACGATGCGTGGCGAAGTCGATCCCCAGTCCTCGATGTTTCACTATTTCTCGGTCGAGTCCCGGATTCCGGCTGATCACCCGTTGCGCCGGGTGAAGAAACTGGCCGAGTCGGCACTGTCCGCCATTTCTGCGGAGCTCGACGGCCTGTACGCCAGGACGGGCCGCCCTTCGATTCCGCCGGAGCGCCTGCTCAAGGCCCAATTGCTGATTGCTTTCTACTCGGTGCGCTCCGACCGGTTGTTCTGCGAGCAACTTGATTACAACCTGCTGTTCCGCTGGTTTCTCGATCTGGACCTGGAGTCGGGCGGGCTGGATCAATCCAACTTCAGTCGCCTGCGCGAGCGCCTGGTGGAAACCGACATCGCCCGACGTTTCTTCGACGAGGTGGTGCGTCTGGCCCGCAAGGACAAGTTGCTGTCCTCCGATCACTTTACCGTCGACGGCACCTTGATCGACGCCTGGGCCTCCTTCAAGAGCTTCAAGCGCAAGGACGATGACGAACCGCCCAAGCCCGGGGACGGCACCGGGATGGTGGATTTCAAGGGCGAGAAGCGTTCCAACGCCACCCACCAGAGCACCACCGATCCTGACGCGAAGCTCATGAGAAAAGGCAACGGCCAGCCGGCTAAGCTCAGCTACGGCGGCCATGCCCTCATGGAGAACCGGAGCGGTCTGTGCGTCGATCTGCTCATCACCGACGCCACCATGGCCGAGCATCAGGCGGCGCGGCAACTGCTCACCCGTGCGCGGCGGCGGAAGATTCACCCAAAGACTCTGGGTGCTGACAAGGGCTATCACGTGAAGGACTTCGTTCAGCATCTGCGGGAGCACGAGATCAAGCCGCACATTGCCCGGATCGACGGTCGCAAGACACCGGGGCTCGATGGACGGACAAGCTGCACCGAGGGCTACAAGATCAGCATGCGGAAACGAAAGCGTGTTGAAGAGATCTTCGGGTGGCTGAAGACAGTGGGCGGAATGAGAAAGACCCGCTTCATCGGAGAAGCCCGAACCCAGATCGCCGCCTACCTGTCGGCGGCGGCGTACAACCTGCTGCGAATTGCGAAATTGCAGAGCGCGGGGAGTGCGGCATGAAGCGGCTCCCGGAATTGGGCGGAAGCCCATTCCCCGGCCCATTCGACGGGCATCAAAACGGGATTGGGAATCCAACTCCGGGAATGAAGTCATGAGAAATCAAATAGCGAGAGGTACGGTTGGCGCGGTTTCTCGGCGTTTTTGCATCGGCCTG
>NZ_JABBGA010000076.1 GCF_012927165.1 Zoogloea dura
CAGGGCTCCCGCAGCTACCCATCCGACATCAATCCTCCTCCTCATCGCCGTCGGTCTCTGGCTCAACCGCCAACCCCAGCAAGGCAGCCCGAAACTCATCCGAGGTCGCAGCCAGCAATCGCTTGGTCTTGATGCTGGTTTTGACCGAGGTGTTCAACCGGATCAGGTTCAACGCGATATGGCGCACCAACGCGAGGTTATGGGCAACGTGGCCGGTGCGAGCGCGTGCGTAGTCATCGCCAAACTGAACATCCAGGCACCAGTGCAACCGGTTCTCCACTTCCCAATGGCTGCGCACGGTGCGCATGAACTTCTCGGCATCCGGGGCCAGGCTGCTGATGTAGTAGCGGCGTTCAACGCTCGTCCTGTCACCGATACGGCGTGTGCGCTCGACCAAGGCGAAGCTGTGCAGACCACGCCACTGATCGCCCTTGTAAAGCCTGTCGTCCGCGCTGAAAGCCCAGCAGCGGCGCCATTCTTCCCGGCCGTGTCCCGTGTTGTGGCTCTCCCAGCTCGAGCTGGCCTGCAGCGCTCCGCCAACTCCTGCCTGAGCCAGCAGGATCGAGTCGAGCAGTTTTGGATGGTTGTCCTTCACGCACAGCACGTAGTCGGCACCCCGCTCACGGATCTCGTCTGCGATAGCGGTCTGAGTGCCCATGGCATCGATGGTGACGATGCAGCCTGCCACGTCCAGAGTGCGCAGGAGCTGAGGGATCGCCGTGATTTCATTGGATTTCTGATCGGTAGCAACCTGCCCGAGCACCAAGCCCACCTCGGCGGCAAAGGCGCTGACCATGTGCAGCGGCGCAGCCGCCGCCTTGCTCGTCGTCCGTCGGCTCGTCTTGCCATCGATGGCGATCACCTGTTCATGCCTCAGTGCCGGAATCACCCCCGCGACCCACTCACGAAATGCCCGTTCGAAGCCCTTTGGATCCAGTACCGCGAAGACTCGCTCGAAGGTATCGGGCGAGGCGATGCCATAGTCGAGGCTCAGAAAGCCACGCAACCACGGCAGCTTGATGCGCCCCCACTGGCTGATGTCCTCGAAGTCATCCGCACCGCTGAGGACTGCGCAGACGGCAACGGTCAGCAGCTCGCTCAGCGGGTGGCGCGTTTGCTGAGCGTTGCGCCAGTCCTCAAGCCCCTCGAAAACCTCGACCATGTCTATCAGCTTGCCCGTTTCCATCGTCCGCCCAAAAAGGCAGGAAACTACACAAAACAGAGGGCTGTGGACAGGGGATGGGCAAGCGGCTGATCGTGAACGTTATTTCGGGGTGGGAGATGTCGGGTGGGTAGCTGCGGGAGCCCTG
>NZ_JABBGA010000077.1 GCF_012927165.1 Zoogloea dura
CCGAGTAGAAAGCAATCAGCAATTGGGCCTTGAGCAGGCGCTCCGGCGGAATCGAAGGGCGGCCCGTCCTGGCGTACAGGCCGTCGAGCTCCGCAGAAATGGCGGACAGTGCCGACTCGGCCAGTTTCTTCACCCGGCGCAACGGGTGATCAGCCGGAATCCGGGACTCGACCGAGAAATAGTGAAACATCGAGGACTGGGGATCGACTTCGCCACGCATCGTTGTTCTGCCTGGGGTTCGGGGATACGGCTAGGACAGACGGGTGGCGGGATCGTTCACTGGGTTTTGCATCAACCTGTTAGCCATCAGTTTGCCCATTGAAACCTCACGAGAGCAAGGCATAGAGCAAACAGAAAGCCGTAAGAGAAATGATCAATACGAAGCACGGTATAACCGTGCCTGGCTCGCCAAAAGCCGATCAGTGACATACACATTCCTGCCAGGGCTGGCGTGAGAAATAGATTGGCCAAGCGCCATCCGGCAGAAATAACCATGTGATGAGGAAATAGCCAAAGGCTAATACCTCCAAAGATTGCTCCAAAGAGCGCATACCCCAAAGCAGCGAGCCAAGGGTTTGGTGGCTTCTGGAACGGCTCGGCCAATGAGTGCAAACCAAGCTCGAATAATGCCTCTCCAACAATCTGAATCACAAATTCGAGGAGCAACTCTAGCAGGAATTCCATTGCTTACCTTAAGGCTAACGCCTGAGTTAAGCCGCGCCGCGAAGCGGCGTCGGCTTGGACGAATTGTTAGGCGGCACTTGCGGCGACCTCACTCAAGTGCAGTCGGCGTAGGTCGGGTTAGCGCAGCGTAACCCGACATCGCATGACCGGTCCCGTTCGTGCTCAAACACATCGGCAACGATTGGCAAAAGACTAACAATGGAACTGCCGAGTGTTATGGCTTTTTGATTGTTGATAGGGAATGTCGGGTTACGCTGCGCTAACAGGCCGATGCAAAAACGCCGAGAAACCGCGCCAACCGTACCTCTCGCTATTTGATTTCTCATGACTTCATTCCCGGAGTTGGATTCCCAATCCCGTTTTGATGCCCGTCGAATGGGCCGGGGAATGGGCTTCCGCCCAATTCCGGGAGCCGCTTCATGCCGCACTCCCCGCGCTCTGCAATTTCGCAATTCGCAGCAGGTTGTACGCCGCCGCCGACAGGTAGGCGGCGATCTGGGTTCGGGCTTCTCCGATGAAGCGGGTCTTTCTCATTCCGCCCACTGTCTTCAGCCACCCGAAG
>NZ_JABBGA010000078.1 GCF_012927165.1 Zoogloea dura
CCGTAGTCGGCGACCTGGAAGATCGGGGCTTCAGGATCCTTGTTGATCGCGACGATGACCTTGGAATCCTTCATGCCGGCCAGGTGCTGGATGGCGCCGGAGATGCCGACAGCCAGGTAGAGCTGGGGCGCGACGATCTTGCCGGTCTGGCCGACCTGGTAGTCGTTGGGCACATAGCCGGCGTCCACCGCGGCGCGGGAGGCGCCCAGGGCGGCGCCGAGCTTGTCGGCCAGGGGCTCGAGCACAGCCTTGTAGTTGTCGCCGCTGCCCATGCCGCGGCCGCCGGAGACGATGATCTTTGCCGCACCCAGCTCGGGGCGGGCGGAGACGGTCAGCTCGCGGCCGACCAGCGTGCTCTGGCCCAGGTCGGCACCGGCGGCGATGGCCTCGACTGCGGCGCTGCCGCCCTCATTGGCCACCACTCCGACGGCATCGAAGGCGGTGGTGCGCACGGTGATGACCTTCACCGGGTCGGCCGACTTCACGGTGGCCAGGGCGTTGCCGGCGTAGATCGGACGCACGAAGGTGTCGGCCGACTCGACCGCGACGATGTCGGAGATCTGGGCCACGTCGAGCAGCGCGGCGACGCGCGGCAGCACGTTCTTGCCGCCGGTGGTGGCGGGGGCCAGCACATGGCTGTAGCCACCGGCCTTGACCACGTCCACCAGCAGGGCGGCCAGGTTCTCGGCGCCCTGCTCGGCGTAGGCGGCGGCATCGGCCACCTTGACGCGGCTCACGCCGGCCAGGCGGGCGGCGGCTTCGGCGGCACCGCCGCAGGCGGAGCCGGCCACCAGCACGTGGATGTCGCCACCGAGCTTCGCGGCCGCGGCGACGGTGTTGAGGGTGGCGGCCTTGAGGCCGGTGTTGTCGTGTTCGGCGATGACGAGGACGGTCATGATCAGATCACCTTGGCTTCGTTCTTGAGCTTGTCGATGAGTTGGGCCACGTCGGCCACCTTGATGCCGGCGCCGCGGGCGGCCGGCTCGACCACCTTGAGGGTGGTCAGGCGCGGGGCCACGTCCACACCCAGGTCGATGGGCTGCACCGTATCGAGGGGCTTCTTCTTGGCCTTCATGATGTTGGGCAGGGTCGCGTAGCGCGGCTCGTTGAGGCGCAGGTCGGTGGTGATGACGGCGGGCAGGGGGAGGGAGAGGGTTTCCAGCCCACCGTCGATCTCGCGGGTCACCTGGACCCGCTCGGC
>NZ_JABBGA010000079.1 GCF_012927165.1 Zoogloea dura
CCAACGGTACGGCCACCTTCGCGGATCGCGAAGCGCAGACCTTCTTCCATGGCGATCGGAGCAATCAGCTTCACCGTCATGGAGATGTTGTCGCCAGGCATCACCATCTCGGTGCCTTCCGGCAGGGAGATGGAGCCGGTCACGTCAGTCGTACGGAAGTAGAACTGCGGACGGTAGTTGTTGAAGAACGGGGTGTGACGGCCGCCCTCTTCCTTCGACAGCACATACACCTCACCAGTGAAGTGGGTGTGCGGCTTGATGGAACCCGGCTTGCACAGCACCTGACCACGCTCGACGTCTTCACGCTTGGTGCCGCGCAGCAGCACGCCCACGTTGTCGCCAGCCTGACCTTGATCCAGCAGCTTGCGGAACATTTCCACGCCGGTGCAGATGGTCTTGACGGTCGGCTTGATACCAACGATCTCGATTTCTTCACCCACCTTGACGATGCCGCGCTCGACACGACCGGTCACCACGGTGCCGCGGCCGGAGATCGAGAACACGTCTTCGATCGGCAGCAGGAAGGGCTGGTCAATGGCACGCTCCGGGGTCGGAATGTAGGAATCCAGGGCGTCGGCCAGACGGAAGATCGACGGCTCGCCGATGTCCGACTGGTCGCCTTCCAGCGCCTTCAGCGCGGAACCCTTGATGATGGGCACATCGTCGCCCGGGAAGTCGTACTTGGAGAGAAGCTCGCGCACTTCCATTTCAACCAGCTCGAGCAGCTCTTCGTCGTCCACCATGTCGCACTTGTTCAGATAGACGATGATGAAGGGCACACCCACCTGACGGGCCAGCAGGATGTGCTCGCGAGTCTGGGGCATCGGGCCGTCAGCAGCGGAACACACCAGGATCGCGCCGTCCATCTGCGCAGCACCGGTAATCATGTTCTTCACGTAGTCGGCGTGACCCGGACAGTCCACGTGAGCGTAGTGACGACCTTCGGTTTCGTACTCGACGTGAGCGGTGTTGATGGTGATACCACGAGCCTTCTCTTCCGGCGCCGCGTCGATCTGGTCGTAGGCCTTCGCCTCGCCGCCAAACTTGCGCGACAGCACGGTGGTGATCGCAGCCGTCAGGGTGGTCTTGCCGTGGTCAACGTGACCAATCGTGCCAACGTTTACGTGCGGCTTTTTCCGCTCGAACTTTTCCTTAGCCAT
>NZ_JABBGA010000008.1 GCF_012927165.1 Zoogloea dura
CAGGCCGGGCGCGAGGACTTGTCGCACAGGCTGGCAGCGCCCTCGGCCAGATAGCGGCCGAGCCACTTGCGGGCCGTCACGGCACTCACGTCATGCGCGGCGCCCGCCTGCGAGGCCGACAGGCCGCGTCCGGTGATGTCCTGAACCATTTCCAGGCGACGAAGGTACGTCAATCGGGCATTCTTATGGGTGTTCATCCGGGGCAGGCTCTCGAGGTGACTGGGGGTTTGGCGATTTCCAGTCTCTCAGAATCTCTCCGGGTGAACACCCGAAACAACCTATTGAACCTCCACAGCTAGCCGGGGTGGGGGAAGGCAGGCTAGTGGCCGGTGAAGCGGGGGCTGCGCTTGGCCAGGAAGGCGTCGAGTCCTTCCTTGTAGTCGGCGGTGGCGAGGAAGTCGAAGGCTGCCCGTTTCTCCTCCTTGCTCAGGGGGCCGCCCTGCATCAGGCGGTGTACCCACTGCTTGTGCCAGCGCGCGACCAAGGGGGCGCCCTTCATGATGCGGGCTGCGGTGGCGGAGGCTTCCGGCTCCACCGCGTCATCGGCCACGACCCGGGTCAGAAGGCCCTTGGTGAGCGCTTCGGAGGCGGACAGGATGCGGCCTTCGAGCAGGATTTCGAGCAGCACGGCGGGGCCCACCAGGTCCAGCAGGCCGGCCATCTCTCCCGGGTACATGGAAAAGCCCAGTTTGTTGATGGGGGCACCGAAGCGGCTGGATTCGCCGGCGATGCGCAGGTCGCAGCAGCCGGCGATTTCCAGCCCGCCACCGACGCAGGCGCCCTGGATCTGCGCCACGGTGGGTACCGGGCAGGCCCGGATGGCGTCCAGGGCGGCCGCGACGAGCTCCTCGTGATAGTGGAGGGCATCATCGACGGTGGCCCGCACGGTGATGAATTCCTCGATGTCCCCGCCGGCGGCGAAGGCCTTGTCGCCAGCGCCCCGCAAGACCACGCAGCGCACTTCCGGATCGGCGTTGATCGCGTCCATCCGGACCTTCAGGCTGCGCCACATGCCGGCATCCACGGCGTTGAGTTTGTCGGGGTTGCTCAGGGTCAGCGTGGCAAGGCCAGCATCCTGGCTGAAAAGGATCTCTCCGGGCATTGGGGGTTCCTGGGATGGTCGGGTATGGCAGGGATGTTGCACTGCAAAAAAGCATCCGTACGTTGTAGTATGGAGTCTTGTGTATGTTATATCATCGGGTTGGGCGTTCGTAATGGCGCGACGCCGCCCGCCTCGCAGCATGCCGTAATCGAAGTACGCAAAACTATAACAAGCTGTACCGATCGCCTTTCAACAACACCAACAGGCAGATCGCGCCAAATCAATTGACTTTCTCTAGGGAGGGAAATCATGTCGAGCACTTCATCGCAGAGTGCGGTTTACGCACGCATTCGAAAAAATCCGCGTTTCACCGAACTTGTCTCCAGGCGCCAGGGTTTTGCAACCCTGCTGTCCGTCATTGTCCTGACGATCTTCTACGGCTTCTTCATGGTGGTGGCCTTCAACCCCAACCTGATCGGCCAGCGCCTGTCCGAAGGCTCCTACGTGACCGTGGGGATTGCCGCCGAGTTGTTCATGTTCATCTTCTTCTGGGGCCTGACTGCCGTTTACGTCAAGCGCGCCAATGGCGAGTTCGATGAGATCACCAGCGAGATCGTCCGCGACGCTGCCAAGGAGGTGAAGTGATGCTTGCCCGTCTGAACCTTGCCCTGCTGGGCCTGCTGGCACCCGTCCTGGCTTTTGCCGGTGACGCGATCTCCGCCACCGAGAAGCAGCCCCTGAACCTGCACGCCATCGGGATGTTCGTGCTCTTCGTCTCGATGACGCTTGGCATCACCTACTGGGCGGCCGGCCGCACCAAGTCTGCGGCCGACTTCTACACCGCCGGCGGTGGCATCACCGGCTTCCAGAACGGCCTGGCGATTGCCGGTGACTACATGTCTGCCGCCACCTTGCTGGGCCTCACCGCGCTGGTGTACACCAAGGGCGTCGATGGCTATATCTACATGATCGCCTTCTTCGCCGGCTGGCCCATCATCCTGTTCCTGATGGCCGAGCGTCTGCGCAACCTGGGTAAGTTCACCTTTGCCGACATCACCTCCTACCGGCTCAACCAGAGCAAGGTGCGCACGATGGCGGCGGTGTCCTCGCTGACCGTGGTGTGCTTCTACCTGGTGGCTCAGATGGTCGGTGCCGGCCAGCTGATCAAGCTGCTCTTCGGCCTGGACTACAACATCGCGCTGTTCGTGGTTGGTGCCCTGATGATGGTCTATGTCACCTTCGGTGGCATGGTCGCCACCACCTGGGTGCAGATCATCAAGGCCTGCATGCTGCTTGCTGGCGGTACGCTGGTGGCGGTGCTGGCCATGTCCCAGTTCGGCTTCAGCTTCGAGAAGATGATGGGGCAGGCCGTGTCCCTGCATTCCCTGGGTGAGAAGCTGCTCTTCCCGGGTACCCTGCTGCCGGATCCCATCACCGCCCTGTCGCTGGGCCTGGGCCTGATGTTCGGTACGGCCGGCCTGCCGCACATCCTGATGCGCTTCTTCACCGTGACCAACGCCAAGGAAGCCCGAAAGTCGGTGCTCTACGCGTCCGGTTTCGTGGCCTACTTCTTCAACGTGATCCTGCTGATGGGCTTCGCTGCCATCATCATCGTCGGTCAGAACCCGGAGTTCTTCGAAGGTGGCCAGATCGGCGGCAAGGTCATCGGCGGTGGCAACATGATCGCCATGCACCTGGCCAAGGCCGTGGGCGGCAACCTGCTGCTGGGCTTCCTGTCTGCCGTGGCCTTCGCGACCATCCTGGCGGTGGTGTCCGGTCTGGCCCTGGCGGGCGCGGCGGCGATCTCCCATGACATCTACGCCCGCGTCATCCGCAAGGGCAAGGCGACCGAAACGGAAGAACTGCGCGTCTCCCGCTTCGCCTCGGTGGGCCTGGGCCTGGTGGCCATCGTTCTTGGCATCGCCTTCGAGAAGATGAATGTGGCGTTCATGGTGGCCCTGGCCTTCGGGATTGCGGCTTCCGCCAACTTCCCGGTGCTGATCCTGTCCATGTACTGGAAGGGCCTGACGACCCGCGGTGCCGTGGCAGGCGGCTACGCCGGACTGGTCGCTGCGGTGCTGCTGGTGGTGTTCTCCAAGTCGGTGTGGGTGACCGTGCTGGGCAATGCCCAGGCCCTGTTCCCCTACGACCAGCCGGCCCTGTTCTCCATGCCCCTGGCCTTCCTGGTCACGTTCATCGTGTCCAAACTGGATAACAGCGCAGAGGCGCAGGCTGAGCGTGCAGGCTTCGAGGATCAGTACGTGCGTGCCCAGACCGGTTTCGGTGCTGCGGAAGCCAGCGCACACTGATCCTTGGTAAGGCATTGTAAAACCCCTGCCGAACTCTGTTCTGCAGGGGTTTTTTACACGAACGACGCATTGAATTCCCACAGATCCCTGCTTTTTCGTGTGCTAGCATCTCCCGCTCAGATCATTCAGCCACTGCACCCCATGGGATCCATCGAGCATACCGACTATCGCGATCAAGCCCGTGATGAACTCATATGTCATGTTCCGGATGGGGCCACAAAAGTTCTTGATGTAGGGTGTTCCCGTGGTGGATTCGGGTATGCCCTGAAGTCGCGGCGGGATGTCGAGGTGTGGGGCGTGGAGCCCAACCCTGAGGCGGCAGCAGTGGCAGCTCAGCGCCTGGACCACGTGATCAATGACTTCTTCGGTCCGGGCAACCCTCTGCCCGAAGCCTATTTCGACCTCATCACCTTCAACGATTCCCTCGAGCACATGCCGGACCCGGTCCGGATACTGGACTACTGCCGCAGCAGGTTGCGACCGGGTGGGCAGATCAACTGCTGCGTGCCGAACGTGCGCCATATCGACAACCTGGAGCACCTGTTGCTGGAGCGGGACTGGCACTACGATGAGCAGGGGATCCGCGACAAGACGCACCTGCGCTTCTTTACCGAGAAGAGTGTGGCGGACCTGTTCCGGGCCAGCGGCTATACCGTAAAGCAGCTGGTGGGCATCAACGAGGACTGGTGGCGTTCGGGAAAATGGCTGCGCAGGCTGGCATTCCGCCTGTTTCCGGAGCTCACCCGCGACATGCGTTGCATCCAGGTTCTGGTGATCGCCGAACTGCCGAAGGCCTGAGCGCCAGGCTCGGGCCGTCTTCCGGTTGTCAGGCCGCGGCTTCCTTTCTTGCGGCAATCTTCGCCAAGGCCTTGCGTCCGCTGGCAATGTGTTCCCGCATCGTCCCCTCGCTCCGCACCGCATCCCGGCTGGAGATGGCCTCCAGGATGGTCCGGTGCTCCGCCAGTGATTGCTCCAGCCGTCCTTCGATGAACAGGGAGTGGTGGCGTGACAGCTTGATCACCTTGCGCAGATCGGTGATGGCCTGGGTCAGCCAGCGGTTGTCGGCGATCAGCTGGATTTCCTGGTGGAAGGCCTGGTTGGCCTCGAAGTAGCCGTCGATGTCCTTCGACGTTGCCGCCCGTTCCAGTTCCTCGTGAACGCTTTGCAGGCGTGCCAGGTCGGCATCGCTCGCCTTGCGGGCGGTATCTGCCGCGCACTGGCCTTCGAGCAGGGCCATGACCGTGAAGATCTCGTCCAGGTCGCGTTCCGAGATTTCCGTCACATAGCAGCCACGGCGTGGCTTGAGGGTGACCAGGCCTTCGGCGGCAAGCACCTTCAGCGCCTCCCGCAAGGGGGTGCGCGAAATGCCGTACTGGGTCGCCAGGGCCTGCTCATCCACCCAGGTGCCGGGCGGCAGCTCATGGGAAAAAATGCGCTGGCGCAGGCGTTCCGCCACCTCCTGGTAGAGCGCAAGGGGGGCGATCCGGCCGGCGTTCATGGTTCTGGCTGACAAGGTCGGGAAAGTATCGTCTTCTGTTGTTGCATCCATAATTATGGATAAAGTATTATCTACCGGATAGCAAGTCAAGTTCCTGCGCAGGTACGTAACCCTTGTGCCGATCCGGTCGCTGATGGCGGCTGGATCATAAAAAACAGAGGGAGGGAGAAAACTGCCCTGCGCAGGGCACGGCAGCCGGCCGTGACCAGGGGTCACGGCCGGTTCTGGCGTCACTAATTACTACGGGCTGCACAGCGGCCCAGCATCGTGAGGGTAGAAAAGCCATGGCGAACACCAACGAACCGACCTTCCCCCAACCTGATCTGGCCGCCTGGAACAAGGCCGCCTCCAAGTCGGCTCCTGAAGGCGATGTCGCCAAGCTGAACTGGGTGACCCCAGAAGGTATTTCGGTCAAGCCGCTGTACACCGCGGCCGATCTCGAAGGCCTCAAGTACACCAACACCCTGCCGGGCTTCGAGCCCTTCCTGCGTGGCCCGCAGGCTACCATGTACGCGGCCCGCCCGTGGACCATCCGCCAGTACGCCGGCTTCTCCACCGCCGAGGCGTCCAATGCCTTCTACCGCAAGGCGCTGGCCGCCGGCGGTCAGGGCGTGTCGGTGGCCTTCGACCTGGCCACCCACCGCGGTTACGATTCGGACAATCCCCGTGTGGTGGGCGACGTGGGCAAGGCCGGCGTGGCCATCGACTCCGTCGAGGACATGAAGATCCTCTTCAACCAGATCCCCCTCGACAAGGTGTCGGTGTCCATGACCATGAACGGCGCCGTGCTGCCGATCCTGGCCGGCTACATCGTGGCCGCGGAAGAGCAGGGCGTGTCGCAGGACAAGCTGTCCGGGACCATCCAGAACGACATCCTCAAGGAGTTCATGGTCCGCAACACCTATATCTACCCGCCGACGCCGTCTATGAAGATCATCGCTGATATCTTCAATTACACGTCGACCCACATGCCCAAGTTCAACAGTATCTCGATCTCGGGCTATCACATCCAGGAAGCAGGCGCGAACCAGGCCATCGAGCTGGCCTTCACCCTCGCCGATGGTGTCGAATACGTGCGCACCGGCATCAAGTCCGGCATGGACGTGGACACCTTTGCCGGCCGCCTGTCCTTCTTCTGGGCGGTGGGCATGAACTTCTATCTCGAGATCGCCAAGATGCGCGCCGCGCGCATGCTGTGGTGGCGCCTGATGAAGCAGTTCGAGCCGAAGAGCCAGAAGTCCATGATGCTGCGGACCCACAGCCAGACTTCCGGCTGGTCGCTCACCGAGCAGGACCCGTACAACAACGTGGTGCGCACCACCATCGAGGCGATGGCGGCCGTGTTCGGCGGCACCCAGTCCCTGCACACCAACGCGCTGGACGAAGCGATCGCGCTGCCGACCGAGTTCTCGGCCCGCATCGCCCGCAACACCCAGATCATCATCCAGGAAGAGACCCACATCACCAGCGTGGTGGACCCGTGGGCCGGCTCCTACATGATGGAAAAGCTGACCCAGGACATGGCCGACAAGGCCTGGGCCCTGATCGAGGAGATCGAGGCCATGGGCGGCATGACCAAGGCGGTCGAGTCCGGCTGGGCCAAGATGAAGGTCGAGGAGTGCGCTGCCGACAAGCAGGCCCGCATCGACTCCGGCAAGGACGTGATCGTTGGCGTCAACAAGTACAAGCTCGCCAAGGAAGACCCGATCGAGATCCTCGACATCGACAACCATGCCGTGCGTGAAGCACAGGTCGCCCGCCTCGCCCAGATCCGTGCCACCCGTGACAGCGCTGCCGTCACCGCCGCCCTGGCGGCCCTGACCGAAGCAGCGAAGACCGGCGAAGGCAATCTGCTCGACCTGGCCGTCAAGGCGGTGCGCCTGCGCGCTACCGTGGGTGAAATCTCCGATGCGCTGGAAGAGGTCTTCGGCCGCTACCGCGCCAACCCGCAGGCCGTGACCGGCATCTACAACGCGGTGGTCGAAGGCAACGACGACTGGCAGGCCCTCAAGGCCGACATCGAGGCCTTCGTGGCCGAGGAAGGCCGTCGTCCCCGCATCATGATCGCCAAGCTGGGCCAGGATGGTCACGACCGCGGCTCCAAGGTGGTGGCCTCGGCCTTTGCCGACCTGGGCTTCGACATCGACATCGGCCCGCTCTTCCAGACTCCGGAAGAAGCCGCCCGTCACGCCGTCGAGAACGACGTGCACGCCGTGGGCTGCTCCAGCCTGGCCGCTGGCCACAAGACCCTGGTGCCGGCGATCATCAACGCCCTCAAGGCCCAGGGGGCCGACGACATCATCACCTTCGTGGGTGGTGTCATCCCGGCCCAGGACTATGACGCGCTCTACGCTGCCGGTGCCAAGGGCATCTTCGGCCCGGGCACGCCGATCCAGACCTCGGCCCGCGAGGTGCTGAAGCAGATCCGCGCCGCCCGCAAGGCCGCCTGATCCGTCACCCGAAGCCCATGCGCGCCGGATCAGTCCGGCGCGCCGTGCCTTGATGAGCCCCATGAACATGCCTGCCGACCTGCCGCAACGGGACGCTGTCGACCAAGCCCTGGTCGACGGTGTGCTCGCGCATCAGCTGCGTCCCCTCGCCAAGACGATCACCCTGATCGAATCCCAGCGGCCGGACCACAAGCAGCGTGCCCGCAGCGTGCTGGAAGGCCTCCTTCCCCATACCGGCAGGTCGATGCGCGTCGGCATCTCCGGCGTGCCCGGCGTGGGCAAGTCCACCTTCATCGAGGCGCTGGGGCTGTACCTCATCGAGCAGGGTCACAAGGTGGCGGTGCTGGCGGTTGATCCGTCCTCCAGCGTCACCGGCGGCTCCATCCTCGGCGACAAGACGCGCATGGAGATGTTGTCCCAGCGCACCGAGGCCTTCATCCGGCCGAGCCCTTCGGCGGGCAGCCTCGGCGGTGTTGCCGAGAAGACCCGCGAGGCCATGCTGGTGTGCGAGGCGGCCGGCTTCGACGTGATCATCATCGAGACGGTGGGCGTCGGCCAGTCGGAGACCGCTGTAGCGGGCATGACCGACATCTTCTGCCTGCTCCAGCTGCCCAACGCCGGCGACGATCTGCAGGCGATCAAGAAGGGCATCATGGAGATCGCCGACCTGATCGTCATCAACAAGGCCGACATCAATCCGCAGGCGGCCAACGTGGCCCGCTCGCAGATCAAGAGTGCCTTGGGCATGCTGCGCCATGCCTCGCCCAACTGGACGCCGCCGGTGCTCATGCTGTCGGCGTTGCAGAAACAGGGCATCGCGGAGTTCTGGAAGACCATTGGCGACTACCGCTCCGCCATGCAGAAGAGCGGTGAATTCGATGCCCGTCGCCGTCATCAGGCACAGGCATGGATGTGGGAACTGATCGACCAGGGCCTGCGCGCCCGCTTTGCAAGCCATCCCCGGGTCCAGCAGGATCTGGCCGGTTTGCAGGCGGCCGTGGAGGCCGGCCGGACGACGCCATCGGCCGCTGCAATGCGGCTGCTGGGTTATCTGGGCTGAAACCAACGAACCGGATTTTTACTGGAGGTTGTAAATGCACGACATCATCCACCAGCTGGAAGAGAAGCGCGAAGCGGCCCGCCTGGGTGGCGGCCAGAAGCGTATCGACAGCCAGCACAAGAAGGGCAAGCTGACGGCCCGTGAACGTATCGAGCTCCTGCTCGACCCGGACTCCTTTGAAGAATGGGACATGTTCAAGGAGCACCGTTGCGTCGACTTCGGCATGAACGAAGCCGAGAAGACCCCGGGTGACGGTGTTGTGGTGGGCTATGGCACCATCAATGGCCGCCTGGTCTTCGTCTTCTCCCAGGATTTCACCGTGTTCGGCGGCTCGCTGTCCGAAACCCATGCCGAGAAGATCTGCAAGGTGATGGACCAGGCCATGAAGGTCGGGGCGCCGGTGATCGGCCTCAACGACTCGGGCGGCGCCCGCATCCAGGAAGGCGTGGCCTCCCTGGGCGGCTATGCCGATGTGTTCCAGCGCAATGTGATGGCCTCCGGTGTCGTGCCGCAGATCTCCATGATCATGGGCCCCTGTGCCGGTGGCGCGGTGTATTCCCCGTCGATGACCGACTTCATCTTCATGGTGAAGGACTCCTCCTACATGTTCGTCACCGGTCCGGAAGTCGTGAAGACCGTGACCCACGAGGATGTGACCGCCGAGGAGCTGGGCGGCGCAGTGACCCACACCAGCAAGTCCGGCGTGGCCGACCTGGCCTTCGAGAACGATGTCGAGGCGCTCTCCATGCTGCGCCGCTTCATGAACTTCCTGCCGGCCAACAACCGGGAGCAGCCCCCCGTCACGCCGACCAATGATCCGGTCGCCCGTTACGACTACTCCCTCGACACCCTGGTGCCGGACAACGCCAACAAGCCGTATGACATGAAGGAGCTGATCGTCAAGGTTGTGGACGACAGCGACTTCTTCGAGCTTCAGCCCGACTACGCCAAGAACATCATCATCGGTTTTGGCCGCATCGACGGCAGCCCGGTGGGCATCGTCGCCAACCAGCCGCTGGTGCTGGCCGGCTGCCTGGACATCAAGTCCGCCATCAAGGCCGCCCGCTTCGTACGTTTCTGCGACGCCTTCAACATTCCCGTCGTCACCTTCGTGGATGTGCCGGGCTTCATGCCGGGTACCGCCCAGGAATACGGCGGCATCATCAAGCATGGCGCCAAGCTGCTGTATGCGTACGCCGAGTGCACCGTGCCGAAGGTCACCGTGATCACCCGCAAGGCCTACGGTGGTGCCTATGACGTGATGTCCTCCAAGCACCTGCGCGGTGACGTGAACCTCGCCTGGCCGTCTGCCGAGATTGCGGTGATGGGCCCGAAGGGCGCCGTGGAGATCATCTTCCGCGAAGAAAAGAACGATCCGGCCAAGCTGGCCCAGCGCGAAGCCGAATACAAGGAAAAGTTCGCCAACCCGTTCGTGGCCAGTGCCCGCGGCTTTATCGATGACGTGATCATGCCGCACGCCACACGCAAGCGGATCGCCCGCTCGCTGGCCATGCTCAAGGACAAGCAGCTCGACAACCCGTGGCGCAAGCACGGCAACATTCCGCTGTGATCGCCGAGGACGCCAAGAACATGTTTACCAAGATCCTGATTGCGAACCGCGGCGAGATCGCTTGCCGTGTCATCAAGACCGCCCGCAAGATGGGCATCGCCACTGTCGCCGTGTATTCCGAGGCCGACAAGGATGCCCTGCACGTGGAGCTCGCCGACGAAGCCGTCTGCATCGGACCGGCCGCCTCGAAAGAGTCCTACCTGGTCATGGACAAGATCATCGCCGCCTGCAAGCAGACCGGCGCCCAGGCGGTCCACCCCGGCTACGGTTTCCTGTCGGAGAACGCCGAGTTCTCCCGCCGCCTCGAAGAGGAAGGCATCAAGTTCATCGGTCCGAAGCACTACTCGGTCGCCAAGATGGGCGACAAGATCGAGTCCAAGAAGCTCGCCATCGAAGCCCGGGTCAACACCATCCCGGGTTACAACGATGCGATCGCCGGCCCGGATGCCGCGGTCGAAATCGCCCGCAAGATCGGCTACCCGGTGATG
Organism: Zoogloea dura; assembly: GCF_012927165.1. GTDB lineage: Bacteria > Pseudomonadota > Gammaproteobacteria > Burkholderiales > Rhodocyclaceae > Zoogloea > Zoogloea dura. The sequence continues at coordinate 10,418 of NZ_JABBGA010000008.1, forward strand.
ATCAAGGCCTCCGCCGGCGGCGGCGGCAAGGGTCTGCGCGTGGCCTACAACGATGCGGAAGCCCACGAAGGCTTCTCTTCCTGCGTCAATGAAGCGCGCAACTCCTTTGGCGACGACCGCGTCTTCATCGAGAAGTACGTGCTCGAGCCGCGCCACATCGAGATCCAGGTGCTGGGCGACTCCCACGGCAATTACGTCTACCTGAACGAGCGCGACTGCTCGATCCAGCGCCGCCACCAGAAGGTCATCGAAGAGGCACCGAGCCCCTTTGTCGACGCCGAGATGCGTAAGGCCATGGGCGAGCAGGCTGTAGCGCTGGCCCGCGCGGTGAACTACGAGTCTGCGGGTACCGTGGAGTTCGTGGTCAGCGGCGCGACCAAGGAGTTCTACTTCCTCGAGATGAACACCCGTCTCCAGGTGGAACACCCGGTCACCGAACTGATCACCGGCCTCGACCTGGTTGAACAGATGATCCGCGTGGCCTACGGCGAGAAGCTGCCCCTCACGCAGGCCGATGTGGGCATCAACGGCTGGGCGATGGAGTGCCGTATCAACGCCGAAGACCCGTTCCGCGGCTTCCTGCCCTCCACCGGCCGGCTGGTCAAGTTCCAGCCGCCGAAGGAAGTGCCGGGCCAGGTCCGCGTGGATACCGGCGTGTATGACGGCGGCGAGATCTCGATGTTCTACGACTCGATGATCGCCAAGCTGATCGTCCACGGTGCGACCCGCGAGCAGGCGATCTCCCGCATGCGCGACGCCCTGAACGGCTTCGTGATCCGCGGCATCTCCTCCAACATCCCGTTCCAGGCCGCGCTGATGCAGCACCCGCGCTTCCAGTCCGGCAACTTCAACACCGGCTTCATCGCCGAGGAATATCCGAAGGGCTTCGACGCCTCGATGGTGCCCCACGATGACCCGGCGCTGTTGGTCTCGGTGGCGGCCTACGTGTACCGCGCCTTTACCGACCGCTCGGCGTCGATCTCCGGCCAGCTGCAGGGCCACGAGCGTTTGGTCAGCGACAACTGGATGGTTGTCCGCCTGGGCAAGGACGGCAACGAGCATCACCCGGTGGTGGCCAAGCCGATCGCTGGCGGCTACCACGTGGAATACAAGGGCGAGAGCTATGAGCTCAAGTCCGACTGGAAGCTCGGCGAGTCCCTGTTCAACGGCACCTGCAATGGCGAGCCCTTCACCCTTCAGGTGGAGCGTCACAAGACCAAGTACAGCCTGTTCCACTGGGGCACCCGCGCCGACTTCATGGTCATGAGCGCCCGTGCCGCCGAACTGCTGGCTCTGATGCCCGAGAAGCTGCCGCCCGACCTGTCCAAGTTCCTGCTGTCGCCGATGCCGGGCCTGCTGCGCGAAGTGTCCGTGCAGGTGGGTCAGGAAGTGAAGGCCGGCGAGAAGCTGGCGGTCATCGAAGCGATGAAGATGGAGAACATCCTCAAGGCCGAGCAGGACTGCAAGGTCAAGAAGATCGTCTCCGGCGCCGGCCAGAGCCTGGCGGTGGACGAGGTGATCATCGAGTTCGAATAAGAGTTTGCAAGGACTGCGCCGGTTTTCTCCAGCCCGGCGCAGTGGCTACCGTTTCGTTCGATGGGGAGGGAGACCCGTCCTCGTGGCGGGTTCCTGTCGAGGGAGTGGGGTCGTCCTAGGACGACCCCTTTTTTTCGTCGCCGGGCCGTCCCAAAACGAAAAGCGCCCCCTCGGGGGGCAGCGATCCGCGCAGCGGTGAGCGTGGGGGTATTTTTTCGTCGCCGGGCCGTCCCAAAACGAAAGGCTCCCCCTTGCCTCGTCCGCCGGATGGGGTGTTCGGCGGGACGGGAGGCGGTGCAATCCCGGGGGACGGGGTTAGAATCTGTTAAAAAACATATAGAGACCAACTTCAACGTGGCGCAAAACGCGATTCTCCACATTCTGATTGTGTTGGTGCTGTCGGCGGTGTCCTGGCTGGCGCATGCTGCGGAGCCCGTACTGCGGGTGGCCGTGCTCAACCATTCGCCGCCCATGTCCTACACGGATCCTGCGGGGAAGCTGACCGGCTTCAACGTGGAGATCATGCATGCTCTCTGCGAAGCCATGAACGCCCGATGTGAGCCGGTATCGGTGACCCTCGAGCGGGTCGTGGATGCCGTGGCTGCGGGGGAGTTCGATTTCGCCGCGGTCAGTCTGCTGGCCACCCCTGAACGCCGGGCCAGGGTGCTGATGACCCGGCCTTATTACCGTTCCATCAGTGTCTGGTTTGCGCGTCCCGGTGTCCGGCCGGGAGATGGTCGGGTGGCCCTGGTAAAGGGCGGCGTCCAGTACCGCTATGGCACAGCCCATGCGTGGTCGGTGATCCCGGTTGAGAACCACGATGGCATCGCTACGGCCCTTCATCAGGGCACTGCGGATGCGACCCTGCTGCCGATGGCGACGGCCCTTGCCCTGCAGCAGGATCCACGCATCAGGGGCCTTGGCCTCACCACGGCCGTGTTGAGGGACCCCGAGCTGGCTGGAGATGTCTGCCTTAGCGTCAATCCGCGTTCGCCGGAACTGGCGGACAAGCTCAATGAGGCGATCGACCTGATCAAGCGTGACGGCCGGTTTGATCGCATCAACAGCCGTTTCATTCCCTTCCGCCTGCAGTGATGGACGACGACCGATCCCGGGGCCTCGAGCAGACAAGTGGCGCCACGCCGCCGGTGATCGCCGGGGAGCGGATCCGGCACTGGCCGGCGGGGACGGTGCTGGCCGGTCTGGGGTTGGTCTTCGCAGCCATTGCGGCCAGCCTGGTCATGTGGCTGGCGGTGGATCAGCGCCTGGTCAAGGACGTCGCCCTGCAGCTGCATGATCAGACCGTGCCCTGGACGCTGGAGCGCCAGCGCCTGGCGCGCAATCTGGAAGAGTTGCGCTTTGGTGGCCAGTCGGTGTTGACGGCGGGCGACCAGGGGCGGCGGGAGGAGGCCTTCTTCTTGATCCGTGTGCTGGCGGCACATCCAAGCATGGGTGACGATCCGCGCGTCGCCGTGCTGGTGGCCGAGGTGGAGAGCTTCCTGGCGCAGATCGTGTCGGGCGCCAGCAAACCCGACATGGCCAGATGGGAGGCGCTGTCGAACCGTTTGCGCCTGCTGGCGGATGATCTTTCGGTGGAAGGCGGCCAACGCATGACCGTGGAGCTGGCGCGGATGACCGATGCCATGAACCAGGCCCGCTACAAGCTGCTGTTCAACCTGATCCTGGTGGGGGCTTTCCTGGCCAGCTTCCTGGTGATCCTGCAGCGCTTCCTGATCCGCCCCCTGCAGCGCATCCATGCGTCGCTGACCACCCTCGATCCCCATGGCCCCGTGCCCCAGCCGGCGCCATTGGCGATGGCGGAGATCCACGTGGTGGAGAAGGCCATCGTGCGTTTCCACGAGACCCTGCGCGAAAACGAGGACGTGCGCCGCAAGCTGGAGCGGCTGGCTACAACCGACAGCCTGACCGGCCTGCCCAATCGCCGCCATTTCATGGGCCTCGCTGCGGCGGAAATGGCCCGGGCGGCCCGCTACGGCAGGCCGATCACCGTGGGTATCGCCGACCTCGACCACTTCAAGCAGGTCAATGACCGCTTCGGGCATTCGGCCGGCGATCACGTGCTGCAGGTGTTTGCCGCACTGCTCGCCGAAACCCTGCGCCAGACCGATCTGGTGTGCCGCTACGGGGGGGAGGAGTTCGCCTTCATCTTCCCGGAGACGGCCCCGGAGGAGGCCATGCGTCTGGCGGGCCGCCTGCGTCTGCGCCTGGCTGACAGGCCGGTCGTGCTGGCCGACGGGCAGGTCCTGCAGGTCACGGTGAGCATGGGGCTGGCGGATGGAGCGGGCCGCGGGCTCGAGGAGTGTCTGGCGCGGGCCGACCAAGCGCTCTATGAGGCCAAGGACAGGGGCCGTGATCGTATCGTCGTGGTGGAGGCGGGTCACGAGGGGGTATTGATGCCCCCTTGAGCAGCTTGCCGGGGGGCTCAGCCGTAGCGCCGCCGCGCTTCCACTGCCAGCCCTGCGCCGATGCTGCCGAAAAGATCGCCCTCGACCCGGCGGGCCTGGGGTAGCACCGCGGCGATGCGTTCGCGCAGTTGCGTAACGCCGCTGGCGCCGCCGGTGAAATAAAGGGTGTCCACGTCGTCAGGCTTGATTCCGCTCCGCTGCAGCAGCTCCGAGACGGTGCCTGCCACCCGCTCCACCAGGCTCCGCGTGGCCTGGACAAAGGCCTCCGCGGTGATCGGATGTTCCAGCCCGGCTTCCAGCCGATCGAGCTGCAGGCCGGCCACCGTCTGGGTGGACAGGTCGATCTTGGCCTGTTCGACCTGTAGCGCCAGCCAGTGGCCTTCGCGCTGGCCGATCAGGCGCCCGAGCCGGTCCAGCTCGCGCCGCGCGGTGGAGTCTCGGTAGATGTGCTGGAAATCGGCAAAGGCCTGCCGTGTGTAGGCGAAGTTGATGGTGTGCCAGGTGGCCAGCTGGAAGAATAGGTTGGAGGGGATCTCCGCGCCGCTTTTCATCAGCCCGCGATAGCCAAGCAAGGGCATCACGCACTCCAGGCTCAAGGCCCGGTCGAAGTCGGTTCCGCCCACGTGGAGGCCTGCGTTGCCCAGCAGGTCTTCGCGCCGGTCATCGCGTCGGGCCCGCTCCGGCGACAGGCGCACCAGCGAAAAGTCGGCCGTGCCACCGCCGATGTCGGCAATCAGCACCAGCTCTTCCCGGGTCAGGCCTGATTCATAGTGCAGGGCGGCGCCGATCGGCTCGAACTGGAAGCTCACCTCGCGAAAGCCCACCTGGCGGGCGATGGCTTCCAGGGTGTCCTGGGCGCGTTGGTCGGCCGCCGGATTGTCATCGACGAAGAACACCGGCCGTCCGAACACGGCCTGGTCGAAGCTCCGTCCGGCCGCGGCTTCGGCGCGGGTCTTGAGCTCGCCGATGAAGCTCGCCAGCAGGTCGCGGAAGGGCAGGGCGCGGCCGGCGACCTCCGTGCTGCCGTCCATCAGCTTGCTGCCCAGCAGGCTCTTGAGCGCCCGCATCAGGCGTCCTTCGTAGCCCTCCAGGTATTCCTGCAGGGCGTTGCGTCCGAAATGGGTGGTTTCCTCGTCGGCATTGAAGAATATTGCCGACGGCAGGGTCGGCTTGCCGTCCTCGAGCGGCAGCAGGCTGGCTTCCACGCCGGGACGCAACCAGCCGACCGTGGAGTTGGAGGTGCCGAAGTCGATACCGCAGGCGCGGGCAGGCGAGGTACTCATGGGGCAGGGCAACGGAACGGGGGGCGAATGCTACGCCGGATCGGCCCTGAGCGGAATCTCCCTGCGTAGTGCGAGGGGGGCCGCCCGGGCGCAAAAAGGGAGTGCCGCAGCACTCCCCCATGACCCTGTTCAGGACGTTGCGCTATCAACGCTTGCGGATCAGGCTGGAGATCTGCTTGTCGAGGGGCAGGGCGTAGTCGTGGGCCGCGATGATCACGTTGGTGGAAGGATTCACCACCTTGAGATTCACGTGCACCAGGGTGGCGCTTTCGGCGTAGGTGCCGACGATCACGGCCTGGGCATTGTGGGTCGAGGCCACTTCCTTGATTTCCCGGGTCAGCAGCAGCTCGCCCTCGTTGCGCTTCATGTACACGCCGTTGCGCACCTTGAGCTCCAGCACGCTGTAGCCGAGCTGGGTCATGCGCGAGGCGACCTGCTCGGAGATCAGGCGGCCGAGGGTGGACGACTGTTCGAGCTGGTCGATATTGACCAGGGTGGCCACCACGAAGGGCGCGCCGACACTGCTGTCGGAGGTGTTGCTGGCCGAGGCCGGTGAGCTTGCTGCCGGGTAGCGCTTCAGCAGCTCTGCCACGGCGTTGTAGTTGGCTTGGTTGAAGGCGCTGTTCTGGGCCTGCTCGTAGGTCGGCTCGTTGCTGACCACGCGGGGAGCGGTTTCGCAGGCCGACAGCAGCAGCCCGGCAGAGGCCAGCGCGGCGATCATCAGCGGGCGCATAGCTTGCTCCTTTCGCCGCAGTCGCCCATCACCGGGATCGTGTGGGTACGGGCCGGGCGGGTCCAGTAGAGATCCTTGTCCTCGTCCACCGCGTAGTAGATGTTGCTGCGCCGGCTGACGATGCGGCTGCCATCCGCCACCGAGGCGGTCAGCAGGATCTCGGAGCGGGGAACCGGGCCGGAGGCATACTGGCCGCGACCCATGGCCTCCTGGGAGACCCAGGCGAAGCCTTCGATGCCGGCAACGCTGGCGAGGGTCTTGACCCCCGCGGAGACACCGGCATTGGGCGAGATGTTCGAGGCTGCCACGGCACCGATGGCCCACAGGCCGGCAGTGACCGCGGTGGCGTCGCCGTAGTAGTAGGTGTTCTTGGCGCGGTCGGGCTGGAAGCGGTAGATCGAGTAGCGCACATCGACGCTGAGGGCGTTGCGCGGCTCGGTGCTGACCGGCAGGCCCTGGGCCACCAGGGCGGTGGTCAGCAGTTCGCGGAAGCCGTCCACGAAGGGCTGCTCGCCGCCGGGCAGGGGTACGTGGATGGCCCGGCCGCCGAGCTTGTCGCGCAGGTCGGTGGCGAGCTGGCTGGCAAAGTGCTCGGCGATCTTGTGCCAGTGTTCGGCGGCCTGCAGCTTGTCCTGCTTGGTGTTCTCGAAACGCGTCGGTGCGGGAACGTCCGCGTAGCGCGGCGCGCAGCCGATCATCATGCCGGCCAGTGCGATCGCAATGCCGGACTTTGCAAGTCTATTCACGACAACCCTCTCTAAACGCTCGCTCTGGGCGGGAGCTGTTCGAAAAGTGCACCGGACGGTTCGATGATGAATGCCGATCCGGCGCATCCCTGATCTGAATGCGCGAAGCGCGGCCCGTCATGCTGGACGGGCATTTGCTTCATGAAAGGGAGCTTAGCACCGGATCGTAAGAAGATGTTGCGCCGGCGCTGGAATATGCACGGCAGGCGTGCCGTTCAGCGCTTCTTGAGCAGGCCCTCGAGGCCCGCGAAGGGGGAATGGGTGGCTGCCGCGGCAGGTTGCTTGCCGTCCACCTTGCCCTGGCTGGCCTCGAGCTGGCGCTGGTGCTCGTTGTCGTGGCAGTACAGGCAGAGGAGTTCCCAGTTGCTGCCGTCCGACGGGTTGTTGTCGTGGTTGTGGTCCCGGTGATGGACGGTCAGCTCGCGCAGGTTGGTGTGCGTGAACGTCCGTGCGCAACGGCCGCAGATCCAGGGATAGATCTTGAGGGCCTTCTCCCGGTAGCCCTCGGCGCGCTTGTCGGCGGCGCGGCGGGCTTCCAGGACGATGCGGTCGAGTTTTTCGCTCATGGGGTGACTCCGGCGGGGAAACGCTGGGCGAGGTCGGCAAGGGCCTCCTCGATGGTCCGTGCGGCGGCATCGAGTTCTGCTTCGGTGATGATGAGGGGCGGCGCGAAGCGCAGCACCTTCTCGTGGGTGTCCTTGGTCATCAGGCCGCGGGCGAGCAGCCATTCGGCGGCGATGCGCGCGGGGACGCGGTGCGTGTCGAGCTCCAGTCCGATCATCAGGCCGCGCCCGCGCACCTCGCGGATCAGCGGGTTGTCGATGGCCTGCAGGCGGGCCAGGAAGCGGGCGCCCAGTTGCGCCGAGCGTTCGATGAGCCGCTCTTCGGTGAGCACGGCCAGGGCCTCTGTGGCCACGGCGGCGGCAAGCGGGTTGCCGCCGAAGGTGGAGCCGTGATCGCCCGGCTGAAAGACCTGCATGACGCGCTCGTCGGCCAGGAAGGCCGCCACCGGCAGCAGTCCGCCGCCCAGGGCCTTGCCCAGGATGACGCCGTCGGGGCGCACCCCTTCGTGCTCGCAGGCCAGCAGGCGGCCGCTGCGGCCGAGGCCGGTCTGCACTTCATCGGCGATCAGCAGCACGTCGTGGCGGCGGCAGATCTCGGCGCAGCGGGCCAGCCAGCCGGCCGGCGGGATCACGATCCCGCCCTCGCCCTGGATGGGTTCGAACAGGAAGGCGGCTGTGTGCGGTGTGATGGCCGCCTCGAGCGCGTCGGCGTCGCCGAAGGGGATGCTGCGGAAGCCCGGCGTCAGGGGGCCGAAGCCATGGCGGTACTGCTCCTCGCTGGAAAAGCTGACGATGGTGGTGGAGCGGCCGTGGAAGTTGTTGTCGCAGACAATGATCTCGGCCTGGCCGTCGGGCACGTGCTTGATGGTGTGGGCCCACTTGCGGGCGGCCTTGAGGGCCGTCTCGACAGCCTCCAGGCCGGTGTTGACGGGCAGGGCCCGGTCGTAGCCGAGGAGGGCGGACAGTTGCTCCAGAAGCAGGGGCAGGCGGTCGTTGGAATAGGCGCGGGACGTGAGGGCCAGGCGCCCGGCCTGCTCGGTGAGGGCCTTCACCAGGCGAGGATGGCTGTGGCCGAAGCTGACTGCCGAGTAGGCGCTCATCATGTCCAGGTAGCGGTGGCCGTCCACGTCCCACAGCCAGACGCCCTCGCCGCGGCTGAAGACCACCGGCAGGGGCGCGTAGTTGCGGGCCCCGAAGAGCTCCTCGCGCTGGCGCAGGACCAGGCTGGTCGGGCCGAGCGCGGCGGCGGCCAGTTCGACGACCCGGCGCGCGCCGCTGCCGTCCCGGTCCCGCTCCGGGACGTACTCGACGATCTCGAAGGCCAGCAGGTCGGCGCAACTGCGCAGGCAGTGGAGGCTGTCGGTGAGCGCCTGGGGGTCTAGCCCGTCCGGCACCAGGCAGGTGGTGGCGGGCAGGCTGGCGCAATCCATGCTGTCCAGGTCCACCGACACGCCGAAGCCGGCGGTGCCCTCGCGGGCAATGGCCAGCGCGTCGGCCAGTACGGCGGGCAGGCCGCGCCGCTTGACCTCGGGCATGTAGAAGATGCGCACGCCGAGGCGTTCCAGCAGCGCTTTTTCTTCCGGCTCCCAGGAGCGGGCACCGACGATGGCGACGTGGGCTGGGTCCAGGTGGGGGCCGGGCAGCCCGGTGAGGCTCTCGTCGCCAACGCCGAGCAGTGCTGCCAGGGGCATGCCGTGGATGTTGCCGCTGTGGGTGGTCCGGTCGGTGTGGGCGTCCAGGTGGGCGTCGATCCAGATCAGGCCGAGCCTGCCGCGTGCTCCGAGAGTCCGGGAGACACCGCGCCAGGTGCCGGCCGCGATGGCGTGGTCGCCACCGAGCACCAAGGGAAGCTGGCCCGCCTGGCAGATGGCGGCCACTTCGTCGGCGAGGTCGTGGAGCAGAGCGCTCATGGTGCCGAGGCGTTCCTGCAGGGGCGGCTGCGGCGGCTTGGGGGCCGAGGGCTCGAGCAGGGTCTGCCACTGGGCGGGGATGCCGCGCTTGCGCAGCTGGTCGTCGATCCGGCCCTCCTTGAGGGCACGCGGGCCGGCGGCGGGGCCGAAGATCGGGGCGCCGAGACAGGAACCGACACCGATGATGCGGACCGGGCGGGGGGGCGCGAGCGGGGCGGGCATGATCATTCCTTTGACGCAGGGCGAAGCCGCGATGGCGGCGGGCTTATGACGCTTGGAGCACGGGGTGCTCCGCTTCGTTCAGTACAGCCAGCGCCAGGCTTCGAGCGTTGCGAGGCCGCCGAGCAATACCGCACAGGCAGCCAGCCAGAGGCGGGTGAGGCGCGCCTCGGCGGCGAGACGGGCGAGCTCGTCCCGGGTGCCGTCGTCCCGCGGGGTGGCCAGGGCCTGGTGCACCAGGCGCGGCAACTGGGGCAGGGTGGCGGCCCAGGAGGGGGCCTCGTCGCGGGCGTGGCGCAGGAAGGCACGCCAGCCGATCTGGTCGTTCATCCAGCGTTCGAGGAAGGGTTTGGCGGTTTTCCACAGGTCGAGGTCCGGATCCAGCTGGCGGCCGAGGCCCTCGATGTTGAGCAGGGTTTTTTGCAGCAGTACGAGCTGGGGCTGGACTTCCATCTCGAAGCGCCGGGCGGTCTGGAACAGGCGCAGCAGGGTCTTGCCGAAGGAGATGTCCTTCAGCGGCCGGTCGAATATGGGCTCGCAGACGGCGCGGATGGCCCCTTCGAACTCGTCCACCCGGGTGTGCGCCGGCACCCAGCCGGCCTCGATGTGGGCCAGGGCGACGCGCCGGTAGTCGCGCTGGAAGAAGGCCAGGAAGTTGGTGGCCAGGTACTTCTTGTCGGAGTCGTTGAGGCTGCCGATGATGCCGAAGTCGAGGGCGATGTAACGCCCGCGGGTGGGGCCCTCGGTGGCCACGAAGATATTGCCCGGGTGCATGTCGGCATGGAAGAAGCCGTCGCGGAACACCTGCGTGAAGAAGATCTCCACGCCGGCCCGGGACAGAGCCTTGAGGTCCACGCCGTGGGCCTTGAGCGCGTCGAGCTGGGAGATCGGCACGCCTTTCATGCGCTCCATGACCATCACGCCGGTGGTGCAGAAGTCCCAATGCACCTCGGGCACCACGAGCAGCTCGGAGTCCTTGAAGTTGCGCCTCAGCTGCGAGCAGTTGGCCGCCTCGCGCATCAGGTCGAGTTCGTCCCGGAGGTACTTGGAGAACTCGGCGACGACCTCCCGCGGCTTCAGGCGGCGGCCTTCCGGCCACACCTTCTCGAGCACCGTGGCGGCTGCGTCGAGCAGGGCCAGGTCGTGGGCGATGACCGGGGCGATGCCAGGGCGCAGGATCTTCACCGCCACTTCGGTGCCGTCGGGCAGCTGGGCGAAGTGCACCTGGGCGATGGAGGCGGAGGCGACGGGCTCCCGGTCGAAGCGGGCGAAGACCTCATCGGCGGGGCGGCCGTAGGCTTCCTGCAGCTGGGCCAGCGCTTCCGCGCTGGAAAAGGGCGGGACCCGGTCCTGCAGGCGTGCCAACTCCTCGGCGATGGCCGGCGGCAGCAGGTCGCGGCGGGTGGACAGCATCTGCCCGAACTTAACGAAGATCGGGCCGAGGGATTCGAGGGCCTGGCGCAGGCGGGCGCCGGAGGGCTGGTCGAAGGTCCGGCGGAAACGCGTCAGTCGCGCCAGCCAGGCCAGGCGGCCGGACGGCTCGTTGGTGAGGATCATCTGGTCGAGCCCGTATTTCAGGCTGACGGAAATGATCTTGACGAGTCGGAAGAGGCGCACGGCGGCAGGCGAAAAGGAAAACGCGGATTGTGCCCGTAAAGGGCGGTGGCGCAAAGCGCGGGGCCGGATCGCCCGGCCCGGATCAGGGCTTGCGCCTGGCGCGCTGCAGCGTGGGTTCCGGTGCCGTGGGCACCGCAGCAGGAGCGGCCCCCGGCATGGGCGCCGCTCCGCCCGGATTGACCTGCTCGGTCAGCCAGCGCACGGCCTGCCGGATGTCCTTCTTGAGCGCCTCGTCCTCGGCGGAGCTGCCGAAATTCAGGCTGGCCATGCCAGTGGCGTCCACGAAGAAGCCCGGTACCCGCCATTCCCGCTCCACGACGAAGAGATGGTCGTCGTCCCGGAAGACCTTCTGGGCGATCACGTAGCCGTAGTCGCGGCCGTTGAAGGTGCCGCAGTAGGCGCTGCGGGTGGCGTGGGGCAGGCCCTCGCGCACGCCGGCCACCAGGCCGCTGGTGGTGAATCCGCGGCAATGCCCTGCAAGTCCGGTGGCGATGTGGCCGAGGTAGGTCTCCGGCGACATGTCTGGGGCCTTGAAACGCTGGATGAGGATGCGCTCGCGGTAGTCCTCGACCCCTTGTCCGCGGGGGATGTACTCCTCGTGGCGGACACCCTTGCCCTCCCGCAGGTCGACGATGCGCCAGCCCTGGCCGGCAGGCAGGGGTACCTGCCAGTGCAGGGTGGGGGGCTCGGCCATGGCTCCGGTGCAGGTCAGGAGCGCGGCGAGAAATGTCGAAAGGTGCAGGAGGCGGAGGCGCATGGGGTGCTCCGGTTTGGACGGGATGATCAATATCACGTTCTGCAGGCGGCGAATGCTGCGTTTTTTACCACGTTCGTCGCACTTTGTTACCGCATGCTTCCTGGTGCACAGCCGGTCGGGGCCCCTCTTGGATATAATCCTGTGCTTTTAGTCGCAGTATTCCCCATGAGCGCCGATCAGAAGACCCAGCTTGCCGAACTCCTGCGTGCCGCCCTCCTTAGCGTGGCGCCCGAGCAGGCCGAAACCCCGATCAACCTGGAGCGGCCCAAGCAGGCCGGCCACGGGGACTTTGCAAGCAACCTGGCACTTCAGCTGGCCAAGCCCCTCAAGCGCAATCCGCGCGACCTGGCCAACCTGCTGCTGGCCGAGCTGCCCAAGTCCGGGCTGATCGCCAAGGCCGAGGTGGCCGGCGCCGGCTTCATCAATTTCACCCTGGTCTCCGACGCCAAGACCGCCGTCGTGGCGGCCGTTCTGGGGGCGGGTGAAGGCTTCGGCCGGGGCGTCAAGAGCGGGGTCAGGGTGCAGGTGGAGTTCGTTTCCGCCAATCCTACCGGGCCGCTTCACGTCGGTCACGGCCGCGGTGCAGCGTATGGTGCGTCCCTTTCCGACGTACTGGACTTCGCCGGCTTCGAGGTGACCCGCGAGTACTACATCAATGATGCCGGCCGGCAGATGGACATCCTGGCGCTGTCCACCTGGCTGCGTTATCTCGATCTCTTCGGCATCGCCATCCCCTTCCCGCCCAACGCCTACCAGGGCGATTACGTCAAGGACATGGCGGCGCAGATCAAGGAGTCCCATGCCGACCGCTTCGCCCGGGTGAGCGCTGCCGCCGTGCTGGCCGATGCGCCCTCGGTCGAGGCCGACAAGGAAGGCCACCTGGATGCCCTGATCGCCAACGCCAAGGCCCTGCTCGGCTCCGACTACGCATGGGTGCACGGCTTTGCCCTCACCGAGCAGCTCGGTGACGGCCGCGAGGACCTGGAAGGCTTCGGCGTGACCTTCGACAAGTGGTTCTCCGAGCGCTCCCTGTTCGACACCGGCCTGGTCGAGAAGGCCGTGGCCGAGCTCGAGGCTCGTGGTCACCTGTACGTGCAGGACGGTGCCAAGTGGTTCCGCTCCACCGCCTTCGGCGACGAGAAGGACCGCGTCGTGCAGCGCGAGAACGGCCTGTTCACCTACTTCGCCTCCGACATCGCCTACCACGCCAACAAGTACGAGCGCGGCTTCGACCGCATCATCGACATCTGGGGCGCCGACCACCACGGTTACATCCCCCGCGTCAAGGGCGCGCTGCAGGCGCTCGGCCTGCCGCCCGAGAAGCTCGACGTGGCGCTGGTGCAGTTTGCGGTGCTGTACCGGGATGGCCAGAAGGCTGCCATGTCCACCCGCTCCGGCGAGTTCGTCACCCTGCGCGAACTGCGCAACGAGGTCGGCAACGACGCCTGCCGCTTCTTCTACGTGCTGCGCAAGGCTGACCAGCACCTGGACTTCGACCTGGACCTGGCCAAGAGCCAGAGCAACGAGAACCCGGTCTATTACATCCAGTACGCCCATGCCCGCCTGTGCTCGGTGCTCAACCAGTGGAACGGTGTGCTTGCCGACCTGGCCGAGGCCGATCTGTCGCGCCTCGACAACGAGCGTGAGCTGGCCCTGTGTGCCCGACTCACGGCTTTCCCGGAAGTCGTCCAGAACGCGGCGTCCGACTACGCGCCGCACCAGATCGCCTTCTACCTCAAGGACCTGGCCGGCGAGTTCCACAGCTACTACAACGCCGAGCGCATGCTGGTGGACGACGAGGCGCTCAAGCAGGCCCGCCTTGCGCTGGCCGCCGCCGTGCGTCAGGTCATCCGCAACGGCCTGCGCCTGCTGGGTGTTTCCGCGCCCGATTCCATGTAATTCCCGGACCCGCCGTTCATGAGTCGCGATCTCAAGCCACGCCTGCAGACCAAAAAGCCCAAATCGGGCAGCCGGGGCAGCACCCTGGTCGGTATCTTTGTCGGCCTGATCCTCGGTGCGCTGGTGGCGGCGGGGATTGCCCTTTATTTCACCACCTCCTCGCCCTTCCAGAAGCCCAAGCCCGAAGAAAAGCCGGTCGTGGTGCCGCCGCCCAAGCCCCAGGCAACCGAGCCGATCGCGCTGCCCGGCAAGGCTGGCGACAAGCCGGTCGAGAAGCCCCGCTTCGACTTCTACAACGTCCTGCCGAAGGGCTCGGATGCCTTGCCGGCACCTTCCAGACCGGAAGAGACCACCGAGGTGGTCAAGCCGGCCAGGCCGGAAAAGAGTGACAAGGCTGATAAGGGCGACAAGCCGGCCGACCTCCCGCGGGACGCCGCTGAAAGGGCCAAGGCGGAGGCCGCCCTGCTCGACAAGCCGGTGGTGCCCGAAAAGTTCTACCTGCAGGCGGGCGCCTTCGAGGATCCGTCGGAGGCTGACAACCTCAAGGCGCGTCTTGCGTTGATGGGGGTGGAGGCCAGCGTGCAGAAGGTGGAGTTGCCCGAGAAGGGCACCCTCCACCGGGTCCGGACCGGTCCCTACCTGGGCCAGGATGAAATGAACAAGGCGCTCCAGCAGCTGTCGGGCGCCGGCATCAAGGCTGCCATCATCAAGATCAAGCCGAAGGAACCAAAGCTGGCCGGCCCCGCTCAATAAATCCTTTGAAGAACCAGGAGAATCCGTAATGCAGCGTCGTGACGTCCTCAAGCAGTTTTCCGCTCTTGCCGCCCTCGGCAGCCTCGGCCTGCCCGCGCTGGCCCAGGGCAGTGGCTTCGAGACGCTTCCCCAGCCCCTGCCGACCGATGCCAAGGGCAAGGTCGAGATCCTCGAGTTCTTCCACTACGGCTGCCCCCACTGCAAGGCCTTCGACCCCCTGCTGGAGATCTGGGTCAAGAAGCTGCCCGCCGACGTGGCCTTCCAGCGGGTGCCGGTGACCTGGGGCAATCCCCAGCTGACGGGGCTTGCCAAGCTGCATCTGACCCTGGCGGCGACGGGCGACCTGGGCCGCCTCCATGGCCAGGTGTTCGATGCGGTTCAGACTGACAAGCTGCCGCTGCACACCGAAGCTGCAGCCCAGGAGTGGGCAGTCAAGAAGGGTGTGGACGCCAAGAAGTTTGCCGACGCCTACAAGTCCTTCGGCGTGCAGGTGGCTCTGCAGCGCGTGCAGAAGGTCGAGCGCGACTACAAGATCCAGGGTGTGCCGACCCTCGCGGTGGATGGCAAGTACATCACCTCGGGCTCCATCGCCGGCACCCACGAGAATGCCCTCAAGGTGGCCGATCAGCTGATCGCCAAGTCCCGCAAGTAATTATTCCTGTGCGCGCCTCCCGTTTCCGGGGGGGCGCTGCTGTCTTTTCCGTGACCCTGCGCGTATTCATCACCGGTGCCTCCAGCGGTATCGGAGCGGCCTTGGCCCGGCACTACGCGGCCAGGGGGGCCACCCTTGGCCTGGTGGCCCGGCGTGAGTCCGTCCTGCATGGCCTGCTTGCCGAACTGCCCGGCGAGCACGCCGTGTATTCCCTCGATGTGGCGGACAGCCCTGCAGTGGCCGAGGCCGCACGGGATTTCATCCGCCGCTTTGGCGTGCCCGACGTGGTGATCGCCAACGCCGGAGTGTCGGTTGGCACCTTGACCGAGGAGGCGGGCGACCTGCAGGCCTTCGAGCGGGTCATGCGCACCAATGTGCTGGGCCTGGTGGCCACCCTGCAGCCCTTCGTCATCCCCATGCGGCGGCGCGGCAGTGGCCGCCTGGTGGGCATCGCCTCGGTGGCCGGCATCCGCGGTCTGCCGGGAGCGGGGGCCTACAGCGCCTCCAAGGCGGCCGTCATCGCCTGCCTCGAGAGCCTGCGGGTCGAGTTGCGCGGCACCGGAGTGAAGGTGGTCACCATCGCACCGGGCTACATCGAGACGCCGATGACCGCGGTCAATTCCTATCCGATGCCCTTCATGCTGCCCGCCGACGAGGCCGCCCGGCGTTTTGCCCGGGCGATCGAGGCCGGCGTGTCCTACACCGTCATTCCCTGGCAGATGGGCTTGGTGGCCAGGCTACTGCGTCTGTTGCCCAATCCGCTGTACGACTGGCTCTTCGCCCGGGCGGGGCGCAAGCCGCGGGGCCTGCGTCTGTAGCCCGGGTCAGTGGGCGGCGTCCGCCGGGGCGCCGGCAGGGCGGCTGTGGATCGGATGGGTCAGCCAGATGGTGGCCAGCAAGGCCAGGAACAGCCACCCCGACAGCCAGAACACATCGTTCACCGCCAGGGAAAAGGCCTGCACGATCACCTCCCGTTCCAGCAAGGCCAGCCCGCGGGTCAGGTCCAGCCCCTGGCCCTGCAGGCTGTTCAGCACTTGCCCGGCGAGTGGATTGTCGGGGGCGATGCGTGCCGCCAGGTGTTCGTGATGCAGGGCCGCGCGGCGCTCCCACAGGGTGGTCATCAAGGATGCGCCAAAGGCGCCGAAGGTGATCCGCACGAAGTTGGAGACACCTGAGGCCGACGGGATCCGCTCCATGGGCAGGCCCGACAGGACGATCGACACCAGCGGGATGAAGAAGCAGGCCATCGCGATACCCTGGATCACCTGGGGGATCACCACGTCCACCGGGGCGATGCCGGTGGAGAAGCCCGAGCGCATGAAGGACACCAGGGCAAACACCAGGAAGGCCACGGTGGCGATGCGGCGCGGATCGGAGCGCGGCAGGATCTTGCCGATGAAGGGTGACAGCAGCAGCGCCAGCAGGCCGATCGGCGCCGTCACCAGGCCGGCCCAGGTCGCCGTGTAGCCCATGAACTGCTGCAGCCACAGCGGCATCACCACCACGGTGCCGAAGAACACCCCGTAGCCGGTGGCCAGGGCGATCACGCCGAACAGGAAGTTGGGGCGCGCGAACAGGGTCAGGTCCACCACCGGATGGTTCTCGGTCAGTTCCCAGGCGACGAACAGCGCAAAGCCGACCGCGGCCACCACGGCCAGGGCGATGATCTCGCCGGAGGCGAACCAGTCCAGCTCCTTGCCCTTGTCGAGCATGATCTGCAGGGCGCCGACCCATACCACCAGCAGGACCAGCCCCACCTTGTCGATGGGTAGCTTGCGGGTGGGGGATTCACGGTGCTTGAGGAGCTGCCAGCTGACCCAGGCCGCGGCCAGGCCCACCGGCCCATTGATGTAGAAGATCCAGGGCCAGGACAGGTTGTCCGACAGCCAGCCGCCGAGGATGGGCCCCATCACCGGCGCCACCAGGGTGGTCATCGACCACATCGCCAGCGCCATGCCGGCCTTCTCGCGGGGGTAGGTCTGCAGCAGCAGGGACTGGGACAGGGGAATCATCGGGCCGGCCACGGCACCCTGCAGCACCCGGGCGGCGATGAGCATCTCCAGGCTGGTGGCCATGCCGCACAGCAGCGAGGCGATCACGAACAGCACCACCGAGCTGACGAACAGGCGGACCTGGCCAAAGCGCTGGCTGAGCCAGCCGGTGAGCGGTACGGCGATGGCGTTGGCCACGCCGAAGGAGGTGATGACCCAGGTGCCCTGGTTGGGGCTGACGCCCAGGTCGCCGGCGATATTGGGCAGGGACACGTTGGCGATGGTCGTGTCCAGCACGTTCATGAAGGTCGCCAGGGACAGGGCGACGGTGGCAAGGCGCCGGGCCCCCGGTTCAAGGGGGGGCAGTGCGGAGGCAGGGCCGGCCATGGTTCAGGCCCGGGTGCGCCGCGGGGCGGGCAGGGCCGCAGCGGGAGCGCCCGGCTCGGGGCGCAGCGGCAGGATGGCACCGCCTTCGCCGCTGTTCGCGCTGATGATCGCCTTGATGCGGGCCTGTGCAGCCTTGCCCAGATCGTCGAAGATCGTCGTCGAGGCCATTGGAGCCGTGGGGGCAGTACCCAGCGCGGCGGCCTTGCCGTCGCTGTCGCGGACGTCCACCTCCACCTGCATCGACAGGCCGATGCGCAGCGGGTGCTCGGCCAGTTCCTGCGGGTCGAGGGTGATCCGTACCGGCACCCGTTGCACCACCTTGATCCAGTTGCCGCTGGCGTTCTGGGCCGGCAGCAGGGCGAAGGCCGAACCGGTGCCTGCGGCCAGGCCGGCCACCTTGCCGTGGTATTCGACCCGGTTGCCGTAGAGGTCCGCGCTCAGGGTGACGGTCTGGCCGGCATGCATGTCGCGCAGCTGGCTTTCCTTGAAGTTGGCGTCCACCCAGACCTGCTCCAGCGGCACGACAGCCATCAGCGGTGCGCCGGCGGCCACGCGCTGGCCGACCTGCACGGCGCGGCGTGCCACCAGTCCGCCCACCGGGGCGGAGACGGCGGTGCGGGCCAGGGCCAGGAAGCTCTCTTCGACCCGCGTCGCGGCGCGCAGCACGCTGGGGTGGGTATCGATGCGTGCGCCCTGGGTTTGTACCCGGTTGATGGCCAGCTGTTCGCGGGCGGTCTGGAGGGCTGCTTCGGCAGCCCGCAGGGCGGCCCGGGCGTGTTCGATCTCCTCACCGGCCACCGCCCCGGTGCCCGCGATCTGCTGGCGTCGCTGCAGGTCGTCGCGGGCCTTGGCCAAGTCGGTTTCCTTCTGGCGGGCCGCGGCCTCGAGGGCGCCGCCGCCGGCGTAGAGGGCGCGCACCTCGCGGACCGTCTGGCCGAGCTGGGCTTCCGCCTGCTCCAGAGCCACCCGGGCATCGCTCGGATCGAGCCGGACCAGGGGCTGGCCGACCTTGACCAGCTGGGTGTCGTCGGCCTCGATAGCCACCACGGTGCCGGCCACCTGGGGGGTGATCTGAACCACGTTGCCGGCCACGTAGGCGTCGTCGGTGTGTTCCAGGAAGCGGCCGTGGGTGGCCCACCAGCCGCCCCAGGCGAGCCCGCCCAGGGCGGTGATGGCGGCGATGGCGAGGAGGCTGCGCTTGCGCTTGCTGTTGTGGACGGCTGCGGGATTGTCGGAGTTGGGAGTCGTCATGGTCCTGTTCCTTCGGGCGGGATCAGTGGGGGGCTCAGTGAAGGGCGGAGGGCGCCGGCAGGGTGCCGCCGCCCAGGGCACGGGCGAGGGAGGCGCTGGCTTCGAGCTGCCGGCTGCGCAGGTCGGCGCTCAGCCTGCGTTGGGCCAGCAGCGGTGTTTCCGCTGCCAGGACTGCGGTGTAAGGGGTCAGGCCGGCCCGGTAGCGGGTCTCGGTGAGGCGCCAGGCCTCTTCGTAGCGGCTCAGCGCGACCTGCTGCTCGCGGGCTTCGGCGGCGGCGCCGCGCCAGTCGCTGAGAGCATCGGCAACTTCCTGCAAGGCGCCCAGCAGGGTGCTGTTGTACTGGGCAATGGCGGCATCCTGGTCGGCGTGGCGGCTGGCCAGGCCGGCGCGCAGGCGGCCGCTGTCGAACACCGGCAGGTGCAGAGCTGGGCCTGCGCCAATGATCCGGCTGCCGCCTTCGGCGAGGTTGGACAGGCCGAGGGACTGCAGGCCGATGAAGGCATTCAGGTTGATGTTGGGGTAGAACTCGGCCCGCGCCGCATCGCTGTCACGCTGGCTGGCTTCGACCCGCCAGCGCTGGGCGACCACGTCCGGGCGGCGACCGAGCAGGTCGGCGGGCAGGCTGTCGGGCAGGCGGGCTGCGGCAGCTGCTGCGATGGCCGGAGGGGTGAGGTCCAGGCCGGCATCCGGCCCCTGCCCGACGAGGGCCGCCAGTTGGTGGCGTACGGCATCGAGCTGGGTGTCGAGGGCCCGCCTTTCGGCCTGGGCGGCGGCAATGCTCCCCGCGGCCTGCAGGGTCTCGGCGTTGTTGTCGAGGCCGGCCTTGTGGCGCAGCCTGACCAGATCCTGCAGCTTCTCCCGCTGGCGCACGGTGGCCTCGGCCACGTCGCGCAAGTGGTGCAGGCGGTCGAACTGCAGATAGGCCTGGGTGACTGCGCCGGCCAGGGCCAGCCGTGTGCCGGCCGCCTCTGCTTCGGCGGCCCGGCCACGGCCCAGGGCGGCGTCCAGGGCGGCCCGGTTGCGGCCCCACAGGTCCAGCTCCAGGCTGAGATCTAGGGCGGCGCGGTTGATGCTGGTGTAGCCGCCGGCGAGGCTCGGCGGGTAGATGTAGTTGCCGGACAGGCGCTGCCGGCTGCTCTCGGCATTGGCAGAGACTTGCGGGCCGTCGCTTGCCGCGACGGCGCCAGCCTGGGCGCGGGCCTTGTCGATGCGGGCCTGGGCCAGGGCGAGTCCGGGGTTGTCGCGCAGGGCGCGGTCCACAAGGCGATTCAGCTGCGGGTCGCCATAGGCGGTCCACCAGTTGGCGACCGGCCAGTCCGCTCCGGGCGTGCCAAGGCTGCGGGCGGCGGCGAGGGACGCCGGCTGGGTGGCCTGCAGGCGGGAGGCCAGGCCGGCAGGGTTGGCGCAGGCGCCCAGCAGGGCGCTCAGGGCAATCAGGACGGCGGAGCGATGGCGCATGCGGTTTTCCTGTTCTGGGCTGAGACTGCCTGTGCTGTATCTGCCAAGGCAGTTAAATGTCGCAAAAAATGCGGCGCGCGACGCCGCTTCCTTCGGCCTTGCAGCCAGTGTCCGGTCAGTCTCCGCGACGCTCCAGGTTATCGAGGATGCGGCGGAGGAGGTGCTTCAACTGGCTTACCTCGGCGTCGGAAAAGTCCTTCAGGGCCAGGTTGAGGGCTTCGACCACCCGGGGAACGAGGTCGGGCAGCAGGGCCTGTCCGTTTTCGGTGACCTGGAGCTGGACCACGCGGCGGTCGGTGGTGCTGCGTTCGCGGCGGATCAGGTCCTTCTCTTCCAGGCGGTCGAGCATGCGGGTCATGGAGCCGGTGTCGCAGCCCGTGCATTTGCACAGGGCGGTGGCTGTCTCGCCGTTGTGCATGGCGATCTGCTTGAGTACCGCCCACTGGGCCGTGGTGATGCCGAACTCATTGATGCGCTCGTCGATGGCCTGGCTGATGCGCATCTTCACCTGGTGGGTGAGGAAGCCGATGCTCTCGTCCTGGCTGTAGTTGTCGACGGTATAGGGCGCGCTGGCACCCGGATCACGGATATCGGACATTATTGGTCTGGTCAATTACTGCTTAAGCAGATAATTGACCAAAACGAAGGACGCTGTCAAGCGCCCTTCGCATCCTGCGCGCTTCAGCCCAGTTGGGTGATGGCCGGCAGATATTTCTTGCCCAAGGCGTCGGCGACCTGAGGATGGGTGATATTGCCGTTGCAGACATTGAGGCCGGCGCGCAGGCCCGCATCGTCCTTGAGTGCCTCCTTCCACCCCTTGTCGGCCAGGGCCAGCACATAGGGCAGGGTGGCAGCATTGAGGGCGTAGGTGGCGGTGCGGGCCACGGCCCCGGGCATGTTGGAGACGCAGTAATGCACGATGCCGTCCACCAGGTAGGTGGGGTCGGCGTGGGTGGTGGGGCGGGAGGTTTCAAAGCAGCCGCCCTGGTCAATGGCCACGTCCACGATCACCGCTCCGGGCTTCATGGAGGCCAGCATGGCACGGGTCACCAGCTTGGGGGCGGTGGCACCGGGGATCAGCACCGCGCCGATGACCAGGTCGGCTTGCAGGACCAGGCGTTCGATGGCGTCCTGGGTAGCGTAGAGGGTCTTGACCCGGCCACCATACACTTCGTCCAGGTGGCGCAGCACCGCCAGGGATTTGTCCAGGATGGTCACGTCGGCACCCATGCCGACGGCGGTGTGGGCCGCATTGTTGCCCACCGTGCCGCCGCCGAGGATGACCACCCGGCCCGGCTCTACGCCCGGCACGCCGCCCAGCAGCACGCCACGGCCGCCGTGGGATTTCTCGAGGGCGGAGGCGCCGGCATGGATGCTCATGCGGCCCGCCACTTCCGACATGGGGGCCAGCAGGGGCAGCCCGCCGCCGGGGGCGGTGACCGTTTCGTAGGCGATGGCTGTTGCGCCACTGACCAGGATCTCCTCGGCTTGGCCCGGGTCGGGCGCCAAGTGCAGGTAGGTGAACAGGACGTGGTGGGGCTTGAGGCGGGCGCGTTCTTCCCGCAGGGGCTCCTTGACCTTGACGATCAGGGTGGCGGCCTCGAAGACTTCCGCCGCGCTCAGGGCGATCCGGGCACCGGCCCGTTCGTAGTCACTGTCGCTGGCACCGATGCCATGCCCGGCGCCGGACTCGACCCACACCTCGTGGCCGTGGGCGATGGCCTCGCGCACCGCGCCGGGGGTCAGGCCAACTCGATATTCGTGGTTCTTGGTTTCCCGGGGGACGCCGATTTTCATGATTCTCTCCGTAGCTGATAGGGCCGCTCCGTGCCCGGTGGAAGTATGCGCCGGATGCGCCAGACTCCACTAACGGCGCGGGTCTTGAGATACTTTGGGAATGATGATCGAAAATCCTGAAGATGTCCTCGTGGACGCGGCCGGACAGCGCCATGCCCCTTTTGCCGGCGATGCCCGCATCGTGTCCCTGGTGCCGTCCCTGACCGAGCTGGTGTGTGATCTGGGGCTGGCGCCGAGCCTGGTGGGGCGGACTGGCTTCTGCGTGCATCCGCGTGAGGTGCTGAAGGGTGTGACCAAGGTGGGCGGCACCAAGGACGTGAACCTGGAGCGCCTGCGGGCCCTGGAGGCCACCCATGTGATCGTCAATATCGACGAGAACCGAAAGGAGTGCGTCGAGGAGATCGCCCGTTGGGTGCCCCACGTGATCGTGACCCACCCTTGCATGCCGGAGGACAACCTGGCGGTGTACCGGCTGTTTGGTGCGCTGTTCGGGCGCCAGGCCGAGGCGGCGGGCCTGGTGGCCGGGCTGGAGGCTGCGTTGGCGGACGCCCGCGCGACGGGGGCCTGCCTGCCTCCCGAGAAGGTGCTCTACCTGATCTGGCGGGAGCCCTGGATGAGTGTGGCGCGGAGCACCTACATTTCGGCCACGCTGGCGACTGTGGGCTGGGAAACCTGGCCGGCGGGGGATGAGCCGCGTTATCCGGCCTTCGAATGGGACGCCCCCTGGCTGGCCGGTGTGGAGCGCGTCTTCCTGTCGTCCGAGCCCTACCGCTTCCAGGCCCGGCATGTCGCCGAGGTGGCTGCCCTGGCGGGCCGGCCGGCGGTGCTGATCGATGGCGAGATGGCCTCGTGGTACGGCAGCCGGGCGGTGGAGGGGCTGCGTTATCTGTCGCACCTGCGACGCCAGCTGGCAGGCTTTGCGCCCGGGCCGCAATAAACGACGCCCGCCGGTGAGCGGGCGTCGGTCGGGGAGGTCGGCGGCCGGGCTGTCGGGTCAGACCGGCTGGCGCAGCACCTGATGCGGCGCCGGGATCGGCCAGCCGTTGGCCGCGCCGACCTCGGCCAGGGCCTTGTTGGTATCGAAATAGACCTGCCAGTAGTGGTCGTTGTGGCAGTAGGGGCGCACCACCAGCTTGGTGCCGGCGGCGTTGAACTCGAGGATCTCCACGTCGGGGGCCGGATCCTTCAGCACGTTGGGGATCTGCACGATGCGGGCGCGGATCAGGGCCATGGCCTGCTGGGGATCGACGGCGTGGGCCAGCTGGGCGGTCAGGTCGACCCGGCGGGACGGGTTGAGCGTGTAATTGACGATGTTGTCGGAGAACAGCTTGTTGTTGCCGACCGTGGTGCGTACGTTGTCCGGCTGGTCGATGGTGGTGGCGAACAGGCCGATCTCCCTGACGGTGCCGGTGATGCCGGCGCCGCTGATGAAATCGCCCACCTTGAAGGGCCGCAGGATGATCAGGAAGGCACCCGCCGCGAAGTTGGACAGCAGGCCGCTCCAGGCCACGCCGATGGCCACGCCGGCGGCGGCGATCAGGGCGGCGAAGCTGGTGGTCTCGATGCCGAACACCGACAGGATGACGATGACCAGCACGATCCGCATGATGACGCGGAGGGTGGCTTCCACGTAGCGGACCAGGGTGGGCTCGACTTTCTGGCGGGTCATGCCGCGGCTCGACAGGTTGCCGATCAGGTTGATGGCCCAGCCACCGACGATCCACAGGGCGACGGCCCCGGCCAGTTTCCAGCCCAGGGGAATCAGGTAGGTGGTGACGAGGTTGGCGACGTCGAAACTCGTATCGATGGCCATGGGAGACTCCGGGGTAAGAGGGAACTCCAGTCTAGCGCCGGGACATAGCGCTGATGTGCATCGACTGTGAATGACTGTGAACTGGCGTGTTCCTTGGGGCTCAGGCCAGCAGGGCTTGCAGGCGCTCTGGTGTGAGGATCGCAAAACGGGCGGCGATCACGGGCCTGCGGCCGAGCTTGAGGACCAGCTTGTCGCGGCTGAGGAGTGCCCGGGCGCCACTGTCTCGGGCGACCTCGAGGAACTTCTGGTCATCCCGGTCCAGGCAGTTGGGGAGCTCACAGGCGTCCTCCGGTGGGGGGGCGGTCAGGGTGCAGCGGGCACGGTAGGCGCTGGCGATGGTCAGCTGCCTTTCCTCGGGCTGTTTGAACTGGGAATAGGCCAGGACCCGGGACAGCTCCCCGAGGCAGTCTTCCCGGCTGAAGGGGCGCAGAGCACCGCTTTCGACGGCCTGCCGTAGGCGGACCAAGGCCGGGTCTTCGAACATCCACAGGGACAGGACGACATTGGTGTCGAGGACGACGGGGAAAGCGTCGGGCAAAGGGGCGTCGAGGGGGTAGGTGGCCACGGGGTCGGGGTGCTCGGGTTTCGGAGGTGGTTGATGCGGGAGAGGGGTAGGAAGACGGGAACAGGCAGAAGGGAAAGGAAAAAGGGGGCCGAAGCCCCCTCGAACTGCATGCGGTCCCTGCGGATCAGGCTGCCGGGCGCGCCTTGACGTAGGAGCCCGGGCCGTCTTCCAGCACCTTGAGCTTGCCCTTGACGGGGTCGCGGGCCGGCACCTTCTCGGCGTCCTGGTCGATCAGCCAGGCCTGCCAGTCGGTCCACCAGGAGCCGGGGTGCTGCTCGGCGCCGGCGAAGAACTCGTCCGCGGTGGCGGGCAGCTTGGCGGCGGAGTTGGTCCAGTAGCCGTACTTGTTGGCCGCCGGCGGGTTGACAATGCCGGCGATGTGGCCGGAGCCGCCCAGCACGAAGCGCACGTTGCCGCCGAAGTTGCGGGCACCGGAGTAGGTGCTCTTCCACGGGGCGATGTGGTCTTCAATGGTGGAGATGAAGTAGGTCGGGACCTTGATCTTGCTGAGGTCGATGGGCACGCCGCCGATCTCGATGCCACCGGCTTCCTTCAGCAGGTTCTTCATGTACATGTTGCGCAGGTAGAAGCTGTGCATCTTGGCCGGCATGCGCGTGGAATCGGAGTTCCAGTACAGGAGGTCGAAGGGGAACGGGTCCTTGCCCATCAGGTAGTTGTTCACCACGAAGGACCAGACGAGGTCGTTGGCGCGCAGCATGCTGAAGGTGCCGGCCATCTCGGAGCCCTCGAGGTAGCCGCGCTCGAACATCTTCTTCTCGAGGCTGGAAACCTGGCCTTCGTCGATGAACACGCCCAGCTCGCCCGGTTCGGCAAAGTCGGTCATGGTGGTGAAGAAGGTGCCGGAGGCGATCCGCTTGTCCTTCTTGCCGGCCATGTAGGCCAGGGTGGTGGCCAGCAGGGTGCCGCCCAGACAGTAGCCAGCAGCGTTGATTTCCTTGGCGCCGGTCTGCTCGACGATGGCGTCAACCGCGGCCAGGGTGCCTTCCTGCAGGTAGGAGTCGAAGCTCTTCTCGGCCAGGCGCTCGTCCGGGTTGACCCAGGAGATCACGAACACGGTATGGCCCTGATCCACGCACCACTTGATGTAGGAGTTCTTCTCGCGCAGGTCGAGGATGTAGAACTTGTTGATCCAGGGCGGCACGATCAGCAGCGGTCGCTTGGACACGTCCGGGGTGCTGGGCGTGTATTGCAGCAGCTGCATCATGTCGGTCTGGAAGACGACCTTGCCCGGCGTGGTGGCGACGTTCTTGCCCAGCTCGAAGGCCGTGGTGTCGGTCATCTTGACGCGCAGGGTGCCGCCGCCTTCTTCCACGTCACGGAGCAGGTTGTTCAGACCCTTGATCAGGTTCTGACCGTGGCTCTTGACCGTCTCGCGGAAGACTTCCGGGTTGGTCATGGCGAAGTTCGACGGGGACAGGGCGTCGATGTACTGGCGGGTGTAGAAGTTGACCTTCTTCTGGCTCTGCTCGTCGAGGCCATCCACGGTGCTCACGGTGTCATGGATGTGACGGGCGGCGATCAGGTAGGACTGCTTCATGAAGTCGAACAGGAAGTGTTCCTGCCACTCTTCGTCCTTGAAGCGCTTGTCGTCCTTGGCGGGGGCGGCCACCGGAGCGCCGGCACCCATGCCGGAGAAGCGCATCACGGAGTGCTGCCACAGGGAGAAGTAGTCCCACACCAGGTTCATCTGGGCCTGGGCGAGACGGTAGGGGTTAGCCAGCAATTTGCCCATCATGTCCATGAAGGCCTGTGCGATGCCGAGTTCGTCGGCGGGGGCGCTGATGCCCTTCTTGACTTGCTTCTGGATGTGGTCGGCGAGCAGCTTGGAGGCCCGCTGCGCAACTTCGGCGTAGGTCTTGGCGACTTCTTTGGGATCCGGCAGTTCGGATTTGGCGACTTCTTTTTCGGGCGCAGCCATTCTTGGGCTCCTTGTACTAGTGGCTTGTGACGAAACGAACGATTCCATCCTCCTCAACCAGCCGGCGCACCTCCCTCTTGCGCGCGAGATGGTTCAGATGGGCGATGGCTTCTCCCATGGCGAACATGACCTGGTGCGTGTCCAGTTCACGCGGGAAGAGGGTTGCAAGAACCTCCCCCGCGCTCCGCGGTACGCGGCAGGCGTCGAGAAGTTCCGCGCAGCGGGCGGCGTGGTGCTCGACGAGCTGATCCACGCGCAGCCCGATATTGCGGAACGGGCTCCCGTGGGATGGTAGCACGAGCGTTGTTGCAGGCAACTTCTTGAAACCGCTGATCGAATCGAGGAAACGACCCAGCGCATCGTCATCAGGCGCGGCCGCGAAAACACTCACATTGGTGGAGATGCGCGGCAGCAGCATGTCGCCCGAAATCAGGATCCCGAGATCCTCGCAGTGCAGGGACATGTGCTCCGGCGAGTGGCCGTAGCCGATGATGACGCGCCACGTGTGGCCGCCGATCGACAGGGTCTCGCCATCGGTGACCCGGTGATAGCTCGACGGCAGCGATGGCACCCCGCGCGCATAGGCGTTGCCGCGCCGGGCCAGGGCTTCGCAGCGGGCCTCGTCCAGGCCGTGACGACGGAACTGGGCCACCATCGACGGGGCGTCGTAGCCGGGGAGCTGGCTCCACAGGGCATGGCCGCCGAGATACTCGCCGAGGGTCATGGTGATGGCCGCGCCGGTATGCTCGGACAGCCATTGGGCCAGGCCCAGGTGGTCCGGGTGGCAGTGGGTGACAACGATGCGGCTGACCGGTCGGCCCAGCCCGCCTAGGATCTGCTCCCAGGCCTGCTGGGTGGCTTCGATGCCATAGCCCGTGTCGACGATGGCCACGCTGTCGCCGTCCTCGATCAGCCACAGGTTGATGTGGTTCAGGGCGAAGGGCAGGGGCATGCGGATCCAATGCACGCCGGGTGCCACGGGGAGGGTCTCACCCGCCTGGGGGGTGATCTCGAAGGGGTATTCCAGTGTCGGGGTCATGCCTGTGTTCTCCTGTCGAATGAGGCCGGGTGTTTCGCTGGCCCGCGTTGCCCGGGGCTGCGAAATCTGATTTACTGGACCATGTTGCATCTGCAAATTGCGTGTTTCAAAACCGATCCATGAACCAGGAAGAAACCTACACCATTACCGAACTCTCCCGGGAGTTCGGCATTACGCCGCGAGCCATCCGCTTCTATGAAGACGAAGGCCTCCTGGCGCCCACCCGCGCCGGCCGCAACCGGATCTACGCCAAGCGCGACCGGACCCGGCTGCGCCTGATCCTGCGCGGCAAGCGCCTGGGCCTGTCCCTGGCGGAGATCGGCGAACTGCTCGGCATGTACGACGGTGTCCGCAATTCCGCTCCCCAGCTGGCGCGCTTCCTGTCCGTGCTGGCTGAACGCCGCAAGGCCATCGAGCAGCAGCGCGAAGACATCATCGCCGTGCTCGGCGAGATCGGCATGCTCGAGAAGCAGTGCCACGAGCTGCTGGCCGAGAACCCGGAGGGGGCGGCCGAAGCCAGGGCGGAACTGGTTGCCCGTCTGCAGGGCTGATCCTGTTTTTACCATCAAAATTACGTTAACGTAAGCGTAAATTTTTGAGGTGTGGGGAGGCAACGGCGAGTGTTCGGGCATGGGCTGGGGCAGACGGCGCTTGTGCAGTGCACTTTCGGGATGAAAGGATCGGCGCACACGGGTATCGTGTCGGGCTGTTCCGTTCTAAGGATGAGTTGATCGATGGCTGTAACACTCCGCGTCCTGGGGTCCGACGACCATGCCGAAATCGAGCACGTCAGGCAGTTCTTCCGCAATTACGCGGGCTGGCTGGGCGTTGACCTGGGCTATCAGAATTTCTTCGAGGAGATGGCATCGCTGCCGGGGGCATACTCCGCGCCGGCGGGCCGCCTGTTCTTTGCCGAGATGGATGGCCGGCCCGCCGGCTGCATCGGCATCCGGCCGACCACCGACGGCGTCTGCGAGATGAAGCGCCTCTACGTCGAGCCCGAACTGCGCGGCAACGGCGTGGGCCGCGAGCTGGCCCTGGCCGCCATCAAGGCCGCCAAGGCCCTGGGCTACCGCAAGATGATGCTGGACACGCTGCCGGCCATGCGCATCGCGGTCAAGCTTTACCGGGAGCTGGGTTTCAAGGAGGCGCCAGCCTACTACCCGACCCCCATAGAGGGCACCATGTTCCTCGCCCTGGACCTGGAGAACTGGTCCGAGAGCGAGATCCAGAATGAAAACCTGTTCCACCTGTTCGACTACAACCTGGCCTGGTCGCGTCGCATGCGCCAGGTGGATCCCGGTTTCTTCGAGAAGCTGTCCACCCTGCAGGCGCCGGAGTATCTGTGGATCGGCTGTTCCGACTCCCGGGTGCCGGCCAACGAGATCATCGGCCTGCTGCCGGGCGAGGTCTTCGTGCATCGCAACGTGGCCAACGTGGTGGTGCATACCGACCTCAACTGCCTGTCGGTGATCCAGTTCGCGGTGGACGTGCTCAAGGTCAAGCACATCATGGTGGTGGGGCACTACGGCTGCGGCGGCGTCAAGGCGGCCCTGCAGCGTGAACGCGTGGGGCTGGTGGATCTGTGGCTGCGTCACGTCCAGGACGTGCATGTGAAGCACCTTGAGCGGGTCGACCTGCTGCCGCCCGAGATGCGCCACGACAGGTTGTGCGAACTCAATGCCCTCGAACAGGTGGTCAACGTGTGCCAGACCATGGTGGTGCAGGATGCCTGGAAGCGTGGCCAGCGCCTTACCGTGCATGGCTGGGTGTATGGCCTGAAGGATGGCCTGATCCGCGACCTGGGCATCAACGTGAGCCGGCGCGAGGACCTGACCGGCCGTTACCGGGCGGCCCTCGACACCCTCGAGGCCTGAAGGCGGGCGGGATGAGCATGCCCTGCCTGCGCCCGGACATTCGCCTGGACAGCCTGAACACCCGCGGTGAAGGCCGCCTGCCGGGCTGGTTCGGGCTGGAGGTGACCCAGCTGGAGGAGGGCCGTCTGAGCGCGCGCATGCAGATCCGTCCGGATATGCTGGCGCCCAACGGCTTCCTGCACGCCGCATCGGTGATTGCCCTGGCCGATACCTCGGCGGGCTATGCCACCGTCGCCCACCTGCCACCGGGCGCCGAAAACTTCACCACCATCGAGCTGAAGAGCAATTTCTTCGGCACCCAGACTGAGGGCGAGCTGGTCTGCGAGGCAGTGGCCGTGCATCTGGGGCGCAGCACCCAGGTGTGGGATGCCACCGTGAGCGGTGCCGACGGCCGGCGGCTTGCCCTGTTCCGCTGTACCCAGATGATTCTGTGGCCCCGCGGGGCCTGACACGGAGGATGCATCCATGAGCGAAGCACGGCAGGCCGCGGGGCCCATCGATTTCTACTTCGATTTTTCGTCGCCCTATGGCTATTTTGCGGCCGAGAAGATCGATGCCCTGGCCGCTCGCTACGGGCGCAGCGTGCTGTGGCATCCCTTCCTGCTCGGCGTCACCTTCAAGGTGACCGGGCTGGCGCCGCTGCCGAGCATCCCGCTCAAGGGCGCCTACTCAATGCACGACATCGAGCGTTCGGCCCGCTATTTCGGCCTGCCCTTCCGGCAGCCCAGCGCCTTTCCGATCCCCACCCAGCATGCGGCGCGTGCCTTCCTGTGGCTCAACGACCGCAGCCCGGCGCGGGCTCGTGAGTTCGGCCTGGCTGCCTACCGCGCCTACTTCGTGGATGACGTGAACATCTCCGACCTGGCCACCGTGCTGCGCATCGCCGCCGGAGTGGGGGCCGACCAGGACGAGCTGTCTGCCGTGCTGGCGGGCACCGAGATCAAGACGCGCCTGGCCGCGGAGGTGGAGCTCGGCATGTCGCGGGGGGTCTTCGGCTCCCCCTTCCTGATCGTTGACGGAGAGTCCTTCTGGGGCGCCGACCGCTTGCCCCAGGTGGAGCGCTGGCTCGCCGAAGGCGGCTTCTGAGGCAGGCCGACCCATGCGGCGCATCTGCGTGTTTTGCGGCTCCCGGCCGGGCGTGCGGCCGGTCTACCGGGACGTGGCCGAATCGCTCGGCAAGACCCTGGCCGAGCGGGGCATCGAACTGGTCTATGGTGGCGGCAACGTCGGCTTGATGGGCATTGTCGCCGACGCCTGCCTGGCGGCCGGTGGCAAGGTGGTGGGGGTGATCCCCCGCGCCCTGATGGAATGGGAGGTCGGGCATGAGGGCCTGACCCGCCTGGAGGTGGTGGACTCCATGCATTCCCGCAAGGCCCGTATGGCTGAGCTGGCAGACGGCTTCGTGGCCCTGCCCGGCGGGCTCGGGACCTTCGAGGAGCTCTTCGAGATCCTCACCTGGGCCCAGCTCGGCTTCCACTGCAAGCCCATCGCCCTGCTCAACGTGGACGCGTATTACCAGCCCTTGATCCAGATGATGGACCGGGGCGTGACAGAAGGTTTCATGAAGGCCGAAAACCGTGGCCTGCTGTTGGTCGAGGACAACGTCCAGACCCTGTTGCGCGCCATGGGGGCCTATCATCCCCCGGCCGTGGGCAAACGCATCCGCGACGAAAAACAACTCTGATCTCTCCCCAACCCCGAGGACTCTCCCATGAAAACCCGTGCAGCCGTGGCCTGGAAGGCCGGCGCTCCGCTGAGCATCGAAACCGTTGACCTGGAAGGCCCGAAGGCCGGTGAAGTGCTGGTGGAGATCAAGGCCACCGGCATCTGTCATACCGACTACTACACCCTGTCCGGGGCCGACCCGGAAGGCCTGTTCCCCGCCATCCTGGGCCACGAAGGCGCCGGCGTGGTGGTGGATGTGGGCCCCGACGTGAAGTCCCTCAAGAGCGGCGACCACGTGATCCCGCTCTACACGCCGGAATGCCGCGAGTGCAAGTTCTGCCTGTCGCGCAAGACCAACCTGTGCCAGAAGATCCGCAGCACCCAGGGCCGCGGCCTGATGCCCGACGCCACCAGCCGCTTCAGCCTGGACGGCAAGCCGATCCTGCATTACATGGGCACCTCCACCTTCTCCAACTACATCGTGGTGCCGGAGATCGCCCTGGCCAAGATCCGCGAGGACGCGCCCTTCGACAAGGTCTGCTACATCGGCTGCGGCGTGACCACCGGCGTGGGTGCCGTGCTGTTCACCGCCAAGGTGGAAGCGGGGGCCAATGTGGTGGTGTTCGGCCTCGGCGGCATCGGTCTCAACGTGATCCAGGCGGCCAAGATGGTGGGCGCCGACAAGATCATCGGGGTGGACCTCAACCCCGGCCGTGAGGCCATGGCCCGCAAGTTCGGCATGACCCACTTCATCAACCCCAGCGATGTGGAAAACGTCGTGGATCACATCGTCCAGCTGACCGACGGTGGCGCCGATTACAGCTTCGAGTGCATCGGCAACACCAAGGTGATGCGCCAGGCCCTCGAGTGCACCCACAAGGGCTGGGGCCAGTCGGTGATCATCGGCGTGGCCGAGGCCGGCGCCGAGATTTCCACCCGTCCGTTCCAGCTGGTCACCGGCCGGGTCTGGAAGGGCTCCGCCTTCGGTGGCGCGCGCGGCCGTACCGATGTGCCGAAGATCGTGGACTGGTACATGGAAGGCAAGCTCAACATCGACGACCTGATCACCCATACCTTGTCTCTGGATCAGATCAACGACGGCTTCGACCTGATGAAGAAGGGCGAGTCCATCCGTTCGGTGGTGCTCTTCTGACATGGCCGACAGCCCCTTCGAAACCCTCTCGGAGCACGGCTGCTTCGGCGGCCGGCAGGGCTTCTACCGCCATGCCTCGGCGGAGATCGGCCTGCCGATGCGTTTTGCCGTGTTCGTGCCGCCCCAGGCGGCGGCCGGGCCCGTGCCGGTGCTGTTCTACCTGGCCGGTCTGACCTGCACCGAGGAGACCTTCCCGATCAAGGCCGGCGCTCAGCGCCTGGCCGCCGAGCTGGGCCTGATGCTGGTGGCGCCGGATACCAGCCCGCGCGGGGCCAACGTGCCCGGCGAGGCAGAGGCCTGGGATTTCGGCGTCGGGGCGGGCTTCTACCTGGACGCCGTGCGCGAGCCCTGGGCCCGCCACTGGCGCATGGAGAGCTACATCACCGGTGAACTGCGGGCCCTGGTGGGCGCGCACTTTCCGGCAGACCTGGCGCGCTGCGGCATCTTTGGTCACTCGATGGGCGGCCATGGTGCGCTGACCCTGGCACTCCGCCATCCGGACCTGTACCGCTCGGTGTCGGCCTTCGCGCCCATCGCCGCACCCGGCCTGTGTCCCTGGGGCGAGAAGGCCTTCGGCGGCTACCTGGGCGAGGACCGTGGCCTGTGGCGGGCGCACGATGCCAGCGCCCTGATCGAGGATGGCCGGCGCTGTCCGCCCATCCTGGTGGACCAGGGCCTGGCCGACAGCTTCCTGCCCACCCAGCTCAACCCGGAGCGCCTCGAGCAGGTGTGTGCCGCGGCCGGGCAGCCTCTTAGCCTGCGCCGGCACGAGGGCTACGATCACGGCTATTACTTCATCTCAACCTTCATGGCGGACCACCTGGCCCACCACGCCGGGCAGCTCTCCCGCTAGTTGCGCACCCGGACCGGCACTCGCCGGTCCGGCCCAGCCCTCGACCTTCCGGTGGGGCAACTTGCCAGTCGGCCCCGGGTCTGAGATAAGGCAAGTCTCCGATCCCCCATGATCCGCCGCCACGCAGCGCCGGACGCGTCCGACCCCAAGAGAGCCATGAGCATAGTGTCCCCCTGCATCAACATCTGCCGCATGAGCCCGGCCTCCGGCTACTGCGAAGGCTGTTTCCGCACCATTCCCGAGATCACCGAGTGGAGCCGCGCCAGCGACGCCCGCAAGACCGCCATCCTGGCCGAGGTGGAGGCGCGCCGGCAGGCCGCCGACCTGTTCGAGGGCGACCTGCGCGGCGAATGCGTGGGCGACGCCTGAGAGGAGCGGCCATGAGCGAAGACAACCCCTGCGTCGGTATCTGCGAGATCGACGAAAGCGGCTACTGCATCGGCTGCGGCCGCAGCGCCGACGTGATCTTCGGCGAGACGGACTCCGCCGCCGACAGCCAGGCCGACGCCGAGGTGGCCAGTCTTGCCGGCGTGCCCGGCGAGCGGCCCCAGGCTTCCGACTGAGGCGCGGGCCGTGAGCCGCTGCGTCCTGCCTGCATCTGTCCAGGTCGTGGAGCGGGGCTGGCTGTCTGCCAACAACGTGATCCTGCGCGACGGGGACGAGGCCACCCTGATCGACAGCGGCTACGTCAGCCATGCCGCGCAGACCGTCGCGCTGCTGCGCGAGGCGCTGGATGGCTGCGCCCTGGCGCGCCTCATCAACACCCACTCCCACTCCGACCACATCGGCTGCAACGCCGCCGTGCAGCGCGCCTTCGGCTGCCGCATCGGCGTACCCGAGGGCATGGCCGGGGCCGTTGAGCGCTGGGACGAGGAAGCCCTGTTGCTCAGCGTCGCGGCCCAGCAGGGCGAGCCCTTCCAGTCCGACTTCACCCTGTCGGCCGGCGAGCGCCTGGTGATGGGGGGGCTGGAGTGGCAGGCCCTGCCGGCCCCCGGCCACGACATGGACGCGCTGGTCTTCCACGCCCCGGATGCCCGCCTGCTGATCTCCGGCGATGCCCTGTGGCGGGACGGTTTCGGCATCCTGTTTGCCGAGGTGATCGGCAGCGGAGGCGGTATCGAGGCCGTGCGCGCCACCCTCGAGGCCATCGCCCGGCTGCCCGTGGACCGGGTCATCCCGGGCCATGGCGCACCCTTTGTTGAAGTGGACGAAGCCCTTGCCGCCGCCTTCTCGCGTCTGCGGGCCTTCGAGGAGGACGGCGCGCGCATGGCCCGCAACGCCATCCGCGCCTGCATCACCTTCATGCTGCTGGAGCGGCGCAGCATGGCGGTGGACGAATTGCCGGCCTATCTCGATCGCGTCCATCTCTACCGTGAGGCCAACCGCCGCTTCCTGGGCCTGAGCCCCGAGGCCCTCGCCGACTGGCTGGTGGCCGATCTGGTGCGCGCCGGCGTGGTTTCCCGCGAGGGGGGCCGGCTGATCGTGACCTGATTGAATAAACCGTTACTTTCCATGTAAAAGGGGGCCGACGCGGCGAGGGAAGTTGTTTATCCTTGCCGGGCGGGTCGTGACGAGGCGTCACATTTGGCGTCACATTTTCCCTGCAGGCTGACGCAGAGATCGGCCGCTCCCCTACAGGTACTCTCATGCAACTCGTTCTGATCAGCGGTCTTTCCGGTTCCGGCAAGAGCGTCGCCCTCAATGTCATGGAAGACAGCGGGCATTACGTGGTCGACAACCTCCCGGCGGCGCTGCTGCCGCAACTGGTGTCACATCTCCGGGGCGCGGGTTACCAGCGCATCGCGGTGGCGGTGGATGTGCGCTCCGGCGCCAGCATCGCCGCCGTGCCGCGGCAGGTCGAGGCCCTGCGGGCGATGGTCAGTGACCTGCGCTTCCTGTTCCTGGATGCCCGCGACGACGTGCTGATCG
The DNA here is from genome assembly GCF_012927165.1 of Zoogloea dura. Taxonomy (GTDB): domain Bacteria; phylum Pseudomonadota; class Gammaproteobacteria; order Burkholderiales; family Rhodocyclaceae; genus Zoogloea; species Zoogloea dura. The sequence continues at coordinate 45,230 of NZ_JABBGA010000008.1, forward strand.
CCCGCTTCTCCGAGACCCGCCGGCGCCACCCCCTGGGCGACGAGTGCAGCACCCTCGGCGAGGCCATCGCCCGCGAGCGCGAAGCCCTGGCCCTGATCGCCGAACTCGGCCAGCGCATCGACACCAGCGACCTGGCCGCCAACACCCTGCGCAACTGGGTCAAGAGCTTCGTCGGCCTCGAACCGAGCAGCCAGATCACCGTGCTGTTCGAGTCCTTCGGCTTCAAGCACGGCCTGCCGCTGGATGCCGACCTGGTGTTCGACGTGCGCTGCCTGCCCAACCCCCATTACGATCCGCTGTTGCGCCCGCTGACCGGCAAGGATGGCCCGGTCATCGATTTCCTGTGCAAACACGAGGAAGTGGGGCAGATGGTGGACGACATCTACCGCTTCGTCGCCTCCTGGCTGCCGTCCTACGTCAATGACAACCGCAGCTACCTGACCATCGCCATCGGCTGCACCGGCGGCCAGCACCGCTCGGTGTACATCGCCGAGAAGCTGGCCGAGCAGTTCCGGGAGACCGCCCGCGTCCAGGTGCGGCACCGTTCCTTGAAGGCGTGAGCGCCGCCCGGCCGCCCGAAGGCGCTCGCACCGCAGCCCGTGAGGGCGGAGGTCGTCCGGCCGCCGCCCGGCCGCCCGAAGGCGCTCGCACCGCAGCCCGTGAGGGCGGAGGTCGTCCGGCCGCCGCCCGGCCGCCCGAAGGCGCTCGCACCGAAGCCCGTAAGGGCGGAGGTCGTCCAGTCATTGGCGGGTCCGCCCTGCGCAGCTGGCTGGCCGCTTGGGCGGCCTGCCTGCGGGGCGGGGATGTGCTGGTGCTGATCGCCGCGCTCGGCGTGTGCGTGGCCTCGGCCCTGAGCCTGTGGCAGGGCGGGCGACCCGACAAGGCGGTGATCAAGGCGGGCGGGCGCACCTTTGCCGAAGTGGCCTTGTCTGCTCCCGCGCTCATCGAGGTGCCGGGGCCCCTGGGCACCACCCGCATCGAGATCCAGCCGGGCCGCGCGCGCGTGGCCTCCGACCCCGGGCCGCGCCAGTACTGCGTGCGCCAGGGCTGGCTGAGCACCGCCGGCGCGGTGGCCATCTGTGCGCCCAACCAGGTCAGCCTGGCCCTCTCCGGGCGCCGTGCCGACTATGACTCCCTTGCCTACTGACGACTCCCGGGATGCCCGGGGCGGCCCGACTCCTTCCGGGGAGCGCGTGCTGCGGGCCACCGCGGACGATCACCGGATCGCCCGCCATGCGGCGGCGGCGATCGTCCTGACGGTGGCGGAGGCGGCCTTGCCGCTGCCGCTGCCGGGGGTCAAGCCGGGGCTGGCCAACATCATCACCCTGGTGGTGCTGGCGCGCTGGGGCTGGCGCGAGGCGGCATGGGTCGCCCTGCTGCGGGTGCTGGTGGGCAGCCTGCTGCTGGGGCAGTTCCTGGCGCCGGGCTTCTTCCTGAGCCTGGCCGGCAGCCTGCTCAGCCTGGTGGTGCTGGGGGCGGCGGCGCAGCTGCCGGGGCGCTGGTTCGGGCCGGTCAGTCAGAGCGTGCTGGCGGCCTTTGCCCACATTGGCGGTCAGCTGGTGGTGGCCCGCTTATGGCTGGTTCCCCACGACGGGGTCTTCTACCTGGTGCCGGTGTTCGCCCTGGCGGCGACCGTCTTCGGTCTGGTCAATGGCTTGATCGCCGCGCGGCTGCTGCAAGAGGAGTTGGAGTCCTCAGCGTCGGCGACGGCGGGAGCGCGCCAGGGATAAGGGGACCAGGGCCGGCTTGTCGGGCAGCCCCAGGGCCGCGCGGGACAGGCGGTCGGCGTCGCCGTTGCGATGGCGTGGCACCCATTCGATACGTACTTCATCGAAGCCCTGCAGGCTGAATGCGAGGGGCTCGAGCAGGGCGGTCAGGCGGGGGATGGCGGTGCGGGCCGATCCGAGCAGGTGGCGTACCGCGAAGTCACTGTCGCCACGGATCACCACCCGTCGGGCGCCTGCCTGGTGCGCGGCGTCCACGGCCCTTTGCAGGGCCAGCAACTCGGCCGTGTTGTTGCAGCCGCCCGCCGCGGCCAGCTCCGAGACTTCGATCCGTTCGCCGGCCGGCCCCAGCAGCACGGCACCCAGGCCGATGCGCCCCGGGTTCGGGCTGGCCGAGCCGTCGAACCAGAGCTGCCAGGCATCCGGCCAGAGCGGAGCGGGCGGGCGGGGCGGCAGCATGGTGGGCAGGCCCTGGCTACGGAGCGCCGCGGCCAGCCTCAGGCCTTGCCGAGCAGGGCAGACAGGTCGAGGCGCCCGTCCTTCACCGGCGGGCACCACAGATAGGTGCCGGTGACCGGCCGGGTGAAGCGGAACAAGGCGTCCACGATCCCGTCCTCCAGCCCGACCATGCGCCGCATCTGGGCCTGGAAGGCATCCACGCTATGGCCGAAGGCCACGAACATCAGGCCGGCATCCTTGCCTTCAACCCAGGGCATGGAGCGGCGCAGCACGAAGGCCTCCGGGCTGAAGCTCTCCTGGGCGGTGCGCTTCACATGGGCGGATGCGGGGGCGTCGTCGAGTTCCTCGTTGTCGGAACGGCGGCGGCCGATGCAGTCGTCGCGCTCCTCGGGCTGCATGGCTTCGAAGTGCTTGAAGTTGTGTACCCAGCGCTGCACGGCGACGAAGCTGGAGCCGTCGGCAGCGATGGCTGCGGCAAGCGCTGCTTCACCCTCCGGGTTCTCGGTACCGTCCTCGTAGCCGCTCAGGTCGCGCCCGCCGGCATGCTTGAAGCCGTCGATGGACTCTTCCAGGCGGAACACCGGCGCCAGGGCTGCTTCCAGGCGGCGTGCGCGGTGCAGCAGTTCGCCCCGGTCGTCACCGCGCAGCCACAGCCACAGGGCGACAGGGGTGGAGGGGATGTCCACGCCGGGACCGGCGAGGGGCGGAAAGGGCTTCAGCCCCGCCACCTTGCGGCCGAGAGCCGATACGGGGGCCAGGCCGATGCCGGCCACGCTGCGGTCGCCATCCACCAGCCCCTGCAGGACGGCGAGGCCGGCGGCCACGTCGCTGTCGGGCTCCAGGGAGAAGGCGAGATAGCGGGAGAGGGGGGGCAAGGGCTGAAGAATGCCGGCTTGCGCTTGGCTCATGGTGGTCTCCGGAGACAGTGCGGACAATGCCCGCGATGATAGATCAATCCCGTAACCGTTGTAGGGGAGCGTCGATTGCCAATGGCAGCGCGTCCATCGTCAATGGATGGCCATCGGGAAGCAATGGCGGGTCTGCTGGAAGCAATGGACGAGCGTCGATTGCCAATGGCAGCACGTCGATCGTCAATGGATGGCCGTCGAGAAGCAATGGCGGGTCTGCTGGAAGCAATGGACGAGCGTCGATTGCCAATGGCAGCGCGTCGATCGTCAATGGCGGGCCGTCGGGAAGCAATGGCGGGTCTGCCGGAAGCAATGGACGAGCGTCGATTGCCAATGGCAGCGCGTCGATCGTCAATGGCGGGCCGTCGGGAAGCAATGGCGGGTCTGCCGGAAGCAATGGACGAGCGTCGATTGCCAATGGCAGCGCGTCGATCGTCAATGGCGGGCCGTCGGTAAGCAATCGACGGCCTGCCATTGCATGTGGAGGGGCGGTTTCCGCTGAGCTCAGGCCCGGCCGAGGCGGTAGAGGGCCACGCTGGCGAGGAAGTTGGGTTCCTCGGTGATGACCTTGTCTTCGTCGAAGGCCAGCCGTTCGCGGATGGCGATGCCTTCCTGCTCGCACAGGGTGTCGAAGTCTGCGATGGTGAAGAAGCGCACGTTGGGCGTGTCGTACCACTGGTAGGGCAGGTTCTTCGAGACCGGCATGTGGCCATTGAGGATGGCCTGGCGGTGGCGCCAGTAGGCGAAGTTGGGGAAGCTCACCACGGCCTCGCGGCCGACCCGCAGCATCTCGCGCAGGATGCCCTGGGTGTTGCGCATGGCCTGCAGCGACAGGCTCATGATGACGTGGTCGAAGAAGCCGTCGTCGAAGCCGGCGAGGCCTTGCTCCATGTCGATCTGGATCACGTTGATGCCGTTGCGGGCGCAGGCGACGATGCGCTCGGGGTCGTTCTCCACCCCGTAGCCGCGCACCTGGCGCACCTCGCCCAGGTAGCGCAGCAGGCTGCCGTCGCCGCAGCCCAGGTCGAGGATGCGCTCGCCGGGCTCGATCCAGTTGGCGATCACGTCGTAGTCGTAGCGTTGGAAGCTCATCGATCCGCCCTCAGATCCGGATGTTGTCGATGTAGGCCCGCAGCACCGCATGGTACTGGGCGTCGTCGAGCAGGAAGGAGTCGTGGCCGGCCGGACAGTCGATCTCGGCGTAGCTCACCCGCCGGTCGCTGTGCATCAGGGCATAGACGATCTCGCGGCTGCGCGACGGGGCAAAGCGCCAGTCGGTGGTGAAGGACACCACCAGGTAATCGGCGGTGGCACGGGACAGGGCCGCCACCAGGTCGCCGCTGTAGTCGAAGGCCGGGTCGTAGTAGTCGAGGGCCTTGGTGGTCAGCAGATAGGTGTTGGCGTCGAAGTAGCCGGCGAACTTGTCGCCCTGGTAACGCAGGTAGGACTCGATCTCGAATTCCACGTCGTAGCTGAACACCGGCTTGTCGTGACGCAGGCTGCGACCGAATTTCTGGTCCATCGAGTCGTCCGACAGGTAGGTGATGTGGCCGACCATGCGCGCCAGGGCCAGGCCGCGGGTGGGCACCACGCCGTGCTCGTAGTAGTGGCCGCCGTGGAACTCCGGATCCTTGAGGATGGCCTGGCGGGCCACCTCGTTGAAGGCGATGTTCTGGGCGGTGAGCTTGGGCGCCGAGGCGATCACCAGGGCATGGCCGACCCGCTCCGGGTATTGGAGGGTCCAGGACAGGGCCTGCATGCCGCCCAGGCTGCCGCCGACGACGGCGGCGAAGCGTTCGATGCCGAGCAGGTCGGCCAGGCGGGCCTGGGCATCCACCCAGTCCTCCACCGTGACGAACGGAAAGTCGGCGCCCCACGGCTTGCCGGTGGCCGGATTGGTGCTGTTGGGCCCCGAGCTGCCATAACAGCCGCCCAGGTTGTTCACCCCGATCACGAAGAAGCGCCCGGTGTCGAGGGGCTTGCCCGGCCCGACCAGGTTGTCCCACCAGCCTACCGCGCCGCTGTCGGCATGCACGCCGGCCACGTGATGGGAGCCGGAAAGGGCGTGACAGACCAGCACCGCATTGCTGCGGCTGGCGTTGAGGGTGCCGTAGGTTTCGTAAACGAGGTCGTACTCGGGCAGTACACCGCCGCTCTTGAGGGGCAGGGGGGTGTTGAAGTGGGCCGTCTGGGGCGCCACGATTCCAACGGATTGTTCTGTCATCTCACTTTCGTCCGGAAAACGAAAAACCCAGCCGGCGAACGGTCGCGGACTGGGCTGCCGTCGCTTTAGCCGTACTTGTAAAGCGCCCGCAAGCTGAAGGGTTCAAATCGGCGCTGAGGCAAAAGATTAGCGCGATGCGCGGCTCCAAGTCAAACCCGGTAACGACGGGCCGGGACGTCGGCGCGCCGTTGCCGGTGTTGCGGCTCAGAGCTTTTCCACGGCCTCCCGCACCCGGTCCGGTTCGTCCAGCTTGAGCAGGCGCTGCACCTTGGGGGCCAGGTCGCTGGCATCGGCGCGCAGGATGGCCTGCTTGACCTCCAGGATCTGCGCCGGATGCATCGAGAACTGGCGCAGGCCCATGCCGATCAGCAGCCGGGCACAATCGGGATCGCCGGCCATCTCGCCGCACACTGAGACCGGCACGCTGGCCTTGATGCCGGCCTGGATGGTCTGGTGGATCAGGCGCAGCACCGCCGGGTGGAGCGGGTTGTAGAGGTGGGCGACGGCCTCGTTGCCACGGTCGATGGCGAGGGTGTATTGGATCAGGTCGTTGGTGCCGATGGACAGGAACTGCAGGCGCTTGGTGAAGGCGCCCAGGCACAGGGCGGCGGCCGGGACCTCGATCATGCCGCCGACCGGCACGGACTCGTCGAACTTGATCTTGCGCTCGCGCAGCTGGGCCTTGGCCTTGTCGAGCAGGATCAGGGTCTGATCGATCTCGTGGCTGCTGGCCAGCATGGGGATCAGGATCTTGAGCTTGCCGAAGTGGCTGGCCCGCAGCAGCGCCCGCAGCTGGGTGAGGAACATCTTCGGCTCGGCCAGGCAGAAGCGGATGGCGCGCAGGCCCAGGGCCGGGTTGTCCTCGGCCCGGGAGGCGCCCTCGAGTTCCTTGTCGGCGCCGACGTCGAGGGTGCGCACCGTGACCGGCTTGCCGGCCATGGTCTTGACCACGGACTTGTAGGCCTCGAACTGCTCGTCCTCGTCCGGCCAGGTGTCGCGGCTCATGAACAGGAACTCGGTGCGGAACAGGCCGACACCGTCGGCTTCCACGCCCTTCGCCTGCACGGCGTCAGGCGGCAGCTCGATGTTGGCGAGGATCTGCACCTCCTCACCGTCGAGGGTGGCGGCGCGGGTGGACTTGAGGCGCTTGAGCTTGGACCGTTCTAGCTCGACAGCGGCCTTGCGCAGGCGGTATTCCTCGAGCACCCGCTCGTCGGGGTCGACGATGACGACACCACGGGTCCCGTCGATGATGATCAGCTCGTCGTCCTTGACCACGTGGCGCACGTGGCGCAGGGCGACCACGGCAGGGATGGACAGGCTGCGCGCGACGATGGCGGTGTGGCCGGTGGGGCCGCCCGCATCGGTGATGAAGCCGGCGACGGCGTGGTCCTTGAAGCCGATGGTGTCGGTGGGTGAGAGGTCGTGGGCCACCACGATGGTCCCGAGCCCGTCCTTGCGCTTGGGGGGCAGGTGGCCAGGGTGGCCGAGGAGTACCTTGACGACCCGTTCCACCACCTGCACCACGTCGGACTTGCGTTCCCGCAGGTAGGCGTCCTCGATCGCCTCGAACTGCTCGACGAGCTGCTCCATCTGCTGCACCAGGGCCCATTCGGCATTGGCGCGGCGGGTCCGGATCAGGTTCTCGGCGGCATCGACGAGCATCGGGTCTTCGAGCAGCATGATGTGCATGCCGACGAAGGCGTCCACCTCGGAGGGGGCCGCGCCGCTGCTGGTGGCGGCCTTCAGGCCGGCCAGCTCGACCTTGACCCGGTCGACCGCCTTGTGGAGGCGCAGCACTTCCGCCTCCACGTGCTTGGGGGCGATCGTGAAATGGGCGACTTCGAGCAGGGCATGGGATACCAGGTGGGCATGGCCGATGGCGATGCCCTGGGAGACGGCCAGGCCGTGGATTGTGAAGCTCATCGGCACCTCCCCTTGGCCGGGTGGGCCGGGGGCGTCATTCTCCTTCCCCGAACTTGTCCGAGATGAGGGCCTGCAGGGCGGCCATGGCGGTGTCTGCGTCGGCGCCGCTGGTGTCGATGGTGATGGTGCTGCCCTTGGCGGCGGCCAGCATCATGACGCCCATGATGCTCTTGGCGTTGACGCGCTTGCCGTTGCGTTCAAGCCAGACTTCGCACTGGTAGGCGCTGGCGGTCTGGGTCAGCTTGGCGGAGGCGCGGGCATGCAGGCCCAGCTTGTTGATGATTTCTGCTTCCTGGCGCGGCATCGGTGTGTTCTTCCTGTCTTCCTCGAGGTCTCTGGGATGCGGTCTGATTATTCTTATGTCGTGGATCGGCGGCCTGCCTACTTCATATGCACGACGCCCTCGCAGGCGCCAGCGACAGCTTTCTTGACCAGCACTTCCATGTTCCGTTCCCGGTAAGTGATGGCCCGCAGCAACATGGGCAGATTGACCCCCGCCACGCCCTCGATGCGCCCTGGCTCCAGGAGCTTGGCCGCCATGTTGGCCGGCGTGGCGCCGAGGATGTCGGTGAGGATCAGGGTGCCGTCTCCACTATCGACCGTGTTGAGCAGGCGGCGGGCCAGGGGCAGGACGTCCAGCGGGTCGTCCTGGCCGGACACCCCCAGTTGCATCATCTGCGGCGGACGGCGGTTCATCACGTGGCAGGCGCACTGGATGAGCGACTCGCCGAGGCTGCCGTGGGTGATGAGGAGGATGCCGATCATGCGGGCCATTCTAGCCGAAGGGCGCGCCACCGCGGGCAGGAACACGGTGACAATGCGTATGCAAACGTTGCTGCGCTGCAGCGGGAAACCGGGTCGCCAGAGGACTGGCGGGGGTCTAGTCGGGCATTGTTTCCAGCTGCATTCCCTCGCCGGGCTGCAGGCGGTCGCGCAGGGCGCGGGTGACCATGATGTGTCCTTCCGCATCCACCCGCAGGGCGTGTTCGATGCCATAGCGGCGGGCATAGTCCCGCCACTGCTCGCCGGCCAGGTAGACGGGTTTGCTTGCCGCGTCGGAAAGGGTGCCTGCGCCGGGACGCGGTGTGACCAGCACGGTGACCGCCCGGGTGCCTTCGGCCGGCTGGCCGCTGCGGGGGTCGAGCAGGTGGCAATAGCGTTTGCCGTCCAGCTCGAAGAAGCGCTGGTAGTCGCCGGAGGTGCCGATCGCCTCGCCGTCGCGCAGGGGCAGGCTGGCCAGGGGGCGCGGTTCGCGGGGGTGCTGGATGCCGACCCGCCAGGGCTGGTCGCCCTTGCTGCCGAGGGCCATCAGGTTGCCGCCGATGTTGATCAGGGCATTGTGGATGCCACGCTGGCGCAGGATGGCGGCGGCCCGGTCGATGGCATAACCCTTGGCGTAGCCGCCCAGGTCGAGTTGCACGGCCGGGTTGCGGCTGCTCACCGTGCTGCCGCTGATCGTCAGGTCGGCCATGCTCGGGTGGGCCTTCACCTCGGCCGCAAGGCGGGCCGGATCGGGCCGTACCGGTTTGAAGCTGTCGGTGTGAAAGCCCCACAGGGCGATCAGCCGGCCGAGGGCGGGGTCGAACAACTGGTCGCCGGTCGCGGCAATGCGTTGGGCATCGCCGAGCATGGCGGCCAGCTCGCTTGATACCGGGATGTTCTGCCGGCCTGCGGCGATGGCCTGGTTGAGGGTGGTGAGCTCGGAGGGCTCCCAGGCATGGTAGCTGCGGTGCAGGCGGTCGAATTCCTGCAGGACGTCGGCCACCGCGGCCCGGGAGCGCTCTTCGGAGGCATCCCAGGTGAGGATCTCGACCCGCGTGCCGAAGACGTAGGACTCCTGCTGGTGCAGGCTTTCCCGCTGGCAGCCGGCGAGCAGCAGTCCCGTGAGGCACAGGGCCGCCAGCGAGGCGGCGGCCCGGCGTATCAGGCGCATGCCTCCTCGAGGGCGTCGATGACCGCCCCGGGAACGTCAAAGCCCATCTGGGCGGTGATCTCGACCATGCAGGTGGGGCTCGTGACATTGATCTCGGTGAGCCGGTCGCCGATCACGTCGAGGCCGACGATCAGGAGGCCGCGGGCCCACAGGATGGGGGCGAGATACTCGGCGATGGCGCGCTCGCCGTCGGTCAGCGGCATGGCCACGCCGCGGCCGCCGGCGGCCAGGTTGCCGCGGGTCTCGCCGGCCATCGGGATGCGGGCGAGGGCGTAGGGGATGACCTTGCCACCGATGATCAGCACCCGCTTGTCGCCACCGGAGATGGCCGGCAGGTAGGCCTGCGCCATGATGGTGCGGCGCTCGTCCTGGGTGAGGGTCTCGATGATGACGTTGCGGTTGGGGTCGTCCGCCCGCACCCGGAAGATCTGGCTGCCGCCCATGCCGTCGAGGGGCTTGAGGATGGTGTCGCCGTGGGCGTCGATGAAGGCGTTGATGTCCACCGCCGCGCGGGCCACCCGGGTGGCCGGGGTGAACTGCGGGAACTCGGTGATGGCGAGCTTCTCGGAGTGGTCGCGGATCGAGCGGGGGTGGTTGAAGACCCGTGCGCCGGCCTGGGCTGCCCGTTCGAGCAGCCAGGTGGCGGTGACATATTCGAAGTCGAAGGGCGGGTCCTGGCGCATCAGCACGGCATCGAAGGCAGTGAGGGGCAGGACGGCCTCGTCGCCGGCGATGTACCAGGCGTGATCGTCATCAGTGGGCGTGAGGGCCAGGGCCCGCGCCGAGACCACGCCGCCCTCCCAGATCAGGGCTTCCCGGCGGATGGCGAAGACCTGGTGTCCCCGGCGGGCCGCGGCCCGCATCATGGCGATGCTGGAGTCCTTGTAGGCCTTGAGCTGGTCGAGGGGGTCGAGGATGAAGGCGAATTTCATGGCCGTTCCGGGTGAAGGCATTTTTCAGGGAGGGCGCGCAGGGCAGGGCGGTGGAGGCCGCCCTGCTGCGGCGATCAGGCGGCGGCTTCTTCGAGTACGGCTGGCTCGGTGGCCTCGATCTCGATGGCCGCGGCCAGCAGGGCCAGGCGGGCCACCACGCCGTAGGCGTAGAAGCGGTTGGGCGGTGCGTCGGGGCCCTGGTTGCAGTCGGGCAGGCTGCAGGGGGCTTCGAAGGCGAGCGGCTCGAAGTGCATGCCCGGGGCGTTGAGGTTCTCGTCGCGGCCGCGCTGGGTGTGCACCCGGTAGAAGCCGCCCACCACGTAGTGATCCATCATGTACACGACCGGCTCGGCGACGGCGTTATTGACCGTCTCGAAGGTGTGTACGCCTTCCTGGATGATCACGTCGTGGACTTCCAGGCCTTCCTTGACGACGCTCATCTTGTTGCGCTGCTTGCGGTTGAGGCCGATCAGCTCGGAGGCGTCCTTGACCGTCATCACGCCCATGCCGTAGGTGCCGGCGTCGGCCTTGACGACCACGAAGGGTTCGTCGCTGACCTCGTATTCCTTGTACTTGGCGCGGATGTTGTCGAGCATCGCGGCGACCTTGTCGGCCAGCTCCTGCTCGCCGGTGCGGGCGTGGAAGTCGAGCCCCGAACAGGTGTCCCAGGCCGGGTTGATGCGCCATGGGTCGATGCCGATGGCGGCGCCGAAGTCGCGGGTCACGCTGTCGTAGGCGGCGGCGTGGTTGGACTTGCGGCGGGAGTGCCAGCCGGCATGCAGCGGCGGGATGACCCACTGGTCGTGCAGGTTCTGGAGCTGCGCCGGGATGCCGGCGGAGAGGTCGTTGTTGAGCAGCACGGCACAGGGGTCGAAGTCCTTCAGGCCGAGGCGGCGGCCGTGGCGTTCGAGGGGCTCGAGGGTCAGGCTGCTGCCGTTGGCGAGCTCCACCACGGTGGGCTCGGTGATCTCCGGCAGCAGGCTGCCGAGGCGCACCTCCAGGCCGGTCAGGCGCAGGATGGACACCAGCTTGGCCACGTTCTGCAGATAGAACTGGTTGCGTGTGTGGTTTTCGGGGATCAACAAGATGGAGCGGGCGCCGACGCAGATGCGCTCGATGGCGGCCTGGGCAGCCTGCACGCACAGGGGCATGAAGGCATCGTTGAGGTTGTTGAAGCCGCCCGGAAACAGGTTGAGGTCGACCGGGGCGAGCTTGAAGCCGGAGTTGCGCAGGTCGGTCGAGCCGTAGATGGGCGGCAGGTGCTCCTGCCACTGGGTGCGCATCCAGCGTTCGATGGCGCAGGCGTTGTCGAGGAAATGGCGTTCCAGCTCCAGCAGGGGGCCGGTGAGCGCGGTGGTGAGATGGGGAACCATGGGACCTCGCGAACTGTTCTCGGGTGGGCGGTGCGTCGGGGTGCCCGACGGAAGGGAGTGCGTCGTGGACCTGCGCTGCCCGTGTTTGTTCGCGGGATGTTACACCATCCGTCGGCAGGCCCCGTCAGGCGGCGCTCCCCGACGCGGGGTGGGCAGGAGGCAGGAAGCTGCGGAAGCGCTCGGGCAGGGGGGCGTTTTCGAGGCTGCGCTGGGTGAACAGATAGCGTCCGTCGCAGACAAAGCCCAGGTCCTTCCAGTCCACCTCGTTGAGGGCGTCGCGGAAGGCTTCCAGGTCGATCGCCGGGTCGTGGGGAAAGATGCCCAGCACCGCGCCGTCGAAGTGGGTGCAGGCGTGGACGAAGAAGGGGTGGTTGCGGCGGGTCTTGGTATTGACGTAGATGCGCGGCGCGTCGGTCTGGGGATAGCCCCGCCCCCAGTGCCACCAGTTGTTCTCGTCGAAGCGGCGGATGCGCCGGGCCAGCAGGCGGGTCTTGTGCGGCAGCAGGGCGGCGGGCGGCGGGTCCGTGGGGGCGACCCAGATCATCCGCCGGGTCTGCCCGTTGCGCACGGTGGCGGAATTGACGAAATCCCGGGTCCCCGCCGTGGTGCTGGCGAACACCGGGTCGGCCCCGGAGACGGCACCGACCCTCACGCTGGCCACATCGGCCAGGGCCAGGCCGTATTCGCCCTTGGAGAAAAGCAGGTGCCCCGCGCATTCTGAGAAGTGGCGATACACCCAGGGCGGGTGCTCAAGGCTGTGGGCCAGGTCGTCACTCTGGCCGAGGTGCGCGCAGGCGGTGTGATGGCAGGTGTTGCCCAGTTCAAAACGCCAGATCAGGCAATTGGGCACCGCGTCGGCAAAGACCCGCGCGTCGCCCAGGTCGATGGCGTGGGTGATGGTGCCGCTGGCGTGCAGGCGCCGGTTGAGGTTGCGCGCGCTGGTGGACTTCAGGAAGTCCCGCGGGGTGATGAAGATCAGCTCGCCGCCGGGAGCCAGGTGGCGCAGGCATTTCTCGATGAAGAACAGGTACAGGTTGCTGCGCCCGTCGAAACCGTCCCGCCGCAGCAGCGCCCGGGTGGCCGGGGAGATGTCCTGGTAGCGCACGTAGGGCGGGTTGCCGATCACGGTGTCGAATTTCTCGCTCTCCGGGTAGGCGAAGAAATCCATGTTGAGCGCGCCGGCCGGGCACTGCCGGGGGTCGAGCTCGATGCCTACCGCATGGTGGAGGTGGCGCAGGAAGGCCCCGTCGCCACAGGAGGGCTCCAGCACCCGGCCGGCATTCCTGCGCAGGCGCAGCATGCTGCGCACGATGCGTTCGGGGGTGAAGACCTGGCCGAGGGCAGAGGCCGCGACGTCGAACGCGGCAGGGGGCGCTGGAATGGGAGCTGCGGGCATCAGGGTGGACGGGACGGAAGCTGCGGCATTGTGCAGGAAGTCGTTGCGGGCGGGTAGCCCCCGCCGCCGGGGGGCGACGATCTGCCTGGCCGGGCAAACCGCGAAAGCATGGAGACGCTCGTAAATCAAGGTTTTGCGCGCTTTTTGGGGTAATTCATTTGTGATAATTTATTATGCCGTAAGAAAATTCAAGCCCGGCGCAATGCGACCGGGCCTCAGACGTCAATCATGGTCCCCCAACAATTTGAGCGTATTTTCTCCCTGCCCTTTGTGCTGGGAGGCAGGCAGGTCCTGGCAAAAAAGCTGCCCCTGACGGTCCGGGAGATCACCCTCGCCGAGGCGCTGGGTGGTGCCGATGGCGACATTCTCTCCCTGTCCGCCGTGCCGGCCCCGTGCGCCGGCAGCCTGCTCTGCAACATCCCCGATCCTGGCTGGCGCACCCATACGGTGTATGACGACAGGGTTGCCTGCGTGCTGTCGCGGGACACCTGGCATTACCTTTCGCTGGCCGGGAGCTTCGATGGCTTCATGGCCAACCGTTATTCGGAGAAGAGCCGCGAGTCCTTCGAGCGTGAAGAGGGCCGGCTCATGGCCCGCTGCGGTGGAGAGCTGGTGCTGCGTGAATACCGGGATGCGGCGGGCGCCACGGCGGATTTTGTCCGCGCGGTCGAGCGCATCCGCGCCGTGTGTGCAACCCCGCCACCAGCCTTGCCGGAGAAGGACCGGCGGAGGCCGGCGAGGGATGGGCGCGGCTATGTGCTGTTTGCGGCGGATGAGCCGGTCGCCTACCTGCGCCTCGGCCGCCTGGACGACATCCTGTGGTATCTGGGGGCCGGCGAGCGGGACGATTATCGCAGCAGGTCGGCGGGGAGCCTGCTGCACCTGCAGGTGATCCGGCGCCTGTTCCAGGACGGGGAATGCCGCTATCTCGACTTCCGCCCGGGCGACAGCGAGGTCAAGCGCCAGTTTGCCAATGGCGCCTTGCGCAGCGCCGTGCTGCTCAACCTCCGGCCGACCCTGTTGAACCGGGCCTGGCTGGCGGCCTTCGTGGCCAACCGGCGAGCGGCTGTGCCCCGGGGCGGGAGCCTTGCCGCGCTGGCCGAGTCCGGGCAGCTGGCGCTGCGCGGGGCCTTGTCCGGCACCGGTTGAGTGGTTGCCGGGGCTTCAGTCGGCGAGAAACAGCATCAGCAGTTCGTTGAGGAAGCGCCGGCCCTTGAGGGTCGGGCGCAGGGTGTCTCCATCGGTCTCGACCAGCCCCTGGCGCCGGGCCTGGACCAGGCCGGCCTCGGCGGCTTCCAGCGGCAGGCCGGTACGTTCGGCAAACAGCCGCAAGGGGAATCCGCCGTTCAGCCGCAGGGCATTCATCATGAACTCGAAGGGCAGGTCCTGGGCACCCAGGCTGCGCCTGTCCTGCACGAATGCGCCGCTGTCCTTGGCTGCCAGATAGGCGGTGGGGTGGCGGGGGCGGGTCTCCCGGACGATGCCCTCGTGGGAAGAGAGCTTGCCGTGGGCACCGGCGCCTATCCCCAGGTAGTCGCCGAAGGTCCAGTAGTTGAGGTTGTGGCGGCATTCCCGGTTTGGGCGTGCGAAGGCCGAGGTCTCGTAGTGCGTGTAGCCCGCTTCGCCAAGCCGCGCTTCGATGCGTTCCTGCATGTCGGCCGAGGCGTCCGGGTCGGGGACTTCGGGTGGATTGGCGGCGAAGGCGGTGTTCGGCTCCAGGGTGAGGTGGTAGCAGGACAGGTGCTGGGGGCCTAGGGCCAGGGCGGTGGCGAGGTCAGCCTCCGCCTCCATCAGGCTCTGGCCGGGCAGGGCGTACATCAGGTCGAGGTTGACCGCCTCGAAATGCTTGAGCGCCGCTTCGGCTGCGGCGATGGCGTCGTGACGCCCGTGGATGCGGCCGAGGGCCTGGAGGTGTCCTTCATGGAAACTCTGGATGCCCACCGACAGGCGGTTGATGCCGGCCTGGCGGAAGGCTGCGAAGCGGCCTGCGTCCACCGTGCCGGGGTTGGCCTCGAGGGTGATCTCGGCCATCGGGTCGAGGAGGATCCGCATGCGTACGGCAGTGAGCAGTTCGTCGAGTCCGTCCGGGCTGATCAGGCTGGGGGTGCCGCCGCCGATGAAGATGCTGTGAACCCGTCGCCCCCAGATCTGCGGCAGCGCGCTTTCCAGGTCGGCGATCAGGGCGGCGATATAGGCGGCTTCGGGGATGCCCTCGTCCTTGACGGAGTGGGAATTGAAGTCGCAGTAGGGGCACTTGCGCACGCACCACGGGAAGTGGATGTACAGCGACAGCGGCGGCGAGGCACTGAGGCTGGGCTGCCAGCCGCCGGCCTTGGGGGCGGCGGCCTTGGGCGTGATCGGAATGATCCGGGGTTCGGGCATGGGGCGGAGGCGCTCAGGTGGGCTCGGCGCGGAGGCGGTCGAGCAGCTGGCGGAAGGCGTTGCCCCGGTGGGACAGCATGTTTTTGAGCTCGGCGGGAATCTCCGCCGCGGTCTGTTCCAGCTCGGGCACGAAGAACAGCGGGTCGTAGCCGAAGCCGGCAGCGCCCCGCGGCGCGTCGAGGATCTCGCCGTGCCACTCGCCGCAGGCGATCAGGGGCTGCGGGTCTTCCGCGTGGCGCAGGAGGGCCAGCACGCAGTAGAAGCGGGCCCGCCGGTCGGCTTGTCCGGCCAGCTTCTCGAGCAGCAGGGTGTTGTTGCGCTGGTCGGACTTGGGTTCGCCGGCAAAGCGGGCCGACAGCACGCCCGGCGCGCCGCCCAGCACTTCGACGCACAGCCCGGAGTCGTCCGCCAGGGCCGGCAGGCCGGTCGCCCGGGCGGCGTGGCGGGCCTTGGCGATGGCGTTTTCGACGAAGCTGGGGTGGGGTTCCTCGGCTTCGCTGACATTGAAGGCCGACTGGGGCAGCACCTCGATGCCCAGGGGGGCGAGCAGGGCGGAGAGTTCCTTGAGCTTGCCGGCGTTGCCGCTGGCGAGAACGAGTTGTTTCATGGCGGGCCTCGCTGTGCAGATGGCTCAGGCAGGGATGCCGAGCGCCTTTTTCTGTTCAACGACGAGTTGGGCGATGCCGGCGCCGGCAAGTTCCAGCAGGCTGTCGAGTTCGGCGCGGGAGAAGGGGCCTCCTTCGGCCGTGCCCTGCACTTCGACGAAGCCGCCGCTGCCGGTCATCACCACGTTCATGTCAGTTTCGCAGTCCGAGTCTTCAGGATAGTCGAGGTCCAGCACCGGGGTGCCCTTGTAGATGCCCACCGAGATGGCGGCGACGAAGTCGCGCATCGGGTTGGCAGCCAGCTTGCCAGCCTTGACCAGGCCGTCGAGGGCTTCATGCACGGCGATGCAGGCGCCGGTGATGGAGGCGGTGCGGGTGCCGCCGTCAGCCTGCAGAACGTCGCAGTCGATGGTGATCTGGCGCTCGCCGAGGGCTTCCATGTCCACCACGGCGCGCAGGCTGCGGCCGATCAGGCGCTGGATCTCCTGGGTGCGCCCGCTCTGCTTGCCCTTGGCGGCCTCCCGCGGGCTGCGGGTGTGGGTGGAGCGCGGCAGCATGCCATACTCGGCGGTCAGCCAGCCTTGGCCCTTGCCCCGCAGGAAGGGGGGCACGCCCTCTTCCACGCTGGCGGTGCACAGCACGCGGGTGTCGCCGAATTCGATCAGGACCGATCCTTCGGCATGCCGGGTGAAGCCGCGGGTGATGCGGATGCTGCGGAGTTGATCGGGCGTACGGCCGCTGGGGCGGGCCTGGAAGGAGGCGGATTGGGTCATGGCGGTTGAGGGCGGATCGTTGCGGTAGGGGGGCAGCCCGGCGAGTGCGGGGCGCGGGCATTGTGCGGGGCATCTCCCCGGCCGGCAGGCCGGGGGCTTACTTGAACTTGTGGATGGCGGCGTTGATTTCCCGGATGGCCCGTTCGATCTCGTCTTCGCTGAGGTCTTCCTGATCGCCCCGCTTGTTGCGTCCGAAGCCTTCCATCTGGGTGGTGAAGGCGTCGGCGGGCATGGTGCGGGTCGACACGGTGTCGGGGGTGTCTTCCTGGTGATCGTCGTGCCAGGTCATGGCGATCAGGGACATGTTGTCGCACTGGGCGCCGCCGAGGGTCTCGGCCTCGTTCATCAGCGCCGGGACGGCGTCCATGACCCGGCCGTCGGCCAGGGTGCGTACCAGGTCATCGGTCTCGAGGGGGCCCCAGACGCCATCCGAGCAGATGGCTAGGACGTCGCCGTTCATGAGTGCGGTGCCCCGGGAGAACTCGATCTGGGGCGGATGGCTGCCGCCCAGGCAGCTGAAGATCCGGTTGCGTCCCGGGTGCGAGGCTGCGGACTCGGCGTCGAGCAGGCCCTGGTCGAGCATCAGTTGCACTCGGGAGTGGTCGCGTGTCTGGGCCAGCAGGCGACCGCGCCGGATCAGGTACAGGCGTGAATCGCCGGCGTGGGCCCAGTGGGCGATGCCATCCTGGATCAGACAGGCCACGATGGTGGTGCGCGGGATGTCCGAGAGGTTCTTGTCGAAGGCGTAGTCGAGGATCGCGTGGTGAGCATTGCTCAGCACCCGCGACAGGAAGAGCACCGGGTCGGCCACCTTGGGGCGGGCTTCCTGCTGAAAGGACTGGGCGATGAACTGTACCGAGATCTGGGCTGCGATCTCGCCATAGAGGTGGCCGCCCATGCCGTCGGCCAGCACCAGCAGCAGGGCGTCCCGCGTGTAGGAGTAGGCCACGCGATCCTGGTTGGTGCGTCGTTTGCCGATCCGGCTTTCCTGGAAAATGGTGAATCTCATGTACGACCCATCATGGTTTTGATGCGGGAGCCCAGTCCCTCCAGCCAGCTCTTCTGCTGGGGCGGGGCTTCCCGATGGCGCTGGGCGAGGACCTTCTGCAAGGCAAAACAGCTTTGCGGGCGCTTCAGCGGATCCAGCTGGAGGCACCAGTCGATGGTCGCCAGGAAATGGGGGGAGTACTCGCCCGCCCAGGCCTTGACGGCGGGTTCGACCGTGTCATGTTTGATGCGTTCGTCCGAGCGCTGCGGCGAGGTGCCGGCCAGGCAGGCATACATGCTGGCTCCGACGCTGTAGATGTCGCTCCAGGGGCCAAGGGACTCGCGGTTGCCGAATTGCTCCGGCGAGGCGAAACCGGGTGTGTACATCGGCTTCAGGATGGGGGTGTCGGACATCAGGGTCTGGCGGGCGGCGCCGAAGTCCAGCAGGACCGGCGTGCCATCGTTGCGCAGGTAGATGTTCGACGGCTTGATGTCGAGGTGCAGCAGCTTGTGGGAATGGACTTCCCGCAGGCCGTTGAGCATGCGGGTGAACACGCCGCGGATGAAGCGCTCGCTGACCCCGCCCTTCTTGCCCTTGTTCTTCTGGATGTAGTCGTGCAGCGTCCGGCCCCGTTCGAACTGCATCACCATATAGACGGTGCCGTTGGCGCGGAAGAAGTTGAGCACCCGCACCACGTTGGGATGCACCAGCTTGGCGAGCGCCCGGCCTTCTTCGAAGAAACACTTCATGCCGTAGCGGAATGCGCCCTGGTGAGCCTCGGTGACGTGCGGCGTCACCTCGCCCTCACCGCGCAGGGCCAGGGAGTTGGGCAGGTATTCCTTGATGGCGACCGGCGTGCCGTCCTGGTCGTAGGCCAGGTAGACGATGGAAAAACCGCCCAGCGACAACTGTCGCTCGACCCGGTAATGGTCGAGCTGGAATCCGGAAGGAAGGGCGCAGTTTTGTTGAGTGGCCATCGGGCGGAGCGCTACACTTCGACTTTTGGTGGTGTTCGGGGGGGCTAGTTTACCCTTGGATCGCCGCGCTATCTCGGGAAAAACAGGATGATTCACAGCATGACGGGTTTTGCCGTCCAGACTCGCGATCTGGGCCGCGTAGCCTTGCACCTCGAACTGCGGAGCGTCAATTCCCGCTACCTCGACCTCGCCTTCCGCATCAATGATGACCTGCGCCAGGCCGAACCGGCCCTGCGGGAAGCCATCACCGGCCGGCTCAGCCGCGGCAAGGTGGAGATTCGCTTCAATCTGCAGACGAAGGATAGCGCACCTCGCGACCTGTCGATCAATGCAGCCTTGCTGGAGCAGCTGCGCACGGCCCAGTCTGCGATCCAGGCGGCCCTGCCGGCCGCGGCGCCGCTCAGTGTCGGCGAAGTGCTGCGCTGGCCGGGGATTCTGGCCGACGACAGCCTGGGCTTCGATGCCTTGCAGCCCGAGATCGGCCCCCTGATCCGCGTCGCCCTCGACGAGTTGGTTGCCAGCCGCCGCCGGGAGGGCGAGAAACTCGCCGAGATGATCCGAGGCCGCATCCTGCGCATGCGCGAGCTGGTGGCGACCGTGCAACCCCGCGTGCCGGCGCTGGTGACCGAATATCAGGAGAAGCTCGCCACCCGCCTGCGGGACGCGGCGGCCACCCTGGACGAAGACCGCATCCGCCTCGAAGTGGGCCTGTTCGCCCAGCGGGTGGACGTGGCCGAAGAATTGTCCCGCCTGAGCACCCACCTCGATGAGGTGGAGCGCATCCTGAAGGCCGGTGGCTCGGCCGGCAAGCGGCTCGACTTCCTGATGCAGGAGCTCAACCGCGAGGCCAACACCCTCGGCTCCAAGGCCATGGCGGCAGACATGACGGCAGTGGCCGTCGAGCTGAAGCTGGCCATCGAGCAGATGCGCGAGCAGGTGCAAAACATCGAGTGATTGATTCCGGGATGCTGTTGGCCATGTTTTCCTGTTGCCGGCTCAGGGCATCTGCTGGGATGGTGTGGGTGTGTCCATAAGTCATTTCGCCGGGGCCGGCGGGATGGGCGTGTCGGCGGGGGATGTCCTGGCCTGGCAGGCCGATTTCGAGGCGGGTCGATTCATGTCTGCCGTGGAGCGGGCACGCCGGCTGGTCTCGAGCTGTCCGCGGGATGCGCGGGCCTGGCAGTTGCTGGGATTGGCCCTGGGGTTTGCAGGCGAGGCGGGCGAGGCCGAAGGCTGCCTTGAGGCGGCCTGCCGTCTCGACCGGAGCGATGCCGCCCTGTGGGACGCCCTGGGCGTGGTGCGCATGCGCGCCGGGCATCATGCTGAGGCAGCCCGTGCCTTCCGGCGCAGTCTGCAACTGGCGGCGGGGGTGGCCGCGGTGTGGGTGAACGCGTCCCAGAATGCACTGGCCGGTGGGGAGCCGGGCGACGCTCTGCGCTTTGCCGAGCGCGCGACCGGCCTGGCGCCCGGCTTGCCCCTGGCCCAGTTTGCGCGGGGCAATGCCTTGCATGCCGTTGGCCGGAGCGAGGAGGCGCTGGTGGCGCTGGCCGCGGCGCTGAGTCTCCAGCCGGGCCTGGCGATCGCCCACCAGAGCCGGGGTAATGTGCTGGCGGCGCTGGGCCGGCATCGGGAAGCTGCCGAGTGCCAGCGGCAGGCGCTGCAGTTCGACCCGACGTTGCAGCCGGCCCGGATCAATCTGTCTGCGCTCCTCTGCGTCCTCGGCGATACCGCCGGAGCGATCCGGGAGGCCCGGCTCGTGCTGGATCATGACCTGACCGCTTTTGCTGCATGGAGCAACCTTCTTTACGCTCTGGTGCACGACGAGGCCAGCGGCGCGGCCGTGATTGATGCCGCCCACCGGGACTTCGGGCGCATGGCCGAGGCATGTTTCGGACTGCCAAAAGGCGGCTGGCGGGTGAGCCGGGAGCCGGGGCGACGCCTGCGTGTGGGGTTCGTTTCCGCGGATCTGCGCGATCATCCGGTGGCCCGCTTTCTGCTGCCGGTCTGGCGCCATCTCGATCGGGAGGGCTTCGCCATCCTGGCCTTCTCGGGTACTGCGGCGGACGATGCGGTGGCGGTCGAACTCCGCGGGCTGAGTGACGAATGGCACGAGGTGTCCCGCCTGTCCGACACCGCACTGGATGCACTGGTCCGCGAGCGCCGGGTGGACATCCTGTTCGACCTGTCGGGTCATACAGCGGGCAACCGGCTGGCCGTGTTCGCCAGGAAGCCGGCACCGCTGCAGGTGACCTGGCTGGGCTATCCCGGCACGACCGGCCTGTCGAGTATGGATATCCGGCTGGTGGATGCGACCCTGGCTCCGCCGGGGCGTTTCGATGCAGCCTTTGCCGAGCGGTTGTGTCATCTGCCCCAGGCCACCGCCTTTGAGCCGCCGGCCGGCTTGTCGCCCGTGGCGCCTGCGCCGTGCATGGCCCGGGGCCACATTACATTTGGCAGCTTCAACCGGGCGGGCAAGCTCACCGATGCCACGCTTGCCCTGTGGGGCCAGGTGCTGAGCAGCCTGCCGGATGCCCGCCTGCTGATCGCCGCAGTGACCGATGAAGGAGCTGCGGACGGGATCCGCCAGCGTCTTGCGGCGGAGGGCGTTCTGCCGGAGCGTCTGCGTTTCGCCGGACGCCTCAGCCTGCCGGACTACCTCGCCTTGCATGCCGAGGTGGATATCGCCTTGGATACCCAGCCGTTTTCGAGTGGCACCACGGCCAATTTCGCCCTGTGGATGGGCGTGCCGACCCTCACACTGAGTGGCGAGCGTTTTGTCCAGCGTCTGTGCGCCAGCCGTCTGGCGGCTGCTGGCCTGCCTGGTTTCATCGCCTGGAGCGATGAGGAGTTCGTGGCCAGGGCCTGCCATTGGGCTGCTCACCCCGCCGAACTGGCGGCCCTGCGTGACAGCCTGCGCGAGCGCATGACTGTCCAGGCCGAACGCCAGCCCGCTGAACTGACGCGAGCCCTCGAAGGCGTGCTGAGGGAGGCCTGGACAGCGTTCTGTGCGGCTCCGTCGGAGGAGGTGGAATGATCCTGTTGATGCCGGGTAACTGGCAGCCGAGCCCGGCGCATGTGCAGCGCCTCGAGGCCTTGGTAGGCGCGGGCCGGGTGGTGCAGGCCTTGAGTGAGGCGGAAGCCCTGGGGGCGGCCGGTTCTGCCGAGATCATCGTCGGTCATCGCTATCTGCGTCAGGTGTTGCCCCATGCGCCGCACCTGGCCTGGGTGCAGACCACCGCCGCGGGAATCGATCAGCTGCCCGTTGCCGAGCTTGCCGTGCGCGGGGTTCGCCTGACCCGCAATCCCATGAATGCCGAAGCGATAGCCCTTCATGCACTGGCCCTGCTGCTGGCCCTTGTGCGCCGCCTGCCCGAGGCCTTCGCCGCCCAAGGGCGAGGGCAATGGGCGGCGCCCATGGTGATGCAACGCCTGCCCCGTCAGGTGCTGCTGCTGGGGATGGGGGCCATCGGCCTGGCCCTTGCGCCGCGCTTGCGCGCGCTGGGCATCCGGGTGCTTGGCTGTGCCCGGCGGGCCACGCCGGAACGGCTGGCCGCCTGCGACGCCTTCGTGGGTGCGGACGCCTGGCGGGACGTGCTGGCGGAATGTGATGGGCTGGTCCTTGCCCTGCCTCTTGCGCCTGCTTCCGTCGGCCTGGTGGATGCCGCGGTACTGGCGCGCCTGGCGCCTGGTGCGCTACTGGTCAATGTGGCCCGGGCTGGTCTGGTCGTGCAGGCCGATCTGTTGTCCGCCCTCGGGAGTGGTCGGCTGGGTGGGGCTGCCCTGGATGTGCTGGACCCGGTGCCCCCCGTGGACGATGCCCTCTGGCGCGTACCGGGCCTGATCATCACGCCCAAGGTGGCGGCCTACCACCCGGACATGCAGCAGGACTTCGAGGTGTTCATGGAGGGCCAGCTCGCGCGCTACCTGCAGGGAGATCGGCTGGTCGCCGAGGTGGCGCCATGAGCTACGGTGATGCCTTCGTGCTGACCCTGTTCACCCGGGATGGGGCCGTGGCGCTTGCGGCTGACCGGGCGGGCATCGACCGGATCGGTGTGGACCTGGAGCGCCTGAACAAGGATGAGCGCCAGGGCGGACTGGCTACCTGGATCTCCGATCACGCCGAGACCGACCTAGCCACCCTCGCCGGGCAGGTCTCCCCGGCGCGGCTGTTCGCCCGCTGCAATCCGATTCATGCAGGATCGGCTGACGAGATAGAGCGTCTTCTCGCCCTGGGCGCCCGGACGCTGATGCTGCCCTTCTTCCGCAGCGTCGATGAAGTCGCCCGCTTCGTGGACCTGGTGGCGGGGCGGGCCCACCCCGTGCCCTTGCTGGAAACCGCCGAGGCGGCCGCGGTGGCGGGGGCGATCTGCCGCATTCCGGGGCTGTCGGAGATCCACGTCGGGCTGAACGATCTGCGCCTTTCCCTGGGGTGGCCGACGCACTTCCATGTGCTGGTGTCCGGCCTGCTCGAAGCGTTGGCTGACACCATACTGGGGGCGGGCCTGGATCTGGCCGTGGGCGGTGTCGGCCGGGCCGGCGACAGGCATCTGCCCATCCCCGCCGACCTGGTCCTGGCTCAGTATCCCCGTCTCCGGGCGGGCGGAGCCCTGGTCTCGCGGGCCTTCTTTGCCGGCAGTGAGCCTCCTGAGCTGGCCCGCGATGTCCCTGCCCTGCGGCAGCGCCTCGACGAATACGCTGCGGCATCACCGGCCTGGCTGGCGGCCCGGCGCCGGGAGCTGGCGGAACGGGTGGGTGCACCGGAGGCGGGCGCCAGAAGGGGCTGAGCGCGTCTGCGCCAGTGCCGGTGCACGTGGTATATACCCCGGCTGCCTGCCCATCCCTCACCCGCTCCGAGGTCGAAGATGCTCGTCCTGTTGAAAGCCTTGGCCCGCCTGTCCGGCTGGTCGTCCCTGGTCTGCCGGCTGGCCGTCGTGATCCTGCGCAATCCACTGCGTCTGCTGGGGTGGAAGGCCTATGAGCGGTGGTTGCTCACGCTCCGCCTGCCCGTGGGGGGATTGGCACTGGCCAATGATCCGGCCATCGTCGAGGCGGTGTTGCGGAACCGGGACGGTGTGTTTCCCAAGAGCTCCCACCTCACGGCCATCCTGCGCCCCCTGATTGGTGAAGGGGTGTTCGGCCAGGGTGGTGGCGAGGCTGTGAAGGACATGCGTAAAGCCTATTTCCTGGCCCTGGCGGGAGTCCCGGGTGAGGAGGTGGAGCGTGTCTCACGCCGGCTCAGCCGGGAATACCTGGCGCGCTGGCAGGCGGCGCCGTCCGGTGTCGCAGTGCCGCGGGAGCTATCCAGGCTGACCATCGACATCGTTACCGAGTGTTTGCTCGGCGGTCGTTTCACGCCGGCCCAGAGCGAAGCCTTCGTGGATGCTTTCTTTACCTACCACCGACGGGCCAGCGCCTTCCTGCTGATGTGCTCCGGGAACGCGCTGCGGGACACGCCGGCACTGCTCGGTCGCATGGAGCTGGAGCCGGTGGGGCTGAGCCTGCGGGAGATGATTCAGGAGCGTTTCGTTACGCCCTGGCTGGATCGGCCCGAGGCTGCCTGGCCACCTTTCCATCGGCAGGTGCTGGATACCCTGCGTCGCACCTCCGGCGAGGTCGCCGATCGGGCAGTGCTGGAGGCGCGCCTGCTCGACGAGGTGGCGGTGATGATCCTCGCCGGGCACGAGACGACAGCCTCCGTGCTCAGCTGGTTGCTGTGGGAGCTGTCGGGTGGTGCGCTGCCGGATGGCGACCGTCCGCAGGCGGAGTCCGTCGATGCCCTGATCCAGGAGTCCCTGCGCCTCTATCCGCCGATCGCCTTCTTCCTGCGCGATGTGGAGGCGGTGACGGAGTTCCGCGGAAAGACACTGGCTGCGGGCAGTGCCATCCTCGTCTCCCCGTGGACACTGCAGCGCCACAAGGGCCTGTGGCAGGATGCCGAGCGCTTCTGCCCGGCACGTTGGCTGCGCAAGGAGGGCGCCGCCACCCACGACAGGAACACCTTCGTGCCCTTTGGTGGGGGCAGTCGCCTGTGCCCGGGCAAGCACTTCGCCGGGATCGAGATGCAGGCCATCGTGGAGGAGATTGTCTCCGGTGCCACACTCCGGCGGGTGGACTCCACGCCGCCACGGCCGCTCGGCGCATTGACCACCCGACCCCACTATGATTTCCGGCTGGCCTTCGGCGCGCCCTGACAGCCCCGGTCTGGTGCGCCGGGGGGCGTCGCTGGCACAATGCGGGGCTTCGAACCGAGCACCGCCGGGCGGACCATCACGGGTGTCCGCCGCGAGATAGAAAGCGCCATTCCATGCCAGGTACCCTCTTCATCGTCACCGCGCCGTCGGGCGCCGGCAAGACCACCCTCGTCAGCGGCCTGCTGACCCGCGATCCGCTGGTCAGCCTGTCCGTGTCTTACGCCACCCGTGCGCCGCGGCCCGGGGAGGTCGACGGCCAGCACTACCACTTCGTGGATGTGCCGACCTTCCGCGCCTTGCGCGACAAGGGTGAATTCCTCGAGTGGGCCGAGGTCCATAACAACTATTACGCCACCTCCAAGACCTGGCTGGAATCCCAGATCAGCTCGGGCAGGGACATCCTGCTCGAGATCGACTGGCAGGGGGCCCAGCAGGTGCGCAAGGTCTTTCCCCAGGCTGTCGGCGTGTTCATCCTGCCGCCCTCGGTCGAGGAGCTGGAGCGCCGTCTGCGCGGCCGCGGAACCGACAGTGAGGAGGTGATCGCCCGCCGGGTGCTGGGGGCCCGGGGAGAGATGCGCCATGTGGCGGAGTTCGACTACGTTATAATCAACGAAGACCTGTCCGCGGCCCTTGATGATCTGGTGGCTGTGGTACGGGCGTCCCGGCTCCGCTACGCCAACCAGGAGGCACGCAAGCCGGAGTTTTTCCATTACCTGGAACAGGACTGATATGGCCCGCGTTACTGTCGACGACTGTCTCAAACGAATCCCCAACCGCTTCCAGCTGACCCTGGCGGCGACCTATCGTGCCCGCCAGCTGACCGCCGGCGCCACCCCCCAGGTTGACCTGGACCGCCACGACAAGGACAAGCCCACCGTGATCGCCCTGCGCGAGATTGCTGCCGGCAAGGTGGGCGCCGAAGTCCTCAACCGCGGTCAGGCCTGACGGCCGCCCCGCGAGAGAGTGATGACATGGAATCCGCCGCGCCGATCCCGGTCAGTGGTAGCGGCGTTTTCCAGCCTCCCCCTTCCTGTGTGCTGCCTCTCGATTTCGGGCGCCTGCGTGCCCAGGTAGCGGCCTATCTGCGGCCCGAGGATATCGGCCGCATCGAAGCCGCCTACCATTTCTCCGCCGACGCCCATCAGGGGCAGCTCCGCAAGAGCGGCGAACCCTACATTTCCCATCCCGTCGCCGTCGCCGAGATCCTCGCCGGCTGGCACCTGGACTCCCAGGCCCTGTGTGCGGCACTGCTGCACGATGTGATGGAAGACACCCACATCACCAAGGCCGAGATCGCCGAGCGCTTCGGGCGCACCACGGCGGAGCTGGTGGATGGGGTGTCCAAGCTCGACAAGATCGAATTCCAGTCCCAGGAAGAGGCCCAGGCCGAGAACTTCCGCAAGATGCTGCTGGCCATGGCCAGCGACCTGCGGGTGATCCTCATCAAGCTGGCCGACCGTCTGCACAACATGCGGACCCTTGACCACATGCGGCCCGACAAGCGCCGCCGGATCGCCCGGGAAACCCAGGAAATCCACGCCCCCATCGCCAACCGGCTGGGGCTCAACAGCCTCTACCGCGAGCTGCAGGAACTGGCCTTCAAGCACCGCTACCCGATGCGTTTCGGGGTGCTCTCCAAGGCCATCCTGGCCGCCCGGGGCAACCGTCGCGAGGTGGTCGGCAAGATCCTGCTGGCCATCGAGGAGCGCCTGCCCCAATGGAACATCGAGGCCGAGGTACGGGGCCGCGAGAAGCACCTCTACAGCATCTACCGCAAGATGTCCGAGAAGCGCCTGAGCTTCTCCCAAGTGCTGGACATCTACGGCTTCCGGGTCATCGTCCCCGACGTGCAGACCTGCTACCGGGCGCTCGGGGCGCTGCACGCCCTCTACAAGCCGGTGCCGGGCAAGTTCAAGGACTACATCGCCATTCCCAAGGCCAATGGCTACCAGTCCCTGCATACCACCCTGATCGGCCCCTTCGGTACGCCGGTGGAGGTACAGATCCGCACCCACGAGATGAACCACATTGCCGAGAGCGGCGTGGCATCCCACTGGCTGTACAAGGAAGACGAAAAGACCCTGACCGAGCTGCAGCACAAGACCCACAGCTGGCTGCAGTCCCTGCTCGAACTGCAATCCACCTCGGGTGACTCCAGCGAGTTCCTGGAGCACGTCAAGGTCGATCTCTTCCCCGGCGAGGTGTATGCCTTCACCCCCAAGGGCAAGATCTTCGCCCTGCCGCGGGGCGCCACGGTGGTGGACTTCGCCTACGCGGTGCATACCGACGTGGGCAATCGCTGCGTGGCCGGGCGCATCAACGGCGAGTTGATGCCCCTGCGCACAGAGCTGCACAACGGCGATCAGATCGAGATCATCACCGCGGCCCATGCCAGCCCCAATCCGGCCTGGCTCAGCTACGTGCGTACCGGCAAGGCCCGTGCGCAGATCCGTCATTTTCTAAAGAACGCCCAGCAGGAGGAAGCCTCGACCCTCGGCGAGCGCCTGCTCAACCAGGCGCTGCGGCCTCACGGCCTGACCCTGGGGCAGGTCAGCATGTTTGCCTGGGACCGCTTCCTGAAGGAATTCACCCTCAACAACCGCCGTGAGCTGATGACCGACATCGGCCTCGGGCGTCGTCTGCCGGCCATCGTGGCGCGGCGCCTGGCCGAGATCCAGGACGTGGAGTCCGGCCGGGCCGACGTGGTCAAGCCCAAGCCCGCCGGCGCCATCCTGATCCGTGGCACCGAGGGTGTGGCGGTGCAGCTGGCCCGCTGCTGCCGGCCGATCCCGGGCGATCCGATCGTCGGCATCATCCGCAAGGGGCAGGGCCTGGAAGTGCACATGCACGACTGTCCGCAGGCCCGCAAGCTGCGCAGCGAGCGTGACCGCTGGATCGACGTGGAATGGGAGGCGTCCACCGACCGCCTCTTCGACGTGACCCTCAAGCTGCTCACCCAGAATGTGCGCGGGGTGCTGGCCAAGGTGGCCAATGCCATCTCCGAGCAGGACTGCAACATCCAGAACGTCAGCACCGATGGCGACCAGGGCGCCTATTCCACCATCTACATCACGCTGCAGGTGACACACCGCCTGCATCTGGCCAAGGTCATCCGCGGCATGCGCAACATCCCCGAGGTGGTGCGCATCAACCGCCTGAAGGGTGACCAGAAAGCCGGCTGAGGCTGATAGAATCCACGCCGCTAAAAGGGAGATCACAATGGCAATCTACGAATCCGACCACACCAAGTTCATGCGCGAATGGATGGACAAGCATCCCGAAGAGCGCGAAGAGCAGAAGAAGGGCCGGGCCCTGTGGTGGGATAAGCCCCAGGACGCCGAGACCCAGCGCGAATACGCCGCCGGCAAGGTGCCCGCCAAGGCCTATCCCTACGCCACCGAGAGCTGATCCACCGTCTTGCTCGCCCCCAAGCTCGCCTTCATCGACGTCGAGACCACCGGCGCCAACCCGGTCATCGACCGGGTCACCGAAATCGCGATCCTGAGGGTCGAGAACGGCGAGCTGGTCGAACGCTGGTCCAGCCTGGTCAATCCAGGCATCCCCATTCCGGCCAACATCCAGGCATTCACCGGCATCACCGATGCCATGGTGGCGGATGCGCCGCCCTACGCGGCGGTGGCAGACCAGGTGCGGGCCCTGCTCGCAGACTGTGTGTTTGCCGCCCACAACGCCCGCTTCGACTACGGTTTCCTCAAGAACGAATTCCAGCGCATCGGCCAGGAATTCGACGCGCCGGTGCTGTGCACCGTCAAGCTGTCGCGCGCCCTGTTTCCCCAACATCACCGGCATGGCCTCGACGCCCTCATCGAGCGGCATGGCCTCACCTGTACAGCCCGTCACCGGGCGATGGGGGATACCGAGGCGCTGCACCAGTTCGCCGGCATGGTGGCGGGTCAGTTCGAGCGCGACGTGCTCGACATGGCCATCGTCAAGGCCATGAAGGCACCCAACCGGCCCGCGGGGCTGCCGGAAGGCGTGCTCGAAGGCATGCCCGAAGGGCCGGGTGTCTACCTGTTCTATGGTGAGAACGATCTGCCCCTGTACGTCGGTCGCAGCGTCAGCCTGCGTTCCCGGGTGATGAGCCATTTCTCCGGCGAAGCGCGCAAGGGCAAGGAGGCCAAGATCGCCCAGCAGGTGCGCCGGGTGGATTGGCGTGTCACGGCAGGCGAGCTGGGCGCCCTGCTCCTCGAGTCGCAGCTGCTCCGGCAGCTCAAGCCCGCCGAGAATCGTCAGCCAAGCGAGACCGAGGCAGTCTTTGGTCTGCGCTACGATGCCGGCCGCCAGCGCGGCGCCGTGCTGTCGCGGGAGCCGCTCAACGGGGCCGATCCGCAGGCCTGGGGCGAGGTGTATGGCGCCTTCCGGGCGCGCAAGGAAGCCGACAACGCGCTGCGCGAGCTGGCTACCCTCTACAAGCTGTGCCCCCGCCGCATCGGTACCGAAGCCTGGGCCGAAGGCCCCTGCCTGGCCCATGCGGCGAAGCGTTGCGCTGGAGTCTGTGCCGGCAAGGAAAGCGCCGCCGAACACGACCAGCGCCTGCTCAAGGTGCTGGAAAGCCTGCGTCTCAAACGCTGGCCCTGGGCCGGGCCGGTCGCGGTGCATGAGCGGCATCCGGACACCGGCCGGGAGGCCTGGCATCTCCTCGACCGCTGGTGCCTGCTCGGCACTGTGGACGACGAGGCCGCACTGCAGACCTTGCGGGCGGTGCAACCTGCCGCCCGCTTTGATCTCGACACCTACCGCATCCTGCTGCGCTGGTTCGACACGCCGGCCGGCAAGGCCGCCATTACGCCACTTGAGCCGCTGGAGCCGATTTAGTCTGCCGAGCGGGCCAGCGCCCCGCTGCGCCGCCGTTCCCGCCACCCCTCCACCAGCGAATACACCGCCGGCACCACCACCAGGGTGAGCAGGGTCGAGCTGACCATGCCGCCGATCACTGCGATGGCGAGGGGCTGGTTGGTCTCGTTGCCGGCACCGAATCCCAGCGCCGCGGGGGCCAGGGCCAGGATCACCGTGGCGGAGGTCATCAGCACCGGCCGCATGCGGATCGGGCAGGCGTTGCGCAGGGCCGCATCGACCTGCAGGCCTTCGGCGCGGCGCTGGTTGGTGAGGTCCACCAGCAGGATGGAGTTTTTTGCGACCAGGCCGATCAGCAGCACCAGGCCGATCATCGAGTAGATGTTGAGGGTCTGGCCTGTGGCCCACAGGGCCGCCACGCCACCGACGATCGCGAGGGGCTGGGCCAGCATCACGATTGCCGGCTGCAGGAAGCTGTTGAACTGGCTGGCCAGCACCATGTAGAGCAGGGTGAGGGCCAGGGCGAAGGTGAAACTCATGTATTTCTGAGTCTTGCCGAACTCCTCCGCCTGGCCGATCAGCTTGATCTGGTAGCCGGTGGGCAGCAGTTCGGTGGCGGCCGCCTTGACCACCTCCACGGCCTCGCCCAGCGGCAGGGTCGGCGTGGCATAGAAGGTGGCAGCGTACTGCAGGTCGAAACGCCCCACCACCGCCGGCCCGAGGGCCTCCTTGAAGCCGGCGACGCTGTCCAGGCGGACCAACTGGCCGGTCTTGTTGCGCAGGAAGATCTTCGACAGGTCGGAAGGCTGGGTGAAGCTGCCTTCCCGGGCCTTGACGCGGATGTCGTAGCGCTGGCCGTCGCCTGGCTCGTCGTTGAACTTGGCGATGTCCACTCCGCCGGTCAGCATGTTGATGGCGAGGGCCACGTCCTGGGTGGTCAGCCCTGCGTCGGCGATGCGCAGGCGATCCGGGGCGAAGACCAGCTGCGGCAGGTCGAGCTGCAGATCGCTGTCCATGCGGCCGAGGCCGGGTACCGTGGCCAGCTTGCGCTGCAGGGCGACCGCATGGCGGCCCAGCTCCTGAAGGTTGTCGCCGGTCAGCACGAACTGCAGGGGCTCGCCGCGCTGGCCCTGGACCATCGGGTAGGGCGCCGCAAAGACCCGCGCGCCGGCGATCTGGGCGAACTCCTTGCGCAGCAGCGGGATGATGTCCTGCTGCTTCAGCGTGCGTTCTTCCCGCGGCAGCATGCGAACCACCACCGTGCCCTGGTTCACCTGCCCGGCGCTGCCCAGGCCGATCAGGGCGAACTCGGAGCGGATTTCCGGATGGCGGTCGAGGATCGCCTCCACTTCACGCAGCTTGCTGTCGGTGTAGTCGATGCTGGAGCCCAACGGCGTGCGCAGGGAGACCAGGAAGCGGCCCTCGTCCTGCTCCGGCGTGAAGGCCTTGCCCACATTGGCGAAAAAGAAGGCGCTGGAGCCCACCACGGCGAGGGTCGCCAGCAGCACCCATATACGGTGGGTCAGAGCGCCTTCGAGCAGGCGCACATAGAGCGCATCCATGGCCTCGAAGAACCGGTCGAAGGCGCGGTAGACCGGCCCATGCTGCTTCTCCACCCGCAGGTAGCGCGAGCACAGCATGGGCGTGAGGGTGAGGGACACGAAGAGGGACACCAGCACTCCGAAGGTCACCACCAGCGCGAAGCTGCGGAAGAACTGGCCGATGATGCCGGAGATGAAGGCCACCGGCGCAAAGATGCAGACCAGCGAGAGGGTGGCCGCCATCACCGCGAAGACCACCTCGTTGCTGCCGTTGATGGCTGCCGAGACGGGGTCCGGATCGAGCTCTTCCCGATGGCGGAAGATGTTCTCCAGCACCACGATGGCGTCGTCCACCACCACCCCGATGAGCAGCAGCAGGGCCAGCATGGTGAGGGAGTTGAGGGTGAAGCCCGCGAAGTAGATCACCGCGATGGCGCCCATCAGCGAGACCGGGATGGCCAGCGCGATGATCAGGGTGGAGCGTACCGAGCGCAGGAAGAACCACACCACCAGCGAGGCCAGCAGGGTGCCTTCGATGAGGTGCTCCTTGAGGGAGTCCACAATCTCGAGGATGAACACGGCGTCGTTGGACACCACCGAGAGGCTCATGCCCGGCGGCAGAGCGGGGCGGAGATCCCGGTCCAGGCGTTCCTGGATGCGTTCGGTGATGGCTACGGTGTTGGCGTTGGCGATCTTGACCATGCCCAGGCCGACGGTGGTCTTGCCGTTGAAGCGGGCCAGCTGGCGGTTGTCGGTGAGGCCGTCCTCCACCTCGGCCACGTCGCCGAGGCGGATCGGGGCCTTGTCGCGCCAGGCGATCACCATCTGCCGGAGCGCGTCCACCTGGTGGAATTCCAGGTCCAGCTTGACCAGGCTTTCGGTCTTCTGGCCGACCACGAAGCCGCCGGCCAGTTGCACGTGCTCCTTGGCGAAGGCGTCGCTGATGTCTTGCGCCGTGACGGTATGGGCGGCCATGCGGTCGGGCAGCAGGTTCACCCGGATGGTCCGGTCGCGGCGCCCGCCGAGGCGCACCTCGCCGACGCCGTCGATGGTCTCGAGGCGCTTCTTGAGCACGTTGATGGCGTACTGATTGAGCTGCTGCTGGGTGCGGTCGCCCTGCAGGGCCAGCCACATCACCGGCTGGGCGTTGGTTTCCACCTTGGCCACTACGGGAGGATCGACGTCCTTGGGCAGGCGCCGCAATACCTGGTTGACCTTGGACTGGACTTCGTTGAAGGCCACGTCCACCTTCTTCTCGAGGTTGAAGGTGATGTTGACCACCGACACACCCGGCGACGAGGTGGATTGCACGTGCTCGATGCCCGGCGTGCTGTTGATGGCCGACTCGATGACGTTGGTGATGCTCGAGTCGACGATGTCCGGGTTGGCACCCTTCAGGGTGGTGGTGATCGAGATCACCGGGAATTCGATGTAAGGAAAGCGGTCCATGCCGATCCGCTGGTAGCCGATCACCCCGACCAGCACCAGCACGGCGCTCATCATCCACGCCAGCACATGGCGTTTGATGGACAGTTCGGGCAGGGTCATGGCCTGGCTGGCGCCGGAGTGCGGGGTGCTGCGCCCTTCACGGTGACGGCGGCGGCATCGGTCAGGAAACCCGCGCCGTCCTCGGCCAGGGTTTCACCGGCGCTCAGGCCCTTGACGATCTCCACCAGGCCGTCACGCTTGACCCCGGCTTCGACAACGCGCTGGCTGGCCTTGCCGTCGGCGATGACGTACACCACCTTGCCTGCCGGGCGCAGCACCACGCTCTGTTCAGGGACCACCACGGCAGCCGGCTTGCTGCCGGTGATCACCGACGCATTCACGGTGCCGCCCGACAGCAGCGCATCCTCGTTGTCCACCCGGACCAGCACGTCCAGGGCCCGGCTGCTGTCATTGATGGTCGGCTTCACGTCCTCGACGCGGCCGCGGATGACCCGCCCGGGGGTGTGAGGCAGGCTCAGGCGTACCGGTTGCCCTGCACGGATGCGGCCGGCAGCCGATTCGGGAAAGGGCAGGTGGGCGCGCAGGATGCGGTTCGAGACGAGGCGGAACAGCGGGTCGCCGACCTTGACGTAATCCCCGACCGACACAATCTGGGTTTCGATCACGCCATCTGCTGGCGCGACCACCCGGGTGCGGCCGAGGTTGTTGCGGGTGGCCTGGCTGCGCGCCCGTGCGTTGCCCAACTGGGCGCGCAGCGCGTCGCGCTGGGCCAGGCTGTCTTCCGCTCCATTGCGGGCGATGAAGCCCTTTGCGACGAGGTCCTGCTGGCGTGCGGCAAACCGCTCGGCCTGGGCGACGAGGGCCTCCAGGCGGGCAATTTCGGCGGCGTCGGCGCCACCCTGGATCTCGAAATCGCTGGCGTCCAGCTCGGCCAGGCGCTGCCCCTTGCGGACCCGCTCGCCGCTGTGGGCCAGCACGTGGGTCACGCGGCCGGCCACTTCGGCGCCGATCTTCGGGTCGATCAGCGCCTCGAGTGTGCCGAGGGTGTCCTCGGTGACGTCCAGCGCCATGCTGCGGGCACTGGTGGTGGTGATCAGGGTGGGAGGCGGACTGGCAGGTTTGGAGGCGGACGGGGTGTCGGGCTTGCTGGAGCAGCCCGCCAGGCCGATGGCAAGAATAAGGGCAACCCGGGGGGTGAAACGCTTGATCTTGGCCATCGGCATGTCGGCAGTGAGGTCAGGGCAGGGGGCGTTCGCCCTTCAGCAGATGTTCGAGCGTCTCGCGCTCACGGATCAGGTGGACCGTGTCACCGTCCACCAGCACCTCGGCGGCCCGCGGCCGGGTGTTGTAGTTGGAGCTCATGGTCATGCCGTAGGCGCCGGCCGACAGCAGGGCAAGCAGGTCGCCGGTGGCCACCGACAGGTCCCGGTCGTGGCCCAGGAAGTCGCCGCTCTCGCAGATGGGGCCGACCACCTCGTAGCGGGTCGCGGGCAGGTCCCGGGGGGCGACGGCGACGATCTCGTGGTAGGCGTCGTAGAGGGCCGGGCGGGCCAGGTCGTTCATGGCCGCGTCGATGATGGCGAAGTTCTTCTCGACGCCGGGCTTGAGGTATTCGATGCGGGTCAGCAGCAGCCCCGCATTACCCACCAGCGAGCGGCCCGGTTCGAAGCACAGGGCTTCTTCGCGACCGGCGAAGCAGGCCAGCAGCGGCTTGAGGTAGTCGGTGGGGGTGGGCGGCTCCTCGTCCCGGTAGCGGATGCCGAGGCCGCCGCCCAGGTCGATGTGGTCGAGCTTGATGCCTTCGCTGGCCAGCTGGTCAACCAGGCCGAGGATCTTCTCGGCGGCTTCGGTCATGGGGGCCGGGTCGAGGAGCTGGGAGCCGATGTGGCAGTCGATGCCGCTGATCTCGATGTGCGGCAGGGAGGCTGCCTTGCGGTAGAGGTCTAGGGCTTCGGTGAAGGCCACGCCGAACTTGTTGCCGCGCAGGCCGGTGGAGATATAGGGGTGGGTGTTGGGATTGACGTCCGGATTGACCCGGAAGGCGATCGGCGCGCGCTTGCCCAGGCTGCTGGCGACTTCGTTGAGGCGGTCGAGTTCGGCGGCGGATTCCACGTTGAAGCAGCCGATGCCGGTCTCGAGGGCGTAGCGCATCTCGTCGACGCTCTTGCCGACGCCCGAGAAGATGACCTTGCCCGGGTCGCCACCGGCTGCCAGCACGCGGGCCAGCTCGCCGCCCGAGACGATGTCGAAACCGGCGCCGAGCCTGGCGAAGACGGACAGGATGCCGAGGTTGGAGTTGGCCTTGACGGCGTAGCAGACCAGCGCTTTGCGCTGCCCCAGGGCCTGTTGATAGCTCTCGTAGGCTGCGGTGAGGGCGGCGCGGGAGTAGACGTAGGTCGGGGTGCCGAAGCGGGCAGCGATATCGGCCAGCGCGACACCTTCAAGGGTCAGGCCGGCGGGGCCGGCTTGCAGCGTCGGCACGGGCAGGGCGGTGGTCATTGGGCGGGGTCCTGGGATGCGGGTTTGTTATGATCTGCCTGGGCCGACCGGGCAGGAGCCGGTGCGGTTTCGGCCGGTTTGGCCGCGGGCTTGGGAATCTGCGGATAGTAGAGCGGACCCTTGATGCCACAGCCAGCCAGCAGGAGTGCGCCGCACGCGGCGAAAGTGAGGGCGAGGGTTCGCATGGGTTTCGCGCAAAAACGCAAATGTTAACAGAACAAGGGTTCAGACGATGAATGAAGCGGATTTCAATGCCCTGGCGGATGCAGAACTGGATCGCCTGGAGGGTTTGCTCGACGCCTGTACGGCAGAGATCGATTACGAGGTGAAGCCCGGCGGCATCATCGAGGTGGAGTTCGAAAGCGGCACCAAGATCATCGTCAACCGCCACAGCGCGGCCCGCGAGATCTGGCTGGCGGCCAAGTCCGGTGGCTTCCACTTCCGTCCCGAGGCCGGCCGCTGGGTCGGCACCCGGGATGGGGCGGATTTCTATGCCGTACTGTCCCGCTGCATGTCGGAGCAGGCCGGCGAGTCGGTTACGCTGGCGGGCTGACCGGCTTGCTGGGCGGCGCCGCTTCCTCGGAGGGGGCGCTGGCGGGCTCGGGAGGCGCTTCCGGCGGAGCTGCCGGCAGGTTTTCCTGGTAGATCATTTCGTCGTTGCCGCCACCCGCAGGCTGGATGCGGATCAGGCCGCCCGGCGGTGTCGGGTAGGTTTCCGGCACGCCCTCCAGCGCCTTGCGCATGTAGTTGATCCACATAGGGAGCGCTGCTGCGCCGCCGGTCTCGCCGCTGCCCAGCTTGCGCGGCTGGTCGAAACCGATCCAGGCCACGGCGGCCACGGTGGGCTGGTAGCCGCAGAACCAGGCGTCCACGTACTCGTTGG
The DNA here is from genome assembly GCF_012927165.1 of Zoogloea dura. Classification (GTDB taxonomy): domain Bacteria; phylum Pseudomonadota; class Gammaproteobacteria; order Burkholderiales; family Rhodocyclaceae; genus Zoogloea; species Zoogloea dura. The sequence goes on from NZ_JABBGA010000008.1 coordinate 81,208, forward strand.
TGGTGCCGGTCTTGCCGGCCAGGTCGCCACGCTTGAGCACCAGCGCCTTGGTGGCTGTGCCCCGGCGCACCACATCCTTCATTACCGAGTCCATCAGGTAAGCGTTGCGTTCGTCGATGGCCCGTTCTGCGGTTTCACCGGCTACCGGCGGGTCCACCCGGGCCAGCACATTCCCGGCCTCGTCGCGGATCTCCTTCACCAGGTAGGGCTCCACCCGGTAGCCGCCGTTGGCGAAGACAGAGTAGCCGCGCAGCATCTGCCAAGGCGTCACCGAGCCGGCACCTAGCGCCATGGTCAGGTAGGCCGGGTGACGTTCCGCATCAAAGCCGAACTTGGTGATGTAGTCCTGGGCGTAGCGCGGGCCGATGGACTTGAGCAGGCGGATCGACACCATGTTCTTGGAGCGGGCCAGGGCCGAGCGGATGGACATCGGTCCATCATATTTCCCGTCGTAGTTTTTCGGTTCCCAGGCTTGGCTGCCTGTTTCTCCAGCCGGAAAGGAGAGAGGGGAGTCGTCCACGATGCTGCTTGGGCCATAGCCCTTCTCGAAGGCGGCCGAGTAGATGAAGGGCTTGAAGCTCGAGCCGGGCTGGCGCCATGCCTGGGTGGCGTGGTTGAACTTGTTGCGGTTGAAGTCGAAGCCGCCGGCCAGGGCGCGTATGGCCCCCGTGCGCGGGTCGGCGGCGACCAGCGCGCCTTCGACATCGGGCAGCTGGGTGATCTCCCAGCGATTGTCCTGGCGGTTGATGCGGACGATGGCGCCGACCCGGATGCGCTTGTTGGGGGGCGCCTTGTCGCTGAGCATGGAGGCCGCGAAACGCAGGCCGTCGCCGCTCAGGCGGATGCTCTCGCCGTAGCGATATACGGTGACGGCTCCGCCGCCGGCCTGGATTACGATGGCAGCCAGCATGTCGTCATAGTCGGGCGTCTCGGAGAGAATCTCGTCCATCGACTCGGTTTGCTGGGTGTTCAGGCGCGCCGGGTCGGCATAGCTCTCGGCGCCTCGATAACCGTGACGGCGATCGTAGTCCATGATGCCGCGCCGCAGGGCCCGGTGGGCTGCCTCCTGCTCGGTCTTGATGATGGTGGTGATGACCTTGATGCCACGGGTGTAGGTCTCTTCCTTGTACTGCTCGTAGGCGATCTGGCGCGCCATTTCGGCCACGTAGTCGGCACTGCCGCCGAAGTCGGCTGAGCTGCTGGCCACCTTGAGCGGGGTCTCCATGGCCTTGTGCTGTTGCTCTTCGGTGATGAAGCCCAGTTCGGTCATCCGGCGCAGCACATATTGCTGGCGCAGGGCGGCGCGCTTGGGGTTGACCACCGGGTTGTAGGCCGAGGGGGCCTTGGGCAGGCCGGCTAGCATGGCGGCTTCCGGAATGCTCAGGTCGCGGATGGATTTGCCGAAATAGGTATGGGATGCGACGGCAAAGCCATAGGCCCGACGGCCCAGGAATATCTGGTTGATGTAGACCTCGAGGATCTGGTCCTTGGTGAGGTTCTGTTCGATCTTGAAGGCCAGCAGGATCTCGTAGAGCTTGCGGGAGATCGTCTTCTCACGGGTCAGGAAGAAGTTGCGGGCGACCTGCATGGTGATCGTCGATGCGCCCTGGCGCTTGCCACCGGTGGCGAGGTTGGCGCCTGCTGCGCGGAGGATGCCGAGGAAGTCCACGCCGGAGTGCTGGTAGAAGCGATCATCCTCGGCGGCCAGGATGGCGTGCTTGAGCACCTCGGGGACCTCCTGGATGCGGATGAAGGCACGCCGCTCCTCGCCATATTCGCCGATGAGCTCACCGTCCGCCGTGTATACGCGCAGCGGGATCTTGGGGTGATAGTCGGTCAGTGACTCCAGGGACGGGAGTGTCGGCCAGGCGAACGCCACGGCCAGAGCCAGAATGGCGGCGCCGATGGCGATCAGGCCGAGAAGTGCAATGAAAGGGTAGAGTACCCAGCGCATATCGGGAGGCGGTAAGCGGAGAAAAGTCCTGCATTATACGAGCCCGGGCGTTTTGCGGCTCTGTGCATGACCGGGTGCTTTTTCCGGTGCTTGCTTTACACCTGTCATTGTTGTTGTTAGGATTTCAAGTAGATTGTTGTAATTGCGTCTAACGTAAAGAATTTTCAGGATTTTTTGTGATCGACCTCTCCTTTCTCAGCCCCAGGGCACGTCCTTTGATCGGCGTCGACATTTCGTCGTCATCGGTCAAGATGGTCGAGTTGTCCGCCGCATCCGGGGGGGGGTACCGGGTCGAGCGCTACGCGGTCGAGTCGCTGCCCCGCGAGGCGGTTTCCGACGGAAACATTGCCAACCTCGATGCGGTCTCCGAAGCGATCCGCCGGGGGTGGCGGCGCCTCGGGACCAGCACCAAGTTCGTTGCTCTGGCCCTGCCTGCATCGGCTGTGATCACCAAGAAGATCATCCTGCCCGCGGGTCTGCGTGATCAGGAACTCGAGGTGCAGGTCGAATCCGAGGCCAATCAGTACATTCCGTTTGCCCTCGATGAAGTCAATCTGGATTTTCAGGTCATCGGGCCGGCCGCGTCGGGTGCCGACGAGGATGAGGTGCTGATCGCGGCATCCCGCAAGGAAAAGGTCGAGGATCGGGTGGCTGCTGCCGAGGCCGCGGGCCTGAAGGCGCTGGTCATGGATGTGGAGTCCTACGCGTCCTTGTCGGCCTTCGAGCTGGTCCAGGCGGATCTTCCCGAAGGGGGCCAGGACAAGATCATCGCGTTGGTCGATGCGGGTGCCAATGTCATGAATGTCTCGGTGCTGCGCAATGGTGTGCAGGTTTACGCCCGGGAGCAGGCTTTCGGGGGCTTCCTGCTCACCCAGGATGTCATGCGCCACTTCGGTATGTCCCTCGAAGAGGCCGAGAGCGGCAAGCGCACCGGTTCCCTGCCTGAGAGTTACGAGACCGAATTGCTCCGTCCCTTCATGGATGCGCTGGCCCTCGAGGTGTCGCGGGCCCTGCAGTTCTTCTTTACCTCAACCCAGTTCAATCAGGTTGATCACATCGTTCTGGCGGGCGGCTGTGCGGTCATCCCGGGTCTCGCCGAGACCGTGGCCGGGCGTACCCAGGTCGATACCCACATTGCGAATCCCTTCTCCGGAATGAGCCTGAGCTCCAAGATCCGTCCCAAGAATCTGGCTGCAGATGCGCCCGCCTTGCTGGTGGCCTGTGGCCTTGCCCTGCGGAGGTTTGACTTGTGATCCGCATCAACCTCCTTCCCCACCGGGAAGAAAAGCGCAAGGCCCGGCGCCAGCAGTTCATCCTGTTGTCTGCGTTGATGGCGCTCGCCGGCCTGGTGGTGTGGTTCATCGGGCATACCCTCATCGCGGGTTATGTGGATGGTCAGGATGCCAAGAATGCCTTCCTGAAACAGGAAATTGCCGCTCTCGACAAGGACATCGTGGAGATCAAGGGCTTGAGGGAGCAGGCGGAGGCCCTGTTGTCGCGCAAACAGGTCATCGAGTCGTTGCAGACCAACCGTACCGAGACCGTGCTGGTCTTCAATGAACTGGCCCGCCAGCTTCCCGAGGGTGTCTATCTCAAGGCGCTCAAGCAGACGGGGCCGCGCATCAATCTGGTTGGTTATGCCCAGTCCAATGCCCGTGTCTCCAACCTGATGCGCAACCTTGAAGCCTCGCCTCATCTCCAGAGCGCCGATCTCGTCGAGGTGAAGGCTGCGGTGTTGAATACTCGCAGGGTCAGCGAGTTCAGCCTCAATGTGAGCGTGGAGCGTGCCAAGGCACAGGACGGGATCGAGGCCAAAGGTGCCGCCGGTCCGGGAGGTAAGCCGTAATGGGCTTCAAGGATTCGCTCGAAAATCTGCGTTCGCTGGACATGCAGGCGCTGCTCAGGGATTTCCAGGGCCTGGACCCCAATGATCCAGGCCAGTGGCCGTTGTTGCCGCGGATCGCAACCCTGGTCGCCCTTTTCGCCGCCATTGTCGCCGGTGGCTGGTGGTTTGACTGGAGCGATCAGCTTGCCGGGCTCGAGGCCAAGGAGAAGGAGGAGCTCACGCTCAAGGAAGACTGGCTGACCAAGAAGCGGCAGGCCGTCAATCTGGCTGAGTATCGTCGTCAGCTCAGTGAGATCGACCGTCAGTTCGGCGCCTTGCTCAAGCAGTTGCCCAACCGCTCCGAAATAGAATCCCTGCTTGCTGACATCAACCAGGCGGGGTTGGGCCGGGGGCTTCAGTTCGAGCTGTTCAAGCCGGGCTCGGAGGGTTCAAAGGATTTCTATGCGGAGTTGCCCATCGCCGTGCGGGTCACCGGCAATTACCATGATCTTGGTGAGTTCGTCAGTGATGTCGCCAAGATGCCGCGCATCGTGACCCTCAACGACATTGCCATCGAAACAGGCAAGGACGGTAACCTCAAGTTCGATGCCACGGCGGTGACCTACCGGTACCTGGACGATGAGGAAGTTGCCAGGATCCGCAGGGAAAAAGCCAAGGAAAAGGCGGGCAAGAAGTGAGGATGATGCGACTGACGCTGGTGGTTCCGGCCATGGTCATGCTGGCCTTGGCCGGATGTTCGGACCAGCAGGATGATCTCCGGACCTGGATGGCGGAAGCCTCCAGGGATCTCAAGCCCAATCTCAAGCCCCTTCCCCCGATCCAGAAAGCGGTTGAGGTGAGCTACGAAGGGGCTTCGCTGGTGGACCCTTTCCGTCCTGCCAAGCTGGAACCCGACAAGAAAGGGGGGCAGTTTGCTCCCGATGCAAACCGGCGGCGTGAGCCGCTTGAGTCCTATCCGCTGGAGTCCCTGAAGATGGTCGGAGTCCTGATGAAGGGTGGTCAGGCCCACGCGATCGTTGTCGTGGACAAGACCTTGCACCAGGTCCGGGTCGGTAACTACCTCGGGCAGAACTATGGTCGCATTACCGCGATTGCCGAATCCGAAATCACTCTGAAAGAGCTCGTCGAGGACGCCGGTGGCGAATGGACCGAGCGCATCAGTACGCTGCAACTGCAGGAGCAGGCGCCTCAGGAGGCGAAGAAATGAAAATGGGACGTTGTAGCGTCAGATTTGGCGCATGGGTCGTGGTTGCCGTGCTGGGTGCTGTTTTTCCCGTCGCCCCCTTGCTTGCACAGGCACCGCAGGCAGAGGCAGTCACGGGCAACCGGATTGAAAAGATCATTGCGGCAGAGCAAGGCGGGAACATTGTCCTGAAGCTCACCATGGCGCAGCCGCTGGCTGCACCGCCGGGTAGCTTCAGTGTTGCCAGTCCGGCACGCATCGCGTTCGACTTTCCCGATACGGGCAATGGCCTGGGGCGGAACAGTCAGGCGCTCAATACGGGTGATCTGCGCAGCGTGAATGTCGTGCAGGTGGCGGATCGCACCCGGCTGGTCCTGAACCTGTCCAAGATCTACCCCTATGAAACACGCCTGGAAGGTCGGGATGTCTACATCACGCTGGCGACCAGTCAGTTGAGGGATGTCTCCGCCGCGGCAACCCAGTCGGCCCAGTTTGCCCCGCCCGCAGCCGTGGGTGAGCGGCACGCCGTCCGGGACATCAACTTCCGGCGTGGCAAGGATGGTGAGGGGCGCCTGGTGGTGGACCTGTCCGATCCGAACGCTGGGATCGATATCCGTCAGCAGGGCAGCAGCCTGATTGTCGATTTCCTCAAGACCGATGTTCCGGAGCAGCTCCGTCGCAAGCTCGACGTTGTCGATTTCGGTACGCCGGTGTCGTCGGTGGTGACCCAGGCGCAGGGCGGCAACACGCGCATGACGGTGACGCCCCGCGGCCTCTGGGAGCACAACGCCTACCAGAGCGACAACCAGTTCGTGCTCGAGGTGAAGCCGGTCAGGGAAGATCCGAACAAGCTGGTGCAGGGTACGGGCAAGCTGCGCTTCGGAGGAGAGAAGCTCTCTCTCAACTTCCAGAATATTGATGTGCGTTCGGTGCTGCAGGTGATTGCCGACTTCACCAATTTCAACATCATCACCAGTGATTCGGTGCAGGGCAACCTGACCCTCCGTCTCAAGGATGTGCCCTGGGATCAGGCGCTCGACATCATTCTGCAGGCTCGTGGACTGGACATGCGCAAGAACGGCAACGTGATCTGGATCGCGCCGAGGGATGAGCTTGCTGCGCGTGAGAAGCTCGATCTCGAATCCAAGGCGCAGATTGGTGATCTTGAGCCCCTGCGTACTGAGAGTTTCCAGATCAACTATCACAAGGCCAAGAGTGTTGCGGAGTTTCTCAAGAGCAAGGATCAAAGCGTGCTCTCCAAACGTGGAAGCGTGGTGCCGGATGAGCGCAGCAACAAGCTCTTCGTCAACGACGTGGCTTCGCGGTTGGAAGAGTTGCGTCGCCTGATCGCCGAAATCGACGTGGAAGTACGTCAGGTCCTGATCGAAGCCCAGATTGTCGAAGCCACCGATACCTTCACCCGTAACCTCGGCGTGCGCCTTGGTTTTGGGGGGAAGACAGGCGGGCTGTTGGGCAAGACCGAGGATGGTGTTTCGGTGTACCGGAATACCTTCGGATCAGGCACGCTTAATTCGACGGGCTACCAGGCCGGGCAAATCATTACCATGCCCAATTTCAATGAGTCTCTGGGCGTCAACCTGCCGGCCTCCACGATCAACGGCAAGCAGGCAGGAGCTTTTTCCCTGGCCTTGTGGAACAGCGCGGCAACCCGTTTCATTGATATGGAGGTCTCGGCGCTGGAAGCGGATGGTCGGGGCAAGGTGGTGTCCAGACCCCGCGTCATGACGGCAGACAAGGTTGAAGCACTCATCGAACAAGGGACCGAGGTGCCGTTCCAGACCCAGGGTGGTGGAACGACCGCACCTACGGTGTCGTTCAAGAAAGCCAACCTCGCCCTCAAAGTGAAGCCGCAGATCACTCCGGACGGCAAGGTGATGATGAGCATCGAGGTAAACAAGGACCAGCCGCGTTATGACCGTCCCGTTGCGAACGGCAACGTGCCCATTGATACCAAGCATGTAAAGACCGAAGTCGTGGTTGAAAATGGCGGCACGATCGTCATTGGTGGCATCTACACACAGGATGTTTCCAACAATACGGTTAAGATTCCGGTCCTCGGCGATCTGCCGGTGCTTGGCTATCTGTTCCGAAGCAATGAGAGAACCGACAACAAAACCGAGTTGCTCGTCTTCATTACGCCCCGCATCATCAACGAACAGTTGGGATTGCGCTGATACACCGGCCTGAATGGAATAACCCATGCTTGACTTCCTTACCGCGGGCGTGCGCTCGCATGCCCGCCTTCTCGTACCGGCCTTTGCCGCCCTTGCGCTTGCCAGCTGTGGTGGCGGTGGAGGCGGAGGCAGCAGCAATACGGGCTGCCCTGGCGGCTTCCTGACCTGTAGCGGGTCGGGCACCGACACGACTGCCCAGGCGCCCAAGTTCACCCTGGCCCTCGTGGATGCGGGGACGGGGGCGGTCAGCAACAATCTGACTTCCGGAAAACCCCTGACCGTCAGGGCCTTGCTGCTGACTGCAGCGGGGGCGCCGCTTGCCAACAAGGTCGTGACCTTCACGACCAATAGCGCTCTGGCCACATTCGATCCCGCCTCCGGTACGCGCCTGACCGACGCCAACGGCTATACCACGATCACCCTGCTGGCTGCCGACCTGTCCTCAAGCGGGGCAGCGGAAGTCAGTGCAACAGTCGATGTGAGCGGTACCGCGGTAACCCAGAAAGTGGCCTACAGCGTCAGCCCTGGCGTCGTGACCCTTTCCGGGCTTGCTGCCAACACCACTTCCCTGAGCGCGTACGGAAGTACTTCGGTGTCCGTGCAGGTTTATTTCAACGGCAGCCTGAGTCCGACGCCGCTCACCGTCAATTTCGCTTCCGGCTGTGCCAGCAACGGCAAGGCCAACCTTACCAGCAGTGTTTCCACGGTGAATGGCATTGCCACGGCCACGTACACCGACAAGGGTTGCGCGGGCACGGACACCATCACGGCGACGGTGCAGGGGGCCAGTGCCCAGACGACCATTGCCGTGGCCGCCCCCAAGGCATCCAACATCGGCTATGTCTCCGCCGCGCCGTCGTCCATCGTGCTGGCAGGTACCGGCGGCGGAGGTTTGAGCTCGGATTCCGTCGTCACCTTCAAGGTGGTTGATAGCACCAATACGCCTGTGGCATCCAAGTCGGTCAGCTTCGATTTGTCCACCCGGGTAGGGGGTATCAAGCTCAATGGGCAGACCTCCGGCACTGTCCAGGCAACCTCCGATTCGTCGGGCCTGGTCAGCGTGACCGTGTCCGCCGGCTCCGTGCCGACCCCGGTCTGGGTGACTGCGACGCTGGTTGAAGACCCGACGATCAAGACCCAGTCCACCAACCTCACCATTTCCACTGGCCGCCCGACCCAGGACCGCTTCTCCCTGTCTGTCGGCACCTTCAACATCGAAGGCTGGAACCGTGATGGCACCCGCACCACGGCCACGGTCTACGCCTTTGACCGCCTCGGTAACCCGGTGGCCGACGGCACGGTGGTCAACTTCATCAGCGAAGGCGCGGGCATCGACCCCTCCTGCACGACTGCGGCCGGTTCCTGCTCGGTGAACATCACCAGCGGAGAGCTGCGTCCCCGTGTCGATAGCGAGCCGTCGTCTTTCGGTGTAACCGCCGGTCGGGTGACCATCCTGGCCTACGCCCAGGGCGAGGAGAGCTTTGACGACGCGAACACGAACAACGTTTTCGATGCGGGCGAAACCTTCCGCGACTTGGGCGATGCCTTTGTGGATAACAACGAAAACAAGGGGTGGTCTTCAGGTGAGCGCGAGATCCAGTTCAGCTCGGCGAACACTGCCGCCTGCCCGTCCTATCCGTCCGACGGCCGCTATTACAACGCCCCTTACAAGGCCAGTACCTGCGATGGTGTCTGGGGTGCTGCCCATGTCCGTCGCAACATCGTCATCACGCTGTCGAGTTTTGCGATTGGAACCTTGACGCCTTCCGTCTTCTCCATGCCCGCCCTGCCGGCCTGCACGGGCAGCTTCACCTTCCGTCTGTCCGATGTGAACAACAACCCGATGCCGGCGGGCGCAAGTCTTTCCGCCGTGTCGGGTGTGACCTATCAGAACGACACCGGTGAAACCGTGAAGGCGAGCGTCTCCATTCCCCAGGGCAACGAAACTGTGCCCAACACGAATGCGCCGGGTGGTACCTTCCACACCATCGTGGTCGAAGGCACCAAGTGCACCACCAAGCCGGTTGGTTCAGTCACCATCAACGTGACCTCTCCGAGCGGTGATGCCAGCGCCAGGACCATCACGATCAATTGACGACTGCTTCGGGGATCAGCGACGGTGCCCCGGCAGCAGGGGGCGGAGCATGAATCACCCGAGATGTATCGTACTGGTCGGCATGCCCGGGTCGGGCAAGACGACCGTGGGGCGCGAGCTGGCCAAGCGCCTCGGACTCCGGTTCATGGACAGCGATCACGAGATCGAGGTCCGGACCGGGGTCAAGATTCCGACCATCTTCGAGATCGAGGGTGAAGAGGGTTTTCGCAAGCGGGAAACCCACACCCTTGACGAACTGACCCACGAATCCGGCATGGTGCTGGCGACCGGTGGTGGCGCAGTCATCAAACCCGAGAACCGTGCCCTGCTGTCCAGCCGGGGTGTGGTCATCTATCTCAATGTGCCGCCCCATGTGCTGTGGGAGCGGACCCGTCATGACCGAAGCCGGCCCTTGCTGCAGGTGCCCGATCCCCGGGGGCGTCTCCAACAGTTGTTCGTGGCTCGCGACCCGCTCTACCGGGAGGCTGCCCATGTCATCGTCGAGGGTGGGCGGGGTACGCCCCATGCCATGGTGAGGATGATCGAGAAAGAGCTGCAAACCCTATGCGAACACTGAACGTCGAGCTTGCCGAGCGCAGCTATTCCATCCGTATCGGAAGCGGTCTGCTGGGCGATGCCCGGCTGATCCTGCCCTACCTGAAGACCAAACGGGCGGCCGTGATCACCAACGAGGTGGTCGGTCCGCTGTATCTGGATGCCTTCGCGGCAGGCTTGGAGGATGCTGGCATCCGGGTGACCCGTATCGTCCTGCCTGATGGTGAAGCCCACAAGGACTGGCCGACCCTCAACCTGATCTTCGATCGCCTGCTTGCCGAGCGCTGTGATCGCAGCACCACCCTGATCGCCCTGGGGGGCGGGGTGGTGGGCGACATGGTCGGCTTTGCCGCGGCCACCTACCAGCGGGGCGTCCCCTTCATCCAGGTACCCACCACCTTGCTGTCCCAGGTGGATTCCTCCGTGGGGGGCAAGACCGCCATCAACCACCCGCTGGGCAAGAACATGATCGGTGCCTTCTACCAGCCGCGCCTGGTCCTGGCCGATACCAAGGTGCTCGACACCCTGCCCGACCGGGAGTTGAAGGCCGGCCTGGCGGAAGTCATCAAGTACGGCCTGATCCGCGATCTGCCCTTCTTGGAATGGATTGAAGCCCATCTGGAGCGCCTGCTGGCCCGCGAGCCGGAGGCCCTAGCCGAGGCGGTCGAGCGTTCCTGCCGCAACAAGGCCGAGGTGGTGGCTGCCGACGAGACCGAGCAGGGCGAGCGGGCCACGCTCAACCTGGGGCATACCTTCGGGCATGCCATCGAGACAGGCATGGGCTACGGTGCCTGGCTGCACGGCGAGGCGGTGGCGGCGGGCACCATCATGGCGGCCGATCTGTCGCGCCGCCTGGGCTGGCTGTCCGATGCCGACGTTAATCGTGTCCGGCGCATCCACGAGCGGGCTGGCCTGCCCGTAGCCGGGCCGGTGCTCGGTGCCGAGCGCTACCTGGAGCTGATGTCCCACGACAAGAAGGTGTCCGACGGTACCTTGCGCCTGGTGCTGCTCAAGGCCGTTGGCAAGGCGGTGATCAGTGCCGAGGCCGCGCCCGAGCAGATGCGCGCGACCATAAACGCCTGCTGCGCCTAGCGCCGTGCCCATGTACGTTCTGGCGCCCTACGCAGTCACCGAGGCCAATTCCCGCGGGCGCCGGATTTCCGAAGCAGCCCCCACCGCCCGGGGCGAATTCCAGCGGGACCGGGACCGGATTGTCCATTGCACGGCGTTTCGCCGTCTTGAATACAAGACCCAGGTCTTCGTGAACCACGAAGGCGACCTTTTCCGGACCCGCCTGACCCACAGCATCGAAGTGGCCCAGATCACCCGCACCATCGCGCGGGCCCTGCGCCTCAATGAGGACCTGGCCGAGGCCGTGGCTCTTGCCCACGACCTTGGGCACACCCCGTTCGGCCACGCAGGCCAGGACGCCCTGAATGCCTGCATGAAGGATCTGGGGGGCTTCGAGCACAACCTGCAGTCCCTGCGCATCGTCGACCTGCTGGAAGAGAGTTACGCCGAGTTCAACGGCCTCAACCTGATGCACGAGACCCGCGAAGGTATCCTCAAGCATTGTTCGCCCAAGAACGCGCAGCTTCTCGGTGATGTCGGCGAGCGCTTCCTGCAGGGCCGGCAGCCCTCCGTGGAAGCCCAGCTGGCCAACCTGGCTGACGAGATCGCCTACAACAACCATGACGTGGATGACGGCCTGCGCTCCGGGCTCATCACGCTTGAGCAGTTGCAGGAGGTGCCGGTCTTCGCCCGCCAGCGGCGGGTCGTGGAGGCGGCCTACCCCGGGATTTCGGGGCGCAAGCTCATCCACGAGACCATCAGGCGCATGATCAACCTGATGGCCGTGGACCTGATCGAGCAGACCCGCAGCAACATCGCTGCCAGCGGGATCGACAGCCTGGATGACGTGCACCGGGCTCCCCGGCTGGTGGCCTACAGCGAAGCCATGCTCCCCGAGCTGAGAACGCTCAAGGTCTTTCTTCGGGAGAGCCTGTATCACCATTACCAGGTGCTGCGCATGACCGACAAGGCCCGGCGCATCATCCACGACCTCTTCGGGGCCTTCATGAACGACCCGCGTCTGCTGCCACCGCAGTACCAGCTCATGGCCAGGTCTGACACCCCTCGGGCCATTGCCGACTACATCGCCGGGATGACCGATCGGTACGCCATGCGGGAACATCGCCGCCTTTTTGCCGTCGGCGAGATCCACTGAACCCCTGCCTGCCGTTTCCCTGCAGGTCTCCACGGGCCCCGCTTCCATGCGGCGGCGCAAAAAAACCTTGAAGAACCAAGGCCTGGAGCGGTATATTCGACCCTCGCCCAATGTGTTTGAACGGTCTCCTCGTCGGGATCGAAGGTAGCCGGCTGGCCGGAAGCCGCCGGCTTTTTCACGGTTCGGACGGGGCGATTTCCGCAGTTTGAAGGTCCGGTGCTACAGGAATGTAGGTGCCGGGTTTGTGTTGTGTCGAGGAAAAACAAGATGGATCTTCCCCTGCAGCAGGGTCTCTACGACCCCGCCAACGAACATGACGCCTGTGGTGTCGGCTTCATTGCACATATCAAGGGCAACCGAACTCACAATGTGGTTCTTCAGGGCCTTGAGATCCTGAAGAACCTGGATCACCGGGGCGCCGTCGGTGCCGATCCGCTGCAAGGTGACGGTGCGGGCATCCTGATCCAGATTCCGGACACCCTTTATCGCGAAGAGATGGCCAAGCAGGGCGTCACCCTGCCGCAGGCCGGCGACTACGGCGTGGGCATCGTCTTCCTGCCGAAGGAGCACGCCTCCCGTCTCGCCTGTGAGGAAGAGATCGAGCGCGCGGTGCGTTCCGAAGGCCAGGTCGTGCTCGGCTGGCGCGACGTGCCGACCGACCCGGCAATGCCGATGTCGCCCACCGTCAAGGCCAAGGAGCCGGTGATCCGCCAGATCTTCATCGGTCGCGGTCCCGACGTGATGGTCACCGATGCCCTCGAGCGCAAGCTTTACGTGATCCGCCGCCGTGCCGCCAACGCCATCGGCAGCCTCAAGCTGAAGCACTCCAAGGAGTTCTACACCCCGTCCATGTCGGCACGGACCGTGAACTACAAGGGTCTGCTGCTGGCCGACCAGGTGGGTCAGTATTACCTCGACCTCCAGGATCCCCGTTGCGTGTCCGCGCTGGCCCTCGTGCACCAGCGCTTCTCGACCAATACCTTCCCGACCTGGCACCTCGCCCACCCGTTCCGCTACATCGCCCACAACGGCGAGATCAACACCGTCCGCGGCAACTACAACTGGATGCGTGCCCGCGAAAAGGGCACCCACTCTCCGCTGCTGGGCGATGACCTGCAGAAGCTGTGGCCGCTGATCTACCCGGGCCAGTCCGACTCCGCCTCCTTCGACAACGCCCTCGAGCTGCTTGTCATGAGCGGCTACTCGCTGGCCCACGCCATGATGATGATGATTCCCGAAGCCTGGGAATCCCACACTCTCATGGACCAGAAGCGCCGCGCCTTCTACGAATACCACGCAGCCATGATGGAGCCGTGGGACGGCCCCGCCGCGGTGGCTTTCACCGATGGTCGCCAGATCGGCGCCACCCTCGACCGCAACGGCCTGCGCCCCGCCCGCTACCTGGTCACCGATGACGACTACGTCGTCATGGCCTCCGAGTCCGGCGTGCTGCCCATCCCCGACGAGAAGATCGTCAAGAAGTGGCGCCTGCAGCCGGGCAAGATGTTCCTGATCGACATGGAGCAGGGCCGCATCATCGACGACAAGGAACTCAAGGAGTCCCTCGCGTCGGCCAAGCCCTATCAGGAATGGCTGCGCCGCATCAACATCAAGCTCGACACCTGTGCCGAGCCCGAGTCCGTGGCCGCGCCCGAGTGCGCCGCCTCCGTGCTCGATCGTCAGCAGGCCTTCGGCTACACCCAGGAAGACATCAAGTTCATCCTCGAGCCGATGGCCAAGAGCGGCGAGGAAGGCACCGGCTCCATGGGCAACGACAGCCCGCTGGCCGTGCTGTCCGCCCGCGCCAAGCCGATCTACGCCTACTTCCGGCAGCTCTTCGCCCAGGTGACCAACCCGCCGATCGATCCGATCCGCGAACAGCTGGTCATGTCCCTGGTGTCCTTCGTCGGTCCGCGCCCCAACCTGCTCGGCATCAACGAGATCAACCCGCCGTACCGCCTGGAAGTCACCCAGCCGGTGCTGACCTTCGCCGACATGGCGAAGCTGCGCGAGATCGCCCGTTACACCGAGAACAAGTTCCGCTCCGCCGAACTCGACATCTGCTACCCGCTGGCCTGGGGCAAGGAAGGTGTCGAAGCGCGCCTGGCCTCCCTCTGTGCCGAAGCCGAGAACGCAGTGCTGGACGGCTCCAACATCCTGATCGTCTCCGACCGCAAGGTCAGCGCCGAACAGGTTGCCATCCCGGCCCTGCTCGCCACCTCGGCCATCCACCAGCACCTTGTCACCAAGGGCCTGCGCACCCGCACCGGCCTGGTGGTCGAAACCGGCTCCGCCCGTGAGACCCACCACTTCGCCGTGCTGGCCGGCTATGGCGCTGAGGCGGTGCACCCCTACCTGGCCCTCGAGACCCTGACCGAACTGGCCAAGGGCGACGCGGAAACCGCCGACAAGTACGTCAAGCACTTCATCAAGGCGGTCGGCAAGGGCCTCATGAAGGTCATGTCCAAGATGGGCATCTCCACCTTCATGTCCTACACCGGCGCGCAGATCTTCGAAGCCATCGGTCTCAAGAAGACCCTGGTGGAAAAGTACTTCACCGGTACGGCCTCCCAGGTCGAGGGCATCGGTGTGTTCGAGGTCATGGAAGAGGCGATCCGCCTGCACCAGGCCGCCTTCAGCGCCGACCCGGTGCTGGCCAACGCCCTGGACGCCGGCGGCGAGTACGCCTACCGGATCCGCGGCGACGAGCACATGTGGACCCCGGACGCGATTGCCAAGCTGCAGCACTCCACCCGCTCCGGCAAGTTCGACACCTACAAGGAATACGCCCGGATCATCAACGATCAGAGCAAGCGTCACATGACCCTGCGCGGCCTGTTCGAGCTCAAGTCCGTCGGTGCTCCGGTGCCGCTGGAAGAGGTCGAGCCCGCCAAGGAGATCGTCAAGCGCTTCGCCACCGGCGCCATGTCCCTGGGCTCCATCTCCACCGAAGCCCACACCACCCTGGCCATCGCCATGAACCGGATCGGCGGCAAGTCGAACACCGGCGAAGGCGGCGAGGATCCGAAGCGCTTCATTCCCATCGCCAAGCCCACCAAGCTGTCCGAGATCATCGGTGCCAGCCGCATCGAGCGCGACATCGAGCTGAAGGCCGGCGACAGCCTGCGTTCCTCGATCAAGCAGGTCGCCTCCGGCCGCTTTGGCGTGACCACCGAGTACCTGGTCAATGCCGACCAGATCCAGATCAAGATGGCCCAGGGCGCCAAGCCCGGTGAAGGCGGTCAGCTGCCCGGCCACAAGGTGTCCGAGTACATCGGCTTCCTGCGCCACTCCGTGCCCGGCGTCGGCCTGATCTCGCCCCCGCCGCACCACGACATCTACTCCATCGAGGATCTGGCCCAGCTGATCCACGATCTGAAGAACACCAACCCGGTGGCCGACATCTCCGTCAAGCTGGTGTCCGAAGTCGGTGTGGGTACCGTCGCAGCCGGCGTGGCCAAGGCCAAGGCCGACCACGTGGTGATCGCCGGCCATGACGGCGGCACCGGCGCCTCGCCCTGGTCCTCCATCAAGTACGCAGGTTCGCCGTGGGAGCTCGGCCTGGCCGAAACCCAGCAGACCCTCGTCCTGAACCGTCTGCGCAGCCGTATTCGCGTGCAGGTTGACGGCCAGATCAAGACCGGTCGCGATGTGGTCATCGGCGCCCTGCTGGGTGCCGACGAGTTCGGTTTCGCCACCGCCCCGCTGGTGGTCGAAGGCTGCATCATGATGCGCAAGTGCCACCTCAACACCTGCCCGGTGGGCGTGGCCACGCAGGATCCGACCCTGCGCAAGCGCTTCTCCGGCCAACCCGAGCACGTGGTGAACTTCTTCTTCTTCGTTGCCGAGGAAGTGCGCGAGCTGATGGCCCAGATGGGTATCCGCAAGTTCGACGAGCTGATCGGCCGTGCCGACCTGCTCGACATGCGTGCCGGCATTGAGCACTGGAAGGCCAGCGGCCTGGACTACAGCCGCATCTTCCACCAGCCCAACGTCCCCGCCGAAGTGCCGCGCCTGCACACCGAAATCCAGGATCACAACCTGTCCAAGGCCCTCGACAACAAGCTCATCGAGCTGGCCAAACCGGCCCTCGAGACGGGTGCCAAGGTCAACATCGAGCTGCCGGTGCGCAACATCAACCGTACTGTCGGTGCCATGGTGTCCGGCCAGTTTGCCGCCAAGTACGGTCACGCCGGCCTGCCCGACGACACCGTGCATATCAAGCTCAACGGCACCGCCGGCCAGAGCTTCGGGGCCTTCCTGTCCCGCGGCCTGACCCTCGAGCTGGTGGGTGAAGGCAACGACTACGTCGGCAAGGGCCTCTCCGGTGGCCGCATCATCGTGCGCCCGGCGCCCGGCTTCAAGTGCGACACCCCGAGCAACATCATCATCGGCAACACCGTGCTCTACGGCGCCACCGAAGGCGAAGCCTACTTCGCCGGCGTGGGCGGCGAGCGTTTCGCGGTGCGTAACTCCGGCGCCACCACCGTGGTGGAAGGCGTGGGCGACCACGGTTGCGAGTACATGACCGGCGGCACCGTGGTTGTGCTGGGCATGACCGGCCGCAACTTCGCCGCGGGCATGTCCGGTGGCGTGGCCTACGTGTTCGACGAAGACGGCAGCTTCGAAGGCCGCTGCAACATGGCCCAGGTGGCCCTGGAGCCGGTCGAGGACGAACTCGAAGCCCGCAAGGGTTCCGAGTCGGGCGATGAGCTCGAGTCCCACGGCCGCGTCGACGTTCGTCACCTGGGCATGGCCGACGAAGCCCTGCTCAAGATGCTGGTCGAACGTCACGCCAACTACACCGGCAGCGAACGCGCCAAGGCCATCCTCGCCGACTGGCCGACCTACCGCGCCAAGTTCGTCAAGGTGATGCCGCACGAATACCGTCGCGCGCTGGCCGAAATGGCCGCGCAACAACAGAAAGAACTGGAGGCCGCGTAACATGGGCAAGCCAACTGGATTTCTCGAGTACCAGCGTCTCTCCGAGGCCTATGCCCCGGTCGAACAGCGTCTCAAGCACTACAAGGAGTTCGTCGATCACCTGAGCGACGACGAGGCGGCCAAGCAGGGCGCCCGTTGCATGGATTGCGGCGTGCCTTTCTGCAACAGCGGCTGCCCGGTGAACAACATCATTCCCGACTGGAATGACCTGGTGTATCGCGGCGCCTGGAAGGAAGCGATCGAGGTTCTGCACTCGACCAACAACTTCCCTGACTTCACCGGCCGCATCTGCCCGGCCCCCTGTGAAGCCGCGTGCACGCTCAACATCAACACCGAAGCCGTGGGCATCAAGTCCATCGAGCACGCCATCATCGACAAGGCCTGGGAGAACGGCTGGGTCAAGCCCCAGCCCGCCGCCGTCAAGACCGGCAAGAAGGTGGCCGTGGTCGGTTCCGGCCCCGCCGGCCTGGCCGCTGCCCAGCAGCTGGCCCGCGTCGGCCACGACGTGACGGTGTTCGAGAAGAGCTCCCGCATCGGCGGCCTGCTGCGCTATGGCATCCCCGACTTCAAGATGGAGAAGTCCCACATCGATCGTCGCGTCGAGCAGATGCAGGCCGAAGGCGTCAGCTTCCGCACCAAGGTGTGTGTGGGTGCCAAGCCGGCAGCCACCGGCATCAACGACGATGCGGTCGAGGTGATCTCCGCCGAGCAGCTCAAGTCCGAGTTCGACGCGGTGATCCTCGCCGCCGGTTCCGAAGTGCCGCGTGACCTGCCCGTCCCGGGCCGCGAACTGTCGGGTATCCACTTCGCGCTGGAGCTGCTGGTTCCGCAGAACAAGGAAGTGGCCGGCGACGACAAGAACCCCATCTCCGCCACCGGCAAGCACGTCATCGTGATCGGCGGCGGCGACACCGGTTCCGACTGCGTGGGCACCTCCAACCGTCACGGCGCCAAGTCCGTGACCCAGTTCGAAGTGATGCCCGAGCCGCCGAAGGAAGAGAATCGTCCGCTGACCTGGCCTTACTGGCCGATCAAGATGCGCACCTCGTCCTCCCACGAGGAAGGCTGCAGCCGCGAATTCGCGGTGTCCACCAAGGAGTTCATCGGCGAGAACGGCAAGGTCAAGGCCCTGCGCACCGTCGAGCTCGAATGGAAGGACGGCAAGCCGAGCGAGGTCGCCGGTTCCGAGCGCGAGCTGCCGGCCGATCTGGTCCTGTTCGCGATGGGCTTCACCAACCCGGTGGCGTCCCTGCTCGAAGCCTTCGGCGTCGACAAGGATGGTCGCGGCAATGCCAAGGCCACTACCGATGGTGAAGGCTGCTACGCCACCAACGTGGCCAAGGTCTTTGCCGCCGGTGACGTCCGCCGCGGCCAGTCCCTGGTGGTGTGGGCCATCCGCGAAGGCCGTCAGGCCGCCCGCGAGGTGGACAACTTCCTGATGGGCAGCACCGTCCTGCCCCGCTGAAGCCTCCTCCGCTCCACAAAGAAGCCCGCAATTGCGGGCTTTTTTGTTTTTCGGAGAGGAGGGGACGGGCGTGGGCGGCTGAAGCCGCCCCTACACGCGCCCTGCCCTCTATCCTTACAGCCCCAGCAGGTTCACCGTGTGGTGGCCGATCATCCATTCCTCGTTGGTCGGGACCACCAAGACTTCGATCTTGCTGTCCCGGGCGTGGATGCGGGTGGCGTGGCGTTCGTTGGCGGCGGGGTAGAGTGACAGGCCGGTCCAGGCCAGCCATTCGGCGATGCGGGCGCGCACGGCCGCGGCGTGCTCGCCGATGCCGCCGGTGAACACCAGTGCGTCGAGACCGCCGGCCGCCATGCTGAGCTGGCCGATCATGCAGGCCGCCCGGTAGCAGAACAGTTCGATGGCTTCCTTTGCGGACTCCTCGTCGGATTCCAGCAGGGCGCGCATGTCCTGGCTGATGCCGGACACGCCGAGCAGGCCCGACTGCTTGTAGAGCAGGTTGCTCAGGGCCTTGGCGTCCATGCCCTTCTGTTCGACCAGGTGCAGGATCACGCCGGGGTCCAGGCTGCCGGTGCGGGTGCCCATCATCAGGCCATCCACCGCAGTAAAGCCCATGCTGGTATCGCGGGACTGGCCGTCGCGCAGGGCACACATGCTGGCGCCGTTGCCCAGGTGGGCGACGACGATGGGCCCGTGGGATTTCTCTTCGCCCAGCAGGTCGGGCAACTGGCGCGCCACGAACTCGTAGGACAGGCCGTGGAAGCCGTAGCGCTTGATGCCCTCGTTGGTCAGCGCGCGGGGGATCGGGAAGTGGCGCGCCACCGGCAGACGGGTGCGGTGGAAGGCGGTGTCGAAGCATCCCACCTGGCGCACATCGGGCATCAGGCCGAAGAGCAGCTTGATGGCGCGCAGGTTGTGCGGCTGGTGCAGGGGCGCCAGGGGGATCAGGGTTTCCAGCTCGGCGACCACTTCCGGGGTCAGCACCACCGGGGCGCCGTAGTGGTCGCCGCCGTGCACGATGCGATGGCCGGCGGCGACGATGTCCACGCCCGGGCTATGGCGGTTGATCCACTCGAAGATGAACTCCAGGGCCACCCGATGCTGGCCGTTCTGGTCGGTGCCCTCGGGCACGCTCAGGGCTTCGGTGAAGCGCTCGCCGGTGTTGGTGTCCTTGGCGTGCATCAGCGGCTCGGCGCCGATGCCTTCGACCTGGCCGGACAGGCGCGGCGTGTCGGCCAGCCGCGGGGTCATGGGGAAGAGGGCGAACTTGAGGCTGGAAGAGCCAGCGTTGAGGATGAGGACGGCTTTCATTGACGGGTCACCAGACGACGGTTGTGGGCCATGAGCTGGGCAATGGCGCAGGAGGCGGTACGGGTTTCGGCGGTGTCGGCGCGGCTGGTGAGCACGATGGGCACGCGGGCACCCAGCACCACGCCGGCCATCAGGGCGTCGGCGAGGTATTCGAGCTGCTTGGCCATCATGTTGCCGGACTCGAGGTCGGGCACCACCAGGATGTCGGCCTGGCCGGCCACCGCGGAGCGGATGCCCTTGGTCTTGGCGGCGACCAGCGACACGGCGTTGTCGAAGGCCAACGGGCCGTCGAGCAGGCCGCCGGTGATCTGGCCGCGGTCGGCCATCTTGCACAGGGCGGCGGCATCAAGGGTGGAGCGGATCTTCTCGTTGACCGTCTCCACGGCGGACAGGATGGCGACCTTGGGTTCGCGCACGCCCATCATGATCGCCAGCTCGATGGCGTTCTGGATGATGTGCACCTTGTCGGCCAGGCTTGGCTCGATGTTGATGGCCGCGTCGGTGATCAACAGCGGGTGCGGGTAGGTCGGCACGTCGGCCATGAACACATGGGACAGGCGCCGGGAGGTACGCAGGCCGGTGTCTTTGGCGACCACCTCGCTCATCAGCTCGTCGGTGTGCAGGGAGCCCTTCATCAGGGCTTCCACCTCGCCGCAGCGCGCCAGGCGCACGGCGGTCTCGGCCGAGGCGTGGCTGTGGGGCACGTCGACGATGCGCACGCCGCGCAGATCGATGTGCTCGCGCTCGGCGACCTCGCGGATCTTGTTCTCCGGACCGACCAGCACCGGGATCACCAGGCCGGCATCGCGGGCCTGGATGGGGCCGCGCAGGGACTCGGTGTCGCAGGGGTGGGCCACCGCAATGGGGATCGGCTCCATGCCGCGGGTCATCTCGAGTACATGCAGGTAGCGCTGCTGCCGGTCGGAGATGGTGATGCCAGGCAAGGCCATGCGCAGACGCTTGATCTTCTCGGTGGGCGCCATCACCTCGGCAGTCCCGTCGATGACCTTCAGGCCATCCTGGTTGACGCACAGGCAGTCGAGCAGCAGGTGATGATTGTGTTCGAAGCGTTTGGTACAGGTGATGGTGACGGTGAGCGTGTCGCCGATCGTGACAGGGCGCCAGAACTTGAGCGTCTGGCCCACATACACGGTGCCCGGCCCCGGAAACTCGGTGCCGAGAATCGAGGAGATCAGCACGCTGCCCCACATGGAGTGCCCCACCACCTCGCGGAACTGGCTCGAACGGGCGAACTCGGGGTCTACGTGGGTCGGGTTGACGTCCCCGGACATGACGGCGAAGAGGTGAATGTCCTCGGGTCGGAGTGTCCGCACCAATTGGGCAGAGTCGCCGATGGCGATCTCGTCAAACGTTCGGTTCTGGATGAAATCCATTGTGTCGGTTGTCATGTCGGGTCCTGAGGTTGCATTGCAGCATGCGTCATTCTACGGAAAGCGCAACCTGCAACTTTAGTATTAGATCAAAGGCGTGTTGCGCTGCGTCAGTCCCACATCAATGTGGCGGGATGTAATCCGAGAACTTCGCCGCAAGTCGCTAAAAATGCCCATGCTAGAATCGGCCCGGTCAAAATTCAAACCGCATTCAAGGGCTCCTATGGAAGTGATCGTCCTCGCCGCCGGACAAGGCAAGCGCATGCGTTCGGTGTTGCCGAAGGTCCTGCAACCCCTGGCCGCCAGGCCCATGCTGGCCCATGTGCTGGATACCGCACGGGCCCTGGACGCCCGCCGCATCGTGGTGGTGTATGGCCATGGTGGCGAGGTGGTGCGTGAAGCCCTCGCCGCGCCCGATCTCGCCTGGGCCCGCCAGGATCCGCCGCAGGGCACCGGTCATGCGGTGCAACAGGCGATGCCCCTGGTGGAGGATGGCGACATCGCCCTCATCCTCTACGGCGACGTGCCCCTGATCGGTCAGGCCAGCCTGCGCCGCCTCAGCGCCGCCGCGAGCGACCGCAGCCTGGCGCTCCTCACCGTCGAGATGGCCGACCCCACCGGCTATGGCCGCATCCTGCGCGACGCGGCCGGCAAGGTCACCCGCATCGTCGAGGAGAAGGACGCCACGCCCGAGGAGCGCCGCGTCACCGAGGTGAACACCGGCATCCTGGCTGCCCCGGTGGCGCGCCTGCGCCAGTGGCTTGCCAATCTCAAGAACAACAACGCCCAGGGCGAGTACTACCTCACCGACATCATCGCCATGGCGGTGGCTGACGGCCTGGAAGTCATCACCACCCGGCCCGACGCCTTCGAGGAAACCCTTGGCGTCAATAACAAGACGCAGCTCGCCGAGCTGGAGCGCATCCACCAGCGCAACACAGCCCGCCGCCTCACCGACGAGGGCGTCACCGTGATCGACCCGGCACGCCTCGACGTGCGCGGCAATCTGGTGTGTGGGCATGACGTGGAAATCGACATCAACTGCATCTTCGAAGGTGACGTGGAGCTGGGCGACGGCGTGCGCATCGGCGCCAACTGCATCATCCGCAACGCGAAGATCGGCGCCGGCACGCGCATCGCCGCCTTTTCGCAGATCGAAGACACGGTGATGGGCGAGGCCTGCGTGATCGGCCCCTACGCCCGCACCCGCCCGGGCACCGTGCTCGGTACCGACGTGCACCTGGGCAACTTCGTCGAAGTGAAGAACAGTGTCATCGCCGACCACTCCAAGGCCAACCACCTGGCCTACGTGGGCGATGCCGACATCGGCCAGCGGGTCAACGTGGGCGCGGGCACCATCACCTGCAACTACGACGGTGCCAACAAGTTCCGCACCATCATCGAGGACGATGTCTTCATCGGCTCCGACACCCAGCTGGTCGCCCCGGTCCGTGTCGGCCGTGGTGCCACGCTGGGCGCCGGCACCACGCTCACCAAGGATGCACCGGCCGAGCAGCTCACCGTATCCCGCGCCCGCCAGCTCAGCCTGGCCGGCTGGAAGCGCCCCGTGAAGGTCAAGAAAGCCTGATTTCCGTTGTTGTGTCCGGCCTGGCCAGCGTGGCCGGGCCCTAACAAGAGGTCTACGAACATGTGTGGCATCGTTACCGCCATTGCCCGTCGCAACATCGTCCCCGTGCTGCTCGAAGGCCTGCGCAAGCTCGAATACCGGGGCTACGACTCCGCCGGTCTCGCCGTCCTCAAGCCGGAAGCCACGCCTAAGCTGCAGCGCCTGCGTGCCGTGGGTCGCGTGGCCGAACTCACCGCCCAGGCCGACGAAGTGCAGCTCACTGCCGAGCTGGGCATTGCCCACACCCGCTGGGCCACCCACGGCGTGCCCTCCGAGCGCAACGCCCATCCGCACATCTCCGGCGGCCTCGCCGTGGTGCATAACGGCATCATCGAAAACTTCGAGGCCCTGCGCAGCCAGCTCCAGGCCAAGGGCTACGTCTTCTCCTCCGAGACCGACACCGAAGCCATCGCCCACCTGCTGCACGACAAGCTCAAGACCATCCCCGACCTCTTCGACGCGGTGCGCGCCACCCTCGCCGAGCTGGTCGGCGCCTACGCCATCGGCGTGATCGCCGAGGTCGACCCCAGCCGCGCCATCGTCGCCCGCAAGGGCTCGCCCCTGCTCCTCGGCATCGGCGAGGATGGCCACTACGCCGCCTCCGACACCGCCGCGCTGCTGCAGGTCACCCGCAAGGTGGTCTATCTCGAAGACGGCGATGTAGCCGAGCTGCGCCTCGACAGCTACCGCGTCACCCTGCAGGACGGCACCCCGGTCGACCGTCCGGTGAGCATCTCCAGCCTGTCCGCCGATGCGGTCGAGCTGGGCAAGTACCGCCACTACATGCAGAAGGAGATCTTCGAGCAGCCCCAGGCCCTGGCCAACACCCTCGAGCCCATCGCCGGCGCCGGCATCATCAGCCCGCAGATCTTCGGCGCCGAGGCCGTGGACGTGCTCAAGGCCACCCGGCGCGTGCTCATCCTGGCCTGCGGCACCAGCTACCACTCCGGTTTCACCGCCCGCTACTGGCTCGAGTCCGTGGCGAAGATCCCATGCACGGTGGAGATCGCCTCCGAATACCGTTACCGCGAGTCCGTACCCGAGACCGACACCCTGGTCGTGGTCATCTCCCAGTCCGGCGAAACCGCCGACACCCTGGCCGCCCTCAAGCACGCCAAGAGCCTGGGCATGACCAAGACCCTGGCCATCTGCAACGTGCCCGAGTCCGCCATCGTCCGTGAAGCGGCCCTGCGCTTCATCACCCGCGCCGGCCCCGAGATCGGCGTTGCCTCGACCAAGGCCTTCACCACCCAGCTCGCCGCCCTGGCCCTGCTGACCCTGGCCCTGGCCAAGGTCAATGGCCGCCTCTCCGCGGAGCAGGAAAGCGGCTACCTCACCCAGCTGCGCCACCTGCCGGTGGCGGTGGGCAAGGTTCTCGACCTCGAACCCGAGATCGAACGCTGGGCCCAGCGCTTCGCCAGCAAGCAGCACGCGCTCTTCCTGGGCCGTGGCAGCCACTGGCCCATCGCCATGGAAGGGGCCCTCAAGCTCAAGGAGATCTCCTACATCCACGCCGAAAGCTACGCTGCCGGCGAGCTCAAGCACGGCCCCCTGGCCCTGGTGGACAAGGACATGCCGGTCATCGCCGTGGCGCCGGCCGACGAACTCCTCGAAAAGCTCAAGAGCAACCTCCAGGAAGTCCGCGCCCGCGGCGGTGAGCTTTACGTCTTTGCCGACGCCGGCAGCGAGATGCCCGAAACGGAAGGCGTGCACATCCTGCACATGCCCGAACACTACGGGCTGCTGTCCCCGGTGCTCCACGTCATCCCGCTGCAGCTGCTCAGCTACCACGCCGCCCTGGTCAAGGGCACCGACGTGGACAAGCCGCGGAACCTGGCAAAGAGCGTGACGGTGGAGTAGGCGGGCTGGTGGGCCTGTTGCGGTCCACAACACGCATGCACCAGATCGACGCCCGGCTTGCCGGGCGTCGTCATTTTCAGGCTTCCACTCCGCCACGAAACAATGCGTTACCCGATGCCACAGACCTTCCGGCTCATCAGTGCTATTTGTTGAACAGGTATCAACGGAAGGAGTCTGGAGATGAAACGTTCACTTTTTGCCCTCATTTGTGGTTTCTGCCTGCTTGGCGTTGCGCTGGCCGACGAGGCCGCCACCAGCAAGCCTGAATCGACCGGCGAGCCCGCCAGCGAATCGGCTGTTCAGCGCATCGAACGGGGTGTTGATGCGGCGGGACACGGCATCAAGCGTGGCGCGGAAGCCGCTGCCCATGGGATCAAGCGTGGCGTGGAAGCCACCGGCCGCGGCATCCGGCGCGGTGCCGAAGCCACCAGCGAGGTCCTGCACAAGGTAGCGGACAAGATCAGCCCGTCGTCGTCGGGCGACTGATCCGGGGCGCTGTCCGCCAGAGGCTTTTTGCTATGCTGCTGCCTTTGCCCAGCCAATGCACGCCGCCGGGCAGGTGGATCTCATTTACGGAGTGGCAGATGGCCTCTTTGCAGGAACAGTTTTTGAAAGCCGGCCTGGTCAATAAAAACAAGGTCAAGCAGACCAACCAGGAAAAGGCCAAGCAGAAAAAGATCGAGCGCCGGACCGGCACCGAGAGCGTCGATGAGGTACGCCTTGCGGTGCTCGAGGCGCAGCGCAAGGATGCGGAGCGCTCCCGCGAACTCAACGCCCAGCGCGATGCCGCCGCCGCCCAGAAGGCAATCGCGGCGCAGATCGTCCAGATGGTCAAGCAAAGCCGTCAGAGCAAGGGCTCGGGCGACATTGCCTACAACTTCACCCACGACAACAAGATCAAACGGGTCTATGTGTCTGCTCAGGTGCAGTCACACATCGCGGCCGGGCACCTGGTCATCGTCTGCCAGGGGGAGACCACCGAATTGGTGCCGAGCGTGATCGCCGACAAGATCGCCGAGCGCAATCCCTCCCTGGTCGTGCGGGTCACCAAGACCAGCGCCGCGACCGACGAGGACGATCCCTATGCCGCGTTCCAGGTTCCTGACGACATGATGTGGTAGCTCCACCGGTCCGATTGGGCTGCTACTCCGCGACGATCAGGAACTCCCCCTGCCGGTACTTCGGCAGGCGCAACGCAACCAGTTGATGGGAGCGTGCCAGGGCGGCCCGGAGTTCCTCGCCGCTCATGGGATAGGGGGCCTCCATGGCGACCCAGCGGGCCCGGGCTAGGTACGGGGCAGGGCGGATGCCGGGCCGGTCGGTGAAGCCCAGGAAGAGGTCGTCGTCGACCTTGAAGGCCAGCTTGCTCTTTCCCTTGTCGATCAAATCCACGATGGCGAACATCTTGTTGCCGGCGATCGAGAAGACCCGGTTGTTGCCCCATTTGATGGATTCGCAGGCGCCGGGCAGCGCCCGGCAGAAGGCGGCGACCTCTTCAGGTGTCATCGGCATGTTTCAGTCTCTTCTGGCAAGACGCAGGGGCATCGGGACGGGGTGGGTCACTGCTGTGGCAGCGGCAGCGGGGCCATGTCCGTGAAGCCGGGGATTGCCGCCACGCGACCCAGCCAGGCCTGGATGTGCGGATAGGGCGAGAGATCGATCCCTCCTTCTGGCGCATGGGCGATGTAGGCATGGCAGGCCAGGTCTGCCAGGGTAGGGTGGGGGGCCGCGAGGAAAAGGCGCCCGGCCAGATGGCCTTCCATGAAATTGAACAGCCGGGCCGCAATGGCCTTGGCGCTGTCCAGATTGCCGGCCATGTTCCATTGGCTCACCGCCCTGGCCGTGGCCGGACCGAAACGCACTTCCGCCGATGCGATCGACAGCCAGCGCTGTACTTCCGCGCGGGTCCTCGGATCGCGGGGCAGCCAGGGGCTGTCCGGCGCGTATTTTTCCACCAGGTAGATGAGGATTGCGGTGCTGTCGCAGATCACCGTGTCTTCGTCCTGCAGCACCGGAATCTGCCCCAGGGGGTTCAGGGCCAGGAACTCGGGTGTCCGGCGCACGTCAACCGTGGCCGTAACGTAGTTGTAGGGCAGGCCCAGCAGTTTGAGCAGCACCTCTACCCGGTGGGCATGGCCCGAAGGTGGGGTTCCATAAAGGGTGATCGACGGGGCGCGGTTCATCGGGCTTCCTTTCGTCTTGAGGGCTGATCATGCTGAATGGTTTCGATCGGTATGGCAACCATGGCCGGGCAGGCTCCACGCGGTGGCGATAGCAGAGCCCCATCATCGTCATTGGATGAATTCAATAGAAGTAAGGATGGGGCATGGCTAAGCTTCGGATCGAGCAATACGCCGATCACCATGGATACAGAGGGAGACAGTCATGAGCAACGAAGGAAAATGCCCGTTCAGTGGGGGTGCCCGTTCCACCGTGGGAGTCCGGTCGAACCGCGACTGGTGGCCCAAGCAGTTGAACCTGGCCATCCTGCACCAGCATGCGCCCGCTTCCAGCCCGATGGATCCGGGCTTCGATTATGCAGAGGCTTTCAAGCGGCTGGACTTCGCCGCGCTGAAGAAGGACCTGCAGGCCCTGATGACCGTTTCGCAGGACTGGTGGCCCGCCGACTGGGGGCACTATGGCGGTTTGTTCATCCGCATGGCCTGGCACAGCGCCGGGACTTACCGTACCGCTGACGGCCGGGGTGGTGCCGGCACTGGCAACCAGCGCTTTGCGCCCATCAACAGCTGGCCCGACAACGGCAACCTGGACAAGGCCCGCCGCCTGCTTTGGCCGATCAAGCAGAAATACGGCAACCAGATCTCCTGGGCTGACCTGATGATCCTGGCCGGCAACGTGGCGATGGAGTCGATGGGCTTCAAGACCTTCGGCTTTGGTGGCGGCCGCGCCGACATCTGGCAACCCGAGGAGGACGTCTACTGGGGGGGCGAGGCCGAATGGCTGGCCACCAGCGACAAGCCGATGAGCCGCTATTCCGGCGACCGGCAGCTTGCGAATCCCCTGGCCGCCGTGCAGATGGGGCTGATCTACGTCAATCCGGAAGGTCCGGATGGCAATCCCGATCCGGTGGCCTCGGGCCGTGATGTGCGCGAAACCTTTGCCCGCATGGCCATGGACGACGAAGAGACCGTCGCACTCGTCGCTGGCGGCCACACCTTCGGCAAGGCTCACGGGGCGGGCGACCCGGCCCTGGTGGGGCCCGAGCCGGAAGCCGCGCCGATCGAGACGCAGGGCCTGGGCTGGATCAACCAGCTCGGCTCCGGCAAGGGCGTGCACACCACCACCAGCGGCATCGAAGGCGCCTGGAAGCCGAATCCCACGACCTGGGACAACGGCTATTTCGACACCCTGTTCGGCTATGAATGGGAGCTCACCAGGAGCCCTGCCGGGGCCAAGCAGTGGGTGGCGAAGGACGTCAAGCCGGAACACCTGATCCCTGACGCCCACGATCCGTCGAAGAAGCACCCGCCGATGATGACCACGGCCGACCTGTCGCTGCGCTTCGATCCGATCTACGAGCCGATCGCGCGCCGCTTCCACCAGGATCCGCAGGCCTTCGCCGACGCCTTCGCCCGCGCCTGGTTCAAACTGACCCACCGGGACATGGGGCCCAAGATCCTCTACCTCGGCCCCGAAGTGCCGGCTGAAGACCTGATCTGGCAGGATCCGATTCCTGCGGTCGATCATCTGCTGATCGATGCCCGGGACATCGCCGATCTCAAGACCAGGGTGCTCACCGCGGGCCTGTCGATTGCAGAGCTGGTGTCCACCGCCTGGGCTTCGGCCTCAACCTTCCGGGGCTCCGACAAGCGGGGTGGTGCCAATGGCGCCCGCATCCGGCTGGCCCCGCAGAAGGATTGGGAGGCCAACCAGCCGGCGCAGCTGGCCAGGGTTCTGGCCACGCTGGAGGGCATCCGGCAGTCCTTCAACGCGGCACAGACGGGGGGCAAGAAGGTCTCGATGGCCGACCTGATCGTGCTGGGCGGCTGTGCCGCGGTGGAGGCTGCAGCCAAGGCGGCAGGCCACGCGGTCGACGTGCCTTTCGCTCCGGGTCGTGGTGATGCCACCGAGGCGCAGACCGACGTTGAATCGTTCGCGGCGCTGGAGCCCGAGGCAGATGGCTTCCGCAACTACCAGAAGCAGGCTTACTCCGTGTCGGCAGAGGAAATGCTGGTGGACAAGGCCCAGCTCCTGACCCTCAGCGCTCCCGAGATGACGGTGCTCGTCGGTGGTCTGCGCGTGCTCGGCGCCAATGCGGGTGGCTCGCCGAAGGGTGTGTTTACCTCGCGGCCCCAGACTTTGAGCAATGACTTCTTCGTGAACCTGATCGACATGGGGACGAGCTGGGTGCCAACCTCGGAGGTCGGGGACAGCTTCGAAGGGCGCGATCGCAAGACCGGTGAAGTCCGCTGGACCGCTTCCCGGGTCGATCTGATCTTTGGTTCCAACTCCCAGTTGCGTGCCCTGGCCGAGGTCTATGCCCAGGACGACGCCAAGGAGAAGTTCGTACGTGACTTTGTGGCAGCCTGGAACAAGGTCATGAACCTGGATCGTTTTGATCTGAAGTAATCCTGGACGAGGTGTTCCGGAGGGCCGGGTGGAGTGTTGCCATCGGCACTCCGGAGTGCCTTTCCAGGAGGTCGGCTCAGATCGTGTACCCCAGTTGTGCGGATGCGCGGGCTCGCAGCGCCTTGATGGCTTCGCGCGCGGCTGTTTCGCCGGACAGATCCGTCAGCTCCAGCGCTTCCCCGTAGACCCGGTAGCCCGGGTTGCTGTCGCATGGCGCCACGGATCCGAAGGGGGGATAGCCTGTTCCATTCCACACCTGGTAGTACCAGTTGGTGTTTTCCTGCGCGTCCCCGTCGCACAGGAAGAAATAGATGCGTAATTCGCTGTGGCTTTGCTCGGGGCTGAGTATCGGTTTCTCATCCACGCCATTGCCGCTGTCGCTGCACACCCAGACGTCGATGAGCAGGTCGCCTGCGCGGTGCTGGTTGGCCGGGTCGTCCTGGCCGTTGTAACGCAGCCACAGTACCGATACGTCATTGAAGGGCAGCAGACGCGCACCCCCGGAATTGTCCAGCTCCAGGCCGTTCAGGCTGCGTGGTGGTTTGTTGCGGAAGTGCTGGTGATAGTGGACGGCACCCAGCTCGGTGCGGATGAAGGCGAGCAGTTCGAGGATGCGCTGCTGGTAGTCGGCCAGCAGGCGATAGGCCTTGCGGACATCGAGCAGGGCCGCGTCGAGCGGGGTTGTCATGGGCGGAGGCTCCAGATGGTGGGCGGAAAGCTGGCACGGGCAAGGCCGGGGGCGGGTAGTCCAGCAAGGGAATGGTTCAGTACCGGGGGGCTCGGGGCTGCGGCGCTGAAGACGCTGCCGAGGGGGCAGGTGGTGACCCGGATGTCGGCCGCGCCAAGCTGGGCCAGCCAGCGCGGGGCGTGGGTGCGCAGCCCGTGCCAGGCGTAGGTGGCGGCGATGTCTTCGAGCAGGCGGTGCAGTCCGGGCTGGCTGTCTGCCGGGGCGGTGGAGATGGTGGATTCGAGCGCCAGGTAGAGTTGGTTCCAGCTGCGGCATACCAGTTCGTAATCCACGACAGCGTCGCCCAGCGCGGCTTCGATCTGCGCGCCCAGTTGCCCTGCGGCGGCTTCGGTGTACTCCGACAGGCCGCCCAGGGTGAGCAGCACGGGGCGGTGCAGTTCCCCGCTGCAGGTGCCGGCGATGAGCTCCCGGGCCAAT
The DNA here is from genome assembly GCF_012927165.1 of Zoogloea dura. Classification (GTDB taxonomy): domain Bacteria; phylum Pseudomonadota; class Gammaproteobacteria; order Burkholderiales; family Rhodocyclaceae; genus Zoogloea; species Zoogloea dura. The sequence goes on from NZ_JABBGA010000008.1 coordinate 111,616, forward strand.
TGTTGTGCGTACTGCTGCAGGCCGTGATCGTGGCGCTTGGCCTCCACCAGCAGGCAGCGTTCGCAGCCATGGAGCACTACGTCCGGTTCCACACGTGTGCCGGCCATGTACCAGGATGGCCAGAACTGGATCTCCGTCAGTGGGCCGGGGGGCTCGTCGAGGTTCAGCAACTGGTCAAGGAAGGTCTCGAGCAGCGGGTCGGGCAGGTAGGCCAGGCGCTCGAATACGGTGGCGGTGAGCACGTCTTCGGCGCCGCCGGCCTCACCGAGCACCAGTTGCTTGCCTGCAAGGCCGGTGCCTCGGCGCTTGCCGTTGAGTACTGCAGAAAGCATTTCGTCTCCCGATCCAGTGTGGCCGCCCGCCACGCCGACAGGGGGTATACCGCAAATCGGACTGTGCCGTGTTGATCGGCCTGGGTGCGAGGTAGGAAAGCCTCGCACGCAATGCGGCAGGAAAGGCTTGACGGCAGTTCCGCCTCTGGCACTATCGGGGGAACCGATAAACCTATTCTCCTTGGGGTCATTCAGCGTGTGGAAAGTATTCAACCTCAGTGAGCTAAAGCACCGGGTCGCAGGCAGTCAGCCGGCGATTTTCGAATTCCTGCGCAGTTCGCAGATGTCCTGTGCACTCTACCGCCTGCCGGCCGGGGCCCGGGACATGCAGGCGCCGCATTTCGAGGATGAGCTCTACATGGTCCTGGAAGGCCACGCCCGCCTGCGCGTCGACGGCCAGGAACAGGATGTGGGGCCGGGCATGGTGCTGTTCGTGAGCGCGACCACCGAGCATTCCTTCTTCGACATCAAGGAAGACCTGACCCTGATGGCCATGTTCGGGCCCTCGGGCGGGATGGCCTGAGCCAAGCCTCCGGGCGCGGTTTTCCCCGTCCCGGCGCAGCCCCCGCGATATCGGAAGCCCGGCACTTCGCCGGGCTTCTGCCTTTTCTGCGTACCGCTTGCGCATCCTCGCTTCATTGCAAACCTACCAACTAGTAGATAATATTCCTGCGTCAGGACAGCCCCGGCAAGCCGGACGATTTCTTCGCCGGCCCCAGACCCATAGCGGGGCGTTACCACGACCAAGGAGGAGATGCGATGAGAGTCGCAGCAATGATGGCGGCGGTGCTCGCTGCGACGGTGCTGGCCGTGCCGGCCGGCAGGGCCGCCGAGCGCGGCGCCGACCCCCTGGGCTCGCCGCGCTGGGAGGACATGGCGCGCAGCCTGTTGTCCGGCGAGGCTTATGTGTTCGATGCGCGGGTGAAGGTTGAGGCGCCCGACCTCGCAGAAAACCCCATGCTCGTCCCGGTCACGGTCGATGCCACGGCCTTGCCCGATGTGAAGGAGGTGCTGGTCTTTGCGGACTTCAACCCCATCCTCGAGATCCTGCGCTTCCACCCGGAGGCCACCAGCGCCTACCTCGGCTTCCGGGTCAAGCTGCAGCAGTCCTCGCCCTTGCGGGCCGCGGCGAGAACCGCCGACGGCGTGTGGCATGTGGGCGGCACGCTGGTGAATACCGCCGGCGGCGGCTGCACCGCGCCCTCTGTCGGGTCGACCTCGACCGAATGGCAGAGACGCCTCAACGAAGTCACGGCGCGTGCCTGGAGCGAAGGGCCGATGTCCGGCCGGGTCCGCCTGCGCATCATCCACCCGATGGACACCGGGCTGATTGCTGGCATCCCGGCCTTCCACCTCGAGGCGCTGACCCTCCGGGATGAGGCCGGCACGCCCCTGATGCGCCTGGAGATCTCCCAGCCGGTCAGCGAGAACCCGGTGTTCACGCTGTATCGTGGCAAGCGCGACGGTGCCCTGCAGGCTGCCGGGCGGGACAACAACGGCAACACCTTCGACGTCCGGATTGCACCATGAAGCGCCTCATCCTTGCCCTGCTGGCCTGTGTCTCCCTGGCGGCCCGCGCCGATGATTTCGACTACCGGCTGGTGCCGCAGGCGGTGGCGCCCGACGTGTATGTGTTCGTTGGCAAGACCGAGGATTTCGACACGCGGAATGGCGGCAACATCGTCAATACCGGCTTCATCGTTGCGCCGCAGGGCGTGGTGGTGGTCGACACCGGCCCGTCGCTGCGCTATGGCCGGCAAATGCGCGAAGCCATCGCCCGGGTGACCGACAAGCCGGTGCTGCTGGCGATCAACACCCACCACCATCCCGACCACTTCCTGGGCAACCAGGCATTCTCCGACGTGCCGCTCGGCAGCCTGGCGGAGGTGCAGCGGGGGATCGCCAGCGAGGGCAATGCCTTTGCCGAGAACCTGTTCCGCATGAGCGGCGACTGGATGTCGGGTACCGAGGTCGTGGTGCCGACCCGGACCCTGCAGGCCGGGCCCCTGGAGGTGGGGGGGCGGCGCCTGCGCGTGCTGGCCCTCGACGGGCATACCGGGGCCGACCTGGCACTGTTCGACGAAGGCAGTGGCGTCCTGTTCGCCGGTGACCTGGTCTTCAACGACCGGGCGCCGACCACGCCCCATGCCCGGGTGGCGCGCTGGCTGGCCTCCCTGGACACGCTTGATGCCATGCTGGCCGGCGGCGGCGTGAAGGTGCTGGTGCCCGGGCACGGGGCGGTGTCCGGCAACGCGGCGCCGATCCGGCGTACCCGTGACTGGCTGGAGTGGCTGTCCGGCTCCCTGCGTCAGGCGGCGGCCGAGGGCCTGGACATGAACGAAGTCCTCGCCCGGCCCCTGCCGGAGCGCTACAAGGCGCTGCCGGTGGCGCCCGCCGAGTATCGGCGCTCGGTGGGGCACCTGCTGCCGGGCATCGAAGCCGAGGCCCTGGGGGCGGGCCATGTTCATTGATGTCCGGCGGGGCGCGGGATGATAGCCTTCGCTCCATGACCGCTCCAACCCGCTCCCAATTGCTGGCCGAGGCCGAGTACCTGATCCGTCGTTCCGGCTACTCGGCCTTCAGCTACGCCCACCTGACCGACAAGATCGGCATCACCAAGGCCAGCATCCACTACCACTTTCCCACCAAGCAGCGCCTCGCCGAAGAGGTCGTCGAGGTCGCCATGGCGCGCTTCGCCGCTGCCCTGGCCGACATCGAGGCCGGGCCGGGCGATGCGCCGGCACGCCTGCGGCAGTATGCCGAGCTGTTTCTGGATGGCTTCGACGAGCAGTTGCGTCCCCTGTGCTGTGCCCTGTCGGCCGAGCTGGCGGCGCTGCCGGACTCCCTCCATACCCGCACCCGGGCCTACTTCGAGCTGCATCTGGCCTGGCTGGGCCGGATCGTCGGGGCCGGCTGCGCGGCCGGCCAGTTGCGCTGGGCAGGGGGCGCCGACGCCCTGGCGGCCCTGATCCTGAGCACCCTCGAAGGCGGCAGCCTGGTGGCCCGCGCCATGCAGTCCCGGGCCCTGGCCCTGGACGGCTTTGCGCAGGTGCTGGCCCTGGCGCTTCCGCCGGCCGGCGCGGACGCCTAGAACAGGGGGACCAGCCTGTAGCCCTGCGTCTGGTAGCCGATCAGGGAGATGAAGCCGTCGGCCACCAGGCTCAGCCCGGGCAGCAGGGTGTTGTCGTCGATCCGAAGGACCCGCGTGGCGATGGCGCAGACCTCGTGGCGCACGCCCAGGTCGGCCAGCTCCTTGACCAGCATGGCGATGGACTCCAACGCGTCCTGGTGATCCAGCTCGAGCGAGCTGTCCGGCTTGCTGGTCAGGAAGCGCACGGTCGGCCCGATGTACACGATGATGAGATCGGGCCTGACGCCCTGGCGCAGCATGCCGCCATGGGTTTCCTTGATGATGCTCAGGTAGAAGGCGGTCTTGCGGGGATCGTTGAAATCGATCAGGAAGATCCCCTTGCCCTCCGTCACGCCGCGCAGGGCGGCGGCGTCATTGGGGGGGGCCGCCGGGGCGGGAGAACTGGCGAGGAGGGGAACGAGTGCCGCCAGCAGGCGCAGCCAGGGAGGGATCGGACGCATGGGAGTCTCCGGGCCGGAGCGTGGCAAGAGTCGGGCGAATCCGGTTCCACGGCGAAGGCCGGTGCTGAATATACCTACCAACTGGTAGGTATTCAATCCAGGCTGGCTTGCTCAGCCTCAGGTCATGCGGACGAACTCAGTTGCCGCGCCTGGGGCTGCCGTGGTGTTCCCGCAGCCCCCTGGCGGGCGCCTTCTGAGCAGAGTCGCCGCGGTGGGCCATCAGCGCACGTGCGCCGCCCTCCGGCACGGCCTGCATGTCCTTGATGTGGATGTTGTTCCACAGCAGCTGGACGGTGGCCGGGCATAGATTGAGCAGGGTGCCGGCGGCGCCGTCCACCGTGATGGCCACGGTCTCGCCGACGGCCAGGGGGACTTGCTGCCAGTCACCATCGGCGCCCTGCCAGCCGACACTGCCAGGGCCGTCGTCGCCGAGGGCGGTCCGGTAGATATGCACCTTGGTCTGGATTTCTCCGGCGGCCACCTGGCGGTAGCTGTCGGGCGGGAGGTTCTGGACGGTCAAGGTGAATCTCCTTTTGCGGGATTAATTGCGACGGATTATGTATTTCGTATTTTCAGGGCAAGGCTAGGGGCGGAGGTGGTTGATGTCAATTGCATCGTCGCCCGCTTTGGGCTTTGGGGCCGCTTTCCCTTCCACCGGATGCCCCGAAAGGGCGGGCGGATCGGCGTGTCCGCAGGGCTAGAATGGTGCGTTCAGGTCCGGCCCGATGCTGCCGTTCAGTGCATCCGATCACGAGGAGGCAATCATGAAAAAGAATCCGACCAGGCCCGCCATGTCCGGGCATCCGCAAGGCCAGGGCAGGCCGAGGACGGCCCTGCGGGCCGTGCTGCTGGCCACGGCGCTGCTGTCGGCGGGCCTGGTCACGCCGGCGCTGGCGGCCAACAAGGCCAGACTGAGCACTTACGACCATGGCAAGCCGGTCGATTACCTGCCCTGTGGCGCCTATGCCCTGCCCACCCGGGCGGCGGTGCTGATGGGCGGCGGGCTGGACGTCAAGGAGGCCTTCCGCTGGATGATCGAGCGCATGGCTGACTGCGGCAGCGGCCTGACCGGCCGGCCCGGCAACCTGCTGGTGATCCGTGCCGGCGGCAATCCGGCCTACGACAGCTTCATCTACAAGCTCGGCAAGCTGGCTGCGGTGCAGACAGTGGTGGTCCCCACGGTCGACGCCGCCAACAGCACCGAACTCGAAGGCTACATCCGCAAGGCGGGGGCGATCTGGTTCACCGGCGGCGACCAGGGCGACTACTACAACTTCTGGAAGGGCACCCTGCTCGAGCGCGTGCTGTCCGACCACGTCCGGACCTACGGCATCCCTGTCGGCGGCACCAGCGCCGGGATGATGATCCTGAGCCAGTACGCCTACATCGCCTCCCCCTCCACCATCACCTCGGCCGAGGCCCTGGCCGATCCCTTCAAGCCCGATGCGGTGACCATCAAGCGGGATTTCTGGACCTACGGCACGCCCTTCGAGCCCCTGTCCGGCACGGTCACCGACTCCCACTTCGACGCCCGGGACCGCATGGGGCGGTTGCTAACCTTCCTGGCGCGGGTGATCGGCGACGGCTGGAGCTCCGCCGCCACCGCCCGGGCCATCGGGGTGGACCAGGAGACCGCCCTGCTGATGAGCACCACGCCCGGCTCCGCCGGTGCGCCCTCGGTGACCCTCAGGACCGTCGCCAATCCGGGTGTGGATGGTGCCGCCTACCTGCTCAGGGCCGCCAGCAATTCCAGCCTGGTGCTGGCGCCCGGGCTGCCGCTCACCTTCACCCGCGTGCAGGTTCGCAAGCTGCCGGCCATCAGCGCGCCGTCCACCTACGAGCTCAATGTGGATGGCGGGCAGCTGTCATCGTCCACCGGCAGCACCTACTGAGTCTGAAGGCGCTCACAGGGTGAGCACCAGGCCTGCATCGAAGCGCGGATTTTCCAGCTCCAGCGGCCCGTCGGGGTGGGCCCGGCGGGCGTAGCCCCGGGGGTTGCACACCACCCGGGTGGCGCCGATGCGGTAGTCGAAGCTGTCGTGGGTGTGGCCGTGCAGCCACAGGGCCGGCTGCCAGCGCAGGATGTGGGCGTCCAGGTCGGACACGAAGCAGGCATTCACCGGCGAGCCGGCAAACTGCGGGGCGACGCTGCGCAGGCTCGGCGCGAAGTGGGTGATCACCACCGTGGGCCCCGGGTGGGGGCGGGCGAAGCACGCCTCCAGCCACTCCACCGACTCCAGGAACAGCAGCTGGGAAAGCGCCGGCGAGAAGGTCTCGGGAAAGTCCGGCGCCACCCGGATCCGCGTGTAGTCGCGGGTGAAGCCCAGCGCCGCCTGCACCCCCTGCAGGCGTGCCGCCTCGCTGTCGAAGATGCGGAAGTCCGACCACAGGGTGCAGCCCAGGAAGCGCACGCCCTGGTGGACCCACTCGCCGCGCTCCAGCACCCGCAGCGGGCTGCCCGCGGCCAGCCGGCCCAGCTCCAGCCGGGTGCTGAGCAGATCGCTGCCGTAGAACTCGTGATTGCCCGCCACGTAGAGCGTGGGCCGGGGCGTCGCGCGCGCCCACTCGATGGCCTGCGCCGGCCGGCCGAGGTCGCCCGCCAGCACGATGACATCCGCCTCCACCTGCGGAAAGGGCATCGGCGCGGCGGACAGGTGGAGGTCGGAGAGAAGGGCGATGCGCATGGCGGAAGGTGCTCCAGGTGAGGGGCGGTGGGTGTGCGGGCATGCTAACTGCGCGGGCGGCCCACCACCAGCCGCACGACTGGCCATCGAGCAGGTCCAAGCAGGGAAAACCCGAGCCTCTCCCGCGCTGTCCGCTGCGCCGGTGGAGAGCGGAAACAGGATCTTCTCCTCACCCGCCAGCGTGTCCTGCTTGCGGCTTGTGCGCCTGTCACATAGGGTTAAACAAAGGAGAGGGGCGGGTTTCCGTGGCGAGTGCGGACAAGGGGGCTGAACCGTGAAATTGCATGTGTTGCCTATCGTCATCATGCTGGCGGGCTGCGCCAGCATGCTGCCCACGTCGCGGCAGGACGTGAAGAACAACTGGGAGGATTTCGAGCAGGCCAAGCACGCCTACGACCGCATCGTGCCTTACCAGACCGACATGGCCACGGTGCGCGAGCTGGGTTTCGATCCGGCGGTCACGCCCAACGTGCAGATCCTCAACCACTCCCAGGTGGTGCGCGCGGTGCTGCCCTCGCCGCTGCAGGAGCGGGCGGCGATTCCACCCGGCATCCTCGACTGCATGAAGGCCCAGGACGGCTGCGTCGGCTACTTCATGGAGCCCAGCCGCATCGACCGCAAGCGGGTGGGCAATTTCATGCTCGACTTCCTCAACTTCAAGCGCGACACCCTGACCACCGGCTGGAAGTTCGGCGCCCTGATCGTGGTGGTCAACGACAAGGTGGTCTTCAAGCAGTGGAGCGGCCGCCCGCGCATCGAAGAGACCGAACTGCGCTCCAACCCCCTGGGGCCGCTGCAAGGCCTGGGCGAGGGGCTGCGGCCCACGCCCTGAGCGGTGGGGACCCCGGAAGTTCAGCTCCGGGAGCAACCGGTTCCCTCCGGAGCGAAGCGAGTTCCTCACGGCGCGAAATGAGTTCCCCTCCGGGGCCGCTCCATCTGGATTCAGAGGGGAACATGTTGGGCTCGGTGCCGAACGTGTTTCCCTCCGGGCGAAGTGAGTTCACCGCGGAAGGAAACAGGTTCGGTTCCGGAGCCAGACCCACTGGCCTCAGCGGGAACAGCTTCAGTCCGGAGGGACACTCACCGGGCTCCGGGCCGAACCCGCTGCCCCCCGGAGCCGAACCGGCCTGCCCGGGTTCAGGCCGGTATGGCCGGCACGGCCGGGCGCAGGATCTCCCGGTCATCGATGGGGTAGTGCAGGGCGGCGGCGATCACCCCGAGGGCGATGCCGCTCAGCCAGATCAGGTCGTAGGAACGGGTCGCCTCGAACACATAGCCGCCCAGCCACACCCCGAAGAAGGCGCCCAGCTGGTGGCCGAAGAAGACGAAGCCGAACAGGGTGGTGATGTAGCGGACTCCGAAGACCTGGGACACCAGGCCGTTGGTGAGCGGCACCGTGCCCAGCCACAGAAAGCCCATCACTGCGCAGAACAGGTAGAGGCTGGCCGGGCTGAGGGGCAGCAGCACGAACAGCGCCATGGCGGCCGCCCGCAGCAGGTACAGGATGCACAGCAGGTGCTTGCGCCGGTAGCGGCCGCCGAGCAGCCCGCACACATAGGTGCCGGCCACGTTGGCGAGGGCGATGGTGGCCAGGCCGGCAACGGCCGTGCCGGCCGACAAGCCCTTGTCCTGCACGTAGGCGGGCAGGTGCGAGGCGATGAAGGCGAGTTGGAAGCCGCAGGCCAGGAAACCGAAGTTGAGCAGCCAGAAGCCCCGGTGGCCGAAGGCCTCGGCCAGGGCGGCGCGCAGGCTCTGGCCGGAACCGGCGGACGGGTCCTGGCCGGGCCGGTCGTGCAGGGGAAGGGCACAGGGCAGCAGCAGCGCGCAGAGCAGGGCCAGCGCGCCGAGGGCGCCCATCCAGCCGAGCTGGTCGATCAGGCCCTGGGCGCCGGGCACCAGGAAGAACTGGCCCAGGCCCCCCACCGCGCCGGCCAGGCCGAGGGCCCAGCTGCGCTGCTCCGCCGGCACCAGGCGGCTCAGGGCCCCGTACACCACGCCGAAGGAGGTGGCCGACAGGGCCACGCCGATGCCCACGCCCGCCGTCAGGTTGAAGCCCGCCAGGGAATCGGCGCCGGCCATGCCGTACAGCCCCAGGCCGTACAGGGCCAGCCCGCCGGCGATGACCCGGCGGGCACCGAAGCGGTCGGCGATCATCCCGGTGAAGGGCTGGGCCAGGCCCCACACCAGGTTCTGCAGGGCGATGGCGAAGCCGAAGGCCTCCCGCGACCAGCCCCGGTCCAGCGTGACCGGCACCAGGAAGATGCCCTGGGCGTGGCGTACGCCGAGGGCCAGGCCCATCACCAGGCCCCCGGCCACCACCAGCATCCAGGGCTTGGTGAGGGTGTTCGAACTATTTGTCATGGCTTTCTCGCATTCGATTGGGTAAAGTGAAGCCGCTTCTGTTGCGGCTTCTTCTGCCTTGATTAGAGTGGCTCGCAAGCCGGGCTTCAAACCACTTTTTGGTTTCTTTCGTATGAGGTGATTGCATGTCAATCGGTCTGGCCCGACTTCCCTCCCTGGATCTGATCCGGGGCTTTGTAGCGGTGGGGCGGCGCATGAGCATCACCCTGGCCGCCCAGGACCTGTGCCTCACCCAGTCGGCGGTGAGCCGCCAGGTGCTGGCCCTGGAGGACATGCTCGGCGTGCGCCTGCTGCTGCGCGGGCATCGCGCCATCTCCTTCACGCCGGAGGGCGAGCGCCTGTTCCGCTGCGCCGACGGGGCGATCAGCGACCTGCAGGACGTGGTGGGCGTGCTCCGCGGCGGTGCCGCGGCCCGCCCGGTGACGGTGAGCACCAGCATCGGTGTCGCCGGCCTGTGGCTGATGCCGCGCCTTGGGGACTTCCTGCAGGCGCATCCGGGCATCGATGTGCGCCTGTCGGCAAGCAACCGGGTGGCCGACCTGAAGGTGGACGGGCTGGACATGGCGGTGCGCTACTGCCCGCCCGAGACAGCGCCCGAGGGCGCCCAGCGGCTCTTCGGCGAGACCATCGCGCCGGTCGCCCATCCCTCCCTGGGGCTGTCCGGCACCCTGGATCTGGCTGCACTGGAAAGCCGGGTGCTGCTGGAGTTCGACGGGGAATACCGCCCCTGGCTGCGCTGGAGCGAGTGGCTGGCCAGCCAGGGCTGGGACGCGCTGAAGCCCCGCGGCGTGCTGCGCTTCAACCAGTACGACCAGCTGGTGCAGGCCGCCATTGCCGGCCAGGGGGTGGCCCTGGGGCGGCTCGAGCTGATCGGGCAGGCCCTGGCCGATGGCCGCCTGTGCCGCCTCGATACGCCCCGGCCGGGGCCGGCCAGCCCCAATGCCTTCTGGCTGCTGCGTGCCGAAGCCGCGGCGCGGCCGGAGGTGGAGGAGGTGGCCAGGTGGATCGTTGCGGAGGCTGCTGCTACAGGTCAGGAAGCGCTTGGCCGAGAAGAAAAGGGCAGCTGACCGGCGGGAGGGGAGGGGGGCAGATGCCGGTCAGCCGCAAAAGCTCAGGGTGCTCAGCCACGCCAACAGGTTGTCGGGGGCCAGCCAGGCCCGGAAGCCGCCGTACAGGGCGGCCAGCAGCAGGGCCGCCCCGATCAGCCGGGCAAGGCCGGCGAGGGGGCTGAAGCGCCTGAGCGGGTTCCGGGTGTGCATGGGCTGCATTCGAACGCGTCGGGCGTGCTGTGACAAACGGAAAAAGAGCATGGCTCGCATGCCTTGGAGGAATGGTCGGGAAAATCCTCCCCCCGCTTTTTCACCGTGGCCGTCTGGCATGCGAACGGCGCATGTGAATCCTGAGAATTTCCCGTTTGATGGGGCTTCGCATTCCGAATTCAAATGGGGGCACCCGGCGCGGGCTGACCGCGGCGGGCTTCTCCAATCCGATTTTTGCGGAGGTTCCCATGTCCCTGGCCATCGATCCCGTTCCCGTGTCCGTCCGCCACGCTGCTGGCGGCCGTCCGTCCCACTCCCCTGGCCTGCGGCCTGCCTTCTCGCCTGCCACGCCCCGGGTCCCCGGGGTGGACGCCGGGCTCGACTACCTGCAGCCCATGACCGGCCGGCCGGTCAATTACCTCTACGAGCCGCCGCCGGGCACGCCCTGGGAGAACTGCGCCTACGCTGCGCGGGTGATGCACATCGCCGATGCCAGGGCCATCGCCGCGCGGCCGTCGGTGGACCGCGAGGGCTACGAGCTGTGGGAGGCGCCCTCGGCGTTGCCCGACTTCCATGACCATGAGGCGATCCGCCGCGATTACTACCCGGAGATGGCCGAGCTGGCCTGCTGGGTGACCGGCGCCCGGGAGGCCTTCGTGTTCGATCACCTGGTGCGGCGCCGTGAGGCGGGGCGGCCGCCCCTGGGCTTCGGCCGGATGGGCGACGGCAGCCGCCCGGCCGCGGTGAGCCGGGTCCATAACGACTACAGCGAGGCCTCCGGCCGCGCCCGCCTCGACAAGGTCGTTACCGACGCGGCCCGGCGGGCCGGGGTGGAGCGCTTTGCCATCATCAATGTCTGGCGCTCCATCGCCGGACCCGTGATGGATACGCCCCTCGCCGTCTGCGATGCCCGCTCGGTGCTGGCCGATGACCTGGTGCCGGCCGAGATCCGCTACCCGGACCGGGTCGGCGAGATCTACCTGCTCCACCATGCGGCCCGCCACCGCTGGGCCTTCTACCCGGAGATGGACCGCCACGAAGCCCTGGTCTTCAAGCAGTACGACTCGCGGGTGAATGGCGTGGCCCGCTTCACCCCCCATGCCGCCTTCGACCTGCCGGCTGTGCCGGCCGACGCGCCCCTGCGCCAGAGCATCGAAGTGCGCTGCCTGGTGCTGTTCGATTGAGCCGCCTCCATTCCCCCCCGATCCAGGGAGAAACCATGAATACCGAAACCCATGCGCCGGCCCTCGAGTTCTGGTTCGAGTTCGGCAGCAACTACAGCTATCTCAGCGTGATGCGCATCGAGGCGGCGGCCGCCCGCCAGGGGGTGCGCGTCCTGTGGAAGCCCTTCCTGCTCGGCCCGATCTTCCGGGCCCTGGGCATGGACAACTCGCCCTTCGTGCTGCAGAAGGAGAAGGGGGCCTACATGTGGCAGGACATGGTCCGCGAGTGTCGCAAGTACGGCCTGCCCTGGCAGCGCCCCAGTGTCTTTCCGCGCCTCGGTGTGCTGCCCCTGCGGGTGGCCCTGGCCGGTGAAGGCGAGCCCTGGGTGGGCGCCTTCTGCCAGGCGGTGATGCAGCTCAATTTCGTGCATGACCAGGACATCAACAGCGAGGCTGCCCTGGCACCGCTGCTGGAGGGCCTCGGCCTGCCGGCCGCGGAGATCCTGGCCGCCGCCGGCAGCGACGCCGTCAAGGCCCGCCTGCGTGCCCACACCGACGAAGCCCGCGCCCGCGGCGTCTTCGGCGCACCGACCTTCTTTATGGGGGAGGAGATGTTCTGGGGCAACGACCGGCTGGACGACGCCCTGGCCTTCGCAGCCCCTACCCGGCCTTGATCTGCCGCCCGCACTCGCTGAGCAGGCGGCGGATCCAGCGGTGGGCGGGGGTGAGGTGGTTGCGCTCGTGCCACAGCAGGTAGAAGCGCATGTCCGGAAAGGGGATGGGCGAGGGCAGGATGGCCAGGGGCAGCAGGTCGGCGTAGAAGCGGGCGAAATGGCGGGTGGTGGTGAACACCAGGTCGCTGTTCAGCAGCAGGTAGGGGGCGGTGGTGAAGGACTGCACCACCACCCGTTCGTCCCGGTTGATGCGGTGGGTGGCCAGCATGGTATCCACCACGCCGCGCTGGCTGATCGAGTAGGGCATCGGCACGATGTGGGCGGCGCGCTGGTAGTCCTCGGCGCTCAGGCCCTTGCGGGCCAGCGGGTGGCTGGCCGCCACCAGGCACACCACCTCGTCCTCCAGCAGCATCGACAGGTGCATGCGGTGGGGCGGTTCCGGCCAGTTGCCGATCACCACGTCCAGGTCGCCCTCGGCCAGGGAGCGCTCGAAGTCGAAGCTCGGCCCCAGCGACTGCAGGCTCAGGCGCACCTGGGGCGCTTCCTTGCGGATCCGCTCCACCACCCCGGCCATGAAGATCGGCGCCAGGTAGTCCGGTGCACCGATGCGGAACTCGTAGCGGCTGGTCTGCGGGTCGAAGGATTCCGGCGAGAAGGTCATCCGGTCGATCTCGGCCAGCGCGCCCTTGGCGTGGGAGAGCAGGGTGAGGGCCCGCTCGGTGGGCACCATGCCGCTCTTCTCCCGCACCAGCAGCGGGTCGCCGAGGATCTGGCGAAGGCGCTTGAGGGCCAGGCTGACCGCCGGCTGCGACTGGTTCAGCTTGAGGGCCGTGCGCGACACGCTGCGCTCGGTGACCAGCAGGCACAGCATGCGCAGCAGGTAGGTGTCGAGTTGGTCTTCGCTTCGTCGGCTGCTCATCGGGGGCTCGCAGGGGGGGGCCGGGGGGCCAGGAAAATATCAGAAACTATATACGGCTTATAAGCCCATATCCGATTTCTTAAGCGCGCCTCGCCCTACACTCGTCTCCATCCAATACAAGCACAACAAGGAGACAGACCATGGGACGACTGACCACCCACGTGCTCGACACGGCCAACGGCCGGCCGGGCAACGGCATCGCGGTGACCCTGTTCCGCATCGACGGCGGGCGCCGCGAGCTGCTGCGCACCCTCACCAACCACGATGGCCGCTGCGACCAGCCCCTGCTGCAGGGTGAGGCCCTCGAGGCCGGCAGCTACGAGCTGGTCTTTGCCGCCGGCGACTACTTCCGCAGCCTCGGTGCGGCCCTTCCCGAGCCCCTGTTCGTCGATGAGGTGGTGCTGCGCTTCGGCATCGCCGACCCGTCCCAGCACTACCACGTGCCCCTGCTGGTCTCCCCGTGGAGCTACTCCACCTACCGCGGCAGCTGAGCCCCGCCGCCTTTCCGCAAGAGACTGACGAGACATGGAAACCTATCTCCTCGACTGGGCCAACCTGCTGCTGCGCTGGCTCCACCTGATCACCGGCATCGCCTGGATCGGTGCATCCTTCTACTTCGTGATGCTCGACAACTCCCTGAGGCCGCCGAAGAAGGCCGCCGATGGCGAGCGCGGCGTCTTCGGCGAGCTGTGGGCCGTGCATGGCGGCGGCTTCTACTGCAGCCAGAAATTCCTCACCGGGCCGAAGGGCGAACCCCTCAGCGACGACCTCCACTGGTCCAAGTGGGAGGCCTACACCACCTGGCTGTCGGGCATGAGCCTGCTGGTGGTGGTGTACTGGATCGGCGCTTCCAGCTACCTCATCGACAAGCAGGTGCTGGACATCGGCCAGGGCGCGGCGATCGGCCTGTCGGTGGGCTTCCTGGCGGTCGGCTGGGTGGTGTATGACTTCCTGTGCCGCACGCTGATGGGCCGCGACGGCCTGCTCGCCGTGCTGGTCTTCATCTTCGTGGTGGCCTGCGACTGGCTGCTGCACCAGGTGTTCTCGGCCCGCGGCGCCTACATCCACGTGGGGGCCATGCTCGGCACCATGATGGTGGCCAATGTCTTCATCCACATCATTCCCGGCCAGAAGCGCATGGTCGAGCAGATCCGCGCCGGCCTGCCGGTGGACACCCGCCCCGGCCAGGTGGGCAAGCAGCGCTCGGTGCACAACACCTACTTCACGCTGCCGGTGCTGTTCATCATGATCAGCAACCACTACCCGATGACCTATTCCCACCCCCACGGCTGGCTGATCCTGGTGGTGATGATGCTGGCCGGCGTGCTGATCCGTCAGTTCTTCGTGCTGCGCCACCGGGGCCAGGTGAAGTGGTGGCTGCCCGCCGCCGGGGTGGCCCTGCTCGTCACACTGATCGTGCTGATGGCGCCCAAGACGGTGGATGCGGGCGGCGACAAGGTCAGCTTCGCGGCCTTCAGGCAGGTGGTGGATCACCGCTGCACCACCTGTCACGCCGACAAGCCGACCCGCGAGGGCTTTGCCCAGCCGCCCAAGGGCGTGGTGCTGCAGACGCCGGAACAGATCGGCCAGCACGCCGCCAAGATCGCCGAGACCGTTGCCAGCGGCTACATGCCCCTGGGCAACCTGACCGGCATCACCGACACGGAACGACAGCTCATCGCCCGCTGGTACGCCCAGGGCGCCCGGCTCGCCGACTGAGGCCGGCCACGAGGACATCCCATGACCACGACTACGCTCGAGACCCTCTCTGCCGCCGACCGCGACGGCTTCGTCGCCCGCCTGGCGGACATCTTTGAACACTCGCCCTGGATCCCCGAGCGGGCCTGGGCGGCCCGCCCCTTCGCCAGCGTCGACGCGCTCCACGCCGCCATGCTGGCGGTGCTGGACGCCGCCAGCGACGAGGAGAAGCTCGGCCTGATCCGCGCCCACCCGGAGCTGGCCGGCAAGGAAGCGGCCGCCGGCACCCTCACCACCGCGTCCACCGGCGAGCAGCGCGGCGCCGGCCTGGACCAGTGCAGCGCCGAGGAACTGGCCCGCCTGCGCCGTCTCAATGCGCAGTACCGGGAGCGCTTCGGCTTCCCCTTCGTGATCGCGGTGAAGGGCCTGTCCCGCTACCAGATCATGGACGCCGTGGAGGCCCGTCTGGCCCGCGACCGGGCCGGCGAGTTCCGCACCTGCCTCACTGAGATCGGCAAGATCGCCCGCTTCCGGCTGGACGCCCTGCTGGCGGTCTGAACGATATTCACTGGCATGCAAGGGCGGTGGAGCCGCCTCTGCACAGCCAGCCTTCTCCTGCAACCCACCGCCGGTTCTCCCTCCCTCCCGGCCGGTGGGCTTTTTTTTTTGCGGGACGCTCAGCGGTCCTTGTGGGCGAAGTCCACCCGGCGGTTCTCGGACCAGCAGCTCTCGTCGTGGCAGGTGGCGCGGGGCTTTTCGCTGCCGAAGCTGACCGCCTCGATGCGGCTGTCGGCCACGCCCATGTTCACCAGCGCCTTGCGAACGGCTTCGGCGCGCTTCTGACCCAGCGCCAGGTTGTATTCCCGGCTGCCGCGCTCGTCGGCATTGCCTTCCACGGAGATCAGGTCGCTCGCGGTGGCGGCGGTGAAGTCCGCCTGCTGCTTGACCACATCCTGGTAGCGGGCCGCCACGGTGAACTTGTCGTAATCGAAATACACGCTCTTCTTGGCCAGCTCGGTCCGCGCAGCAGCCAGGCGGCGAGCCTCCAGTTCGGCGGCGGACAGCTTGTCGGCGGCGACCGGGGCGGTGTTGGCCTGGGCCGCGGCAGGGGCGCTTTCCGGCGCGGTGACGGTCTTGGTTGCGGTGGTGGAACAGGCGGCAAGGGCGGCACAGGCCAGCAGGCTCGCCAGGACGGTTTGTTTCATGAAATCGAACTCCAGGACGGGGGCAGAAAGGGGAAACAAAAGCCCCACAGCCGGTTCAAGACGATCATGAGTACGGCTTTAGGGTTTGCGAAATTTATTGCTGCAAATTATATTGATGGCAATCTATCTAGGAAAGGGGACGTCGGCCTTGCATGGCCGATGCGATTCGTACCCGTTCCATCAACGGGCAACCACCAGCAAGGAGACTTTGGAGGGCCTTCCGCGATCCCGGTTCAGGTCGGGGCGTGGAGCCCTCTGTTTTTTGCATGCCGCTTTCCTTCAGCGATCTTGAACCATCCCCTTTGCTGCTGTTCGGACTGTTGCTGCTCGCCGGTACGGCGGGCGGAGAACTGAGTCGCCGAGTCTTCAATCTGCCACGCACCACAGGCTATGTGCTGGTGGGGGTCATGCTCGGCAACAGTGGTCTGCGCTGGGTCGATCCCTATGTGTTGGGGGCTGCCCAGTTTTTCATCTACCCGGCACTGGGTCTGATCCTGTTCGAACTGGGCAACCGCCTGCCCGCGCCAGGAGAGGGGTTTGACCGGCGCCTGGTATTGACCGGCTTGGCCGAAAGCGGCGGTGTGCTGGCCGTGGTCGGCGGCGTGCTGTTGTGGGCCGGCGCTGATCCACTGACGGCGGGCTTCGGTGCCGCGGTGGCGCTATCCACGTCGCCGGCGATCACCATTGCCACAACCGCCGATGTGGGTGCCGATGGCCCTTCCACTCGTCGTTTGTATGGACTGGTCGCCATCAATGGTTGTGTGGCCTTCACCATGATGTGTCTGCTGCGCCCGCTGATGCAGACCGACGATGCGGGACTCACGGTAGCCCACGTGGCAGGAGCCTTCGCCGAACTGCTGTTGTCCGTGGCGCTGGGGGCAGGCCTGGCGGCCCTGGCCTGCCGCGCGGCCGGCTGGCTTGGCCACCATGCGGAGCATCAGCATCTGATGCTGCTGGGTTTGATCGTGATCGGCACGGGGCTGCCCCTTAGCCTCGATGTGTCGCCGCTGCTCACGTTGCTGTCTTTTGGTGTGCTGACCCGCCTGTTAGACCGGCAGGGAAGGGTCGTAGCCCTGCGGATCGCATCGGATGCGCGGGTGTTCCTGGTGGTCACCTTCGTGCTGGCGGGGGCTGCCCTGGATATCGGCGAACTGCTCATGCACTGGCCGCTCGCGGTGGCCCTTGCGCTTGCACGATTCGGGGGCCACTGGGGTGTCCTGCATGTGGCAGGCCGTCTGGATGGGCAGGCGCCGGCGCTGGCCCTGTTCACTGCGGTGGGCTTACTGCCCATGTCCAGCGTGGCGCTGGTGCTGCTGGGCGATGCCGGCTTGGCCGGTAGTGACGCCCCGCATCTGGCGGGCGCTCTGATGGGGCTGATCGTGCTGATGCAACTGCTCGGCCCGCTCTGCACGCAACTGGCAATCATCGGCTTCGGCGAGGCGCGGCGCTACCAGCCTCGTCGCGGCAAGCGCCATCTGCCGAACGGAGCCCGTCCCTCATGACGATTCTGCGTGACGCCTGGGAGGCCCTGCAGGATCGCCTCTTCTTCCTCCCCCCTTTTCCAGATCAACTTGATGCCTTGGCTCTGTTCGCCCTGCTGCTGATCGCCGGCCTGGTGGTGGGGGAGTTGCTGCAGCGCCGTCTGGGGCTGTCGCGCCTCGTCGGCTATGTGCTGGCGGGCGCCGTGTGCGGTCCGGAGGGGTTGGGCTGGCTGGATGCCGAGGGGGTGGCGATGGCACGCCCCGTTGCAGATGTGGCTCTTGGGCTGTTGATGATGGAGACCGGGCGCAATCTGGATTGGCGCTGGCTCAGGCTCAATCCCGGCCTGTTGCGCAGCGCCGGCGCCGAGGCGGGGCTCGCCTTTGCCGGACTGTTTGCCTTTGCCTGGCTGGCGGTGGATCTGTCACCCGCCTGGAGCGCGGCGACGGCTGCCATCGCCATGGCTTCCGCACCGGCGGTGGTGCTGCTCATCACCGAGGAGTGCCGGGCCGAGGGGCAGGTCGCACAGCGTACCCAGGTGCTCACTGCGATCAACTGTACAGCCTCATTTGTGGTGTTTGCGATAGTGCTGGGGGTCATCCATGCAGAGCAGTCGGGTGACTGGCTCAACAGCCTGGCCCACCCCTGCTGGGTGGTAGGTGGCGGTGGCATCATCGCCTGGCTGTGCGCCCGCCTGGCCCTGGCGGTGGCGGCCCGGCAGTCCGGTGGTGCGCTGGCCCAGGTCTTTGTGCTGGTCGCGGCGGCCTTGCTTGCCATCGGGCTGGCACGCATGGTGGCAGTGCCGGTCTTCCTGTGCCTTTTCATGATGGGGCTTGCCTTGGGAAGCCTGGATCGCGGTCGCGTGCTGACCTACGCCAGCCTGCCTCAGGGGCATGGTCTCCTGGCCGTGGTCCTCTTCGTCGTCACGGGGGCCATGTTACCTCTCACCGACATGACCCCCCTGGCGGTGGCCCAGGTGCTGGGTTTGCTGTTGGTGCGCGGGCTGGCGAAGTTTGGCGGGGTTACTCTCGTCGGCCAGGCAGATCTGCCGATGGCCAAGCGGCGCCTGGTCGGGTTGGGCATCCAGCCGCTCTCCGCCACGGCCATCTTCATGGCGGCCGAACTGACGACGATCTATCCGGAGGTCAGCGGCCAGGCCCTGGTGCTGCCGCTGCTGGCAGCGGCGGTGATGGAGTTCATTGGCCCGCAATTGTGCCGTGCGGCGCTGGTGCGGGCGGGGGAGACGGCGCCGGCCGCCGGGAGGAGAACAGAATGAGCGATCTGGCGGGTCTGCGTTTTGCGTCGAGCCGTCCCCTGACCCTCGGGGTGGAGCTGGAATTGCAATTGGTGTCCCTGCGGGACTACGACCTTACCCGCGCGGCCACCGATCTGCTGGCCAGCTTGCCGGGTGATGACAGCCATGGGGAGGTGAAGCTAGAGATCACCGAGAGCATGATCGAGGTGAACTCCAAGCCCCGTCAGGACATTGCCGGCATCGCGGCGGACCTGGAGGGCCTGCGGGCCTTGCTGGTTCGTCACTGCGGGCGCAACAACATCGCGGTGTGTGGTGGCGGAACCCATCCCTTCCATCGCTGGCCCGAGAGGCGTATCTCGCCTGGCGAGCGATTCGCGTTTCTGAACGAACGTTACGGCTACCTCAGCAAGCAGTTCACGGTGTTCGGCCAGCATATCCATGTGGGCGTGCGCTCCGGCGATGAGGCGATCTGGCTGACCCATGCCCTCAACGCCCACATCCCCTATTTCATTGCCCTGTCGGCCTCCTCGCCTTACATGGATGCCACCGACACAGGCTTCCAGTCGGCGCGGCTCAACGCCGTGTCGGCCTTTCCCCTGTCGGGGCAGGCCCCTGACGTCGCGGATTGGGCCGCCTTCCTCGACCACATGGCCTTGTTGCAGTCCTGCGGCGTAGCCGCGAGCATCAAGGATCTGTACTGGGATGTGCGCCCCAAGCCCGAGTACGGCACTGTTGAACTGCGCATCTGCGACACTCCGTTGAGCGTGGCGCGTGCGGTGCAACTTGCGGCCCTGGCGCAGTGTCTGTGCCGCTACCTGTTGCGGGAGCGGCCGCCGGTGGATCCGGTGCTGCAGACCTTGGTGGCCCGGCACAACAAGTTCCAGGCCTGCCGCTTTGGCTTCGAGGCTGAACTGGCTGACCCTCTACGCCGCGAGCCGCGGTGCCTGGCCACGGCGCTGGAGGCATTGCTTGCCACGCTGGCAGGTGATGCCGCGGCGTTGGGCTGTTCCGGCCAGCTCAATGCATTGCGGGAAATCACCGAGGCTCGTGCTGGTGATGCCGCCTGGCTGCGTGCTCGGGCGGCGACGGGGCAGCATGCGTTCAATGAGCTGACCCGGCAAGCTGTTGAGCGCTTTGCCGAGCCATCCATACAAGGGGGGGGGATCTAGATGGCTATGCCGTCTGTGGCATCACTGGCATTGGGGCTGCTTGCCAGCGTGGTCTGTGCGCATGTGGGGGCAGCGTGCACGACGCGGGAGTCCCGGCCTGGCACCGAGGCAGGCAACGCCTGGGTGACGCGCGCAAACTGGCTGGAGGCCGGCACCCTGCGCTTCGGCGTGACCCGCCCGGCGCAATTCATGCCCGGGCTTAGCGTCGCGCCGGCCAGTGCGGCGGCGTCGCGGCCGGCGGCTTCCTGGCGCCTCGATCCGGACAGGGTATCGGTCACGGACCCGGCGGACGACAGCACACGCAGCCTGCGCTTCCTGCTTGAAAACCGGATCGACGCTGACGGGGTGATAATCCTCCGCCAGGGTCGAACCCTCCTCGACTACCGTCGCAGCGGCTTTGACCCCGCCGCTCCGCGCCTTCTCCAGTCAGCCACCCGACCCATCCTGGTCGCCTGGCTGGCCAGAGCTGCCAGCGAAGGTCGCCTGGCCCGGGACAAGGCCATTAACCGCCTCATTCCCGAGTTGGGTGATGTCAGGGAGTTGGGCAAGCGGCCCGTGCAGCGCCTTCTGGATGGGCGCACCGGTCTGGGCTGGGGGGATGACGAGATCGGTCAGTGGCGCAGCGTGGCGGGTTGGACCGCGGCCCCGGGGGCGGACCTGCGGGGTTGGCTCAAGGCTCGTCCTGTATGGCCGCGGGCCGAAGGAGAGCATGGAGCGGAGGCGATCGGTCCGGGGGGAGAGCTGCTGGTGTGGGTGGTCGAAAAGGCCCGGCGCCAGCCTGTCGCTGCGCTCCTGTGCGAGATGCAGGAACGCATCGGCGCCCGCCACCCCGCCTTCTGGGCGACCGACGGGGTCGGCACGGCGCTTGCGGATGGGCTGGCACTCAGCCTTGAAGACTTTGCGAGTTTTGGTCAGGCGCTGCTGGACGCCCGCGGCCGCCCTGGTCGGCGCACTTATCTGCCCGCCTGGTTTGCCGATGCCCTGGCGGCGGGGGGGGGGCAGGACGCTGAGCGTCCGGCGGCCGTCAAGGCGCTTGGGGCGGACGTGGGCTGGCAGTACCATTTTGCCCACCCGGGTCGGCGAACCCGTCAGGCCGCCATCGTGGGGGAGAACGGCAGCAGCCTGCTGGTGGATTTCGATCGGGGGCTGGTCATCGCGATGTTTGCATCCCATGCCCAGCGGGAGTCGCCCCTCCTTATGGCGAGTTTGCGGCGGCTTTGGGAGATGCCCGTGAGCACGGGAGGGAGACGTGGCAAGAAAGGGTGAAATGCAGCGTCAGGGCTGGACGTTCCGCCTGGGCTGGGGACT
Organism: Zoogloea dura; assembly: GCF_012927165.1. Classification (GTDB taxonomy): domain Bacteria; phylum Pseudomonadota; class Gammaproteobacteria; order Burkholderiales; family Rhodocyclaceae; genus Zoogloea; species Zoogloea dura. The sequence goes on from NZ_JABBGA010000008.1 coordinate 132,713, forward strand.
CCTGCTGGCACTGGCCGTGCAGGCGCTGGCGGCCTCCGATCTGTGGCCGGAACGCTCCCGCGCGGTGCTGGTGCTGGCCGGCGAGTTCCAGGTGCCGGTGGAGCAGGCGGAGGGCGAGCGGGCCCTGACCCTGGCCCTGGACCCGCAGGAAGTGTTCGACGCGCGGGGCGAGACCATCCGTCCCGCCTGGCTGGGCTTCCTGCGCGGCCTGGCGTCCCAATTCCAGCCGGGCAGCGGCTTCCGCCTGGTCATCACCGGCTACGGCGACCGTCCGGCCAAGGGCTACAACCCGGTGCTGCTGGGCAAGCGCGTGCGCGCCCTGCAGACCTTCCTGGCGGAGAACGGCCTGGCCATGACCTGGTCCCGCGCCGAGGTGAGGGAAGGCGATGCCTACGAAGGCCCCGCCGAGATGCTCGACGAGGCCTGTTGCGGCAAGGTCATCACCCTCAAGCTGGTGGTCAGCTGAGGGGGCGGATCTCAGGACAGGGGCGCTGCGGACGGCGCCAGGGGCGACCCGAGGGCGCGGCCACAGGCCTGCCAGGCCTGGCCGCCATCGTCCTCGTCCACCAGTTGGGCATACTCGCGCACCAGCTGGGCCAGCGAGTCCGTCTCCAGCTTGATGCCCAGGCGTGCCCGATGGACCTCCACGGTGCGCGGCGACACGCTCAGGGCACGGGCGATCTCCTTGTTGGTGAGGCCGGCCACCACCATCCCCAGCACTTCCCGCTCACGCCCTGACAGGCGGGCATAGAGCGCCCGCGTGCGCAGTTCGCGCTGGTGTCGTACCCGGTTGAGAACCTGGGTGCCGATCGCCTTGCGCAGGGATTCGGCCAGCACTTCCAGCGGAGCATCGAGGGGCAGGAAGTCTGTTGCGCCGGCACGGAAGGCGCGCCGGCACAGGTCCACATCGCCCCCGTCCGCTCCTGCCGCTGTGACGATCAGGGGGATTCCCGCGCCTTGCTGCTGCAGTGTCCCGAGCAGGCTCAGGGCGCCGTCGTCCGGAAGGGACGCGTCGGCCAGGATCACGCAGGCCCGGGATGGGTCGAGATCCACCAGCAGGCGCTCCGCGCTGGAGCAGTGATGCAGGCTGGCGCCGAGCTGGCGTGCCACGCGCTGGAGCCTGCCCGGCAGCTGCGGGGCGGTGTCGATCACGTGGATCAGGGGGGAGGAGGCAAGGGGGGGCATGGCAGTCGGGGAGTCAGGGCCGTGAAGGTGGGCGGCGCAGGCCGGCGAGGCTGATCATGGCCAGGGCCAGGCCGATGAGCCCCATGCCGGCCATCTCCGCCGGGCTCGGGCGCTCGCCCAGCTGTAGCCAGCCGGACAGCACGCCGATGGCCGGGATGCCGAGGGCCGACAGGCCGGCGATGGCGGCGGGTAGGTGTTGCAGCACATACAGCCACAACAGCCAGGCCAGCCCGGTGGCGAACAGGGCATTGAAGGCCAGGGCGCCATAGAAATACGGTGTGGCGTCGATCGGGCGTGACGGCACCAGCAGGGCGGCCACGCACAGCACGATAGCGCCGAAAAGCATCTGCCAGGCGGTCAGGGCCAGCAGGTCCACCGCCTGTCGCTGGCGCAGGCGCTTGGCCACCACGGTGGCCAGGGCCCAGCACAGGCCGCCGCCCATGGCGAGCAGGTTGCTGAAGGCGCTGCCGCCCATCGACCAGGGTTCCAGGATCATCACCAGGCCGGCGGCGGCCACGCCGGTGGCGACCCACTGGGCGCTGCCGATCCGCTCGCCCAGCAACCAGGTGGCCAGCGGTGCCAGCCAGAAGGGCATGGTGTACACCAACACGGCGGTCTTGCCGGCCCCGCCATTCACCAGCGCCCACTGGATCAGCAGGGTGAAGGCCGCCGTCTGCAGCAGGCCGAGCAGCACCACGTCGCGGCCGGGGATCCGCCGCATCGGCCGGCCCAGCACGCGCATGGTCGCAAACAGCGCGGCGGCGCCCAGTACCGTGCGGATCGCCGAGAAGTCGAGGGGCGAGGCGAGGCGCGCCACCTCCTTCATGACGACCCAGTTGTAGCCCCAGATCAGTGACAGGACGAGCAGGGCCAGCAGGGCGCGGCGGGGCAGGGCGGAGGAGGAGGTCATGGCACTTCAGTGGAATCGTATTGAGGTCCGGCGCCAGGGCGTGGGAGGCCTGGCGGCAGGCAGGGCTCCCAGCATACGCAGAAGCCCTCCCCCAGGCACCCGCCGGGCCAGGTTCCCCGCCGCGGCTTCGATGTTGCACTGCGGTACGGGCAGAAGAGGGGCCGCATGCTCGGAGGAAGATTCGATGTTGCGAAGCAACAATATCGAAGCGCTTATTTCCCTTATCAGGACTCGGTTCAGCCAGCCGGAAACACGCCACCTACACTGGCTCCAGATCCCGGTGCCTCCGGGCATTTCTTCAGCGTCCGCAGAGACGCTCGAGCACACACAAGATAGAGGAGACCTCCATGTCGGAGCATTCAAAGGAATCAAAGGTCCAGCCGGTTGATCCGGTGGACGAGCGCCTGCCCACCGGGCGCTTGTTCACCCTGGGCCTGCAGCACGTGCTGGTGATGTATGCAGGGGCGGTGGCGGTGCCGCTGATCGTCGGGCGGGCCCTCAAGCTCGATGCGGAACACGTGGCCATGCTGATCTCGGCCGACCTGTTCTGCTGCGGCCTGGTCACCCTGATCCAGTCCCTCGGCTTCGGCCGTCACTTCGGCATCAAGCTGCCGGTGATGATGGGTGTCACCTTTGCCGCGGTCGGCCCGATGGTCGCCATGGCCAATGTGCAGAGCGGCCCCGAGGGGGCGCGGGCGATCTTTGGCGCGATCATTGGCGCGGGCCTCATCTCGATCGCCATCGCGCCCTTGATGAGCCGCCTGCTGCGCTTCTTCCCGCCGGTGGTGACCGGCACCATCATCGCCATCATCGGGATCAGCCTGATGCGGGTCGGCATCGGTTGGGCCATGGGCGGCCCGGCGCCGCTGGCCCAGAGTGTCGATGTGCCCAGGCTGGTGGCCATGGTGGATGCGGCCAAGGCCAGGGCGGCCGAGTCTGCCGCCAGCCTGCCCCCCGGTGCCGCCGCGCCCGAGGTCAAGCTGCCCGGCCCGGTGCCCATGAAGGACAACCCCAACTACGGCGCCCTCGACAACATGGGCATCGCCGCCTTCGTGCTGGCCACCATCCTGCTGCTGGTGCGCTATGGCCGTGGCTTCGTGTCGAACATCGCCGTGCTGCTGGGCATCGTGATCGGCTGCGTGGTGGCGGCCGGCATGGGCAAGATGCACTTCGACAAGGTGGCCCAGGCCCACTGGGTGGACATCGTCACCCCCTTCGCCTTCGGCATGCCCACCTTCGACATCGTGATGGTGCTGACCATGGCCCTGGTGATGGTGGTGGTGATGATCGAATCCACCGGCATGTTCCTGGCCCTGTCCGAGATCACCGGCCGCAAGATCAGCCAGCAGGACCTCTCCAACGGCCTGCGTACCGATGGCCTGGGCACCGTGATCGGCGGCCTCTTCAACACCTTCCCCTACACCAGCTTTTCGCAGAACGTGGGCCTGGTCGGCGTCACCGGGGTGAAGAGCCGCTGGGTCTGCGTGGCTGCCGGCATCATCATGGTGGTGCTCGGCATGCTGCCCAAGATGGCGGCCCTGGTGGAGTCGGTGCCCACCTTCGTGCTCGGTGGCGCTGGCCTGGTGATGTTCGGCATGGTGGCCGCCACCGGCGTGCGCATCCTCGCCAACGTGGATTTCAAGAGCAAGCGCAACAACCTGTACATCGTCGCCATCTCCATCGGCGCCGGCATGATCCCCCTGGTGGCGCCGCGCTGGACCCAGCAGATGTCCCACAGCCTGCACCCCCTGCTGGAGTCCGGGATCCTGCTCACCTCCATCGCCGCCGTGGCGCTGAACCTCTACTTCAACGGCGGCAAGGCCGACGAGGCCGGGGCCATCGAAGCCGCCAAGGCCGCCGAAGCCCACTAAGCCTTCCGCTCCACCCTCTCCCAGCTCCACCCTCAGCCAATCCGCCGTTCCGTCGCCATCGCGCGTGCAGTCCGCTGCACGCCGGGGCTTCGCTCGGCCATCGATCACAAGAAAAGAGGAGACACGACCATGATCCGCAGCCTCACCCTCGCCGCCCTGCTCGGCGCCATCGCCCCCGCCGCCCTTGCCGCCACCTGGAGCGACAGCTTCCTCGGCTACCGCTGGGGCACCCAGTTCCGCGAGCCGAACAACACCCAGGACGTGCGCAAGCATGTGCTGCAATTCACCCATGCCAGCGGCTATGCCACCGGCCAGAACTTCGTCAACCTGGACGTCCTGCAGTCCGACAAGAACGACCCGCTGTCCGGCGGCGGTTCCGGCGCCACCGAGTTCTACCTCACCTACCGCCACCAGCTGCACCTGGGCAAGCTGCTCGACAAGGACCTGTCCTTCGGCCCGGTCAAGGAAGTGGCCTTCACCGGCGGCTTCGACCTCAACACCAAGAACACCCGCTTCGCCCCCCGCAAGCGCCTGGTGGTGGCCGGCCCGACCCTCAAGTTCGACGTGCCCGGCTTCCTCGACGTGAGCCTGCTCGCCGGCAAGGAGTGGAACCACTGCGGCCTGGGCAGCCCGGCCTGCCCCGAGGCCGAGGTCGGCTTCGACCCGCAGCTGATCCTCAGCGTCAGCTGGGGCATCCCCTTCCAGGCGGCCTCCCTGCCCATGAAGTTCCAGGGCTTCCTCAACTACAACACCGCCAAGGGCCGCGACTACGCCAAGGTGAAGACCGAGGCCGAGACCCTGATGCGCACCTCCCTGATGGTGGACGTCGGCCAGCTGGCGGGTAGCCGCAAGAACACCCTGCTCGCCGGGGTCGGCTACGAGCTGTGGCTCAACAAGTTCGGCAACCACGCCAACGCCGCCGGCGTGACCAAGCCGGGCATCAACACCCGTACGCCGACTCTCCAGCTGGAATGGCATTTCTGATCCCGCTGCCGTATCCGGAGACTCATCCCCATGCATGAAATCACCCGCGTCGAGGGCCTCGAGATCCTCGACTCCCGCGGCAACCCCACCCTGCAGGCCACGGTCACCCTGGCCTCGGGCCACCAGGGCACGGCGGCGGTGCCGTCCGGTGCCTCCACCGGCAAGCGCGAAGCCCTCGAGCTGCGCGACGGCGACCCGGCGCGCTTCGGCGGCAAGGGCGTGCGCCGCGCCCTGGCCCACCTCGAAGGCCCCATCGCCGCCGCCCTGCGGGGCCGTGATGCCGCCGACCAGGCCGGCCTCGACCTGGCCCTGTGCGACCTCGACGGCACGGCCGACAAATCCCGCCTGGGCGCCAACGCCCTCCTCGCCGCGTCGCTGGCCTGCGCCCACGCCGCGGCGGCCGGCCGCGGCCTGCCCCTGTACCGCCACCTCGCCGTGGACGGGCTCGAGCCGCTGCTGCCGGTGCCGCTGATGAACGTCATCAATGGCGGCGCCCATGCCAACAACAGCCTGGACATCCAGGAGTGCATGATCGTCCCCCACGGCTTCGAGCGCTTCGGCGAGGCCCTGCAGGCCGGCGTCGAAGTCTTCCACGCCCTGCGCAGCCTGCTGCAGCGCTACGGCCTGCCCACCGCGGTGGGGGACGAGGGCGGCTTTGCCCCCAACGTGGCCGGCACCCGCCAGGCCCTCGACCTGATCCTCGAAGCCATCCGCGCCGCCGGCTACCAGCCCGGCGAGCAGGTCGCCCTGGCCCTCGACTGCGCCGCCTCCGAGTTTCACCGGGACGACCGCTACGTGCTGGCCGGCGAGGCCCGCGCCTTCACCCGCGCCGAGTTCTCCGACTACCTGGCAAGCCTGGTGAATGACTACCCCATCGTCAGCATCGAGGACGGCATGGCCGAGGACGACCGGGCCGGCTGGGGCCAGCTCACCGACCGCCTGGGGCGGCGCATCCAGCTGGTCGGCGACGACCTCTTCGTCACCGACGTGCACCTGCTGGCCGAAGGCGTGGAGCACGGCCTGGGCAACGCCATCCTGATCAAGCCCAACCAGATCGGCACCCTCGGCGAGACCCTGGCCGCCATGGCCTACGCCCGCCGCGCCGGCTACGCCGCCATCGCCTCCCACCGCTCCGGCGAGACCGGCGACACCACCATCGCCGACCTGGCCGTGGCCACCGCCTGCGGCCAGATCAAGACCGGCTCGGCGAGCCGCTCCGACCGCGTTGCCAAGTACAACCGCCTGCTCGCCATCGAACGGGAGCTGGGCAGCGCCGCCCGCTTCGCCGGCACGGCGGCCCTCGGGCGCCACTGAGAGGCCGCCATGCTGCTCGGACTGGCCCTGTTCTACGTGGGCGCGGTGCTGATCCTCAACGGCCTGTGGATGCTCGGCCGCATCGGCGACCGGGAGATCCCGGTGATCAACCTGTTCGCCGGCGGCCTCAGCCTGCTGGTGGCCCTCAAGCTGGCCTTCGGCGAAGGGGCCGACCTGGCCTCGGTGAAGGCGGCGGCCTTGTCGCTGCTCTTCTCCTTCACCTACCTGTGGGTCGCCATCAACCGCTACAGCGGCGCCGACGGCCGCGGTCTGGGCTGGTTCAGCCTGTTCGTGGCGATCACCGCTGTGCCGGTAGCCGCCGACGCCCTGGGCGCGGCCAGCTCGCCGGGTGAGTGGTGGCTGGGCCTGTCCTGGGTGGCCTGGTCGATACTCTGGCTGATGTTCTTCCTGCTGCTCGCCCTGGGCCGCCCCCTGGCCCGCTCCACCGCCTGCATGGCCATCGGGCAAGGCGTGCTGACCGGGTGGTTGCCGGGTTACCTGCTGCTGACGGGGGGGCTGTAGCTGTGTTTTGGGGGCTTTCCTTCGTTCCACGTTGGATTGGCCGGGATTTCGCCCCGGCGGGCGACCCCTTTCTTTGCGTCGCCAAAGAAAGGGGGAAAGAAAGGCGACCGGGCTTCCCCGGTCGTCCGCTTCGCGAACGACTCCCCTGCGCTGCTCGCATCGGGCGGCCGGCGCGGAACTCGTCGGCTACGCCTCCTCAGACAGCCGCGCCGGAAAGCCCCGCCCGATACTGCGCTGCTCGGCGGGTCAGAACGGGCTTTCAGCAAGCACCGAGCCTCTACGGAAAGACCGGTGGGTGCGAGACGCTGGGGTTTTGCTTTTCTCGTTGGAAGCCAACCTCGGCTTCAGCAAACGCGCGGTGTTTGCGAAAAGCCCGTTCCGACCCGCCGAGCAGCGGAACGGCAGGCGGGGTAGTCCGGCGCGGCTGTCTGAGCCCGCAGGGCGAGTTCCGCGCCGGCCGCCTGCCGTGAGCAGCGCAGGGCAGTCATTCGCGCAGCGAATGACCGGGGAGGCGGGTCGCCTTCTTTGCCTTCTTTCTTGGCGAAGCAAGAAAGAAGGTCGCCCGCCGGGGCGAACTCCCGGCCAATCCAACGTGGAACGAAGGACCCCCTCCACCCCATACCAAAAGTACCGAAAGAACCGATCCCGCCAGCAATTCAAACGGGATCTGCAAATCCCTAAGCTGTCCCCATCGACCCATCGGACAGACCTACAAGGAGACACACATGGCCCGAATGAGAGCAGTGGATGCAGCCGCCGCGGTGATGCGCAAGGAAGGCGTGGAGACCGTTTTCGGCGTGCCCGGCGCCGCCATCAACCCCCTTTACTCGGCGATGAAGAAGGACGGCGGCTTCAAGCATGTGCTGGCCCGCCACGTGGAGGGGGCCTCGCACATGGCAGAGGGCTTCACCCGCGCCCGGGCCGGCAACCTGGGGGTGTGCATCGGCACCTCCGGCCCGGCCGGCACCGACATGATCACCGGCCTGTATTCCGCCTCGGCGGATTCCATCCCCATCCTGTGCATCACCGGCCAGGCCCCCCGCGCCCGCCTCTACAAGGAGGACTTCCAGGCGGTGGACATCGAGTCCATCGCCAAGCCGGTGACCAAGTGGGCCGTCACCGTGCGCGAGCCGGCCCTGGTGCCGCGGGTCTTCCAGCAGGCCTTCCACATCATGCGTTCCGGCCGGCCCGGCCCGGTGCTGATCGACCTGCCCTTCGACGTGCAGATGGCCGAGATCGAGTTCGACATCGACACCTACGAAGCGCTGCCCCTGCACAAGCCGGCCGCCAGCCGCGCCCAGGCCGAGAAGGCCGTGGCCATGCTCAACGCCGCCGAGCGCCCGCTGATCGTGGCCGGCGGCGGGGTCATCAATGCCGACGCGGCGGCCCGCCTGCAGGAATTCGCCGAGCTCACCGGCGTGCCGGTGATCCCCACCCTGATGGGCTGGGGCAGCCTCCCCGACGACCACCCGCTGATGGCCGGCATGGTCGGGCTGCAGACCTCCCACCGCTACGGCAACGCGACCATGCTGGCCTCCGACTTCGTGATCGGCATCGGCAACCGCTGGGCCAACCGCCACACCGGCTCGGTGGAGGTGTACACCGAGGGCCGCAAGTTCGTGCATATCGACATCGAGCCGACCCAGATCGGCCGCGTCTTCGGGCCGGACTACGGGATCGTCTCCGACGCCGGCGCGGCCCTCGACCAGCTGATCGCGGTGGCCCGCGACCTGAAGGCGGCCGGCCAGCTGCCCTGCCGCAAGGCCTGGGCCGCCGACTGCCAGGAGCGCAAGCGCACCCTGCTGCGCAAGACCCACTTCGACACCACGCCGATGAAGCCCCAGCGCGTGTACGAAGAGATGAACAAGGCCTTCGGCCAGGACACCTGCTATGTCAGCACCATCGGCCTGTCGCAGATCGCCGCGGCCCAGTTCCTGCACGTGTACAAGCCCCGCCACTGGATCAACTGCGGCCAGGCCGGCCCTCTCGGGTGGACCATCCCGGCGGCCCTCGGCGTGTGCGCGGCCGACCCGCAGCGCAAGGTGGTGGCCATCTCCGGCGACTACGACTTCCAGTTCATGATCGAAGAGCTGGCCGTCGGCGCCCAGTTCAAGCTGCCCTACCTGCACGTGGTGGTGAACAACGCCTACCTGGGCCTGATCCGCCAGTCCCAGCGCGGCTTCGACATGGACTACTGCGTGCAGCTGGCCTTCGAGAACATCAACGCCCCCGAAACCGAAGGCTACGGCGTCGACCACGTCACGGTGGTCGAAGGCCTGGGCTGCAAGGCCATCCGCGTGCGCCAGGCCGCGGACATCCAGCCGGCCTTCGCCCAGGCCCGTGCCTGGATGGAGGCGTTCCGCGTGCCGGTGGTGGTCGAGATCATCCTCGAACGGGTGACCAACATCTCGATGGGCACCGAGATCAACGCCATCAACGAGTTCGAGGAGCTGGCCGAGAAGGGTGCCGACGCCCCCACCGCCATCGCCCTGCTGGATTGAACGCTGTGTGCCCGGGCGGCTGAAGCCGCCCCTACAAAGGAAAAGACCATGCCGCGCTTTGCTGCCAATCTCTCAATGCTGTTCACCGAGCTGCCCTTCATGGAGCGCTTCGGCGCCGCCGCCGCGGCCGGTTTCAAGGGGGTGGAATACCTCTTCCCCTATGCCTTCGCCAAGGAAGACCTGGCCGCCGGGCTGGCCCGCCACGGCCTGGTGCAGGTGCTGCACAACCTGCCCGCCGGCAACTGGGAGGCCGGCGAGCGGGGCATCGCCTGCCACCCGGAGCGGGTTGCCGAATTCCGCGACGGCGTTGCCCGGGCCATCGACTACGCCACCGCCCTGGGCTGCACCCAGCTCAACTGCCTGGCCGGCATCGCCCCGGCCGGCGTGTCCGCCGAAGTGCTGCGCGAGACCTTCGTGGCCAACCTGCGCTTTGCCGCGGCGCAGCTCGAGGAGGCCGGCATCCGCCTGCTGATCGAGCCGATCAACACCTACGACATTCCCGGCTTCTACCTCAACCGGACTGCCCAGGCCGCGGAGATCCTCGACGCGGTGGGCTCGGCCAACCTCTTCATCCAGTACGACATCTACCACGCCCAGCGCATGGAGGGCGAACTGGCCGCCACCATCGCCCGCCACCTGCCGCGCATCGCCCACATCCAGCTGGCCGACAACCCGGGCCGCCACGAGCCGGACAGCGGCGAGATCCACTACCCCTGGCTGCTGCGCCACATCGACGGCCTGGGCTACGAGGGCTGGATCGGCTGCGAATACAAGCCGGCCACCACCACCGCCGAAGGGCTCGGTTGGCTCCAGGCCTACTGAAGCCCCCACCCCGACGAGACCCCCACAAAGACAAGGACAGGAGACAAGATCATGGCAAACATCGGATTCATCGGCCTCGGCATCATGGGCGCCCCCATGGCCGGCCACCTCATCGCCGGCGGCCACACCGTGCACACCTACACCCACGGCGCCACCCCGGCGGCCCTCGTCGAAGCCGGCGCCAAAGCCTGCACCAGCGGTGCCGAGGTGGCGCGGGCGGCCGACATCATCATCACCATGGTGCCCGACACCCCCCACGTGGAGGACGCCCTGTTCAATGCCGAGGGCGTCGCCGCCGGCCTCAGCCCGGGCAAGATCGTGGTGGACATGAGCTCCATCTCCCCGGTGGCCACCAAGGGCTTCGCCCAGCGCATCCAGGCCCTCGGTTGTGACTACCTGGACGCCCCGGTGTCCGGCGGCGAGGTGGGCGCCCAGGCCGCCAGCCTGACCATCATGGTCGGCGGCAGCGAGGCCGCCTTCGACAAGGTGAAGCCCCTGTTCGAGCTGATGGGCAGGAACATCACCCTGGTGGGGGGCAACGGCGACGGCCAGATCACCAAGGTGGCCAACCAGATCATCGTGGCGCTGACCATCGAGGCGGTGGGCGAGGCCCTGCTGCTGGCCGCCAAGGCCGGTGCCGACCCGGCCAGGGTGCGCCAGGCCCTGATGGGCGGCTTCGCCAACTCGCGCATCCTCGAGGTGCACGGCGAGCGCATGGTGAAGCGGACCTTCGACCCGGGCTTCCGCATCGAACTGCACCAGAAGGACCTCAACCTGGCCCTCACCACCGGCCGCCAGCTCGGCGTGCCGCTGCCCAACACCGCCACCGCCCAGGAGCTCTTCAACGCCTGCGCGGCCCATGGCGGCGCCGGCTGGGACCACTCCGCCCTGGTGCGGGCGCTGGAGAAGATGGCCAACTTCGAGATCGGCCAGCAGGCCGCCTGAGGAGCCGAGCCATGCGCCACCTTGCCATCGAAGTGGGCTCGCGGCGCTTCGTCGCGCGCCTGGAGGAAGAGGCCGCGCCGAAGACCTGCGCGGCCTTCCTGAAGATGCTGCCCTTCTCCAACCAGGTCATCCACTCCCGCTGGAGCGGCGAGGCGGTGTGGGTGCCGCTGGCCGATTTCGACACCGGCCTGGATTTCGAGAACCACACCAGCCACCCCTCGCGCGGCGACGTGCTGCTCTACCCGGGCGGCTTCTCGGAGACCGAGATCCTGTTTGCCTACGGCAGCTGCCGCTTTGCCAGCAAGATGGGGCAACTGGCCGGCAACCACTTCCTGACCGTGGTGGAAGGGGCAGACCAGCTCATGGACATGGGCCGCGAGGTGTTGTGGAAGGGGGCGCAGTGGGTGAGGTTCATCGACCTGGGCAAGCGCTGAGCCGGGATTCAAGGCGCCGGGCTGCGGCAGTCGGGCTCCGGCTTGGAAGGGTCCAAATCCGCGCTGGAACATTCCATCTCAAACATGGAAGCGTCCAGATCAGGGATGGAACATTCCATCCCGAACATGGAAGTGTCCAAGTCCGGGATGGACGCGTCCAAGTCTGATTTGAACGCGTCCAGATCGGAGATGGACACTTCCAACCCGGACCTGGACTTGTGCAAATCAGGGATGGACAGGTCCAAGTCAGGCTTGGAACGGTCCAAGTCTGATATGAAAGCAGCTATGGCCGACCCCCGCAGGGCGGCGTCCCATCGATCAAAGGACAGAACATGACTTCCTCTTCCCCCCGTGACCTGCTCCAGGCCCTGTTCGCCGCGGCGGTCAATGCCGCCCAGCCGGAGCACTGCATCCCGCGCTTCCTGCCGGCGCCGCCCAAGGGGCGGACCCTGGTGATCGGGGCCGGCAAGGCCTCGGCGGCGATGGCCCGGGCCCTCGAGCGCCACTGGCCGGGCGAGCTGTCCGGGCTGGTGGTGACGCGCTATGGCTACGCCGTGCCCTGCGAACGCATCGAGATCGTCGAGGCGGCCCACCCGGTGCCCGACGCAGCCGGCCGCGAGGCCGCCGGCCGGCTGCTGGCACTGGTGCAGGGCCTCAGCGCCGACGACCTGGTGATCTGCCTGATCTCCGGCGGCGGCTCGGCCCTGCTGCCGCTGCCCGGCGAGGGCGTCAGCCTGGAGGACAAGCAGGCCATCAACCGGGCCCTGCTCAAGTCCGGCGCCACCATCTCGGAGATGAACTGCGTGCGCCGCCACCTCTCGGCCATCAAGGGCGGGCGCCTGGCGGCGGCCTGCCATCCGGCGCGGGTGGTGAACCTGTTGATCTCCGACGTGCCCGGCGACAACCCGATGGACATCGCCTCCGGCCCCACCGTGGCCGACCCCACCAGCTGCGCCGACGCACTGGAGATCGTGCGCCGCTACGCCATCGATCTGCCCGCCGGGGCCCGGGCCCTGCTCGACAGCGGCCGCGGCGAGACGGTGAAGCCGGGCGACCCCCGCCTCGCCGCCGTCGAGACCCACCTGGTGGCCACCCCCCAGATGGCCCTCGAAGCCGCCGCCGGGGTGGCCCGGGCGGCCGGCATCACCCCCGTGCTGCTGGGCGACAGCATCGAGGGCGAAGCCCGCGACGTGGGCAAGGTGATGGCCGCCATCGCCCTGCAGGTCAAGCGCCACGGCCAGCCGGTGGCCGCCCCCTGCGTGCTGCTGTCCGGCGGCGAGACCACCGTGACCGTGCGCGGCACCGGGCGCGGCGGGCGCAACGTGGAGTTCCTGCTGTCCCTGGCGGTGGCCCTGGACGGCGCCGCCGGCATCCACGCGGTGGCCGGCGATACCGACGGCGTGGACGGCCTGGAGGAGATCGCCGGGGCCCTGGTGGCCCCCGACACCCTGGCCCGCGCCTGGGCCCGGGGCATCCGCCCCCGTGACAGCCTCGACAACAACGACGGCCACGGCTTCTTCGACGCCCTGGGCGACAGCCTGGTCACCGGCCCGACCCTGACCAACGTGAATGACTTCCGGGCCATCCTGATCGGCTAGTGCCCGGCCGAACACACCCAAAGAGGAGACACACATGAAGACCACCCACGCATTGACGCTGGACGACGTAAAACGCATCGCCAGCGCCGCCGAGGCCGAGGCACGGGCCTGTGGCTGGGCCGTGAGCATCGCCGTGTGCGATGCCGGCGGCCACGCCCTGTGGCTGCAGCGCATGGACGACGCGCCCCTGATGAGCGCCGCCGTGGCCCCCGAGAAGGCCCGCACCAGCGTGCTCTCCGGCAAGCCCAGCAAGACCTATGAGGACATGGTCAACAACGGCCGCATCGCCGCCCTGGCCATGCCGGTGGTGCCCCTGGAAGGCGGCGAGCCGATCATCGTCGACGGGGTGGTGATCGGCGCGGTGGGCGTCTCCGGCGTCAAGGCCGGCGAGGACGCCCAGGTGGCGCGGGCCGGAGTCGCCGCCCTTGCCGCCCTTGGCGGGCTGGTGCAGGAAAGGCGGGTGGCCTGATGAAACGCGATCGCCGCTCCCGCATCCTGGCCACCCTCGGGCCGGCCAGCTCCACCGTCGAACGCATCCGCGAGCTGTGCGCGGCCGGCGCCGACGTGTTCCGCCTCAACTTCAGCCACGGCAGCCATGCCGACCATGCCGAGCGCCTCAAGCTGATCCGCCAGGTGGAGGCCGAGCGCGGCCACCCCATCGGCGTGCTGATGGATCTGCAGGGCCCCAAGCTGCGGGTCGGGCGCATGGCCGGCGGCAAGGTGCTGCTCGAGGCGGGCCAGCCCTTCCGCCTCGACCTCGATCCGGCGGAGGGCGATGCCAGCCGCGCCGGTCTGCCCCATCCGGAGATCTTCGCCGCGCTGGAGGCCGGCACCGAGCTGCTGCTCGACGACGGCAAGCTGCGCCTGCGGGTGGACCGCTTCGGCCCCGACTTCGCCGAGACCACCGTGCTGGTGGGGGGGGCCCTGTCCGACCGCAAGGGTGTCAACGTGCCTGGCGTGCTGCTGCCCATCTCCCCCCTCACCGCCAAGGACCGGGCCGACCTGGCCTTCGGCCTGGAGCTGGGCGTGGACTGGGTGGCCCTGTCCTTCGTGCAGCGTCCGGAGGACATCCGCGAGGCCCGCGAGCTGATCGGCGACAGGGCCTGGATCATGGCCAAGCTCGAGAAGCCGGCCGCCATCGACCACCTGGACGCCATCGTGGCCCTGGCCGACGGGGTCATGGTGGCCCGCGGCGACCTGGGCGTCGAGCTGCCGCCCCAGCAGGTGCCGGTGCTCCAGCGCCGCATCGTGCGCGCCGCCCGCAAGGCCGGCCGCCCGGTGGTGGTGGCCACCCAGATGCTCGAATCGATGATCAGCGCCCCGGTGCCGACCCGCGCCGAAGCCTCCGACGTGGCCACCGCGGTGTACGAGGGCGCCGACGCGGTGATGCTGTCCGCCGAGTCCGCCTCCGGCCTGTACCCGGTGGAGGCGGTGAGCATCATGGATCACATCATCGGCGAGGTGGAGCGCGACCCGGCCTGGCGCACCGAGCTGGAGGCCAGCCACACCCCGGCCGAGGCCAACACCCCGGACGCCATCTGCTGCGCCCTGCGGCGGGTGGCCGAACTGCTCGAGCCGGCCGCCACGGTGGCCTTCACCAGCTCCGGCTTCAGCGCCCTGCGGGCCAGCCGCGAGCGCCCCCTGGCGCCCATCCTGGCCCTCACCCCACGCCTCGCCACGGCGCGCCGCCTGGCCCTGGTGTGGGGCGTGCTGCCGGTGCCCTTCGACGAGGTGCATGACGTGGCCGAGATGATCGAGCACGCCACCGCCGCCACCCTCAAGGCCGGCGTGGCCCAGCCCGGCGACACCGTGGTGGTGGTGGCCGGCCTGCCCTTCGGCCAGCAGGGCAGCACCAACCTGCTGCATGTGGCGAGGGTGCCGGGGGTGCCGGGGGTGCCGGGGGTGCCGGGGGTGTAGGGGTGGGGGCACCTCGGTGCCTTTGCTGAACGGTTTTCCTTTGTTTTACGTTGGATTGGCCGGGAATTCGCCCCGGCGGGCGACCCCTTTCTTTGCGTCGCCAAAGAAAGGGGGAAAGAAAGGCGACCCGGCTTCCCCGGTCGTTCGCGTTGCGAACGACTCCCCTGCGCTGCTCGCATCGTGCGGCCGGCGCGGAACTCGTCGGCTACGCCTCCTCAGACAGCCGCGCCGGAAAGCCCCGCCCGCTGCTGCGCTGCTCGGCGGGTCAGAACGGGCTTTCAGCAAGCACCGAGCCTCTACGGAAAGACCGGTGGGTGCGAGACGCTGGGGTTGTGCTTGTGCGTTGATCATCACGCTCTGCTTCAGCAAACGCGCGGTGTTTGCGAAAAGCCCGTTCCGACCCGCCGAGCAGCGGAACGGCAGGCGGGGTAGTCCGGCGCGGCTGTTTGAGCCCGCAGGGCGAGTTCCGCGCCGGCCGCCTGCCGTGAGCAGCGCAGGGCAGTCATTCGCGCAGCGAATGACCGGGGAGGCGGGTCGCCTTCTTTGCCTCCTTTCTTGGCGAAGCAAGAAAGGAGGTCGCCCGCCGGGGCGAAATCCCGGCCAATTCAACGTGGAAAAAAGGAAAGCCCACCAGCAAAGCCACCCCAGCACCCGAACGCAAAATGACTGACAGTCCCCCAGCAGGCATTGATCCAGCGCCCCTCACCGTACCCCTTCATATCGTCCCCACACCGACAAAGGAACCCTCACCATGGACCGCTACACCGAACTGCGCAGCTTCGTGCTCGTCGCCGAGAAGGGCAGCTTCGCCTCGGCCGCGCTGCTCGAACAGGTGACGCCGGTGGTCATGGGCCGGCGGCTGGATGCGCTGGAAGGCCGCCTCGGCGTGAAGCTGATGCACCGCTCCACCCGCGGCCTGCACCTCACCGACCTGGGTGAGCGCTACCTGGAACAGGCCCGCCAGCTGCTGAAGGACTTCGACGAGGTGGAGGCGGGCATCAGCGCCGGGCGCCACACCGTGCGCGGCCACCTGGTGGTGTCGGCCCCGGCCGCCTTCGGGCGCCGCCACGTGGCCCCCCACGGCCCGGGCTTCCAGGCCCTGCACCCGGACATCAAACTGTCCTTCAACCTCACCGACAGCGTGGTGGACCTGGTGCGCGAAGGCTACGACATGGGCATCCGCATCGGCGAGGTGACCGACCCCAACTACGTGGCGGTGCGCCTCTACCCCAACCGCCGGGTGGTGTGCGGCACCCCGGCCTACTTCGCCACCCACGGCACGCCGCGCAGCCTGGAAGACCTGGCCGCCCACAACTGCCTGGCCTTCAACCTGCAAGGCGGCCAGCAGCGCGGCTGGTCCTTCCGCAAGGACGGCAAGCCCGTCGCCCTGCGCGTCAGCGGCAACCTCGACTGCAACGACGGCGAGCTGCTCTACGACTGGGTCCGGCAAGGCCTCGGCATCGGCTGGCGCTCCACCTGGGAGATCGAAGGCGAACTCAAGCGCGGCGAACTCGTCACCGTGCTCGACGACTTCGCCCTCAGCGCCTACGACATCCAGGCCGTCTACCCCCAGCAGCGCTACCTGCCGGCCAAGGTGAGGCACTTCATGGATTACCTGAAGGGGATCTACCAGACGGAGGGGTATTGGGAGCGCTGAGGGTGTTGCGCGTAACCACATCGGCCGCGGTGAGCTGTCGGTAAGCTGCGTCCGGTGCGGAGAATGCACTCTGGAGCTCGCGCTTGAGCGCTTTGAAGGCAGTCTGATCCGTGTCGAGCGGGCGCGTGCAAATGCTCTCACTGGCCCCCGGACCCTTTCGCGCGGTGATGCCGGCATTTGGCGCGGGCTTGGACTCAGATGAGGTGGATCGACTCATGCCAGGCTCCAGGACAAACAATGGGTATCAACGGTATCCAATCGCGGCTCGTTGCTCAAGCTAAGGTCGTCTCGTCGGCGTCTCCGTTGTCCGTCAGCCTGCTAAGCACCAGCAGGTGCCCGTTGCGCACCCCCTCCAGCGCCGCCGGGTCCCCTTCCAGGCGCCCAAGCACATTGCACGGCGAGGCCAGCCGTGCGGCCTGGCCCGGGCACAGCGGCACGGTGAGGGATGCGCCCTCGATCCAGTAGCACAGCGTCCCCGCTTCCACCACCTGCCGCGCTCCCGCCTCGCGCTTCAGGCCCAGTGCCGCGCTCAGCCGCATCTCCACACCGCGCCGGCTGGCGTTGGCGTGGATGGGCAGGGCCGAGAAGACGGCGCGGGCGCTGGGCGTGTCGAAAAGCCGGGCCGGCACCTGGCCGTGGTCCCAGGAAATGAGGATGCGCATGGGGGCGGCGGAATGATCGTCTGGGGGCTGACGATAGCGCCGCGTGGAGGAGGGGGGAATGGGCGGTGGGGTATTGACTGACGGTACGGGTGGCGTGGGGATGCGAGCTCGGGAAGCCGGAAGCCATGGACTGCTCCCCGAATCCCCGGTTGTAATGGCGTTACTCGACTTATTCCAACCGAAAGCCAGCCCATGACCAAATGGATCCTCATCGCCATCGTCGCCTTTGTCGCCTTCTTCCACTGGAATTCCGGCCGCACCGCGCGGGCCTTTGAAAAGGCCACCGCCGAGATCCAGCGCCGCGCGCCCTTCGAGGTGACGCCGGAGGTGCGCCTGGACAAGGCCGAGCTCAAGGGCAAGGAACTGGCCTTGTCGCTGACCCTGCTGGACGAGGAGGCCGATGCGCCCTTCGTGGAGCAACAGCAGAACATCCACCTGCTCAAGACCCAGCTGATCAAGGGCTGGTGCGCCAACAAGGACCTGCGGCCGGCGATCAACGACGGCTACGTGATCGCCGTGACGGCCCGGCGCGGGGATGGTTCGGAGCTGACCCGGGTGCGGGTGAACGAGGAGGAGTGCATCTGCGCGGTGCAGGGGGATATCTGCGTGATCCGCTAGCCAGGGAGGGGGCGTCCGGCTCTCGGCAAGACCCGTGCATCCGTGGGTTCGACCTTGCCCGGAGGTGTCTTCCTCCGGGCTGTCCTGTCAGGGCCTTGCGGCCCGCTGCGCCTTACTCCGGCTTGCGTGCCACCATCCCGATCAGCGCCGACTTGCCCTTGTGGGCCTTGCCCTCGGTGATGTCTTCCTCGTATTCGACGAGTTCCTCGATCTCCCAGTCGGCGAAGGCCTCCTCAAGGAGTTCGGGGGTGTACAGGTTTTCCACGGCGGAGGGCCCGCCGGTGCCGTACTCGAGCTGTTTCTGGGTGTAGCCCTGCAGCAGGATGCGGCCGCCGGGGCGGGTGAGCTGTTTCATCACGTCGAACTGGCGCTCGCGCCATTCGGGGCCGACGAACTGGATGAAGATGCCCACCACCCAGTCGAAGGCGTTGTGGAGTTCGGCGGGGGGCCAGCCGGGCGCGAACATGTCGGCTTGCAGGAAGCGTACGTCCATCTTGCGGCCGAGGGCGAGGCGGCGGGCCTTCTCGACGGCCACCGCCGAGAGTTCGATGGCGGTGACCTCCAGCCCCTGTTCCGCCAGCCATACGGAGTTGCGACCTTCCCCGTCGGCGACCGACAGGGCCGTGCTGCCATTGCTCAAGAGTTCGTGCCGGTGGGCGAGGAAGCGGTTCGGCTCGGTGCCGAACAGGTAGTCATCGCCGGCATCCCGGTAGCGCGTGCTCCACAGGGCTTCCTGGTTCATGGGTGGCTCCTCATCGTTCATGGTAGGGCGTGCTCCCTTGCGGTGAGTCCGCCGCCGTCCCGGTGGACGGCAACCGGATCGGACAGCGGATCGGGTGCACCGGTTCAGCGCGGCTGCATGGGCACTATAATCCCGGCATGCCTATTGTTCATGCTCCTCTGGTGGTCGCGGGCGACCACGACGACCTGTCCCTGGCCGTGTTGCGCCAGTTCCGCGTGATCTTTGGCTCGGTGCGCCAGCATTTCCGCGAGATCGAGCAGCAGTGCGGCGTGTCCGGCTCCCAGCTGTGGCTGCTGCACGAGATTGCACGCACGCCGGGTATTGGCGTGTCGGCCCTGGCCCAGCGCCTGTCCATCCACCAGTCCACCTGCAGCCAGCTGGTGGACAAGCTCGAGGTGCGCGGCCTGGTGCGCAAGGAGCGTGGGCGGGAAGACCAGCGCCGGGTGGGGCTGGCCCTGGCCGAGGGGGCGGAGACGATGCTGGCGGCGGCGCCAGGCCCGGTCGAAGGCGTGCTGCCGGAGGCCCTGGAGGGGCTGCCGGAAGACATCCTGCGCCAGCTCAACGGTGGCCTGGCCCAGCTCATCGAGCGCCTGGCGCGGCGCGACGAGCCCTCTGCCGGACGGCATCTGTCCGAGCTGTGAGGCGGTCTGCCGTGCGCCCGCCACCGGGCGGCATACGACAAGCCTGATATCCGTTATAAGCATTCCTGCACGCACGCCGGGGGCTGGGCTCCTACACTTCGGGCATCACTTAGCGACATGAGTAGCCGGAGCCCGACATGCCTGTTCTGCCCCCCACCTCCCTTGATCCCGCCTATCCCCGCGACCTGATCGGCTACGGCCGCAAGCCGCCCTTCGCCGACTGGCCGGGCAAGGCCAGGGTGGCGGTGCAGTTCGTCCTCAATTACGAGGAGGGCGGCGAGAACAGTGTGCTGCATGGCGATGCGGGTAGCGAACAGTTCCTGTCCGAGCTGTTCAACCCGGCCAGCTACCCGGACCGCCATCTGTCGATGGAGGGGGTCTACGAGTACGGCTCGCGGGTCGGGGTGTGGCGCATCCTGCGGGAGTTCGAGCGGCGCGGCCTGCCGATGACCATCTTCGGCGTGTCGATGGCCCTGCAGCGCCACCCGGAACTGACCGCCGCCTTCCGCGAGCTGGGCCACGAGATCGCCTGCCACGGCTGGCGCTGGATCCACTACCAGAACGTGGACGAGGCCACCGAGCGCGAGCACATGCGCATCGGCATGGAGATCATCGAGCAGCTTACCGGCGAGCGCGCGCTGGGCTGGTACACCGGCCGGGATTCGCCCAACACCCGCCGCCTGGTGGCCGACTACGGCGGCTTCCTGTACGACTCGGATTACTACGGTGACGACCTGCCCTTCTGGACTCCGGTGCAGAAGACCGACGGCAGCCAGGTGCCCCACCTGGTGGTGCCCTACACCCTCGACACCAACGACATGCGCTTCTCGCTGCCCCAGGGTTTCTCCCACGGCGATGAGTTCTTTGAATACCTGCGCGATGCTTTCGACGTGATGTACGAGGAGGGCGACGAGCGGCCGGCCATGCTCAGCGTCGGCATGCACTGCCGCCTGCTGGGGCGCCCGGGGCGCTTCCTCGCTCTGCAGCGCTTTCTCGACCATATCGAAAAGCATGATCGGGTGTGGGTATGCCGGCGGGTGGATATTGCCCGCCATTGGATGGAGAAGCACCCCTTCCGGGGCTGAGCACCCGTCTGCATCTGCCCGCATTGACCTCTCAGCGACAACCAAACCCCAACAGATTCCAAGGAGACTTACCCATGGCCAGCCATACCCCCGGCGCCCCCGTCTTTGCCCCCGCCGCCGACCTGCCCGACTGGGCCCTGCGTTCGGTGGATCTCGCCAACCCGCGCCTGGGTGCCCGGGCCTTGTACGCCTCGGACGATTTCTTCGCCGAGGTGTCGCGCATGCTCAACCCGGAGCCGGCGCAGTTCGTGCCCGGCAAGTTCGACACCAACGGCAAGTGGATGGACGGCTGGGAGTCCCGCCGCAAGCGCGTGGCCGGCCACGACTGGGCGCTGCTGAAGCTGGGCGTGAAGGGCATCATCCGCGGCTTCGACGTGGACACCAGCCACTTCACCGGCAACTACCCGCCGGCGGTGTCCATCGAGGCCACCGTGTCGGCCAGCGATGAGGTAGAGGCCCTCAAGGCGGCCACCTGGACCGAGATCCTGCCGGCCACGCCGCTCGGCCCCAACAGCCACCACATCCTGGAATGCGCCAGCGCCGACGCCTGGACCCACCTGCGGGTGAACATCTACCCGGACGGCGGCATCGCCCGGTTGCGCGTGTATGGGCGCCCGGTGGGGGCGCTGGAGAGCCTCACCGGCGACGAGACCATCGACCTGCTGGCGATGGAGAACGGCGGCCGCGCCGTGTCGTGGAACGACGCCAGTTTCGGCTCCACCGTGGCGGCGCTGCTGCTGCCCGGGCGTGGCCAGAACATGGGCGATGGCTGGGAGACCCGGCGCCGCCGCGAGCCGGGCAACGACTGGTGCGTGCTGGAGCTGGGCGCCCCGGGCACGGTGGACCGGATCGAAGTGGACACCGCCTTCTTCAAGGGCAACTACCCGGACCGCTGCTCCATCCAGGCTGCTTACGTGAGCGGCGGCACCGACCGCTCGATCACCACCCAGTCCATGTTCTGGCAGACCCTGCTGCCGGAGCAGAAGCTGCAGATGGACGCGGTGCACAGCTTCAGCGAAGAGATCGCCCGGCTCGGCCCGATCACCCACGTGCGTTTCAACATCTTCCCCGACGGTGGCGTGTCGCGCCTGCGCCTGTGGGGCAAGGTCGAGAAGAAGTAAGGGGCGCGCCATGAGCGGCATCCAGGACTTGCAGGACATTCACGACCTCCGGGTCGAGCCCCTCACCCGGGAGGCCTTCGCACCCTTCGGCGACGTCATCGAGGCCAGCGACGCGGTGCGCCACTTCACCATCAACGGCGGCAACACCGAGCGCTACCACGACCTGGCGAATGTCGAGCCGGGGCCGGAGGGCAAGGTGATCGTCTCGATCTTCCGCGGCCAGCCGCGCAGCCTGCCCTTCGTGGTGGAGATGATGGAGCGCCACCCGCTGGGCAGCCAGGCCTTCATGCCCCTCAACGGCAAGCCCTACCTGGTGGTGGTGGCGGAGGCCGGTGATCCGCCCGGGGTGGGCGATCTGCGGGTCTTCCTGGCGCGCGGCGACCAGGGCGTCAACTACGCCCGCGGGGTGTGGCACCACCCGCTGCTGGCCCTTGGGTCAGTGTGCGACTTCCTGGTGGTGGACCGCAGCGGGATTGCTGCCAACAGCGCCCCCAACTGCGACGAGGTTCCCATCACCCCGGCGGGCCGCATCCCGGCCTGAGCCTTGCTGCCCGGGTCGGCGCGGGGCTTACAATCCCGCGCATGGACAACCCCTTCCTGACCCGGGCCGAGCTGCTGTTCTTCCAGGACCGGCATGCCGAGGCCCTGCGCACGGCCCGCATGGGCCTGGCGCTGTTTACGGACGACCCCGACCTGCTCGAGATCGTCGCCCACTGCGCCAGCGTGCTCGGCGACGTGGACGAGGCCGCAGCCTGCTGGGCACGTCTGGCTACCCTGTGCCCCGAAGCGGCCGAGCCCCGCAATGAAAGAGCCATCCTGCTCGGCCGGCTGGGGCGGGTGGAGGAGGCCGAGGCGGAGTTCCGCGCCGCCATCGAGCGTGCCCCCGGCTGGGCCGCGACCCATTCCAACCTGGGCACCCTGCTGGCCGACCTGGCCCGCGACGGGGAGGCCGAGGCCTGCTTCCGCCGCGCCCTGGCGCTGGATCCGGATTCCGCCGTGGCGGCCAGGAACCTGGGCCAGCTGCTGCTCGCCACGGGCCGCTTCGACGAAGGCTGGGCCCTCCACGAGAGCCGCCTGCGGGAGACCCCGCCGGTGTCGGTGCCCGCCGACATGCCCTGCCGCTTCTGGCAGGGTGAGCCACTGGCCGGCAGGTCCGTGCTGGTGCTGCCCGAGCAGGGCCTGGGCGACGAGATCCAGTTCAGCCGCTACCTGCCGTGGCTCAAGGCCCAGGGCGCGGCGCGGGTCACCCTGGTCTGCCGGGCGGCCCAGAAGGCCTTGTTTGCCAGCCTGGCCGGCGTGGACCAGCTGCTCGCGCTGGAGGACGAGGCCGACGGCCTGCTCGAGGCCCACGACTACTGGACCCTGCTGCTGAGCCTGCCCTTCCGCGCGGCGACCCGCGCCGACAGCATCCCCGCCGACCTTCCCTACCTGCACCCCGACCCGCTGCGCCAGGCCGCGCTGGCGCCGCTCCTTGCCGGCGCCGGGCGCAAGGTGGGCCTGGTGTGGCGGGGCAATCCGGCCCACGCCAACGACCGCGACCGCTCCCTGCCCGACCTGTCGCTGCTGGCGCCCCTGTGGGCGGTGCCGGGGCTGCGCTTCTTCAGCCTGCAGGTCCCCGCGCAGCCGTTGCCAGCGGGGCTACATGAGGGGCTGCCGCTGACCAACCTGGCGCCGCATCTGCATGACTTCGCCGACACCGCCGCCGTGCTGGCCGGGCTGGATCTGCTGATCTCGGTGGATACCTCCAGCGCCCACCTGGCCGGCGCGCTGGGCCTGCCCTGCTGGCTGCTGCTCCCCGCCTGGCGCTGCGACTGGCGCTGGCAGCGGGGGCGCAGCGACAGCCCGTGGTATCCGCGCACCCGCCTGTTCCGCCAGTCGCACCGCGGCGAGTGGGGAGAGGTGGTCGAGGCGGTGGGCCGGGCGCTGGCCGGATGGGCGGCGGGGCCGCCCGCCTGAGGTCTGATGTCTGCCGGTCAACGCACAAGGGGCCACGCGAGCGCGGCCCCTTGTGCGTTTGAAAATGGATTTCAGACGCCGTTGAAGCGCAGCAGCGTGGTCCGCGCCGTGATGGTGCCGTTGCCGTCGGCGCTCTGCAGGAAGAGGCCGCGGTAGGGGCCTTCGGCGACGCTCCAGCTGGTGGACTTGGTGGTGATGCCGTCCATGGTGGTCTCGCTGCTCATCTTGCAAGCCTTGAAGCTACCCGCCGGCACGCTGATGGTCTCGGTGCCGAGGAAGGTTTCCTTGAGGGTCTGGGTCTTGTCGGGAGAAGCCGCGGGGCCCTCGAACTTGACCGTGTACGTATAGCTGCGGGGCGTGTTGAGGGGCAGGGTGTAGGGCTTGCGCAGGGCGGGGTCGATGGAGGTGGTGGTGCTCACCGAGACGCCCAGGGTGGACACCAGGCTGATCTGCCCGAAGGTGACCGCTTCGCTGCTTTCCAGGCGGGTGTAGTTCTTCACCTGAGTTGTGCTGCCGGCACCGATACCTGTCGTGATGGTGGTGTCCACCTGAAGTTCGGTAGCGGTGTTGCCCTTGAAGGTGGTGCTGCCATTGACGGTGTAGCGGTTGCTGGTGGCCGTGGCCACGGAGCCGCTGCCGTCCAGGTTCTGCACGTCGATCTGGTAGTTGTTGCCGGTGGTGTACAGCGCGGCATTGGTGAAGCAGTCCCCCGAGTCGCTGCCGGCAGTGGTGGTGGTGCCGGTGCCCGTTCCGCCGCTGCCGGCTGAAGACCCGCTGCCCGCCGCGCTGCTGGAGGGGGTACCGGACGAGCCTCCATCGCTGCCGCAGGCGGACAGCAGGACGGACAGCATGAGAACGGACAGCAGCTTCAGCTTCATCGAACCAATCTCCCGGAATGGATAGTCATGTGGGTTGAGGGCAGGCGCAGGCGGCTTGCGTGGCAGGGGCCTCGGTACGTAAAGAAGTGTAAGGAATGACCTTCGGGCCGCCCGTGATGAAGCGCCGTCGCCATGGGCATACTTCACGGATCGCAGCATTCGCCGGGGGGGCGGCGATCACGGGCGTTTCTTGGCGCAGATCAAGGTTTCCAGCGGGGGAGAGGCCTAGCATCGGCCCATCTGAAAGACCCCGAGCCCCTCATGGATGTTTCCCGACGGCGGTTTCTCGGTGGGCGTGCGCCGCTTCCGGCGCCTTTCCGCCCGCCCTGGAGCCTGTCCGAGCCTCTCTTCCTCGATCGCTGCAGCCGCTGCGATGACTGCGTGAAAGCGTGTCCCACCGGCCTGCTGCAGCGGGGGGAGAGCGGCCATCCGGTGGCTGACTTCATGCAGGCCGCCTGCACCCTGTGCGGTGATTGCAGCCGGGCCTGTCCGACGGGAGCGATCGCCTCCCTCGACGGAGCCGACGTGCCGGGCCCCTGGTCTTTCGGCATTGCCATCGGCGAGGGCTGCCTGGCCCACCAGAACGTGGAGTGCCGCGTCTGCGGCGAAATCTGCGACACCGGTGCGATCCGTTTCCGGCCCCGCCTTGGCGGCGTGCCCCTGCCCGAGGTGGACAACACCTCATGCACCGGCTGCGGCGCCTGCCTGGCTCCCTGTCCCGTGGTCGCCATCCAGCGGGTGGCGACCCCCACTGCCCCGGAGGGCTCATGAACATCGTCAGTCTCGTCCTGCGCATCAAGCCGGAGACCCGTGCCGAGGCGGAAGCCGCCTTGTGTGCCTACCCCGGCGTCGAATGCCACGGCATGTCGGATGACGGCAAGCTCGTCGTCACCGTCGAGGATGCGGAAGGGGCGGCCATGTCCGACACCCTGATCGCCCTGCACCGGGTGCCCCAGGTGCTGGCCGCCACCCTGGCCTACGAGCACACCAACGTCCCCTCCGGTGACGCCCCCCTTTCGAATCAAGCGCAAGCAGCGCATTCCCCCTGCGAGGAGGCCCAATCATGAGCATCAATCGACGCGACTTCATCAAGACCCAGGCCATCGCCGCGGCCGCCGCCACGGCCGGCATCTCCGTGCCCGCCATCGCGGCGAAGAAGGACGAGGCCCCCGCCCCCGCCGAGAACGGCGCCGCCGTCCGCTGGGACAAGGCGCCCTGCCGCTTCTGCGGCACCGGCTGTTCGGTGCTGGTGGGCGTGCAGAACGGCCGCGTGGTGGCCACCCAGGGTGACCCGGACGCCGCGGTGAACCGCGGCCTCAACTGCATCAAGGGCTACTTCCTGTCCAAGATCATGTACGGCGAAGACCGCCTGACCCGCCCCATGCTGCGCATGAAGGACGGCAAGTACAGCAAGGATGGCGAATTCGCACCGATCAGCTGGAATCAGGCCTTCGACATCATGGCCGAGAAGTGGAAGGCCGCCCTCAAGGCCGAAGGCCCGGGCTCGATCGCCATGTTCGGCTCCGGCCAGTGGACCATCTTCGAGGGCTATGCCGCCTCCAAGCTGATGAAGGCCGGCTTCCGCTCCAACAACCTGGACCCCAACGCCCGCCACTGCATGGCCTCGGCGGTGACCGGCTTCATGCGCACCTTCGGCATGGACGAGCCGATGGGCTGCTACGACGACATCGAGCAGTCCGACGCCTTCGTGCTGTGGGGCTCCAACATGGCCGAGATGCACCCCATCCTGTGGACCCGCATCACCGACCGCCGCCTGACCAAGACCGACGTGCAGGTGCACGTGCTGTCCACCTTCGAGCACCGCAGTTTCGAGCTGGCCGACAACGGCATGGTCTTCGTGCCCAACACCGACCTGGCCATCCTCAACTACATCTGCAACCACATCATCCAGTCGGGCAAGGTCAACCAGGAGTTCGTGAAGAAGAACGTGAACTTCAAGATCGGCGAGACCGACATCGGCTTCGGCCTGCGTCCGGCCCACGCGCTGGAGAAGGATGCCAAGTTCAACGGCTATCCCGGCGCCGACGGCAAGCCCAAGAACAACCCCGGCGATGCCCGCCCGAGCAGCTTCGAGGAGTTCAAGAAGTTCGTCTCCGAATACACCCTCGAGAAGGTCTCCAAGCTCTCCGGCGTGCCCGCCGAGCGCCTCAAGAAGCTGGCCGAGCTGTATGCCGACCCGAACAAGAAGGTGGTCAGCTTCTGGACCATGGGCTTCAACCAGCACACCCGCGGCACCTGGGTGAACAACATGATCTACAACGTCCACCTGCTGGTGGGCAAGATCTCCACCCCGGGCTCCGGCCCCTTCTCCCTCACCGGCCAGCCCTCCGCCTGCGGCACCGCCCGGGAAGTGGGCACCTTCGCCCACCGCCTGCCGGCCGACATGCTGGTGACCAACCCCGAGCACCGCAAGCATGCCGAGGAGATCTGGCAGCTGCCGGAAGGCACCATCCCCGACAAGATCGGCCTGCACGCCGTGGCCCAGAGCCGCGCCCTGAAGGACAGCAAGCTCAAGTGCTACTGGACCAGCACCACCAACAACATGCAGGCGGGCCCCAACGTCAACCAGGAAATCTACCCGGGCTGGCGCAACCCGGCCGCCTTCGTGGTGGTCTCCGACGTGTACCCCACCGTATCTGCCCTGGCCGCCGACCTGATCCTGCCGGCCGCCATGTGGACCGAGAAGGAAGGCGCCTTCGGCAACGCCGAGCGGCGCACCCAGGTGTGGCGCCAGCAGGTCAAGGCGCCGGGCGAGGCCAAGTCCGACCTGTGGCAGTTCATGGAGTTTTCCAAGCGCTTCAAGGTGGAAGAGGTGTGGCCGGCCGAGCTGATCGCCAAGAAGCCCGAGCTGAAGGGCAAGACCCTGTTCGACGTGCTCTACGCCAACAAGGTGGTGAACAAGTTCCCGAAGAGTGACGTGCAGAAGGTGAACGAGCACGCCATCAAGGGCTACACCAACGACGAGGCCGAGGTGTACGGCTTCTACGTGCAGAAGGGCCTGTTCGAGGAGTACGCCCAGTTCGGCCGCGGTCACGGCCACGACCTGGCCCCCTTCGACGTTTATCACAAGGCCCGCGGCCTGCGCTGGCCGGTGGTGGATGGCAAGGAGACCCTGTGGCGCTACCGCGAAGGCTACGACCCCTACGTCAAGGCCGGCGAGGGCGTGAAGTTCTACGGTCACAAGGACGGCAAGGCGGTGATCTTCGCGCTGCCCTACCAGGACCCCCCCGAGAAGCCCGATGCCGAGTTCGACATGTGGCTGTGCACCGGCCGCGTGCTGGAACACTGGCACACCGGCTCGATGACCCGCCGGGTGCCCGAGCTGCACAAGGCGGTGCCGGAGGCCCAGATCTTCATGCACCCGGACGACGCCAAGAAGCGCGGCCTGCAGCGCGGCATGGTGGTCAAGGTGCTGTCGCGGCGCGGCGAGATGATCGGCCGCATCGAGACCAAGGGCCGCAACAAACCGCCGGTCGGGCTGATCTTCGTGCCCTTCTTCGACGAGTCGAAGCTGGTCAACAAGCTCACCCTTGATGCCACCTGCCCGATCTCGAAGCAGACCGACTTCAAGAAGTGCGCCGTCAAGGTGGTTCGCGCCTGACGTTTTCCATGGAGGCGGCTGCGGCCGCCCATGGGCTCACTGCGC
Organism: Zoogloea dura; assembly: GCF_012927165.1. GTDB lineage: Bacteria > Pseudomonadota > Gammaproteobacteria > Burkholderiales > Rhodocyclaceae > Zoogloea > Zoogloea dura. The sequence goes on from NZ_JABBGA010000008.1 coordinate 160,743, forward strand.
CTTCCAGACACCGTCATGGACACCCCACGACCTCTCCGCCAGCCCGCCGCGGTGCCGCCACCGGTATCGGCGGCGCGGCGCAGGTTCATCAACAGCATCGCCGCGGCAGCGGGCGGTGGGTGTCTGCTCGCCCTCGGGGCGGGGCTGTATTCCCGTAGTGCGTCGGCCCTGCCGGCCCAGGCCCTGCGTCCGCCCGGCGCCCTGCCGGAAGCGGACTTCCTGGCGGCCTGCGTGCGCTGCGGCCTGTGTGTGCGCGACTGCCCCTACGACACCCTGAAACTGTCCGACCTGGGCGACCCGGTGCCCACCGGCACCCCCTATTTCCGTGCCCGCCAGATCCCCTGCGAGATGTGCGAGGACATTCCCTGCGTGAAGGCCTGCCCCACCGGGGCGCTGGACCGGCAGCTCACCGACATCAACCAGGCCCGCATGGGCCTCGCCGCGCTGGTGGACCACGAGAGCTGCCTCAATTTTCTCGGCCTGCGCTGCGACGTGTGCTACCGGGTCTGCCCGGTGATCGACAAGGCGATCACCCTGGAGCCCCAGCACAACCCGCGCTCCGACCGCCACGCCATGCTGCTGCCCACCGTCCATTCGGACGCCTGCACCGGCTGCGGCAAGTGCGAGAAATCCTGCGTGCTGCCCGAAGCGGCGATCAAGGTCTTCCCGCGCCAGCTGGCCCAGGGGGCGCTGCCCGCCCACTACCGCAAGGGCTGGGAGGAAAAGGCCCGCCACGGCGGGTCGCTGATCGGCGAACAGGTCGAGATGCCGGTGCGCGGCTTCGACGGCTCCACCGCCGGCCGGGCGCCCACCGAGTTGCCCACCGCGCCGTCGGCGCCGGTCGCTCCGGAGGCCGCACCCGCCATGCCGCCCAAGGCCACCCTGCCGGTACGGCCCGCGCCGCGGGGGGGCCTCGACTCCCACTGGAAGCCCTGATCATGGCCGCCACCGCGTCCACCTCCTCGCGCAGCCTGTGGCAGCGTCAGCGCTGGTTGATCCTGCGCCGCTGCAGCCAGGCGCTGATCCTGCTCGCCTTCCTCAGTGGCCCGTGGTTCGGGGTGTGGATCGCCAAGGGCAACCTGTCGTCCTCCCTGACCCTCGGCGTGCTGCCCCTCACCGATCCGCTGCTGGTGCTGCAGACCCTCGCCACCGGTCATCTGCCCTATTCCAGCGCCCTGATCGGTGCGGCCATCGTGCTGGCCTTCTACCTGCTGATCGGCGGGCGGGTGTTCTGCAGCTGGGTGTGCCCGGTGAACGTGGTCACCGACGCCGCCGCCTGGACGCGCCGCCGCCTCGGCATCAAGACCGGCCGGGTGCCCGACGCCAACACCCGCCTGTGGCTGCTCGCCGGCCTGCTGCTGGCCGCGGCCCTCACCGGCAGCCTGGCCTGGGAGTGGCTCAATCCGGTGTCGCTGCTGCACCGCGGCCTGATCTTCGGCATGGGCGGCGGGCTGATGGTGATCGCCGGCATCTTCATCTACGACGTGTTCGTGGCCAGCCGCGGCTGGTGCGGCCACCTGTGCCCGATGGGCGCCTTCTACGGCCTGCTCGGCCGCAAGGCCCTGCTGCGGGTCGCCGCGCCCGCCCGCAAGGCCTGCGACGACTGCATGGACTGCTTCACCGTCTGCCCCGAACCCCAGGTGATCCGTCCTGCCCTGAAGGCCGTCGGGCAGACCCACCCCCTGATCCTGGCGGCCGACTGCACCACCTGCGGCCGCTGTATCGATGTATGTGACAAACAGGTTTTCAAGATGACCCATAGGTTCGACCAAAGGAGCGAGTGATGAACAAGCCGACCTTCCCCTTCGCCCGCGCACGGGCTGCCGCCCTCGTCCTGGCCTTGCTGCCGGCCCTGCTCCTGCCCACCGCCGTACCGGCTGCCAGCGAGGCTCCGGTCAAGCTGCAGACCCTGCGGGGTGCCGAGATCAACGCCTCTGACCCGGAGGGCGACGGCACCCGCTATGGCCGCGACCAGGCACCCCTGCCGCGCGACTTCGTGCAGCAGCCGCCGTTGATCCCGCATGCCATCAAGGGTTACAACATCACCAAGAACTTCAACAAGTGCCTGGACTGCCACGCCTGGGCGCGCGCCAAGGAGACCGGCGCCACCAAGATCTCGGTGACCCACTTCAAGGACCGGGAAGGCCAGGAGCTGTCCAGCGTGTCGCCGCGCCGCTACTTCTGCAACCAGTGCCACGTGCCGCAGAGCGACGCCAAGCCGCTGGTCGGCAACACCTTCAAGCCCGGCACCGGCATGCGCTGACGCCTGGATAACGGGAGATCTGCAATGGATACCAACAAGAAAGGCCTGATCGGCCGCCTCCGCGCCACCGGCTGGGGCTTTGCCGCCATGCTGTTCATCGGCGGCATCCTGTTCTGGGGCGCCTTCAACACGGCCATGGAATGGACCAACCGGGAAGCGTTCTGCATCTCCTGCCACGAGATGAAGGACAACGTGTACCAGGAGTACCGCAGCACCATCCACGCCTCCAACCGCTCCGGCGTGCGGGCCACCTGCCCGGACTGCCACGTGCCCAAGGAGTGGGGCCCCAAGATGATCCGCAAGATCCAGGCGTCCAACGAGGTCCTGCACAAGATCCTCGGCTCCATCGACACACCCGAGAAGTTCAACGCCAAGCGCCTGGAACTGGCCAAGCATGAATGGGAACGGATGAAGAAGACCGACTCCCGCGAATGCCGCAACTGCCACAACTTCGACGGCTTCGACTACGCCGAGCAGGGCCGCCGCTCGTCCAAGATGCACCAGACCGGCCTCAACGAAGGCAAGACCTGCATCGACTGCCACAAGGGCATCGCCCACACCCTGCCCGAAGTGGAACAGGCCATCGGCGCGCCCAAGCACGGCGCCACCCCGGAAGAATTCCACCCGCCGGTGAAGCCCGAGGAAACCAAGCCCGAAGCCGACAAGTCCAAGAGCTAAGAAGGAACAAAGGGGGGAGAGAGCGCAGTACCGCCGGGTCGCAAGGCCTGGCAAAAGGGGAGTGGACGGGCCGCAATTGCGGCCCGTTCGCTTTTTGGGGGAGCCGCTTACCCTCGAAGGGCAGTGGGTTGTCTGCGGAGGGAAGCCAGTTCAAGCCGGACACGAAGCCACTGGCCCTGGAGGGAAGCTCGCCTCCCTCGGCGCCGGACTTGTTCACCTCGCGGGGAAACATGTTCACTCCGGAGACGAACTTGCTGGGCTCAAAGTCTGGCGAGTTCAGCTCCGAGCCCGGTGAGTTTCCATCGGAGCGGGGTGTCACCTCGGTCGGAGCCCAACTGACTGCCCTCCGAGGGAAACAAGTTGGGCTCGGAGGGTATCTCGACCTGTTGGCGACTCAGTGTGCCTGCCTGCGTCGCCGGGCCAGCACCATTCCGGCCAGGCCGGCAGCGGCAAGGGCCAGGGTGGCCGGCTCCGGAATGGCGGTGGCGTCGATCCGCACCCCCAGGTCCAGGTAGTCGAAGTAGTTGCGGCCCCAGTCGAGCCAGTCTCCCCCCGAGTGCTGGGCATATTCATCCAGCGGGTTCGGTGCCTTGCCCGGGTGGATGCCCTTGATGCCGCCGTCCGGCTCGAAGGACACCCAGTAGGTGCCGGGGCCGATGAGCCAGTCCAGGCCGAAGACGCCGTACCAGTCCAGGCTGCTCGCCCCGGGCAGTGCGTGGCTCTGGCTGAACAGCACGCTGCCCGGAATGTTGCCGGCGTCCTGGTGCAGGCGGATCGTCACCGAGCCTGGGGCATTTTCGATATTTGAGTAATAGCCTTCTATCGACTGAATCTTCTGCCCTGTGCTCACCGAGAACTCGCCGGCGAAGTACTGGGCGGGCTCGAAAGCCCAGGGCTCTCCGCTGATGCCGGGTCCGGTGTCCACGATGTAGGCCGCGGTGGCGGGCAGGGGGGACAGAAGCACCAGGACGGCCGTGCCGAGGCGTTGCAGGGGGTGCATGTGACGACTCCTCTGGAAGATGTGCATTGCGGACAGGCTTTCCTTCCCAGGCGGCGGCCGTCAGGCTCAGCGGTGCTTCTGCCGGAAGCCGTCCATGAACTCCACCAGCTTTTCCACCGCGTCCAGCCCCAGCCCGTTATAGAGCGAGGCGCGGATGCCACCGATGCTGCGGTGGCCGCCCAGCCCGGAGAAGCCGGCGGCTTGCGCGGCGCCGAGGAATTCGGCTTCCAGGCAGGGGGTTTCGAGGCGGAACACGGCGTTCATCAGGGAGCGGTCGGCGACGGCCGCGTGGCCCTTGTAGAAGCCGTCGCTGCTGTCCAGGGTCTGGTAGAGCAGGGCGGCCTTGGCCCGGTTCAGGCGGTCCATGGCGGCCAGGCCGCCAACCTGGTCGCGCAGCCAGCGGGTGACCAGCAGCACCACGTAGATGGCGAACACCGGCGGGGTGTTGAGGATGGAGTGGGCGGCGATCTGGGCCCGGTAGTCGAGGAAGCCGGGCAGGTTGTCCGGGGCTGCCTTGAGCAGGGCGTCCCTGAGCACCACTACGGTGACACCGGCTGGGCCGATGTTCTTTTGCGCGTGGGCGTAGATCATGTCGAAGCGCGAGTAGTCGCCGGGGGCGGACAGGAAGTCCGAGGACATGTCGCAGATGCGCGGTACGTCGTCGCGCCCGAGCATGCGGTGGAACTGCAGGCCCTCCACGGTCTCGTTGGAGACGTAGTGCAGGTAGGGGGCGTCGGCGTCGAAGTGCAGCTCGTCGTCCGTCGGGAGGCGCCGGAAGCCCTCTGCCGCACCGCTCCAGGCCACCCGCACGGGGCCCACGCGGCTGGCTTCGGGCAGGGCCTTGCCACTCCAGTAGCCGGTATGCAGGTAGTCGGCCGCGTGCTTGCGGCCGGCCAGCAGGGCCATCGGCAGCATGCTGAACTGCTGGGTGGCGCCGCCCTGCAGGAACAGCACGTGGTAGTCGGCGGGCAGCCCCAGCAGGCTGCGGATGTTGTCTTCCAGCTCGGCCACCACTGCGGCGAACCAGTCGGAGCGGTGGCTGATGCCGAGGATGGACAGGCCCACGCCGGGCACGCTGGCGATGGATTCCTGGACCTGTTGCAGCACCGCGGCGGGCAGCACGCCCGGCCCACCTGAGAAGTTGAGGGCGTTGCGCGGGTTGGCGGCGGGGTTGAGTGCGTGGGCTGGGCGGTTCATGCGGACGGGTTGGCGCTCTCGGGCTGGGGGCGCCGGGCGGCGCGGGCGGCCAGGCAGGCCTCGAAGGCGTGCCGGACCTTGAGCATGTGGGTCTGCTTGTAGGGGAACAGGTCTGCCGGGTCCATGGCGTGCACCACCATGGCGTGGTCCATCTCGAAGACCAGCAGTTGGCCGTCGCGGGTTTCGGCGCAGTCGATGCAAAGATAGTCCAGGCCGGAGCGGCGGTATACGGCCTCCAGCGCCGGGGCGTGGCGCCGCGCGAAGTCGGCGAAGTGCTCCATGAAGGCCTGCTCCTCGGCGCGCTTGGCGGCGTCCTCGTACATCCCGGCGTTGAGGTAGTGGATCATCCAGTGGCTCGAGACGCCCATGTGACAGGCGAAGGGCTGGCCGTCGATGAGGGCCACGCGGTATTTGCGGAAGCGCCCGTCGGTGCCGCTGTAGTCGATGAAGCGGGACAGGTAGAACTCCGTCTCGCTGACCCGCGACAGGTAGCCGGGGATGTCGTCAGCCGAGTCGAGGCGGTCCAGGTCGCGCCCGGCCTGGGAGCCGATCGGGCGCAGGATGATCGGGAAGCTGCAGCCCTCGAAGACGTCTTCGATGCGCGCCGTGCCCATCACCATCGCCACCAGGGTGGCCCGGGAGACCAGGCGGGTGGGCGGCATGAGCAGGCCGGGGACGTCGCCGAGCAGGGCGCTGGCGCGGCCGCGTTCGGTGTTGCGGATGGCCGCCGGGGTGTTGATCACCGGGCACGGCCAGTCGGCCAGCAGAAACTCCAGGGCGTCCAGGATGGGGCGGGTGTCGGTGGTGTCGGAGAGGGCCAGCAGCAGCACGTCGTGTTCCGGCAGGCCCGCCGGCAGGGGCATGTCGGGGGTGGCGTAGGCGTAGACGAGATCGATGTCCTCGCTCTTCTCGAGCAGGCAGTCCACCGGGGTGTTCTCTGCCAGGTCGCCCGCCGACAGCAGCACCAGCAGCCGCAGCCGGGCCGGCTGGTGCTGGGCCGGCAGGGCATGGATGCGCTGCATCTGCAGGGCCTGCTCCTGCATGGTCAGGCCCAGCTGGCGCTCGCCGATGGCAAAGAAGGCGGTGGACAGGTTCATCCACAGGGACGGGTTGTCCTCGTCCTGGCCTGCCTTGTCGAGCAGCGCCTGGGCGATCTGGCGCAGATCGGCGCCGTTGATGCTCAGGCGCAGGAAAGGGGCGAGGCCGAGAAAGTCGTTTTCAGTTCGGGAGGGCATGGGCTCGGAAGAGGCGGGTTGCGGGTGTCCGGCAGGTGGCTGCGGGGCCCGATTATCAGCCCTGGCCACGGGCTTGACTACTGCGGGCGCAAGGCTGATCCGGCTGGATTGACCCGAGTCAAGGACGTGGACCCCACCGATCCGGAATATCCGCCCCAAGCTGCGCCGTGCAGCGATGCCATCCAGGGAGGTTCCATGAGCGGGACATTCACAAAATCCATGGCGCGAAACATCTTTTACGGGGGCACCGTGTTTTTTGCGCTCCTGTTCCTCGCGCTGACCTTCGATTCGATGCAGACCCTGCCCAAGCGCGACAACCGGGCCAACCTGACACCGGCCGTTGTGGCGGGCAAGAAGGTCTGGGAAGTGAACAACTGCATCGGTTGTCACACCTTGCTGGGCGAGGGCGCCTACTTCGCGCCTGAGCTGGGCAACGTCTACAAGCGCCGCGGGCCTGAATTCATCAAGGCCTGGATCCAGTCCCAGCCCACGGGTGCCCCGGGGCGCCGGCAGATGCCCAATTTCCATCTGACCGAGCAGCAATTGAACGACCTGGTGGAGTTCCTGAAGTACAGCTCAGAGATCAATACCGCCAACTGGCCGCCCAACATCGAAGGCTGATCGCCGATCCGAAAGGGAGTGACAAGCATGCAATATTCCTCGCAGTCGGTCGCGAAACCGTACTTCATCGCGGCCATAGGGCTCTTCGTCGGACAGGTGCTGTTCGGGCTCATCATGGGCCTGCAGTACGTGATCGGCGATTTCCTGTTCCCCGCCATCCCGTTCAACGTGGCGCGGATGGTGCACACCAACCTGTTGATCGTGTGGCTGCTGTTCGGTTTCATGGGCGCGGCTTACTACATGATCCCGGAGGAAACCGAGACGGAGCTGTATTCGCCAAAGCTGGCGATAGCGATGTTCTGGGTCTTCCTGGTTGCCGGTGCGGCGACCATCCTGGGTTACCTGCTGGTGCCCTACGCCACCCTGGCCAAGTTCACCGGTAACGACATCCTCGAGACCATGGGCCGGGAGTTCCTGGAGCAGCCGCTGCTGACCAAGATCGGCATCGTGGTGGTGGCCCTGGTGTTCCTGTTCAACCTCACCATGACCATGCTGCGGGGCCGCAAGACCTCCATCAGCCTGGTGCTGATGATGGGCCTGTGGGGCCTGGCGGTGTTCTTCCTGTTCTCTTTCTACAACCCCCACAACCTGGTGCTGGACAAGTACTTCTGGTGGTGGGTTGTGCACCTCTGGGTGGAAGGCGTGTGGGAACTGATCCTCGGCTCCTTGCTGGCCTTCGTGCTGATCAAGGTGACCGGTGTGGACCGCGAAGTGATCGAGAAGTGGCTGTACGTGATCATCACCCTGACCCTCATCACCGGCATCATCGGTACCGGTCACCACTACTTCTGGATCGGCACGCCGGAGTACTGGCAGTGGTGGGGTTCGGTGTTCTCCGCGCTGGAGCCGATTCCCTTCTTCGCCATGACCGTGTTTGCCTTCAACATGGTGAACCGCCGCCGTCGCGAGCACCCCAACAAGGCTGCCACCCTGTGGGCCCTGGGCACCGGCGTGATGTCCTTCCTCGGTGCCGGCGTGTGGGGCTTCCTGCATACCCTGGCTCCGGTGAACTACTACACCCACGGCACCCAGATCACCGCCGCCCACGGCCACATGGCCTTCTACGGTGCTTATGCGATGGTCGTGCTGTGCATCATCAGCTATGCCATGCCCATCCTGCGCGGCCGGGCTGCCAACAGCGAGAAGTCCCAGGTGATGGAGATGTGGGCCTTCTGGCTGATGACCGTGGCGATGGTCTTCATCACCCTGTTCCTCACCGCTGCGGGCATCCTGCAGGTCTGGCTGCAGCGTTACAGCAGCACGCCGATCCCCTTCATGGCGGCCCAGGACCAGGTGGCGATCTTCTACTGGCTGCGTGAAGGTGCCGGCCTGATGTTCTTCACCGGCCTGGTGGTGTACATCATCAGCTTCTTCGTGAGTGGCGAGTCGAAGGCGCGCACGGCCTGATCCTCCCCGTTCCGCAGCATCACCGAGCCCGGCCTCGTGCCGGGCTTTTTCATTCAGGTCCGGAGAAAAGTCCTTTGAGTGTCATGGCCTTGTGAAACAGTCCTCAAGAAGGAGTGGCTTATTGACGTAGATCAAAGGAGAAACAACTTTTTACTGGTGTGAAACATGGCCTGGAAAGACCTCGGTCTGCGGACCCGATTGATCGCCGCGACGGTGTCCACCGTCGTGCTTGGATTTACCCTTACCCTGGGAATCGTCACTTCAAAGAGCTATGACGCCGCGCGCCAGGAGGGCGAAGCCCTGGCGCAGGCCGAGGCCGGCAACGCCGCCGGCCAGATCCAGTCGCGGCTGGGGCGCGCGATGACGGTGTCGCGCAGCCTGGCCTATGCCCTGGAAGGCATGGACAAGGCTGGCGAGCACAGCCGCAGCGGCGTGAATGCGGTGCTGCGCCACGGCCTCGAGTCCCAGCCCGAGCTGCTGGGCCTGTATACCGGCTGGGAGCCCGATGCCTTCGACGGCGACGACAAGCGTTTCGCCGGCAAGGAGGGCCACGACGACAGCGGCCGCTTCATCCCCTACTGGCACCGGGGTTCCGGCCAGCCGGCCCTGGAGCCGCTGGTTGACTACACCAAGGACGGCGCCGGCGACTACTACCTGCTGCCCAAGCGCAGCGGCAAGGCTCAGCTCGTCGACCCCTACTTCTATGCCCTGGGCGGCAAGCAGGTGCTGATCACTTCGCTGGTCCAGCCGGTGATGCGGGCGGGGCGCTTCGTCGGCATTGCCGGCGTGGACATCGCCCTCGATGCGCTGCAGAAGGAGCTGGGCGCGATCCGGCCGCTGGGCGTCGGGCACGTTGCGCTGTATGCGGGCTCCGGACTCGTCGTCTCCCATCCGGACTCCGCCTTGCTCGGCAAGCCTGCCAGCCTGCCCGCGGAGGTGGCCAGCGCACTCAAGGAAGGGCGCCCGCTGCGCTGGGCCGACAAGGACGGCATGGTGAATTTCCTGGTGCCGATCCGCGTCGACGGCCTGGATGCCCACTGGGGTACCGTGGTCAGCGTGCCCGATGCGGCCATCGTGGCCTCCGCCGAGACGGTGCGCACCACCGCCATCCTCTTCGGGGTGGTCAGCGTGCTGTTGATCTCGGGCGTGCTCTACGCCCTGCTCACCGCCCTTACCCGCCCGCTGGCGCGCCTGTCGGCGGCCATGGCCGAACTGGCCAGCGGCGACGCCGACCTGACGCGCCGGGTGCCCATCGAGCGGAATGACGAACTGGGGCGCACCGCCGCCTCCCTCAACACCTTCCTGGACCGCCTGCAGGGCATGTTCCGGGAAGTCCGGGACGAGAGCGTGGCGCTGGCCGGCGGTCTGCGTTCGGTGGCGGCGTCCACCGGCCAGGTGGCGGAAAGCTCGCGCACGGTGGCCGACACCACCAGCGAGAACGCCGCCACCATCGAGGAGATCACCGTTTCCAGCGGCCACATCGCCGACCACGCGCGGGAAGCCGACGAGGTCATGCTGGCCACCCGCGCGCAGTCGCGCCGCAGTGGCGAGGCCGTGCGCGCCATGGAAGGGCAGATGCGCAGCATCGGCGCGACCATCGAGCAGCTGGCTACGGCCCTGGGTGGCGTGGCCTCCCGCTCCCAGCAGGTGGCAGGGGTGGTCCAGGTGATCCGCGAGGTGGCCGACCAGACCAATCTGCTGGCCCTCAATGCGGCCATCGAAGCGGCCCGTGCCGGCGAGCAGGGGCGCGGCTTTGCCGTGGTGGCCGACGAGGTGCGCAAGCTGGCCGAGCGCACCGGCTCTGCCACGCTCGAGATCAGCTCGACCATCGAGTTCATGCGCAACGAGATGGAGCAGGCGGTCAGCGGCATGAACGGTACCCGCCAGGAGGTGGAGAACGGCATCGCCAGCGCCAGCGTGGTGGCCCGCGAGATCACCACCATCGACGACAGCATGGACGCGGCGGCCGGCCGGGTTCGGGAGATCGCCGAAGCGACCCGCGAACAGTCGGCGGCCACCACGGCCCTGGCCCGCTCCGTGGAGCTCACCTCCAACATGGTCCAGAGCACCGACAGCGCCATCCAGGAAAGCTCCAGCACCGTGTCCAGGCTGGAGCAGACCTCCGGTCGCCTGGGCGACCTGGTGTCGCGCTTCCGGCTCTGAGAGGCACCAGGCTGGTGCCTCCGGACTGCCTGGCGCCCCGGAATGGGGGCGTGGGCGCAGGGGAGTGCCGGATTATCCGCATCGGATAGTCCGGCCAGATCCCCGCCAGGCCCCTTCTCCGGGCCCGTGATGGCCCGGAGAAGGGCGCCACACCACGATCGGCACAAGATTTGCTGCATGTGCACATCCGCCTGACCAGGCGATGTGCCATTGAGGACTTTCATGCCGGCAAGCTGTGCCAGACGCCCTTCCCGATACCTGCCCCTTCTTCTGTTGGCGCTTCCTTTGGGCGCCCATGCCCAGGGCAGCAGTGGGCCCGATGCGGGTCATACGGCCTGGATGCTGGTGGCGACGGCCCTTGTGATGTTGATGACACTGCCGGGGCTGGCCCTGTTCTACGGCGGCATGGTGCGCCAGAAGAACGTGCTGGCCACCATGACCCAGACCTTTTCCATTGCCGCGGTGGTGACCCTCACCTGGTGCGCCCTGGGCTACAGCCTGGCCCTGCGGCCGGGCTCCGGCTTTGTCGGCGGGCTGGATCGCCTGTTCCTGGGCGGCCTCGGCGTGGACTCCTTGAGCGGTGATGCGGCCCATGCGATTCCCGAATCCGTGTTCGCCATGTTCCAGCTCAGCTTCGCGATCATCACCACGGCCCTGGTGCCGGGGGCCTTCGCCGAGCGCATGCGCTTCCCCGCCGTGCTGCTGTTCGCGGCCTTGTGGTCGGTGCTGGTGTATGCCCCGGTGGCCCACTGGGTGTGGGCGCCCGAGGGCTGGCTGGCCCGCCTGGGGGCGCTGGACTTCGCAGGTGGGACGGTAGTGCATGTCAATGCGGGGGTGGCCGGCCTGGTCTGCGCCCTCTACATCGGGCCGCGCAGCGGCTATGGCCGTCAGGCGATGACGCCCTACAACCTGGCCCTGACCCTGGCTGGTGCGGCCCTGTTGTGGATCGGCTGGTTCGGCTTCAATGCCGGCTCTGCGCTGGCTGCCGACGGACGCGCCGGCATGGCGATGCTGGTCACCCAGCTGGCGGCGGCCACCGCCGCGGTGGCCTGGACGGGCGCCGAATGGTTGTCGCGCGGCCGCCCCAGCGCCCTCGGTCTGGTGTCCGGCGCGGTGGGGGGGCTGGTTGCCATCACCCCGGCCTCCGGCTTCGTGACGCCGAGCTCCGCTTTGCTCATCGGCCTGGTGGCCGGGGTGGGCTGCTACCTGGGCGCCACCTCCCTGAAACGCCTGCTCCGCTGCGACGATGCGCTGGATGCCTTTGGCATTCACGGGGTCGGCGGCATTCTCGGGGCCGTGCTGACCGGCTGGCTGGCAAACCCGGCGGTCGGCGGCGCGCATGGCGACATCCTGGCTCAGCTGGCGGGTGTCGGGGCCACCGTGGTTTACAGCGGCATGATGACCCTCGCCATCCTGATCCTGGTGAACCGGATGGTCGGGCTGCGCGTCAGCGAGAGCACCGAAACGGACGGGCTGGATCTCGTCGAACACGGCGAAGCGGTCGCCTGACCGGTCGCCTTCCGCATTCCGAACCTGAAGGAGCTTCCATGGAATCCGATTCCGTCATCTACGGCCTGCTTGGACGCATCCACCTGTTGCTGCGGCGGGTGACCAACCGCATCACCGACGTGGAGTACATGCGGGTGAACAAGGACTACGCCCGGGAGGTGCTGCAACTGGCGCTGGCCACGGGACACCCGGAGCTGGCCGAGCTGTGCGCCCGCCTGCGGACCGCCATGGAGCTGGACGAAGCGCCGCCGGAGCTGGAGGTGGCCGGACCGGGCCTGCTCGACAGGTTGCGCGCCGCACGTCCCAAGGCGACCCATCCCACCGAGCGTTACGTGGGCTCCCTGCGCTGAGGCTCCGACACCATGCCGCCTGGGGGGGCGGACCTGCGGAGGGTTCAGCCGCGGCGCCGGTTGGCACCAAAGGGGCGCCGGCCGGGGCCGCGGCCACGCTGGGCGTCCTCGTCCACCTTGGGCTTGGGCATCAGCAGGTTCTTGCCGCCCTGCTTGGCGGCCACGGCATGCGCGGCCATGGCTTCCTCGAACTGCTCCGTGCTCATCGGCACCGACGGGCTCTTCTCGGCCGGCATATAGGCCGACAGGCGTTCCCGGACCAGGAAGACCCGCTCGCTGGTGTCGGCCTTCTTGGGGAGCTTTTCACCGAGGGCCTGGCCCGCCGGGGTCAGGGCATAGCCGCCCTCGGCCGCGACGATCAGGCCGTGGGTGGCAAAGCGCCGGAAGGACTCCGCCCACAGGTTGCCCGAGGTGACCGGGCAGCCCAGCACATCGGCGGCGGCCACGATCTCGACCAGCTCGGCAGGCCGCCTTTTGGAGGCAATCAGGGTGGCCAGCAGCAACTGGGCGTCGATATCGTTGGTCGGGTACATGGTGGGGCCTTCGTGCCGGTTGATCCTCAAGGCGTGCAATGATGCCTCAATCGGGCCCTCTTCCGCGCAGGTAATGTCAGGTCGCGGCATCCGCCGGGGGCCAGGGCAGTACATGCTGCAGCTCGGCGGGCGTCAGCGGCTCGATCCACTCGAGCTGTTTTTCAAGGACCGCCACGGTGGCTTCGGAGGCGTCGCCACGCCGTTTCTCGAGGCGCTCGGCGAGAGTTTCAAAAGGTGCCGTGCAGGCCAGTATGGCAAAGCTGGCGCCATGGTTGGCCGCCAGGGTGTGGAAGTCGTCCCGCTCCGCCCGCTTCAGGAAGGCCGCGTCGATGATCAAGGACCAGCCCGCGTCGAGGATCATGGCGGTCTGCCGGGCCAGCCGGGAGAAGGTGCGGCGGGTGGCGTCCGGCGTATAGATGCTGGCCCCCGGCGAGCTGTCGCTGCGGGCCAGCGGGGCCAGGCCGTGCAGGCGCTTGCGCTCCACGTCGGAGCGCAAGCACAGGGTGGCCGCCCGGGGATCGGCCGTCAGCAACTGGCGGCTGTGGGTGGTCTTGCCCGAGCCGGACAGACCGTAGGTGATCACCAGGCGGGGCGGCGGCGGGCAGGTCAGGTGTTCGGCCAGCGCCAGATAGCGCTCCAGGCCGGCCGGGTCGCCGGACAGGGCAGCCACCTTGGCGCGCACCATCGCCTTGTACACCGCGTAAAAGCGCAGCACCGGCACGGCCTCGTAATCCCCCGATTCACTCAGCCATTCGTTGAGCAGCCAGCCGGCCAGGTCGGGGCGGCCCCGGTCGAGCAGGTCCATCCAGGTGAAGGCCAGCTCCGAGGCCACGTCGATCCAGCGCAGGCTGTCGTTGAATTCGATGCAGTCGAAGGGGGTGACCTGCCCGCCCAGCAGCACCAGGTTGCCCAGGTGCAGATCGCCGTGGCCCTCGCGGATGCGGCCCTGGGCCTTGCGCGCCGCGAAGCTGTCGCGCAGGCGCGCGAACTCGTTGCGGGTCCAGCCGGCCAGGCAGTCCAGGCGGTTGCTTGCGGCGGGGGCGAGGCTGAGCAGGGCGGTGAAGTTGTCCATGGCCGGCCCCATGACCTCCCCGGGTTCGCCGAAGGGGCTGGCCGGCCCGGCCACCGGGGCCTGGCGCTGGAAGGCGTGGACCACCCGGGCCAGGCCACTCAGGTGGGCGGGGCTCAGGGCGCCGCGCTCGCAGACATGGTCCAGGCGCTGGCCCTCGTCGAAGCGGCGCATCTTCACGGCCCATTCGCCGCTGTCGTCCACCGGCTCCAGGCCCAGGTAGAGGTCGGGGGCGAAGACCCGGTTCAGGCGCAGCTCCTCGGTGCAGTTGAAGTGGCGCTTGGCCGGGGTGCTGTAGTCGAGGAAGGGCAGGCTGAGCGGCTTCTTGATCTTCCAGGCGAAGCCGTCGGCCAGCAGGAGCCAGGAAATGTGCGTCTCGACGACCTCCGCGCCGAGCCGCGCCCGGAAGCGTTCCAGCCAGTCGGGCAGGGGTGTGCTCATGCGACCCACCAGTAACGGACGATGTGGAAGAAGATGGGCGCCGAGAAGCTGATCGAATCCACCCGGTCGAGCATGCCGCCGTGCCCCTCGATCATCGAGCCCCAGTCCTTGACACCCCGGTCGCGCTTGATGGCCGACAGGACAAAGCCGCCGAAGAAGCCCATCACGTTGATGACCAGGGCGATCAGCGCGGCCTCCAGTACCGTGAAGGGGGTGATCCACCACAGGGCGGCGCCCACCGCGGTGGAGGTGAGCACCCCGCCCACCAGGCCCTCGACGGTCTTCGACGGGGAAATCGCCGGCGACACCTTGCGCTTGCCGATGAGCTTGCCCCACACGTACTGGAACACGTCGCTGGACTGCACGGTGAGCACCAGGAAGACGATCAGCAGCATGTTGCGCCCGGCGTAGCCGTCGATATCCAGGGTGAGCAGGGCCGGCACGTGAGACAGGCAGTACACGCAGATCATCAGCCCCCACTGGACCTTGGCAGCCCGCTCCAGGAAGCGCGTGGTGTCGGCTCCCAGGGAAGCGGAAATGGGCAGCAGCAGGAAGGCATAGACCGGGATCAGGATGGAGAACAGCCCGTACCAGTCGATGCCGATCAGGATGTACTGGGCCGGCAGGAAGACGAAGAAGCTCCACAGCAGGGCGCGGTGGTCGCCGATGCGGGTGTGGGTGAGGGAGATGAACTCCCGCAGGCACTGGAAGGAGATGAAGGCGAACAGCGCGATCACGCCGCCCTTGCCGAGCCAGATGGCTGCGCCGATCAGGGCGATCATGGCCCACCAGGCCTTGATGCGGGCGTTGAGGTTGTCGATGACGCCGTGGGGGGCGCCGGGCGAGATGCGCCACTTGAGGCCGGCGCCGATCAGGCTGAAGACCGCCAGCAGCCCGAAGATCCCGGCAAAGACGGTGAAGAGGTCGGAGGAGGCGTTCATGGCGTCAGTCGGTGGGCGGGGCGAGGTCGAGCAGTGCGGCCCGGGCGCGGGTCAGGAAGGCGTCGCGGCTTTCACCCTCAACGGGGACGAGGGGCGGGCCGAAGCTCAGGGTGCACAGCAGGGGCACCGGGATCAGGCTGCCCTTGGGCATCACCCGGCCGAGGTTCTCGATCCAAACCGGTACCAGCTCGGCTTCGGGGTGGGCACGGGCCAGGTGGTGCAGGCCGCTCTTGAAGGGCAGCAGGCCCTCGCCCATGTTGCGGGTGCCCTCGGGAAAGAGGATCAGGGACTCGCCGGCGGCCAGGGCCGTGCCCATCTGTTCCACCGGGTTGGGGCCGTGGCGTTCTGGGCGGCGGTCGATGCACACGCCGTTGAAGACCCTCTCGATCAGAAAGCGGCGCAGCGGCGTGGTCAGCCAGTAATCGGCGCCGGCCACCGGGCGGGTCCGGCGGCGCAGGGCTGGAGGCAGCGAGGCCCAGATCAGCACGAAATCCCCGTGGCTGCGGTGGTTGGCGAAATACACCCGGGTGCGCGGCGCCGGCTCGCAGCCCAGCCACAGGGCGCGGACGCCGGTGAGCAGGCGGGCGAAGCCGCACAGCAGGGAGCCGAGGAGGCGGTCGAGGGACATCAGTTCATTCCTGCCTGGAGCAGGCGCCAGGCCACGGCGCCAAGGATAGCCGCAAGCTCGACGAGCAGTGCGACGAGTTGATGACGGAACAGGCGCAGGGCGGCCCGGGCCCGCTCCTCAAGCGGACGTGGCGGCGGGGACTTGCCGAAGAGCGTGCCGAGGGCCTGGTCGAAGGCGGCCAGGTCTGCGTCAGGGGAGCCGTCGGGCCGTCCCCATTGCGCGGCCCAGGTGGCGAAGAGACGGGCGTCCAGGTCGCAGCGCAGGGCGTAGTAGTGCTGCGCCAGACCGGCGCCGATGGCGAGGGCCGTCAGCAGGGTGCCGGCCAGGCCGGCCGGCGGCAAGAGCAGACTGGCGACGCCGAGGAGCAGCAGGCCACCGGCGAGGCGGCTGCAGCTGCGGGCCTGGGCCAGGGTGGCGGCGGCCAGGTGGGCGGTGGCTACCGCCTGGCGGGTATCAGGCGCCACCATGGGTCTCCAGGGGGGACGACAAGCCGGCCAGGGCCTGGCGATGGGCTGGCCCGAGGACGATGCCCGGCCGGCCTCGCCGCAGCAGCGCTTCGGCGGCTTCGACGCTGGCGGCGCGGCCACTGATCAGCAGCCAGGCCGCCACCGCGCTGGCGCTGCGCGAGTAGCCCAGGGCGCAGCACACCAGAACTGGCCCACCGTGGGCATGCAGGGCCTCGAGCTGGGTGGCTGCCTGCTCGAGCTGCGCTGTCGTGGGCGGCAGCAGGTCGAGCCAGGGCAGCCCGGCATAGCGCCAGGAGCCGCGGGGGGCTGGCAGCTCGGCAGTGAGGTCGAGCAGGGCGCGGAAGCCGCCGGCCGCCATGTCGCGGGCGTCGGGCATGCGGCCCAGCCAGATGCCGTCGACGATCAGGTCGGGGGCGGGGCGGCGGCGCGTCCACAGGCGTGAATTGAGCCAGGCGCCGAGGGTGTAGGGGGCCAGCAGCAGGGCGGCCCCCAGGCTGTGCCGGCCATCGCGTTTCTGAAAGCCGGCGGGGCCGAGCCAGGCGTAGTTGAGCGCCACCAGGCCCAGCGCGGTGGCCGGCCAGAGCAGCCACAGGGCGCCGTCCCCGAGGAGTCCGGCGAGGCCGCCGCAGGCCACGGCGCCCAGCAGGTAGCGGCCGGCCAGGCGCCGGGCCGCGGGCGATGCCCGCCCAGCAGTGGCGAAGGGCGTCGACCCCGCATCGGGCCACAGCCACAGGCACAGCAGGCCGACCAGCGCGCCGCTGGGCAGGTCGATGAAGTGGTGCTGGTAGGTGGTGAGCACCGACACGGCGATCAGTACGGCCCATACATGCACGGCCAGGCGCAGCCCGCCCCGGCTGGCCGCAGCGAAGCGCACCCACAGGATCACCAGCAGGCTGATGTGTAGCGATGGCGCCTGGTTGTAGGGCTGGTCGAAGCTCGCCAGGGCCTCGAAGAGGCCGCCGAAGAGACCGTCGGTGACCGGCCGGGCGAAGCTGAAGCGCAGCGGGAACAGCAGGAAGCAGGCCACCGACACGAGCTGGGCGGTGAGCAGGCGCAGGGCGTGGCGATCCACCTGCAGGGTGTTGCGGCAGAGCAGGAAGGACAGGCCGTAGAACAGGTCGATGGACCAGTAGGGCAGGATGGTCCAGGGCATGAAGGGGATGTGCCGCTCCCAGCCGAAGACCACCGCGTCGCTCACCTGCCAGCGGGCGGCCATGGCGTTGGCGAAGCCGTAGCTCAGGAAGAAGAAAGGCCCGAGGAACAGCAGCCAGGCCACGCCCCGCCGCCAGGGCAGGGTCTCCGCAGGCGCTGTGTCCTTGCTCACGTCGGCCGCCGTCGTGCCAGGGACACGGTGAAAATGCCCCATTCGTCGATGCGCTGGGTGAGCTTGTCGAAACCGGCCTCGTCCACCAGCTGGTCCATTTCGGCCTGGCTGCGCCGGCGCATCACCCAGGCCTCGCCACCCCGGTAGCTGGTCAGGGCGCGGGCGATCAGCTCCAGCTGGGGATGCCAGGGCTGACCCGTGTACAGCAGGTAGCCACCGGGCTCGACGGCCTGTGCCATGCCGGCCAGGGAGCGGCGCACCATGCCGTTGTCGGGAAAGAGTTCGTACAGCCCGGAGACGATGCCGACGGTCGGCCGCGGCGACACGGCCGCCACTGAGGCCTGGTCGAAGGCGTCGCCCTTTTCGAAACGGGCGGTGTCCTGCAGGCCTTTGGCGCGGATCAGGGCGGCGCCGTCGCGCACATTGATGTCGCTGAAGTCGCGCAGCAGGATGGAGTCGGGCCGGCGGGGGGCGCCTTCGAGGGCTTCCAGCACGTAGCGGCCATGGCCGGCGGCGATGTCGAGGACCCGCTGGGGGCGGCCTTCCTGCTGCAGGCGCTGGAGGGCCAGACGCAGCAGTTCCTCAAGGTGCAGCTTGCGCTGGCGGATGCCGCGCCAGCCGATCGCATCCAGGTAGTTGCGGTCGATGGCCCGGCCGATGGGGCCGGCGCCCGCCGGGGTGTTGCGATAGACGTAGTCGAGGGTGCTGCCGGAGTCGAAGCCGGTGCGGTGCCCCAGGGCCACCCCTTCGGACAGCAGGCCGCCCAGTTTCAGGCTGGCCCGGTAAGCCGACCAGTAGAGGCCCCGCGGGCTGAGGGCCGGCAGCGGGCGGGACAGCGCCTCGGCCTCGTCGCGGCTCGGGCCGTGCTGGTCCGCGTTGCGCAGGTCGGGGCGGCTGGCGGGCTCGGCGAAGCGGCGCAGGATGAAGTCATGGATGCGGGCCAGGGCTGGCGCCCGGTCCTTCTCGCCGAGGGTATCGTGGTAGAAGCCGTCGAGGACGTGCTTTTCCTTGACGGTTGAGCCCAGCCGCTCGAAGAAGGCATGCTGGGGGCCGTGATGAACGACCCAGTCGGCGCCGGAGATCAGCAGCTGGGTGGGCAGGGTGATGGCCTGGGCGTCGGCGACCACCCGCTCCGCTGCCTCGTAGAGGCCGAGCAGGATGTTCACCGAGATGGCCCGGGCGATCAGCGGGTCGCTGTCGTAGGAGGCCTGGCGTACCGGGTCGTGGGTGAGGAACTTCGCCTTCACGTAGCTATTGACGAAGAAGTTGCCGCGCAGCTTCTGCAGCAGGGTCAGCCCGGGCCGCGCGAAGGGCACGTAGAGCTTGACCCTGAAGGCCGGTGAGGCGAGCACCAGGCAGCGTACCGGCGGCGCGTAGTCGTGGGCCCAGGTGGATACCAGCACGGCCCCCACGCTCTGGGCCAGCACGGCCATGTCGGCCAGCGCGATGCCGTGGGCGTCGCGGATGTGCTCGACAAAGGTTTGCACGTCCCGCACCGAGGTGCCGAAGCTGGGCGACCAGCCCCGCTCGCCGGGGGACAGGCCGTGGCCGCGGGCGTCCCAGGCGAAGAAGTCGAAACCGGGCAGATCCAGTTCGTCCACCAGGTGGACCAGCCGCCCGGAGTGTTCGTGGCCCCGGTGGAACATCACCACGGCGCCGCGGGACGGCTGGGTGGCCGGCCAGTGGCGGTAGAACAGGGAGACCCCGTCGTGGGTCGTGAAGTGGTGTTCCGAAACGGCTCGGGGGCTCGACATGAAGCGCCTTTCAGCGCGGACGGGCCTGGGCCACGCCGCCGCGGATACGGTTATGGATATTGAGCAGGATGGCCGCCGCAGCGACCGGCAGGATCCACGCCGTCCAGCCGGGCAGGCTGCCGGCCAGGCCCAGCCACAGGCCGAGGGCGCCGAACAGGAAGGCCCGGTCGCTCTTGCCCATGGGGCCGTCGTAGCGGCGCGGGGCACCGACCATGGGGCCGAGGGCGCCGGCCATCTCGGACACCGCGGAGAGGAAGATCAGGGCGCCCACGTCGGCCCAGGAGAAGGGCGCTACCCACACGAAGGGCAGGTACAGGGCGGCGTCGGAGATGACGTCGGAGAGTTCGTTGAGGTAGGCCCCCAGCGCCGACTGCTGGCCGAATTCCCGGGCCAGCATGCCGTCGACAGCGTTGAAGGCCATGCGCAGGAACATCCACAGGGGCAGCAGCAGGAAGGCCGTGGTGGCCTCGGGGTGGAGGAACAGCCAGGCGCCCAGCGCGAGGGACACGGCCATCGCCGCCAGGGTCACCTGGTTGGCCGTGACGCCGGCTGCGGCGAAGCGCGCCACGAGGGGGCGCAGCAGGGCCTGGAAGCGGGGCTTGAGCTGGTAGATGCTGATCATCGTCACAAGGTCTTGGCCTGGGCCTGCCCCCGGCCGTAGAGGTGATGGGCGAGGATCGACAGGCTCGGATTGTTGGGCAGGATCTGGCCGTTCACCTCAAGGATGGGGGTGCCGATCGCGCCGGTGATGCCGGCCCGCTGCAAGTGGGCGTTGAGCCTGTCCTCGGCGGCGGAGTCCTCGTCGATCATGTACTCCGTGAAGCGGACGCCCATGTGTTCGAACTGGCGGCGCTTCTCGGTGCAGTAGCCGCAGGTGGTCAGGGAATACATGACGATCCGGTCGCGATGGGCATCGTAGCGTGCCATGAAGGCCGCCTCGTCGCCCTGTTGCGTGGATGCCAGCCCGGCGATCCGGCTGGGGTCGGGCAGGCCGTCGGGGGTGAAGCGGGCCATCACGCCGGCGCCTGCCACTGCCACCACCAGGGCGCCGGCCAGGGCCGGGATGCCCACCGGGCGGCGGCGCGGGCCCCAGGCGTTGTGCTCTTTCTGGCCAGGCACCAGGAGCAGGGCGAGCCCGGCGATGAAGCCGACCACCGGGATCAGGGTGGCGAGGGACCACCAGCCCTTGAAACCCAGGTCGTGGCAGCGCAGCACGCTGGCGCGCACGCCCCACACCGCCAGCATCAGCAGCAGGGCCAGGCCGAGCAGGATGCCCGGCATGCCAAGGAACAGCATGACGGGCATCAGCAGCATGGCGGCGGCGAAGCCCAGGAAGGCGCTCTGCAGGTAGGCGCTGCGGCCGAAGCGCCCGTCCAGGCCGAAACCGAACAGCGGTGTGTCGCCGCTGGCTTCGTCATCGGGTAAGGGGGACTGCCGCAGCGCGGCGGCCGGCGCAGTGCGCTCGCTGGCCATGGCCTGGGCGGCGGCTGTGTAGCGGGGCATGTCGATGGAGCAGGCCCGGCACAGGGTGCGGGGAGGCTGCTGTTCTCCGCAGGCCGGGCAGGTGATGGTGGCGGCCTTGTCTTCGGCCGGCACCGGCGAGGGTGGCACGGGGCTTTCGGCGCCGCCGGCGTGTTTCGGGGCGGCGGCGGGGGGAGCGAGGGGGGGCGCGGACCCGGCGGCGGCCATCTCAGGCAGCGGCGGCTCCACCACCACCTTCAGGCCGATGCCGGTGAGGGTGCTCAGGTAGTGCTCGGCCTGCCAGGTGGCGAGGCCCTTGCGGAGCGTGACCCGCTCGCCGGAGAAGACACGGTCCAGGGTGTCGGCCGGGCATTTGAGCAGGCCCTGGAGGGCGGCGCGGGTGGTGGCAGGATCATGGCCCGGCAGGACTTCGCCGAAAAACAGGATCTCGTGGGTGGTCGTCACGGGAGGCTTCCGGGAAAGGGTGGAAGGGGTGCGAACGGCATTCTAAGGGGCCCCCGGTGTCGCGGCAATGACGGCGGGCTGCGGGTCGTGGCGGATCACGCGTGCCGCTTCACCTGCCCCGCCGGCGGTGCTATCGTCGTCGCCCCACCGGAGAACGCACCATGTCCCAGCCCGTCTGCTTCCCCCTCACCCGAGCGCGCGACCTGGCCGAGGCCGAGGCGCAGATCGCCGTGATCCGGGGCCTGCTGGCCGACGCCGGACTGAGCCACCGCAATCCGCCGCCGGCGCCCACCACCTGTTGCGGGCGGGGCTGCAACGGCTGCGTCTGGGAGGGCTTCTACGCGGCCCTGGGGTGGTGGAAGGATGACGCCCGGGAACTGCTGGCCGGGCTGGCCGGAAATGCCGCGGCCTGACTTGGCAGCGCACCTGAAAACCCCGTAAAATCCGTGCCTTGTCGAGGAGCGTTGCGACCCGTGAAAATGCGGGCCAGGCTCGGCAACCAACAACGGCGCTCGCAAACCTTCCAGCCGGGTTTGCCGCGCCGTTCGCTTTTGTGAAGCGTCCGAGGCGCCTGCCGGCTGTGTTCACCCGCATCCAGAGGTAGATCCATGCAAGCCGACCGCACGCCCGAACTCCAGTCCCTGCTCACCCACCGCATCCTGATCCTGGACGGTGCGATGGGCACCATGATCCAGCAGCACAAGCTGGGCGAGGCCGACTACCGGGGCGCGCGCTTTGCCGATCACCCCAAGGACCTCAAGGGCAACAACGACCTGCTGGTGCTGACCCGCCCCGACGTGGTCGGCGGCATTCACCGGGCCTACCTCGAGGCCGGTGCGGACATCATCGAGACCTGCACCTTCAACGCCACCCGCGTGTCCCAGGCCGACTACCACCTGTCCGACCTGGCCTACGAGCTCAACGTGGAGGGCGCCCGCCTGGTGCGCCAGCTGTGCGACGAGTTCACCGCCGCCAACCCGGCCAAGCCGCGCTTCTGTGCCGGCGTGCTGGGCCCCACGTCCCGCACCCTGTCGATCTCGCCGGATGTGAACGACCCGGGCTTCCGCAACATCAGTTTCGACGCCCTGGTGGACGACTACTACGATTCCGCCCGCGGCCTGATGGAAGGCGGGTCGGACATCCTGCTGATCGAGACCATCTTCGACACCCTCAACGCCAAGGCGGCGGTGTTTGCGGTCGAGAAGCTCTTCACCGACCTGGGCCGTCGCCTGCCGGTGATGATCTCCGGCACCATCACCGACGCCTCCGGCCGCACCCTGTCGGGGCAGACTGCCGAGGCCTTCTGGAACTCCCTGTCCCACTCGCAGCCGATCAGCTTCGGCCTCAACTGCGCGCTGGGCGCCAGGGAGCTGCGCCAGTATGTGGACGAGCTGTCCACCGTCTGCAACACCTTCGTGTCGGCCCACCCCAATGCCGGCCTGCCCAACCCCCTGTCGCCCACCGGCTACGATGAAACGCCCGAGGAGCTGGCAGCGGAGATCGTCGAGTGGGCCCGCAGCGGCCTGGTGAATATCGTCGGCGGGTGCTGCGGCACCTCGCCGGCCCACATCAAGGCCATTGCCGAGGCGGTGTCGCTGGTCACCCCGCGCACGGTGCCGGATGTCGAGAAGAAGCTGCGCCTGTCCGGCCTGGAGCCCTTCAACGTGGGGGCCGACTCGCTGTTCGTGAACGTCGGTGAGCGCACCAACGTGACCGGCTCCCGCGCTTTTGCCCGGATGATCCTGGAAGGCCGCTTCGACGACGCCCTGGCGGTGGCCCGCCAGCAGGTGGAGAACGGCGCCCAGGTCATCGACATCAACATGGACGAGGCGATGCTCGATTCCATGGCGGCGATGGAGAAGTTCCTCAAGCTGATCGCCTCCGAGCCGGACATCTCGCGGGTGCCCATCATGCTCGACTCGTCCAAGTGGAGCGTCATCGAGGCCGGCCTCAAATGCATCCAGGGCAAGGGCGTGGTCAACTCCATCTCCATGAAGGAGGGCGAGGCCGAGTTCCTGCGCCAGGCCCGCCTGTGCCGCCAGTACGGCGCGGCGGTGATCGTGATGGCCTTCGACGAGAAGGGCCAGGCCGACACCTTCGCCCGCAAGACCGAGATCTGCAAGCGCGCCTACGACCTCCTCACGGCGTCGCCGGAGCAGGGCGGCGCCGGCTTTCCGCCCGAAGACATCATCTTCGACCCGAACATCTTTGCCATTGCCACCGGCATTGAGGAACACGACAACTACGCCGTGGACTTCATCAACGCGGTGGCCTGGATCAGGGTCAACCTGCCCTACGCCAAGATCAGCGGCGGTGTCTCCAACGTGTCCTTCAGCTTCCGCGGCAACGACGCGGTGCGCGAGGCCATCCACACCGTCTTCCTGTACCACGCCATCAAGGCCGGCATGAGCATGGGCATCGTCAATGCCGGCATGCTCGGCGTGTACGACGACCTGGAGGCCGAGCTGCGGCACAAGGTCGAGGACGTGGTGCTCAACCGCCACCCTGGAGCGGGCGAGGCCCTGGTGGAGTTTGCCCAGACCGTGAAGGAGGGCAAGGCCAAGGATGCCGGCCCCGACCTCTCCTGGCGCGAACAATCCGTCGAGGCGCGGCTCAGCCACGCGCTGGTGAAGGGCATCACCGACTTCGTGGTGGCCGACACCGAGGAAGTCCGGGCCAAGCTGGAAGCCGAAGGCAAGCCGCCCCTGGCGGTGATCGAAGGCCCGTTGATGGCCGGCATGAACGTCGTCGGCGACCTCTTCGGCGCAGGCAAGATGTTCCTGCCCCAGGTGGTCAAGTCGGCCCGCGTGATGAAGCAGGCGGTAGCCCACCTGATTCCCTACATCGAGGCCGAAAAGCTGCGCACCGGCGCCACCAGCAAGGGCAAGATCGTCATCGCCACGGTGAAGGGCGACGTGCACGACATCGGCAAGAACATCGTCGGCGTGGTGCTGGGCTGCAACGGCTACGACATCGTCGACCTGGGCGTGATGGTGCCCTGCGACAAGATCCTCGCCGCCGCCCGCGAGCATGGGGCCCAGGCCATCGGCCTGTCGGGCCTGATCACTCCTTCCCTGGAGGAGATGAGCCACGTGGCCGCCGAGATGAAGCGTCAGGGCTTCGACGTGCCCCTGCTGATCGGCGGCGCCACCACCAGCCGCGCCCACACGGCGATCAAGATCGCCCCCCACTACGACCAGCCGGTGATCTACGTGCCCGACGCCTCCCGCGCCGTCGGCGTGGTGACCAGCCTGCTGTCCGAAGGGCAGAGCCAGGCCTATGCCGCCGAGGTGGCCGCCGACTACGAGAAGATCCGTGTCCAGCACGCCGGCAAGAAGGGCGTGGCGATGGTCAGCCTGGCAACGGCCCGGGCCAACGCCTACAAGTGGAACGCCGACCCCGCCTATGTGCCGGCCGTGCCGGCCCAGCTCGGTGTGCAGGCTTTCGACATCGACCTGGCCGAGCTTGTCGATTACATCGACTGGGGCCCCTTCTTCCAGACCTGGGACCTGGCCGGCCGCTACCCGGACATCCTGCAGGACGACGTGGTTGGTGAAACCGCCCGCGAGCTGAAGTCCGACGCCGAGGTCATGCTGGCCCGCATGGTCGCCGAGCAGGACACCAACCCGTGGGTCAAGGCCCGCGCTGTGTTCGGCCTGTTCCCGGCCAACGCGGTGGGTGACGACATCGAGATCTATGCCGACGAGTCGCGCAGCCAGGTGCTGATGAGCTGGCGCGGCCTGCGCCAGCAGCACGAGCGCCCGGCCGGCAAGCCCAACTACTGCCTGGCCGACTTCGTGGCCGGCAAGGACTCGGGCGTGGCCGACTACGTGGGGGCCTTCGCGGTGACCGCCGGCCTCGGCATCGAGGGCCGCCTGGCCGCCTACGAGCGGACCCATGACGACTACCACGCGATCATGCTCAAGGCCCTCGCCGACCGCTTCGCCGAGGCCGCCGCCGAATGGCTGCACGCCAAGGTGCGCAAGGAAGCCTGGGCCTACGCGGCGACCGAAACCCTGAGCTGCGAGGAACTGGTCAAGGAAGCCTACCGGGGCATCCGCCCGGCGCCCGGCTACCCGGCCTGTCCGGACCACACCGTCAAGGGCGATCTGTTCAAGCTTCTCGATGCTCCCGCCCACACCGGCATGGCCCTCACCGAGAGCTTTGCGATGACCCCGGCGGCGGCGGTCAGCGGCTTCTATTTCTCGCATCCGGACAGCCACTACTTCGCGGTCAGCAAGATCAGCCAGGATCAGCTGGAAGACTGGGCCCGCCGTACCGGCATGACGGTGGACGAAGCCCGCAAGTGGCTCGCCCCGCTGCTCTGAACGGGCTCCGGCTGGGCGGGTTACGATCATGACGCCCTGGCAGGTTCCCGAAGACGAGATCACCTTCATCCCCATCCGCGCCCAGGGCGCGGGTGGGCAGAACGTGAACAAGGTATCGTCGGCGGTGCATCTGCGCTTTGACATCAAGGCCTCGTCGATGCCCGAGGCCGTGCGCGAGCGCCTGCTCCAGCTGGGCGACCAGCGCATCAGCAAGGATGGCGTGATCGTCATCAAGGCCCAGACCTTCCGCAGCCTCGAGAAGAACCGCCAGGAGGCGGTGCTGCGCCTGCAGGAACTCATCGACCGGGCCGCCCATGTGCCCAAGACCCGGCGGCCGACCCGTCCGACCCGTGGCTCGGTGACCCGCCGCCTCGAGGGCAAGGCCCGCCACGGCGCCATCAAGGCCGCCCGCCGGCGGGTGGACTAGCCTCAAGTAGGGGATAATCCATCCCCCGCACGTGCCGGTCCCGATACGGGCCGCGCAGTCTCCCTTTTTCCTGCCCCGTCCGGGGCCTCTCCCATGCAAAACCAACGCTTCATCGCCGGCAATGGCGCCTTCCTTGAGCACTTCTTCCGCCACACGCAGGGCAAGCTTCACCCGCAGCAGGTGAGCGCATGAAGACGCCCGCCCGGATCGAACCCCTGGTCGTCGATGGCCTGGTGGACAGCGTGCTGCGCCAGCTCATGAGCGGCAAGGAGGCCATGGTCTACGTCGTCCAGTGCGGCGACGAGATCCGCTGCGCCAAGGTCTACAAGGAGGCCAACAAGCGCGGCTTCCACACCGCCGTGGATTACACCGAAGGCCGCAAGGTCAAGAACAGCCGCCAGGCCCGGGCCATGGCCAAGCGCTCCCGCTATGGCCGCGAGGAGCAGGAAGCGGCCTGGCAGCATGCCGAGGTGGATGCCCTGCGCCGCCTGGCCGCAGCCGGCGTGCGGGTGCCCACGCCCTACCAGTTTCATGAGGGTGTGCTGCTGATGGAGCTGGTGGCGGACGAGGACGGAGAGCCTGCCCCGCGCCTCAACGACCTGGCCTTGAGCGCCGAGGATGCCCTGCGCTTCCACGCCGAGCTGATCCGCCAGGTGGTGCGCATGCTGTGCGCCGGCATCGTCCATGGCGACCTGTCCGAGTACAACGTGCTGGTGGATGCCGCCGGCCCGGTGATCATCGACCTGCCCCAGGCGGTGGATGCGGCGGCCAACAACAACGCCCGGCGCATGCTGGAGCGGGACGTGGACAACCTGAGCGCCTATTTCGGCCAGTTTGCCCCCGAGTTGCTGGCCACCCGCTATGGTCCGGAGATCTGGACCCTCTACGAGAACGGGGCCCTGCATCCGGACAGCCCGCTGACCGGGCGTTTCGAGGAGGCCGAGGTCGAAGTGAACCTGGACGAGGTGATCCAGGTGATCGATGCCGCCCAGGCCGAGGAAGAGGCGCGCCAGGTCGGCCGGCTGCGCGCCGCCAACGAAGGGCTGCCGCCGCCGGACGAGGTCTGAGCCAGAGCGGGGCGCCCGGCGAAGATCCAAGCCGAAGATTCGGTGCATCTTGTCACGATCATGGCGTCGGATTGAACGGCGCCCCTGGATCAAATTCGCCAGGAGTTCAAACGCTGCACGGGCCTTGACGTGCACGAGCAGGCGATTGTGAGGACCTTGGGCAAGCTCGGCAGCCGGCGTGCTCTCATCGCGGAAGCCGCCATCCGGCATGTACGATAGGGCACGCTGCCTTTGCCGCAGATCCTTCTGCGCCCGCGCCATCCCTTGCAGTGGGAGTGTCAGTAATTTTGTGTTTGAGGCGGATTTTGGGCTGCGGGTCGGTTTTCCGTTGTTTTACGTTGGATTGGCCGGGAATTCGCCCCGGCGGGCGACCCCTTTCTTTGCGTCGCCAAAGAAAGGGGGAAAGAAAGGCGACCCGGCTTCCCCGGTCGTCCGCGTAGCGGACGACTCCCCTGCGCTGCTCGCATCGGGCGGCCGGCGCGGAACTCGTCGGCTGCGCCTCCTCAAACAGCCGCGCCGGAAAGCCCCGCCCGCTGCTGCGCTGCTCGGCGGGTCAGAACGGGCTTTCAGCAAACACCGAGCCTCTACGGAAGAGCCGGTGGGTGTGAGACGCTGGGGTTTTGCTTTTCCCGTGAAAGCCAACCAAGGCTTCAGCAAACGCGCGGTGTTTGCGAAAAGCCCGTCCCGACCCGCCGAGCAGCGGAACGGCAGGCGGGGTAGTCCGGCGCGGCTGTCTGAGCCCGCAGGGCGAGTTCCGCGCCGGCCGCCTGGCGTGAGCAGCGCAGGGGAGTCATTCGCGTAAGCGAATGACCGGGGAGGCGGGTCGCCTTCTTTGCCTCCTTTCTTGGCGAAGCAAGAAAGGAGGTCGCCCGCCGGGGCGAAATCCCGGCCAATCCAACGTGGAAAAAAGGAAAGCCGACCAGACAAAGGCACAAAAAAGCGCCTGAAGCCGCCCCAAAAGCGGATCAACGGCGCTGCAACCTCTTCTGCGGCACAGCAGCAGGCCGCTCCGGGGCCGCACTCGGCAAAGCAGGCACCTCCCTCGCGGCGCCTGCCTCGGCACTGGCAACGATTGCGATACGTCTCGCAGCGCTAAAAAGTCATCTCGCAGCCGCTGCGAGACATCTTTCCGCCGCTGGCGGGAGGGCCTGCCCGAATTCTTGTTCTAACGCCCGAAGGTCGCCTTCACTACCTCGAGCAGGGCATCGGCCACTTCCACGTCGTCGGTGAGGCTTTCCACCAGGGCCGAGCGGCAGGCCTCCACCGGGTCGAGGCCCACCTTCACCAGCTTGGCCGCGTAGACCAGCAGGCGGGTGGACACCACTTCTTCGAGGTCCACGTCCTTCAGGCTGCGCAGGCGCCGGGCAATGGACACCAGCTGGGTCGCCAGCATCGGCTCGCAGCCGGTCTCGCCGAGCAGGATGGCCTCTTCGCGGCCGGCTTCGGGGAAGTCGAAGCGCAGGCTCACGAAGCGCTGCCGGGTCGACGGTTTGAGGCCCTTCAGGAAGTTCTGGTAGCCCGGGTTGTAGGACATCACCAGCATGAAGCGCTCGGGGGCATGCAGCACTTCGCCGGTGCGTTCGATGGGCAGGGTGCGGCGGTCGTCGGCCAGGGGGTGGATCACCACCGTGGTGTCGCGGCGGGCTTCCACCACTTCATCCAGGTAGCAGATGCCGCCTTCACGTACGGCGCGGGTCAGCGGGCCGTCGCACCAGGTGGTCTGGCCGTCGCCCAGCAGGTGACGGCCCACCAGATCGGCGGCGGTCAGGTCGTCGTGGCACGCCACCGTGTACAGGGGCAGCCCCAGGCGCGCCGCCATGTGGGCCACGAAGCGGGTCTTGCCGACCCCGGTGGGGCCCTTGATGAGCAGGGGCAGGCGGTTCTTCCAGGCCTGCTCGAAGATCTCGATCTCGTTGCCGGCTGCTTCGTAGAAGGGGGTGTCGAGGGGCGTGACGTGAGTGTGGGGAGCGTTCATGTTTGGGCGATCCGGTAGGCAATGGCGATCAGCGCCGAGACAAGGAGCAGCCAGCCGATCAGCAGGCTGCGCCACATAAGGCCGGCACGCCGCAGGCCCATGAAATCGAGCACCACCAGGCGCCCCTTGACGAAGCTGAGGACCAGCAGCAAGGCCATCGCCAGCTGCCCGGCGAAGCCCTGCTCGCCAACTTCCCAGGTGGCGCCGGTGGCGAGCATCAGGATGACCCAGACGGTATTGAGGCGGCGTATGTCCATGGTTCAGCGCATCACGTAGACCAGCGGAAAGAGGACGATCCACACCAGGTCCACCATGTGCCAGTAGGCCGCGCCGCTCTCTATGCCATTCATGTCCGCCGGGCCGTAAGCACCCTGGCGGGTCTTGAACCACAGGGCGATCAGGATCACCAGGCCGAGGATCACGTGCATGAAATGGAAGAAGGTCAGCGACAGGTAGAACATGTAGAAAGTGTTGGTCGACAGGTTGATGCCCGCGGAGAATTTATCGGCGTATTCCGCTCCCTTCACGACCAGGAAGCCGCCGCCACAGAAGATGCCGGCGAGCAGCCAGCGGGCCCCGCTGACCTGCCTGGCCCGCCCGACCGCCTCCACCGCACGGGCCACGCAGGCGCTGGCGGTGATCAGCAGCACGGTGTTGATGGCGCCGGCCTGCCGGTCGAGGGTGGCCTGCATCTCGTTGAAGAGCGCCACGTTGTGGGCGCGGCCGAAGGCGTAGGCGGCGAAGAACACGCCGAAGGCGAGCAGCTCGGCCAGGATGAAGACCCAGATGGCCAGGTCGCCAGGCGGTGCGCTGCTGCGTTGGGAGGGAAGTGTTAGCTCGGCCATGGCAGCCAGTGTCCTGCTTGAGGCGCGCCGAAGCCTTGATCTGTCCCAATTTTCCGATGCCGCGATTGAATCTGTAAAAGACCGTTAAAGTTCTGGGGTTTTATCGCGTTACTATGCCTTTAGTAATAACCCTGGGCACATGGAAACGATGCGGATCTTGCTGGTGGACGACTCCCGGGCGGTGGCGGCGGTGATAGGGGCAAGGCTCTCGGCGATCGGCCACGAGCTGGTCATGGCGGACGACGGGGTGTCGGCCCTGGAGCGCTTCCGCGATTCGCAGCCCGACCTGGTGCTGATGGACATCGAGATGCCGGTGATGAACGGCTTCCAGGCCGCCCAGCAGATCCGTGTCCTGGAAGCCCGCCAGGACTGGGCGTGGACTCCGATCATCTTCCTGACCGCGTCGGATACCCATGAGAACCTGATCACCGCCATTGATGCGGGTGGCGACGACTTCATCGCCAAGTCGGTGCCCGAGGCGGTGCTCGAGGCCAAGATGAAGGCCATGGCGCGCATTGCGGCCCTGCGCGCCGAATTGTCCCGCGCCAACCGCAAGCTGGAGGCGCTGGCCAGCCATGACGGCCTGACCGGCATTCCCAACCGGCGCGCCATGGATGCCCGGCTCGACCGCCAGTGGGCCGCGGCCCTCGCCCAGGGGAGCTCCATGGGCTTGCTGATGCTCGACGTGGACAACTTCAAGAAGTACAACGATCACTATGGCCACCTGGCTGGCGATGACTGCCTGCGGGCCATTGCCACCAGCCTGGCGGACGTCGCGGCCAAGGCGAACAGCCTGGGCCTGACCAGCGAGGCTTTTGCGGCCCGCTACGGTGGTGAGGAGTTTGCTCTGATCCTGCCGGGCGTCAGTGCCGACGGACTGGCGCGGGTGGCTGGCGTGGCGGTGGAGGCGGTGCGCCGCCTGGAGATTCCCCACGAGCAGAATGCCGGCTGGGGCAAGGTCACGGTGTCGATCGGCGGGGCTTTTGCCGAGCGCGCCGAGGGCAAGCTGGTGCCCTTGTTCCGGCGAGCCGACGGCAACCTCTACGTGGCCAAGCAGAACGGCCGCAACCGCTTCGAGATGGGGTGATGCGCGCCTGTCCGGAGCGGAGTCTCAGTAGATGAAGGGCAGCAGCTTCCTGACCCGCTGTCGATAGGCTGCGTAGTCGGGGAAACGCGCCATCAGCCAGGCTTCCTCGCGGCGCGACTTGATGTCGAAAAAGACCAGCAGGGTGAGGGCCCACAGCAGGGTCAGGCTGCCCTGCACGAAGCATCCCCAGCCGAAGGCGGCCAGCAGGATGCCGCTGTAGATGGGGTGGCGCACCAGGGCATAGGGGCCCGTGGTGACCAGCGTGCAGTCGTCCCGGGGGTGGGGCAGCGGGGTGAGCCCGCGGCCCAGGCGCAGGGCGGCTGCCAATGCAAGCGCCAGCCCGGCGGCCAGCAGGGCGATGCCCGCCAGCTGTGCCGGCCACAGGCTCCAGGCCGGCCAGGCGGGCAGACCGGCCAGGTGACGGGGGCCGAACAGGAGCAGGGCCAGCAGCACCGCCTGCAGGGCGACATAGCCTTCCCCACGCCGGCCCAGCCACCAAGGGTGTCTGCTCATCGCTGCGATGACTTCCGCGGGGGGCGCCCCGGAAGCACGCCGGGTTTCATCCCACCACGAAGCCCGGTACGTCGATGCGTACCGTCGGGCGGTCGAGCACGACGGCCACGCAGCTCGCAAAGCGCCGGGCCCAGTCGCCACCCTGGGCGAAGCGGGCTTCCCCGCCGTACTTGGCCACATTGAGGATCACGTCGAGTATCAGTACCTTGCCCACCGGGTTGCTGGGCGTGCATTCGAGTTCGTCGAACTCCTCCTGCAGCCACTCGCGGGCGGATTCCTTGCTCAGCCCGGCCACGTCCTGGGGGTGCAGGTTGAACTCGTACTCCCGGTCTGCCCGGAAGACGACGCTGATGTGGTACATACTGGTCTCCTCTTGTTTTTTTCACCCTGATGCCTGCATTTTTCGGTGCCGGGCGGCTGGAATCAAGTAACCGATTGTTATCATCCCCCGGTTGTTTCATCGACTGTCTCCCATGACTGCATCTCCCTGGCGTGCCCTCGCCAACCGTCGCATGCTGATCTGCGTGCTGACCGGATTCTCATCGGGCCTGCCCCTTTACCTGCTGCTCAACCTGGTGCCCGCCTGGTTGAAGACCGAGGGGCTGTCCCTGAAGGCCATCGGGGCCTTTGCACTGATCCAGTTTCCCTACACCTGGAAGTTCGTCTGGTCGCCTTTCCTCGACCGCTACGCCTTGCCCTTGCTGGGCCGGCGGCGGGGCTGGATGGGGCTGACCCAGCTGCTGCTGCTGGCGGCGATCGCCTGGCTGGGCACCTTGTCGCCCACCGCCGAGCTCGGCCTGGTGGTGGGCCTGACGGCGCTGATCGCCTTTCTCTCGGCCACCCAGGACATCGTGCTGGACGCCTACCGGCGGGAGCTGCTGCCGGATATCGAGCTGGGCATCGGCAACGCGATCCACGTGAACGCCTACAAGCTGGCCGGGCTGGTGCCCGGTTCCCTGTCCCTGGTGCTGGCCGACCATCTGCCGTGGTCGCAGGTCTTCCTGGTGACGGCCCTGTTCATGGCGCCGGGCCTGGCGATGACCCTGATGGTTCGCGAGCCGGTGGTGGCCGCCGGGGCGCCGCGGACGCTGCGGGACGCGGTGGTGGAGCCCTTCCGGGAGTTCTTTGGGCGTCATGGCATGCGCTCGGCGCTGGTCGTGCTGTCCTTCATCTTCCTCTACAAGCTGGGTGACTCCCTGTGCACGGCCCTGGCGACGCCCTTCTACCTGGACATGGGCTTCACCAAGACGGAGATCGGCCTGGTAGCCAAGAACGCAGGCCTGTGGCCCAGCGTGATCGGTGGCCTGCTGGGCGGCTTGTGGATGATCCGCCTGGGTATCAACCGGGCCCTGTGGGTCTTCGGCGTGGTGCAGTGGCTGGCAATCTACGGCTTTGCCTGGCTGGCCTGGCTGGGGCCCGGTGAGTCCGACACGGCACGGCTGGCCGTGCTGGCCGGGGTGATCGGCCTGGAGGCGCTGGGCGTCGGGCTGGGCACCACGGCCTTCGTTGCCTACATGGCGCGCACAACCCACCCGGCCTATACGGCGACCCAACTGGCCCTGTTCACCAGCCTGATGGCGGTGCCGCGCACCTTCATCAACGCCTCCGCCGGATGGCTGGTGGAGTTCCTGGGCTGGTTCGATTTCTTCATGCTGTGCGGTGTGCTGGCGGTGCCCGGCATGCTGCTCCTCGTCAAGGTTGCGCCGTGGCATGCGCCGCGGGAGTCGGCCTCCTGATCCTGCTTTCCCCCGTTCTTGCCATGACCTCTCTCGAATCCGCTGCCCGCCGTCTCTCCGATGCCCTGGACGGGATGCGCTTTGCCGCGCCGGTGTCCCATGTGTACAACCCCCTGACCTATGCCTGGGCGCCCAATGCGCTGTACCTGCAGCGCTACGGCCACGGGCCCAAGCGGGTGGTCTTTGTCGGCATGAATCCGGGGCCCTTCGGCATGGTCCAGACCGGCGTGCCTTTTGGCGAGATCGCGGCGGTGCGGGACTGGATGGGCATCGAGGCGGATGTGATGAGACCGCCGGAGGAGAATCCGAAGCGCCCTATCGAGGGCTTCGCCTGCCCCCGTTCGGAGGTGAGCGGGCGGCGTTTGTGGGGTTTGTTCGCCGAGCGTTTCGGAACGGCGGAAGCCTTTTTTGCCGAGCACTTCGTGGCCAACTACTGCCCGCTGGCCTTCTTCGACGGCGGCCGCAACCTGACCCCCGACAAGCTTCCGGCGGCGGAGCAGGGGCCCCTGCTGGCTGCCTGTGATGCCCATCTGCGCGAGGTGGCGGCGATCCTCCAGCCCGAGTGGGTGATCGGCGTCGGGGCCTGGGCCGAGCAGCGCGCGCGGCTTGCCCTGGAAGGCCTGCCGGTGCGTTTTGGCCGCGTGCTGCACCCCAGTCCGGCCAGCCCGGCGGCCAATCGCGGCTGGAGCGAGGCCGCCACCCGCCAGCTGCACGAGCAGGGCGTCTGGGCGGCTCTGTAAGGTTCAGGTGCTCCAGCCGGCGCGTCCACGGCCCTTGGCCTTGTACATGGCCTGGTCGGCGCGGTTGATCAGGGTGTCGGCGCTGTCGCCGTCGCCGGGGAAGTGGGCGATGCCGATGCTGCAGGAGATGCGCAGGTCGCGGCCAGTGATGGTGAAGGGCCGGGACAGGCTGTCGAGGACTTTCCGGGCGAGGGCTGCGTCGGCTTCCGGGTTGGCGTCGGCCGCCATTGCGACGATGAATTCGTCGCCGCCCAGGCGGGCCACCGAGTCGTCGCCGCGGAACAGGGTGGCGAGGCGCTGCCCGACCTGACCGAGCAGCAGGTCGCCGGTGTCGTGGCCATACAGGTCGTTGACCGGCTTGAAGTGGTCGAGGTCGATGAACATCACGGTGACGTGGCCCTGGTTGCGCCTGGCCTGGCGCAGCAAGCTCTCGATGCGGTCGTTCATGAGGGCCCGGTTGGGCAGGCCGGTGAGCAGGTCGAAATTGGCCTGATGCCAGATCTCGCTGTCCCGCCGGCGCTGTTCGGTGACGTCGGTGAGCAGGGCGATGCGGTGGGTGACGCGGCCGTGCGCGTCATGGACGCAGGACACCATCGCGTGCCCGGTATATCCCTGGCCATCCTTGCGCACTCCCGGAAAATCGGTCTCCCAGTGGCCAGGACGAGGCAGGGCGAGCCGGGCGGCGAGTCCGGTTTCACCCGTATCCGCGGGCTCCAGTGCCGATACCGGCAGCCCCCTGGCTTCGCCAGCCGGGATGCCGGTGATCACCGAGAAAGCCGGGTTGGTGTCCACGATGAGACCGTGGCGGTCTATCACCATGATGCCCTCCCCCATGTGGGTGAGCACCCCCCGGTAGTGTTCCTCCCGCACGCCAAGCTGATGGACGGCCTTCTCGTAGCGCTGCAGGGCGAGCAGCAGGATGATCACCACCAGGGCGAAGAGGGCGCTCGAGAGGCCGGCCCGGAGCAGCGTCCAGTGGTTGATCTCGTGCACCGGCGCCAGGGCCTCGTCGAGGGCGATGCCCGACAGCATCACCAGGCCCGAGGGGAGGCGCGTCCAGGCGTACTGGCGGAGCACGCCATCGACGGAGGCGTGGGCAACGTAGTCGCCCTCCTGACGTTCGGGGTGAAGGATGTAGTCCCGCTGCTGGGGAGCCTGCTTGCCGTAGTGCTCGCGCCCCTTGAGGGTGCGCAGCAGGACGTGGCCACTGCCGTCCACCAGGGTGAGGGTGTCGCGGGGCGCGGTTTCGAAGCGGGCCAGCTGCTGGGTCCAGGCGTCCGGTGAGACGGCCAGGGAGACCACGCCGTCGAAGCGCCCGTTGCGCTTGATGGCCCGCGCGATCTGGATGCTCCATTTGCCGGTCAGGCGCCCCAGCACCGGCGGACTGACCTGCAGGATGTCGCCGGTGTCCGTCGCCAGGCTGCGGAAGTAGTTCCGGTCACCCAGATAGTTGCGCGGTGAGGGGCCCAGGGACGAATAAACGAGGTAGCCGTCGGCATCGATCAGGAACTGCTGCAGGACGAGTTCGGGAGGGAGCGCCTCCACCACCATCCGGCTGTGGCTGGCGACCGCCTGCAGGCCGTCTGGAACGGCTGCACGGGTGATCTTGAGGGCAAAGTCGAAGCGCTCGATGGTGGCCTGGATGGTCTCGCCGGCGGCGCGCGCGCGGAGCAGGGCCTGGGTGCGCAGGCGCTCGCGGGCGGCGGTCTCCCGCGATTCCAGGTCGGACAGGACATCCGGCCAGGCGAGAGCGAGTGTCAGGATGCCGAGGGTGGCCACCGCCAGGCGAATGATCAGCAGGGGGCGATGCCGCAAGCGTGTGAGCAGCGCCGGGCCACTGAGTTGGGCGCGCCCGGGGTCTGCGGTGTGCTGTTGCTCCATGGGTTGCTCGCCGTAGCTGGCCCTTCACGCAGTACTCGCCGGGAGCGCTGGTCGTTGGTGACCTTGATCGCAGCCGGCCCGCTTCCTGTTCGCCCGTTACATCGTGACACAGTGTGTCTTGCTGGGGTAGATCGGGTTTACGTCGAGGGCGGGGCCAGGCTTGATCTGTTTGTGCGGCGGAGGGTGTTGCGGGTGCTCGTTCCGGGAGGGCAGGGTGAATGAATGTTCCCAGGCCCCCGCTGAGCGGCTCGCTGCTTCCCGCGGGGGTGCTTTCATCCCGGGGCGGCCCAAGATGAAAAAAAGCTCCTTCCGTTGCCGGAGAGGAGCCTTTGGCGGCCTGCCTGGTGCGCTTAGTAGCGGCGGGCGGGCGGCGGGGAGGACATGCCGGTCTTGGCCGGCAGGTGACGGAAGGTGATGCGGCCCTTGGACAGGTCGTAGGGCGACATTTCGAGGGTCACTTCGTCACCGGCGATGATCCGGATGTGGTTTTTCTTGAGCTTGCCGCCGGAGTAGGCGATCAGGTTGTGGCCGTTGTCGAGGGTGACGCGGTAGCGGCCGTCGGGCAGCACTTCAGTGACGCTGCCATGCATTTCGATCAGTTCTTCTTTTGCCATGTCGGGCTCCTTGTGGGTGGCCGGGGTGGCATCCCGCGGTTCGCGGGGGCGTGTCGGCCAGGGCCCGCCACCGCCTTGGTGGGCCAGGTTTCACCCAGGCCGGGTGGGCTGGGCGATCTAATGTCGGCGCGGATATCAGCGGGCCGGCGAATGCTGTGTCTGCGCCAGTGTCGCAGACAAAGATGAAAGGCGTGGTATGGCGGTGGCCCGACGCCTGAAAAAACAAGGCCACCGTGTGGTGGCCTTGATTCGAAATCGGGGAGGGGCCCGGCGCTCCGGATCGCCCTGTTGGCAGATTCCTGAAGCCCTGGTGCCTCGGGTTCAAAATTCCTGACTTTGAAAGCCTGTCCTTGTAAGCCCTTGCGCCTCTTTGGCTTCGCGCATGCAAGCCACTCTGTCGGGAATTAGACCATGTATTCCTTCCAGTAAGCCAGAAATACTAGCAGGAAAACCAGCTCGATGGCAAGGTTGCGGAAAAACCGTCTTCAGCCTCTCAGCGGCACTCCGTCTGCCAGTCGCGGAACCAGGCCGTCAGGGGGCGCTGCGGGCCGAGCCTGGCCAGGCGTTGCTCGATGGCCTCGTGGTTGCCCCATACCACTTGGTCGAGCTGGCCCTCGGCGACCTGTTGTTCGATGTCCCGGCAGTACAGTCCCAGGGCCCTGTCCACGTAGAAGCCGTAAGTCCGGCAGGCTACCGGGCGTTGCGCATAGACCGGACAGGCGCCGCTGGCGGGGTCAAGCAGGGGGCAGGTCACTGGACGGGCCGGGCTGTCCCCCAGTGCGGTGATGCGGGTCGCGATGAGGTCGAGCTGTGCAGGCGGCAGGGCGGTCAGACCTTCCTGCAGCAGTGCCCACTCGCCGGCGGTCAGCTGGGGGATGTCTGCGAGTCGTTTGCAGCAGTTGTCGCAGCCCTTGCCGCACAGCCACTCCGGTTGGTCCTGGCGGATGAAGTGCACGCGCGCGTCGATGTCGGTGTGAAGCTGGGTGAGGGGGCTTGCATCCATGGAGGCTTGTCTGCCTGTTTGATCAGGTCGTGGCGGGGCGTCATTCTTGCGGCCGCGCCTGCGCTTGGCAAGCTGATCATCCGCCGTGCACCGGGGAGCAGAACCACAGTTTGTTGCCTTCGCTGTCGAGAAAACTGCCCACGTTGAAGCCGTCATCGTAGGCCTGGACCGGATCGGCGATGCGCACGCCCCGGGCGGACAGTGCCGCCGCGGTGTCGGGCGCATGGGCGGTGGCGATGGTGATGCGGGGATTGGGCTGCTCCGTGGGGCTGCCGTACCAGTCGGACTTCAGCATGAGGATGGTCGTGCCGAGGAAGTAGCCGACTTTCTGGGTGCCCTCGTAAGCCGGTTCGAGGCCCAGGGTTTCGCTGTAAAAGCGGTGCGCGCGGTGTCTGTCGCTGACTGCCAGGGCGATGACCTTGATACGCAGGAAGCCAAAGTCTGCTGCTGCCATGATGCAGCCCTCCTGAAAGAGTCCGGAGCATCCTGCGGTCGGGGAGTGCGGGCCGCAAGGCTTACGAACCCACTATAGACTGGGGGCCGGGCTTTCGTGAAGATTCCCGCAAGCGCGAAAAGCTGAAGGCCACCCGAGGGCGGCCTTCAGCTTTGAATTTCTGGTGGGTTGTGAGTGACTCGAACACTCGACCTACGGATTAAGAGTCCGCTGCTCTACCAACTGAGCTAACAACCCAACTTCTTCTCTGTGGCGCGCATTATATACCACTTTTCGCTTCAGTGGTAGGTCGTGCGGGATTCGAACCTGCGACCAACGGATTAAAAGTCCGCTGCTCTACCAGCTGAGCTAACGACCCCCAGCAGAGAAGCGCCGCATTATAGAGATTTATTGGAAAGTGTCAACTGTTTCGTAGCTGTATCTGGATCGAGAGGGTGGCACCGGCGATGATGGCGACAGTTGTGAGGAGCGAGCCCAGGGACAGCGTGGACAGTCCGCTGAGGCCCTGGCCTATGGTGCAGCCCAGGGCCGTGACGCCGCCGATCCCCATCAGCATGGCGCCGGTCAGGTGCCGGGCCAGGTCGGGGGCGTCACGGAAGCTCTCGATGCGGAAGCTGTGACCGGTGATGGCGGCCAGCAGGGAGCCGAGGATCACGCCGAGGGTGAGGGCGATGCCGATCGTGACGATCCGGCTGGTGTCTGTCCACAGCATCAGCAGATCGAGGCTGTAGGCGTAGGGGGCGACGAAGCTCAGGGATTCGAGATGGCCGCTGTTGGTGGCCAGGAAGGCGGGCTGCAGGGTGTCCGGGTCCTCGGGGAGATAGCCCAGATGGCCGCTGAGATACCAGCCGGCGACGATGCAGGCTCCGATGGCCAGGCTGCCGAACAACGGGCCTGGCTGCCACATGGTGCGTTCGGACAGGGCGAAGAGCCCCAGGCTGCCGGCTGCGACGGTGCTGCAGGCCAGCCAGGCGCTGCGGCTGTCGAGGGTGAAACGTGCAGCGAGCAGGCTGGGAAGGTCCTGATGAGTGTCGAACTGGATCACCACGGGGTCTAGCCAGGCGCTGCGCCAGCCGCCGAACACGCCTCGCAGGGTCATGTAGGCGGAGAGGCCGAGAAAGGCAAAGACGACCAGCGATTTGAGATTGCCGCTGCCCAGCCGCAGCAGGGTCTTGGCGCCACAGCCGGACGCGAGGGTCATGCCGATGCCGAACAGGAAGCCGCCGACCAGGTGCGACAGCCAGGGCAGGCGCTGGCTGGTGTAGATCGAGTCATGCACGTCCACGAGGCCAGCCACCTGCAGCCCGGCGGTGCCGGCGATGGCTACGGCGAGGGCGAGGGCCCACATGCGCATGCGGGTCCAGTCGTCCATGATGATGATGTCGGCCACGGCGCCCATGGTGCAGAAGCTGCTGCGCTGGGCTGCGAAGCCAAACAGGGCGCCGATGGTGCAGGCGGCCCAGGCGATGAGTGGCAGGGAGAGGGGCAGGGTGGGCGTGTCCATGGCGCTTGGAGCGGCGGGACGCCCGCGGGTTCAGCGATAAGGCGTGGGGTCGGCCACGCCGGCTGCCTGGAAGCCGGCCCTGCGCAGGCGGCAGGCGTCGCACAGGCCGCAGGCGCGGCCATCGTCATCGGCCTGGTAGCAGGATACGGTGAGGCCGTAATCGACGCCGAGGGCGGTGCCCTGGCGGATGATGTCGGCCTTGGAAAGGTCGATCAGCGGGGCGTGGATGCTCAGGCGATGGCCTTCGACGCCGGCCTTGGTGGCCAGGTTGGCCATGCGCTCGAAGGCCTCTATGAAGGCGGGGCGGCAGTCCGGGTAGCCGGAGTAGTCCACCGCATTGACGCCGACGTAGATGTGCTGGGCGCCGAGCACCTCGGCCCAGGCCATGGCGATCGACAGCATGATGGTGTTGCGGGCCGGCACGTAGGTGATCGGGATGCCGCCTTCGGCACCGTCGGTGGGCACGGCCAGGGCGGGGTCGGTGAGAGCGGAGCCGCCGAACTGGCCGAGGTCGACGTGGGCCACCCGGTGGGCGACGGCGCCGAGTGCCTGGGCGACCCGCTGGGCGGCCGCCAGCTCGGCGGCATGGCGCTGGCCGTATTCGACGGAGAGGGCGTAGGCGTCGAAGCCTTCGTCACGGGCGATGGCCAGGCAGGTGGCGGAGTCGAGCCCGCCCGAGAGCAGGACGAGGGCGCGGGGGCGTGGGGTGTTCATGTTTTCTCCAGGATCTCGGAAATCTTGGTGTTGTCCCGGACCGTCGGAGCGGGACGAAGCGTTCAGCGGCCGGGTTCGTTGCCCCAGATGATCTTGTGCAGCTGGACCTGCATGCGCACCGGCAGGCGGTCGCGAAGGATCCAGGCAGCCAGGTCGGCGGGCTTGAGCTGACCCTGCACCGGGGCCAGCAGCACTGGGCAGCGCTCGGTGAGGTGGTGTTCGGCGATCCTGGCCCTGGCCCATTCGTAGTCGGCCTCGCTGGCGATGACCAGTTTGAGTTCGTCGTGGGGGGTCAGCAGCGGAATGTTGGACAGCAGGTTGCGGGCCTCTTCGCCGGAGCCGGGGGCTTTCAGGTCCACGATGCGCGACACGCGCGGATCGACGTCCGCGATGTCGAGGGCCCCGCTGGTTTCCAGGGAAACCGAATGGCCTGCGTCGCACAGGGCGGTGAGCAGGGGCTGGCAGTTCTTCTGGGACAGGGGTTCGCCACCGGTGACGCAGACCGTCGGGCACTGGTAGCCGGCGACCTCGGCGAGAATCTCGTCGAGGCTGCGGGTGGTGCCGCCGGTGAACGCGTACTCGGTGTCGCACCAGCTGCAGCGCAGCGGGCAGCCGGTGAGCCGGACGAAGACGGTGGGCAGGCCGCTCCGCGAGGTCTCCCCCTGCAGGGAATGGAAGATCTCGGTGATGCGGAGGGTGGCGGGGCGACCGGTAGAGGACATGGCGGTACGGCTGAAAAGGCGCGCCCCGGCCGAAACCGGGGCAGGCGGGTTGATGCTTACTTCTTGAGGCGCTGACGGGCGATCTGGGCGGCCGAGCTGCTCGGGTACTTGGCAACCAGCTTCTCGAGGCTGCGGCTGGCGCCGACGTTGTCTCCGCGGGCCTGCTGGGTGCTGGCCAGGCCGAGGAGAGCGTCCGGTGCCCGGCTGTCATCCGGCCACTGGGTGGCAACCTTGTTGTACTGCTCGGCGGCGCCGATGTTGTCCTTCAGCTGATACAGGGCGCTGGCGGCCCAGAAGTGGGCGCTGGGCAGGAAGCTGCTGGCCGGATAAGCCTTGGTGAAGGCGATGAAGCCGGCAGCTGCTTCCTTGTACTTGGCGCCACGCAACTGGGTCAGGGCCGCTTCGTAATCACGGCTTTCGGCGGCGGGGTCGGCCGCTGCCGCCGGGGTGGCCTGCTGCGGCGCCTCAGTGGCCGGGGTGGTCTCGAGTTTCCGCAGGCGGTTGTCGAGATCCACGTAAAAATCCTTCTGCCGCTTGTTGGCGTTTGCCAGGTCGTTGGTGAGGACTTCGTTCTCGCCGCGCAGGCGGGCAACTTCGGTCTTCAGCTCTTCGATCTGGTTGGCAAGGTCGACCTGGGCCCGGGCATGGTTCGCTTCGACTTTCTCGATGCGGCCGGCCAGCTCGTTGCGCAGCGAATTGATGCGCGCGCGGGCTTCCTCGTCGTCAAACAGGCCAGCCTGGGCCTGGGTGGCGCAGAGGCCCGCCAGCAGACC
Source organism: Zoogloea dura (assembly GCF_012927165.1). Classification (GTDB taxonomy): domain Bacteria; phylum Pseudomonadota; class Gammaproteobacteria; order Burkholderiales; family Rhodocyclaceae; genus Zoogloea; species Zoogloea dura. The sequence goes on from NZ_JABBGA010000008.1 coordinate 202,632, forward strand.
CGCCAGCAAGCGGGGCAGAAGGGGGCGGAACATCAGAACTCACCCGAATAGAGCATGTCGCCGCGACGGTTGGCGGACCAGCAGGATTCGCTGGCTTCGCTGCAGCTGGGCTTTTCTTCGCCGAGGCTGACGGATTCGAGCTGGCCTTCAGAGACGCCGAGCAGGCTCAGGGCCTTCTTGACTGCGTCGGCACGCTTCTGGCCGAGGGCCAGGTTGTATTCGCGGCTGCCGCGTTCGTCGGTGTTGCCCTGGATCAGCATCTTGACGTTGGGGTGGCTGGTCAGGAACTTGGCGTGGGCTTCGACCAAGGCGCGGTACTGGTCCTTGATGACGTAGCTGTCGTAGTCGAACAGCACGCTGCGCTTGGACAGGATGCTCTTCGGGTCCTTCAGCTCGGGGTAGCTGGCCAGGCCGCCGGAATTGGCGTCAACCGGCACGACGCGGTTGGCGTCGACGCCGGAGGCGGCGGCGCTGGAACGGTCCTCGACAGCCGCACCGGCCTGGCCGTCGGTCTTGGGCGACGAGCTGCAGGCGGCCAGCAGGCCGATGGTGATCAGGGAGAGGGCGAAACGGGTGTACTTCATGGTGGTGTGGGCTCCGGATGCGGACGCAGAGGGCGGGAAAAATGGAATATTGGCTTTTATATGTGTCAGTTGCGCGGCTGCGGACCCCAGGCGGGTTCGCGAACGTCGCCTGATTGTACCGACAGTCGCTGCTTGACACGACCGTCGGATGACACGGCGGCCAGCACGCCGCGGCCGCCCATCTCGGTGGCATACAGCACCATGCGGCCGTTGGGGGCGAAGCTGGGCGACTCATCCTTGGAGGAGTCGGTCAGGATCTGGGTCTGGCGGGAGGCGAGGTCGAGCAGGGTGACCTGGAAGCGGCCGCTGTTGCGGGACACATACACGAGGCTCTTGCCATCGGGGGAGGGGCGCGGGCTCACGTTGTAGCCGCCCTCGAAGCTGACCCGCTGGGCATCTCCGCCGCTACCGGGCACCCGGTAGATCTGCGGGCTGCCGCCCCGGTCGGAGGTGAAGTAGATCCAGCCGTCGGTGGACCAGGACGGCTCGGTGTCGATGCCTGCCGAGGAAGCCAGGCGCTGCACGCCGGAGCCGTCGGCATTGACGGTGTAGATCTGGGACTGGCCGTCCTTGGTCAGCACCACGGCCAGCCGGCGGCCATCCGGCGACCAGGCCGGGGCGGAGTTCGAGCCCTTGAAGTTGGCCGCCACGTTGCGCTGGCCGGTGGCCAGGGAGTGTACGTAAACCACCGGTTTCTTGGCCTCGAAGGACACGTAGGCGAGGCGGGTGCCATCCGGCGACCAGGCCGGGGAGATGATCGGCTCTTTGGAGGCCAGGGCGGTCTGGGCGTTGCTGCCGTCGGCGTCGGCGATCTGCAGCTCGTAGCGCGAGCCGGACTTGAGCACGTAGGCGATGCGGGTCGAGAACACGCCGGGTTCGCCGGTGAGCTTCTCGTAGATGTAGTCGGCGATGCGGTGGCCTGTGGTGCGGTACTGGTTGGGCGACATCACCATGGCCTGGGAGCCCAGGCTGACCTGCTTGGCGGCGTCGAAGAGGCGGAACTGCACCTGGTGGCGCCCGGCGCTGGCGGGGGCCACGGTGCCCACCGCAAAGGCGTCGGCGCCCCGCGAGCGGATCCGCCCGAAGTCGGGCGGGGCTTCGGCGCCCATCGGGCTCGGGCCGAGTTCGATGATCTTGAAGATGCCGCTGCGTTCCAGGTCGGCCCGGACCACGTCGGTCACGGCGCGGGGCAGGGCGCTCTCGCCTTCGAAGGCGGCGATGGCGACCGGCATGCGGTTGGCGCCGGCGCCGGTGATCTCGATGGAGAGCTGGGCCTGGGCGCTGGACGCAAGCGCCAGCGTGCAAGCCGCGAGAGTGGCGCGCAGGAAGGTCGGGATGCGTAGGGTCATGGGTTCGGGGTCCACGGTGGTTTAGTCCCGGAGCGGATAGAACTTGAGCTCCAGGGTACGGTTGAACAACTCTGCCTTGTCAGGCTTGGGCAGGGGGCTCGACTTCTGGATCGCCCGTTCGATGGCGCCATCGAGCTGGGCGTTGCCGGTCGAGCGCTTGAGGCGCACCTCGATCACCGAGCCGTCGGGGAGCTGGTCTACGTAAAAGATCGCAAACGGGTCGCCGTTGATGCCCGGTGGCAGGATGATGTTGCCCTTCACCTTGGCGCGGATCTTCTCCACGTAGGCGTCCTGGGCCTTGTTGCGCGCAGCGGTGGCCTTGGCTCCCGCCACGCGGGCCAGCTCTTCCTGTAACTGCTTGGACTGGCTGACGTTCTCCGAGTCCCGTGCCATCAGCTCGCGCATGCGCTTGTCTTCCAGCTCCCGGGCTTTCTCGGCGTCGGCCTTGGCATTCTTGTCTGTCCTGGCCGGCTTATCGACCGGCTTGACCGGTTTTTCCGCAGACTTCTCCGGCTTGGCCGGTTCGGGCCTGGCCTTGGGTTCCGGCTTCGGCTGGGGCTTTGGCGTGGGCTTGGGGTCCGGCTTGGGCTCGGGTTTCGGTTCCGGCCTGGGCTTGGGTTTGGGCTCGGGCGGCTTGACCGGGGGCTTTTCCACGGGCTTGACCACTTCCTTCACCGGCTTGGGGGGCGGCTTTTTAGGCTCGGGCGCCTTGATGGCGATGTCGGGCTGCCTGCGCGGCGGCGGTTCAGGGTCGGGCTCGTCCTCGGGTTCGGGCGGGGGGGGAGGAGGGGGCGTCGGGCGGGCGTCGGCGACCGGCTCCGGTGGCGGCAGGGTCGGCGCAGGGGGCAGGGGGTTGCCGCTGACCAGCTCGACCTCGACAGGGTCGGGCAGGCGGTTCTGCCAGCGGACGCCATAAAAAAGGAACAGGCCGAGCAGGATGTGGACCAGGGCGGCGAGGCCCAGGGACGACCACTTGCCCCTGTCGTTGCCGGGCAGGGCTGGGTTCATCGGGCCGACTTGCCGATCTGCGTCTGCAGGCCGACCTTGTTGACGCCTGCGTTGCGCAGGTCGTTGAGGGTGTTCATGACCAGTTCGTACTTGACGCTCTTGTCGGCGGCGATGACCACCGGCTGGCCGGGGGTGGCCGACACGGCGCTGCTCACTTCGGCGATCAGGTCCTTGCGGTTGAGAACCCGCTCGGGCGAGTTGCTGGTGGCGCGCAGACCCAGCTCGCCGTCGGACTTGACGGTGACCACCATGGCGTCGGTGGGCGGCGCGGGGACTTTGTCCACGCTGGGCAGGTTGACCGAGCCGGACTGGATCATCGGCGCGGTGACCATGAAGATCACGAGCAGCACCAGCATCACGTCGATGTAGGGTACGACGTTGATCTGGTTCATCAGGCGGCGTTGACGCATGGCGGGGCTCCGGTCAGCGCAGCTGGCGCTGGAGGATGTTCAGGAACTCCTCGGTGAAGCTCTCGAAGCGGATCGCGATGCGGTCGATGTCATGGGCAAAGCGGTTGTAGGCCACCACCGCGGGAATGGCCGCGAACAGGCCGATGGCGGTGGCCACCAGGGCTTCGGCAATGCCCGGAGCCACGTGGGCGAGGGTGGCGGAGCCGACGTTGGAGAGGCCACGGAAGGCGTTCATGATGCCCCACACGGTGCCGAACAGGCCCACATAGGGCGACACCGAGCCGACCGAGGCGAGGAAGGCCAAGTGGGCCTCCAGGTCGTCCACCTCGCGCTGGTAGGTGGCGCGCATGGCGCGGCGGGCGCCGTCCATCACCGCGCCGTGGTCCATGCTCTTGCCGCGCAGCTTGGCGAACTCCCGGTAGCCGGCCTCGAAGATGCGCTCCATGCCGGCGGCTTCGTGGCGGCTGGTGGTGGCGCTCTGGTACAGGGCGTTGAGGTCGCCGCCGCTCCAGAAGTCGCGCTCGAAGAGGTCGGTTTTCTTGCGCGCATTGCCGATCTGGAACCACTTGCGGAAGATCCAGTACCAGGACATGAAGGAGACGGTGCCGAGCAGGGCCATCACCAGCTTCACCAGCAGGCTGGCGTTGGCGATCAGGGAGAGGATGGAAAGGTCTTCGGTGACGTTCATCGGTTCAAACCAGGGTGGCAAACTGTGCGCGCACAGCCGGCGGGATGGGGGTGGGGCGTCCGGCGCTCGCGGAGACGCAGGCGATGGTGACGCGGGCTTCGAAGATCAGCTGATCATGGCGCCGGATCTGCTGGTCGAAGACCACGCTGGCCCCGCCGAGGCGTTCGATGGTGGCGGTGACCTCGAGCAGGTCGTCCAGGCGGGCGGCCTGCAGGTATTCGGCCTGCACGCGACGCACCACGAAGATCAGGTCGGCCTCCGCCGCCAGCCGGGCCTGCTCGAAACCGAGGGCCCGCAGCCCGTCGGTGCGGGCCCGCTCGCAGAACTTGAGGTAGTTGGCGTAATAAACAACGCCGCCGGCGTCCGTGTCTTCGTAGTAAACCCGGACCGGCAATGAAATGAAGGCCTTGCGCTCGCCGGACGCGGGATGAATCGATGCATGCATCGCAACATTTTACAGTACGACCCGCCCTGAGCCGAAGCGCTTGCGTTGATTCAGTGTTTCAGAATGTTCTGTGCTCTTGCCTGATTGCATGACGGGCGTTGTAATTGCAGCACTCCTGTGCCTAGAATCGCGGCCTCGAATGAGGGCTGGTGCGTTTTGTGCATGGCCCGAAATGCACAAAGGCCCGTCACCGGGTGTGCCTTTTGCGGCAGAATGCTCCGCAGGACTTGGAAGAGTCGCCAGGCCGGTCTGATCCGGGCCCCGCCTGATAGTCGATTCATGGGAGGAAAGAGACATGGTTGCAACCACGAGCAATGAGAAGCTGCTGACCGAGGCCGAAATCCTGGCCATGTCGGAAGATGATTACATGAACCCGGCCCAGCTGGAGTTCTTCCGTGTCCGGCTGTCGACGATGCGCGACGAGCTGCTCGAGAACGCGGCGAGCACCGGCGCCAACCTGCGCGAGAACGAACTCGTCGCCGATCCGGCCGACCGGGCGACCGTCGAGGAAGAGCACGCCCTTGAGCTGCGCGTCCGCGACCGCGAGCGCAAGCTGCTCAAGAAGATCGACGAGGCGCTGGGACGCATCTCCGAAGGCGAATACGGCTGGTGCGAGGAGACCGGTGACCCGATCGGTATCGGCCGCCTGCTGGCCCGCCCCACCGCGACGCTCTCGATCGACGCCCAGGAGCGCCGCGAGCGCACCCAGAAGCTGTACGGGGAGTAATCCCCGGGGCCTGTGCCGGCTCGGCTTCCGCTCGGTTTCCTGATTCCATGACCGGACCGGCATCGTCCATTCCCGTCACCCTGCTCACCGGTTTCCTGGGGGCGGGGAAGACCACGTTGCTCAATCACCTGCTGCGCCAGCCCGCAATGGCTGGCACGGTGGTGCTGATGAACGAGTTCGGCGCCGTCCCCATCGACCACCTCCTGGTCGAGCGCATCGATGAAAACCTCGTCCTGCTGGAATCCGGCTGCTTGTGCTGCACGGTGCGCGGCGATCTGGTGCGGGTGCTGCGCGATCTTTTCATGCGCCGCCTGCGCCGCGAGCTGCCAGCCCTCGGCCGCATCGTCATCGAAACCACCGGCCTGGCCGATCCGGCGCCGGTGATCTTCACCCTGATGCAGGATTTCTTCATCGCCGAACGCTATCGCCTCGACGGAGTGATCACGCTTGTCGATGGTGTCTTTGGCCTCGGCCAGCTCGAGCGTCAGGGGGAAGCAGTGAAGCAGGCTGCGATGGCCGATCGCCTGCTCCTCACCAAGGTCGACCAGGCTGGTCCTGAAGCCCTCGAAGCCCTGTCCGCACGGCTGCGCGCACTCAATCCGGGGGCGCGCCAGATTCGCGTCGCGGAAGGCCGGTTGGACGCCGCCGACATTCTTGACTGTGGCCTGTGGAATCCTGCCACCCGCAGCGCGGACGTGGCCGGCTGGCTGGCCGACGAGGCGGTGCGCAGCCAGGCGGCAGCCCGCCCGGCCTATGCGCCCCGCCGCCAGTCGGTGTCGGGTGATCCGGACCGTCATGACGCACTGACCCATGCTTTCGTGGTGCGCCTCGAGCAGCCGGTGGCGTGGGGGGATTTCTCCACGGCCCTCGACATGCTGCAGGGGCTGCGCGGCGATCACCTGCTGCGCATCAAGGGCATCGTCAACGTGCGTGGCGAGGCTGCGCCACGGGTCATCCAGTGCGTCCATCACCTGCGTTACCCGGAGGCGTCCCTGCCGGCCTGGCCGGACGCCGACCGCAGCACGCGACTGGTCTTCATCGTGCGTGATCTGGAGCGCGAACTGGTGGACCAGGCCTTCGCCTGCTTCTGCGCCGAGACCTCGGAGGCCAGCGCATGAGGCTGCGCCGTCCGTCCGCCCTTTTTCGCAGCGCCCTGGCGCTGCTGCTCGTCCTGGCCCAGATTTTTGCGGCCGCCCACGCCGTCGGCCACGTGGCCGATCTGCTGGCCCCGTCGCGGGGAGAGGCGATTGTCGAGGCGAGCTCCTTCGACGGCGGGGTGCCCGAGGCAGCCCGTCACGAGAGCTGCCTGCTCTGTCTTGCCGCGGCAGGTCTGTCTGCCGCGCCTCCGCCCTGCCAGCCGATGCTGGCCGTGGCCCTGCCCTCGCTGCCCCTGCCCGACGGTGTCGTGCTGCCGGGGGCGGCTCGTTTGCTGCTCCTGCCGCCCAGCCGCGGCCCGCCCTTCCTCTCCTGAACCCCGATCGCTGACCGGCGAGCCCTTGCGGGCTGCGCCGGCATTCCCTTTTTTTGGACCGATCCCAGGAGATCCGACCATGACTTTGCTTCGCCCGGGTGCGCTGTGTCTCGCCCTTGCTGCCGCCTTTCCGTCCGTGGCATCCGCCGCATCCGATGTTGAACTGAAACAGCTCCGCGACCAGCTGCGGGAGCTCAAGGAGTCCTACCAGCAGCGCATCGATGCCCTCGAGCGGCGCCTTGCCGCAACCGAACAGCGGGCTGCCGGTGCCGCAACCGCCGCAGCCGAGGCAGGCGTTGCCGCTGGCTCTGCCGCTCAGTCGGTAGCGCGGGTCGAGGCCCGCAGTGCCGAACTGCAGGCAGCGGCCGCGAACGCTGGCGGCTCCCGCCCTCAGGCTGGCGAGAGTGCCTTCAATCCCGCTGTTTCACTGATCATCGACAGCAAGTTCACCCGCTTCCAGCGGGATCCTTCCACCTACCGCATCGACGGCTTCATCCCGTCCGGCGGTGAGGTCGGCCCCCCGCGCAAGGGCTTCTCCCTGGGTGAGTCGGAGCTGGCTTTCTCGGCCAACGTGGATCATCTGTTCCGCGCCAATGCCCGCTTCGCCCTCGCCGAGGATGACGGTCAGGGCGTGGTCGAGGTGGAGGAAGTCAACGTGGAGACCCTCGGCCTGCCTGGCGGCCTCAAGGTGAAGGGCGGGCGTTTCCTGTCCGGCGTGGGCTACCTCAACCAGCAGCACCCCCACGAGTGGGATTTTTCCGACGCGCCGCTGGCCTACAAGGCCTTCTTCGGCTACCGCCTGCAGAACGACGGGGTGCAGGTGCGCTGGGTGGCGCCCACCGACCTGTTCCTGGAGTTCGGCGCTGAAATGGCTGCCGGCGAGAAGTACCCCGGCGCGGAGCGCAACCGCAACGGCGCCGGTCTGTGGACGGCCTTTGCCCACCTGGGGGGTGATATCGGGGCGTCCTCGGCCTGGCAGGTGGGTCTGTCCCACGTGGGCGCCCAGCCGCGCGAGCGGACGTTTGAAGACAATGCCGTCACCAATGCCTTCTCCGGGCGCAGCCAGACCTGGATTGCCGACTTCGTGTACAAGTGGGCACCGGATGGCAATAGCCGCGATCGTTACCTGAAGATCCAGGGTGAGTACATCCAGCGTCGCGAGACCGGCATGCTGACCTACGACGTGGACAACCTGAGTGGTGCATCCGCGGCGTCGGCATCCCGCCTGCGTCAGTCCGGCAGCTACCTGCAGGCGGTGTACCAATTCATGCCGCGGTGGCGGGTGGGCGTGCGGGGTGACTGGCTGGACAGCGGCAGCGTCAACCTGGGCAGCCTGAGCGGCACCGAGCTGCCCATCCTGGCCGGCTACAACCCGACCCGTCACACGGCCATGGTGGATTGGTCCCCGTCCGAGTTCTCACGCCTGCGCCTGCAACTGGCCCGCGACAAGTCCCGTGACGGAGAGGCCGACAATCAAGTCTGGCTGCAGTACATCATGAGCCTGGGTGCCCACGGCGCCCACAAGTTCTGAGGAGACCGATCATGATCGTGAAAACCCTCTTGCGCCTTGCCGCGATGCTGCTTGTTCTAGCCGCCCTGCCGGCCGGCGCCGCCGTCAACGTGTTCGCCAGCGTGCCCGAATGGGCGGCCTTGGCCCGCGAGATCGGCGGCGACAAGGTGAATGTCTTTGCCGCCACCAGTGCTTTGCAGGACCCGCACCGCATCGAGGCCCGGCCTTCCCTGATCGCCCGGGCGCGCAGCAGCCAGCTGGTCGTGGCGACCGGTGCCGACCTGGAGATCGGCTGGCTGCCGGTGGTGCTGCGTGAATCCGGCAATGCGGCGATCCAGCCGGGCAAGCCCGGTTACTTCGAGGCGGCGGCCCAGGTGCGCATGCTCGAAGTGCCGGCCCGCCTCGATCGGGCCGATGGCGATGTGCATGCCAGCGGCAATCCGCACATCCAGACCGACCCGCGCAACATCCTGAAGGTGGCCGAGGCCCTGGCGGGCCGGCTCGCCCAGCTGGATGGCGCCAATGCGGTGGCCTACCAGGCCGGCCTGGCGAACTTTGCCGAGCGCTGGAAGGCGGCGATGGCCCGTTGGGAGCAGAGCGCCGCGCCCTTGCGCGGGGCGCCGGTGTGGGTCCAGCACCGGTCCTTCGCCTACATGGCCGACTGGCTCGGGCTGAAGGAGCTGGGTGCCCTCGAGCCCAAGCCTGGCGTGGAGCCCGGCAGCACCCAGCTGGCGGGCTTGCTTGAGCGGCAGAAGGTGACGCCGGGGCGGATGATCCTGCGTCCGGCTTATGCCCGGGCCACGGCCTCCGACTGGTTTGGGGAGCGCGCCCACATTCCGGTGGTGGTGCTGCCCTTCACGGTGGGAGGCTCGCCGGAATCCGGTGACCTGTTCGCCCTGTTCGACGATACCCTCCGGCGCCTGCTGGCCGGGCTGAAGTAGGAGGCCGCCATGGGCGAGGTCTTGCTCCGCGTCGAAGGCCTGGTTGCCGGCTATGCCGCGCCGGTGGCCGGTCCGCTGGCGTTCACGCTGCGCCGGGGCGAGATCCTCGGACTTGCCGGCCCCAACGGGGCGGGCAAGTCCACCCTGCTGAAGGCCTTGTGGGGCGGGGTGAAGGTGTTCGCCGGGCAGGTGGTGAAGCCGCCCGGCGTGCGCATCTCCCACCAGGCCCAGGGCTTCACCGATCTGCGCGGTGTTCCCATCACCGGGCGCGAGCTGTTGGCCCTCACCGGTGCCCCGCCGGAGGGCCTGCCGCCCTGGCTGGCGGAGCGGCTCGGCCTGCGCCTCGACCGCCTGTCCGGCGGGCAGCTCCAGTTCCTGCGCCTGTGGGCCTGCCTGATGGCGCCGGCAGACATCGTGTTGCTGGATGAACCCAGCAACAACCTCGACCGCGCCGGCGTGGACTACCTGGCCGACTGGTTGGGCCGCGCCCACGCAGAGCAGGGGATCGTCATTGTGTCCCACGACCCGGCCCTGATCGAGCGGGTGTGCACCCGCCTCGTCCAGGTGGACGCAAGGGGTGCGCAAGAGTGAGCCTCGATTTGTTGTTCGACCCGCTGTTCCGGCTGCCTTTCATCACCGGGCTGTTGCTGGCCGGGCTGCTGCCGCTCATCGGCATGTATCTGCGCCTGCGCGGCGAATGGCTGGCGGCCCTGGCTTTTGCGCAGATGGCCTCGGCCGGCGCCCTGGTGGCCATGGTGATGGATGGGCCGATGCTGCTGGGCGGTGCTCTGGCGGCCCTGCTGGCGGCCCTGTTCAAGGGGCTGATGGCCCGCGCCGGGGCGCATGCCTATGTCCTGATGATGCTTGTTGCCTGGGGGGCGGGGGTCTTGCTGGTGGCCAATCATCCGCTGGCTGAGCAGGCCGGGCACGCCCTCTTTGACGGGCAGCTGTATTTCACCGGCGAGGCCCATCTGGCGGCATCCGTCGTGGCCTGGGGGGTGGCTGCGCCCTTGCTGTGGTGGCTCAACCGCTCACTGCTGCTGGCCCATGTCTTCCCCGAGTTCCACCGGGCCCGCGGGCTGGACCCGCGACCCCGCCTGATGGTCTTTGATGTGCTGGCCGGCATGGTCATCGCGCTGGCCACCGTGAGCATCGGGGTCATGGCCGCTTTCGCCCTGGTCTTCGTGCCGCCGCTGATCGCCTCCCGTTTCGGACGCAGCTGGCGGGCCGGGCTGGCCCTGGCGGCCCTCGTCGGGATGCTCGGCTACAGTGCCGCCTTTGTGCTGTCCCTGGGTTTCGATCAGCCTTTCGGTCCGGTGTGTGCGCTGCTCCTGGTCGGGCTCGTTGTGTTGCCGGGTGTTAAATCTGACCGCCTGTAAATGCGGAAGCTGGTGCGACATTGAGTGATATCCTGTCCAATCCTTGGACATTCGATTGGGAGGGCTGTGGAGTGGTGCTACCGTTTTTCGGCAAGAAGCCAGGACCTGCCGGAAGTCCCGCACCCCGCCCCCGGGCCGGTTCAGGCTCCGCAACTGCTTCAACGCCGCAGCCGGCTCCTGCCGGAGGCACGGCGGTTCGTTCCGCCACTCCGGGCCCCCGGACCGAGACCTCTTCCCTCGATTTCACCATCGCCGGTGGCGACCTCAAGCGGGTTCTTGCCCAGTGCGCGGACCGCGTCCACGTCGAGGAGGGCGCCGGTGAAATGCCCGCCGCGGCCGAGGAGGCGGCAATCCTGTACGCCAACGGGGATTGTGACGAGGCGCTGGGTGTGCTCGACAGCGCCCTGGACTCCACCGCGACGCCCGACGCCCGCCTGGCCCTGTGGGGCATGCTCCTCGACCTGCTCCGCCTGACCGGCGACAAGGAGCGTTTCGAGTCCCTCAGCCTGATGTACGCCACCGAATTCGAGCGCTCTCCACCTGCCTGGCAGGATCTGTCCACGCAGGGCGGCCGGGGCGGCGCTGCCAAAGTCCAGACTGTCAATCTTTCGGGGCAGCTCAACAACCAGGCTGCCGCACAGTTTGCCCAGTTGATCCAGATCGGCATGCGCACCGGTGCCCTGCGCATCGACCTGACCCGGCTGCGCGGTGTCGAGGGTGGTGGTGCCGATCTCCTGCTGCGGGCCGTCCGCGGCCTGCGCAAGGCCGGCATCAAACTGAGCCTGATCGGTGCCAGCCATCTGGCCGGAGTGTTGGCCACGCTGGTGGTGCCGGGCAAGGCGGAGGGCAAGCAGATCTGGTTGTTGTTACTCGAAGTTCTCCAGTTCACCGACCAGCATGAGCGCTTCGAAGAGCTTGCCGTCGATTACGCCATGACCTTCGAGGAGTCGCCGCCTTCCTGGGAGCCGCCTGCTGTGGAGGCCGACAGCCCCGCGGGCGGTGAGCCGCCTGAGACGGTCATGAGCAATGTCTATCGCCTCGAGGGCGAGGTCATCGGGCCCAACACCGAAGTGCTGCGCAAGATCACCTCCTTTGCCGGGACCCGCACCATGGTCGAGGTGGATTGCAGGCATCTGCGCCGCATGGATTTCGTTTCCGCCGGGACGCTCTTCAACGTGGTCTCCCAGCTGCACGGGCAGGGGCGTCTGGTGGTGCTGAAGGGGGTCAACTCGATGGTCGGGGCGCTGATGCAGGTCATGGGCATCCACCAGGTCGCGCGCATCGAAGCTCGCAGCTGAGCTGTTGCCCGGAGCGGGCCGGCCGTGGCCCCGGCCTGCGGGAAATATCGCAGCAGAGGCGTGCCGATTCTCCATCGGCCGGCCTTGCAATTCTTTCTTCAGTCCTCATATCAGTGCGATGGAACAATATCACGGCACCACCATCCTCTCGGTCCGGCGTGGTCGGCACGTAGCCCTTGGCGGCGACGGCCAGGTCACCCTCGGCAATATCATCATCAAGGCCAGTGCGCGCAAGGTCCGCAAGCTCTACCAGGACCGCATCCTGGCCGGCTTTGCCGGCGGCACGGCAGACGCCTTTACGCTGTTCGAGCGCTTCGAGGCCAAACTGGAAAAGCACCAGGGCAACCTGGTCCGCAGCGCGGTCGAGCTGGCCAAGGACTGGCGTACCGATCGCGCCCTGCGCCGTCTCGAAGCCATGCTGGCGGTGGCCGACCTCGACAACTCCCTGATCATCACCGGCAACGGCGACGTGCTCGAGCCCGAGCAGGGCATCGTGGCCATCGGCAGCGGTGGCGCCTACGCCCAGTCGGCCGCCCGCGCCCTGATCGAGAACACCGAATTGGCCCCCGAGGAGGTCATCAAGAAGTCCCTGACCATCGCCGGCGACCTGTGCATCTATACCAATCAGTGCCACACCATCGAGGTGCTCAAGCCATGACCCAGATGACGCCTCCGGAAATCGTCTCCGAACTCGACAAGCACATCGTCGGCCAGGGCAAGGCCAAGAAGGCCGTGGCCGTGGCCCTGCGCAACCGCTGGCGGCGGGCCCAGGTGGCAGAGCCCCTGAAGAGCGAGATCACCCCCAAGAACATCCTGATGATCGGACCGACCGGCGTCGGCAAGACCGAGATCGCCCGTCGCCTGGCACGCCTGGCGAATGCGCCCTTCATCAAGATCGAAGCCACCAAGTTCACCGAAGTGGGCTACGTGGGGCGGGATGTGGACACCATCATCCGCGATCTGGTCGAGATCGCCATCAAGAGCCACCGCGAGCAGGCCATGAAGAAGGTCCGCGACCGGGCCATGGACGCCGCCGAGGACCGGGTGCTGGACATCCTGCTGCCACCGGCCCGCCCGACCGTGGGCTTTGGCGCCGAGCCGGCTGCGGCCGAAGATAACCTCACCCGCCAGAAATTCCGCAAGAAGCTGCGCGAGGGCGAACTCGACGACAAGGAAGTCGAGCTCGAAGTGGCCGTGCCCGGCATGACCGCCGAGATCCTCGCCCCTCCGGGTATGGAAGAGCTCACCGGGCAACTGCAGAGCATGTTCCAGAACTTGGGCGGCGGGAAGAAGAAGTCCCGCAAGCTCAAGATCAAGGAGGCCATGAAGCTGCTGGCCGACGAGGAGGCCGCCAAGCTGGTCAATGACGAGGATCTCAAGACCGAGGCCCTGCGCATGGTCGAGCAGAACGGCATCGTGTTTCTCGACGAAATCGACAAGATCGCCACCCGCTCGGACAGCCACGGCGCTGACGTGTCCCGCCAGGGGGTTCAGCGGGATCTGCTGCCGCTGGTGGAAGGCACCACGATCAGCACCAAGTACGGCATGATCAAGACCGATCACATCCTGTTCATTGCCAGCGGGGCCTTCCACCTGTCGCGTCCCAGCGATCTGATCCCCGAACTGCAGGGACGTTTTCCGATCCGCGTTGAGCTGGAATCCCTCTCCGTCGAGGATTTCGAACGCATCCTGACCCAGACCGATGCCTGCCTGACCCGCCAGTACGAAGCCCTGCTGGCGACGGATGGGGTGAGCCTCGAGTTTGCGCCGGATGGCATCCGCCGCCTGGCCGAGATCGCCTTCCAGGTGAACGAGAAGACCGAGAACATCGGTGCCCGCCGGCTCTACACCGTGATGGAAAAGCTCCTCGAGGAGCTGGCTTTCGAGGCCGGCAAGGCGGGTGAGCAGCAGGTCACCATCGATGCGGCCTACGTGGATGGTCGCCTCGAAATGCTGGCTCAGCGGGAAGACCTGGCCCGCTACGTGCTGTAATCCTCCGCACCGCGCCGGTACTCCGGCGCGGACAGGCTCACTTCGGGAAAACCCGGACGCCGGCCCCGCGGGGCCGGCCCTACAATCGGGCTTCCACCGGCACCTGTCCGGATCTCCTGCTTCCGGCCATGCTGCTGCGCATCGTATCCATCCTGTTCCCGCTGTTCGCCATCGCCGGCGTCGGCTTTCTGGTCGGTCGCCGTGCCCGGCCCGATCTCTCCCAGGCCAACAAGCTGAACATGGATGTGTTCGTGCCGGCGCTGGTCTTCGGGGCGCTGGCCAACAAGTCCTTCCACATCACCCAGTACCTGCCCCTGCTCGGGGCCACCTGTGTGGCGGTGGTGGGCTCCGGGCTCCTTGCCTGGGGCGTGGCCCGCCTTGCCGGCATCTCGCCGCGTACCTTCGTGCCGCCGATGATGTTCAACAACTGCGGGAACCTGGGGCTGCCCCTGGCGGTGCTGGCCTTCGGCGAGCAGGCCCTGGCGCCCGCCGTGGTGATGTTCATGGTCTCCAACTTGGCGCATTTCACGTTTGGTGCCTGGCTGCTGGATCACCACGCGCGTCTCAGCAGCGTCTGGCGCGTGCCTTCGGTGCTGGCCACCGTGGCCGGGCTGGCGGTGGGCATTGCCGGCATCGAGATCTGGGCGCCGGCCATGCTGGCCATCAAGATGCTGGGGGATATCTCCATCCCGCTGATGCTCTTCGCCCTGGGCGTGCGCATCAGCGAGTCGCGCATCGGTGCGCTCGGCCTTGGCGTGTTCGGTGCGGTGGCGCGGCCCGTGATCGGGCTCGTCCTGTCTGCACTGCTGGTCTGGCTGGTGCCGCTTCCGCCCCAGGAGCGGGCCCTGCTGGTGGTATTTGGCGCCCTGCCGCCGGCCGTGCTGAATTACATGTTTGCCGAGCGCTACCAGCAGGAGCCGGACAAGGTGGCATCGATGGTGCTGATCGGCAACGTGCTGGCCGTCGCCTTCCTGCCCCTGGCCCTGGCAATGGTGCTCTAGGGCGCGGCTGCGGGCCTCAGAAGTCGCCCGAGAAGCGCCCCATCTGGCGGCGGTCGCGCTTGGTCGGCCGGCCGTGGAGGTCCGAGCCCGGTGTTGCGGCGAGCTTGTGGCTCTCGCGCTGGGCCTCCCGCGCTGCGATGCTCTCGGGGGTCTCGGTGTAGAGGGTCTGGGCGATGGTGGCGCTGCCGCGCTTCTCGGCAATCCCGGTGACCACCACGCAGTACTGGCTCTCAGCGATGCGGATGTCCACCCGATCGCCGATTTTCACGTCCTTGGCGGGTTTGACCCGGATTCCGTTGAGCTGGACCTTGCCGCCGTCCACGGCCTCGGTGGCGAGGGTGCGGTGCTTGAAGAAGCGGGCCGCCCACAGCCATTTGTCGAGGCGGACCTTGTCGTCGGTGTTGTGTTCTTTCATTCCTTGACCGGCCGTTTGGCCAGTTTCCGTTGCAGGGTGCGACGGTGCATTTTAAGCGCACGGGCGGTGGCCGAGATATTTCCTTCGTGTTCGCCGAGCACACGCTGGATGTGCTCCCACTCCAGCCGGTCCACCGACATGGGGCTGCTCGGTGCGCCGTCCTCGATCACCACCTCGGTGGCGTTGAGTGCCTTGAGAATGGCGTCCACGTCGGCGGGCTTGGCCAGGTACTGGGTGGCGCCGAGCTTGATCGCGTCCACCGTGGTGGTGATGCTGGCGTAGCCGGTCAGCACCAGGATGCGGCAGTCCGGGTTGGCGGCGAGCAGGGGCTCGATCAGGCGCAGGCCCGAGCTGCCGGCGATGTTGAGGTCGAGGACCACGTACTCGGGCTCGTGCAGACGTGCCAGGGCCAGGGCGGACTCCGGTTCGAGGGCGCCAAACACGACGAAGCCGCGCTGGCCGAGGGCGCGGGTGAGCACCCGGTTGAAGGCGGGGTCGTCATCGATGACGAGGATGTGGGGCGCGTCCTGGGAAGGCGTCATGGGCGTAGGGCGGAGAGAGGCAGGGTGAGGGTGGCGATGGTGCCGCCACCGGGGCGGTCGCTGAAACGGATCCGGCCGCCGCAACGCTCGACGGCGCCAAAGGCCAGCAGCAGGCCGATGCCGAGCCCCTTGCCGGGGCTCTCCGGGGCGGGGGCGGCGGGCAGGGGGGGGTCGGGCATGCCGGGCCCGCGGTCGAGGACGCGCACGCGGAGGTGTTCGGCCTCCACTGCGATCTCGCAGGCCAGACCATCGGGGCTGGCGTCGGCGCCATTGTTGATCAGGTTGTGGATGGCCTGCTCGAGGGTGGTGTCGGCGATCAGCTGCGGTGCCGAGGGGCCGCAGTCGCACTGCACCGTCAGCGCCACGTGGGGGCGCAGGCGCCGCCAGCGTTCGATGATCCCGCTGACCCAGACGTCGGCCGCCAGGGTCTCCCCGCCTTCGGCGCGCAGGCTGCCGGCCCGCAGGGTCAGGTTGCCGAGGATGGCCTTGCAGTGGCCGATCTGTTCGCGCAGCAGTTCGGCGTCGGCCCGGGTGTCGTCGTCGAGGGCCGGATTGCGGGCCAGCTCGCCCGCGACGATGGCCATGGTGCCCAGCGGGGTGCCCAGCTCATGGGCCGCTCCCGCGGCCAGATTGCCCAGTGCGACGATGCGCTCGCTGCGCAGGCGGGCCTCCCGCGCCTCGGCGAGGGCCTGGTCGCGGCTGCGGATGGCGGCGGTCATGCGCACGATGTACCAGACGATCACGCCCGCCGACACGGCGAAGGTCAGCCACATGCCGGCCAGGTGCCAATGCACGGCAAGGCCGGAGTCGTAGATGTCGAGCTGTTCGTTGAAATCCCACAGGATCGAATAGGCCGCCACGGCGAGGCTGGCGAGGGCCCAGGCGAAGGGCGGCGAAAGCGTGGCGGCGCCGATGGCGACGATGGGCAGGAGCAGGGAGATCAGCGGGTTGGTGGCGCCGCCGGTGAAGTACAGGAAGACGCTCCAGGCGCCCAGATCGACGGCCAGCTGCAGGAACAGTTCGGTGGGGCGGTGCTCGTCGAGCCGGCGGGCCCGGGCGAGACTCAGCAGGTTGATGGCGATCAGCGCCGCGGGGATCTGCAGCAGAGCCCGGCCGGGCAGGGACAGGTCGAGCAGCCAGGGCACCAGCACCACCACGCCGAGCATGGCCGCAATGGACAGCCAGCGCAGATGGATCAGGCGGCGCAGGGCATCGGCAGGATTGGCGGGCGTGGGCAAGGATGTGTGCATCGGGGGATTATCCTCGAAGCGTGCCCGGCACATGGTGGGCGGGCGGGCGCCGTGGACGGCGTGCGGGGTGCTTCGACGCGAAGCCGGAATTCTGCCTTTCCCATCGCGGCGGGGGTTGCGGTTGATTGTCGCAGTCCACCTGAATACGCCATTTGGCAGGGTTTTCTGCAAATAGTGTTTGCGTTGCCCGCAGATACAGTGCAAAGTACGGCTCGCGATCTTCAAGTAGTGTTGTTGTTGGCTGGTTCAGTACACCGCAGTCCTGCGGAAGTCTTTCCTTCACACCCCGCCGTCTTGAGCTTCGCCCTACCTTCGGGGCATGTCCCTGCTTTTATTTTTTTGAGGATATTCAACATGGCAACTGGTACCGTGAAGTGGTTCAACGACGCTAAGGGCTTCGGTTTCATCACCCCGGAAGGTGGCGGCGACGATCTGTTCGCTCACTTCTCCGCGATCCAAGGCTCCGGCTTCAAGACCCTGGCCGAAGGCCAGCGCGTGACCTTCGACATCACCACTGGCCCGAAGGGTCAGCAGGCTTCCAACATTCGCGCCGCTGACTAATTCGCGGAGCGAAGCCGGTCGGCCCCATGGCCGGCCTGGTGGAGCCACTGGAAGCGTGCTCTCCGGAGCCTGACTTCCCCAGCAAAAAGCCCGGTTCGCCGGGCTTTTTGCTTTTATGGACGATTCATCGCGCCATCAGGCACTATCCAGCGCGATGGACGCTCCCGCTTCGAAGGTAAAGGCGTGGCCATCCCCGATGCACTGCCTTTCCTCGCGCGGAGACCGCAATGAGCAAGACCCTACGCCTGTCCGAAACCTGGTTCCGCCGCGGCCTGTGGTTGGTGGCCATCGTCTTTGCGGGTTTTCTGATCGGGCTGGGAGGGCGCGTCGTCGACGATCTGCCGCGCGTCGAGGTGGCGCTGCAACTGGATGACTTCCTCGATGCGGCCGGCAAGGCGCGGGCCGTGGATCTGCGCCAGCGCATCTCGCGGGCGGAAGAGCAGCAGCGGCAGACCGACGCCGCGCGAAGCCAGGCCGAACTGCAGCTCAACAAGGCCCAGGGCACGGTGCAGGCCGAGCGGGAGACCTTGGCCAACTGGCTGGCCACGCGCCGTGCGACGCAGCGCGCCGACCAGGACCCGGAGGTGATCGCGCGCACCCGCAGGCTGGAGGACCTGAAGCAGCTGGAAAGCCGTGCCCGGCAGGCCGTGCAGGCACAGCAGCAGGTGGCCCTGGATACGCAGCAGGCCCGGGACGCCGCGGTGGCCGAACTCGGCAGGCTGCAGGACGGAGCACGCCAGCGCATGGCGGTCGAGCAGCGCGCGGTCGAACTGCGTGTCTTCCTTTACCGGCTGGCCCTGACGCTGCCCCTGCTGGTGGTGGCGGGCTGGCTGTTCGCCAGACACCGCAAGAGCACCTGGTGGCCCTTCGTGTGGGGCTTCATCTTCTTCGCGCTGTTTGCCTTCTTCGTCGAGCTGGTCCCCTATCTGCCCAGCTACGGCGGCTATGTGCGCTACGGGGTGGGAATCGTGGTGACGGTGCTGACAGGGCGCTACGCCATCCTGGCGCTGAACCGCTACCTGGAGCGGCAGAAGCAGGCCGAAGCCAAGCCGGACAGCCAGCGTCGCCAGGAGCTTGATTACGACCTGGCGCTGGCACGCCTGGCCAAGGGCGTCTGTCCGGGGTGCGAGCGGCCGGTGGACCTGAAGGATCCTGCCATCGACTTCTGCCCCCATTGCGGTATCTGCCTGTACAACCGCTGCACCCACTGCGAGGCGCGCAAGAATGCCTTCGCGCGCTATTGCCATGCCTGCGGCACGCCGCGCAGGGAACAGGAAGCCAGCCCCGTCTAGAAAAAAAGGGCGCCCGAAGGCGCCCGAAAATTCCTCGAGGGGGAGGAAGAAACGCTGTGTGCTGTCGCTCAGTGGGCGCTGGCAGATGCGGCGCCGATGCCGGTCTGGGAGCGCACGTACTGGTCGTCGAAGCCTGCCTTGTCGGTCTTGGCCCGGGCGCTGCTGTCGGTGACCGAGAACAGCCAGGTGAAGAAGAAGGCCAGGGGCATCGAGAACAGGGCCGGCTGCTCGTACGGGAAGAGCGCCTCCTTGTTGCCCAGCACCACCACCCACACCGCCTTGGACAGCACCACGAAGGTCACCGCCGAGATCAGCCCGGCCAGGCCGCCCAGCAGCGCGCCGCGGGTGGTCAGGCCTCGCCAGTACATGGAGAGGATCAGGATCGGGAAGTTGGTGGAAGCGGCGATGCCGAAGGTCAGGCCCACCAGGAAGGCGATGTTCTGCTTCTCGAACAGGATGCCGAGCAGCACCGCAACCACGCCGAGGCCGATGGTGGCGATCTTGGAGACGCGCATTTCCTGGGCTTCGCTGGCGCTGCCCTTGCAGATCACGCGGGCGTAGATATCGTGGGCGATCGCCGAGGCACCGGCCAGGGCCAGGCCGGACACCACCGCGAGGATGGTGGCGAAGGCCACGGCGGACATGAAGCCGAGGAAGAGGTTGCCGCCCACCGCCTTGGCCAGGTGCATCACCGGCATGTTGCCGCCGCCGATCATCTTGCCGGCAGTGTTGCCGCCTTCGTAGAAGTCCGGGTTGGTGCCGACGATGACGACGGCGATCAGGCCCAGGGCGCACACCACCATGAAGAAGTAGCCGATGCAGCCGCTGGCCACGAAGACGCTCTTGCGGGCTTCCTTGGCGTTCGGCACGGTGAAGAAGCGCATCATGATGTGGGGCAGGCCGGCAGTGCCGAAGACCAGGCCCAGCGACAGGGACACGGCGGTGACCGGGTCGGCCATCAGGGAGCCGGGGCCCATGATCTTGATGCCGTCCTTGTGCACTTCCACCGCCTTCTTGGCCACGGTCTCAAGGCTGAAGCCGAACTCGCCGAGGGACAGGTAGAGCAGCACCGTGCCGCCGAACAGCATCAGGCAGGCCTTGATGATCTGCACCCAGGTGGTGGCGATCATGCCGCCGAAGGTCACGTAGATCACCATCAGCACGCCCACCACGACCACCGCTGTCGCGTAGTCCAGGCCGAACAGCAACTTGATGAGCTGGCCGGCGCCGACCATCTGCACGATCAGGTAGAAGCACACCACCGTCAGCGAGCCGAAGGCAGCAAAGGTGCGGATGGTGCCCTGGTCGAGGCGGTAGGAGGCGATGTCGGCGAAGGTGAACTTGCCCAGGTTGCGCAGGCGTTCGGCCATCAGGAAGAGGATCACGGGCCATCCGACGAAGAAGCCGATGGCGTAGATGAAGCCGTCCAGGCCTTTGGAGAAGGTCATCGCCGACAGGCCCAGCAGGGTGGCTGCGGACATGTAGTCACCGGCAATCGCCAGGCCATTCTGGAAGCCGGTGATGCCGCCGCCGGCAGTGTAGAAGTCGGCGGTGGACTTGGTCCGGCTGGCGGCCCAGTAGGTGATGCCCATGGTGGCCACCACGAACACGAAGAACATGCCGATGGCGGTCAGGTTGAGGGGCTGTTTCTGGGCCACGCCAACGGCGTCGGCGGCCAGGGCGGCCGGGCCGGCGAGGGCCAGCAGGGCGGCTCCAATGAGGTTCCTGGTATTCATCACTTGCTGGCCTCCCGGATGATCTCGTTGTTGAGCTGGTCGAACTCGCCGTTGGAGCGATTGACGAACCAGCCGGTGAGGAGCCACGAGCCGATGATGATGGTGGCGCCGATGGGCACGCCGATGGTCAGCATGCTGCCTTCCGAGATGGGGGTGCGCAGCACCTCCGGGGCAAAGGCGACGAGCATCATCATCCCGTAGTAGGTGAGCATCACGATGGCTGTGAGCAGGTAGGCGAAGCGGCTGCGCTTGCCCTCCAGCTCCGAGAAGCGGGGGTTGGCCCGTACTCGCTTGTAGATCTCCGCTGACATGTTTTCCTCCTGGGAAGGTGGTTGGAAGGTTTGGTTTTTTATGTTTATGGTCCTGGGGCGATGCTGTTCTCCCCGGGGTACTGCCACATGCACATCACATGTTCGGGTAGTTCGGGCCGCCGCTGCCTTCCGGCACGGCCCAATCGATGTTCTGGGTCGGGTCCTTGATGTCGCAGGTCTTGCAGTGCAGGCAGTTCTGGGCGTTGATCTGCATGCGCGGCCCGCTCGGGTCCTCGACGATTTCGTAAACGCCGGCCGGGCAGTAGCGGGTTTCCGGGGCGTTGTAGAGGGCCAGGTTGGTGCTGATCGGCACCGACGCGTCCTTCAGGCGCAGGTGGCAGGGCTGCTCCTCGCTGTGGTTGGTGGCCGAGATGAACACCGACGACAGGCGGTCGAAGCTGATCTTGCCGTCCGGCTTGGGATAGACGATGGGGGCGCACTCCGACGCCTTCTTCAGCTGGGTGTGGTCGGCGTGGTGGCGCAGGGTCCACGGTGCCCGGCCCTTGAGCAGGAAGGTGTCGATGGCGCTGTAGGCGATGCCGCCCCACAGGCCCCAGCGGAAGCTCGGGCGGATGTTGCGCACCTGGTACAGCTCGTCCCACAGCCAGCTCTGCTTGAGGCGCTCGGCGTAGCCCAGCACTTCGTGACCGGTCTGGCCCTCGGCGGTGAGGTGGGCGAAGATCGCCTCGGCGGCCTCGATGCCTGACTTCATGGCCATGTGGGTGCCCTTCACCTTGGGCACGTTGAGGAAGCCGGCGGTGTCACCCACCAGCACGCCGCCCGGGAAGCTCAGCTTCGGCACCGACTGGAAGCCGCCTTCGTTGAGGGCCCGCGCGCCGTAGGCGATGCGCCGGCCGCCTTCGAAGAACTTGCGGATCTCCGGGTGGGTCTTGAAGCGCTGGAATTCCTCGTAGGGCGACAGGTGGGGGTTGCTGTAGTCCAGGCCGACCACGAAGCCCACCGCCACCTGGTTGTTTTCCAGGTGGTACAGGAAGGAGCCGCCATACACGTCGCTGGATACGGGCCAGCCCACGGTATGCAGGGTCAGGCCCTGCTGGTGCACCTCGGGGCGCACCTCCCACAGCTCCTTGATGCCGATCCCGTAGGTCTGCGGATCGACACCCTCGCGCAGATTGAACTTGCTGAACAGGCCCTTGGTGAGGGAGCCGCGGCAGCCTTCCGAGAAGACGGTCTGGCGCGCGTGCAGCTCGATGCCCGGCTGGTGGTTGGGGCCCGGTTCGCCGTTCTTCTCGAGGCCCATGTCACCGGTGGCGATGCCCTTGACGGAGCCGTCCGCGTGGTAGAGCACCTCGGCGGCGGCGAAGCCCGGGTAGATCTCGACGCCCAGTTCTTCGGCCTGCTGGCCGAGCCAGCGCACCACGTTGCCGAGGCTGACGATGTAGTTGCCCTCGTTGTGCATCTGGGGCGGGGTGGGCAGCTTGTAGGCCTTGTCGGTGGTGAGGAAGAGGAAGCGGTCTTCCTTCACCGGCGTGTTGAGGGGCGCACCGCGCGCCTTCCAGTCCGGGAACAGCTCTTCCAGCGAGCGGGGTTCGATGACGGCGCCGGACAGGATGTGGGCCCCGACTTCCGAGCCCTTTTCGACGACGCACACCGAAAGCTCGGCGCCGGCCTTGTCGGCCAGTTGCTTCAGGCGGATCGCGGTGCTCAGCCCCGAGGGGCCGGCACCGACGATCACCACGTCGTATTCCATCGCGTCACGCGTCATTGCTGCTGTCTCCGGATAAGGGGGAGGATTCTTGTAGGGGCGGCTTCAGCCGCCCGCGGACTTCGATCAAGCCCCTGAGGGCGGCTGAAGCCGCCCCTGCAGGGGACTGGTGCTTAGAACAGGGCTTCTTCCAGGGCCAGCACTTCAGCCGCGCCATTCACGATGGCATCCCGGTAGCTGTTGGCTTCCGGCACCACGTGCTTGGCGAAGTAGGCCGCGGTGGCCAGCTTGGCCTTGTAGAAGCCGGCATCTGCACCGTCCAGGCGACCGGCGGCGATCTGCGCGGAGCGGGCCATCAGCCAGGCGCCGACGACGATGCCGGTGAGCTTGAGGAAGGGCACCGAGCCGGCGGCAGCGGCCTGGGGGTTGCTGTCGTAGTTGGCGAGCAGCCAGTGGGTGGCTTCGTCGAGGGCGGCGATGCCGTCACCCAGCGCATCGGCCAGATCCTTCATGCCCGCATCTCCGGTGTTGCGCAGGGCGGTGCCGGTCTCGGCGATGTCGGCGAGCAGCTGCTGCATGCTCTTGCCGCCTTCCTTGGCGGTCTTGCGGCCGATCAGGTCATTGGCCTGGATGGCGGTGGTGCCTTCATAGATGGTGATGATGCGGGCATCGCGCATGTACTGGGCGGCGCCGGTTTCCTCGATGAAGCCCATGCCGCCGTGCACCTGCACGCCGTTCCAGGTGATGCCCTGCGCGTTCTCGGTGCACCAGCCCTTGACCACCGGGGTCAGCAGCTCAAGGCGGCGCTGGTTGGCGGCGCGCACGTCGGCGTCCGGGTGGCTCTTGGCGCGGTCCATGCAGCCGGCCACGTAGTAGGCGATGGCACGGCCGGCCTCGGTGCGGGACTTCATGTCCATCAGCATGCGGCGCACGTCCGGGTGGTGCAGGATCGGCTTCTTCTCGCCGCTCTTGTCGCCGATGATCTTGCCCTGGATGCGCTCACGGGCGTAGGCCAGCGCGTGCTGGTAGCTGCGCTCCGACACGCCGACGCCTTCCAGACCGACGTTGAGGCGGGCGTGGTTCATCATCGTGAACATGTATTCGAGGCCGCGGTTCGGCTCGCCCACCAGGTAGCCGATGGCGCCGCCCTTGTCACCGAAGGACATCACCGCGGTGGCGCTGCCATGGATGCCCATCTTGTGTTCGATGGAGGCGCAGATCAGGTCATTGCGCTCGCCCAGGCTGCCGTCGGCATTGACCAGGAACTTGGGGGCGATGAACAGGGAGATGCCCTTCACGCCCGGGGGCGCGTCCGGCAGGCGGGCCAGCACGAGGTGGATGATGTTCTCCGCCATGTCGTGCTCGCCCCAGGTGATGAAGATCTTGGTGCCGCTGATGGCGTAGCTGCCGTCACCGCGGGGCTCGGCCTTGCTGCGGATGGCCGCCAGGTCGGAGCCGGCCTGCGGCTCGGTGAGGTTCATGGTGCCGGTCCACTTGCCGGAGACCATGTTCGGCAGGTAGGTGGCCTTGAGCTCGTCGGAAGCGTGGTGGGCGATGGCTTCCACCGCGCCGAGCGTGAGCATCTGGCACAGGGAGAAGGAGATGCTGGCGGACTTCCACATTTCCAGCACGGCGGTGGACACGGTCACCGGCAGACCCTGGCCGCCGAATTCGGTGGAGGCCGGCATGCCGTTCCAGCCGGTCTCGCAGAAGGAGGCATAGGCCTCCTTGAAGCCGTCGGCGGTGGTGACGACGCCGTCCTTCCACTTGTTGCCCTGCTTGTCGCCCACCGGGTTGAGCGGATCGACCACCTCGGACGCGAACTTGCCCGCTTCGTCGAGGATCGCCTCGACCAGGTCCAGGGAAACCTCCTCATTGCCGGGCAGGGTGGTGATCTCCTGCAGGCCGGCCAGCTCGTTCATGGCGAACAGCATGTCCTTCACGGGGGCGACGTAAGTGCTCATGGTGCTTCCTTCCGAATTCGGTTGAATGGGTGCTGCGCGTTCAGAGGCTGCCGACCAGCTGGGGCACGGCTTCGAAGAGGTCGGCGACGAGTCCGTAGTCGGCGACCTGGAAGATCGGGGCTTCAGGATCCTTGTTGATCGCGACGATGACCTTGGAATCCTTCATGCCGGCCAGGTGCTGGATGGCGCCGGAGATGCCGACAGCCAGGTAGAGCTGGGGCGCGACGATCTTGCCGGTCTGGCCGACCTGGTAGTCGTTGGGCACATAGCCGGCGTCCACCGCGGCGCGGGAGGCGCCCAGGGCGGCGCCGAGCTTGTCGGCCAGGGGCTCGAGCACAGCCTTGTAGTTGTCGCCGCTGCCCATGCCGCGGCCGCCGGAGACGATGATCTT
>NZ_JABBGA010000080.1 GCF_012927165.1 Zoogloea dura
ACCCGCATGGGTGACCAGAGCCCCACCCTGGCGCCGGCCCGGGTCGGCAGCACGCGTTACCTGTTGATGCAGGACGTGCCGTGGCTCGGCAAGCGGGATCTCAAGCGGGAGATCGCCGAACTCGACGCGCGTGGCGCCGACGGACGCGCCAGCGGCACTTGGGCGGAGCTCGCCGCCCGCATCAAGACCGCTTACTCGCAGCTCCAGTACGTCCATCGCAACGAGCAATTGACCCGCGAAATCCTCGACCTGATGACGCGCCTGGAGAAGATCGCCCAGGTGCGCTACGCCGGAGGGCTGGCCGCCCAGCAGGACGTGATTCGGGCGCAGGTGGAGCAGACCGGCATGAAGAGTGAGTTGGTTGCCCTGGAGAATGAGCGCCGGCAATGGCAGGCGCGGCTGAATGCCCTCCTTGCAAGGCCCAGCGCGTCCCCACTTGCAGTGCCAGAGCGGCTGAGAACGCTGCCAGCCCCGGCCCAGCTCGACCCGCGGGCTCTTGAGGAGCGTGTGCGGACAAAGAACCCGCAGCTCTTTGCCGAAGAGGCCCGGATCCGCTCGGCCGAGAAGAATCGCGAACTGACTTACAAAAACCGCTACCCCGACTTCACGCTGGGTGTCTCGCCGATCCAGTACCAGGGCTCCGTGAAGGAATGGGAGCTGATGGTCGAACTGAACCTGCCCCTGCAGCAGGGTTCCCGCCGGGCCCAGGAGCGCGAGTCGGAAGCCATGCTGTCGGCCGCGCAAGCCCGTCGCGACGCGACCGCCAATCAGGTCTTGGGCGAACTGGCTGAGAACCTGTCCGGCTTCGATGCTGCGCGGCGAACCGAAACCCTTGCCGCAACCAGCCTGTTGCCGCAGTCCGAACTGACTTTCAAGGCCGCGCTGGCCGGTTACGAAACCGGCAAGGTGGATTTTGCGACGCTGCTCGACGCCCAGCGGCAGATTCGCCAGGCCCGGCAGGGCCGCATCAAGGCCCAGGCGGAAGCCCAGCTACGTCTTGCAGAAATCGAACGAATCCTCGGAGAAGATCTATGAAAACAGGCGCAGGTATTGTGATCGGCCTCTCGGTCGCCCTGGCTGCCGGTGGTGGCTACTGGCTGGGCCAGCGGCCGGTGGCCGGCCACCCGG
>NZ_JABBGA010000081.1 GCF_012927165.1 Zoogloea dura
GGTGGGGCCGTCGTTGGTGCCGATCACGGTGAGAGTGACGGTGGTCGGGGTGCCGTCAGCGCTCTTGACGGTGAACACCTCGGTCCGGGTCTCGCCTTCCTTGAGGGCCTGGACGACGGGGTTGGCGTTGTCGAGGGTGTAGGCCCAGTTGCCGGCGGTGTCGACGGAGAAGCTGCCGTAGGTGCCGGGGGCGCCGGTCTGAGCCTGGAAGACGGCTTCGCCGGCATCCGGGTCGGTGATGGAGAGGACGCCGGAGGCGGTGGTCTGGGCCGGGGTGTCTTCCTTGACGGTGCCCGTGCCGGTGCCGAGCTGGGCGTCATCGGGCAGCGGATTGACCGTGATGGTGGCGATGGCGGTGGAGGTGCCGCCCTTGCCGTCGGAGATGGTGTAGCTCACCTCGACCGGGCCATTGAAGTTGGGTGCCGGGTTGAAGGTGAGGGTGCCATCGGGATTGACGGTGACGCTGCCCTTGGCGGGATCGACGCTGGCGCCGGTGACGGTGAGGGTGTCGCCATCCGGGTCGGTGTCGTTGCCGAGGACCGGGAAGGTGACGGGGGTGTCCTCGTCGGTGCTGGCGCTGTCCGGAACGGCGGTGGGGCCGTCGTTGGTGCCGATCACGGTGAGGGTGACGGTGGTCGGGGTGCCGTCAGCGCTCTTGACGGTGAAGACCTCGGTCTTGGTCTCGCCTTCCTTGAGGGCCTGGACGACGGGGTTGGCGTTGTCGAGGGTGTAGGCCCAGTTGCCGGTGGTGTCGACGGAGAAGCTGCCGTAGGTGCCGGATGCGTTGGTCTGGGGCTGGAAGACGGCTTCGCCGGCATCCGGGTCGGTGATGGAGAGGACGCCGGAGGCGGTGGTCTGGGCCGGGGTGTCTTCCTTGACGGTGCCCGTGCCGGTGCCGAGCTGGGCGTCATCGGGCAGCGGATTGACCGTGATGGTGGCGATGGCGGTGGAGGTGCCGCCCTTGCCGTCGGAGATGGTGTAGCTCACCTCGACCGGGCCATTGAAGTTGGGTGCCGGGTTGAAGGTGAGGGTGCCATCGGGATTGACGGTGACGCTGCCCTTGGCGGGATCGACGCTGGCGCCGGTGAC
>NZ_JABBGA010000082.1 GCF_012927165.1 Zoogloea dura
TGTCGCCAATCGATGCCGTCGCGGGCGGGGCCGGCGGGCAGTAGATGCCGGCATCCCAGCTCATGTCGTTCTCGCCGGACTCCAGGGTGGTCTGGATGGTGTTCTGCACCGAGGCGCCGCTGCGCGTCACCAGACGCACGTTGTCGATGATCCCGCCCACGCTGTCGTCGTCACCGGCCTGCTCCCGGAACTCCAGACGGCTGGAGGCATCGGCCGCCGTCACGGTGAAGCTGTACTTGGTCAGGGCGGTGGAGGCCGGATCGACCGTGGCCACCTTGACGCCTTCCCACCAGATCTCCGCGGTGTTGGTGGACGCCGCCGTGCCCGAACGCTGGGCCAGGTCCACGCTCAGCTGGTAGGTCTGCCCGGCCACCGTCGCCACGTCCTGGGCGAAGCCCGTCACCGTGCCCGTCTTGTTGGCATCCAGCTCGGCCGTGTAACTGCCGGTGGCACCGGACACCCCGAAGGAGCTGGCGGTGCTCACCTCGACCGTATCACCCAGCCCGCGCCACCCCGTGGTACCGAACTCGAAGCTGCCATTGACGATCAGGTTGGTGGTGCCGAGCACGGCGCCCACATCCGAATCCGTACCATCGTTGCTGCCCACGTCCTTCAGGGTGAAGCTGCACCCCGCCGGCGCGGTGAATTGCACCGAGTAGGTCCCCGGCATCAGGTCCTTGAAGATGTAATTGCCGTTGGCGTCGGTCTGGGTGGTGGCGATCACGTTGCCGCTGGCATCCAGCAGCTTCACCGTGGCGCCCGCCACACCAGCCTCCCCCATGTCCTGGATACCGTTGCCGTTGCTGTCCGACCACACCCGGTCGCCGATGGAGGCCTTCTGGTACAGGCCCGCATCCACGCTCAGGTCGCTTTCGCCCGCGCTCAGGTTGACCACCCCGGTCTTGCCCGTCAGGGGGTCGAAGTCGCTGTCGGTCGCATCATTGCCACCCAGGTCCTTGCCGCTCAGGAAGTAGCCGGTCGGCGCCACCACCTGGGCCGAGTAGTCGCCCGGTGCCAGGTTGTTGAACAGGTAGCTGCCATCCGCCCCGGTGGTGGTGGTACCGACCACATTGCCGCTG
>NZ_JABBGA010000083.1 GCF_012927165.1 Zoogloea dura
GGCGGTTTCAAGTCTGAAGTGCAACACTGGGTTGAAAGTTCATGATTTCCCTCGCAAAGACCTCCGCTGGTGTTTCAAAGTCGAGGCATTTGCGCGGGCGGTTGTTTAATTGTCGGGCAATGGCGTTGAGGTAGCCTTGGGAGATCGGCGCCAAATCCAGCCCTTTGGGAAGATACTCGCGGATCAAGCCGTTGGTATTCTCGTTGGTCGGCCGCTGCCAGGGGCTGTGCGGATCGGCGAAATAGACGTCGATCTTGACGCGCTTGGCGAGAATCTCGTGGCGGGCCATCTCCCTGCCCTGATCGTAAGTCAGCGACTTTTTCATGGCCAACGGGACATGGCGGAACTTGCGCGTGAAGCCTTCCAGCGTGGCCTCGGCCGAACCGTCACGCAGCTTGACCAGCATCAGGTAGCGGCTCTTGCGCTCGACCAGGGTGCCCACCGAACTGCGGTTGCCCGGCCCCTTGATGTGATCGCCTTCCCAGTGCCCCGGCACGAGGCGGGCCGCCACCTCAATCGGGCGCTGGTGGATGGAGGTCATGTTCGGCAGCGTGCCGCGCCGGTCCTGGCCCCGCGCGCGAGGCATGCGGGCCTTGTGGGCGAAGCGCAGCTGGGCGATGAGTTCGTTGCGCAGCTCGCCCCGTGGCACGGCATAGATGGCGCAGTAGATCGTTTCGTGCGAGACGTGCAAGGCAGGATCGTCAGGGTTCATACGGCGCAGTCTGCCCGCAACCTGCTCCGGCGACCAGCCCTCGGCCATCAAGGCGCGAACCCGGTTGAGCAGCACGGAACCGCTCTTGAGCTTGACCGTCCCGCGGCGTCTGCGCGCCAGCATCGCCCGCTCGGCACGGGCGGCATCGTAGCTCTTGCCAATTGTGTTGCGCGCCACTTCACGCGACACCGCGGAAGTCGGCCGATTGAGTCTTCGGGCAATTGCCCGAAGACTCAATCCCTCATTGCTGCACCGATGAATCTGATTACGTTCGTCCATCGACAACTGACTGTAGTGATTTCCCATGCCTACACCCTAACAAATCGGGGTGTTGCACTTCAGTCTAGAGCGCGCCC
>NZ_JABBGA010000009.1 GCF_012927165.1 Zoogloea dura
CTCTCACCGTGATCGGCACCAACGACGGCCCCACCGCCGTTCCGGACAGCGCCAGCACCGACGAGGACACCCCCGTCACCTTCCCGGTCCTCGGCAACGACACCGACCCGGACGGCGACACCCTCACCGTCACCGGCGCCAGCGTCGATCCCGCCAAGGGCAGCGTCACCGTCAATCCCGATGGCACCCTCACCTTCAACCCGGCACCCAACTTCAATGGCCCGGTCGAGGTGAGCTACACCATCTCCGACGGCAAGGGCGGCACCTCCACCGCCATCGCCACCATCACGGTCAATCCGGTCGATAACGCCCCCGTGGCCGTGGATGACAGCGCCACCACCACCGAGGACGCCCCGGTCAGCCGCAACGCCCTCACCGGCGTGCTCGCCAACGATTCCGACATCGACAGCGCCAGCCTCGTCGTCTCCGGTGTGCGCACCGGCACCGCCGGCACTTTCACCGATCCGGGCACGGCCGGCGTCACCCTCGTCGGTGCCTATGGCTCCCTGCTGATCCACGCCGACGGCTCCTACACCTACACCCCGGGGGCCGCCGCACAGGCGCTCAACACCGGCGACTCGGTCCAGGACGTCTTCTCCTACCAGCTCTCCGATGGCAGCCTCACCGCCATCGCCCAGCTCTCCATCACCGTCACCGGGGCCAACGACGCTGCCGTCATCACCGGCACCGCCACCGGAAGCGTCAAGGAAGACACCGCCGGACAGCTCATCTCCACCGGCACCCTGGCCGCCACCGATGTGGACAGCCCGGCCACCTTCAATGCCGCCACCACCCCCGGCGCCTACGGCAGCTTCTCCATCGCCGCCAACGGCACCTGGACCTACACCCTCAGCAATGACGCGGCCAACGTCCAGGCCCTCAAGGAAGGCGACAGCCGTACCGAAACCTTCACCGTCACCACCGCCGACGGTACCCCCAGGACCGTCACCGTCACCGTCCTCGGCACCAACGAAGCGCCCACCGTCAGCAACGTCAGCGCCTCCGGCAACGAAGACCTGCCCATCCCGGTCACCCTCACCGGCAGCGATGTGGACGGCACCGTCACCAGCCTCACCCTGGCCGACCTGCCCACCCACGGCACCCTTTACCTCGACGCCGCCATGACCCAGCCGGTCAGCGCAGGCTCCGCACTCGCCGCCACCGCAGGCAGCGTCACCCTCTACTTCAAGCCCGACGCCAACTGGAACGGCTCCACCGAGTTCCATTACTCCGCCACCGACAACAACGGCGCCACCTCCTCCCAGGCCACCGCCAGCATCGGCGTCAATCCGGTCAATGATCCTCCGGTGGCCATCGCCGACAACGCGAGCACCGACCAGAACACGGCGGTGGACCACAGCGCCGGCACCGGCGTGCTGACCAACGACAGCGATATCGACGGTGGCACCCTGACTGTCTCCCACATTGCCCATGACGGCGGCGCGACCCTGGCAGTCGGCCCCGCCGGCACCACGGTAGGCGGTAGTCTTGGCAGCCTGCTGATCCACGCCGACGGCTCCTACACCTACACCCCGGGGGATGGGGCCAAGGCGCTGACCGCCGGCCAGGCCGCCAACGACGTATTCACCTACACCGTCTCCGACGGCAACGGCGGCACCGCCACGACCACCCTGACCATTCATGTCACCGGCCAGAATGACGCACCCGTCATCGGTGGCGTCGCCACGGGCAGCGTGACCGAGGATGGCGTGCTCACCGCCAGCGGGACCCTGACCATCGCCGACCCGGATGCAGGCCAATCGTCCTTCGTGGCTCAGACCACCCACGGCACCTATGGCACCCTGAGCCTGCAACCCAACGGGACCTGGACCTATTCGCTGGACAACGCCTCCACCAACGTGCAGTCGCTCAAGGAGGGGCAGCTCGTCCAGGAGCACGTCCAGGTCCAGAGCGCCGACGGCACCGTCCGCGAGATCGTCATCGACGTACATGGCACCAACGACGCCCCGGTGGTCAGCGGTGCGACAGTCCACGTCTCGGAAGAAGGCCTCCCCGGCGGCCAGGCCGACTCGCTGGGCACCACCGACACCACCAACCAGACGACCGCCAGCGGCGTCGTCACCCTGTCCGACGTGGATGGCAACGCCCTGACCCTGACCCTGACGGCGCCCACCGGCAGCTTCACCTCCAACAATGTCGCCATCACCTGGACCGGCAACGACAGCCATACCCTCGTGGGCAGCGCCAACGGCGTGGAGATCGTGCGCGCCACCATCTCCGATAACGGCCAGTACAGCGTCACCCTGGCCGGCCCCATCGACCACCCCGACACCACCCAGGAAGACACCCTCAACCTGCCCATCGGCATCAAGGTGAGCGACGGCATCACCAGCACGCTGAACACCCTGACCGTGGTCATCGAAGACGACGCCCCCACGGCTACCTCGGTCACCCAGGGCGTGGAGGTACCGCCGCAGGACACCAACCTGCTGATCATCCTGGACAACTCCGCGAGCATGAACACCCTGGACGGAGTCAATGGAACCTCGCGCCTGCAGTCAGCCGTTGCCTCGCTGCAGCAGTTGATCGACAGCTATGACAATCTGGGCGAAGTGCGCGTCCGCATCGTGACCTTCAACAGCACCTCGAACCCGAACGGAACTGGGAGCTTCTGGACCACAGCAAGCGCAGCGAAGACCCTGCTGGACGGCGTAAGCACGGCCGGCACCACCAACTATGATGCGGCCATCGCAGCTGGCCAAGCTGCCTTCGGTTCGACGGGCAAGCTTGCCTCCGGGCAGAACGTCTCTTACTTCCTGACCGACGGCGCACCCAACGGTGGCACCGAGATTTCTGGTGCCGACATCACCAACTGGCAGAACTTTCTGTCCGCCAACAACATCACCAGTTTCGCCCTGGGCTTGGGCAGTGCCAACCAAGTCAATCTGGACCCTGTCGCCTTCAATGGCCTGACCAACACAGACATGAACGGGCAGTTGATCACCAGCTACGACCAACTCTCCGGCACCCTCCAAGGCACCGTCGGCCAGTCGGCCAGTGGTGACATCCTCTCCGGCGGCCTGCTGGGTGGCACGTCCGGCTTCGGTGCCGATGGTGGTCACATCGAGTCGATCACGGTGGACGGAGTCACCTACACCTACGATCCGACAGCAGCCGACGGTGCCGGCAGCGTGACCCCCAGCAGTGGCACCGGAACCGGCACCTATGATGCGGCAAGCCACGAATTCACCATCAAGACCGCCGACGGCGGCACCCTGCTGGTGAATCTGAGTACCGGCAGCTACTCCTACACGCCCAAGGCCACCGTCACCACCCCCATCGTCGACGGCTTCAGCTTCGTGCTGGTGGACAAGGACGGCGACCACGCCGGCGCGGAGGTCACCTTCAACGTCAGCCGCACCGCCGAGAACACCATCGCCCTCACCAGCACGACAACGGCCATCAGCCCCACCAGCCTGGGCCTGACCGGGGAGTACTACGGCTACAACGACTCGACCAGTGCGAGCATCACCCGTACCCATACGGACGACCGGACCCTCGGCAATCTCGATCACGTGTCAGACATGACCACCATCGTCGACGGGCGCAGCGGCACCACGGTGGTGGGCACCTACGACGCCGCACCGGCCTCGGGTGCGGACGCCACCTTCAGTGCCGACAAGATCGATTACGGCTTCGGCTACTCCACCACCACCAGCGGCACCACCACCACGGTGGGTGCAGTCGATGGCAACCTGGGCAACAACCCCACCGTGGGCGCTGACCTGGCGGTCAATTCCGGTGCGCTGTACAACTTCCTGCGCGGTGGCACGGCGGGCTCCGATGCCGGCACCCTGACCACCACCACGGGTCTGGGCTACACCACCGACTCCGGCCTGCGCTTTGTCGGCCTGATGAACGTGGCTGGCGGCAACTACGACATCCGCATCACCGCTGACGACGGCTTCCGGATCAACGTCGATGGCCAGACCGTGGCCATGTTCGACAACATCCAGTCGCCCACCACCCGGGTGTTCCAGAACGTAGGCATGGAAAGCGGCCTGCACCCCATCGAGATCCTCTACTGGGAACAGGGCGGCAATGCGCGCCTGCGCATCGAGGTCAAACTCCACAGTGAAGCCGACACCGCCTACAAGACCCTGGGCACCGACGACTTTGCCTTGTTCACCCCCACCAGCGCCCCGACTCTGAGCGAGACCCAGGACATCATCGAGAGCTCAACCCAGAACGGCAGCTGGCTGGTCCAGACCGGCGCACAGACCGACGGCACCGACGCCAACGATCACATCACCGGCAGTACGGGCCAGGACATCATCAACGGTGGCCTCGGCAACGACGTGATCATTGGCGGCGCCAACGAGAACACCATTTCCGGCGGCGCCGGCAACGACACCCTGACCGGTGGCCTCGGCTCCGATGTGTTCAAGTGGTCTCTGGGCGATGCCGGCACCACCAGCCAGCCAGCCATCGATGCCATCACCGACTTCAACAAGGCCGCGCCTCTCGACGGCGGTGACGTGCTCGACCTGCGCGAGTTGCTGCAGGGCGAGAGCCATACCGGCACGGCGGTCGGCAACCTGGACAGCTACCTGCACTTCGAACGCGCGGGCACCGACACGGTGGTACACATCAGCTCGTCCGGTGGCTACACGGGCGGCACTTTCAATGCCGGCGCCACCGACCAGAAGATTGTGCTGCAAGGCGTGGATCTGACCAACAGCGGCGCCCTGAGCAATGACAGCCAGATCATCCAGGATCTGCTGACCAAGGGTAAGCTCAGCGCCGACTAGGCATCCGGCCTGCACGCAAGGGCAGGCGCAGTACAAAAAGGGGGCGCCGCGAGGCGCCCCCTTTTTTCCTTGCAAAGACAAGCCTTGATCGCTTCAGCCGGCAAGCTGCCGTCGCGACGCCTCGGGGCCCGTCATCCCGCCCACGCCCAGCAGACTGGCAGCAGCCCACTCCTCGGCGCAGTGCACCTGCTCTGCGTACACCACCACCTCCAGGCCACGCGCCACATCCACGATCGCCTTCACGAGCCGCCGATGCCCCTCGTTCTCGTGCAACGCCACCACGAAGCTGCCGTCGAGCTTCAGGTAGGCCAGACGCAGCGCATACAGGCGGGGCAAGGCCGCGAGTTGGCGCCCGAAATGCTCGATCCCCAGATGCGCACCGTGGCGTGACAGGACCTCCACCAACGACTCCAGCCCCGCCAGGCTGGCATCCAGCCCACGCTCGCTGACCTCGATCGAAAGGCGTGCGGCATTCGGCCCGGCAATGGCGAGCAGCATGTCCAGCTTGTCGAGAAAACCCGCCTCGGTCAGGGAGCGCGGTGCCACGTTGATCGCCACGGGTTCCGCTGAAGCAGCCAGCAGATCGACCCCCAGGCGGATTGCCTCCAGGTCGCAGGCAGCGGCCAGCCCCACCCGCACTGCTGCCGGCATGAACTGCCCGGCGGTCAGCACCGCGCCTTCCACCGGCAGACGGAGCATGTACTCCCGGTGCACCAGGCGCCCCTCCCGATCCAGCACCGGGTAGCCCGCCAGGGCGAAGTCATGGCGCGCCAAGGCACCCTCGAGCATCTCCCGCCAGCCCCCCTCGCCCGGCGCGGGGATGGGCAGGGGCGAGCCACCGGGCTCGGCCACAATGCCGCCCTCCACCTCGGCCCGCATCAGGGCCGAATCGACCCGCGCCAACACGTCGCCGGGCGTATCGTCACGCCGATAGGCCACCGCCGCCGCGTCCAGCTTCAGGCGCAGCGTGTCGTCGATCTTCAGATCCAGCGCCGCCACCGCACCGCAAGCCCGCTCCAGCAGGGCACGTCCCTCACCCAGGCCCAGGCCGGGGACCAGAACACCGAACTCCGCACCACCGAGGCGCCCCAGCGCCATGTCATCGCCAGCCTCCAGGCTGCGCTGCAACGTACTTGCCACACTGGCCAGCCACTCGTCCGTACGGACCCGGCCGAGCTTCTGGTTCAACCCGGCCAGATCGGCAATCCGCAACACTGCAATGCAACCGCCCGGCGGCACATCCGGGTCGGACAAGACCCGGCGCAGCTCGCCATTGAAGGCAGCCCGATTCAACAGGCCGGTTCCGGCATCATGGCTGCCTTCATCCCGCAGGCTCTCGATGCGCCCGGCCTGCTCTGCAAACAAGGTCCTGACGCGCTCGGACATCCGGTTCAGCGCACGCGCCATGCTCCGCAACTCAAGCACGCGGGGCTCCTCCAGCACCCGGAACTGCCCGCCACCAATCGCCTCGGCCTGCTCCGCCATCTCGTCGAGAGGCCGCCGCACCCAGCCCATCAGCATCGACACTGCCACCGCCCAGAACAATCCGATGGCCAGCATCAGGCTGCCCAGTTGCAGACAGCCCCGCCACAGGGAGCGGTGCGCATAGCCGTGGGCCGCCTCCACCGTCACCTGCCCGACCTGCCGCCAGCCATCACTCACCAGCGCCTGGCCAGGCCGGGCATTGAGCGGCAGCAGCGCCGGAAGCCAATCCGGCACGCCGTCGGCGACGTCCGGCTGGACACGCTCGATAAGGACTTTTCCGGCCGGATCGGTAAAGCGGATCATGCGGAAATGGCCACCATCGAACAGGGCCGCAATCAGCAACTCGAGAGTCGCCACGTCCTTGCTCTGCTGGGACATCGACAGGGCCAGCGACACCGCACCGTCGCCCGCCTGGGCCGACAGCTGCTGCTCGAAGTAGCCTCGCGCAGTAAGCAGGCTGACTCCGAAGGACCCGGCCAGCACCACCCCCATCGCCACCACCACACTGACCCACAACCTTCTCAGCAATGACATTATCTTTCCTTCATGGCGTATAGCCTTCCGAACGCATTCTCTGGAGCAGTTCCCGCCAGCGGGACACCCGGTCCACCGGGCTCGTCGCCTGGGCGGCGCCCCCCACGAAAACACCCTGCATGTTGAAACTGAACACGGGCGCCAGGTCCGGGCGCGCCGTCGCCGGACGAATGTCCGTGATGAGATTGTCGAGCACCAGCGGCACCGCTTCCGGCGACGGGTAGTAGCTCAGCACCATGTGGGCCTGGGTCACGCTGCTGGCCGGCCCGCCGATATGGGCGCGCACATAGGTCATGCGCAGGCGCGCCTCGGGAACCCCCAGCTCCCTCAGACTGAAGTACTTGGCAAAAACGAAATCCTCGCAATCGCCCGCGCCCCGCCCGATGGTCTCCAGGGGCGTCGCCCAGTAATCCGTCTGGGACCACACCACCGAGTCGTCGGCAAAGCGGATGCGCCGATTGAAATACTCGTTGACCCTTCGCAACTGCTCCTGCTCGGCCTGGTCGCGCCAGCCCGCCAGCGCGCTTCGCCAAGCCTCTACGGCCTCGGCCGCCGCTGCGCCAAAACGCTGCTGGGCGACCGCCTCCATCCGCTCCAGGTCGAAGCCGGCAAAAGCCAGCACGGCCCACAATCCCATCAGCATTCCGAACCAGGCCATCCGGCAATCGGACCGGAATTGGCGTGAAATTGAACGCAGGGAATCGGCTGGAGCCATCAGGAGCAGAGAACCGGCGTCTGTGCGAAATGTCGCGGGGTCAGAGAGGAAGGCGGCAACTCAGCCGGAATCAACGGCTCCGCGCGGGAAAAATTGAGTTCTACCGCGCTCTGTCGTTATTTGTGAAATATTAATTCGAGAAGAAGGATCCGGGCCTTGTCTCATCCAAAAACCCAAATAATTCTCGGGAAATGCCAAAGTCGCCGAATAGAATCCGTCTGCCTTGCGGAATGTTCTCCGCGAACTTCATCGCCGCACCTTGAAGTGCTACCCGAATCTCCCCTTACCGAGATGACCATGCCCACGTTGACCAAGCTCTCCGCCAGCCTCGCGCTGTCCTTCCTGACCCTGTCCGCAGCCCACGCGGGCACCCCGGGCACGCTGCCCGACGCGATCGAGAAGGCCGTCCTCCGCAACCCGGAAGTCCTGGCGCGCCTGCACAACTACCAGGCATCGGATGCTGAACGGGACATCGCCCGTGGCGGTCTCTTCCCGCGGATCGACCTGCAGGGCTACACCGGCCGCGAACGGCGTGACACGCCCACCGCACCGTCGGACAGCTACAACCGCCCGGGCTACCAGTTGCAATTGCGCCAGCTGATCTTCGATGGCTTCGCCACCAGCAACGACATCAAGCGCCTGGGCTTTGCCCGCGCGGTCCGCTACTACGAACTCCTCGGCAGCACCGACGAGACGGCCTATGAAGCGGCACGTGCCTATCTCGACGTTCAGCGCTACCGTGACCTGGCCAAGCTGGCCCAGGAGAACTGGGCCATCCACAAGGAAACCGTCGACCAGATCGAGCGCCGCGTGAAAGCCGGCGTCGGCCGCCGGGTTGACCTCGAACAAGCCTTCGGCCGCCTCGCCCTGGCCCAGTCCAACTGGCTCACCGAGAGCTCCAACCTGCACGACGTCAGCCAGCGCTATCAGCGCGTCGTCGGCGAAGCCCCCGCCGACAAGCTGGAGAGCGTGCCCTCCTTCGCCACCAAGCTGCCGGCCGAAAAGGATGTGCTGCGCCAGGCCGTGGTCGAAAACCCGTCCTTCCGCGCGGCGGTGTCCAACATCCGCGCCTCCCGCGCCAACATCGACGTGCAGCGCGCCAACAACCTGCCCACCGTCGAGCTGCGCGCCAGCACCGGCATGGACCGCAACCTGCTGGGCGTGACCGGCGAGACCACCAGCACCGCCTTGCAGGTTCTGCTCAACTGGAACCTCTACAAGGGCGGCTCCGACGAAGCGCGCATCCGCCAGTCCCACGAGCAGCTTTACAACGCCACCGACCTGCGCGACAAGGCCTGCCGCGACGTCCGCCAGCAGACCGCGATCGCCTGGAACGACGTGAAGAAGCTGAAGGAACAGCTGGTCTATCTCGAACAGCACCAGCTCTCCACCGAGAAAGCCCGCGATGCCTACCGCCAGCAGTTCGACATCGGCCAGCGCAGCCTGCTCGACGTGCTCAACACCGAGAACGAGCTGTTCGACGCCAAGCGCGCCACCGCCCGGGCCCGCTACGACCTCGTCCAGGCCGAACTCCGT
The DNA here is from genome assembly GCF_012927165.1 of Zoogloea dura. GTDB lineage: Bacteria > Pseudomonadota > Gammaproteobacteria > Burkholderiales > Rhodocyclaceae > Zoogloea > Zoogloea dura. Next base: position 9,043 of record NZ_JABBGA010000009.1, read on the forward strand.
GTCCTCACCCAGACCCACACCCTCCTGCCGAGCGTGCAACTGACCCCGGTCAGCCGCAACGCCCCCGAGGAAGCCGCCGCCAGCCAGGGCGAAGCCACCGATGAGGCCGTGCAGTGCAGCACCGACCTGCCGGAGGTGCCGCCGCTCGATACCGCGGGCGCACTCCAGGGACGTCCGCAACCCGTCGCCGTGCCCCTGCCGGTCCCGGCACAGCCTGCGGCGCAGGTGGCAGCCCCGGCCGCCGCCACGGGCGTCGAAGCGCAGGTCAAATCCTGGGCCGCGGCCTGGTCCGCCAAGGATTTCAAGAGCTACAAGGCCTTCTACTCGAGCAACTTCAAGCCCGAGCAAGGCAGCCTCGAAGCCTGGCTGAGCCAGCGCGAGAAGCGTCTCGCCAAACCGGGCGAGATCAACGTGAGCGTCGAGGGCATCACGGTGCGCCGCCTGTCCGCCACCGCGTCCGAAGCCAGCTTCACCCAGAACTACCGCTCCGCCGATTTCACCGACAGCATGTCCAAGACCTTGCACTACGAGCTCGAGAACGGTCAGTGGAAGATCGTCCGCGAATCCAACCGCTGATCTGCGCCGCGGGCCCCCGTAACAGGGGGGCTCCCGGAGCCGCCAACAAAAATGGGAGCCCGAGGGCTCCCATTTTTCTACTCAAAGCTGCTGCGTTTCAACCGATATGCGACTGCATGATCCGCCGGTAGAACTCGTGGAAATGCTGCATCCCGTCTTCGTAGGGAGACTGGTAGGGCCCGACCTCGTTGCGGCCTTCGCGCAGCAGGGCCAGACGACCGCGGTCCATCCGCTCGCCGATGTCGTCGTCCTCGATGGCGGTTTCCATGTAGGCTGCCTGCTCGGCTTCGACAAACTCGCGTTCGAACTCGAGGATCTCTTCCGGATAGTAGAACTCGACCACATTGGTGGTCTTGTTCACATCGGTCGGAATCAGCGTGCTGACCACCAGCACATGCGGGTACCACTCCACCATGATGTTCGGGAAGTAGGTCAGCCAGATGGCGCCGTGCTTCGGCATCTCACCACCGTGATAGGCCAGCACGGACTCATGCCAGCGCTTGTAGGTGGGTGACCCGGGCTTTTGCAGCGAGGTGATGCCGACGCGCTGCACCGAATACCATTCGCCGAACTGCCAGGTCAGGTCATCGCAGGTGACGAACTGACCAAGCCCCGGGTGGAACGGCACGACGTGGTAGTCCTCGAGATACACCTCGATGAAGGTCTTCCAGTTGTAGTTGCACTCGTGGATCTCGACCTTGTCGAGCTTGTAGCCCGCGAAATCGAGTTCCCTGGCAACCTGCATCCCCGCCAGATCGGCGTTGGCCGAGCGCGGCCCGTTGAAGAGCAGGCCATGCCAGTTCTCAAGCTTGTCACGCTTGAGATTGAGGCAGGGCTTGTCGGCAAAATGCGGAGCGCCGATCAGCAGACCGTCGGGGTTGTAAGTCCAGCGGTGGATCGGGCAGACGATGTTGCGGTCGGCCGTGCCGGACCCCTCGAGCATGATCGCCTGGCGATGACGGCAGATGTTGGACATCTGGTAAAAACCGTCCTCGCGGTTGATCAACAGCCGCGCGTGGTCTGCCCACTCCAGGGAGCGGTACTGATTGACTTCCGGCACCATCAGCTCGTGGCCGACGTAGCCGGGACCGGCATCGAAGAGGAGTCGCTTCTCCAATTCGAAGATCTTTTCGTCGAAATACCACGATACCGGCAGCTGGCAAGCAGCCGGCGAGAGAAGTGCCTGAGAAGCGATGTCAGACATCCCGAACCCCCTGATTCAAAGCGAAAGCCCGAAACGTTAAACACGGGATTCTATAGTATTACGCGTTTGACCTGAAGCCCGGCCATAGGCTATTTTTACGGTTTCCCCACGTAAAATCCGGCCACGCATGGTCAAGAACTCCAAGTCACCGAGTTTCGAAACAGCTGTTTCTGAACTGGAATCCATCGTTCAGGAAATGGAAAACGGCCAGCTTCCCCTCGACCAGGCACTCGCCTCCTATCAGCGCGGCACCCAGTTGCTGAGGCAATGCCAGGACCTCCTGTCAAACGCGGAGCAGAGCATCCGCGTGATCGAAGCCGCAACCCCGGAGGCCCCGCAACCATGAACAACAGCAACTCCGGCCAGATGAACTTTGGGCAGTGGATGGCCGACATCCAGGCCCGCACCGAAGACGCCCTCGACCGCGCACTGCCGTCGGCCGCGATCGCGCCGGCACGCCTGCACGAGGCCATGCGCTATGCCGTACTCGGCGGCGGCAAACGCGTGCGTCCGCTGCTCGTGCATGCCGCAGGCCAGCTCACGGGCGCGGCGCCCGAACGCCTCGACAGGGTTGCCTGCGCCCTCGAGATGATCCACGCCTATTCGCTGGTCCACGACGACATGCCGTGCATGGACGACGATGTGCTGCGTCGCGGCAAGCCCACCGTCCATGTCCAGTTCGATGAAGCCACCGCCCTGCTGGTGGGCGATGCCCTGCAGACCCTGGCCTTCCAGCACGTGACCGACGCCCCTGTGTGCGACGCCCCGGCACGCCAGCTCGGCATGATCCGCCAGCTGGCGATCGCCACCGGCTCCCGAGGCATGGCCGGCGGCCAGGCCATCGACCTCGCCTCGGTCGGGTTGCAGCTGAGCCTGGCCGAGCTCGAGTTCATGCACATCCACAAGACGGGTGCCCTGATCCGGGCCTCGGTGACACTCGGCGCCCAATGCGGACAGCCCCTGGGCGACGCCGAAATGGAGACGCTGGACCATGTCGGCAAGGTCATCGGCCTGCTCTTCCAGGTGGTGGACGACATCCTCGACACCGAGGCCGATACCGCCACCCTCGGCAAGACTGCCGGCAAGGACGCAGCCAACGACAAGCCCACCTACGTCAGCCTCCTCGGCGTCAGCCGCGCCCGGGAGCTTGCCGAGGAGATGTACCAGGATGCCATCGCCCGCCTCGCCCCGTTTGGCGACGCCGGCCAGCGCCTCTCCGAACTCACGCGCTTCATCATCCGCCGTCAGTTCTGATCGAGCCGCCCCCAACGAACACCCATTAACGACCCGGTAACCCGGAATGCCCCTCGGAACGCAGCCCGCTTCACCCCGCGCCAGCCTGCTCGACCGCATCGCGTCGCCCGCGGACCTGCGCAAGCTCGACCCGGACCAGCTCCCCCAGCTGGCCGACGAACTGCGCAGCTTCCTGATCGACTCGGTCTCCCGCACCGGCGGCCACCTGTCGTCCAACCTCGGCACCGTCGAACTGACCGTCGCCCTGCACTACGTTTTCCACACCCCCGACGACCGCATCGTCTGGGACGTAGGCCACCAGACCTACGCCCACAAGATCCTCACCGGCCGCCGCGAAGGCATGGCCAGCCTGCGCCAGTACCACGGCATCTCGGGCTTCCCGCGCCGCTCCGAGAGCGGCTACGACACCTTCGGCACAGCCCACTCCTCCACCTCGATCTCCGCCGCCCTGGGTATGGCCGAGGCGGCCCGCCTGCGCGGCGAGGACAGGCGCGCCATCGCAGTGATCGGCGACGGCGCGATGTCCGCCGGCATGGCCTTCGAGGCGCTCAACAACGCAGGCGACATCCACGACACCAACCTGCTGGTCATCCTCAACGACAACGAGATGTCCATCTCGCCGCCGGTCGGAGCCCTCAACAAGCACCTCTCCCGGCTGCTCTCCGGGCGCATTTACAACGGCGCCCGCAAGATCGGCAAGCGCTTCCTGGAAAACCTCCCCCCGCCGGTCTTCGAACTGGCCAAGCGCACCGAGGAGCACGTCAAGGGCATGGTCATGCCCGGCACGATGTTCGAGGAGTTCGGCTTCAACTACATCGGCCCCATCGACGGCCACGACCTCGAATCCCTGCTCCCCACCCTGCAGAACCTGCGCACCCTCAAGGGCCCCCAGTTCCTGCACGTGATCACCCGCAAGGGCCAGGGCTACAAGCTGGCCGAGGCTGACCCCATCCTGTACCACGGCGTCTCGCGCTTTGACCACCTCGCGGGGATCCCCTCCGGCAAGGACAGCAAGGGGGGCGGCAAGCTCACCTACACCCAGGTCTTCGGTGACTGGCTGTGCGACATGGCGGCGTCCGACCGGAACCTGGTCGCCATCACACCGGCCATGCGCGAAGGCTCCGGCATGGTCCGCTTCGCCCATGAATACCCGGACCGCTACTACGACGTGGGGATCGCCGAGCAACACGCCCTGACCTTCGGCGCCGGCCTGGCCTGCGAGGGCTTCAAGCCGGTGGTGGCGATCTACTCCACCTTCCTGCAGCGCGCCTACGACCAGCTCATCCACGACATCGCCCTGCAGAACCTGCCGGTCATGATGGCCATCGACCGGGCCGGCCTGGTTGGCGCAGACGGCGCCACCCACCACGGCGCCTTCGACCTGTCCTATCTGCTGTGCGTCCCCAACCTCACGATCTTCTGCCCCGCCGACGAGAATGAGTGCCGGCAGATGCTCTACACCGCCTACCAGCACAACGGCCCCACCGCCGTACGCTACCCCCGCGGCAGCGGCCTGGGCGTAACACCGCAGGCCGCCATGGCCGCGCTGCCCATCGGCAAGGGCGAGGTCCGGCGCGAAGGCCGCAAGACCGCCCTGCTCGCCTTCGGCAGCATGCTCGGCACCGCGCTGCAGGTCGGAGAGCAGATCGACGCCACGGTGGCGAACATGCGCTTCGCCAAGCCCATCGACCGCGACCTGATCCTCGATCTCGCCGGACGGCACGAACTCCTGGTCACCCTTGAGGAAAACTCGGTGATCGGCGGCGTCGGCACCGAAGTCGCACGCGTCCTCCACGAAGCCGGCAAGACCACCCGCGTGCTGCAGCTCGGCCTGCCCGACCGCTTCATCGACCATGGCGATCAGGCCCAGCTGCTGGCCGAGGTCGGCCTTGACGCCGCCAGCGTGGCACAGCGGATTGAAGCTGCCGGCAAGGCGAATAGTTGAGCGCTTTTGTCGGGAATGTTAGGATCGAATGATCAGGGGGCGACAGACCCCCATTCCCCAACGAGATCTTAGAGAACAGTACAGCCATGACTACGTGCGCCACCCCCACACCCATCCCGGACGTACAGAATTCCGTGGATTCCCGCCACCTGGCCATCAACAAGGTCGGCATCAAGTCCATCCGGCACCCGATCAAGGTGCTGGACAAGAGCGGCGGCGGGGTGCAGCACACCATTGCCGTCTTCAACATGTATGTCGGCCTGCCCCACAACTTCAAGGGCACCCACATGTCACGCTTTGTGGAGATCCTCAACAGCCACGAGCGCGAGATCTCCGTTGAGTCCTTCGAGCCCATGCTGCGGGAGATGGTCAGGAAGCTCGAGGCCGAGACCGGCCACGTGGAAATGACCTTCCCCTACTTCATCAACAAGGCCGCACCGGTATCCGGCGTGCAGAGCCTGATGGACTACGAGGTCACCTTCATCGGCGAGATCCGCGAGGGCGGCGCTTACGAATTCACCATGAAGGTCGTGGTGCCTGTCACCAGCCTGTGCCCCTGCTCGAAGAAGATCTCCGCCTACGGCGCCCACAACCAGCGCTCCCACGTCACGGTGACCACCATCACCAACGACCTGCTGTGGATCGAGGAGCTTGTGCAACTGGTCGAAGCCCAGGCCTCCTGCGAGCTGTACGGCCTGCTCAAGCGCCCGGACGAGAAGTTCGTGACCGAGCGCGCCTACGACAACCCCAAGTTTGTCGAAGACATGGTCCGTGACGTGGCCGGCAGCCTCAACGATGAACCCCGCGTGGTGGCCTACGTGGTCGAGTCCGAGAATTTCGAATCCATCCACAACCACTCCGCCTACGCCCTCATCGAACAGGACAAGCGCCTCCGCTGAGCGCCCCGCCCGCAGCAGGCACGGCGGGCAAAACAGGCAAAAAAAACGGAACCCGAAGGTTCCGTTTTTTTCGTCCTGGAAAAACTCAGGCCTTGGCAGCTGCAGCGGCAGCCTTGGCGGCGAAGGACTTGTAGTCCAGCTTTTCCTTGATACGGGCGGACTTGCCGGAGCGGCTACGCAGGTAGTAGAGCTTGGCACGACGCACATCACCACGACGCTTCACTTCGATGCTGGCAACCAGCGGGGAGTAGGTCTGGAAAGTACGCTCAACGCCTTCACCGGAGGAAATCTTGCGGACGATGAAAGCGGAGTTGAGGCCGCGGTTACGCTTGGCAATGACAACGCCTTCGTAAGCCTGCAGACGCTCGCGGTTACCTTCCTTAACCTTGACTTGAACAACCACGGTGTCGCCGGGGGCGAACTCGGGGATGGTCTTGCCTTGGGTCAGGCGGGCAACTTCTTCCTGTTCCAGCTGCTGAATGAGGTTCATGCGTAACTCCTGAAAGATATGGGCCATTGGCCTTACATGCAGAGCAGGTCGCCACCTGGTGCACGGCTTTTTTATGAAGGACGCCTTACTCTGCGTCCTTCTTGTTTGCCTGCCGGAATGCTTCCAACAGGCGGAACTCTTCCTTGCTCAAGGACCGACCGGACAACAGGTCGGGCCTGCGTTGCTCCGTGCGCCCCAGCGACTGCTGCAGACGCCAGCGCCGGATCTCGGCGTGATTGCCCGACATCAACACCCCGGGCACGGACAAACCCTCGTACTCGACCGGACGGGTGTAGTGCGGGCAGTCCAGCAAACCATCGACAAAGGAATCCTCGATTGCCGAATCCCCGTCGTTCAGCGCGCCCGGCAACTGCCGGATCATCGCATCAAGCAATACCATTGCCGGCAACTCCCCCCCCGAAAGGACGAAATCACCCAGCGAAATCTCTTCATCCACGCAACGCTCGATGAGGCGCTGATCCACCCCCTCGTACCTTCCGCACAACAGCACCAGCGACGGCTCAGCCACCAGCTCAAGCACGCGGGCATGATCCAGCGGCCTGCCCTGCGGAGACAGATAGATCACCCGGCCTGCACAGCCAACGGACTCGTGCTGCCGCGCCTTCGCTGCACCGATGGTCTTTTCCAGCGGCCCGGGCAACATCACCATGCCAGGCCCTCCCCCATAGGGGCGATCATCCACGGTGCGGTGACGATCCTCGGTGAAGTCCCGCGGATTCCAGCAGTGAAGTTCGTACAGAGTCCGGTCCTGCGCTCTTCCGGTCACCCCGAAACCCGAGAGGGCATCGAACATTTCCGGAAACAGCGTGACGACGTCGTAGGCTCTTCGCCCCGGCGCAACCGTCACCAGTCGGCTTCCCACTCGACCCGGATGATCCGCGACGGCATATCCACCGTCGTGACGTAACTCGCCACAAAGGGGATCAGACGCTCGACATCGCCATCCTGCACCTGGAGCACATCATGGGCCCCCGTGGACATCAGGCCGCTTACCGTACCGAGCAGAACACCGGAAGCATTGCGCACTTCAAGGCCGACAAGATCGGCCCAGTAGTACTCGTCGTCAGCCGGCTTGGGCAACGCATCCCGCGGCGCCGCCACGTAATACCCGGCAAGGGCTTCGGAGCCATTGCGGTCGGGCACTTCGTCAAAAGACGCGATCAGGTCGCCCTTGCCGTGTTCCTGGCAGGCCTTCAGGGAGTACTCGACCCACTCCGAACCATCAGGATCAGTGCCGAGCCACCACCGGGACATGCCTCCCCACGACAGGGGGTCATCCCCGAAGGGATGTACGCGGACCCAGCCCTTCACGCCAAACGGGGCAACGATCCTCCCCAGCACGATCATCGATCGGTCACTCACGTAAAAAGCCGGGCCTGAAGTCTGCCTGATCCGCTCAGGCAGCAGCCTTGGCGGACTGCTTGACCAGGCGGGAAACGGTTTCGGACAGCTGGGCGCCGTTGCCTTCCCAGTGAGCCAGACGCTCGGCGTTGATCACCAGGCTGGCGGCATTGCCGGAAGCAACCGGGTTGTAGTAACCGATGCGCTCGATGAAGCGGCCATCGCGGCGATTGCGGGAATCAGCGGCGACGATGTTGTAGAAAGGGCGCTTCTTGGAGCCGCTGCGGGCAAGACGAATAACAACCATGACGTGTTCCTGATCCGATGGAATGGAAAAACATTGGATATTAAATTATGAACGGCAAAACAGCAAGGCGAACACGGCAAGTCAGAGCAGCATGAGCCGATTTGCCGCGAACAGCCGCCATACAGACAGGACACACTCATAAAGTGTGCCGAACGCGGCACATGGGACAGGGATTTATTTACAATACCGCCTCGCCCCAGAGACTTAGCAGGCAATGAGCGCCGCAGACCCCCACCTCTCCGATCGAATGGCTCCGGTTCTCGACTGGCTGGCATCCCCGCTAGTTGACGACCCCGACCTGGAACTGGCATCCCTCGTGCGCCACCTCGACGAGCTCGGCAGCTCGGAGTCCAACCGGGGGCAACTCAAGCGCTGCCTCGAACCGCTGTACGCCCGCAGCATGGCCATCAGCCGCCTCTTCCGGGGGCGCCTCGCCGCAGCCACCCTGCCGCTGACCATCGGCCTGCATCGCTCGGCAACCCGCATGCTGGCAGCACTCGGCAAAGTAGCCGCAGCGCATGAAGAGGTTCTTTCCGAGACGCACCACCGGCTGGCCCGCTCCCTGCGCCGCAACCCGTCGATCATCAGCGCCAGGGCCATCGAACTGCTCGCAGAGCAGTTCACCATTGCCCACCTGTCCGGCAGCAGCGCGCCCTTCGAGTTCTGGCTGCGCGCCCACGCCGTCTTCAACGCCGCCGACCCGCTCGCCGGCGACAAGGGGGACGATGCGGTCGAGGGCATCCTGGCTGCCTACAAATACCTGCTGGCCTTGTCTGCCGCCCATCCGGCGGGCCTCACCGGGCGCGAGATCACCTGGCTGGCCGACTATCTCGCCAGCAATGTCAGGGCCACCTCCATCCGCCACTCCCCCCCGGGAGAGGATGAGCTGGGCTGGTTCTGGGTCGACCCCGACCAGGACACCCCCCCCATCTCCATCCATCGCCGCCCTCCCCCTCCCGTGGAAGGCTTGCTGTACTTTTCCGGCGAAGAACTCGCCCGACGGGCCACCTGCCTGATCGATCAGCTCGAGGGCGATGAGCCGCCCTCGCCGGACACCCACCCCGGCATGGAACGCCACGAAGTGGCCACCCTGCTCAGGCGCGTCCGCGAGTACTGGGCATGCCCGCCGCACCGTGAGCACTCGCGGCGGCGCAACCAGTATTCGGTCCAGGTGTGCTGCGGCCTGGACAACATCTGGAAGATGCTCCGGGAGCCCGGTTCAAGTCGCCAGTCGGCTCACGCCAGCGAATGGATGGTGGTCAACGAAAGCCCCACCGGCTACGCCATCATGCAGGTTACCGCTGCGGCCGCCACACTCAATGCCGGCATCGCCATCGCACTGCGCCGGGACGATGAAGAACCCTGGACTCTCTGCGTGGTGCGCTGGATCCGCTCGGAAACCCCGGAACAGGTCGAACTCGGCCTGCAGGTCATCGCCAATTCGGCCAAGCCGGTGACGGTGGGCTTCCGGAACGCCAACCGTCCGCGCGCCATGAGCCCCGCCCTGGTCCTGCCGCCGATCCAGGCCGCAGGCCGGCAGCAGGCCATCCTTGCGCCAGCAGGCACTTACAGCGCCCGCCGCTTCATGTTGGTGTCGGACACCAATCGCCTGTATGTCGCGCAAGGCCGCCTGCTGAGTCTCGACATGCAGACTGCGGCCGTCGAGCTGTTCCAGTACGAAATCGACCCTTACCCGCTCTAGCCAGCCCCACCCGCCGCCTGCCCAAGCCCCCGCAACTGGCTCAGGGGCAGGCGGGCAGTTTCGTCGAAGCCCTTCTGAAGACGCTCCCAGACTTCTGCGACCCGCTCCTCGCCCGGGCTGCAGCCAGACGCAGCAGGCACCCGCCCCAAGCCGAACAGCCTGACCAGTTCGGCCAGCGGCAAGCTCTCCGCCGACCTCGCCAGCAACCAGCCGCCTGTATCACGCCTGGCTACGATCCCCTCGGACGCCAGCACGCCGAGTATGTCGCGCACCTCCTCATGCCCCACCCGCGCGGCGTCGGCCAGCAACTCCACGCTGCGGCACCCGCCTTCTGCCTGCGCCTCCGCCAGTTCCCTGGCGATCAGCAAGGCCACATACAGCCGGCGCCCCGGGAATTCGGGCAAAGGCCGGCGCCGCAGGCTACGCTCAGGCAGCACCGCCGCAACGACCGCGCCCAGCAAGATGATCAACCAGGACAAATAAAGCCAGAGCAGGAAGATGGGCAGCACCGCAAAAGCCCCGTAGACCAGGGTGTAGCTCGGGAAATGCACCAAGTACAGGCCGAAGAGACGCTGCATCACAAAGAAGCCCAGCGCCGCCAGCAAACCTGCGAGAGCTGCGTCCCGGGGACGGACGGTGCAGTGGGGCACCGCAAAGTAGAGAGAGCCGAAAAGGCCTGCCAGCAGCATGACGGAGATCACACGAAAGCCCGCCACCTCCAGCCAGGCTGGCTCGTTCATCAGATCCATCGAGGCCGTCAGCATCACGCTGGCCGCCAGCACGCCTCCTGCCAGGAACAGCGGCCCCAATGACAGGACCACCCAGTAAGCGGCAAGCCGGGTGGCCCAGGGCCTGCCCCCCGGAACCCGCCAGATCTGGTTGATGACCTGATCGATCGTCCGCATCAGCATGAGCGCGGTAAAGATCAGCACCACCCCGCCGACGATGGTGAGATTGGTGGCCTTCTGGCTGAACTGCAGCGCATAGGTCGCAATGACCTTGCCGGCCTTGTCGGGCAGCAGGTTGTCGAGCAGGAAGCCCCGGAGGACCTCGGCAAACCGCTGGGACTGGGGAAAGCGGCTGAACACCACCACCACCAGGGTGACGAACGGCACCAGGGACAGCAGCGAGGTGAAGGCCAGGCTCCCCGCCACCTGGGCACAACGCCCTTCCTTGAAGCGCCTGACAACGGCCTTGGCAAGGAGGGGACAGGAACGGAGCCAGGCGCGCTGACGCCGTCCGGGATCAAGCAGGGAGTTCATTTACGTATAATGCCGTTCCGCATCAAAGGCCCTTGTTCATGCAGGAAATTCTTGTCCTCTATTACAGCCATCGAGGCTCTGTCCGGGCCCTGGCCGAAATGATCGCCCAGGGGATAGACAGTGTCCCCGGTGCCGCCGCCCGGCTTCGCACCGTCCCCCGCATCTCTGCGGTGTGCGAGGCCACCGAGCCCGACATCCCGTCCACCGGCGCCCCCTATGCCGAGACACAGGATCTGGAAGAGTGCATCGGCCTTGCCCTCGGCAGCCCCACCCGTTTCGGCAACATGGCCGCACCGATGAAGTATTTTCTCGACAATACGGCCGGCCCCTGGCTGTCGGGCGCCCTGGCCGGCAAACCGGCCTGCGTGTTCACCTCCACGGCCAGCCAGCACGGCGGCCAGGAAAGCACCCTGCTCTCAATGATGACGCCCTTGCTCCACCACGGCATGCTGCTCGTCGGCCTACCCTTCTCGGAACCCGACCTGACCCGCACCCGCAGCGGAGGCTCGCCTTACGGCGCCACCCACTGGGCTGGCAAGGACGACAACATCCAGCTCACCGACGAGGAAAAGCGCCTCGCCACCGCCCTCGGCAAGCGCCTTGCCGAAACCGCCCTCAAACTCCACGCCCGATGAAACCCAAGACTCTCGCCCTGATCGCCAGCATCACGCTGGTGGCCCTGATTGCCCTGTGCCTCGCCTGGGAGACCCTCCTGGCCCCCCTGCGCCCGGGCGGCTCCTGGATGACGCTCAAGGTCCTGCCGCTGATGGGCGCCCTGTTCGGCATCCTGCGCGGCACCCGCTACACCTATCAGTGGAGCTCGATGATGATCCTGCTCTATCTCACCGAAGGCGTGGTGCGCACCAATGATGCGGCCCCCGGCAACGCGCTGGCGCTGGCGGAGGCCGTGCTGAGCGTGATCTTCTTCATAGTCGTGGTGCTGTACGCCCGCAACACCGCACCGTCCCGCCTGGCCCAGGCTGCCCGCAAGGACGCCTGAGCCGCAACCCGCAGGCCTCAAACCTGCGGGTTCATCCTCTCCACGCCAGCCTCGATCTTGTTGAGCGCGTTGAGGTAAGCCTTGGCGGACGCCACGATGATGTCGGTATCCGCACCCTGACCATTGACCACCCGCCCATCCTTCGACAGGCGCACGGTGACCTCGCCCTGCGCGTCGGTGCCGGTGGTGATGGCATTCACCGAATACAGCAGGAGCTCGGTGCCGCTGTTGGCCACCACCTCGATGGCCTTGAAGGCAGCATCCACCGGGCCCGAGCCGCAGGATTCGGCCTTGGCTTCCGCACCGCCCACCGACAGCGTCACGCGGGCACAAGGCGTTTCACCCGTTTCAGAATGAAACGAGGAGGACACAAGCCGGAAGTGCTCCTTCGGCTCGGAGCTTTCGTCGCTCATCAGGGCCTGCAGGTCTTCGTCGAAGATTTCGTGCTTCTTGTCGGCCAGCTCCTTGAAGCGGGCAAAAGCATGATTGAGCTGCTCTTCCGACTTGATCTCCACGCCCAACTCCTGCAAGCGGGAGCGGAAGGCGTTGCGACCGGAGTGCTTGCCCATGACCAGCTTGTTGGCGCCCCAGCCCACATCTTCGGCGCGCATGATCTCGTAGGTCTCGCGATGCTTCAGCACGCCGTCCTGGTGAATGCCGGATTCGTGGGCGAAGGCATTGGCCCCGACAATCGCCTTGTTCGGCTGCACCGGAAAGCCGGTGATGCCGGACACCAGCTTGGAGGCTGGCACGATGTGGGTGGCGTCGATGCGGGTATCACACAGGAAGATGTCCTTGCGCGTACGCACGGCCATCACCACCTCTTCGAGGGAAGCGTTGCCGGCGCGCTCGCCAAGGCCGTTGATGGTGCACTCGACCTGACGGGCACCGGCCCGCACGGCCGCCAGAGAGTTGGCCACCGCAAGTCCAAGATCATTATGGCAATGCACCGACCACACCACTTTGTCGGAATTGGGCACCCGCTCGATCAGGCTGCGGATGGTGGCGGCGAACTGCTCGGGAACGTTGTAGCCAACGGTATCCGGCACATTGATCGTGGTTGCCCCGGCCTTGATCACGGCCTCGAAGATCCGGCACAGGAAATCGATGTCGGAACGCCCGGCATCCTCCGCGGAGAACTCGATGTCACTGGTGTACTCGCGGGCCCAGCCGATCGCCTTCACCGCCTGCTCGACCACCTCGTCGGGCGTCATGCGCAGCTTCTTCTCCATGTGGATCGGGCTGGTGGCGATGAAGGTATGGATGCGGCCGGATGCGGCCGGGCGGATCGCCTCGCCAGCCCGACGGATGTCGTTCTCGTTGGCGCGAGCCAGGGAACAGACGGTGGACTCCTTGATCGCCTCGGCCACCGCCTTGACCGCCTCGAAGTCGCCGTTGGAGGCAGCCGCAAAACCGGCCTCGATCACGTTGACCTTCATGCGCTCGAGCTGGCGGGCGATGCGCAGCTTTTCATCCCGGGTCATCGATGCGCCGGGGCTTTGTTCACCGTCACGCAAGGTGGTATCGAAAATGATGAGCTGGTCGTTCATGATGGGCTCCCGCCGGATTCCTTGTTATTGGATTTGAGCGCAGACCCGGCGTTCAATGCCGGACGCGCAGGATGTCAGAAAGGATCGCCGTGCCACCGGTGCAAGCCCCCGGCAGCACGGGAAGGGTTTCGACTATAGATCAGTCTTTTCGGGTGCAGCAACCGCCCTGCTCCGCCGCCCCTTGAGCCAACCCCAGGCCCCCAGCACATAGCCGGACACCGCATAGCACAGGAACAGCCCGAACAGGACGCCCGGCGGGTAGCTGGAAACCAGCAGGAAGCCCAGCACGAAGGCGATGATGACGATGAAGGGCACGCTCTTGCGCAGGTTGATCTCCTTGCCGCTGTAGAAGAGCACATTGCTCACCATCGACACACCCGCAAAGATGGTCAGGGCGCAGCCGTACCAACGCACATCCGGGCCGGCAATGCCGTTGTCGATCACCACCCACACCAGACCAGCCACCAGCGCAGCCGCCGCCGGGCTCGGCAGCCCCTGGAAGTAGCGCTTGTCGATCACGTCGATATTGGTATTGAAGCGGGCCAGGCGCAGGGCCGCACCAGCACAGTAGATGAACGCAGCCATCCAGCCGAGCTTGCCCATCCCCTTGAGGGCCCATTCATACATGATGAGCGCCGGCGCGGCACCGAAGGACACCATGTCCGACAGAGAGTCGTATTCGGCCCCGAACGCGCTCTGGGTACGGGTCAGGCGTGCAACCCGACCATCGAGCCCGTCCAGCACCATTGCAATGAAGATCGCCACGGCGGCCTGCTCGAACAAGCCGTTCATGGCCTGGACGATCGCATAGAAGCCTGCAAAGAGCGCTGCTGTCGTAAAGAGATTCGGGAGAATGTAGATCCCCCTGCGGCGCCGTTCCGGGTTGAGCAGGGGTTTACGGGAATGCTGATCGGCCATGGAGGGGACGATGGATGAAATCGGTCTGGATTGTACCGCAGGACACCGGAGCAGACCCGAAATCGCGGCAAGGTCAGCCAGATAATCTGAGTCCGCGCCTCCGCGCCGTTTAACGGGCGCACAGTAAAAAGGGCGCTCAACGCGCCCTCCACTGCTCCGGTCCGGTCGCGCTCAGCGCTCGAGGAACTTGAGCTTGTCCTTCACACCACGCCAGTCATCCGCATCCGCCGGCGGCTCCTTGCGCTCCACAATGGGAACCCACTTGGCCGAGAGCTCGGCATTCAGGGCGATGAAGCCCTGCTGATCGGCCGGGACATCGTCCTCGGCAAAAATCGCCTCCGCCGGGCACTCGGCGACGCACAGCGTGCAGTCGATACACTCCTCCGGGTCGATCACCAGGAAGTTGGGACCCTCACGGAAGCAATCCACCGGGCACACGTCAACGCAATCGGTGTACTTGCAGCGGATGCAGTTTTCGGTAACAACATAGGTCATGGGGCAAACTCCTGTTCTATCTAGTAAGCCCGCAGCAGCCCCGGTCAGACGGGCGACCAACTGCGCAGGCAAGATGTCCACAAGCCGGAAATATACCCGATCCGGTAGGCTACAACCTACCCGACTACCGCATCCGGTGCGGCCAGACCCAGCATGGGCTGCACTTTCGGCACCACGAAACCCGGCCTGCGGCGAGAAAATCGCTTTTCTTGCCAGACAATATTCGCTAGGATCGGACATCTCTTACCCTGTCGATCGGATCGTGGGCTGCAACGCCCCGCGCCAGCCAGGCGCCCCATCCAACGACCCCAGCCCCCCCTGAATGCGAGGAATCATGAGCGAACATATCCATTACGTCACCGATGCAAACTTCGAAAGCGAGGTTCTGCAGTCCGCCAGCCCCGTGCTGGTCGATTACTGGGCAGAATGGTGTGGTCCCTGCAAGATGATCGCCCCCATCCTCGACGAGGTCGCCAAGGAATACGGCGGCAAGCTCAAGGTTGCCAAGCTGAACATCGATGAAAATCAGGAAACCCCGGCCAAGTACGGCATCCGTGGTATCCCCACCCTGATGCTGTTCAAGGGCGGCAACATCGAAGCGACCAAGGTCGGCGCCCTGTCGAAGTCCCAGCTCGCGGCCTTCATTGACAGCCATCTGTAATAGGGATACCCTCCCGGTCAAGTTTTAGCGGCGCCCTCCGGGCAAGCCATCCGGCAACCCCGGCGCCGCTCAGCAGTCAGAGCAGACATCTCGACGCGCTCCGCTGTTTCCCCACCTTTATTTTCCCCCTCCCCCCACCGCTGCCTGCCATGCAACTCTCGGAGCTCAAGTCCCTCCACGTCGGCCAATTGCTTGAAATGGCCATTGCCAACGACATCGAAGGCGCCAACCGCCTGCGCAAGCAGGAACTGGTCTTCGCGCTGCTGAAGAACCGGGCCAAGAAAGGCGAGCCGATCTACGGCGATGGCGTGATGGAGGTACTGCCGGACGGCTTCGGCTTCCTGCGTTCGCCCGATACGTCCTATCTTGCCGGCACCGACGACATCTATGTCTCTCCCAGCCAGATCCGACGCTTCAACCTGCACACCGGCGATACGGTGGAAGGCGAGATCAGGACCCCCAAGGATGGTGAGCGCTACTTTGCCCTGGTCAAGGTGGACAAGGTCAACTTCGAACCCCCCGAGGCCTCGAAGCACAAGATCCTCTTTGAGAATCTGACCCCCCTCCACCCCAATCAATGCCTCAAGCTTGAGCGGGACATCCGGGGCGAAGAGAACATCACCTCCCGCGTGATCGACATGATCGCGCCGATCGGCAAGGGGCAGCGCGGCCTGCTGGTGGCACCTCCGAAGAGCGGCAAGACGGTCATGCTGCAGCACATCGCCCACTCCATCACGTCCAACCATCCGGACGTCGTGGTCATCGTGCTGCTGATCGACGAGCGCCCCGAAGAAGTAACCGAAATGCAGCGTTCGGTGAAGGGCGAGGTTGTCGCCTCCACCTTCGACGAACCCGCCATCCGTCACGTCCAGGTGGCCGAGATGGTCATCGAAAAGGCCAAGCGCCTGGTGGAGCACAAGAAGGATGTGGTCATCCTGCTGGACTCCCTGACCCGTCTGGCCCGTGCCTACAACACAGTCGTGCCCGCATCCGGCAAGGTGCTCACCGGCGGTGTGGACGCCAACGCCCTGCAGAAGCCCAAACGCTTCTTCGGCGCAGCCCGCAACATCGAGGAAGGTGGCTCCCTGACCATCATCGCCTCTGCGCTGATCGATACCGGCAGCCGCATGGACGACGTGATCTACGAGGAGTTCAAGGGCACCGGCAACATGGAAATCCATCTGGATCGCCGCATGGCCGAGAAGCGCGTGTATCCGGCAATCAACGTGAACCGCTCGGGCACCCGCCGCGAAGAACTGTTGCTCAAGTCGGACATCCTGCAAAAGGTCTGGGTGCTGCGCAAGTTGCTGTATGGCATGGACGACATCGATGCAATGGAGTTCCTGCTCGACAAGATCAAGGCGACGAAGAACAACGGTGAATTCTTCGACGCCATGCGCAGGGGCTAAGCCTTTGCCAGGAGGGATTGCTGGTGGATTGCCAGCCTCCCCTTCACTTGCTTTGCAGTTCAAACATTTTCGACCGCCGTCTGGTCATTGACTCGGCCGGCAGTTACAATGCGCGCCGCTTGCGGACGTGGCGAAATTGGTAGACGCACCAGATTTAGGTTCTGGCGCCTTTGGCGTGAGAGTTCGAGTCTCTCCGTCCGCACCAAGACGCGCATTTGATCATCACCTGAGCTGAGATTGCTTCGTATTGAACACAAAGGGCGCCTTTCCAGACTGTGTAAAAACCTTCTGCTGGCCCGGTTGAATAAAAACGCCTCGCGAAGTTTGCGAGGCGTTTTGTTTTTTGGTGGTGTTATGGCGCGCTACTGCCGTCAGGCCTGAGCGAGTTTGCCCATCAAGGCAGGAATTCCGAGAACATTGCTCACTCGCTTGAAGTTATGGGCGAGCACCGCCACGGCCATCTCGCCACCCACGCTGCGCAAGCCCCGGACAAGGAGCCGTCCGTTGCCGAAGATGCGCTCCTTCAAATTCCCAAAGAGGTGTTCGACGCTGGCCCGGCGCCGTTTCATCATCTCCGGATGGGCCAGATGACCCGGACCAGGCGATCCTCCGGGGTCAGTTCATCCAGTGAAACAGGGAACAGCGCTCCCTGCGATCTCTCTTCGCCCTGTACAAAGCCCATGAGCAACAATGCCCGCCATCTTTCGACGGCGGGCATCGTCTCAACTGGCTTGCCCGACAGACGGATTTTTTCACTGTCAGTTGCACGCCCTTTGTGTTCTCGGAGCGGAATTACCGTAGCGGCACTTACTGGCCGATGATCCGCCAGTTGAGCACACGCGGGTCGGTCAATCCACCGATCTGGCTACCGAGAATGGAAGCACCGACGGTCGGATCCGCCGACGACCCCAGCAGACGGATAGTATTGCCGATCCGCACCAGTCTTGCTCCTACCACACCGGTCGGAGAACTCACCATTTCCACCGGTACGCGAACCCCGTTTTGAATCCGTCCGAAAGCCGTCTTGGCCGACTCGTAGTGCACTGCATAGGCAGTACTTTGACCTGCAGGATTGCACTTATCCTGATTCATCAAGGTACCGATCCAGGCAATGATCCCTTCATTGGCCTGCGGATGGGTAGTGATCTGCTCCCGGTAGTTGCCACTGACACCGGAGAGATCATAGTACCAGCCCATGGGCTCATCGGAATTCCGGATCATGCCACTAATCAGGCTCGTCACCGCCGTCATCTTGTTCCGTTCGAATGGGAACGAAACACCACTGGGTAATGGATTACCGGCCCCGCTCTCGGTTGAATAGGGGCTACTCACGGTACCATCACGCAGCGCATAAAAGGTCTGCTGTTGCGTGTTATCCCGATCATCGGTGTGCAGCAAGCGCCCTGTACCCACAAATACATAACGGGCCAGGCTTGGCGCAATCTCCGGCAAGATCACAGTAGTGATCGGTTGAGGAACCCCCTCCCCATCGGTCAACCTGGCAATGGGGAGGGTGGGAGCGGGCACGCTCACCGTCGGGCTGGTGAAATCCATGCGCCAGACATTGCCCAGCAGATCCCCGACATACAGGCTCTCCAGGGTCATGTCGGCATAGTCGGGCACATACCCGTTCGGATGCTCCAATCCGGCTGGACTCGTCGCCGAGCCCTGAGTGGTGTACACCCTGTGCAACAGGGTGCCATCCCTGGGATCCAGCACAAAGATCACACCCTTACCCTTCTTGCTGGCGTCCGAACCGAGATTGTTGTTATAGCCGCCAGCGACGATGACCACCCAACCCCACTTGGCCGTCTTGACGATCATCGGCCTACCAAACGTGAACCCGAGATCCTCGTGGGTGAACTCCCACAGCACCTTGCCCGCTACCGCAGACTCGGATGTCCAGGCCGACGGATCCGTCACATCAATCGCCACATAGCTGCGCCCCCCTTTACCCAGGCCCGTGACCAACAGGCTTCGCCAATCCGGCGTCGCCGATGCACTTGGCGTGACACCAGCGCGGGCAAAGTCTACATCGCGAACCATACCCGTCGCATTGACGTAGTAACGATGCTGATAGGCATTGTCGGCCAATGCCCTAAGACCACTTTCAACCGGCCGGCCATCGGGCCCTTGATAAACGGCGTTCGGCACCAGCGCAAACAGTTCCTGCCCTCCAGTGCTCGCCCCGTTTACCTGGGCATCGAAGGCATGCAGCATGCCGTCGTTGGCTCCCACGAACACTACCGGCTTGCGGGAGGCCTTGGCCGTCTTGAAGGCCGCATAGCCGGGATTATAGGCGTCGGAGTACACTCCGCTTGGTGGCCCCATGTAGATGGCCCCTGAATCAACAATGTCTCCCAGCGCGGAAGCACGGTAGCGGTAGGCCTTCCGCACCGTCAAGGTGGATTCATTGGTTGCATCACCGCGCAGATAATTGAGCACATTGGTCTGCTCGGTCGAAGTCCCCCCCAGAGTGGTCTTCTGGGCAGTCGACAAACTGGCCACCCTGAACGGAACGCCAACCAGCTTGCCGCTGGAGTTGGGTGCAAGGGTCACGATCCTGCGTCCGGAATCCCATCCGCTCCCTGCGACCATCGCATCGAGCTTGGCCGCCGCACTCCAAACCAGGTTGGATGAGATCTTGCCGGTATCCGCATCAATTGCAGTGATCTTGAGACCTTTCAGGTCGCCCGCCCAATACTGGGAGTCATAGGACGCCTGGAAAATGGCATCACTGGCAAAGCTCTCCGAGATCACCGATCCGGTCAGACCCACACCTGCCGCCGAACCGATCAGGGAATTGATCTGGCTGAAGGCCGAATTGAGGCCCGCCACCATCCGATCCGGATCGGATGCAGGGAAGTAAGCATCCGGGATGGCAGTACCCTTGTAAGTCTGCCCCAGTGCGTTCCACTCCCCATTGTCGGGCACCCCGTTGTTGTTCAGATCATTGAATGCCCCATACTTGGCGGCCTTCTGATACTGGTTATTTGCGTCCATCTCCGAATACTCGAGCGCATCCACCCAGAAGGTCTTGACCCTCATGTTCGAAAAATCGCTGCGCAAAGCCTTGGTATTGGCGGCGTAAGCCAGACCCGCAATATAGTCATAGGGCAAGCTGTAACCACTGATCTTCTTGGCCCAGGCATTGGCAGTCTCACCCGCAAACCTCTCGGCCGACACGGCCGGGTTCATTGCCGTGGAACTTCCGGACAGGTGACTGTCGCATCCAGACCCACTGCACGTGTTGGTGTCGCCGACACCGATGATGAACTGCTTCTGGCAAGTACCTCCCAGGTTGGCCGCGAACATCGGGTCCACCCAACTGGAGATCATCGGGAAATCGTCCTTGATGGCGGCCCGTTGGGTAGCCGACAAGCCGGAAGGCGGCGTCGTGTAGGCCGGTACGTTGCCGATCCCCTGGGGTCCCAGCAGGTATCGGAGTGCCACCGCGTACATCTCGCTGACGTTATCGTAGCGCTTGTAGTTCTTCGCCTTGTAACCAAAAAGATTGAGATAATTGATGGCCCCCGTGCGGCTCACATCCGCATCCCCTCCCTTGTCAGCAGGAAAGGGGTCCTGAGGGAAGGCACCTGTTTCGGTAATCTCCTTCTTGGTATCGCGGATCTGCGCCTTCACGACCGCGCCTTCCCAGGTCTGCAGCTTGTTGTCGTCCCCGTAGGTGGTGTTGTTGAGGTTCTGATAACCCGTCGCACCAAAACGCATACGGTTGATGTTCTTCTGGATCAGCCCTACCGGCTTGTACACCCACTTCGTCTTGTCCTCGCTGGTGTACTTCTGGCAATAGTATTGGTCGGGATACTCATGCTTGGTGGTATCAGTACCGTCACAGACCTTCACCCGCACCTGGTAGCTCACCGCTGTAGTGGATGCCGTATTGTTGGTGCTGTAGCTGAAATCGACGTTGATCCCCCGGCCATATACCCGGGCGACCAGATTTTTCGTTCCACTGGCCGCAAGCCCGGTGTACTTGGTGATGTTTGCGGCGACAATCGACTTGTCGGGGAAATTCGACAAGCCCCCCTGACTCCCGTCGGCCGACCACCATGCTTTCTTCAAGATGGTCGTGCCCGTAGCAGAGCCCGAAAAATCAAGGGGCAGATCCTCATCGCGAGTACCGCCTGTCATCGCCCAGCGAAAGAGGTCGATCACATGCATGGTGGCCCAGTTCATGTAACTCCCGGACCATTCCCCAGTGCATGTGTAATTGGTGCCTGTCGAATTGCCCGAGGGATAAAAATAGCCGCTTGTCGAGTTGCCTGAATACAGATAACACTTCCCCGGATCAAAATAGCCCAGATAGCGGCGCGTCGGCTCGAAATAGGGATCGGAGGAGGAACTGGCCGGCAAGGCCGTCACGCCATAGCCACCGGTACTGAAGTTCGCATGGCTGTGTGCTGTCGGAAACTCTACCGAGAGGGCCATCATCACGTTGGCGGGCACACCTTCCTGACTGGAAGGAATGGGCGAGTCTGCCAGCGGGGTATCAAGCGCCCAGGCCGTGGGCAGCATCGCCTGCCACAGGGCAATTGCAGTCAGAGCGCGGGCCATGCGCGTCCTCACCTGCCCGGATGGACCACCACTGGACAATGGAATGAATGCGTTCATGATTGATAATCCCATAGCGATGGCAGGCTCACTCCTGCCGGAAGGTCACGTTCCATTGGGCATAAGTCTGGGTATTGCGGGCCCCATCGGTCCGCACGGTCACCCGGTAGACGGGGGTTGCAACCGACCCCGCCTTCTCGGAGAACTGCTCCCCCCCTTTTGGGGAATAGGCCGAGAGAACGCAGTTGGCCTTGGAGGAAGGCCCGTAGGCATTGCACATGCGTTCGATCAGGAAGCGAACCTGATTACCATTGGCCACTACCGTTCCAGCGGTAAACTTTCCGTCGAACGCCGCCGTATCCTTGAGAATGACGGGAATGCCACTCGCGTCGGACTCAAGCAGACGCGGGTAAAAATTCAGGGTCTTCCAGGTACTCACTGCCGTGCAGGCCGTGCCGGTACCGGCAGGTGGAGGGCAACCCGCCACCGAATCCTGAGTGCCGACAAACGTTGCCAGCTTCATCTTTTCGAACGCTTTGTTGAGCCCCGCGGCCGAACTGTTCAGGGAGTCGCGCTTGAAACCGATATTGCCCGACAACAAAGCAGACGTATCGATGGAGCGCATCAGTGAAACCGAGCCCAGCATCATCACCACGAGTACGACCAGCACCACGGCCAGAACCGTTCCCTGCTGTCGTTGAATGTAAAGAGATCGCATGCTCGAACCCATCCGCTTCCGATTCATCAGATAACAGGCGGCACCCGCATATTGCGCAGGGAGATCACCCACTCGTAAACCTGGTACTGATATCGTTTCTCGGTGGACGACAAGGTGTAACTGAACTGGCGGGACGCCGCGAGATCCTGAAACAGATCAATGCTCGACACCACTGCATCGGTATTCACCGGCTGGGACGATCTGAGAACAACGGCAATCCTGATTGCCTTGATAAAACCGATCTTCTGCTGGGTGGCCGCTTTCCCATCCATCAGTTCGCCGATGGTCCAGCCGCTCTCTCCGGGGGAAACCCATTCGTCCACCGCATTGTCGTTGATGGTTCCCCCCACGCCATTGTCGAGGCCATAACGAACCTTCATCAGAAAGATGTTCTCTGCGATGACCTGAGAGTCATTGCGGTTGAGCAAATCGTACTGGACGAGTTCATTGTTGTCATTGACCCCGAACATCGAAAACCTGGGGTCCGCCCTGAGCCCCAGATGAAACGCAGCAGGGGCCTTTGCAAGAATGGACGAGTCGACATTTCCATAAGTCGTGCTGTTCAAAGGCACGGCCACATCAGGCACCTGAGCAACCTTCAACGCAAGCGTTGCATCGGTAAGTAGGGTGAACGGGGCAAACGTAGAGGCGGCCTGGACGATCCGGCAATCCCCCGGATCCCCCCCCAAGTCCTGCGGCGCGGCCAGGAACAGATCGTAATCGACTGCGTTCGCACTGCTCTTGAGCCCGATCCCCAGCGGCGGCGTTGGAGAGCCGACCAGCGAAGTCCCTGCCGGAGACGAAACGTTGAAGGGCTGGTTGGCAGATGCTGAATTTGCCGCCATGGTAAGGATCACGTCGGAGCCCGAAGCTCCCCCGCTCTGAACAGCCAGAGGCATGACCCGAAGCGTGGAGGGAACACTGGCGAATGGCGCTGGATAAGGCCCGCTCCTCGGCAACACGACATTGCTCGCGTAGGTCACCATGAGCCTACACCCCCACACCCGGGTACTCCGAGCCAAACCCGCCCCGGAGCCCTGCAGCGCCAGATCGAGACGCTGCGCGGCTATAGACGCGGACTGCACTGCATCCCCCGTTCCGGTCAGATTACGCCGGTACATTTCGCTTGATGAATAGGTATGCATGATCACCGTGGTAGCGATCAACCCAACCGCCACCCCGACCATCATTTCAACAATGCTAAGACCAGTCTGCCCGACCCGCGATGCAGGACGCACATGCTTCCGGTCAATACAGCAAGGTGCTGGTGACATACTTGCCCTCCGCCTGTTCCTTTTGCTTTGCCTTTTCCGCTGTAGTGCTGGACTCCTTGATTGACCCCGGCATGATCCAGGTCAGGGTAATAGTCACAGACATCGTGTCCAGCGCCGCCCCATTGGCAACCTCGACCTTCGCCGCTGCATTGGGCAGCTTGCTGGCCCCAACAACGCGGTCGTTGAACCACGCGTCCGTCGCCACGCCCTTGACACCCGTTGCGGAGTCATAGCCATACCGGGCCGCCACGTTCACCCGCTGATCCACCGACATCTTCGAGATCAACTCATCAACCAGAATCGCCGCTTCGGTGCGAAAACGGCTGTCGGTGGCAATCCGCGTGGAGGCCGCCTGGAAGCCGATCATCCCAAGCAACCCAAGGGAGAAGATCAGCAGGGCCACCAGCGCCTCCAGGAGCACGTAGCCGCGTAGGGTTCGCCTCGAATTCTTCATCGCATCTCCTACGCAGCCGGACACTCGGATGCGGTCAGGATGGGCTGGCAAGCCCGGGGGTCGCCGCTCGTCCTGGAGGGATCACACATTTTCACTGCGGCCCCCGGCGTCACGAAGACACAGTAAGCCACCTCCGCGCCGGAGCGGGTGACCCGAAAAATCTGCTTTCCCCCCACAGCAGAGCCCGTCAGATCCAGCACCCGACCCGATCCGTTGAAACGGACACCGGCAGGCCCCTGGAACGTGACACCGCTGGACAACTCCTTGGTTGCATGGCCATTCACGTAGCGATTTGCCGCAGCGGCATCCACCACCCGGATCGCCCAGTTGATGCCATTCTGCTTGGCGACCAGGCTGGCCACGCCCGACACGCTGGGCGTGCCATCGGTGAGGATGAAGTCCACCTCGGTATTGCGCCGGATCGCTTCGCCGATCGCCTGGCGCAGGCCGTTCTGGATCAGCTCCGACGCCGAGCTCACGGTCATCCGCTGGATCCACTGAGCCATCTGCGGCATCCCGATGCCTATCAGGATCGCCAGGATGACGACAGTCACCATCAGCTCCAGCATGGTGAAGCCGCGCTGGAGCGAACGCCTGGAGGTCAGCACGACGCCCCCTTGCTCATCAGCCAGCAACTGCCGCTGGTGCTGGGTGTGGCCGACTTCTTCTCGCCGCTCTCGTTGATCGAATACCAGAATCCGCTCATGCCGCTGGCCGACTTGCCGCTGATCTTCAGGGTGAAAGTGGTCGCCGTACAGGCAGGGTCATGGGCAATGGTGAAGGGCAGATCGGTGAACATGCCCGACAGATCAGGGCAGCTGCCATCATCCAGCTTGTAGGAGCGCTTGGAATTGAAGACCTGTTCCATGCGCACCTTGGCCTCGGACAGGCCTTCCACGCCCTGGGCGATCTTGCCGCGGATGATGTGATCGGTGTAGGCCGGCACGGCGATTGACGCGAGAATGCCGACGATCACCACCACAATCATCAACTCGATCAGACTGAAACCCTGGTTTTTTTGCATCTTTCATTCCTCCACTGTCAATATTCGGATGAAGTCCGGTCAAAGACCAGACAGTTGCGACAAGCGGGAAGCGCCTCCGGACAGACGGCTGCCGGCACTCACGACCAGCTGCACTATGCTTGACCATGGCTACCGCCAAGCCCGCCATCGCCCATGCCACCGCCCTCCCGACTACCGATTGCCTGCACGCTCTCGATACTGCTCCACATGCTGGTTCTGCTTGCCTGGCCCCTGGGGCCGGCAAGCCCGGGCGAGGCACGGGCCGTCCAGCGCCTGCAGGCCACCCTCAGCAGCCCGCGCGCCAGAGCCGGAGCGCCTGATGCGGCCGTGGCCAGCACCCTCCCCCCCCGCCCCGCGACGCCCTCTCTGGAAATACCGCCTCGCCAGGACGCGCCCACCGAAGCTCCCTCCGGCACGCAGCCAGACCCAGCCCCCGCGCCGGCACCGGCCTACTTCCCCTTCTCTGCCCTGAGCCGCCCCCCGGAACTGCTCACAGAGATCGGCCCTGACGACTGGCCACCGACACCGGGTGCACCGGCCGGGCAGCTTGCCATAGAAGTTGACATTGGCACGGATGGCCGTGTCATGAGGGTCAATCCGCTCTGCGAACCACAACTTTGCGAAGCGGGCGGGATCTACGGCGGCTTTATCATGGGATGGATATTCCGCCCCGCAGAAATCCACGACAAGGCTGTACCCAGCCGCATCCGTGTCGAAGTCGAGATCGGCGACACAAATGCCTCCGGCCTGCAGGCCGTGCCGGTCCCGCAGACTCAGGCGGCACCGCGCCAGTAGTCCGGCCGGCCAAAGACACTGCGCAGATGGTCTATCAGCAGGCGCACCCGCAGGGGCAGCCGGCGGTTCTGCGGAAACACCGCGTAGATCCCGGTGGCGGGCGCGGCGAAAAGGTCGAGCACCGACACCAGCGCTCCGCTCGCCAGATCCCGCTCCACCTCCCACATCGAACGCCAGGCCAGGCCGATGCCGCCCAGCGCCCACTCGTGCAGCACAGTGCCATCGTTGCACTCGAAGCGGCCCGACACCTTGATCGTACGCGTTCGCCCCGGCGCCTCCAGATCGGAAAAGACCCAGCCCCGCTGCGGGTCGAGCGACAGACAATCGTGCCGCGCCAGATCATCCGGAGTCAGCGGAACGCCATTGCGCGCCAGATAATCCGGGCTTGCCACCACCACGCGCCGGTTATCGGCAAGGCGTACTGACACCAGGCTGGAGTCGCTCAGCTCGCCGATCCGGATCGAGCAATCGACGCCTTCGTTGACCAGGTCCACCAGGCGGTCGCTGAGATCCAGACTGCAGGTCACCTCCGCATGGGCCGACAGGAAGTCCCGCACCAGCGGCGCCACGTGGCGCCGCCCGAAGCCGGCTGGCGCCGACACCTTGATGTGGCCGCTGGCCTTCACCCCGCCCAGGCTCACCGACGCTTCCGCATTGGCCAGATCGTTGAGGATGCGCTGGCAGTCCTCCAGAAAGGCACTGCCCTCGAAAGTGAGGCTCAGCTTGCGGGTGGTGCGCAACAGCAGCTTGACCCCCAACCGCTCTTCAAGCGCGTCGATGCGTCGCCCCATCATGGCCGGCGTCACGCCGTCGGCCCTGGCGGCGGCCGACAGGCTGCCCCGGGTGGCGACGCTGACGAAGGCTTCGATTTCCTTGAAGCTGCTCATTTAATACTCTTGGTAAAAAATCATTTGATTTTATTACATCTTCTTTTTTATTCAGTCATTGAATACACTGCAGCCCATCAAAGGTGGAGGAGACAGGATCCCGAGGGGCGCCACCGGACCACGAGTCCGGCAGAAGCGCCCCCGAGGAGCCACCCCAACCCCAACAGCTGAGCAAAGGTAGCAAGAGCATGGCCCATCCGCCCCGAATCCAGGCAGTCGCGTTCGACGCCTTCGGCACGCTCTTCGACGTCTATTCCGTCGGTCTGCTGGCCGAGCAGCTCTACCCCGGCAAGGGTGCGGCGCTGGCCGAGCTGTGGCGCAACAAGCAGATCGAGTACAGCTTCATCCGCAGCCTATCCGGCCGCTACAAGCCCTTCTGGGAGATCACCCAGGACGGCCTGCGCTTCGCGGCAGCCCGGCTGGGCCTCGAACTGGATGCCCATCGCTGCACCCAGTTGATGAACCAGTATGCCTGCCTGTCACCCTTTCCCGAAAACCTGGGCGCCCTGCGCAGCCTGAAGGCCGCTGGCGTGCCCACCGCCATTCTTTCCAATGGCACGCCCGACATGCTTGCGGTCGCCGTCAAGAGCGCCGGGATGGGCGGGCTCTTCGATCACGTACTGTCGGTGGATGCCGTGCATCAGTACAAGACCGCCCCTGCTGCCTACGGCCTCGGCCCGGCGGCCTTCGGCTGCCCGGCCGAGCGCATCCTCTTCGTCACCTCCAATTGCTGGGACGCAGCGGGTGCCAGCTGGTACGGGTACACCACGTTCTGGATCAACCGGGCCGGCCAGCCAAGGGAAGAGCTCGACTTCACCCCCAGTGCCACCGGCCAGACCATGGACGAGGTGGTGGACTTCATCACCCGGAGCCGCCACAAATGAGCCCCGCCGAGATCCTGCTGGTGGGCGGCGGCGCCTTCCTGGCCGGCGCCATGAACGCCATGGCCGGCGGCGGCACCTTCTTCTCCTTTCCCGCCCTGCTCGCGGCCGGCGTGCCGCCGGTGGTGGCCAACGCCAGCAACTGCGTGGCCCTGTGGCCGGCCAGCCTGTCCAGCGCCTGGGCCTACCGCAAGGAGGTGATGCGCCACCCGCGCTGGACGCTGCTGCTGGTGATCGCCGCCTTCATCGGCGGCATCACCGGCGGACTGCTCCTGCTGGCCACCTCCAACGCCGCCTTCGCCAAATTGATTCCCTGGCTGCTGCTGATCGCCACCGTGCTGTTCGCCTTCTCCAGCCAGGTCTCGCGCCTGGTGCGCAGCGTCAAGTCCCGCATCGGCCTCGGCGACCAGGCCCGGGGCACGCCCGGCGGTGTCGGCGGCCTGCTCTTCCAGCTCGCCGTGGCCATCTACGGCGGCTTCTTCGGCGCCGGCCTGGGCATCCTGACTCTCGCCGCGCTGGCCATCCAGGGTGTAGAGGACATCCAGGAGCTCAACGGCCTCAAGAACCTCACCTCCGCTGTCAACTACACTTTTGCGGCAGGCACCTTCATCATCGCGGGCGCCGTCAGCTGGCCCCACACGGTCCTGATGACCGCCACCGCGATGGCCGGTGCCCTGGCCGGCGCCGCCCTGGCCCGCCGCCTGCCGGCCCTGTGGCTGCGCCGCCTGGTGGTGGCCGTGGGCAGCACCCTGACCACCGTATACTTCGCCAAGACCTATTTTTAACCTTCATCACAAGGAGTCACCATGAGCCTCACCCTCCCCGCCGGCATGCAGATCAACGCCCCGCTTCAACCGGGCTACGAAACCATCCTCACTCCGGAAGCCCTCGAGCTGGTCGCCAAGCTGCATCGCGCCTTCGAGCCCCGTCGTCAGGAACTGCTCAAGGCCCGCGTCGAGCGCCAGGCTCGCATCGATGCCGGCGAGAAGCTCGACTTCCTGCCGGAGACCAAGGCCATCCGCGAAGGTGACTGGAAGATCGCGCCGCTGCCCAAGGCCCTTGAGCGCCGCCGCACCGAGATCACCGGCCCGGTCGAGGCCAAGATGATCATCAACGCCTTCAACTCCGGCGCTGACTCCTACATGACCGACTTCGAGGACTCCAACAGCCCGAAGTGGGACAACCAGATCCAGGGCCAGGTCAACATCTACAAGGCGATCCGCCGCGAGCTGTCCTTCAAGAACGAGAACGGCAAGGAATACAAGCTCAACGACAAGATCGCCACCCTGCAGATCCGCCCCCGCGGCTGGCACCTGGACGAGAAGCACGTCACCGTTGATGGCCAGCGCGTCTCCGGCGGCATCTTCGACTTCGCCCTGGTCTTCTTCCACAACGCCAAGGAGCAGATCGCCCGCGGCGCCGGCCCGTTCTACTACCTGCCGAAGATGGAAAGCCACCTCGAGGCCCGCCTGTGGAACGACATCTTCGTGATGGCCCAGGATCACATCGGCCTGCCCCAGGGCACCATCAAGGCCACCGTGCTGGTCGAGACCATCCTCGCCACCTTCGAGATGGAAGAGATCCTCTACGAACTGCGCAACCACTCCGCCGGCCTCAACGCCGGGCGCTGGGACTACATCTTCTCCTGCATCAAGAAGTTCAAGAAGAATCAGGACTTCTGCCTGGCCCAGCGCAGCGCCATCACCATGGAAGTGCCCTTCATGCGCGGCTACGCCCTGGCCCTGGTGCAGGCCTGCCACAAGCGCGGCGCCCCGGCGATGGGCGGCATGTCGGCCCTGATCCCGATCAAGAACGATCCGGAAGCCAACGAGAAGGCCCTGGCCGGCATCCGCCACGACAAGACCCGCGACGCCAACGACGGCTTCGACGGCGGCTGGGTGGCTCACCCGGGCCTCGTCTCGATCGCCGCCGAAGAGTTCCAGAAGGTGCTCGGCGACAAGCCCAACCAGTGGGAGAAGCAGGTGGACGGCAAGTTCGGCCCGGAGCAGTGGCTCGACTTCCGCCCCACCACCCCGATCACCGAAGCCGGCCTGCGCAACAACATCAACGTCGGCATCCACTACCTGGGCTCCTGGCTGGCCGGCAACGGCTGCGTGCCCATCCACAACCTGATGGAAGATGCGGCCACCGCCGAGATCTCCCGCTCCCAGGTGTGGCAGTGGGTGGTGTCGCCCAAGGGCATCCTCGACGACGGCCGCAAGGTCACCGTTGAAATGGTGCGTCCGATGATCGCCGAGGAGCTGGCCAAGGTGAAGGCCACCGTCACCGCCCAGGGTGAGGACACCGCCACCTACGACCAGGCCGCCGAGATCTTCGACCGCATGTCCCTGACCCCGGAATACCCGGAATTCCTGACCCTGCCGCTGTACGAGGCGATGGAGTAATAGCCCCCGCCCCGCTCCGGCGGGGCATTCGGAAAGCATGCAGGGGCGGCTTCAGCCGCCCCTGCGTCAATCTGCATCAATGCGCAGGCGGCGAATCACGCCTGCCGGCCCGCCAGTCCTTCTCGACGGCGCGCCAGAAGCAATCGACGGCCCGCCATTCCTTCTCGACGACGCGCCAGAAGCAATCGACGGCCCGCCATTCCTTCTCGACGGCGTGCCAGAAGCAATCGACGGCCCGCCATTCCTTCTCGACGACGCGCCAGAAGCAATCGACGGCCTGCCATTGCTTCTCGACGGCGTGCCGGAAGCAATCGACGGCCTGCCATTCCTTCTCGACGGCGTGCCGGAAGCAATCGACGGCCTGCCATTGCTTCAGGCACCGTCAACAAGACGTTCCAGCACCGCCACATCGGCACCGCGCACCCTCACACGCTTGCTGCGGGAGGTCTCGCCGCTCACCAGCTCCACCGCCGACTTCGACACCCCGCAGGCCTTGGCCAGGAAGGCCACCAGGGCGGCATTGGCCTTGCCATCGACAGGCGGGGCGGCGAGCCGGATCTTGAGGGCTTCGCCGTGCAACCCGGCTAGCTCGGTCTTCCTGGCACCGGGCTGGATATGCAGCGTCAGCACCACGCTGCCATCTGCCGCCCGGCTCAGCCACGTCATGTTCAGGCCAGCCCCACCAGCATGTACTTGCCCATGGCCAGCGCGCTGAGCAGCAACTGGACCAGCAGCAGCAAGGCGATAGGCGTCAGATCCACCCCGCCGATGGTCGGGATGACGCGCCGGAAGGGGCGCAGGAAGGGTTCCGCCAGCGCGTTGATGACACCGGCCATCGGCGCATGGGGATTGACCCAGGACAGCACCGCCGACATCAGGACCACGCCCATCAGCAAATACAGGGCGACCTTGCACAGCTCCAGCAGGCCGACGCCCCACATGACGAAGAGCAGGCTCAGCGGATCAGCAACACCGATGATGCCCCGCACCCCCAGGGCGACGAAGATCACCAGCACCTGCACGACCCAGGCCGGCAGCAGGCTGGCCAGATCCAGCCCGCCCAGGCCCGGGATGAAGCGGCGCAGGGGCAGCACCAGCCAGTCGGTGGTGGCCACCACGAACTGGCCGATGGGATTGCGGAAGGAGATGCGCTGCCACTGCATCACGAAGCGCGCCAACAGCACACCGGTCAATAGTCCGCCGAGGGTGTCGACGAGAGTCAGGAAAAGGCCTCCGAGCATGATCGACCCCGCTCAGTCCTGGCCGAGCTGTTCGCCCAGCTCGCGGCCACGTGCCTCGGCCGCCGCCACCGCACGGGTGACGATGGCCGGGAAGCCGTCGGCCGCGAAAGAGGCCAGCGCCGCCGCGGTGGTGCCGCCCTTGGAGGTCACCCGCTCACGCAGCACGGCGGGCGCTTCATCACTGTCGACGGCCAGCCGGGCCGCGCCCAGCACCGTCTCGAGCGCCAGCTTGCGGGCCGTCGCCTCATCGAAGCCGAGGGACTCGCCGGCCGCCTGCAGGCATTCGATGAAGTGGAAGACATAGGCCGGGCCGCTGCCCGACACCGCCGTGACGCCGTCGATCTGCGCCTCTTCCGGCACCCACACGGTGCTGCCGACTGCGTTGAGCACCCGGGCGGCAGCCTCGCGCCCCTCGGCGCCCACCGATGCATCCGCATACAAGCCGGTGATGCCCGCGCCGATCAGCGCCGGCGTATTGGGCATGGCCCGCACCAGGCGGGTATGGCCGCCCAGCCAGCGGCTGATGTCGGCCAGGCGCAGGCCGGCCGCAATGCTCACCACGATCTGCTGATCGAGACGGCCGGCCATCGGCGCCACCGCCACCTTCATCTGCTGCGGCTTCACCGCCAGCACCAACACATCGCAGGCCAGGGCCTGCTCGTCAAAAGCTTCCACGGCGCGCACGCCGAAGTCGCCCTGCAGCTTGCTCCGCCCCTCGGCGGACAACTCCACGACCTGCAGGTCTGCCGCGGCAAAGCCCTGCTTGACCAGGCCGCCGATCAAGGCCGCCGCCATGTTGCCGCCACCCAGGAAAGTGATCTTCATTGTGTCGATTCCGCCGTATTGATAGGAGCTTGATTGGAAAAAAGAAACCGTCAGGATGCCGCCGGCCCGGCCGTGCCCTGCGCCGGATAAGTGCGCGCACCGAAGATCGCCGTGCCCACGCGGACCATCGTCGAACCCTCGGCGATCGCCGCCTCCAGGTCATCGGACATGCCCATCGACAGGGTGTCCAGCACCAAGCCCTGCGCGGCGAGCGCATCGCGCAGCTGCCTCAACTGGGCAAAGCGCCGGCGCTGCAAGGCCGTGTCGGAAGTGGGTTCGGGAATCGCCATCAGGCCACGCAGGCGCAGCCGCGGCAATGCGGCAACCGCCAGCGCCAGCGCTGGCAGCTCGTCCGGCGCAACGCCGCTCTTGCTGTCCTCGCCGCTCACGTTGACCTGCAGGCACACCTGCAGCGGCGGCAGATGCACGTCACGCTGTTCGGACAGGCGCTGGGCAATGCGCAGGCGATCGATGGAGTGCACCCACGCAAAATGGTTCGCCACCAGGCGGGTTTTGTTGCTCTGCAGGGGGCCGATGAAGTGCCACTCGAGGCCCAGGCCGGCCAGCGCCTCGACCTTGGCCACACCCTCCTGCACATAGTTCTCGCCGAAGGCCTGCTGGCCGGCTGCCGCGGCACTGCGCACGGCCTCCGCCGGCCAGGTCTTGCTGACCGCCAGCAGCCTCACCTCATCCGCTGGACGACCAGCCGACCTGGCCGCTCCGGCGATCCGGGCGATGAGGTTTTGAAGGCGCTCGGATATGCCTGATTTATACTCTTCCAAAGCTTGATTCTGGGCAGTAAGGGCCGTTGAGTATAGCATCGGCCCCTTGCCCTCCCTTCCTGCCGGAACACCTGCCCGAACAACCCTGCCTGCCGCGAGCCCGAACGATGGACATCACCGAACTGCTGGCCTTCACCGTCAAGAACAAGGCCTCTGACCTGCACATTTCCTCCGGCTTGCCGCCCATGATCCGGGTACACGGCGACGTCCGCCGCATCAACCTCCCGGCGCTCGCCCACAAGGACGTCCACAGCATGGTGTACGACATCATGAATGACTCCCAGCGCAAGCAGTACGAGGAATTCTTCGAGACCGACTTCTCCTTCGAGATCCCCAACCTGGCGCGCTTCCGGGTCAACGCCTTCAACCAGAACCGCGGCGCCGCGGCGGTGTTCCGGGTGATTCCGTCCAAGGTCATGACCCTCGAGGAGCTCAACTGCCCGAAGATCTTCAAGGACATTGCCAACCAGCCGCGGGGCATCGTGCTGGTCACCGGCCCGACGGGCTCGGGCAAATCCACCACGCTCGCGGCGATGGTCGATTACGTGAACGAAAACGAATACGGCCACATCCTCACCGTCGAGGACCCGATCGAATTCGTGCACGAATCCAAGCGCTGCCTGATCAACCAGCGGGAGGTCGCGCGTGACACCCACTCCTTCAACGCGGCCCTGCGCTCGGCCCTGCGGGAAGACCCGGACGTGATCCTGGTGGGCGAAATGCGCGACCTGGAAACCATCCGCCTGGCCCTCACCGCCGCCGAGACCGGCCACCTGGTGTTCGGCACCCTGCACACTTCCTCCGCCGCCAAGACCATCGACCGTATCGTCGACGTCTTCCCCGCCGCCGAGAAGGACATGGTGCGGGCCATGATGTCCGAATCCCTGCGCGCGGTGATCTCCCAGACCCTGCTCAAGACCAAGGACGGCACCGGCCGGGTGGCAGCCCACGAGATCATGATCGGCACCCCGGCCATCCGCAACCTGATCCGCGAGAACAAGGTCGCCCAGATGTACTCCGCCATCCAGACCGGCCAGAACCTCGGCATGCAGACCCTCGACCAGTGCCTCGCCGACCTCGTCCGCCGCAACATCGTGTCCGGCGCCGAAGCCCGCCTGCGAGCCCAGAACAAGGACAGCTTCCCGGCCTGATGCAACAGCGGCCGGACGCGCCCTGCACCTCCCCCTGAACTTAGCCACCCGCCGGCGCATTGCCGGCCACAGGACCCACCATGGAACGCGACCAGGCACTCAAGTTCATGCACGATCTGCTGCGGCTGATGCTGCAGAAGAACGGCTCGGACCTCTTCATCACGGCGGGCTTCCCGCCGGCGATCAAGATCGACGGCAAGATCGTGCCCCAGTCCAACCAGCAGCTCACCCACACCCACACGGCCGAGCTGGCCCGCGTGGTCATGAGCGACCGCCAGGCACAGGAGTTCGAGGCCACCAAGGAGTGCAACTTCGCCATCTCCCCGCCGGGCATCGGGCGCTTCCGCGCCAACGCCTTCATCCAGCAAGGCCAGGTGGGCCTGGTGCTGCGGACCATCCCGCAGAAGATCCCGACCCTCGACGAGCTGGGCCTGCCGCCCGTTCTCAAGGACATCGCCATGTCCAAGCGCGGCCTGGTGATCTTCGTGGGTGGCACCGGCACCGGCAAGACCACCTCCCTGGCGGCGATGGTGGACTTCCGCAATGAAAAGACCTTCGGGCACATCATCACGGTGGAAGACCCGATCGAGTTCGTGCATGCCCACAAGAACTGCATCGTCACCCAGCGCGAGGTCGGCATCGACACCGACTCCTGGGAGCCGGCCCTCAAGAACACCCTGCGCCAGGCGCCGGACGTGATCCTGATGGGCGAAATCCGCGACCGGGCCACCATGGACTACGCGGTCGCCTTCGCCGAGACCGGCCACCTGTGCCTGGCCACCCTGCACGCCAACAGCGCCAACCAGGCCATCGACCGGATCATCAACTTCTTCCCGGAAGAACGGCGCCAGCAGCTCCTGATGGACCTCTCCCTGAACCTCAAGGCCCTCATCTCACAGCGCCTGCTGCCCATGTGCGACCGCAAGGGCCGGGTGCCGGCGGTGGAGGTCATGCTCAACTCGCCGCTCATCTCCGACCTGATCTTCAAGGGCGACATCCCCAACATCAAGGAAGTGATGAAGCGCTCCAGCGAGCTGGGCATGCAGACCTTCGACCAGAGCCTCTTCGACCTCTACGAGAAGAACCTGATCACCTACGAGGACGCCCTGCGCAACGCCGACTCCATGAACGACCTGCGCCTGCAGATCAAGCTCAAGAGCAGCCGTGGCGACCGTGACATGCTCTCCGGCATCCAGAACCTCGACATCGTGTGAATGGGGGCATGAAGCTACTGCGTGGTCCGGTCTCGCGACTGCGATGCTCGCCGTACTCGAGTACGGCTGCGCTTCTCGTCGCGACCTCGGACCGCTCGCTACGCTTCCTGCCCCCATTCAGGCGTGTGCTGGTTCGGGAAGGCTCGCTGCGCATTGCCTTCCCTCACTGACGGGCAGTCAGTACCTCAGGCGGCGTCGGAGGGTTTTGGTTTTCTCGCCGAGCCGGCGATCATGAGGTATTCGTACAGACGGCAGTCGATGGAGCCGTTGTACAGGGGGGTGCGCTTGCTGGCCTTGAGGCGGACGCCCTTGGGCAGGGCCGGGTCGCCACTGAAGAAGTAGCAGCGCCAGCCTGTCCAGTGGGCCTTGAGGGCGTCACCGAGCTTCGGGTAGAAGGCTTCCAGCTCGGAGGTGTCGGACAGGCGCACGCCATAGGGCGGGTTGGCCACCAGCACGCCGGATGCGGCCGGCGCCTTCATGTCCAGCATGTCGCCGCGCCCCACTTCCACACAGCCGTCCAGACCGGCGCTGCGCAGGTTCACAAAACTCTTGCGCTGCTGCTCCTCGAGGATGTCCGAACCGTAGATGGCCAGCTTGCGCGGTGCCTGCCGGCGCGCCTCGGCGGCCTTGCGGATGGGCAGCCACACGTCCCGCTCGAAGTGCTTGAAGCGCTCGAAGGCAAAGTGCCGCCCCAACCCCGGCGCCACGTCCAGCGCCATCTGGGCGGCCTCGATCAGGAAGGTGCCGCTGCCGCACATCGGGTCGCAGAGGGCCTCCTCACCGGGCTTCCAGCCGGTCAGGCGCAGGATGCCGGCAGCCAGGTTCTCCTTCAGCGGCGCCTCCACCGCGGCGGGCTTGAAACCCCGCTTGTAGAGCGGCTCGCCAGAGGTGTCGAGATACAGGGTGACCGTGTCCTCCGACAGAAAGGCGTGGATGCGCATGTCCGGCGTCTGGGTGTCCACGTCGGGACGACGCCCGGCCACGGTACGGAAGTGGTCGCACACCGCGTCCTTGATCTTCAGCGTGGTGAACTCCAGGCTGCGCAGGGGCGACTTGTGGGCGGTAACGAAGACGCGGATGGTCTGATCCGGCGTAAACCAGCGGGCCCAGGTGGGCGCGTAAGCGATGCGATAGACATCCTCCTCGCCACGGTAGCGACCCATCGTGATCTGCCACAGGATGCGGCTGGCCAGGCGGCTTTCCAGGTTGGCCCGGTAGCACACGGCCCAGTCGCCGGCGAACTGCACGCCGCCGGGCAGGGCTTTGGGGTCGGTGGCGCCGAGGGCGCGCAGCTCCTCGACGAGGAGCGACTCGAGGCCGCGGGGACAGGGAGCAAAGAAATTCAAGGCAGGAATCCGTAAGGAAGAATCAGAAGGGCTTCAGCACGACAAGGAAGACGCAGGCGAACAACACCAGCACCGGGACCTCGTTGAAGAAGCGGTACCACACGTGGCTGCGGGTATTGCGCCCGGCGGCGAAGTCCCGCATCAGGCGGCCGCAGTAAAGGTGATAGACGATCAGGAAGGTGACCAGCCCGGTCTTGGCGTGCAGCCAGCCTCCAGCCACGTCAAAGCCGAACCACAGCCACATGCCCAGCGCCACCGCCAGGATGCCCAGCGGCGTCATGAAGCGATAGAGCTTGAGCTCCATCAGGGCCAGCCGCTCACGGGTCGCGGCATCGCTCACCATGGCGTGATTGACAAACAGGCGGGGTAGATAGAACAAGCCGGCGAACCAACTGGTCACGAAGATGATGTGCAGGGCCTTGATGCTGAGGAAGAGCATGACGGGTCTCGTTAGGGTTTCAGGAAGAAATGCCGCGCAGGCCGGCCAGGGTGGCCGCCACCGTCGGGTAACGCAGCTGCACGCGCAGTTCGCGCTTGATCCGCCGGTTGTCGAGGCGACGGGATTCGGACATGAAGGACAGGGTCTGCGGCGACAGTCGGCTCCCCGCCTCGGCCCGCGACACCCGGGGCGGCCGTGGCAGCCCCAGGGCATCGGCTACCTGATCGAAGTAGTCCCCCATCTTCAACTCGCTGTCGTCGCTGGCGTTGTAGGTCCGGTTCGGCCGGCCGCGAAACAAGGCCAGGGCCAGCAGGCGGGCCAGGTCGTCCGCATGGATGTGATTGGTGAACACGTCGTCCTCGGGGCTGAGCACCGGATCGCCGCGGCGCAGGCGCTCGACCGGCAGGCGGGCCGCCGAATCATAGATGCCCGGCGCCCGCAGGATGGCCACCCGGCAACCCGATGCAGCGCCAAAGCGCCGCAGACGCGCCTCGGCAGCCACCCGCCGACGCCCGCGCGGCGAGACGGGGCGTGCCGGCCGGCTCTCGTCCAGCCAGGCGCCGCCACAGTCTCCATAGACGCCCGTAGTACTTATGTAGCTTATCCGTCGTGGTAGACTCCCGCGACGAGTCAGGGCCGCCAGCAGGCGCCGGGTTCGCGGATCGTCATCCCCCTGCCCCGGCGGGGGCGCGCAGTGCAGGACGTATTCCGCGATACCCGCCAGACGCCTCAGGCTGCCCGGCACATCGAGATCAGCCACCAGGGGCTCTGCCCCGAGGGCACGCAGTGCTGCGCACTCCTCCGGACGGCGCACCACGGCCCGGACGCGAAAGCGGAGCGCCAGCCACGGAATGATGCGGCGGACCACGTCTCCGCTCCCGACAATCAGCACCCGATTCATTTTTCGACGTTTCATATTTCCATTATCTCACGGCCACCCACCATGTCGTTCCAGGTCACCCTCCAGCCCAGCGGCCTCCACTTCGAGGCCGCCCCCGACGAAACCGTTCTCGCCTCCGCCCTCGCCGCCGGGCTGCTCCTCCCCTACAGCTGCCGGGACGGTGCCTGCGGCGTCTGCAAGAGCCGGATCGTCTCCGGCGAGGTGGACCTGGGCCGCATCTCCGAATCGACCTTGACCGCCGCCGACCGTGAAGCCGGGCTGGCCCTGCTGTGCTGTGCCACGCCGCGCTCCGACCTGGTGGTCGAAGTCCGCCAGGTCACCCGGGCAGGCGACATCCCGGTCAAGAAGCTGCCATGCCGGGTCCAGAAGCTGACCCGCGCGGCGCCCGACGTGATCGTGCTCGAGATCAAGCTGCCGGCCAGCGAGAAATTCCAGTTCATCGCCGGCCAGTACATCGACTTCCTGCTGGCCGACGGCAAGCGCCGCAGTTTTTCGATCGCCAGCGCGCCCAGCGGCGCCGACTTCCTCGAACTGCACATCCGCCTGGTACCGGGCGGGCAATTCACCACCCATGTGTTCGAAAAGCTCAAGGAGCGTGACATCCTGCGCTTCGAAGGCCCCCTGGGCGGCTTCCGCCTGCATGAAGAATCGACCAGGCCTATCGTGCTGCTGGCCGGCGGCACCGGCTTCGCACCGATCAAGAGCATCGTCGAGCACGCCATCGCCACCGGGCAGACCCGCCCGATGACCCTTTACTGGGGCAGCCGCGACCTGGCCGGCCTCTACCAGCTCGAACTGGCCCGTAGCTGGGAGGCCCTGCTGCCCGGCTTCCGCTGCATCCCGGTCATCTCCGATGCAACGCCCGCGGACGCCTGGAGCGGCCGCCGCGGCCTGGCCCATCACGCCCTCATGGCCGACCTGCCCGACCTGTCCGGCCACGAAGTCTATGCCTGCGGCTCGCCGGCGATGATCGACACCGCCCGCGCCGACCTCACCTCCCGCTGCGGCCTGCCGCAGGAGGCCTTCTTCGCCGACGCCTTCAGCTTTTCGAACGACGCCGGAGCCGCCTGAGCTCCCACCGGAACCTGCGCCATGAGCAATGCCGTCCTGATCACCCGCGAACCGGTCATCAACAAACAGCACAAGATCACCGCCAACCGGCTGATCGTCCATGCGGCGTCCGTCTCCCAGGCGGTGGAGGCCCTGGACAGCCTCGCCGAGGTGTGGCCTTCGACCCACCCGGTCTTCATCAGCCTCTACAAGCTGGTGCCCACCCCGGACCTGCTCAACTGGATCGCCCCGGCCAATGCCATGGTCGAGATCCCCACCCAGTCGATCGCCCATCCCCTGACCCTGACCCTGATCCCCCAGCTGCTGGCCGCCAACATCAGCCTCAACCTCACCTGGTATCAGCACGACACCGTCCTGCCGCCCAATGTGCAATGGCGCTTCCTGATCGTGGATGCCAAGCGCCAACACCTGCCCGCCGACCCACCAGGGCTGTCCATCGCCTGGGGGCTGACGGATGTACCCGACTTCCGCAACGCCATCGCCGAGGGCTACGACGGCGCCTCCGGCTGGTTCTTCCTGCGTGGCGTCAAGACCGACGGCAAGCTCGCCCCGTCCCACGCCCAGATCGTGCGTCTGATGAACCTGGTGCGGCGCAATGCGGAAGTCCGCGAGATCGAAACCGTGTTGAAGCAGGACGTGGCCCTCTCCTACAAGCTCCTGAGATACATCAATTCCGCCGGATTCGGGCTGATGTGCGAAATTCAATCCTTCCGGCATGCCGTCACCATCCTCGGCTACGAAAAGCTCAATAAATGGCTTTCAGTGCTGCTCGTCTCCGCCAGCCGCGACCCGTCTGCACCCGCGCTGATGCAGACCGCCATCGCCCGCGGACGCTTCATGGAGAAGATCGGGGCCGCCTTCTTCGACAAGGGCGAGCTGGACAACCTCTTCATCACCGGCGCTTTCTCGCTGCTCCACCTCCTGCTCGGCGCCAGCCTGCAGTCGGCCCTGGAGGAAATGCATCTCCCCACCCCGATCGCCGATGCGCTGATCACGGGCGATGGCGTCTATGCCCCCTTCCTCAAGCTGGCCAAGGCACTAGAGAGCTTTGACGACAAGCAGCTGGCCCAGCTGGCCGGCGAACTCCACATCTCCCCCGACCAGGTCAACCGGGCCCACCTCGAGGCCCTTTCCTTCGCCGACAGCCTGCAATTCGGCTAGTCCGACCCGGCCCGCAACCAAGCATCACCTCCGCCCGGGCCACCCTGCCGCCCGGGCGGCAGGCCGTCCACCCACAGCACAGAGCGGTCGGATGGCTGCAAAACCTCAGCGTCATTCGCGGAATGGATCACGCTCACCACGCATGGGGCGGGTCAGGGCAAACATAAGTCACAGTTTGGGTTTGGGTGGGCAGGATACGATCGAAAGCACGAAATCTGAGAAATACGTGCCTCCTTCATGCAAACCACCCGAAACGCCAAAATGCGACGCCCCGCCGTGATTCCCACCTTGCGCCTGCACTGCCAGCGTGAGGCGGCGATCTCCCTGCTGCGGGTACTGTCCCTCGGGACCTCCACGCCGAAAGATGCCGCACGCATCATCATTCTCGATCCGGTCCTGCTCTTCGAGCTGCTGCTCACCAGCCCGCTCGGCGAAGCGGAGGGGCACAAGCTGCTGGACGCCATCGCCCTGCGGATCGACAACACCAGCCAGGCCCTGCTGCAGGCCTGGGCGCTGCGCCACATCATCCACCAGCCCCAGCGCCGGACCAGCGAGCACAGCCATCGCCACCACTGCCTGCACAGCCAGTTCGTCGCCGAACTGGCAGGGCACCTCGCCCGCGAGACCGCCTACGCGGCCCCCGACGAGGCCTATGCCACCGGCCTGCTCCACGACCTCGGCCTGCTGTGGATGTCCGAATACGCCGACGACTACGCCAGCCTGCTGGCCGACAGCCCCGATGAATGGACGCTCAGCGGCAATGAGTGGGAGCGCTACGGCCAGGATCACACCGAGATTTCCTCCGCCTTGCTCGCCTCATGTGGCCTGCCGCCGGTAGCCACCGACGCCATCGCCCTGCATCACGCCAACGTGGACACCCTCGTCACCGCCCACCCGCTGGTCCGCATCGCCGCCGCCGCCGAGGAGCTTGCCAATTACCGCAGCAGCCAGTCGGCCGACTGCCTGGAGCGCGCCGGCCGCCTGACCGGCCTGGAAGGCGCCCTGCTGGTCAGCCTGCTCGCCGACACCAGCCGTGAAGTGCAGGAGCGCGCCCTCGCCGCGGGAATCCCGGCAGAGCCGGCGATGCTCTCGCTGCCCTGGAGCAACCAAGCGGACACCGTTACCGAGACAGGCAGCATCGATGGCGGCGTCGCCCGCTCGGCGCTGAACGCCTTCACCCGCAGCGTCTTCACCCGCGACCTGTCTGCCTGGAGCGATT
This sequence comes from Zoogloea dura, assembly GCF_012927165.1. Lineage (GTDB taxonomy): Bacteria > Pseudomonadota > Gammaproteobacteria > Burkholderiales > Rhodocyclaceae > Zoogloea > Zoogloea dura. Next base: position 50,437 of record NZ_JABBGA010000009.1, read on the forward strand.
TCAACACCGCTTCGCGCCTGCTGCTCGGCCTTGATGCCCCAGTGCTGTTCATCCGGCCCCTCGACGGCCAGACTCTCAGCGGCACCACCAGCACGGCCCTGCCCGGCGTGTCGCAACTCCATATCGCGGTCGAGGATGCCCACAGCGTCATCGCCGAGGCCTACCGCAGCGGCGTCGAGACACGCTTCCAGTCCGCCGACCGCCCGCCCGGCCGCTGCGCCGCCGACTGGCAGCTTGCCCGCTGGCTGGAGTGCGACGGCCTGCTCTGCGTCCCCTGGGAGAACGAGCACCAGTCCGGCATCGCCGTCTATCCCTGCGCCGCGGACGAACATACCGGCGAGGAGATCGACCAGGCCCTGCGCAAGCTCGTCACCGACGCCGCCACTACCCGGATCTCGGCCAAGCAGGCCGATGAGCGGATGCGCGTGGATCTCGAGGAGAGCGTGGCCCGGCGCTACATCGACCACGCCCGACGGATCGCCCACGAGGCCAGCAACCCGCTCACCGTGATCAAGACCTACCTGGGGATCATCGATGAGAAGCTGGAAGACTCGACCCTCAAGGAGCAGCTCAACCTGCTCAGCGACGAACTCGACCGGGTCGCCACACTGATCCGCAAGACCAGCGATTTCACCGGCATGGTTCCGGCCGGCCCCGCCCACAGCGGCGTCGCCGAGATCCTGCACGACCTGCGCGCGCTGTATGGTGAGGCGCTGTTTGCGCGCAGGGGCATCAACTTCGAACTGCGCACCTCGCCCAACCTGCCGCCAGCCGCCATTCCGCCGGACGCGCTCAAGCAGATCCTGCTCAATCTCTTCAAGAATGCCGCCGAGGCCATTCCCGAGGGCGGCAAGCTGAGCGTCTCGGCGGTATCGGGGATCAACACCAACGGCCACGCCTGCCTGGAGATCCGCATCGTGGACAACGGCCCCGGCCTCTCACCCGAGCGCGTACAGACGCTGTTCACCGGCGGCGCCCGCAACAGCACCAAGCCGGGTGGCGGAGTCGGACTGCCGGTGGTGCGGGAGCTGGTCACCCGCAACAACGGCACCATTCTGTGCCGCAGCCAGCCCGGCTCCGGAACGGTATTCCAGATTTTCATGCCACTGGCGGCCCGGCCGTGATTTAGGGCATCATTGGGCCACAAAAAAACCAGACCCATATCAGGGAGTCAGAATGGTCATCCCCTGGAAAGGGCCCCCTTTTCCCATGGACGCCAGGCAACGCTCGTCCCCGGAGACCCTGGCCCGCATCCTGGTCATAGACGACGAGCCGTCACTCACCCGTTCAATTGCCGCGCTGCTCCAGGCACATGACCGGCTGATCGAAACCTGCGGCTCCGTCGCCGAAGCCCTGTCCCGGCTCAACGCCAGCGCCTACGACCTGCTTCTGCTGGATTACCGCCTGCCGGACGCCACCGGCCTGGCGGTCATGGACTGGCTGATCAGCCATGAGCGCCGGGAATCGGTGATCATGATCAGCGCCGAGCACTCGACAGACGCCGCGATTGGCGCCCTGCGACGCGGCGCGCGGGACTTCCTGCTCAAGCCCTACACCGCCGACCAGCTCCGCCACGCCGTGAACAACGCGCTGGCGCAGCGCCAGATCGAGCGCAACCAGCGCCAGGCCAGACAGCGCCTGGAATCGTCCGAAAGGATGCATCGCTACCTGGTCGAGAACTCCCTCGACCTCATCTACACCCTCGATGTGGACGGCCGGTTCAGCTATCTCAACCAGCGTATCGAATCCCTGCTCGGCCACTCCCGCAGCACCCTGATCGGCCACCACTTTTCCGAGATCATCTACCCGGAAGACCTTGAGCGGGCACGCTTCTCCTTCAACGAACGGCGTACCGGCAGGCGCGCCACCAGCAATTTCGAACTGCGCCTGAGCCGCAGCCAGACGATGGAGGGCAAGGCCCCCCAGGAGCCGGTCACCATCGTGCTGAACGCCATGGGGATCTACAACCGCGACGACGCCCAGGCGCCCGCCCATTACGCGGGCACCTATGGCGCGGCCCGGGATCTGTCCGGCCCCGGGCACGACATCGCAACCCGGCAGCCTCACCACGACCCGCTCACCCGCCTTCCCAACCGCGAGCTGTTCCGCGACCGCCTCGACCTGGCCATCGCCCAGGCCCGGCGCCGGAAGGGCTACATCGCGGTGATGTTCATCGACATGGACCGCTTCAGATTCGTCAATGAAACCTATGGCGAAAGTGAAGGCGACGCCCTGCTCCGGGCCATCGCCCTGCGCCTGCGCCAGAGCCTGCGCAAGGGCGACACGCTGACCCGCCACGGCAGCGACGAATTCCTGGCGCTGCTGCCCGACGTGGGCGGCCGGGACGATGCCCGGATCATTGCCGAAAAGATCCTCGACGCCTTTCGTCAGCCCTTCAGCGTCGGTGACAGCGAGTTTGCCGCCACCCTCAGCCTCGGCCTGGCCCTGCATCCGGAAGACGGCAGCTGCGCCGACGAACTCATCCAGCACGCCAGCGTCGCCATGCACCAGGTGAAGAGCACGGGACGCGACGCACACAGCTTCTTTGCGGCCGACATGCACGCCAACTACCGGCAGCGCCTGTCCCTGGAGCACGAATTCCGCCAGGCCCTGAGCCGCCAGGAGCTGGAGCTCCACTATCAGCCCCTGGTCAGCATCTCCCGCCAGCGCATCACCGGCATGGAGGCGCTTGTCCGCTGGCGCCACCCGCGCCATGGGCTGGTGGCACCCACACGCTTCATCCACATGGCCGAAGACGCCGGCATCATCCACGAGATCAGCCGCTGGGTGATCGAAACCGGCTGTGCCCAGCTGGCCAACTGGCGTCAGGACCACCCGGATCTGCGCCTGTCCACCAACCTGTCGGCCCGGGATTTCGACCACCCCGAACTCGACCTGTCGATCTCCCGGGCCCTGTCGCGCCATGGCCTGACGGCGGGCAGCCTGGAGCTCGAAATCACCGAACGGCTTCTGGTGGAGAACGGTGAGCGTATCTCCCTGCGCATGCAGGGCCTGCGCAACCTGGGCGTGGGCATCGTCATTGACGACTTCGGCAGTGGCTATTCTTCGCTGACCCACATGCAGAGCTGCAACATCACCCGCCTGAAGATCGATCGTCGCTTCGTGCAGGACATCAAGCCCGCCGGGCATCACCCGGTGGTCAGCGTCCTCGCCGGCATCGCCCGGGGCTTCGACGTCCAGCTCGCGGCGGAGGGCGTCGAGCACAAGGAGCAGTTGCATGCCCTCGAATCCCTCGGCTGCGACGAGATGCAGGGTTTCCTGTTCTCGCGCCCGGTGGACGCGGAAGAGGCCACCCGCATCCTCGATGAATACCGGCACCCCGGCCTGCCGGGTCACCTGCCGCCACCCGCACTGACCTTCCAGCTCAGCCCCTGAAGCAGGGCCACACCCTCCAACAACCGTCACACTACGACGCTAGATTGGGCCCCGTTGCATCTTCAGGAGATCGCCATGGGAATCTTTAGACTCGTCATTGCCCACCCCCGCAGTCCTGAAACGACGAGACTCGTCGCCGAACACCTTGATCCGGGCTGGCTCAAGCAGCGTGGCTATGAAATTGCGCGCAGCCTGGGTGACCAGGGCGCCCTGTGGAAGGCCGAGGCCCAGGGGCAGGCATCACGGCTGGCCCTCAACTGCCGCACCGGCCACGCCCTCGCCATCGTCACCGACTGACCGGGCGGAGAGCAGCGCCCCTCAGCGCCCGAGGGGCAGCAGCACGCCCGTGTCGATGCCTTTTTCGCGCAGGCGGGACTGGGCCGCAAGGGCTTCCCGGCGGTCGGCGAACGGCCCCACCACCAGACGGGTTTCAACCTGGGCGGGAATGCCGGCCTGGGCCATCCGGGCCTTGAGTTCCTCGGCCCGGGCAACACTCGAGAAGAAACCGAACTGCAGCACATAGCCCCGTGCCAGGGCCTCTGCCGGAGCGGCCGCGGCCTGCGCAGCGACGGGCGCTGCAGCGCCCGTCCGCGCCGGCATGCCGGCCACGGGGGCCGGCGCGGCGCCGGACTGCGGCTGCGCCGCTACCGAAACCGCCACGGCAGGCGCCGGGGACGCGGTCGGGGCTGAGCCGGCAGGCCTTGGTGCCACCACAGTTCCGGCTGGAGGCAGATCCCGTTGTGGCGCCGGGCTGGTCTGCTGCACAAGCGCCGGCGCTGCCGCTGCGGGCACGCGCGGAGCCTGGGCCGGCGGGGTGACTGGCGGGGCTGCCGGCACCGGAACCGCAGCGGAACGCGGCGTCTCGTCGGCACGGGCAGGCGCCCGATGCTCCACCTCACGTCCGTGCGCAGAGGGCGCAGCCTGATTCGGCCGGGCCGTCGGCACACGCGGCGATTCAAGGCGATCCACCGGTGCCCCGGCACCTTCGGAATCGCGCGGCAACATGGGTGGCACCGTAGCCTCGGCCGGCTGCTCCTCCGCGGCCCCGGCCTGGGGCCCCTCGCTCCCGGCGCGAATCACCTCCGGCGGCGCGTCACGTCCCACATCCGAAGCCACCTGGGCAGGGGCGATCGGCTTGGTGGGCAAGGCCACCTCCTCACTGCCACGCGGCTTCGAGAGATGGTCGAAAACCGCCAATGCGCCGAGCAGGAGTGCAATCAAGCCACCAGCGACCCCGGCCCTGAACCACAACTGGCGGCGGGAATCCTCGCCGGAATCGGGGCCGTCATCCGCCAGCCTGCGCTCGTCCGTCATGCCCTCTCCTCCGCTCGCGCCAGGGCGCAGACCAGCTCCGCCTCGGCCACGGAAATGCCGCAGTGCTCCGCAATCTTGGCCGCATCGAAACCCCGGCCGGCCAGCAGCATGGCCTCCGAATGCTGGGGCGACACCGGGCGCACATACTGGACCGGCGGCGCCTGCTCGCGCACCGCCTGCTGCGCATCCCTCAGGGCATCGAGGTCGCGTCGGTTGGCGGCAAGCTCGCGCCGCAGGAAATCGCTTTCGGTCTGCAGCTGGGAGACATCCCTTCGCAGTTGCTGGATCTCCAGCTCGTTGAGCAGGGCACGTGAAACCGATTCATCCTCGGGGGCAGACTCGGGCTCCGGCTCGGCCGGAGCCTCCTCGACAGCGGCAGGTGCCGGCGGCGCAGCGGCAAGAACCGTCTGCGCCACTGTTGCGTCGGCATCCGCCCGGGCCGCCGCCCGCGGGCGGGACAGCCTGAACAGGGTGAAGGCGAGGTAGATGGCCAGGATGGCCACCAGTGCCCAGATACCGTCGCGCACATCCAGCTCGATCACCGGCACGCCCTCGCGGACATTCCGTTGCGGCTCATTGACCCACATGCTGTGCTGACGATGATCGTTCCCCTGGTGGCTGGCGTTGGATTGACGCTGGATAATAGCTGCGCGCCTCTCCACCGACAATGCGGCACCCCGCCGGGCCGCAGCTTTTCGTATGTTCCTGCTAAAAAAAATCCTCTCGACCCTGGTTTTACCCCCTCTCGGGCCCCTTTTACTCATCCTCGCCGGATTGATCCTGGGCCGCCGCCATCCACGTGGCGGGCGACTCCTTGCCGCTGTCGGGCTGATCGTGAGCGTCGTCCTGATGACGCCGGCGTCCGTCGGACTGCTTCTCGCCGACCTTGAGAGCCACCCGCCCATCACCGATGAAGCGCTCGGCCAAGCCGACGCCATCGTGATCCTGGCCGGCGGCATGCGCAGTCATGCGCCGGAATTCGGCGAAGGCACAGTGAACGCGCGGACCCTCGAGCGCATCCGTTACGGCGCGCGCCTGGCCCGCAAGTCGGGCCTGCCGGTCCTCGTCTCGGGGGGAGCGCCGCAGGGCGGGACAGCCGAAGCGGAATGGATGAAGCGCAGCCTGCAGGAAGATTTCGGCATCACCGTCCGGTGGGTGGAGGCGGCTTCACTGGACACCCGTGAAAACGCCCTGCTCAGCGCTCGCATCCTGCACCCCGAAGGCTTGCGGCGGATCGCCCTGGTGACCCATGCAGCCCACATGCGCCGGGCCGAGGCCTGGTTCAAGTCTGCCGGCTTCGAGGTGCTGCCCGCCCCCACCGCCTACTTCACGGACAAGCACCCCGACGACGCAGAAGACTCACAACCCGGCGCCAGCGGCCTGTTTCTGGCGGCCGCGCCCAGCATGAGCGCCGCCTACGCCGGCTGGTACGCCATCCACGAATGGCTGGGTCTGCTGGCTTTCCGGCTCAGCTCTTGAAGTGCGGCCGACGCTTGCCGAGGAAGGCGTTCACCCCTTCGTCGAAATCGGCATGGGCCGCACAGCGGGCAAAGGCCTCGGCCTCCAGCTGAAGCTGAGCGCCCAGGGATTGGTCGGGCGACTCGTTGAGCAGGCGCTTCATCTCGGCAAAGGTATGGCGGGGCCCGGCACAGATGCGACGGACCAGCACAGACACCGCATCGTCGAGGGCGTCCGGCATCACCACCTGGTTGACCAGGCCCAGGCGCTCGGCCTCGACAGCATCGAAGCGATCGGCCAGCAGCAGGAGCTCGAAGGCCCGCCGGCGCCCGAGCATGCGCGGCAGCAACCACGACACGCCGCCGTCACCAGACAGCGCAATGCTGGAATAGGCCGTTGTGAAGTAGGCGTCCTCGGCGGCCACCACCAGGTCGCAGCCCAGCACCAATGACAGGCCGAAGCCGGCGCAGGCCCCATGGACCCGCGCGATCACCGGCACCGGCAGCGCCTGCAGGGCGTTTACGCTCGGATTGATGTACTGCTCGATCAAGGCCCGGAAGTTGACCAGGCGGCTTTCGGGCGACAAGTGCAGATGCGCCGCAAAATCGCGGAGATCACCGCCCGCCATGAAGTGATTGCCGGCGCCCGCCACCACCACCACGCGCAGGTCATCCCGGCGTGACAGCTCGGCGGTGGCCAGGGCCAGCGCCTTCATCATGTCCACCGACAAGGCATTGAGCGCCTCGGGGCGGTTGAGGGTCAGGGTGGCAACACCATCGGCCACCGTGAGCAGGACGGGGGAAGTCATGACCCTTACTCCTTCTTCGACATTGGATTCACCAGCTGCCATTTCACCGCGAAGCCGGCTCGCTGGAAAGGGCTCCGAAGGATTTCGGCACGAACGGCTGCGGGGCGGACGAAAGCCCCGCAGCCCTCAGCCGGTCAGAGCTTCTCGAAGACCCCAGCCGCGCCCATCCCGGTACCGATGCACATCGAGATCATCCCGTAGCGGGCTTGGCCCCGGCGCATGGCACTCATCAGCGTGGCCGCCCGGATGGCACCGGTGGCCCCCAGCGGATGGCCCAGGGCAATGGCGCCGCCCTGGCGGTTGATCACGGCCGGATCCAGGTCGAGCTGCCGGGTCACGGCGATGGCCTGGGCCGCAAAGGCTTCGTTGAGCTCGATCCAGTCCAGCTGCGACTGGGCGATGCCGGCCGCCTTGAGGGCACGGGGAATCGCCTCGACCGGACCGATACCCATGATCTCCGGCGGCACACCGGCCACCGAATAGCTGCAGAAACGGGCGATCGGCGTCACACCGTAGCGCTTGACCGCAGCCTCCGACATCAGCAGCACCGCACCGGCGCCATCCGACATCTGCGAACTGTTGCCCGCTGTCACCGAGCCCCGCGCCGCAAAGACCGGCTTGAGCTTGCCCAGGCTCTGCATGGACGCATCGGCCCGCGGGCCTTCGTCGGTGTCACAGACGCGCTCGACCACGCGCACCGTGCCGCCTTCACCGGGCAGGTGGGTCGTCACCGTGTAAGGGCTGATCTCGTCACGGAAGGCGCCCGCCGCGATCGCCGCAGCGGCGCGCTGGTTGGACTGAACGGCAAAGGCGTCCTGCTCCTCGCGGCTGACCTTCCACTGCTGCGCCACCTTCTCGGCGGTGAGGCCCATGCCGAAGGCGATGCCCAGGTTCTCCTCGCGGGCGAAGATCGCCGGATTGAGGGAGATCTTGTTGCCCATGATCTGGGGCATCACGGTCATGCTCTCGGTGCCGGCGGCAATCATCACGTCCGCCTCACCCAGGCGGATGCGCGCCGCCGCGTCCGCCACGGCCTGCAGGCCGGAAGAGCAGAAACGGTTGATGGTGATGCCCGGCACGCTGTTGGGCAGACCGGCCAGCAGCACACCGATGCGCGCCACGTTCATGCCCTGCTCCGCTTCCGGCATGGCGCAGCCGACGATCACGTCGCCGATCTCGCTGGCATCGAGCCCCGGCACCTGGCCGACGACCGCGCGCAGCACGTGGGCCAGCATGTCATCCGGCCGCACATTGCGGAACATGCCGTTGCGCTTGGCCACCGGCGTGCGGGTGGCGGCGACGATGTAGGCTTCCTGGATCTGTTTGCTCATCTTGATATGTCTCCGTATCTCGTCGCGATCAGTTGCGCAGGGGCTTGCCGGTTTCCAGCATGTGCACGATGCGCTGCTGGGTCTTCTCGGTCTTCAGCAGGTCCATGAACTGGGCCCGCTCCACGTCGAGGATCCACTGCTCCGACACCTTCGCGTTGGTCTCCACCTCACCGCCGCACAGGGCAATGGCGATCGAACGGGAAACCCGGTAGTCCCAGGCGGAAATGAAACCGCCCTCCTTCATGTTGATCAGCATCATCTCGCAGGTGGCGATGCCGTTGCGGCCGGCCACCGGCACCGCGCGCTGCACCGGGGGCGGCTGGTAGCCGGCCTCGGCCAGGGCCCGGGCCCGATGCAGGGCCACATGGAGCAGCTCACGGGCATTGAAGACGATGTCGTCCGAAGCGCGCGCAAAGCCCAACTCCACGGCCTGCAGTGCGCTCTTCGAGACATTGGCCATGGCCACCGTCTGGAAGGCGTTCTGCATGAAGGGGAAGACGTCGCCGCCGGCCGCCCGCGACGCCATGGAGGCCGCCTGCAGCACGAACTCCTTGCAGCCGCCGCCGGCCGGGATCAGGCCGACACCGGCTTCGACCAGGCCCACGTAGCTCTCCAGGGCCAACACCCGGTGGGTCGCCTGCATGGCGAACTCGCAGCCGCCGCCCAAGGCGAGGCCCTGCACTGCTGCCACGGTGGGCACCAGGGAATGCTTGAGCAGCATGGAAGCCTGCTGGAAGCGCGCCACCATCTTGTCGAGATTGTCGAAACGGCCCGCCTGGCAGGCTTCGGCCACCTGTTTGAGGTTGGCCCCCACGGCAAAGGGCGCCTCGTGCCAGATCACCAGGCCATCCAGGTCGCGCTCGGCGCGGGCGATGGCTTCATGCACACCATCCAGCACCTCGTCGCCGATGGCATGCATCTTCGACTTGAAGGACAGGATGCCGATGCGGGCGTCCTTGGCCGGCAGGTTCCACAGGCGCACGCCCTCGTTTTCCCAGAGGGTCTGGCCGGCATCCGGCGCGGTTTCGCCGAGCACCTGCTCGGGATACAGCTGACGGCCATACACGGCGAGGGTCGAGCGCGGCTTGAGACTGCTGCTGGCGGCGCTCCAGGAGCCCTCAGCCTGATGCACCGCCTGGCGACCGTCGAACACCCAGTCCGGCAGCGGCGCCGGGCTCATCGCCTCACCGGCCGCCACATCGGCGCGGATGGCCTCGGCGATGGCCTGCCAGCCGGCTGCCTGCCAGGTCTCGAAGGGCCCCAAGGCCCAGCCGAAGCCCCAGCGCATGGCCAGGTCCACGTCGCGGGCGTTGTCGGCGATGTTTCCCAGGTGGAAGGCGCAGTAATGGAAGACGTCGCGGAAGATCGCCCACAGGAAGCGCGCCTGGGGATGGGCGCTGGCCCGCAGCTGGGCAAACTTGTCGGCTGGATTGCGGTTCTTGAGGATGGCCAGCACCTCGGGGGCCACCTCGCCGCCGCTGGGGCGATAGCCCTGGCTGGCCAGGTCGAGCACGGTGATGGTCTTGCCATCCTTGCGGTAGATGCCGCCCTTGGTCTTCTGGCCGAGAGCGCCCTGGGCGATCAGGCCGGCGAGCCATTCCGGGTTCTTGAAATACTGGAACCAGGGGTCGTCCGGCAAGGTTGCCTGCATGGTGCCGACCACGTGGGCCAGGGTATCCAGGCCCACCACGTCGGCGGTGCGGTAAGTGGCGCTCTTGGGCCGGCCGATCAGCGGGCCGGTAAGGGCATCCACCTCGTCAAAGCCGAGGCCGAGCCGCGCGGTGTGGTGCATCACCGCCAGGATGGAGAACACGCCGACGCGGTTGGCCACGAAATTGGGGGTGTCCTTGGCCCGCACGATGCTCTTGCCGAGACGGGTGGTCAGCCAGGTCTCCAGGCCGTCGAGCATGGCCGGGTCGGTGCTGCGGGTGGCGATCAGCTCCACCAGCGCCATGTAGCGCGGGGGATTGAAGAAGTGGATGCCGCAGAACTGGGCGCGGGCAGCCTCGGGCATGCCGTCGGACAAGGCCTCGATGGACAGCCCCGAAGTGTTCGACGCGAAGATCGCATCGGCACGCACGAAGGGCGCCACCTTGGCGTACAGGTCCAGCTTCCATTCCATCTTCTCGGCGATGGCCTCGATGATGAGGTCGCATTCGCGGAGCTTGTCCAGGTCGCTGCCGTAATTGGCCACGTCGATGAACTGGGCGCGGTCGCGGGTGGCCAGCGGCGCCGGCTCCAGCTTGCGCAGGGCATCGACGGCCTTCTTCGAGATGCCGTTGGGGTCGCCTTCCTTGGCCGGAAGGTCGAAGAGGATGACCGGAACGCCGGCGTTGGCGCAATGGGCGGCAATCTGCGCCCCCATGACACCGGCACCCAGCACGGCCACCTTGCGAATGATCAGTCTGCTCACATGTGTCTCCTTTGACTCGGCTGACTCGGCCCTGTGTCGGGCCCTTGTTATCGGGATCCGGCCCCGGGGCTCCCATGGCCAGAATTTGAACAACTGTTCAAATCTTAGCGCAATGATTCCTCGGGGCACAACAACTTTTAAATAAATCAGGGTCTTGGCAGGCCCTGCAGGCTACCGGCCGGGGCCAGAAAGCCGGCGACGATGAAGGGTCTCAGCCTGGCCAGGACGGCTTCCGGATCGCCGGCATCGGCCAGGGAGTAGGTTTCGGTCATCCGCATCACATCCTTTCCGGCCATGGCATAGGCCACGATGCCCACGAAGAAATACATCCGCCACACCACGTCGTCCTGGCTCAGGTCCGGCAGCGCCAGCATGAAGGCCTGGCGGTAGCGGTCCACCGCCTCACGGTACTCGGCCGGGAAGAAGGCCTCGGTGCCCGGCCCGGGTTCGTAGAAGGCCCGCGCGATGAGCTGCTTGAAGACCTCCCCCGTCACCGAATCCTTGCGGGTCAGGCGCAGGGCCGAAGACAGGAAGGCATCGACCAGCACATCGACGGCGATGGGCTGACCGGCGGCCTCCGCCTCGAGTTTGTCGAGGTAAGTCACCCGGCTGGCGCCGCGGCTGCCCAGGGCCCGTTCATAGACTGCCTCCATCAGCCCCTGCTTGGTGCCGAAGTGGTAGTTCACCAGGGCCACCGGCACCCCGGCAGCCCCCGTGATCATGCGCACGGAGGTTGCGGCAAAGCCGTTCTCCATGAACAGGCGTTCGGCCGCATCGAGGATGCGGGTCTTGGCGTCGGGGGTGGCAGGATCGGATGCAGCCATGGGTCGGGATTCGGAAGAGTTTGTCACGCGGGGATGCCCAGGCACCCCCACGACCGGCAGGACAGGTCAGAAGGCCACGGAATACTGCGCGCCGAGGATCCACACGCGGGCATCGTAAGCACCCTTCACGTAGCCCCGGCCCAAGGCCGCCTGGTTATTGTCGATCTTCGACTCCGGCACGTGAAGATAGGCCACGCCCACATCCAGCACCGACGATTTGTCGAACTTCACCTGGGCGCCAGTGGAGAACCAGGTCCGGTTGTTGTCCGGCAGGGACACCAGGCGATGCTGGGCATCAGGCACCGGCGTCTGGTCGTAGGCCACGCCGAACTTCAGCTTGATGGCCTCGGTATAGCGGTAGTTGGCCCCGACCGCATAGCGCCAGGTGTCGCGGAAGTGGGTATCGAGGGTCTGCACGGTGGCACCGCTGAGGGCGCCGGCGGTCCGCACGATGTCCACCTTGGGAATGCTGCTCCAGCCTGTCCAGGAGATGTCGCCGAGCATCTCCCACTTGTTGTCGAGGCGCTGCACCACCGACAGGATGAAGGTGTCGGGCAGTTCCACGTCCGCCTTTGCACTACCCGTGGAGAGGGCCGGCGAGGCGCCCGCGGCCGGGCCGGAGACGGCCAGGCTGCCGGTCAGTTCATGCTTGATCTTGGAGCGGTAGGACACCCCCACCTTGGTGGTGGGGCTGACGGTGAACAGCGCACCCACGTTCCAGCCCCAGCTGTTGTCGCCCGCATCCAGGGTGGCCCGGGTGGCCGACAGGGCGGCCGAGGTCACGGTGGCGAGACGCGTGTACTCAGCCTCCATGCGCTGGTAGTTCAGACCCGCCCCCAGGGAAACCATGTCATTCACCCGCCATGCCACGCTGGGGTTGATGTTATAGGTCTTGATGTCGAACTTGAGCGCCTGGGCGCCGCCCAGCCAGGGGCTGTCGTATTCGGTCACCAGACCGAAGGGCGCGCCGAAGCCCACCCCGACATAGACATCCTTGGTCAGCCCCCACGACAGGTAGCCATTGGGAATGAAAGCCCAGCTGCCCGCATCATTCCCGGTGCCGGTGCCGGCAAGCACACCGGTACTGGATCCACGGTCGCTGAACTTGAAGGTCGGGCGCACCAGGGCAATGCCCGCGGAGGCCTCGCGGGCCTGCAATTGGGTCATGCCGGCCGGGTTGAAATAAATGGTGCTGGCGTTCTCGGCCACTGCGGCAGAGCCCGCGTAGGCATTGCCGATCCCGCTGGCGTTCTGTTCCAGCAGCTGAAAGCCCGCGGCGCCGGCCTGCCCTGCGGCCAGCCCCATGGCAAGGCAGGACATCAGGCGGGCGATCGTTTTCATCTTCATTTATGCGTCTCCTCACATGTGGGCAATAGGCATGTAGTCCCACCGTAGGCTGCCCCAACCCCGGGGGATTCGAGAACTGCGCAGCCCTGCGGCTTTGCAGCACCGGTTTGAACCCTTGCATTCACGCGGCGCTCTCGGCCGGCAGATCCTGCTTCACGCCGTCAGCGCTCACCGCCACGTAGGTCAGGGTGGCCTCGGTCACCTTGACCACCACCGGCGCGTCGGGATTGCGTTCGGCGAACACTTCCACATCCACCGTCACCGAGCTGCGGCCGATGCGCACGATGCGCGCATAGAAGCTGACGATGTCGCCCACCGACACCGGCTGCTTGAAGACGAAGGCGTTCACCGCCACCGTCGCCACACGCCCCCGCGCCCGCTGGCGGGCCGGCAGTGCGCCGGCGATGTCCACCTGGGACATGATCCAGCCACCGAAGACGTCGCCCGCGGGATTGGTGTCCGCCGGCATCGGCATCACGCGGAGCACCGGCATCTCATTGGGGGGCAGACGGGTAGGCTGATTGCACATGATGGACTCCTGGAATGACTATCCGGCGCGACGCGTCGTCCGGAGATGGTTGAAAGGCCCGCCCGTGAAGGGGGCGAAGCCGGTGCCGAAGATTATCCCGGCATCCGCCAGGTCCTCGTCTTCCACGACACCATCTGAAACACATGACTGCGCAGCCGCCAGCAAGGGGGCGACGATGCGCCCGGCCAGTCCGGCCGGCGGCGTGCCCGTGGCCGGCCGGCTGAGCTTGCCACCGGGCCAGGCGTAGAAGCCCTGCCCGCTTTTCTTGCCGAGCTGGCCGGCGGCCACCCGCTCGGCCAGCCCCCGCGGCAGGGTGGCGTCAGCGCCGGCGAGGGCCTTGCCGGCCGCCACCGCGATGTCGAGCCCCACCGTGTCGATCAGCTCGATGGGCCCCATCGGCATGCCGAAGGCGGTCAGCGCCGCGTCGATGGTGGCCGGCGCGATGCCCTCGTCCACACAGCGCAGGGCTTCGTACATGTAGGGGCCGAGCACCGCATTGACCAGGAAGCCGGGTGCGTCCTTGACCGGCAGGGGCAGCTTGTCGAGCCTGCGCACGAAGGCGGCAGCCTGCCGGAAGACCACCTCGTCGGTGAGCGCGCCGCGCACCACCTCGACCAGCGGCATCACCGCCACCGGGTTGAAGAAATGGATGCCGGTAAGCCGCGCGGGCTCGCGCAGGGCGGTGGCGATGTCGCCGATGCGCAGGCTCGAGGTATTGGAGGCCAGCACGGCATCGGGCCGGGCCCGCTGCTCCAGCTCGACGAACAGCGCCCGCTTCGCCTCGAGGTTCTCGTAGATCGCCTCGATGATCACGTCGGCGCGGGCCACGCCGTGGCCGTGGGGGTCGGCGATGATGCGGTCGAGGGCGAAGCTCACTTCCCGCGGCTTGCCCTTGAACTTGCGCTCGAAGCGCTTGGCGGCCCGTGCCACCACCGGCGCGATGCGCTCGACGGACTGGTCCTGCAGGGTCACCGTCATGCCGCGCAGGGCGCATTCGATGGCGATGTCACCGCCCATCACTCCTGCCCCGACCACATGCACGCGGCGCGGCGCAAAATCGGCGCCCTTGCCGAAGCCCTTCAGGCGCTCCTGCAGGAAGAACACGCGGATCAGGTTGCGGGCGGTGTCGGAGCCGAACAGGGCCCCCAGCGACACGGGCGAACCATTCGGCACAGCCAGCGCGTTGCCGCCGTAGTGCTGCCACACATCGATGATCGCCCACGGCGCCGGGTAGTGCTGGCGCGGGGCCTTGGCCGCCACCTGCCGGCGGGCGCCGGCCGCCACCACGCCGCGCAGCGGGCCGTTGAGGAGGCGCTGCAGCAGGGGCGGACGCCGCGCCGGCTGCCCGGAGAGCAGCGTCAGGCGGGCCGCGTTGTCCATCACCCGGGCCGGCACGCAGGCATCCGCCAGGCCCAGGCGGCGCGCCTTGCCGGCATCCACGCCCTTGCCGGTGAGCATCAGGTCGAGGGCCGCGGCGGGGCCGATCAGCGCCGGCAGGCGGGCCATGCCGCCCCACGCGGGGTAGATGCCGAGCATCACCTCGGGGAGGGCCAGCCGGGTGCCGGGCTCATCCACCACGATCCGGTAGCGGCAGGCCAGGGCCAGCTCCAGGCCGCCCCCCATGCAGTGGCCGCGGACCAGGGCCAGCGTCGGGTAGCGCACCGCCGCCAGCCGCTCGAACAGGTTCCAGCCCTTCTCCACCAGCGCGCGCGCGGCCGCCGCGGAATCGATGCGGGTGAATTCCTCGATGTCGGCCCCGGCAATGAAGCCCACCGCCTTGCCAGAGCGGATCACCAGCCCGCTGGGCGGCTGTACTTCGAGCCGGTCGAGGACGGCCGCCAGCTCGGTCAGCACGGCGCTGCCCAGGGTGTTGGTGCCGGCTCCCGCCACGTCGAGGGTGGCCCAGGCAATGCCATCGGCGTCGCGCTCGAGCTTCCAGTGTTTCAGATCCATCATCAGACCGCCTCCACCAGCATGGCGCCACCCAGGCCGCCGCCGATACAGATGCTCGCCAGGCCGCGCTTGCCGCCGGTGCGGCGCAGGGCCTCCAGCACATGCAGCACGATCCGCGCACCGCTGGCCCCGACCGGGTGGCCCAGGGCCACCGCGCCGCCATCCACGTTGAGGCGGGCCGGGTCCACCTCACCCAGGGCGCCGGGCAGGTCGAGACGGGTACGGCAGTAGTCCGCATCCGTCCAGGCGCGCTGGCAGGCTATCACCTGGGCTGCAAAGGCTTCGTTGATCTCGAGCAGATCCAGGTCATCCAGGCTCAGCCTCTGACGCTGCAGGATGGGTGTGGCTGCGTGCACCGGCCCCAGGCCCATGCGCTCGGGTTCCAGCCCGGCCCAGTGGCTGTCCACGATGCGGCCGCGGGGCTCGAGGCCGAAGCGCTCGACGGCCTCGGCCGAGGCCAGCACCAGCCATGCCGCGCCATCGGTGATCTGGGAGCTGTTGCCGGGGGTGACCCGGCCGTACTTCTTGTCGAAGAAAGGCTTGAGCTTGGCCAGGCCGGCCATCGACACATCGCGGCGCAGGCCGTCGTCCTCGGCAAAGACGCTGCCGTCCCGGCCGATCAGGGGCACCAGCTCGCGGCTGAAGTGACCCGCGTCATGGGCGGCCGCCACGCGCCGGTGGCTCTCCACGGCGAAGGCGTCCATCTCCTCCCGGCTGATGCCGAAGCTCCAGGCCAGGTTCTCGGCGGTCTGCCCCATCAGCTGCCCGACGATAGGGTCGGTGAGGCCTTTCATGATGGCGATCACCGGCGCCAGGTAGCCGGGCCGGAAGCGCCCGGCCATGGCCAGCTTCTGCCCCAGGCCACGGGCCTGCATCCAGCCGGCGAACCAGCGCACCATCGCGTCGGAATACAGCAGCGGCGCCCGCGACAGGGCATCCACCCCGCCGGCCAGCACCAGCTGCGAGCGCCCGCACAAGATGTTGGCGATGGCCGAATCGATGGCCTGCATGCCGGAGGCGCAGTTGCGCATCACCGTCCAGCCCGGCACCTTGATGCCGCAGCCCATGCGCAGGGCCACCACCCGCCCGATGTTCACCTCGTCCGGCGAGGGGCTGGCGCAGCCCAGGATGACCTCGTCGAGCTGCTCCGGCGCGAAGCGCTGACGGGCCAGCAGGGCACTGCCGGCGGCCGTCGCCAGGTCGGAGGCGGCGAACGGGCCCGGTGCATTGCGCGCCTTCAGGAAGGGGCTGCGGGCACCGTCGATGATGTAGATGGGCTGCTTCATGGTTCCGATCCGT
This sequence comes from Zoogloea dura, assembly GCF_012927165.1. Lineage (GTDB taxonomy): Bacteria > Pseudomonadota > Gammaproteobacteria > Burkholderiales > Rhodocyclaceae > Zoogloea > Zoogloea dura. The sequence continues at coordinate 67,109 of NZ_JABBGA010000009.1, forward strand.
CGGTGGCGGGTTCCGGGGAGCGCTCAGGCCGCCTCGCGCTGCTCCGCGGCCTGCCCGGCGAGCCGCGCGGAGAGGCCGAGGTCGTGCGGGAAGTCGTCGACCCGGATGACCTTGTCGCGCAGCACCCCGCGGCGAACCATCACGTCGTGCTCGTCGCGGCTGATGATGCCGACCGCGAGGGCCGCGTCATACAGCGCATCCACCCCGCCGCCGACCAGCAGGCCGGGCTTGAACTGGCCTTCCTTGATCGCCCTGCGCACCTTGGCCTCGACCGGCTCGGCCTCCAGCGTGGCGCGCAGGGCGGCCTCCAGGGCGCCCACCGGCTCTTCCACGTCGTCCGGCACGAACACGTCGGAGGTCAGGCGGTCGCGGGTGGCCGAAGGCTCGATCAGCAGGCGCGCCACCTCGTGGCCCAGCCGGTCGGAGGGCACGAAGTACGGGCGGCCCAGGGGAAACACCACGATCCGCCGCAGCAGGGTGGCAAAGAGGCGGTTCGGGAAGTTGGCGATGACGCCCTCGAAGGCGTTCTGGGCCTTGAACATGCAGTCCCAGATGGCCCAGTGCATCAGCGGCGCGTCGGCAGCCTGGCGCCCTTCGGTCTCGTAGCGCTTGAGGGTGGCGGAGGCCAGGTACATCAGCGACAGGATGTCGCCGAGGCGGGCGGAGAGCTTTTCCTTGCGCTTCAGGGCGCCACCCAGGGTACCCATGGACAGGTCCGACAGAAAGGCGAAGGCGGCCGAGAAGCGGGTCAGCTGCTGGTAATAGCGGCGGGTTTCCGGCGCCACGTCGGCCGGCACCGACACGAAGTGGGAGCCGCTCAGCCCCATCACCAGGGCCCGGGCGGCGTTGCTCACGGTGTAGCCGATGTGGCCCCAGAAGGCCGCGTCGAAGGCCTTCAGGTCGCCCGCGCGGGCGGCGTCCATCTCCTTGAGCACATAGGGATGGCAGCGGATCGCGCCCTGGCCGAAGAGGATCAGGCTGCGGGTGAGGATGTTGGCGCCCTCCACCGTGATGCCCACCGGGATCTGCTGGTAGGCGCGGCCGAGGAAGTTCTGCGGCCCCAGGCAGATGCCCTTGCCGCCGATCACGTCCATGCCGTCATTGACCGACTGGCGGGCCCGCTCGGTGACGTGGAACTTGACGATGGCCGAGACCACCGACGGCCGCTCGCCCAGATCGATGGCACCGGCGGTCATGACCCGGGCGGCGTCGCACAGGTAGGCGTTGGCGCCGATGCGGGTGAGGGCTTCCTCGACCCCCTCGAACTTGCCCACCGCGGTCTTGAACTGGTAGCGCACCCGGGCATAGGCCCCAACAGTGCGGGCGGTCATCTTGAGCATGCCGGTGTTGGAGCCCGGCAGGGAGATCGAGCGGCCTGCCGCCAGGCACTCCATCAGCATGCGCCAGCCCTGCCCGGCCATCTTCGGGCCGCCGATGATGAAGTCGAGGGGCATGAACACATCGCTGCCGCGGATCGGGCCGTTCATCCACACCGCGTTGAGCGGGAAGTGGCGGCGGCCGATGTCCACGCCCGGGTGGTCGTGGGGCACCAGCGCGCAGGTGATGCCCAGGTCTTCCTGGCCACCCAGCAGGTGCTCCGGGTCGTACAGGCGGAAGGCCAGGCCGAACACCGTGCACACCGGCGCCAGGGTGATGTAGCGCTTGTCGAAGCTGACCCGCATGCCCAGCACCTCGCGGCCCTGGTAGAGGCCCTTGCAGACCACCCCCGCATCAGGGATGGAGGCGGCATCGGAGCCGGCCCACGGGCTGGTCAGCGCAAAGGCGGGGATCTCCTGGCCGCGGGCCAGGCGCGGCAGGTAGTGCTTCTTTTGCTCGGGGGTGCCGTAGTGCAGCAGCAGCTCGGCGGGGCCGAGGGAGTTGGGCACCATCACCGTGACGGCGGGTGCCGACGAGCGGGTGGACAGCTTGGTCACCACCTGGGAATGGGCATAGGCCGAGAAGCCCTTGCCGCCGTACTCCCGGGGAATGATCATGCCCAGGAAGCCCTTTTCCTTGATGTAGCTCCACACCTCGGCGGGCATGTCGCCCTCCTCGGTGCATTCCCAGTCGCGGGTCAGGCGGCACAGCTCGGTGGTCTCCACGTCGAGGAAGCGCTGCTCCTCGGGGGTGAGGCGCGGCGCCGGGTAGGCCTGCAGCTTGGTCCAGTCGGGCTTGCCGGCGAAGAGCTCACCCTCCCACCACACCGTACCGGCCTCGAGGGCGTCCTTCTCGGTCTGCGACATGGAGGGCAAGGCCTTGCGGAAGGCCTTGAAGATGCCCGCCGTCACCAGGCTGCGGCGCAGCCCCGGCAGCAGGAACACCGCGCCCGCCACAGCCACGGCGGCGAGCACGCCTGCCGTCACCGCCACCGGCCAGCCGGCCAGCCCGCCGAGGGCCGCCAGCCACAACAACAACACTCCACACCAGGCAAAAAGAGGCGCTCGCCCGTAGGCGAGCGCGACCACCAGGGGAGGGAGGGAAACCAGGAACCAGTACGACATGAGCGATCTCCTTTTACTCGGCGCCGTCTTTGCAGCGCACTTTTATAAATAAGGGGTGTTGCGTTATGGCTAGCGCAGTGACGCTTCCGCCAGGGGCGCGCGCAGGCCGCCGAGCAGGAAGCTCATCAGGCGCGGCGCCAGCTGGGAGGGGTCTTCGTCATCGAACTTGCCGGTCACCAGCTGCAGGGCGTCGGTGCCGGCGATGGCGTAGGACATGGCGCCCATCATGAAATGGAAGCGCCAGAGGATTTCCTTGCGATCCACCTCCGGCACGGCGCGGTACAGCGCGGTAAGGAAGCGGTCGACACACTCGGCGTATTCCTCGGCGAGGAACTGGCGGACGAATTCGCTGGGTTCGGTGTAGGTGCGGCCGAGCAGGCGCATGAAGGTGTGGCCGCCGCCCTCCACGTCGGCCGCCATGCGCAGGGCCGTGCCGAAGAAGGCATCGACAATCCGGCTGGGCTTGATGGGTGCTCCGGCGGCCTCGACTTCCAGCACTTCGAGCGCCGCGATCCGCGCCTGGTTGAGGCTGGTCAGGCGGCGCCGGAAGACTTCCTGGATCAGCAGCTCCTTGGTGCCGAAGTGGTAATTCACCGCCGCCAGGTTCACCTCGGCCCGGCTGGTGATCATGCGCATGGAGGTGCCGTCGAAGCCGTTCTCCATGAACAGCACCTCGGCCGCATCAAGGATGCGGCTGCGGGTATCCGTCGTCCTGCTGCCAGCTTCTGCCATGTCCAGCCTCCCTGTGGTTCATCGCTCCCCTCGGTTGGGGGGCTGCATCCTGGCGGCGTGCCTGGGCACCACTCGCCGCCGCAATTCATTAAAACGTTTGTTTGAATCATACATTGGATTTATTCCCTGTCAACGCCCCGCCATTCAGAGCGGGAGCCCCCCGCTCCAGCCCTGCACGCCATTCATGCAGCGCTGGAGCCGGTTTGTCAGAGGCTGGAGAAAATTCATCCAGGGCTGGACGAAAAAGACGCAGACGTGGACCGCCGCCGTCCAGGGCTGGACAAAAATCATCCAGACCTGGACGGCAATCACCCGGACCTGGACAAAAATCACTGAGGCCTGGACGCACATCACCCACCCCTGGACAGCGCGCGTCCAGACCTGGACGACGGGCATGCAGCCCTGCCCGAAAATCACCCAGCGGAGCATGAAATCACCCCACACGGCCCTGCAAGGCCCCCGGCCACCCGGCCGCGGGGCGACAGCGGGGCCGCCCCCCGGCCTGGCTCAGGCCACCGACGCCTGGTCGCCCTCCCCGCCCCGCCCGCGGCGGGCCGGGCGCCGCACCAGCATGGCCTGGCGCAGGGCCTCCAGGCCCTCGCCCTTGCCGAACATCTTCATCAGCGAATAGCCCTCCAGCGAGGCCATCAGGATGTCGCTGCCCAGGGCGATGCGGGTGTCCTCCATCTTCGCCACCACCTCCTGCAGCCGCAGCAGGCGCGGGCGCAGCGCATCGAAGGCCGTAAGGTCGGCCTGCATCTCGGTCGCCAGGAAGGACGGCGGCAGGATGTCCCCGTTCTGGGCCAGCACCATGGCGGTCTGGCGGCAGAACTGCTCGGACTTGTCGCCCATCTTCACCAGGCCGCGCACGACCTCCGGCGAAAGGCTCACGAAGGCCGCCACCTCCTGCTCGAGGGTCGCGATGGCCCCATCCATGGCGTCGAGGTTCTTGGCGGAAAGGGTCAGGGAAACAAGGTTCTGGGTCATGATCGGGCTCCTGGCAATGAGGTCTGGGATGACGCCACGAGAACGGTCGAATCCCCTCCGCAGCGGCAGGACGAGAATACTACTTCGTCATACAACAATGTCACTCAGGTAGGCCACCAGATGGTGGCAAAGTGTGAAACCCGGCAAGATCACACCCCACCCGGGCAGGCCTCATATCCGGCGGACGGAGCTGTGCCGCGGACATGCTTGACTTTGAGTGCACTCAAACTTCCAGAATCGATCCATGGAATCCCATCTGAGCATCAACGAGGTTGCCAGGCGCACCGGCCTCAGCGCCCACACCCTGCGCTACTACGAGCGCGCCGGCCTGATCGCCCCCGTGGCGAGGGCGGCCGGCGGCCAGCGCCGCTATGCCGCCGCAGACCTCGAATGGATAGGTTTCCTGCTGCGCCTGCGCGAAACCCGCATGCCCATCGGGCAGATGCAGGGCTTCGCCAGGCTGCGCGCCGAAGGGACGGCCAGCGCGCCGCAGCGCCGGCAGATGCTGGAAACACATCTCGCCGAGGTGGAGACATCGATCGCGGCCATGCAGCGCGCAGCCCAGGCCCTGCAGGCCAAGATCGAGCACTACCGGGCGCTCGAAGCGTCCCTGCAGCCCTCAACCCGCATCACCGCAAGGAAAACGCCATGCCCCTGAACACCTCCCCTACCCCGACCCGCTACCAGCAAGGGCTTGCCCGGCTGCGCGAGATAGACGGCGAAGCCGGCGAGCGGGTCATCGACAGCCTCGCCGACATCGCGCCGGATTTCGCCCGCTACCTGATCGAGTTTCCCTTCGGCGACATCTACTCGCGGCCAGGCCTGGATCTGCGCAGCCGCGAGATCGCGGTGGTCGCCGCCCTCACCGCCATGGGCAACGCCGCGCCCCAGCTCAAGGTCCATCTGCAGGCCGCCCTCAATGTAGGCGTCACGCGCCCGGAGATCGTCGAGATCATCATGCAGATGGCCGTCTACGCCGGCTTCCCCGCCGCCCTCAACGGCCTCGCGGCCGCCCGTGAAGTGTTTGCAGAGGGGGATGCGGCGGGCTAGCGCGGAGTCTCCACCGGCCTCACCGGCACGAACAGCCGTTCATTGCCCCGCTGCACCAGCAGCGCGATGGTGCCGCCGCTGGCCTTGAAGACCTCGCGGGCCTGGTCGATGGTGGCGACGGGCTTGCCGGCCACCGCCAGGATCACGTCGCCGGCCTGCACGCCGGCCAGCTGGGCCGGGCCCTCCACCACGTCGACCAGCACCCCCTCGACCACCCCGATGGCCAGGCGCTCGGCGGGCAGCAGCGGGCGCAGCTGCAGGCCGAAGCGCCCCTGCAGGTAGGCGTCGCGCGGCGGCTGCGGCGGTGGGCTGACCGGCTTGCCGGCGTCGCCGAGGGTCACCTCCAGGCGCAGGGCGTGGCCATCGCGCCACACTTCGAAGACCAGATGCTGGCCGGGCTGGGCCAGGGTGACCAGGGTCTGCAGATCGGCCGCGGCGGCGATGGGCCGGCCGCCCACCTTGAGGATCACGTCGCCGGGCAGCAGGCCCGCCTGGGCGCCGGGGCTGCCGCGCTGCGTGTCGAGCACCAGCGCGCCCGCCGGGGCGGGCAGCTTGAAGGCCTCTGAAAGCGGCTGGTTCATCTCCTGCACCGTCACCCCGAGCAGGCCGTGGGAGACATGGCCGGTGGCCACGATCTGCTGCTGCACCTTGAGGGCGATGTCGATGGGGATGGCGAAGCTGAGCCCCTGGAAGCCGCCAGTGCGGCTGTAGATCTGCGAGTTGATGCCCACCACCTCGCCGCGCGCATTGAACAGCGGCCCGCCGGAATTGCCCGGGTTGACCGCCGCGTCGGTCTGGATGAAGGGCACCCCGCTGCCGTCCGGCAGGGAACGCCCCTTGGCGCTGACCACCCCGGCGCTGACGCTGTTCTCGAAGCCGAAGGGCGAGCCGATGGCGAGCACCCACTGTCCCACCTGCAGCTCGGTGGGGTTGCCCACCTTCACGGTCGGCAGCTGCTTCGCGTCGATGCGCAGCACGGCGATGTCGGTGCGCTTGTCGCTGCCCAGCACCCGGGCCCGGAACTCACGCCTGTCGGTCAGCTTGACGACCACGTCATGGGCGCTGGCGATGACGTGGGCGTTGGTCAGGATCAACCCGTCCTCACTGAGGATGAAGCCGGAGCCCTGGCCCCTGACCGGCACCTGCATGCTGGCCCCGCTGCCACCGAACTGCTGCTGGAAGCGGCGCAGGAACTGCTGCATGGAGTCCGCGTCGGCATCGTCGCTGGTCGGGTCGGCGGTTTCCGGCCCCACCGTCACCTGGCGCACGCCGCTGACGCTGATATTGACCACCGCCGGGCCGTAGCGCTGGGTGATCCGGGCGAAATCGGGCACCCCCGCCGTGCCCACCGCGGCGGGCGGATCCGCCGCAGCCGGCGCGGCGCCGGCGGGCACACAGGGGGTGACGAGGGCGGCGAGCGCGATGGAGACGCTCGCTGCAAGGCGGTGGCGGGGGGCTGGAATGAACATGGGCATGGGGCCAGGCTTCCGGGCAGGAACAGATGAGTGGCAGACGGGTGGCGGCACACATTATGACGCGACTCTCCACCCGCACAGCGCCCACGCCGCGCAAAAGCCGACCGGCGGCGGCCCTCAGTCCGGGCGCGGGCCCACCCCGCCCCCGGCGTTCTTGGCCAGCAGCACCGCCGCCACCAGGCGCCGGGCGGCCAGATCATTGGCGCTGCGCTGGGCCGACAGGTGGGTGGCCTGGGCCGTCACCACGTTGAGAAAGCTCACCGTGCCGGCCTTGTACTGGTTGAGGGCGATGGCCTCGGCCTCGGCGGCGGCGGCCACCGCGGCAGCCTGCTCGACCGCCGCCTCGTCCAGCAGGCGGGCCGCCGACAGGTTGTCCTCCACCTCCTGGAAGGCCACCAGCACGGTCTGGCGATAGGTGGCGACAGCCTGCTCCCAGCTGGCCTGGGCCTGGCCCACGGCGGCCTTTTTTGCGCCAGCATCGAAGATCGTCGCCGCCAGCGTGGGGCCCAAAGACCAGTAGCGGCTGGGCACGGTGAGCAAGTCCTCGATCTGCGAGCGCCGGAAGCCGGTCGAGGCGCTCAGGCCCAGCACCGGGAAGCGGGCGGCCTGAGCCGCGCCGATGGCCGCGTTGGCGGCGGCCACCCGGCGCTCGGCCGCGGCAATGTCGGGGCGCCGCTCCAGCAGCGTGGACGGCAGGGTCACCACCGCCGGGGCGATCGGCAAGGCCGCGCTGGACGGCGGCAGGCTGAAGCCGGCCGGCGCCTGCCCGACCAGCACGGCCAGGGCGTGCTCGTACTGGCTGCGCGACAGCCTCGCATCCAGCGCCGAGGCCCGGGCGCTGCGCAGCTGGCTCTCGGCCTGGACCACATCGGCCTTGCTGGCCACGCCGGCGCCATAGCGGTTGCGGGTGAGCTCGAGCGAACGCGCGTAGGCCGCCACGGCGGCATCGAGAAGCTGCAGCTGGCGCTCGGCGGCACGCAGCTGGAAGTAGGTCTGGGCCAGGGTGGCATGGGCCGACAGGCGCGCCGCAGCGAGGTCGGCCTCGCTGGCCTGGACCCGCTCGTCGGCGGCCTCCACGTTGCGGGCGATGCGCCCCCACACGTCAGCCTCCCAGCTGGCGCTGGCACCGAGGCTGAAACTGTTGCGTGGCGGTGCACTGCCGGCAGCATCGGTGGCGGCCGAGGTGGCCGAGCGGGTCGCCCCGGCGGTGGCATTGATGGTCGGGAACCACGACGCCCGCGCCGCATCGGACAGGGCCCGGGCCTGGCGGTACTGGGCCTCGGCGATGCGCAGGTTCTGGTTGGAGATGTCGACCTTGTCCTGCAACGCGTCCAGCTGCGGGTCGCCAAAGGCCTTCCACCAGGTGTCGGAGGCCAGCGGATCGGCCGGAACGGCAGGCTTCCATTCACCGGCCTCCTTGAAGGCTGCGGGGGTGTCCACCACCGGCCGCACGTAGTCCGGGCCGATGCTGCAGCCCGCCAGGCTCAGGGCACAGAGAAAGGCGAGAACGGTGGGGCGAACTGCAGGGGCGACTTCAGCCGCCCATCGGACATCGATCAATGTTGGCTCCCGATTCAACGTGCTGCGGGCGGCCGAAGCCGCCCCTACAGGGGGCCCTGCCAGGTTGTGTGGGGTCTGGTCAGGCATGGGCAGGCAGGCTCCGCTTGCGGCGCAGCCGGTCGAGCAGCACGAAGACGACCGGCGTGGTGTAGAGGGTGAGGATCTGGCTGAGGATCAGCCCGCCGACGATGGCGATGCCCAGGGGCTGGCGCAGCTCGGCGCCGTCGCCGGTGCCGATGGCCAGCGGGATGGCGCCGAACAGGGCCGCCAGGGTGGTCATCAGGATGGGCCGGAAACGCAGCAGGCCGGCATGGTGGATGGCATCGCGGGCGCTCTCGCCGTGGTGGCGCATGCGCTCGATGGCCACGTCGATCATCATGATGGCGTTCTTCTTGACGATGCCGATCAGCAGGATCACCCCGATCATGGCGATCAGGCCGAACTCGGTGTCCTTCGCCATCAGGGCCAGCAAGGCCCCCACCCCGGCCGAGGGCAGGGTGGACAGGATGGTGATGGGATGGATCAGGCTCTCGTAGAGCATGCCCAGCACGATGTAGATGGTGATGATGGCGGCCAGGATCAGGATGGGCTGGGAGCTCATGGACTTCTGGAAGGCCCCCGCCGAGCCCTCGAAGCTGGTACGTACCCCCACCGGCACGCCGATGCCGGCCAGGGCCTGGTTGATCACCACGGTGGCCTCGCCGATGGAACGCCCCTCCGGCAGGGCGAAGCTGATGGTCGACGCCGCCGCCCCGCCCTGGTGGCTGACCGACAGGGGCGCCAGGGTGGTCTCGAAGCGGGCCAGCGCCGACAGCGGCACCCGCGCCCCGGTGGGGCTGACCAGGTTGAGGCGCGACAGGGATTCCGGCCCCTGCAGGTATTCCGGGGCGGCCTCGAGCACCACCCGGTACTGGTTGAGGGGGTTGTAGATGGTGGACACCTGGCGCTGGCCGTAGGCGTTGTTGAGCGCCGTGGTGGCGGCCCGCATGGTGATGCCGTAGCGGGCCAGGGCGTCCCGGTCGAACACCAGGGTGGTCTGCGGCCCGGCGTCCTGCTGGTCGGTGCTCACGTCGGTGATCTCGTCCAGGCGGCTCATCGCGTTGCGGATGCGCGGCTCCCACAGGCGCAGCTCGTCCAGGCTGTCGGACTGCAGGGTGAACTGGTAGGCGGAGTTGCTGGAACGCCCGCCGATCCGGATGTCCTGCACGGCGCTCAGGTAGAGGCTGGCCCCCGGCACCCGCGCCAGCTTCTTGCGCAGGCGCCCCACCACCGCCTCGGCGGATTCCTGGCGTTCGGCGATCGGCTTGAGGGTCACGAACATCGACCCGTAGTTGCGCTGGGAGCCGCCGGTGAAGCCGGTGACGGTGGCCACCGCGGGGTCGGCCCCGACGATGGCCAGGAAGATGTCCATCTTCTCCTTCATCGCCTGGAAGGAGATGGCCTGGTCGGCCTCGACGAAGCCGCGCAGGCGGCCGGTGTCCTGCTGCGGGAAGAAGCCCTTGGGAATGATCTGGTACAGATGCACGTTGAGGCCCACCGTGGCCAGCAGCACCAGCATGACGATCCAGCGGTGGTCCAGGGCCCAGCCCAGGCTGCGCCGGTAGCCGCCGGCCAGGGCCTCGAGGGCGCGCCCCACCGCCCGGTCGAGGCGGCCGCGCTCCCCTTCCGGCGGACGCGGGCGCAGCAGGCGGGCGCACATCATCGGAGTGGTGGTGAGCGACACCAGCATCGACACCAGGATGGCCGCCGACAGCACCACCGCAAACTCCCGGAACAGCCGCCCGACGATCCCGCCCATGGCCAGGATGGGGATGAACACGGCAATCAGCGACAGGCTCATCGACAGCACCGTGAAGCCGATCTCCCGCGCCCCGCGCAGGGCCGCCTGACGCGGCGGCATGCCCTCGTCCACGTGGCGGGAGATGTTCTCCAGCACCACGATGGCGTCGTCCACCACGAAGCCGGTGGCGATGGTGAGCGCCATCAGCGACAGGTTGTCGAGGCTGAAGCCGGCCAGGTACATGATGGAGAAGGTCCCCACCAGCGACACCGGCACCACCACGCTGGGGATGACGGTGGCCCGCCAGTTGCGCAGGAACAGGAAGACCACCATCACCACCAGGGCCACCGAGATGAGCAGCGTGCGCTCCACCTCGCGCAGGGAGCCGCGGATGGTGGGGGTGCGGTCCATCACCACGTCCAGGTCGATGGCCGGCGACACGCTGGCGCGTAGATGGGGCAGCAAGCCGGTGACCCGGTCCACCGTCTCGATGATGTTGGCGCCGGGCTGGCGGTTGACCATCAGCAGCACACCCGGGCGGCCGTTGGCGTAGCCGTAGTTGCGGTCGTTCTCGACCCCGTCCCGGACCCGCGCCACATCGCCCAGGCGCACCGCCGAGCCGTTCTTCCAGGAGATGATCAGCGGCCTGTATTCTGCCGCCGTGCGGGCCTGGTCGTTGGCCCCGACCTGCCAGGCCTGCTCGCCATCCTCCAGCACACCCTTGGGGCGGTTCACGTTGGCGCCGACCAGAGCCGTGCGCACATCATCCAGGTTGAGCCCCGCCGCGGCCAGGCGGGCCGGGTCGGCCTCCACCCGCACCGCCGGCAGCGAGGCGCCGCCGATGGACACCTGCCCCACCCCATCCACCTGGGCCAGGCGCTGGGCAAGCACCGTGGAGGCCGCGTCGTACAGCTGGCCCTGGGTGAGGGTCGCCGAGGTGAGGGCCAGGATGATGATGGGCGTCTCGGCCGGGTTCACCTTGCGGTAGGTGGGGTTGTTGGGCAGGCTCGTCGGCAGCTGGCCGCGGGAGGCGTTGATGGCCGCCTGCACTTCGCGGGCGGCACTGTCGATGTTCTTGGAGAGCTCGAACTGCAGGGTCACGCGGGTGGTGCCGAGGGACGAGTTGGAGGTCATCTCGGTGACCCCGGCGATCTGCCCGAGGATCCGCTCCAGCGGCCCGGCCACCGTGGCCGCCATGGTCTCCGGGCTGGCCCCGGGCAGGTTCGCCGACACCGAGATGGTCGGGTAGTCCACCTGGGGCAGCGGCGACACCGGCAGCAGGCGGAAGGCGATCGCCCCCGCCAGGGCCACCGCCAGGGTCAACAGGGTGGTGGCCACCGGCCGGAAGATGAACAGGCGGGAGAGGTTCATGCCCGTACAGCCCTCACGCCGACCGCCGCGCCAGCCGGTCGAAGGCCAGGTAGATCACGGGCGTGGTGAACAGGGTCAGCACCTGGCTGACCAGCAGGCCGCCCACCATCGTGATGCCCAGCGGCTGGCGCAGTTCGGAGCCGACGCCGGTGCCCAGCATCAGCGGCAGCGCGCCCAGCAAGGCCGCCAGGGTGGTCATCAGGATCGGCCGGAAGCGCAGCAGGCAGGCCTGGAAGATCGCCTCCCGCGGGGCCAGGCCCTGGTTGCGCTCGGCGTCGAGGGCGAAGTCGATCATCATGATGGCGTTCTTCTTGACGATGCCGATCAAGAGCACGATGCCGATGATGCCGACGATGCCCAGCTCGCTGCGCGCCAGCAGCAGCGCCAGCAGCGCCCCCACCCCGGCCGAGGGCAGGGTGGACAGGATGGTCACCGGGTGGATGTAGCTCTCGTAGAGCACGCCCAGCACGATGTACATGGTCACCACCGCGGCCAGGATCAGCAGCAGGGTGTTGGTCAGCGAGGCCTGGAAGGCCAGCGCCGCGCCGCGGAAGCTGGTCTCGATGCTGGCCGGCATGCCCAGTTCCTTCTCCACCCCGCGGATCGCCTCCACCGCGTCACCGAGCGCCGCGCCGGGGGCCAGGTTGAAGGACACCGTCACCGCCGGGAACTGGCCGATGTGATTGACCGCCAGGCTCGCCGGCCGCTCCACCACCCGCGCCACCGACGACACCGGCACCTGCACCCCGCCGGTGCCGGGCACATAGAGGCTGGCGATGGCGCCGGGGCCCTTGCGGAACTCGGGCTGCACCTCCAGCACCACCCGGTACTGGGTGGCCTGGGTGAAGATGGTGGAGATGAGGCGCTGGCCATAGGCGTTGTAGAGGGCGTTGTCGATGGCCGCGGTGCTCACCCCGAGGCGCGCCGCGGCGGCCCGGTCGATCTCGACCCAGGCCTGCAGGCCCTTGTCCTGCAGGTCGCTGGCCACGTCGGCGAGCTGCGGCAGCGCCTTGAGGCTGTCCACCAGGCGCGGCACCCATTCGGCCAGGGCGGCACTGTCCGGCGACTGCAGGGAGAACTGGTACTGGGTGCGGCTGACCCGGTCCTCGATGGTCAGGTCCTGCACCGGCTGCATGTACAACGTGATGCCCGCCACCTTCCGCACCTCCGGCGCCAGCCGGCGGATCACCTCGCTGGCGCTGGCATCCCGCTCGGCCAGCGGCCTGAGAGTGATGTTCATGCGGCCGCTGTTGAGGGTGGTGTTGCTGCCATCCACCCCGATGAAGGACGACAGGCTGGCCACCGCCGGGTCTTTGAGTACCACCTCGGCGAGCGCCTGCTGGCGCTCCGCCATGGCACCGAAGGAGATCGACTGGTCGGCCTCGGTGATGCCCTGGATGGCCCCCGTGTCCTGCACTGGGAAGAAGCCCTTGGGCACCGCCACGTAGAGCAGCACGGTGAGGCCGAGGGTGGCCGCCGCCACCAGCAGGGTCAGGCCCTGGCGCTCGAGGACCCATTCCAGCATCACCCCGTAGCGGGCAATGACCCGCTCGAGGAAGGCCCCCACCGCCCGGTTCAGCCGCCCCTGCTCATGCTCCGGCACATGGTGCAGCAGGCGCGCGCACATCATCGGGGTGAGGGTCAGGGACACGAAGGCGGAGATCAGGATGGCGATGGCCAGCGTGATGGCGAACTCGCGGAACAACCGCCCCACCACATCGCCCATGAAGAGTAGCGGGATCAGCACGGCGATGAGGGAGAAGGTCAGCGAGATGATGGTGAAGCCGATCTGCTTCGCCCCCTTGAGGGCCGCCTGCATGGGGGATTCGCCCTCCTCCACGTAGCGGGCAATGTTCTCGATCATCACGATGGCGTCGTCCACCACGAAGCCGGTGGAGATGGTGAGGGCCATCAGGGTGAGGTTGTTGAGGCTGAAACCAGCCAGGTACATGACCCCGAAGGTGCCGACCAGGGACAGGGGCACCGCCACGCTGGGGATAAGGGTGGCCGGCACGCTGCGCAGGAACAGGAAGATCACCATCACCACCAGGGCGACGGCAAACATCAGCTCGACCTGCACGTCGTGCACCGAGGCGCGGATGGTGGTGGTGCGGTCGGACAGCACCCGCAGCTCCAGCGAAGCCGGCAGGCTGGCGGTCATCTGAGGCAGCAGCGCGGTGACCCGGTCGGCCACCTCGATGACGTTGGCGCCAGGCTGGCGCTGCACGTTGATGATCACCGCGGCGGTCTGGTCGGCCCAGGCGGCGAGGCGGATGTTCTCGGCGTCGTCCTTGAGGGTGGCCAGGTCGGACAGGCGCACCGGGTTGCCGTTCTTGTAGGCGACGATCAGGCCGCGGTATTCATCGGCCGACTTGAGCTGGTCGTTGGCATCGAGGGTGGACGCGCGCTGGGGGCCGTCGAAGCTGCCCTTGGCCTGGGTCACGTTGGCATTGGCCACCGCCGTGCGGATGTCTTCCAGGCCCAGCCCGTAGGCCGCCGCCGCGGTGGGATTGACCTGCACCCGCACCGCCGGGCGGCGCCCGCCGGCGATGCTCACCAGGCCCACCCCCGGCACCTGGGAGATCTTCATGGCCAGACGGCTCTCGACGAGGTCGTGGATGCGCGTGATGGGCAGGCTGGGCGAGCTCACCGCCAGGGTCAGGATGGGCGCGTCGGCCGGGTTCACCTTGCTGTAAGTGGGCGGCGCCGGCAGGTCGTTGGGGAGCAGGCTGGAGGCTGCGTTGATGGCCGCCTGGACCTGCTGCTCGGCCACATCGAGGCCCATCGTGAGGGCAAAGCGCAGGGTGATCACCGAGGCGCCGCCGGAGCTGCTGGACGACATCTCGTCCAGCCCCGGCATCTGCCCGAACTGGCGTTCCAGCGGCGCGGTGACCGCCGAGGTCATCACGTCCGGGCTGGCACCGGGGTAGAGCGTCTTGACCTGGATGGTGGGGTAATCCACCTCGGGCAGGGCCGAGATCGGCAGCAGCCGGTAGGCGACGAAGCCCACCAGCAGGATGGCGACCATCAGCAGCGAGGTCGCCACCGGCCGCAGGATGAACAGGCGGGACGGATTCATCGCAACCGCCCGTCAGTGGGCCGGCCGGCCACCGGGGCCGCCGCGCTTCCTTTCCCGTCCGGGGGCGTTCACCGCGCCGGCGTCGATGGGCTCCACCTTCGCGCCGTCCTTGAGCTTGTCGAGGCCGTCCACCACCACCTTGTCGCCGACGGCCAGGCCCTCCTCGACGGCGGCCTTGCCCGCATCCACCGGGCCGAGCCGGACCGGCACCGCGCTGACCTTGCCCTCTTCACCCAGGCGATACACGTAGTTGCCCTTGCTGCCCTGCTGCACCGCCGCAGTCGGCACGGTGACCACGTCGGTCAGGGTGTCCAGCAGCAGGCGCACATTGACGAACTGGTTGGGGAAGAGGCTGCCGTCCTTGTTGTCGAAGTCGGCCTTGAGCTTGACGGTGCCGGTGGCGGAGTCGATCTGCGCATCCACCGCCAGCAAGCGCCCCTCGGCCAGGCGGCTCTTCATTTCCCGGTCCCAGGCCTCGACCTTGAGGCCCTTGCCCTCGCGCAGCCGCTTGCGGATGCCCGGCAGGCGCTCCTCGGGCACCGCGAAGACCGCGGTGATCGGCGTCATCTGGGCGATGGTGACCAGGCCGGCCGCATCCGAAGCCTTGACCATGTTGCCCGGATCCACCGCGCGCAGACCGACCCGGCCGGAGATCGGCGCCTTGATGGTGGTGTAGGACAACTGCAGCTCGGCGCTCTTCACCGCCGCCTCGTCGGCCTGCACCGTGCCCTGGTACTGGCGCACCAGGGCGTCCTGGGTATCGACCTGCTGCTTCGCGATGGAGTCCTGGGCCAGCAGGCCCTTGTAGCGCTCGAGGTCGAGCTTCGCGTTCTTCAACAGCGCGGCATCCCGGGCCAGCTGGCCGCGGGCCTGGTCGAGGGCGGCCTTGAAGGGCTCGGGGTCGATGCGGGCGATCAAGTCGCCGGCCTTGACCGCCTGGCCCTCGGTGAAGCGCACCTCCAGCAGCGGCCCGTCCACCCGACTGCGCACGGTGACCAGGTTGCGCGGCACCACGTTGCCGAGGGCCGGCACCGTGACCCGCAGCTCGCCGGTCCCCAGGGTTTCGAGGGTCACCGGCACTGGACGCTCGCCGCGCATGCCGGGGCCACCCCGCGGCCCGGCGGCCTCCTTGCCCCCGCCGCCGCCCTCTCCCGGCACGCCGCCGCGATAGGCGTAGTAGCCCCCGCCCGCGGCGAGCGCCAGGCCCACGATCCAGGGCCACAGACGATTACGTTTGGGAGCGGGGGATGCACTTGCAGGAGACGGGCTGGACATGAATGGCTTTCAGGGAAGATTCCGGCTCGCGGGCCGGATCGGCAGGACACGAATGCTACACGATGGGCCTTTGCGACTGCCTACTGACCGGAGCCCCCGGAAAACGATCCCCGCACTGCAAAATAGACACGTTCAGCCTCTTCGCTGTGCGCAATGCTTGTGAGACACTTTTTTTGACGTTTTAACCCTCCCGTCGTAGGGGATTTGAATCATAGTCAAAGAGTGCTGCAGTGCACATCAAATTGGAGAACTACACGATGCCGCCTGTGCCGGCCCCCTCGCAGCCCAGCTCAGAGGACTTGCTGTCCATCATCCGCGTACAGACCGAGATTGCACGCCTCGGCCTCGATCTGGACGCAGTCATGGCGCTGGCGGTCAGGGCCTGCATGGAGCTCTCCCGTGCGGACGGCGCCGCCGTGGAGATCGCCGAAGGTCCGCTGATGATCTACAAGGCCGCCGCCGGCTCCGCCTCGGCACAGGTCGGCCTGAGCGTCAATGCCGGGCACAGCCTGTCCGGCCTCTGCGTGCAGACCGGTGTCCCCCTGTGGTGCGACGACGCAGAAGACGATCCGCGGGTCGACATCGAGGCCTGCCGCCGGGTCGGCCTGCGCTCCATGGCCGTGGTGCCCCTGCGCCATGACAGCGAGACCGTGGGTGTGCTCAAGGTCCTGTCCCTGCAGCCCGCCGCCTTCGGCCCCCGCCAGATCGAGATTCTCAAGCTGATGGCCGACCTGCTCGCCGCATCCATGTACTTCGCCGCCCGCTGCGGCAAGGACGCCCTCTTCCACCGGGCCACCCACGACCTGCTGACCGGCCTGGCCAACCGCTCCCTGTTCATCGACCGCCTGCGCAACGCCTTGCTGCAGGCCGACCGGGAAGGCAACCAGACCGGTGTGCTGATGGTGGACATGGACGAGCTCAAGCAGATCAACGACCGCTACGGCCACCGCATCGGCGACATCGCCATCCGCGAGTTCGGCAACCGCCTGCTGGGCGGCGCACGGCGCTCCGACACGGTGGCGCGGCTGGGTGGCGACGAGTTCGGCATCGTCCTCAGCCCCACCGCCAGCTCCGACGGCCTGCGCGCCAGCACCGACCGCCTGATCCGCCAGGCGCAGGGGCCGCTGGTGGTGGACGGCCGCCAGATCGACCTGGGCGCGAGCTTCGGCGCCGCGCTCTACCCCAACGACGCCACCGACATCGACAGCCTGCTGGAAAAGGCCGACCAGGCCATGTACGTGATCAAGCGCGAACGCAAGAGCCAGGCCCCCCACCGGGCAGACTGAGGCGAGGGGCTTCAGCCGCCCTCAGGTGCAGGATCGAAGTCCACGGGCTGAAGCTTCGCCTGCCTGGCCCCTGGCCCTGGCTTTGGCGCGGCGCTTCTGCCGCCAGCGCAGCCAGCCGGTCACCAGCATCACGGCGGGCAGCAGGCCGGCGATGCAGGCCAGCAGGCGGCCACCCAGGCCGAAGGCCTCGCCGTTGTGGAGGGGGTGCATCCAGGCCATGAAGCCGTCGCCGGCGCTCCCGGCCCGGGGGTCGCGGACCTGCAGCACGGCGCCGCTGGACGGGTCGATCCACACCTGGGCGCGGGGAAAGCGCCGGCCCGGTTCGCCCGGCGTGTGGAAGCGCACCGAGATGGGCTTTCCCGCCGCCCCCGGCGTCTCGATCCAGCGCAATTCGCCCTGCGGAAACTCGCGGCGGGCGATGGCGACGGCCTCGTCCAGGGACAGCATCGGCGCGCCCTCCTCCACCAGGCCGGCCGGCGCACGGTAGAACGGGGTCAGCGGCGAGAAGGCTTCAATCCCGCCACGGGCCAGTTCCGGCAGGCCCAGCACGCTGCCGGTGAAGGCCAGCACGATGAGCACCAAACCGCCATAGACGCCGGACAGCACATGCAGGTCGTAGGTGCGGCGCACCGCGCCCGGGCGCAATTGCGGCCTGAGGGCCGCCGCCAGGCGGGCCCGGCTGGGCCACCACAGCACCATGCCGCTGAGCAGCGACGCCAGCAGCACCAGCCCCGCGTAGCCGACCACGTCCTTGCCGGTCTGCCCGAGCAGCAGGCTGTAGTGCAGGTCGTACAGCCAGGTGACCGCGTAATCGCCCCAGAAGCGCCGGCTGGTCTCCTTCAGGGTGTGCGGGTCAAGGGTCAGCATCAGCGGCGCGAAGCCCCGCCCGGCGGTTTCCGGCGGGTTGTAGTAGCGCACCATCAGGGGCCGCTGCGGCCCCGGCGGCATCTCGATCCGCCACGGGCCGGTCCGCTCCGGATGCAGCGCGTGCAGACGCGCCAGCACCGCATCCGGCGACGGCGGCGCGGCCGGCCGATCCACCCGGATCGCCGGGTTGAGCAGGCCATCCAGCTCCGGGTAAAACACCAGCACGCTGCCGGTCAGCCCGAGCAGTGCGAACAGCAGGCCGGCCGCCAGGCCGAGCCAGAGGTGGACTTTCAGCCAGCAGCGGCGGACGGCGGCGCGCACGGCGGCTCCGCCGGGCTCAGAACTTCACGGCCAGCGTGCCATACACGCTGCGCGGGGCGCCCGGTGCGTGCAGGCTCTGGGCCCCGTCCCACCACACGTACTCGCTGTAGCGGTCGAACAGGTTGCGCAGCGTCAGTTCGACGCTCAGCGCCGGGCTCAGGCGGTAGGCGCCGGACAGGTTGACATGGGTGTAGCCGCCGAACTTGCCGGTGGCGTTGGTGCGCTCCAGGTAATAGCTGGTCTGGCCGTTGAGCCAGGCCGACAGACGCAGGGCCTCGCTGGCCTGGTAGTCGGAGCCGGCGGCGTAGAGCAGCTGCGGCACGTGGTCGATTTCCTTGCCCAGGCTGGCCGGCGAAGACGAATCCGCCTGCAGGATCTTAGAGCGCTGGATGGCCGTGGACGCCCACAGGCCGAGGCTCGCGGTGGGCCGCGCGTTGATCTGCAGGTCGATGCCCTGGCGACGGGTCTGGCCGATGTTCTCGGCGTCGTTGGCCGGGTCGTTGAGCTTGCGGCGGGCTTCGTTGGACGCTGTCTGGCGCCACACGGCGACGCGCCCGTCGAGCCAGGCCAGGGGCCGGAACTTGAGGCCGGCCTCCAGTCCCTCGTTGATCGAGGGTGCCAGGCTGGCGTTCTGATTCACCTTGTAGGAGGCCGTACCCACCCCCACCTGGAAGCTGCGCCCCCAGTTGCCATACACCGACCACGCCTCCGACGGTGCATACACTGCCGACAGCTTGGGCTGCTTGATGTTGCCGTAGTCGTTGACGTCGTAGGTCCGACCATTGAGTTGGTTGGTATAGCTGCCGTCCACCCGGTCGATGCGGAAGGCGGGCGTCAGGGTCAGGCCCGGCAGGGGTTTCACCACGGCCTGCACAAAGGCCCCGGCGGTGTTGAAGTCGAACTGCTGGTTGCGGGTCTGGCTCTGGCGCACCTGGGCCACGGTGGTAAAGCGCTGGCTGCGGTTGTCCTGATGCTCGGCATCCACGCCGCCCATCACGGCGAGGTCACCGAAAAGTGTCTTGCCGGCGCGCCAGGTCAGGGTGGTGGAGGCGCCGGTGTGGGTTTCGGCGACGATGCGTTCCTGCTGGGCCGCCCCGGCCGAGAACTTCACGAAACGCCGGTCGTCCAGGTTGTTCAAATAGACCTGGCCCGTCCAGAACAGGCGCTCGCCCAGTTCCGACTCGCCCTGCAGGGCAAACTGGCTCACCTGGCGGCGGTCCTCGTCCGTAGCATTGTGGGCCGGCGACTGGTCCGGATTGGCCTTGACCTGAGCCTGGGTCAAATAGCCCGCCTCGTCGGCAGTGGCCGTGTAGTGCCGGGCGATCAGGCCGAAGCGGGAGTTTCCGCCGGCCGGGGTGACGAACCACTTGCCCGAGAAGCTGCCGCTCTCGGCATTGGCATGGTCCCGGTAGCCGTCGGTCCGGTTCAGGGAGACGGCATAGTTCTGGGCCAACCCGTCCTTCTCGATGCCGGCGGCCGCCTGCAGCTCACGGGTGGCAAAACTGCCCACGGTGGCCCGGCCCAGCAGGTAGTTGCCGCCGCTCTTGGTCGAGATGTTGGCGTTGCCGGCGATGTTGTGCAGCCCATAACGCGGATCGTTGGTGCCCCGCACCACTTCGATGGATTCGATATCCAGGCGCGGCGCCAGATCAATGTAAGGCATGTTGCCGTCGTTGCTGTTGGACGGCACGCCGTCGATCAGCAGCTTGACCGCATTGATCTCGCCTTCGCCGTTGAAGGCCCGCAGGGAAAACTTGCCCGAGGTGGTGCCCTGGCCGAACTGGGTCAGCATCACTCCGGGCACCTGGCCGAAGAGCTCCCAGTTGTTGCTCACCACCTGGCTCTCGATGCGCTCGGTCGGCAGCACATCCACCGAGGTCAGCAGACGCTTCGCCTCCAGGGGGCCGCCGGCGCTGCCGCTGACAACCACCTGGCCGAGGGTCAGCACGGGGCTGTCGCCCGGCGCGGCGTCGGCGGCCATGGCACCGGATGCGGAAAACAAGCCGCCAGCGAGGGCCACGGCAAGCGCGAGGGGGATGGGGCGGAGGACGGACATCGTTTTTCCTGGAGAGTCGGCAACGGGTGCGGACTCTAACAAGCCCCGGCCGTGCGGAAACTTGATCCAGGCCAGAATCGGGGCCTCTGCGACACCATGTCGCAGCCGGGCAGGGCTCCAGACGGTAGTCACTCACAAAGCTGGGCAAAGCTCATACTCAGGCGATAAGCAGGGCGGGAACAGGCCGCTTGATTTACGATAGCGCCTCTCCAGCCCCCCTCCCATTCAAGCGTATGGCCTCCGTGTTCGACCTTGCCCGTGCCGATTTCCTGGCTGCCGGCCATACTCTCGAGAACGTTCGCCGGGACTTCCCCGAATGGCACAGGGGGCGTCCCCGGTATCTGCTTTGGGCCATCGACGCCGACCAACCCGCTGTTCGCGAGCAGGTGGCCCGTGCCACCCACCACCTGCAGGACCTGCTTCTCGCGGGCTACGTCCGCCAGCCACACCTCACCCTCGCCCTGTGCGGGTTTCCCACCGACGAACCCCGGCAGGACGATGACTTCGGGCCCACGGCGCTGCTGGCCCAGCTCAAGGCCTTGCGGGCCGCAGCCTGTGCCCCCTTCATGCTGCAGATCGGCCATCTCGCCAGCTTTTCATCTGCCCCCTTTCTGGCCGTCCAGGACCTGGAAGGTGGACTCGGCGTGCTTCGCGATGCCTTGTCCGCTACGACGCACCCGACCGGCAGCCCCTACGTACCCCACGTCACGGTGGGCCTCTACAACGGGCGCTACTCCACTCCGAAGGTCCAGGCCCGGCTGGATGCGCATGCGGCTCGACCCGTGCTGTGCCCGGTCGACCGGATCAGCCTGATGAGCTACGCTTCCGCGGAAATCGGAGGCCCCCTGGCTCATCTGGCCGATTACGACCTCGCCAGCCAGGTGCTGGTATGGCGCGACGACCCGCTCCATCTCCAACTCCAGGCGGCGTCCACCGCCGCCACCGGAATTCATTCACATTCGGACGGAAGCACTATCCACTAGAGTGAATGAGTCCCGTCCTCCGAGTGCCGTGCCAATGCCTCACCCGCGCAGCCTGACCGCCCCCCACCGCGCGATCCTCCGCATCGTGCTGGTGTATGCGCTGGCGGCAGGGGCCTGGATCATCCTGTCGGACAGGCTCCTCTTCCTGGCCGGTCTCGAATCCGATACGGCGCTGATCAGCATCCTCAAGGGCCTGTTCTTCGTGGCCGTCACCTCGCTGCTGCTTTACGGCATGCAGCGCCGCGCCTGGGAACGCCACACTCGCGCCCTCACCGAGCGCGTGAATGCGCTGAACCTCCTCGAAACGGTGACCAACGCCTCCGAAGACGCCATCTTCGCGAAAGACCGGCAAGGCCGTTACCTGGTCCTCAACCGGGCCGCCAGCCGCTTCATTGGCAAGCCGCCCCGCGAAGTCATCGGCAAGGACGACCGGGCCCTCTTTCCGCCGGAGCAGGCGGAAATGCTCCTCGCCATCAACGCGCGCATCGTCGCTGAAAGGATCACCAGCACCCACGAGGAGGCCGTGGACACCAGCAGCGGCCCGCGCATCTTCCTCGCCACCAAGGGTCCCCTCCTGAACGAGGACGGCACGGTCCTCGGCACCTTCGGAATTTCCCGGGACATCACCGAAAGCAAGCAGGTTCAGGACGAACTGGCCCGCCATCGGGCCCGCCTCGAAAGTCTGGTGGCCCAGCGCACCGCTGAACTCGGTGCCGCCAAGGAATCCGCCGAGGCAGCAAACATTGCCAAGAGCGCCTTCCTGGCCAACATGTCCCACGAGATCCGCACGCCGCTGGGCGCCATTGCCGGCCTGACTCACCTGATCCGCCAGGCCGGCCTTCCCCCCGAACAGCACGAGCGCCTCAACAAGCTGGACATGGCCGGCAAGCACCTGCTGGGGGTCATCAATGCGATCCTCGACCTGTCCAAGATCGAGGCCGGCAAGTTCTTCATCGACGAAGCCCCCGTGCACGTGGAGGCCCTGCTGGCCGACGTCGCCTCTCTGATCCACGACCGGGCGCGCAGCAAGGGCCTCGCCCTGACCACCGAGTGCGGGCCGATGCCACACAACCTGCTCGGCGACCCCACCCGGATCCGCCAAGCGCTGCTGAATTTCGCTGTCAATGGCATCAAGTTCACCGAGAAAGGCAGCGTGCATATCAGTGCCCGCGTGGTCGAACAGTCCGACCAGGACGCCATGCTGCGCTTCGAGGTCGAAGACACTGGCATCGGGATCGCACCCGAAGCCCTGGCCCGCCTGTTCAGCGCCTTCGAGCAGGCCGACAACAGCATCTCCCGCAAATATGGCGGTACCGGCCTCGGCCTGGCCCTGTCCCGCAAACTCTCGCAACTCATGGGCGGCGACGCCGGGGCACGCAGCCAGCCCGGCATCGGCAGCACCTTCTGGCTGAGCGTGCGGCTGCGCAAGTCGGTGCAGAGCACTGACAACGACACCCCGCCGGCCCCCGGCCAGGCCATCCTGGTGCTGCAGCGCGAGCACGCCGGGCGCCATGTCCTGCTGGTCGAGGACGAGCCGGTGAACCGCGAGATCGGCAAGCTGGTCCTGGAGGATGCCGGCCTCGCCGTGCACCTCGCCGAAGACGGCCAGGCTGCCCTGGAACTGCTCCGGGACCATCACTTCGACCTGATCCTGATGGACATGCAGATGCCGCGCATGGACGGCCTCGCCGCCACCCGGGCGATCCGGGCCCTGCCTGAAGGGCAGCAGATCCCCATCGTCGCGCTGACCGCCAACGCCTTTGCCGAGGACCGCCTGCGCTGCCAGGACGCCGGCATGAACGATTTCCTTTCCAAGCCTTTCGAGCCGGAGCAGTTCTACGCCGTCATCCTGCGCTGGCTATCCCGCAAAAGCTGAAGCCGATCCCGCCGGGCAGTACAATGCGCGCCCTGCCGACCAGGACCACGCCATGCCCATCCACCTGCTGCCCGACCACCTGATCAACCAGATCGCCGCCGGCGAGGTCGTCGAACGCCCCGCGTCGGTGCTCAAGGAGGTCCTGGAGAACGCCATGGATGCTGGCTCCACGGTGGTGGACGTGCAGCTCGAGCAAGGCGGCGTACGGCGCATCCGGGTCGCCGACGATGGCTGCGGCATCCCGAAGGACGAGCTGCCCCTGGCCCTGGAGCGCCACGCCACCAGCAAGATCGCCAGCCTCGACGACCTCGAACGGGTCGGCACCATGGGCTTCCGCGGCGAAGCCCTGGCCGCCATCGCCGCCGTCTCGCGGATGAGCATCACCAGCCGCGCCGACGGCGCCCCCCACGCTTGGCGCATCGATGCCGACCCGCGCGAACTCGCGCCGGCGGCGCTCAACCACGGCACCGTGATCGACGTGGCCGACCTGTATTTCAACACCCCCGCCCGGCGCAAGTTCCTGAAGAGCGAAGGCACCGAGTTCGCCCACTGCGACGACGTCTTCCGCCGCGTCGCCCTGGCCCGCCCGGACGTGGCCCTGCAGCTCAGCCACAACGGCCGGGTCAGCCAGCGCCTGCCCGCCGGCACCCGCGAAGCCCGCGTGCGGGCCCTGCTCGGCGACGACTTCCTGGCCGCCGCCCGCTCCGTGGAGGCCGAGTCCGGCCTGCTCCGCGTGCACGGCTTCGCCTCCCTGCCGGCCTATTCCCGCAGCAGCCGGGACGCCCAGTTCTTCTACGTGAACGGGCGCTTCGTGCGCGACAAGCTGGTCACCCACGCCATCCGCGAGGCTTACGCCGACATCCTGCACGGCAGCCGCCACCCGGCCTACGTCCTGTTCCTCGAGCTGGACCCCTTCGGCGTGGACGTGAACGTGCATCCGGCCAAGATCGAAGTGCGCTTCCGCGACTCCCGGGCGGTGCACCAGTTCGTGTACCACGCCCTCAACCGGACCCTCGCCACCTCGGGTGCCGGTGCCGGCAGCGCGTTGGGAAGCGGCAGCCCTGCCGTGGATGACGAGGCGCGCCCGGCAAGCCCGGCCGCCACCACCGGCTACACCCACGCCCCCCAGCCCTACCAGACCCGCCTGGCCATGGAGCCGGCCTCCCGGGCCTACTTCGAATTTGCGGCCTCGGCCCGCCCCGAGCCGGCCGGAAGCGGCCCGTCCACCGCCGGAGCTGCGACCACCGGATTCTCCGCCACCGCCTTCCCGCTCCGCAGCACCTCTGCCGGCACGTCACCGATGCCGGCCCCCACCCTGCCCGCCGGCGACCTCGCCCCGCCCCTCGGCTACGCCCTGGCCCAGCTCCACGGGGTGTACATCCTGGCTCAGAACGAGGGCGGGCTGATCCTGGTGGACATGCACGCAGCCCACGAG
This sequence comes from Zoogloea dura, assembly GCF_012927165.1. Lineage (GTDB taxonomy): Bacteria > Pseudomonadota > Gammaproteobacteria > Burkholderiales > Rhodocyclaceae > Zoogloea > Zoogloea dura. The sequence goes on from NZ_JABBGA010000009.1 coordinate 91,743, forward strand.
CGCATCCTCTACGAGCGCCTCAAGACCCTCCTCGACGGCAGCCCCGGGGTGCAGCGCCTGCTCATCCCCGCGGTGTTCGGCGTCGGCAGCAAGGACATGGCCAGCGCCGAGGAGCACGCCGAACTGCTCGAACGGATGGGCTTCGAGATCGGCCCGGCCGGCCCGCAGGAACTGGCGGTACGCAGCGTGCCGGCCCTGCTGGCCTCCGCCCCGGTGGCCGAACTGGTACGCGCCCTGCTTTCCGAACTGCGCGATTACCCGGCCACCGAGGTCATCACCGCCAGGCGCAACGAGCTGCTCGCCACCATGGCCTGCCACGGTGCGGTGCGTGCCAACCGCAGCCTGACCCTGCCCGAAATGAACGCCCTGCTGCGCGAAATGGAAGCCACCGAGCGCGCCGACCAGTGCAACCATGGCCGCCCCACCTGGACCGCCCTGAGCATGGCCGACCTCGACAAGTTGTTCCTGCGCGGCCGCTGACCCCCCTGCGGAGTTGCCCGACCTCCTGCGAAGGACGACAATGGCGGGTTATTCCAGCAATCGCCAGAACCCGCATTCCGTGAAACTCGAACGCATCCTCCAGAACCAGGGCTTCGGCAGCCGGCGCCAGTGCCGCCAGCTGATCGAACTCGGTGAAGTCCGCATCGGCGGCGAAGTAGTCGACAACCCCGGCGCCGACATCGCCACGGCCGGCCTCGTCCTCGACATCGAGGGTGAAACCTGGACCTACCGGGAAAAGACCTACGTCGCCCTCCACAAGCCGGCCGGCTTCGAATGCTCCCACGAGCCCAAGCACCACCGCAGCGTGTACTCCCTGCTGCCCCACCCCCTGGTGGTGCGCAACGTGCAGAGCGTCGGGCGCTTGGACGTGGACACCACCGGCCTGCTGCTCTTTTCCGACGACGGCGCCTTCATCCACAACCTGTCGTCCCCCAAGAAGCATGTTCCCAAGACCTACCGGGCCGAACTGGCCGAGGACGGCAGCGAGGCCCTCCTGCAGCAGCTTCTGGCCGGCGTCGACCTGATCGACGAGGCCCTGCCGGTGCGTGCCCTCACGGCACAGCTGCTGGCGCCGCGCAGCCTCGAGCTGTCCATCGACCTGGGCAAGTACCACGTGGTCAAGCGCATGATCGCCGCTGCCGGCAACCACGTGGTCGCGCTGCACCGCAGCGGCTTCGGCGGGCTCACGCTGGGCGAAGGCCCCCTGGCCGGCGTGGCCGAAGGCGAATGGGTCTACCTCGAAGAGGCCGACCTCCGACAACTGCATCCCGCCGCCTGAAAGGGCCGACATGACTGATACGCCCCGCCGCCGCCCGCCCCTGCCGACCCGAGAAGGCACCCTCAAGATCAAACCCCGCGCCGATGCAGCGCCCGCTGCCGCACCCGTCGTGCCCGACCGCCGCAAGGCTGCGTCCGGCCGCAGCCGCGGCAAGGCCTCGCACCCGGATCAGGCCCAGGCCGATCCCCGCCAGGAACGCTCCACCACACCGCGGGAACCAAGGGAGCCGCGCGGCGATGCGCCCCGCCGCGACGAACCGCGTCGTGATGACCCGCGCCGCGACGCCACGCGCCAGACCGACTGGCGCGAACGCCCGTCCTCACAGCAGGACCGTCCCCGCCGCCCCGCCGCCGAGGGCACGGCCCAGGACCGCCCGCGTCGCCCCGCTGGCGAAGGCTACGCTTCCGACCGCCCGCGCCGCCCCGCCGCAGAGGGTGCCCCCCAGGACCGCCCGCGTCGCCCTGCCGGCGACGCCCCCCCACGCCACGAGCGCCGCAGCGGCAACGGCGAGCCCCGCCCTGCCCAGGCACCGTCACCACTGGCTGCCGACGGCTCGATCCGCCTCTCCAAGCGCATGACCGAACTGGGCCTGTGCTCCCGCCGGGAAGCCGACGAATACATCGAAAAGGGCTGGGTCCGGGTGGACGGCCGGGTCGTCAGCGAACTCGGCTCGCGGGTCAAGCCGGGCCAGGAGGTCGAGCTCGACCGTCGCGGCCAGACCGCCCAGGAACGGCGCGTCACGATCCTCCTCAACAAGCCCGTCGGCTACGTCTCCGGCCAGGCCGAGGACGGCTACGAGCCTGCCAGCGTGCTGATCACCGCCGACAACCGCTGGGCCGAGGACCCGTCCGAAACCCGTTACCTGAACACCCACCACCGGGGCCTCGCCCCTGCCGGCCGCCTCGACATCGACTCCATCGGCCTGCTGGTGTTCACCCAGGACGGTCGGGTCGCCCGCGCCCTGATCGGCGACGACTCCAGTATCGAGAAGGAATACCACGTCCGCGTGGAAGGCCGCCTCGATGAGGCCGGGCTCAAGCTGCTCAACCACGGCCTGTCCCTCGACGGCGCGGCCCTGCGCCCAGCCAAGGTCAGCTGGCTCAACGAAGACCAGCTGCGCTTCGTGCTGCGGGAAGGCAAGAAGCGCCAGATCCGCCGCATGTGCGAGCTGGTCGGCCTCAAAGTGGTCGGCCTCAAGCGGGTCCGCATCGGCCGCGTGATGCTGGGCCACCTGCCGCCAGGCCAGTGGCGCTACCTGGGGCCCAACGAGTCCTTCTGACCCCGAACCGGATCCCCCCAATGCCCCTCACCGCGCACCACAGCCTGCGCCGCCTGGCCAGCACCGCACTGATCGGGCTGGCCGCCCTGGAGTCCCTGCCCGCAGGAGCCCAATCGTCGACCTTCGACGGACGCTACGAGGGCAACCTGGTGTCGGACTCGGGTGAGCTCAGCATCCCGATCAGCGTCGAGCTGCGAGATGCCCAGGGCGTACTGACAGGCCGGGTGCGCACCGAACAGCCCCTGGCCGGAGCAGGCCCTGTATCGGCCGGCGACTACAACGGCGGAAACTGCAACCTGCGGGTGCAGCTGACCCCGGGCACCACCCTGCGCATGTCGGGAAGCTGCCAGACCAGGATCTTCGAAGGCAAATACACGCTGAGCTCAAGCACCCAGGGCAGCACCGGCAACTTCCGGCTCGACCGCAAGGCCGGAGGCAGCCCGCATCAGGGAGCCGCGCTGCTCAACCCGCTGACCGCCTGCCTCAACGCCAACACCCGCTGCCTGGTCGCCTGCCCCCAGGGCGACTACAACGCCGAGTTCCTGTGCGCCAACCGCTGCCGGCAGCGCTTCCAGGCCTGCAAGGGCAAGGCTGCCAGCGGCGGAACCGGCGCCGGTTCGGCGGGCGACTGATCGCTTCCCACCGCGCAAGCGACAGCCCCTGCAATCCGCCGGAAACCGCGTCTGAAGGTATAATGCGCGGTTTTCCCGAACATGCAGGGCACGATCATGGAAGCAGAACGCCTCAACGCCATCTCCAACAAGCTCGCCGACCTGAAGTCCCGGGAGCTCGAACTTCGGAGGTATCTTTGACTACGATACCAAGGCAGAAAAGCTGATCGAAGTCAGCAAGCAACTCGAAGACCCGGCCATCTGGAACGACGCCGCGTACGCCCAGGAGCTCGGCAAGGAAAAAAAGACCCTCGAAGGCATCGTGGTGACCCTGCAGGAGATCGAACAAGGCCTCGCCGACGGCAAGGACCTCTTCGAACTCGCCTCCATGGAAGAGGACGAGGACACCATGCAGGCCGTCGAGGGCGACGTGGCTTCCCTCGAAGCCCGTGTCGGCGCACTCGAATTCCGCCGCATGTTCAACAACCCGATGGACGGCAACGCCTGCTTCATCGAAATCCAGTCCGGCGCCGGCGGCACCGAGGCCCAGGACTGGGCTGGCATGCTCGAGCGCATGTACCTGCGCTACTGCGAACGCAAGGGCTTCAACGTCGAGCTGCTCGAAGAGTCCGAAGGTGAAGTGGCCGGCATCAAGAGCGCCACCATCAAGGTCGGCGGCGAGTACGCCTACGGCTTCCTGCGCACCGAGACCGGCATCCACCGCCTCGTCCGCAAGAGCCCCTTCGACTCCAACGCGCGCCGTCACACCAGCTTCTGCTCGGTGTTCGTGTTCCCCGAGGTGGACGACTCGATCGAGATCGACATCAACCCCTCCGACGTACGCACCGACACCTACCGGGCTTCCGGCGCGGGCGGCCAGCACATCAACAAGACCGACTCCGCGGTGCGTCTGACCCACGTCCCCACGGGCATCGTCGTGCAGTGCCAGAACGACCGCTCCCAGCACCGCAACAAGGACGAAGCCTGGTCGATGCTGCGCGCCCGCCTCTACGAAGCCGAACTGCGCAAGCGCCAGAGCGAGCAGCAGAAGCTCGAGGACGCCAAGAGCGACATCGGCTGGGGCCACCAGATCCGCTCCTACGTGCTCGACCAGTCGCGCATCAAGGACCTGCGCACCAGCTACGAAGTCGGTAACACCCAGGCCGTTCTCGACGGCGACCTGGACGGCTTCATCCAGGCCAGCCTGAAGCAGGGCGTCTGACACCTGTCGCCGCGGGAGCAGTCATGAAGCGTCTTTTCGCCGGCCTGCTGGCCGGCCTCATGCTCCTGCTGGCGGCAGTCACCCTGCTGGCCTTCCGGGCCGTCCAGGACGAGCCGCTGGTGACCGGTGACGCGCCCTTGTCGGCCGAAGACCTCAGCCGCGCCAAGGACCTGATCCGGCGCAACGACCCGCGTCGCCTGGTGCGGGACGAACGGCGGGAAGCCCGCATCGCCGCCCGCGACGTGGAGACCCTGGTCCGGCTCGCCGCCCGCCGTGGCCGGTCAACGGTCGTCCTCGAGGACGGCATTGCCGATCTGCGCTACACCACCGCCGTACCTCCCAGCCCGCTGGGCCGCTACCTCAACCTGTGGGCCCGGGTCGTTGTGGGCGCCGACGGCGTGGAGTTCCAGAAGGTCCGGATCGGCTCGATCCCCGTTCCCGGCGCCCTGTTCCGTGCCGCCCTCCTGTATGGCGCACGCCACTCCCAGCTGGCCCCCGACCTGGCGTTGCTGGGCAAGACCATCGACCAGGTGGCGATCACCCCGGGCGAGCTGCGGCTCCGCTACACCTGGCAGCCCGAGCTCCTGGACTCTGCCCGCGCCCACGCCCTCACCCACGACGAAAAGGCCGGCCTGGCACGGGCCCACCTGCGCCTGGTGGCGCGCATGGACAGCCTGCCCGCGCGCCCCCGGACCCCGTTGGCCGAACTCCTCGCCCCCCTGCTGCAGGACCCCGGCCAGACCGGTGGAGAGGCCCTCGGCCAGGCCTACCGGAACATCCTGCTCGTCGCCGCCTTCCATGTATCGGGCCGCAACATCGCCCAGCTGATTCCCGAAGCCCGGGAATGGCCCCAGCCGCGCCCCACCACCCTGATCCTGCGGGGCCGCGAAGACCTGGCCCAGCACTTCCTGGTCTCGGCGGCCCTCGCCGCGTGGGCTGGCGAGCCCCTTGCCCAGGCCATCGGGATCGGCAAGGAAGTGGACGACTCCCGCGGCGGCAGCGGCTTTTCCTTTGTCGACCTGGCCGCCGACAAGGCCGGCACCCGCCTCGGCGAGCTGGCGGCCCGCGACCCCGAGCGCCTCGCCGCGGCGGTGGCCGCCGGGCTCAGCGACAGCGCCCTGCTGCCACCCATCCACGGCCTGCCCGAATCCATGCAGAACGCCGAATTCCAGCGCCGCTTCGGCGGTGTGGGTGGCCCGGCCTACACCCGCCTGAGCGACGAGATCGACCGGCGCATCGCGGCCCTCGCCTTGTTCCGCTGATTGGTCCGCCAAGCCTCCCGCCATGTCCGAAGTCCGCCTGGAAGAACTGCTGGCCCCCGGCGTCGCCGCCGACGACGTGCCTGAACTGGCCCCGCTGCTGGCCGCGCGCGCCCTGCTGTCGGCCTTCAGCACCCTCTTCCATGGCAGCGAGGCCGAAGTCCTGATGCGCCTGCTGGTACTGCGCGAGATCGGCCGTGAATCCGAATCGCCGCGCTGGAGCCCCGAGCAGCTGCGCCAGCGCTTCGCCTTCCTCGACACCGTCAAGCTCGAGACCGTGCTGCGCCGCCTGCGCGGCAACGGCCTGCTCGACATCGGCGAAGACAGCCACTACGCCCTCTCCGACCTGGGCCGCAACGCGGTGGCGGCGGTCGGCATGCTGGTCAGCTTCAGCGCCGAGGACGACCTGGAGCTGGGCTTCCTCACCGCCCAGCTGGCCGGCCTGCAGGCTGTCGGCAGCGTCACCCCGGAAGCCCTCGGCCACCTGCTCGGCAAGCTCAACGACCTGGCCTGGCACTTCGAGGAGGCCATCGCCTCCGGCTCGGAATTCCGCATCGCCGACGCCCGCCGCAAGCTCTCCGCCAACACCCGCTGGATCGAGCGCGGCACCGAGGTGCTGCACCAGCTGCTGGCAGACCCTGAGGTCCCCTTCGACCTCGCCCGGGTGGCCCAGCGCATCGGCCTGGCCCAGTCGCGCCTGGCGCGGGTGGACGCGGCCTTCCAGCGGGCCCTGAACAAGATCGAAGCCCAGCGGGTCACCCTGGGCGGCTCCGGCATCTCGTCCAGCGACGTGGCAGGCTGGCTGCGCCGCCTGGATGCCCGCGCCCTGGCCGCCCTGGCCGCCGATGGCGGCCTGTTGCCGGCACCGGAGCTGACCCTGCTGGCTGGCGGCCACGAGCTCCTCGACCGGGCCGAGCTGGCCCTCTCCGACGAGGCCCGCCAGATCGAGGCCGACATCGCCCTTCCCCCCGCCGAGGAAGCCCCCAGCCGTAATCAACCCGAGCAGGAAGACCTGCGCCTGCTGCAGCACTTCAGCCAGCGCCTGGCCCGCCTCGCCAAAGACGGCAGCGAGCCCGCCAGCCTCGCCCGCATGGTGGCCGGCGGCGGCTTTCCGGCGGCCTCCTACCGCCTGTCGCTGCTGGCCCTGCTGGCCGATGGCGGCGGCGAAGGCGGCGCCACCCCGGCCGACGGCCCCATCGGCGAGTTCATGCGCCTGCCCCTCGACGTGCTCTTCGAGGCCACCACCGTAAAGGTCGGCGAAGACGAGATCGCCGCCATGTCCACCGGCCTGGTCGGCGCCAGGGGCAGCCTGCCCGCCGCCGAGGCCGTACCCGTGCTCGACGCCACCGAAACCCTGCCTGACGAAGCCTGATGGAACACCAGATCCGGACCCTCACCGCCCGCCTGCTGGCCAACCGCAGCCTGCCGCGCACCGACCCGCTGGTGCGTCGCGCGCTGGTGGACGAGAGCTTCCGCGTGGACCTCGACGCCCGCCTCGCCGCCGTGGGCCTGCAGCTCATCGACAACCCCTACGCCGAGCATGTGGCGGTGGCCCTGGCCGGCGACATGCACGAGCCGGTGTTCGGCGCCAGCCGCGAATACGCTGCCAGCAACATCGGCCTGACCCGCGACCAGTTGGCCCTGCTGGTGGTGCTGTGGTCCCTGATCATCCTGCCCAAGCGGGAACGCCAGGTGAACCGCCAGAAGCTCGGCGACGACGGCCAGGAAGACATGTTCGGCAAGGCCGCCCCGCTGGCCCATGGCGAAGAAGTCTCCGGCGCGCTGTCCGAAGCCTCCGTGCTGGCCGACTTCGCCCCGGTGCTCGGCCACAAGACCTATGTGCAGGGCAAGCTCCTGTCGCGCCTGGCCCAGCTCGGCTTCATCGAGCGGCGCGGCGGCATGATCCACGAAGGCCCGCTGCTTGACGTGCTGCTCGACTACCGCCTGCTGGCCGACCGCATCATCTACGGCACCCTCGGCGAAGTCCTGGCCCAGGCCGGCCACCCGCCCCCCGGCCAGGACGCCTTCACGCCCGCCGACGACATGCCCGACGACGCCGACTCCGAGCAGGAGGAATCCTGATGTTCCACATCAAGCAACTCGAACTGGTCCACTGGGACTACTGGCGTCGCTTCAACCTGCCCCTGGACGCCCAGATCATCACCATCGTCGGCCCCAACGGCTCCGGCAAAACAACCCTGCTCGACGCCCTGCGCACCCTCTTCGGCCTGCGCTGCTCCGGCAAGCGCGACTTCCGCCGCTACGTGCGCCGCGCCAACCGCAGTTTTGCGTGGATCCGCGCGGTGGTGGCCAACCGTCCCGGCAGCACCGGCAAGCGCCCCTTCTTCCCCTGCCTCAAGGACGAGGTCACCCTCGCCTGCCGCATCCGCCGCGCCGGCGGCGACTGGACCCGCGACTACGCCATCGCCGACGGTGACGTCTCCATCGAGGCCCTCGAGGCCCGCGAGGACAAGGTCGTCGAATGGGTCGGCTACCGGGACTACCAGAGCCGCCTGGCCTGGGGCGGCCTGACCCCGGCCATCGCCAAGGTGCTGGCCCTCGAGCAGGGCGACACCGACAAGCTCTGCGAATACTCCCCCAAGGCCCTGCTCGAGCTGGTCTTCGACGTCTTCGGCGACAAGGAGGTGCTCGACAACTACGCCGCCGCCCGGGAAGAACAGAACAACGCCGAGAAGGAACTGGCCGCCCTCGGCCTCGACCTGGACCGCCTGCGCGCCCAGGCCGAAGCCAAGCGCCTGGAGGCCGACCGCTTCCTCGAATGGAAACAGCTGGACGACGAAGCCCGCGCCCTCGGCGCCGAGATCGTGCCGCGCCTGGAAGCCGGCGAGCTGGCCCGCGACATCGTGCTGGCCCGTGACGACATCGCCCGCGCCCGCGCCGAATTCCAGCGCGGCCAGGATGAACTCGCCGCCCTCAAGGCCCGCAGCACCGGCGTCGAGGCCGAGAAGGCCGCCGCCGAGGCCGAGCGCAAGGCAGCCCGCAGCCGCGACCTGGAAGCCGAACGGCAACACCTCGCCGCCCACGACGAAGTCCGCGACGCAGAGAAGCTGCTGGCCGAGCGCAGCGCCCTGCGCGCCCGCCTGGCCCGCGAGGCCGGCGACGCCGCGGTGGACCTGGAAAGCGCCCACGCCAAGGCCGACGCCCGCCTGCTCCACCTGCAGCGCCAGGAGCGCGAGGCCATCGCCGCCTTCGAAGACAAGACCGCCCAGCTGCGTGCCACCCGCGAGCACCGCGGCCCGCCGGGCGACCCGGAAGTCAATCGCTTCCGCAAGCGCCTGCAGGAAGCCGGCATCGCCCACCGGGCCCTCGCCGAGATCATCGAGGTCACAGACCCAGCCTGGCAGGGCGCCGTTGAAGCCGTGCTGCGCCCCTATCGCCACGTGCTGCTGCTGGAACGCGAGCAGGACCGCCACGCCGCCTGGGGCCTGGGCGAGCAGGAACGCTTCCGCCACTTCATCGTGCCCGAACTGGAGACCGCGCCACCCGCCACCCGTGGCGCCCTGGCCGAGGTCATCCGCTTCGCCGACGCGGTGCCCCGCTGGCTGGCCGACCTGCTCAACCGCATCCAGCGGGTGGACGACGCCGACGCCGCCCGCCGCCTGCCCCGCGAGACCGAATGGATCACCCGCGACGGCTACCACCGGGAGCGTCGCGGCGCCCGCCACCTGGGCAGCCCCACCGAATTCCACTTCGGCGAACTGGCCCGCACCGCCCGCCTCAAGCAGCTCGACGCCGACATGCACAGCCTCGACGCCCGCCTGCGCGAGATCCGGCCACAGCTCGACGCCGCCAAGGAGGAAGCCGACGCCCTGCGTGCCCGCCTGCACGGCATCGAGGCCGCCCAGTTGCTGGCGGCCCGCGCCGAAGCCTTCGATGCCGCCGAAGCCGCGCTGCCCGCAGCCCGGGCCCGCCTGACCGCAGCCATCGGCGCCCGTGCCGAAGCCAAGGGTGACGTGGAGCGCATCGAGCAGAGCCTGCGCGGCATCGACATCGAACTGGACCGCCGCAAGCGCGACATCGCCGCCCTCGCCGGGCGGGTCAATCAACTGGCCGCCGAGGCCGCCCCGCGCCGCGGCGAACAGGCCCGCCGCATCCTGCGCCTGCGCAAGCTGCGCCGCGGCATGCCGGCCGCCTGGCGGGACCCCCACGACAACGCGCGCCTCGCCGAAAAATATGGCGACGCCCGCGGCGCCCGCGCCGAACTGGAACGCCTGCGCACCCGCCTCGGCGACGGCGACTGGGTCACCGACGACACCGTGCTGACCCTCGCCTCCCGCCTCAGGGCCGACGTGGCCGAACGGGAGAGCCAGTACCGCGAACGCGAACGCCACTGCAATGCGGCCCGCCACATCACCACCGAAGCCCGCGCCGCCTACATCGCCAAGCTGCGCGCCACGGTCCGCCAGTACGGCAAGAACCTGCATGCCCTCGGCGAGCTCGCCAACGTGGACGTGGACTGCCCCCTGCCGCACCTGGAAAACGACGACCGCGCCCTGGCCGGCGCCGGCCTGGAAGTGCGCTTCGACTTCGACCGCAAGGGCGCTGTCGGCCTCAACGACGGCGAGGCCTCCGGCGGCCAGCAGGTGATGAAATCCCTCATCCTGCTGATCGCCCTGCTGATGGACGAAGCCCGCCCCGGCGGCTTCGTGTTCATCGACGAGCCCTTCGCCCACCTCGACATCGCCAACATCGACCGGGTCGGCACCTTCCTGCGCGCCACCCGCGCCCAATACCTGATCACCACCCCTGTGACCCACAACGCCAACGTCTTCGCCCCGGCCCAGCTGACCCTGGTCACCCGCAAGAAGAAGCCCGGCGACGACTGGGCACCGCCGATCGGGCTGATCCAGCGCGCCCTGTGATGCCATCCTCTTCATGGTCCACACAGCCCGCCAGGAACGGCCTTCAGATTCCCGGGGGGCAGACGTTATAACGTCCATCCAACCCAGCCCGGAAAGTTTCATGCGCGCCTCCCCGGCAGCCCAGCTGCCCCCCTCCCGTCTCATCGAGCTTCTGGCCGGCGCCGAATGCCTGTCCAGAACGCGGGATCTGCGCGAGATCTTCCGGAGCACCGCCGAAACCGCCATGCGCTTCCTCGAAGGCGGCTTCTGCCTGCTCTTCGCGGTGCGCTTCACCCCACCCGACCTTACCGTGGGGCTGCTCGGCTGTTGCGTCTCGGACGGCACCGACACCTACTGGGACGATGTCTGCGACGGGCACTCCTGGCTGCCCGTCGATCCCCTGCTGGCCAACTGCCTGCACACCGACTTCGGCCACGCCATCGCCCACGACGGCGAATCCTGGCGCATCGCCTTCGCCGTCGGCGCGCTTGGCCAGGCGCGCTGGGTGCTCGAGCTGCACAGCGCCCGCAAGCCCGAAGCCGCCGACCTCCAGGCCTTCGGCCTGTTCCTGCGCTGCTTCGAGAACCAGCACCACGCCTGGGAATACGCCAATCTCGACACCCTCACCCGGTTGCTCAACCGCAAGACCTTCGACGACGACTTCGAACGCCTCATCGCCGCCGCCGAGCTGGCCGAGCGGGCCCGCCTCGAGCCCCAGGAACGGCGCGACACGGAACACACCTTCACCCAGCCCTGCTGGCTCGGCGTGGTGGATATCGATCACTTCAAGAAGATCAACGACAGCTTCGGCCACCTCTTCGGCGACGAAGTCCTGCTGCGCGTCGCCGACCTCATGCGGCAGAGCTTCCGCGGCCACGACAAGCTCTTCCGCTTCGGCGGCGAAGAGTTCGTGGTGATGCTGCGCAACGTCTCCGAGGACCACGTCAACAGCATCTTCGACCGCTTCCGCCAGGCCGTCGAAGAGCACGACTTCCCCCGCGTCGGCCAGGTGCGCTGCTCGGTAGGCTTCTCGCGCATCGACCCGCGCCTGTCGCCGGCCGAGCTGCTGGGCCGCGCCGACGAGGCCCTCTACTACTCCAAGGAGCACGGCCGCAACCAGGTCAATGGCTTCGACGAACTGATCATGCGCGGCCAGCTACGGGTCACCACCCCGGCCGGCCAGGCCCAGATCCAGTCCGACATCGACGAAATCTTCCTGTAGAGCGGGCCAAAGCAGCCTCCGGAGCCCCGCCGGCCGCGACGCACGCCTCGGAATGTGTCAAAATTCAGAGCTTTGCAGCACTTTGTTTATGCTGCCGCGGCTGCGCCGCCCTCCGATTCCGTTGATTTAAGAGCCCATCATGTCCGACCAGACCTCCTCGCCCACCCAGGACGAAAACCACCTGATCGCCGAACGCCGGCAGAAGCTCGCCGAATGGCGCGCCACCGGCAAGGCGTTTCCGAACGATTTCTCCCGGGAAAACACCGCCGGCAAACTCGACGAGGTCTACGGCGAGAAAACCGCCGAGGAGCTCGAAGCCCTGCCCGTCGAGGTCAAGGTCGCCGGCCGCATCATGCTCAAGCGCGTGATGGGCAAGGCCAGCTTCGTCACCATCCAGGATCTGTCCGGGCGCATCCAGCTCTACGTCACCCGCGACAGCGTCGGCGAGGACGTCTATGCCGACTTCAAGCACTGGGACATCGGTGACATCGTCGGCACCGTCGGCGTGCTGTTCCGCACCAAGACCGGCGAGCTGTCGGTCAAGAGCGCCGAGCTGCGCCTCCTCACCAAGAGCCTGCGCCCGCTGCCGGACAAGTTCCACGGCCTCACCGACACCGAGACCAAGTACCGCCAGCGCTATGTCGACCTGATCATGAGCGAGGAGTCGCGCCACACCTTCGTGGCCCGCAGCCGCCTGGTCCAGTCCATCCGCAACTACATGACCGGCCACGGCTTCCTTGAGGTCGAGACGCCGATGATGCACCCCATCCCCGGCGGCGCCTCGGCCAAGCCCTTCGTGACCCACCACAACGCCCTCGACATGCAGCAGTTCCTGCGCATCGCGCCGGAGCTCTACCTCAAGCGCCTGGTGGTCGGCGGCTTCGAGAAGGTCTTCGAGGTCAACCGCAACTTCCGCAACGAAGGGCTCTCGCCCCGCCACAACCCCGAGTTCACCATGATGGAGTTCTACGAGGCCTATGCGAACTACCGCAGCCTCATGGACTTCACCGAAGGCCTGCTGCGCCACGCCGCGCGCGAGGCCCTGGGCACCGAAGTGTTCGACTACCAGGGCCGCGTGCTCGACCTGTCCAAGCCCTTCCACCGCCTGACCATCGTCGAAGCCATCCGCAAACACCACCCCGGCTTCTCCGACGCCCAACTGGCCGATGCCGACTGGCTCAAGCAGAAGATCCAGGACTTCGGCGAGAAGGTGAAGCCGGGCGGCCTCGGCAGCCTGCAGCTGCAGCTCTTCGAAGCCTGCGCCGAAGCCGACACCTGGGAACCCACCTTCATCATCGACTATCCGGTCGAAGTGAGCCCGCTGGCCCGCGCCTCCGACGCCAACCCGGACATCACCGAGCGTTTCGAGCTGTTCATCGTCGGCCGCGAGATCGCCAACGGCTTCTCCGAGCTGAACGACCCCGAAGACCAGGCCGCCCGCTTCCAGGCCCAGGCCAAGGCCAAGGACGCCGGTGACGAGGAGGCCATGTTCTACGACGCCGACTACATCCGCGCCCTGGAATACGGCCTGCCCCCGACCGGTGGCTGCGGCATCGGCATCGACCGGCTGGTCATGTTGCTGACCAACAGCCCCGCCATCCGCGACGTGATCCTGTTTCCGCAGATGCGCCCGGAAGCCACCGACTGAAGCAACGGGGGCCACCCCCGGGTGGCCCCACCCGCACGACCGCCCCAGCCCGAGCCGACCCCGACGCATTCATGACAGACCTGAAGTCCTACGAACTCCCTGAGCTGGAAGCACTCGCCGAACAGATCCAGGCCGAGATCGCCAAACGGGAGCAGGAAGAAGCCGACCAGGCCCGAGCCGCCGCCGAAGCTGCAGCGGAAGCCGAGCGCCGCGCCATCGCAGACGCCGAGGCGGCCCGCCTCGCAGCCGAGGAAGCCGCCGCGCGCAAGGTCGCCGAGGTGGCGGCCCGCGTCGAGGCCCGGGCCCAGGCCAAGGTCGAGGCCAAGGCCCTCGCAACAGCGCAGAAAGAGGCCGTCGCCCGCGAAGCGGCCGAGAAGAAAGCCGCCGAGAAGCAGGCCGCCGCTCAGGAAGCTGCAGCAAAGACAGCCGCCACGGCGGGCCCCGAAACAGCTGCCGCCGCCCCGGCAACGGGCGCAACACCTCCGGCCATCCCCGGCCACGTCCGCTACATGCACCCCTCCAACCGGGCCCTCACCTGGGACGGCCAGGGCGGTACGCCCGACTGGATCCAGGCCTGGCTGACCACCGGCGGCACCCTGTACGCCCTTGAGGTTGCGGCCGAAAAGCTCGCTCCCCGCCCGATTCCCGGCAGCTTCCGCAAGGACTGAACCCCGCCAGACAGGCAGGCGCCGGGGCGGGATCCCCGACCGGCGCCCGGACCTCCCTCACGCCTCCACGGGCACCCCGCTGCCCAGGGGGACCACCCGTCCGCGGGCCAGGGCCCTGGAGAGGATCTTCCAGATATCCAGATCGAACACCGGGCGGCCGGAAGCCAGCAACGCATGGACTTCCTCCTCGTCCCGTGCCGTCCCCAGCCAGCACCAGTGATCCACCAGGTGCAGCACCTTGCCCTCCCGCAGGCCGACCGGCCCGGCGTAAGGCCAGCGCTCCACCCGCAGCTTGTGCAAGGCCATCATCAGGCGGGCGCCATGCACAGGACGGGCCTCCTGACCGATGCAAGCCCCCTTGCAGCGCTTCAACTGGTAGCCGAAACAGGGCTGGCCGCCTCTCACCTTCTCGAGGCCCAGGCACACTTGGCACAAGTCATGATCTTCGGCCAGGGTACGCAAGGCCTTGGTGGCCGCAGTCTTGCTGGTGAAGAAACCGAACAGATTGTCCTGCCGACCCGGATCCAGGTCGGCCCCCCGCACCAGCTCCGGCCGCCAGCCGCCCTGCCCGTCCTCCACCAGTTGCCAGGCACACAGCTCACTGGCCCGGCGCAAGCGCCGGTTGTGGATGGGCTGGCGCTCCTTGACCAGGCGGGCTTCCAGCAGCAGGGCACCGATCTCGCCTTCGGTCTCGATCCACTCGATGCGGCGGAGCTGCTGCGACATGTTCATCTCCTTGCCACTGCGGTGGTCCGCGCTGAAGTGCGACAGCACCCGGCTGCGGATGTCCTTGCTCTTGCCCACGTAGAGGGGCAGATCGTTCTCGCCGAAAAACAGATATACCCCGGGCCGCTCGGGCATCTCGTCCAGCACCGCGGGATCCACATGGGGCGGCAGACTGGGCAGCGCCGCGATGCGGGCCACCGCGGCGTCGATCACCGCCTGCTCGAAGCAGCCATGGATGTGCTGCCAGAACTGCCAGACCAGCTGGGCGTCGGCCAGCGCCCGGTGACGGTCGCCCACCACCAGGGCATGGCGCTCGATCAGGGCGTCCAGGCCATGCCGCTTGTGTTCGGGGAACAGCGCCCGTGACAACTTGACGGTGCACATCACCGGCAGGCGCAGGGGCATGCCGGCGCGCTCGAAGGCATTGCGCAGGAAGCCGTAGTCGAAGCGGGCGTTGTGGGCAATGAACAGGCGGCCATCGAGACGGTTGTAGATCTCCTCGGCCAGCTCGGCGAAACGCGGTGCGTCGGCCACCATATCGTCGGTGATGCCGGTCAGGCGCTGGATGAACTCCGGAATGCGGCCCTCCGGACGCACCAGGTGCGACCATTCCCGCACCCCGTCCTCGTCCACCTCTACAATGCCGACCTCGGTGATCCCATCGATGGTCGGCATGCCGCCATTGGTTTCGATATCGACGAAGGCGAGGCCTCGCCAGCGTCCATTGCTCAGCTTCAAGATTTCCGTCCTTTATGCCTGTTCGCCGGTATGGCGGTCGAGCCGCTCCATCAGCCCCGAGACCCGCAACACCTGGCGGCCGATGGCCCGCTCGAGGACCCCCGAGGCGGCCTGATCCACCAGCGTGAAACCACTGCGCGCACGGGTGATGCCGGTGTAGACCAGCTCCCGGGTGAGAATCGGGCTGAGAGTGTCCGGCAGCGCCAGGGCCGCATGCACGAACTCGGAGCCCTGGGATTTGTGCACGGTCAGCGCATACACCGTGTCCACCGCCTGCAGGCGGCTGGGCAGGACCCAGCGGATGCCGTTCTGCCCGTCCCCCGCCGGGAAGGCCACCCTCAGCACCTCGGCGCCCCGCGGCCCGGGCAGGGCCAGGGTGATGCCGATGTCACCGTTCATCAGGCCCAGGCCGTAGTCGTTGCGCGTCACCAGCACCGGACGGCCGAGGTACCAGCCTTCCGCCGCGGGGATCAGCCCGGCTTCGCGCAGCCAGCCGGCGATGCGTGGATTGAGCCCTTCTATGCCCCAGCGGCCGCGCCGCAGGGCGCACAGCAGCTGGAAGCTGCCATGGGCCTTGAGGACCCGCCGCGCCCAGTCATCGAAGGCAGCCTGGCCGGCGTCATCGGCCGGCCGGGTGGCCTGCAGGGTTTCAAGATAGGTCCGGTAGCCGGCCCGCCCATGCGCCGGGTCACCCTCCACCACCAGCCGGCGGAATGCCGCCTCCCCCGCGCCCGGAGACAACCGGGCCAGGTCGGGCAGGCCCGCGTCGAACAGTGCCGCCGCCTTCTCCGCGGCGCCGGCGTTGACCGCCGCCGCCAGCTGGCCGATGCCGCTGGCGGCACCGAAGCGGTGGCTGTGGCGCAACATGGCCACCGCCTGATCGAGGGGCTGCCCCGCCGGATCGACCAGCTCAGTCGGCACCCTGGCACCGCTCACGGCGGCCAGCCAGTCCGCGGTGGCCGGGCTGTAGTGCCCCTCCCGGGCCCGCCGGCACAACTCGCCCAGCACCGCCCCCGCCTCCACCGAGGCGAGCTGGTCCTTGTCGCCGAGCAGCACCAGCCGCGCCCCGGCGGGCAGGGCGTCGAGCACGGCGGCCATCATCTCCAGGTCCACCATCGAGGCTTCGTCCACCACCAGTACATCCACGCCCAGCGGATTGCCGGCGTGATGCCGGAAATGGCGGCTGCCGGGCCGGCTGCCGAGGAGGCGATGGAGGGTCGTGACCTCCGTCGGGATGGCCTTGCGCACCGCGTCGCCGTCAGCCAGGGCAGCCAGATCGAGACTCGCCACGGCACCGGCGATGGATTCATTGAGGCGCGCCGCGGCCTTACCGGTGGGCGCCGCCAGGCGGATGCGCAGCGGCGGCTCGCCTTCACCAGCGCCGAGCGCAAGGGCCTGCAGCACCGCCAGCAGGCGCACCACCGTCGTCGTCTTGCCGGTTCCCGGTCCGCCGGTGACGATGGCGAAGGCGCTGCGCGCCGCCAGGGCACAGGCCAGCTTCTGCCAGTCCGGCCCGGTCACGCCGGCCACCTGGGGAAACAGGGCGGTCAGGGCCGCCGCCAGCCGGTCTGCCGGCAACCCTACCGGGCCTTCGCGGGCGGGGTCCAGGCGGCAGCCGATACCCGAGGCCACTGCACCTTCATACTGCCAGTAGCGGCGCAGATAGACCCGCTGGCCGAGGCACAGCAAGGGCGTGTCGCCCTCGCCCTGCCCGACCAGGCTGGGCAGCGCCAGGGCGGCCCGCCAGGCCTCGAGACTGAGGCCCTCGAGGAGGTCGGCCGGCAGGACAGGGCGTTCCGCATCCGCATCCGCATCCGCGCCTTCGCCCTCCGGCGGCAGGGACAGGGCAAAGCCCGGATCGCCCAGGGTGTCGGCCAGGTCCAGGCAGGCGTGGCCACGACCAAGCTGATGGCTTGCCAGCGCGGCCGCCAGCAGCAGCAGGGCCGGCGCCTCCGCCACTTCGCGGGCGAGGAAGCTTGCAAAGGCGGCATCCAGGCTGCGCAGCCAGCCGCGGGCAGCCCAGGCGTCGAGCAGGGCCAGCAGGCTGGCCCGGTCCTTCAGGGCGGGATGGGTCATGACATCTCCGGAACAGGGGCGCGGGAAAACAGCCGGTCGAGGGCCTCGATCAGCGCGCGCGGCGGCTTCTCCAGATGCACCCCGCGGCTGGGGGCAGCGGCGCCGCGCAGGAAGATGTAGACCGCGCCCCCCACGTGGCGGTCATAGTCGTAATCGGGCAGGCGTAGCCGCAGCAGGCGGTGGAGGGCCAGCAGGTAGAGCACGTACTGCAGTTCGTAGCGATGGCCGAGCACTGCCTCGGTCATCGCCGCCGGAGAATAGGCGGCGTCATCGGGCCCCAGCCAGTTCGACTTGTAGTCGATCACGTAATAGCGCCCGTCGTGTTCCGCGACGAGGTCGATGAAGCCCTTGAGCATGCCATTGAGCTGCCCACGCTGCAGGGCCGGGCGGGAGGCGCCGTCCAGGGTCTGACGACAGACCAGGGCATCCATGGCCGTGAGGTCGGCTTCGTGCACGGCGATCCAGAACTCCATCTCGACCACCCAGTTGTCGATCCCGGCCAGGCTGAAGCCATCCCCTGGATCGGCGCCCAGGGGCAAGGCCAGCAGGGTCTGGATCCAGCTGCACAGCGGCTCGATCCAGGCCTCCCAGCCACGCAGGGCGCAGCGCCGGGCCACCGCATCGCGCAGCAGGGCCGGACTCTCGGCAACCCGTGCAAAACCCTGGGCGCCGGCCCATTCCAGCAATTCGTGCAGGAAGGTGCCCACCGCCGCGCCGCGGGGAAAGGCATGGGGCGTACCGGCTGCGGGCGGTCGCACGGGGGCCGCCGGGCTCGTCGGCGTGGCCGCCGCGGCTTCGCGGAAGACATCCTCGGCCGGGGTATCCGCGCCCTCCCCTGCCGCAGTCTGCAGGGCCGAGTAGCTGGCGATCCACCAGTTCTCGCGGACACTGCGGCGAGGCTGGCGGGCCGCGCCCTCGACCCGGGCCAGCCCGGTCGCCGTGTAGACGTCGGCAGAGGCTTCCGGCCCGTCGATCACGCGGATCGCCGGGCTGCCCGCGGCCAGTGCATCGAGGCCGGCGCCCAGCGTGCCGCCGAGCAGGTAGCCCAGCGCACTGATCTCCATCCGGTCGAGGGGCGCGGTGCCTATCCAGGTCGCGTGGCAGGCGCGGGTCAGCGCCACGTAGAGCTTGCGCAGATCCTCCCCCAGGCGTTCCCGGTCGGCCCGCTCGACCAGCAGGCCATCCTCGTCGGCCAAGGCCAGCTGCAGCCGGCCGGCCTGGTCATGCCACTTGAGCGGCAGATCGCCGGGTGAGGTGGCGCGGAAGGCGCAGGCGAAGGGCAGGAAGACCAGCGGGTACTCCAGGCCCTTGGATTTGTGCACGGTGACCACCTGGACCAGGTCGGCATCGCTCTCGAGGCGCAGCTGGCGGGCCTCACCACCGCTGTCCTCGCTGCACTGCTCGGCCAGGTGGCGGATCAGCGCGTGTTCGCCGTCCAGCAGGGTGCTGGCCTGCTGGAGCAGTTCGGCCAGGTGCAGCAGATCGGTCAGGCTGCGCTCGCCGGTGCCGCCGGCCGCCAGCAGCCGGGCAGGCACCCGGAAGTCGTTGAGCAGGCGGCGCAGCATGGGCAGCACGCCCTGACGCTGCCAACACTCCCGGTAAGCGCGGAACTGCAGCACACGTGCCTCCCAGGCCACTTCGTCGCGGTTGAGCTGGTCGAGGGTCGCCCAGTCCAGGCCCAGCAGGCTGCTGGCCAGGGCCGCCCGCAGGCAGCGGCCGTCGTCCGGCTCGGCACAGGCCGCCAGCCAGCGGCGCATCTCGGTGGCCTCCGGGCGCTTGAACACCGACTCGCGCTCCGACAGGTAGACGCTGCGCACGCCCCGCTCGCCGAGGGCGCTGCGGATGGCCTCGGCCTCGTTGCGGTTGTTGACCAGCACCGCCATGTCGGCCGGACGCAGCGACTTGAGGCCGTCCGCACTGGCGAAGCCCGCCGCACCGCGCTGGCCCAGCTGCAGCAGGCGCACCATCTCGCTGGCGCACACCCCGGCCATGCTGTGCAGGTAGGCACCCTTGGTAAGGGACTCCGCCCCCTCGGGCGGGGGCAGGCGCCACACCGTGAGGGCCGGCGCCGCCTGGCCGTCCACCTGCCAGACCTCCTTGCGGCCGGCGGCGGCGGCCGGCAGAAAGGGCACCGGATTGTCGTCCGCGTTGCGGAACAGGAAGGCCCCGGCCCCCTCCTCCCGCGCTTCCGCCAGGGCGAAGCAGCGGTTGGTGGCGTCGACCATCGCCTGGCTGGAGCGGAAGTTGCGCCCCAGGGTGTACAGCCGCCCCGCAGTGGCCCGGCGGGCCGCCAGGTAGGTATAGATGTCGGCACCGCGGAAGGCGTAGATGGCCTGCTTCGGGTCGCCGATCAGCACCACGGCAGTCTCGGGGTCGTTGTCGGCCACCCGGTAGATGGTGTCGAAGATGCGGTACTGGATGGCATCGGTGTCCTGGAACTCGTCGATCAGGGCCACCGGGAACTGCTGCCGGATGACCGCCGCCAGGCGCGCGCCATTGGGCCCGGCGAGGGCGGTATCGAGGCGCGTCAGCAGATCGTCGAAGCCCATCTGCGCCCGCCGCGCCTGCTCCTCGGCAAAGCGTGCGGCGACCCAGCCGGCGCCGTGGATGAGCACCGCCTGGCGGGCATCCGGCAGGGCCTCCAGCGCGGCAGGCAGCGCAGCGATGGCGGCAAAGGCAGGGTGGTCGGGCGCCTGGGACGGATCGTTCCAGGCGTCGGCGATGCCCTCCGGGCTCAGCCGCGCCCAGGCGGACTCGGTCAGCGCCGGCCAGGCCAGGGCCGGGTCATCACGCCAGGCTTCGAGGGCGCCGAACCAGCGGTCGCAGTAGTCCTTGCGCAGCTTGGTGCCCTTGCAGGCCTTGCGCGCCCGGGCGTCGTCGATGAGCCCGCGCAGCTCATCCAGCCAGCCAGCCCACGGCGCCTTCAGGTCGGCCAGGCAGGCCGCCTTCTCGGCCTCGGCCGCCGCCAGGGACTCGGCTGGCGGTGGTGCCGTACCGAGCTGATCCACATGGCCGAGCAGGCGGCCCAGCTCGTCCTCCAGGGCTGCGGGCGCCGCCCACCAGTCCGCCACCTGGCGCGCATGGCCGGGTGTCAGCGGGTACATGTGGCTCCGCCAGTAGTCGCGCACCACCTCGGCGAGCAGCTCGCTACCATCGGTCTCGAGCTGCTGGGTGAACAGGCTGTCGCTGTCGAAGGCGTGCTCGCGCAGCATGCGGTTGCACCAGCCGTGGATGGTGGACACCGCCGCCTCGTCCATCCATTCGGCGGCCAGCTGCAGCTTGCGGGCACAGGTCGGCCAGGCCTCGGGGGGATGGCTGGCACGCAGATCGTGGAGCAGGTCCTCCCCGGCGGGGCGTGCCTCCACCCCGGCCGGATCGGCCAGGAAGCAGCCGGCAGCTTCGGCCAGGCGGGCCCGGATGCGGTCGCGGAGCTCCTTGGTGGCCGCATCGGTGAAGGTCACCACCAGGATGTCAGGCGGGTTCAGGGGGCGCAGGAAGGCCGCCTCATCGGCTTCGTCACGGGGGCCGAGGACCAGCCGCAGGTAGAGGGCGGCGATGGTGAAGGTCTTGCCGGTGCCGGCGCTGGCTTCGATCAGGCGGCTGCCGCGCAGGGGGAAGCGCAGCGGGTCCAGGGCTGTAGGGCTGGGGCGCGTGGGCATCACTGGGCGCCCTCCTGACGGGTGGCGGTGGATTTGCGGGCGAAGGTCGCCTCATACAGAGGCTTGAGGAGGCGGACGGCCAGCTCGGCGAATTCACCGCTGGCGACGAGGCTCGCATAGTCGGGCCAGATCCGGCTCAGGTAGGGGCTGCCGGGGCCTTCGCCATCGAAGTTGAAGCCGCCGTCGTAGCTGGCCGGGGCGTTGTTGCGCTGGCCGGCCTGGTCGTCGAGCCAGGTAAAGGCGGTGCGCACCGCCAGGGGCAGCGGCCGACGCATGCCGTCCCGCCAGGCCGCCAGCAGGGTGTCCAGCTGTGCCCGGGCCGCATCGACTTCCAGGGCTTCGAACTGCACGTTGCCAGCCTTGCTGACCACCACCGTGGTCAGCGGCCCGCCGCCCAGGTGGGCGGCCAGGTGGGCAACCCAGTGCTTGATCAGGTTGTGGCGCTGGTATTTGCCGTTCTTCACCGCGTCGCTGGTCTCCAGCACCACCCGGCCACGGCCGCCGTCCTGGTCGGTACGCAAGCCGCGCAGCCAGTCCTCGAGGGCCAGGCCGGCCGCCGCGCCGCTACCTGCGTGGCGCAGCGCCACGTCCCGGGGCTGGGGCTGCGGCCAACGGGCGAGCGCAGCGTCGTAGCGCTCGAACATGTCGGCCATGGGGCCGGCCAGAGCCTCCGCGGCCAGGTCGGCAAAGGCACCGGCGGCCAGCTCGCCGCGTCGGCGGATACGCTGCAGGCCAGCCTCGAGGGCGGCCTCGCGCGGCTGCCCGTCCTGCAGCGCACGGGCCTGCAGGGCGATCAACTCGTCCCACAGGGCCCAGCGTTGCAGCCCGTCGAGGTCGAAGGGCTCCTGGTCCTCCCCGGCCGGATCGTCGAGCTCGAAATCCACCCGCAGGCGCTGCCGGAAGAAGCTGCGCACCGGATCCTTGAGGAAGGCAGCCAGTTCTGCGATGCGCAGGGGCTCCGGATCGGACAGCGGGTCGAGGATCATCTGCCGGAGGGCGGGACGGTCGTCGGCGATGCGCCATTCGGCGGCGTAGGTGAACAGGCGGCCGGCGCCGGGCTCGACCGGAAAGTAGTCCGGGTTGAAGGGCTGCAGGCGGTGCTCTACGGTCAGCGCTTCGAGCAGGGCCTTACTGGAGTCCGGCTCGCCAGCCAGCCGCCAGCCGGCCGCAAGGTGGTCGCGCAGTTGCCCCACCAGCACCGAAGGCGGGCGCGGGGTATTGTCATTGACGCTGCGCCCGACCCAGGAGATGTGCAGGTGCTCACGGGCCGACAGCAGCGCTTCGAGGAAGAGGTAGCGGTCGTCCTCGCGGCGCGAGCGGTCGCCGGGCCGGTAGTCGCGGCCCATCAGGTCGAAGTCCATGGGCACCCGGCTGCGCGGGTAATCCCCGTCATTGAGGCCCAGCAGGCAGACCATCCGGAAGGGGATCGCGCGCATCGGCATCAGGGTGGCGAAGGTCACCGCGCCGGCAAAGAAGCGCTGGGACAAGCTGCCCTCCTCGAGCTGGGCGAGCCAGTAGTCTCCCACCACGGCGAGGGGCAGCAGGCCATCGAGGCGCGCCGCGGTGCACGCCGCCAGCCAGCGCTCGAGGGCCAGGTCAAGCTGCTGCAGGGTGTAGGCGTCGTCGTCTCCGGCATCGAAGAAGTCGGCCATCAGGCCGCGCAGGCGCAGGCACCAGTCGGCCGGCGAGGCGTCCTGGCCAAGGGTCGTCCAAGCCGCCTCCAGGCGATCGAGGAGCGCCGCCAGGGGGCCGAGCAGCGCCGCATCGAGGCCGCCGATCTCGTCGTAGGGTTCGATGTCCTGCCACGCGCCGCCGGTGCTGCCGACGGCGTAGCCGAGGAGCATGCGGCGCAGCCCGAACTGCCAGGTGTTGCCGTCCGGCGCCAGGGGCAGCCCGAGGCTTTCCCGGTGGCGGGCATGCAGGCCCCAACGGACCTTTGCGCCGCGGATCCAGCGATGCAGCAGGGGCAGGTCGTCGTCGCCGATGCCGAAGCGGCGGCGCAGGGCCGGCACCTCCAGCAGGTCGAGCACATCGCTGACCGCCAGCCGTGAGCTGGGCAGGGCCAGCAGCTTGCCCAGGGCGCCGAGCAGCGGGTCCTGGTGGCGGCGGCCCTGGTCGGCGATGCAGGAGGGGATGTGGCGCGGATCGTCACCGTCGGTGAGCCCGAACACGGCCTGCACGTGGGGGGCATAAGCGTCCACGTCGGGCACCATGACGATCACGTCGCGAGGGCGCAGGCCGGGGTCGGCATTGAAGGCGGCCAGCAACTGGTCGTGGAGGATCTCCACCTCGCGCAGGGGGCTGTGGGCCACGTGGAAGCGGATCGAGTCGTCAGCCGCCGCTACGGCAGGCCAGCGGGCCCGGGTTTCGGCCAGCGGGCGCAGATCGCGGATGTCGTCCTGGAGCTGGTTGAGGAGGCGCTCCTGGCCGTGGGGCGAAAACAGGTCGATGCGCTGGCGGATGTCGAGGAAGTGCTGCAGGTAGCCGGCCCGGGCCACGTCGCTGTCGTGCTCGTCGAGCAGGCCGATGAAGTCGCGCCCCTGCTTGCCCCAGGCCGCCAGCAAGGGGTGGGCGTGGAGATGCAGGTCGGCGTCGGCGATCTCCGCCGGCATGCCGGCGCGGCGGCGCTGGCGGCTGCGGGTGGCGCGCAGCAGGTCCTTGTCGGCGACGATGTCGGCCCAGTGGTGCTCGCAGGGGTTGTGGATGCACATCAGCACCTGGCTCCAGCGGGCCAGCACGGCCAGCACCTCGAGGGACTGGCGCGGCAGCGCCGAGATGCCGAAGACCAGTACCCGGCGTGGCAGCCCCGGCGGCCGCTGGTCGGCAGGCCAGGCTTCCGCGGCATGCAGGAAGGCATCGTGCACGGCTGCCCGTCCCTGCCCGGCGGGGCCGCTTCCGGCCCCCTGCTCCGCCACGTCGGCCAGCAGCTCGCGCCACAGGGAGGCCTGCCAGCGCTGCTCGTCGGGCAGCGGCTGACGCTCGCCGCCGGCACGGATCAGCACGTCCTCGCCGGCGGCCCAGGCGGCCAGCCAGTCGGCGCGATAGACCTGGTACTGGTCGAACAGATCGGCCAGGCGCTCGGCCAGCTGGAAGCGCTTGCGCTGGTCGCTGTCGGAGGCGAGAAAGCGCTGCAGCGGCGCGTAGGCCTCGCGGACGATGACCTCCGGCAGCAGGCGCACCAGGCGCCACACCAGCAGGGGCTTGTCGAAAGGCGAAGTCTCGGGCACCGCGTCGGGCCCCAGCACGGCACGGTAGGCCTGCCACAGGAAGCGCGAAGGCAGGGACAGGTCGAGCCCCGCGGCGATGCCGCAGCCACCTCCGCCCTGACCGTCGGCATCCTCCGCCAGGGCCAGGCGCAGCCACTGGGCAATGCCGTTGCTGTGCACCAGCAGGGTCTCGGTCTCGAGGGGGGCCAGGGGGTAGCGGTGGATCCAGGCGACCAGCAGGTCGCGCAGGGCTTCCGGGTGATTGCCGTGGACCAGCATCAGACCGGGGGGCAGCGCTTGGGGACGCACGGGGAGACTCCGGGAAAGAAATGGCAGCGAATGGCCGGCGCCCTATCGGTGCGCCGGCAGCGCGGAGAAGATGCCCGCAGGGCCGCCCGCGGCTGCGCAGGCGACCAGGGCGCTCAGCGGATGCAGACCTTGCGCACCTGCTTGATGTCGGTGAGGCCAGCGAGGACCTTTTCGATGCCGTCCTGGCGCAGGGTGCGCATGCCCTCGTCGAGGGCTGCCGACAGCAGGGTGGCGACACGGGCCCGTTCCTGGATGAGGGCCTTGACCCGGTCGGTGCCCACCATCAGCTCGTGCAGGCCGAGGCGGCCCTTGTAGCCGGCGGTGCAATGCTCGCAGCCCACGGGTTCGTAGAGGGTGAAGCGCCCCTTGTCGTCGGCATAGCGCTGGCGCCAGCCGTTCAGCACAGCCTGGCGGGAGGCCTCCTCGTCGGCCAGGAAGGCCGGGGTCTGGCGCAGGTCCTCGCAGTAGTCGTCGAGCAGGTGGCGGATTTCGTCCTCGCCCGGGTGGTAGGCCTTGCGGCACTTGGTGCACAGGCGCTTGGCCAGACGCTGGGCCAGCACGCCGAGCAACGCATCGGCGAAGTTGAAAGGGTCCATGCCCATGTCGAGCAGGCGCACGATGGACTCCGGGGCGCTGTTGGTGTGCAGGGTGCTGAACACCAGGTGGCCGGTGAGCGAGGCCTCCAGGCCGATGGAGACGGTCTCCTTGTCGCGCATTTCGCCGACCATGATCACGTCCGGATCGGCGCGCAGGAAGGAACGCATCACGGTCGGGAAATCGAGGCCGGCCTTGCGGTTGATCTGCACCTGACGCAGGCCCTTCTGGGTGATCTCCACCGGATCCTCAGCGGTCCAGATCTTGGTTTCAGGGGTATTGATGTGGCCGAGGATGGAATGCAGGGTGGTCGTCTTGCCGGAGCCGGTGGGGCCGCAAACGAAGAAAATGCCGTAGGGCTTGGCAATCGTCGTGGTGAGTCGCTGGAAGTTATTGTCGAGCAGACCTAGCCTCTCCAGCGGCAGGGGCTCACTGTTGGCCAGCAGACGCATCACCACGTCCTCGATGCCGCCGGCGGTGGGCACGGTGGCCACCCGCAGCTCGATGTCCAGCGGGCCGAAACGGCGAAACTTGATCTTGCCGTCCTGGGGCTTGCGCCGCTCGGAGATGTCCAGATCACACATGATCTTGATGCGCGTGACGATGGGGCTGCGGTAGCTGGAGGGAATCTCGATGTAGGGCACCAGGGTGCCGTCCTTGCGGAAGCGGATCTGGGTTTTTTCCTTGCCGGGGCGGGGCTCGATGTGGATATCGGAGGCGCCCTGGCGGTAGGCGTCGATGATGATCCGGTTGACCAGCTTGACCAACTCGTTGTCGGCCGCAGCGGAGACGTCCTCAGCAGTATTGGCGCCCTCCCCGTCATCGTCGGACATGTCCGACAGCAGATCGCTCACCGAGGCGTCGTCGGCGGCGCTGCCGCCGAAGAACTGGGCCACCGTCTGCATGAACTCGAGATGGGTGGTGACGCAGAAGACCGGGGTGGCCTTGGGGAAGACGTTCTGCACCACCCGCGAGGCGATGGCCTGATCCGGGTCGGTGACGAGGATCAGGAGACCCTCGGTATTCTCCTCGAGGGGCAGCCATTCGGCCTGCTGGACGTAGTCGCGCTTGAGGTTGCGGAGCAGGTCGAGGGGTCGTACCCGGTCGGGCCGGTAGGGTTCGTAGGGCACGCCGAAGAAGCGCGACACGGCCACCCCGATATCCGACGGCTTGAGCTTGAAATCCCGCAGCAGCAGATCCTCGAGAGACACGCCCTGCTCCCGGGCCAGGCTGGTGGCGGCCTCGAGCTCCGCACCGGTCAGTTTGGCGTCATGCACCAGCCCCTCGTACTTGGACTTGGGCTGGACCAGGGAGTGGCGACGCTGGGCAAAGGCCACGGCGAGGGTCTGGCCGAGCCCCTGGATGCCCTCTTCGGCGATGGCCGAGAAGGGCTCGCCATTACGGCTGTTGATGAGCTGGATGACCCCGATCACATCGCCGCTGTCAGGCGCCGCGATGGGCGCCACCAGCATCTGGTGGCAGCGGTAGCCGCTGCGCTCATCCACCTCTCGCCGGAACTCCATGCGCGGGGAGATGGCCTTGAGTTCGCGCTCGTCGTAAACATCGTGGATGTTCAGCATCTGCCCGGTGAGGGCGACATAGCCGGATACGCTGTTCTCGGCGATGGGCAGGCGGATGGTGCGGATGGTATGCAGGCCGGTCTTGAGCCGTGACGAGATGGTGCTGCGGCTTTCGTCGACCACGTAGATGGTCAGCCTGTCCGCGGCAAACAGGGCACAGATCTCTGCCGACAACTCGAAGATGATCTCGTCGATGTTCTCGGTGGCATGGACGCGGTTGGTGACCGTCTGCAGGCCCTTGAAGAAAGCCAGCCGGCTGGCCACATCGCTGGATCCGCCGCGTTGGATAGCACTGCTCATGGTTCGCTCGTATTCCGGAAAAGGGCGCCCCGACAGCGCGGGGCAAGGGCTGGGCCGTGACGCAGGGACGGCCACCGGCTCACACAGCAGGCTATAACGTCAGCTCCAGGCCGTTATAGAGAGCCTTGGGCGAAAACCGCCCGCAATAGCCGGCGATCTCCTCGAGCGTGGTCCTGGCCCGGCTGGGCTTGAGGTGGGTGATCCACACCTCCGGATTCGACTTGATCCGCTCCAGGAACAGGGCCAGCAGGCTCGGACAGAGGTGCCGGGAGGCCAGCGCCAGGTCGTGCAGGGCATCGGGGAAAGCCGTCTCGACAAGCAGGTAGCGCAGGTCGGGGATCTCGTTGATGGCAGCGATCAGCGGCTCGGAATATGCGGTGTCGCCGGAGAAGACCAGGCTTCCGCCCTCCCCCGACAGCTGGTAGGCCACGGCGGGAACGGTATGCAGGGCCGGCAGGGCCTTCATGAAACGGCCCCTGCCCAGCTTGGCCACCTCGTCCACGCGCATCTCCTGGAAGCACAGGAAGGGATTGTGACGATCGGGAATCGACGAGAAGTCGGGCCACACCAGCCAGTTGAAGATGTGCGAACGCAGGATGCGCAGGGTCTCGGCGGTGGCATGCACGACGATGGGCATGGAACGGGCCTCGCCCACCGTGTCCACCAGCAGGGGGATCATCGCGATGTGGTCGAGGTGCGCATGCGTCACGAAGATGTGGTCGATGCGCACGAGCTCCTCGAACTCCAGGTCCCCCACACCGGTCCCTGCGTCGATCAGGACATCATCATCGACGAGCAGGGCCGTGGTGCGCTGATCGCGCCCGCCGATTCCACCGCTGCATCCTAGGACCCGCAACTTCATCTTGATTCCATGAATCTCCGCCAGGGGGAATATGCAAGCACGCCACGGGGAGCCGGGGAGCGACCGCACTTCAGTACAACAGGATACGTTCCGGAGCCGGCGCCATGCGTCAGAAAATTCACGCTTGCCTCCTGACGCACCGGCTCGCTCAGGCCTGGAGCGCCTGGGAGAAGAACTCCATCTTCACACCGGCAATCTCGATGATGTCGTGATCATTGAGGCGATGGGCCTGGGCGTCGAGGGGATGCCCGTTGACCACCGGAAAGACGGTGCCTTCCACGTGGGTGATGAAATAGCCATGGGGCCGGCGAGTAATCACCGCGACCTGGGTCCCCGGCTTGCCCAGGGTGGTCAGGGACTTGGACAGTTCCAGGGTTCGCCCGGCATGCGTGCCGCTGAGGATCTGGATCATCCCGATGGAACCCACCGGCGCTGCATTGGCTGCAGGCAAGCCACTAGGCGCCGGCGCCTCGCCCGACACCCCCGCCGTGGTGGAACCGAAGACCACTGCCTCGTCCTGCTCGGACTGCGCACCGGCCTGGTCCGCCACGAACTTGATGCGGTACTTGCCCAGCTCGACCACGTCATTGTTCTGCAACACGTGCTTCTTGACGGGCTGGCCGTTCACGTAAGTCCCGTTGGTGCTGTTGAGATCTTCGAGAAAGGCATCGTTGAGGATCGTGACGATGGCCGCATGCTCGCCACTGATGGCGAGATTGTCGATCTGGATGTCGTTGTGCGGCTTGCGGCCGATGGTGGTGCGCTCCCTTTCGAGGGGCATTTCCTTCAGCACCAGTCCATCCATGCTCAAAATCAACCTGGGCATTGCTTTTCCTATCTGAAACCAGACTTAACCGAGTTCTGTGCCGAGCCGCGTTGCGGCACAGGACGAAACAACGATGACCGACACATTATCCATGCCGCCCCGATCGTTCGCCAGATCAATCAGGTGTTCTGCGGCAAGCGGGGGATTGACCCCCAGGGTGGCCAGGACCTCGGCGATGCCGGAATCCGTCACCATGTCCGTGAGCCCGTCCGAGCAAAGCAGGTAGATGTCCTCCGGCTCGAGGCCCAGGACGGCCACGTCGGGCTCCACCTGCTCATCGACCCCCACCGCCCGGGTCAGCAGGCCGCGCAGCAAGGCGGTTCCGGGCGAATCGGCATCAATCATGCCCGCGTCCCACTGCGCCCGCAACACACTATGGTCCCGGGTGAGGCTGCGCAGGACGCCATCCCTGAGCTGATAGAGGCGGGAATCCCCGACGTGGGCGTACAGCAGCGTACCGTCGCCCCGGAAGCAGGCTCCCACCAGGGTGGTCCCCATCCCCCTGAGCCCCGGATCCCCGGCAGCCGCACTGCGGACCCGGCAGTTGGCCAACGAGAAAGCCTCGCGCAGGTCCTCCTCGTGCAGTACACCCGTGGACGCGCCCTGCTCCATCCGTTCCATCCAGGCAGCCACCGCCATGAGGGCCGCCTCGGCGCCACCTGCATGCCCGCCCATGCCGTCGGCCAGCACGGCGAGTCCGCGGCCGGCATCGCAGGCGACCCGGTCCTCGTTGCGCAGGCGGACCTGGCCGACGTGGCTCGCCATCGCCATCCTCCAGAACGGCGGACTGCCAGGCGGCGACGGAGAGATCGGTGTATTGCCCAAGATCGGACCCTGTCAGGCTCCCGCCAGCTCCGGGAGCCCCCGGACATGGCGAGGTGACGCCGGAAAAGCGCCCCACGCTCGGCGCTGCGCGCATCGCAGCCCCCATGTGGGTGCCTTTCGCCGTGGGGCAGCCCGGCGACGAAAAAAAAACCGCGCTCGGGCGTTAACCACGGGCGCGGTGCATTTCAGGCTGGAAAGCCTCTTACAGCATGGCCTTCAGCAGCTTGGCCATTTCGGACGGGTTGCGGGTCACGGTGAAACCACAAGCTTCCATGATGGCCAGCTTGGCATCAGCAGTGTCCGCACCGCCGGAGATCAGCGCGCCAGCATGGCCCATGCGCTTGCCCGCGGGGGCAGTCACACCGGCGATGAAGCCGACGATCGGCTTCTTCATGTTGGCCTTGCACCATTCGGCAGCTTCGGCTTCGTCCGGACCGCCGATTTCGCCGATCATGATGACGGCGTCGGTGTCGGGATCGTCGTTGAACATGCGCATCACGTCGATGTGCTTCAGACCGTTGATCGGGTCACCACCGATACCGACGGCGGAAGACTGGCCCAGACCGATTTCGGTCAGCTGGGCAACAGCTTCGTAGGTCAGGGTGCCGGAGCGGGAAACCACGCCGATGCGACCCTTGCGGTGGATGTGGCCCGGCATGATGCCGATCTTGATTTCATCGGGGGTGATGAGGCCCGGGCAGTTCGGACCCAGCAGCAGGGTCTTCTTGCCACCGGCGGCTTCCTTGGCCTTCATCTTGTTGCGCACTTCCAGCATGTCCCGGACAGGGATGCCTTCGGTGATGCAGATGGCCAGGTCGAGGTCGGCTTCAACGGCTTCCCAGATGGCGGCAGCAGCGCCAGCGGGCGGCACGTAGATCACGGACACGGTGGCGCCGGTTTCGGCGGCCGCTTCCTTGACGGAACCGAAGATGGGGATGTCGAAAATCTTTTCGCCAGCCTTCTTGGGGTTCACGCCGGCAACGAAGCATTCCTTGCCGTTGGCATATTCCTGGCACTTTTCAGTGTGGAACTGGCCGGTCTTGCCGGTGATGCCCTGGGTGATGACCTTGGTGTCTTTATTGATCAGGATGGACATTCGCTAACTCCTTACTTGACCGCGTCGACGATCTTCTGGGCCGCTTCGGCCATGGTGTCGGCAGCGATGATCGGGAGGCCCGAATCGCGCAGGATCTGCTTGCCGATCTCTTCGTTGGTGCCCTTCATGCGGACGACCAGCGGAACCGACAGATGCACTTCCTTGGCCGCGGTGACCACGCCGGTGGCGATGGTGTCGCAGCGCATGATGCCGCCGAAGATGTTGACGAGAATGCCCTTGACCTTGGGGTTCTTGAGCATGATCTTGAAGGCTTCGGTCACCTTCTCGGTGGTGGCACCGCCGCCCACGTCGAGGAAGTTGGCCGGCTCGGCACCGAACAGCTTGATGGTGTCCATGGTGGCCATGGCCAGACCGGCGCCGTTCACCAGACAGCCGATGTTGCCGTCCAGGGAGATGTAAGCCAGGTCAAACTTGGAGGCTTCGATCTCGTCGGCATCCTCTTCATCCAGGTCGCGCATGGCAACGATCTCGGGATGACGGTAGAGGGCGTTGGAGTCAAAGTTGAACTTGGCGTCCAGAGCCTTGATGGTGCCGTCGCCTTCGTGGATCAGCGGGTTGATCTCCGCCAGCGAAGCGTCGGTTTCCATGTAGGTGGTGTAGAGCTTCTTGAGGGTATCCACGGCCTGGGCGATGGAACCTTCAGGAATGCCGATGCCCTTTACGAGGGTCAGGGCCTGCTCGTCGGTCAGGCCGGTGGCCGGATCGACGAAGACCTTGATGATCTTCTCGGGGGTCTTGTGGGCGACTTCTTCGATGTCCATGCCGCCTTCGGAGGAGGCCATCATGGCAACCTTCTGGGTGGCGCGGTCGGTCAGCGCTGCGACGTAGTATTCGTGCTTGATGTCGGCACCTTCCTCGATCAGCAGATTACGCACCTTCTGGCCTTCCGGGCCGGTCTGGTGGGTGATCAGCTGCATGCCGAGGATCTGGCTGGAGTACTGGCGCACTTCGTCCAGGGACTTGGCGACCTTGACGCCACCGCCCTTGCCGCGCCCGCCGGCGTGAATCTGGGCCTTGACGACCCAAACCTTGCCGCCCAGGGTCTCAGCTGCCTTGACCGCGTCGTCAACGGTCGTGCAGTGAATACCGCGCGGAACCGTAACGCCGAACTTCTTCAGGATTTGTTTGCCCTGATATTCGTGAATTTTCATGGTTGCCCTTCGATCGAAGTCTTGGCCCAACAGGGCCGCTTACGCTTGGTTGATGGGACTCTTCGGGGCCGCGCTGCGCCCCGCGATACATGCACCGTTCTCCCTCGTCCAGTACACATACCGCTCGCCCTGCCCGCAACCGACCGACATTGGACGGCAACGGAACGAACGATCCTGCCCCCTCGACAGACCGGCTCGGCCGGCTGGCTCCGGATTGCGGATCAAATGATTATATACGACGAAAGTGGGGGCGCGGCCGCTTTCACGCTGCAGTGCACACCAAGCGCCCTCCCAGCCGGCATCAGGCCGGGTCCTTGCCCCGATACCAGGGCTTGTAATAGCGCATCACGGTTTCGGAGGTCGTCTCCAGGGCATGACAGCGGTCGAGCTGGAAAGGCTTCTCACCGGTGTCCTCGTTTTCCTTGCGGAAGGTTGCGAAGGTCTGGATCGCCACCGTGGGCAAGGACAACAGCAACTCGGTGATATGGGAGCAGCCGCGCACATCGGCAAACATCTCGCCCACCGTACGCCGGAAACCGCGCACCAGGTTGAGGCCGATCAGTTGCCGGTAGGCCGGACCGATGGTGTCGCAGCCGCCGGGATAGGGCACCCAGTCGGAGACCGCCTCCACGTCGATCACGTTGAATCCGGGATCGATGGTGACCCGCAGCAGCAGGTCATGGACCGGATCACCGGCACGACGCAGGCCGGACGCAATCGGGTAGTCCATCGCCTTGGTGTCGGTCAGGCGGGCATCGAGGTCGTACAGGCCATCATCGCGCAGGAAGCCCTGAACTTCGATGCGGCGGGTATGGACGTGGCGACGCCGGGGAGCGGGTGGGGATAAGGGCATGGCTGTGGGGCTCAGGCCGGAGAGGCCATCAAAAACGGGTAAAAGCAGGTAAAAACACATAAATCGCTGCTGACTTTGCGTGACATTCCACACTTCACAACAAACCAGCAGGACAAGTCGGCGCGATACGCTGCAAACTTCTTTAGAATACTGTAGCTTCAACCGTGACGCACCGTGACGCTACGGCACCCAAGATGCCGTCCTTGCCCAGGCCCGAACTTGCCGTGACATTGTCCGTATCCGCAACGCTCCCAATTGATGAAAAGCGCGCGTAAGCCCCTTCCCCTCCTCCTCGCGGCGCTCCTCCTTCCCTACGGCCCCCTCGCAAGCGCCGTCGGAATGGGCGAACTCGTGACTCATTCATCCCTGGGAGAACCACTGCGGGCTGAGGTCAGGATTGTCCGCACCCCCGGGGAGACACTCGATGCGGGCTGCGTGAAGGTGGTGTCCGGAGCAAGCGAGGATATCCCCTGGATCGGTTCGGCGCGAGTACGGGTGTCGGGTGAGCACCTGCTGCTGAGCACCCGCGAACCCGTCAACCACCCCATCGCCATGATCGGCGTGCGTATCGGCTGCGGCTCCGAGCTGCGCCGGGATTTCACCCTGATGCTCGCCCCACCGGCGATCCGCAGCGTCACCCCGCCCACGCTTGCCCCCGTCGACGATACGGCCGAGGCTGCAGCGGTGCAGGCCGCCCCACGGGCCCGCACCCCGCGCCGGGAGCCCGCCGTCCGCGGCGAAGCCACCGGCACGCCGGCACCGGCCAGCACCCGGCCGGCCGCGGCGCGCAAGGCCGGCGTGTCCCCGGACAGCCCCGTCGAGCGTCGCCCGGCCACCCGGAACCCGGCCGCCACCGCCCCGCGGCTGGCGGCACCCACCCAGCCCCCGGTGCTCGGTGGCGACGGTGACAGGCTGCTGATCGGCGCCGGCGACGAAGCCAGGCTCGTCCCGCTCCGCATGTCCCCCCTGCTGGCCAACCCGCCACGCAGCGACAACACCAAGGCCGAGCGCCCGGCGTTGAGCATCGAGCAACGCACGGTTGCCGAGATCGACGACCGCATCGCCGCCCAGCTGGAGCTGGACGAGAAGATCAAGCGCCTGGAGGAATACCAGGCGATGCTGAAGGAGAAGGTCGCCCAACTGGATATGCCGGGAGCAGCCCCCTCAGCCCAGCCGGCCGCGCCGCCTCCCCCTCAGGCGGCCTCCCCCCAGGCGGTGCCCGCGCCGGTCAGTGCGGCGCCCGCGGAAGATCTGGGCTTCCTCGCCGGGCTCCCCGCCTGGGCAGCCCCCCTGGCCGGCCTGCTGGCGGTACTGGCCGGCGGCGCTGCCCTGATCCGCCTGCGCCGCGGACGCGAGGGCGGCGAGGATCTCTCCCTCCCCACCCATACCGAGACAACGGGCAGCAGCGAGGCCCCGCCTGCGGCATCGCCCGTAGCGGCAGCGGCGCCCCCGGCGCAGGCCCCAGCACAGGCACAGGCACAGGCCCACACAAGCGTGGCCGGGAACGCCACTTCCGGGCAGGTGCCTGCACAGCAGGAGCATGGCGACGAATGGGTCGAGCCGACCTTTGCGCCGGCACACCCCATCCCCTTCGACGAGACCGTCGACGAGCACGACTCAGCCCTCGAACTGGCCGAGATCATGATGTCCTTCGGCCGCACCCAGGGCGCCGCCGAAACCCTCGCCGACTATATCCGGAGCAATCCGCGGCAAGCCGTGAAGCCCTGGCTCAAGCTCCTCGAGGTCTATCACGTGGCCGGCATGCGAGCCGAGTTCGAGGCCCTCACACGCCAGCTCAACAAGACCTTCAACGTCAAGATGATCGGCTGGAGCGACTTCAAGGTCGCTCTCAGCACGCCCGACACCATCGAGCAGATGCCCCACCTCGTCAGCCGCCTGCAGGAGCTGTGGGGTACGCAGGAAGCCCAGGTTTACATCCACGGGATCCTGCGGGACAACCGCAACGGAACCCGCCAGGGTTTCCCTCTGGCGGTGGTGGAAGAGTTGCTGCTGATGCTGGCCGTGCTGGATGACCAGCTGGGCACCTACAAGCCGCCCACAGAACTGAGCCTGCTGGAGATGGAGCCTCCGGCCAGTGCCGAGAAAGCGGCAGCGGCCTGAGGCCGCGCAGGCTTCAGACCGGGTTATCCACGTCCACGAACACCGCCTCGATGCCGAAGCGCTCCGCCAGGTGGGCGCCAAGGGCGTGCACCCCGTAGCGCTCGCTGGCGTGGTGGCCGATGCCCAGGTAGGCCACCCCCGACTCGCGGGCCAGATGGGTGGTCGGCTCCGAGGCCTCGCCGGATACAAAGCAATCCACGCCGCAGGCAATCGCCTGTTCGAAATACCCCTGGGCTCCGCCGGTACACCAGGCGATCTTTCCCACCGTCCGCATCGGGTCACCCAGCACCAGCGGCTCACGACCGAGGCGCGCCGCGGCATGGCGAGCCAGTAACTCGAGGCTCTGGGGCTGGCCCAGGCTGCCTGTCCAGCCGATGTCCTGTTCGCCGAAGCGGCCCTCCGGCAGCCACCCCATCAGCCGCGCCAGCTGGGCGTTATTGCCCAGCTCCGGGTGTGCATCCAGCGGCAGATGGTAGGCGAAGAGGTTGATGTCGTGCTGTAACAGGGTCGCCAGACGCTTGCGCCGCATCCCGGTTACCCGGCCGTCCTCACCCCGCCAGAAATAGCCGTGATGAACCAGCACCGCATCCGCCTGCCGGGCCACCGCTTCGTCGAGCAGGGCCTGGCTGGCCGTCACGCCGCAGATCACCCGGCTAATTGACTCGCGTCCTTCCACCTGCAACCCGTTTGGGCAATAATCCCTGAATCGCCCGACTTCCAGCAGGTTGTCGAGATATTGCTGCAGTTCGGCTCTCTGCATGGCCGTTCCTCCCTGAACCCGTTCATTTCAGCCCCCCTTCCAGCGGGGCTCCAGCCCGCGATTTTACGATGCATCGCTTGTGGATGATCTTTGCCCAGGCAGTTACGGTGTCCCTTGCCGTACTGTTCGTGGTCAGCACCCTGAAACCCGAGTGGGTCGGCGACCGTCCGGTCCTGCCGTCCATCACCATTCAGGAGACCCTCCCGGCCGTGCCGACGTCCGGCGGGCGACCGGTTGCGTCCTATGCGGATGCGGCCCGGGTGGCGCTGCCCGCGGTGGTGCACATCTTCACCAGCAAGGAGGTCAAGGCTCAGCGCCATCCGTTTGCCGACGACCCCCTGTTCCGCCACTTCTTCGGTGACCGCCTCGACAACCGTCCCCAGCAGCGGGCATCCGGCCTGGGCTCGGGCGTGATCGTCTCGCCCGAGGGCTATGTCCTCACCAACAACCACGTCATCGAGGCCGCCGACGAGATCGAGGTCGCCCTCAATGACGGCCGCAAGCTGAGCGCGCGGATCGTCGGCCGGGACCCGGAGTCCGATCTCGCCGTGCTGCAGATCCATGCCAGCGACAAGCTCAAGGCCATCACCTTCGGCCGCACCGAGCAACTCCACGTGGGTGACGTGGTGCTGGCCATCGGCAACCCCTTCGGCGTCGGCCAGACGGTTACCATGGGCATCGTCTCGGCGCTCGGCCGCTCCCACCTGGGTATCAACACCTTCGAGGACTTCATCCAGACCGACGCGGCCATCAACCCCGGCAATTCCGGTGGCGCGCTGGTGGATTCAGCAGGCAACCTGGTGGGCATCAATGCCGCCATCTATTCCCGCTCGGGAGGCTCACTGGGCATCGGCTTCGCCATTCCCGTGTCCCTGGCCCGCAGCGTGATGGAGCAGATCATCCAGAACGGCTCGGTGACCCGGGGCTGGATCGGGGTGGAAGTCCAGGCCGTCACCGCGGAGCTGGCCGAGTCCTTCGGCATGCCTTCCGGCGACGGCACCCTGATCTCCGGCGTCATGCGCGGCAGCCCGGCCGACCGCGCCGGCATCCGCCCCGGCGACGTGCTGCTGGCCGTGGACGGCCGCAAGGTGAACGACCCGCAGGCCATGCTCGAGGCCATTGCCGCACTGGCGCCGGGCCGCAAGGCCGGCTTCGAATTGCGCCGCAGCAAGGAGAAGATCGAGCTGAAGGTCGAGATCGGCCGCCGCCCGGCCCTCTCCCGCGGCGACTGAGCCATGCCCGGGGCTCAGCCGGCCCCGCTGCTGATCCACTCCTCCATGCTCTCCACGAGCAGGCCGGCCACGAAGGCGACCAATGGATCACGCCGGTCGCGGCGATGGGTCAGCAGGCTCACCGGCAGGCTCAAGCCCTCCACCTCGAGCGGCTCGAAGCGCAGGTCTGCATGCGCCGCGAACATCCGCACCAGCATGTCGGGCAGCACCGCCACCAGCGGGCTGCGCTTGAGCACGAAGGGGATCGACAGGGGCATCGCGCTGCGCGCCACCACCTGCCGCTCCAGCCCATGGGCCTCGAAGATCCCATCCACCACGCCCGAAGACTCGCCGGTGTAGGTGGTGTGGATGTGCGGAAAGCGCGCCAGCTCTGCCAGCCCCGGCCGGGAGGGCATGCTTACCAGCTCCGGATTGAAGGCGCAGGAAAACCCCGATACGTACAGCGCGACCGCCTCGTGCACCTCCCTCACCACCGGGAAATACCCCACCGCCAGGCTGATCTCCCCCGCATCCAGGGCTTCCAGCTGGTGTGAGCCCGGCAGGGACTGCACCGACAGGGCAAGGCCGGGTGCTCGGCTGCGCAGGCGCGCCACCAGGCCCGGCATCAGCAGCGCCTCGAGGGGGTCGTTGAGGGCGATGCGCACCTTGCCCCGCGCCCGCGCCGGGTCGAAGTCTTCCTCGCCACCGGCCACCCGGCGCACATCCTCGAGGATCCGCCGTACCGGCTCGGCAAGGGCCACGGCCTTCGGCGTGGCCCGCATGGCGCCGCCGTCCCGGTACAGGATGTCATCGCCAAAAAGGCTGCGCAGGCGGGCCAGCGCGTGGCTCATGGCTGGCTGGCCGATGCACAGACGGGCAGCCGCGCGGCTCACGCTGACCTCTCGCACCAGGGCGTCGAAGGCCACCAGCAGATTCAAGTCGATGCGGCGGAAGGCGGCGTGATCGATATCATTCATTTCGATACCCTGGATTACATCAATCGATTTGAAGCATTTTACCCCGCCCACTAGACTGAACCATCCCATCCATCAGGACGTCCTGTGAGCGTGCCCTCCACCTTGACCATCCCACTTTCCACGCAGCCGTCCCGGCATGTCCGGGGACTCCTCGCCATGATTTCCGCGGTCACCTGCGTGGAGTTTCTGGAAACCGGCATGGTCACCTTCGCCGCGGCCTCGATCATGGGCGGGCTCGGCCTGGGTGCCGAAGCCTTCGCCTTTGCCTTCACCCTGTATGGCGTGGCCGCCATCTTCATGCTCTACAAGCACCAGTGGATGGTCGAACGGCTGGGCTACCGCAACTTCATCCTCGGCTCCCTGGCGCTGTTCGCCCTGGGCGCCGTGCTCTGCGCCACAGCCGACGGGCTCGGCCAGTTCGCCACCGGGCGAGCCCTGCAGGGCGCCGGCGGCGCCACCTTCTTCACCGCCGGGCGGATGCAGATGAACCGCCTGCCGGAATCAGCCCGCTTCGGCGGCCTGCTGGTCTTCGTCGGCACCCTGCTCGGTGCGGTGGCCCTGTCCCCCCTCGCCGCCGCCGGCCTGATCCACCTGGCCGGCTGGCGCGCCCTGTTCTGGGCTGTGCTGCCCCTTTGCGCCCTGGTGGCCTTCGTCGCCGCTCCCCGATTGTCCCGCGAGACCACCCCGGCGGGCGCCCGCAGCGAAGAACACTGGGGCTGGCTGCTCGGCCTGGCAGTGGCCTTGTTTGCCCTGCAATACGCCCTGCAGGCCGCCCAGTTCGCGCTCTTCGACGCGCCCGGCCGGGTCTTTGCGGCCGGGGCTGCATCGGTCGCCGCGCTCACCGTCTTCGCCGTCCGCCAGTGGAAGCGGGAGCGCCCGCTGATCAACTATCGCGGCCTGTTCGAACCCCGCTACATGGCCGGCCTGCTGTTCTACTTCTGCGGCTACTTCCTGATGGGCCTCAGCGGCTTCCTGCTGCCCATCCTGTTCCTGCACGGCCTGCAGCTCGACATGCTGCACGGCGCGGCCATCCTCAGCGCGTCCATGGCCTGCAGC
Source organism: Zoogloea dura (assembly GCF_012927165.1). Lineage (GTDB taxonomy): Bacteria > Pseudomonadota > Gammaproteobacteria > Burkholderiales > Rhodocyclaceae > Zoogloea > Zoogloea dura. Next base: position 130,740 of record NZ_JABBGA010000009.1, read on the forward strand.
CTGATCGGCGCCCTCAGCCATGCCGCCATGGCCCGCCAGCATTCGCGCCCGCGGGTCTTCATGCTCACCGGCCTGGCCCTGGTGGCTCTGTCCTGCCTGGGCTTCGGACGCTGGGCAGGCGCCGGCGACTGGCACCTGCTGCTGGCCCCGAGCCTGCTGGTGGGCCTGTCGATTCCCTTCTTTGTCGGGCCGGTGGCGATGGGCACCTTCGTGCATATCGCCCCCGCGGTGTTCTCCCACGCCTACCAGGTGAAGAACATCATCCGCCAGCTCGGCCTGTCCCTCGCGGTGACCGCCGGTACCCTGCTGCTGCAATGGCGCTACGCCCGGCACCTGGATCCGCAACACCCCGGCATGGACTGGGCCGCCCGCCTGCTCCACGGCCAGCCCGGCCTTCCGGCCCATGCCGAAGCGCTGGCCCTGGCCAGTGGCGACGTCTTCAATCTGTGCGCCGCAGGCGTGCTGATCCTGATGGGCGTGGTGGCCGTGCAGCGGGTATTCCGCTAGGGCATCTTCCCCTAGGGCACATTGACAGCACGCCGGCCTGTCCCTGAAATGAGCGGACAAACATAATGATGGAGACAGCCGGCCCATGAATTCTTCCCGCAATATCCCCTACCCTCACCTCCTCGCGCCCCTCGACCTGGGCTTCACCACCCTGCCCAACCGGGTCTTGATGGGCTCCATGCACACCGGGCTCGAGGAGATGGACCATCCCTTCGAACGCCTCGCCGCCTTCTACGCGGCCCGCGCCCGTGGCGGCGCCGGCCTGATCGTCACCGGCGGCTTCGCGCCCAACCGGGAGGGCGGCATCCACCAGGGCGGCGCCTGCTTCGACAACGAGGCCGAGGCGCTCCGCCACCGGGTCGTCACCGATGCGGTGCATGCGGCCGGCGGGCGCATCTGCCTGCAGCTCCTGCACACCGGCCGCTACGCCTATGGCAAGGCGCCCGTCGCCCCGTCGGCACTCAAGGCGCCGATCAATCCGGCCACACCCCGCGCCCTCAGCGACGAGGAGATCCTGCGCACCATCGCCGACTACGGCCGGGCCGCCGCGCTTGCGCGCCAGGCCGGCTACGACGGTGTCGAGGTGATGGGCTCCGAGGGCTACCTGATCAACCAGTTCCTGGCCCCCGGCACCAATCTGCGCGATGACCGCTGGGGTGGCAGCTTCGAGAACCGCTGCCGCTTCGGCCTGGAAGTGCTGCGCGCAGTGCGCGCCGCCGCCGGCCCCGACTTCATCCTGATCTTCCGCCTGTCCCTGCTCGACCTGGTGGAAGGCGGCAGCACCTGGGACGAGATGATCGCCTTCGCCCAGGCCGCCGAGGCCACCGGCGTCACCATCCTCAACACCGGCATCGGCTGGCACGAGGCACGCATCCCCACCATCATGAGCAGCGTGCCGCGGGGCGCCTTCAGCAGCCTCGCCGGGCGCCTGCGCAGGGCGGTGAAGCTGCCGGTGATCGCCAGCAACCGCATCAACGATCCGCAGCTCGCCGAGGACATCCTGGCCCGCGGCGATGCAGACCTGGTATCCATGGCCCGCCCCTTCCTGGCCGACGCCGACTTCGTGGCCAAGGCCGCTGCCGGCCGGGCCGACGCCATCAACACCTGCATCGCCTGCAACCAGGCCTGCCTCGACCACATCTTCGTCGGCAAGCCGGCCTCCTGCCTGGTCAATCCGGATGCCTGCCGGGAGTTCGAGGCTCCGCCGGCCCCCGCCGCGCAGCCACGCAAGGTCGCTGTGGTGGGCGCCGGCCCGGCCGGCCTTGCCGCCGCCACCACGCTGGCAGAACGGGGCCACCAGGTCAGCCTGTTCGACGCCGCGGCTGAAGTCGGCGGGCAGTTCAACTACGCCCGCAAGATCCCCGGCAAGGAGGATTTCGGCGAGACCCTGCGCTACTTCCGGACCCGCCTGACCGAGCTGCAAGTCCCCACGCAGCTGGGACGCAAGGTGGACGCCCCGGACCTCGCCGGCTTCGACCACGTGGTGCTGGCCACCGGCATCACCCCGCGCCGCCCCGCCATCCCCGGCCTGGATCATCCCCGGGTGGCGAGTTACATCGACGTGATCGAGGGGCGCCGCCCGGCAGGCCGCAAGGTTGCCGTCATCGGTGCCGGCGGCATCGGCTTCGACGTGGCCGAGCTGCTCACCCACGGCGGAGAACACGGCGACCCGGTCCACGCCTACCAGCAGGAATGGGGTATCGACCCAGGCTATACCGGCAACCGGGGCGGCCTCGCCGCACCGGGCATGCCGGCGCCGCCGCGGGAGGTGTGGCTGCTCCAGCGCAAGGCCGGCAAGCTGGGTGCCGGGCTGGCCAAGACCACCGGCTGGGCCCGCAACCTGCTGCTGAAGAAGCGCGGCGTGCACATGCTCGGCGGGGTGGAGTACATCGGCATCGATGATGCCGGGCTGCACATCCAGGTGGACGGGCAGATGCGCTGCCTGGAGGTGGATACGGTGGTGATCTGCGCCGGCCAGGAGCCCCGACGCGAGCTGCAGCCCGCGCTCGAGGCGGCCGGCATTCCGCACACCCTGGTGGGCGGCGCCCACGTGGCAGCCGAGCTGGACGCCAAGCGGGCGATCCTGGAAGCCACAGAGTTCGCCCGGCGCTTCTGACAAGACCACGGGGCCGCGCAGGCGGCGGCCCCGACCTGCACTCAGCGGCCCATCCGGGCCCCCCAGCAGGCCGCCACGTCGATCATCCGGTTGGCAAAGCCCCACTCGTTGTCGAACCACACCAGCAGGTTGAGCAGGCGCGCGCCGCTCATGCGGGTCTGGCCGCCATCGATGATGGCCGAATGGGGGCTGTGGTTGAAGTCGATGGAGGCATGGGGATGCTCGGTGTAATCCATGCGGCCCGATTCGCTGCCGGCCACGGCAGCCCGCAGCAGGGCCTTCACCTCGGCGGCCGTGGTGTCGCAGCGCAGGGTCGCCACCAGGTCGATGGCCGATACGTTGACCACCGGCACCCGGATCGCCTTGGACTCGATGCGACCTGCCAGTTCCGGCAGCATGCGCTGCACGCCACGGGCCAGGCCGGTGGATACCGGGATCATCGACTGCATCGCCGAGCGGGTCCGGTGCAGATCGGTATGGTGATAGCCGTCGATCAGGGGCTGGTCGTTCATCACCGAATGCAGGGTGGTCAGCATGGCCTGCTCGATGCCGAAGCTGCGGTCCAGCAGGGCCAGCACCGGGGCGATCGCGTTGGTGGTGCAGGACGCCGCCGAGACGATGCGCTCATCCCCGCTGAGGAGGTCGTGGTTCATGCCGAACACCACGGTGCGGTCCACATCGCTGGCCGTGTGCCCGGGATGGGACAGCAGCAGGCGCCGGCAGCCCGCCGCCAGGAAACGCTCCAGCTCATGCCGGTGACTGTAGCGCCCGGAGGCTTCCACCAGCACGTCCACGCCGATGGCCGCCCAATCGACCCCCTCGGGGGTCTCGGCGTGAAACACCGGGATGACCGTGCCGTCGATCTTCAGGCAACCCTCGCCGGCCTCGACCTGGCCCGGGAAACAGCCATGGGTCGAGTCATAGCGGGTCAGGTAGGCCATGCTCTCCAGGTCCGCCGGCTCGTTGATGGCCACCACCTGGAAACGCCCCCGCACCGGCGAGGCGTGGAGGGCCCGCAGGAAACAGCGGCCGATCCGCCCATAGCCGTTGATCGCGATCCGCAAAGTCATGCTGCCGACATCCTTTCCATCCAAAGCTGGATCATCAAAGCCCGTCAGTCTAACGCCTTGACGCGCCACCTGCCCAAGCGCTGCCAGCCCCGCTCCGCCGCCGCCGGTCAATCAACCCAATCCGGGTAAGAAAAATAATGAAAAATGATTAAAGAAGCGTACAGTTCCGCCGTTAGCGGAGTGTCTCCTCCACAGCCCTGAAAGACGGGCTCCTTGACCCGCCGGACAGCCCCCTCCTCTTGTCCGGCGGTGTTTTTTTATCCTGCAGCCGAGCCCTCCGACCGCTCCCGGCCGTGAGCCCGACCGCCCGGCGCAGAGCAGGTCTGCTTCGATCAGCCCGCGCTTTCCGGCGTCCCGAGCATGCCGCCCAAGGCCTGGGCAATCCCGGTGATGCCGTCGTTGGAGAGTCCGGCATCCTTCATGACCGCATCGACGATGGGCTTGGCCAACTGATACTGCAGGGCGGAGTTCATCACCTGCTCCGGAAACGTCGCACCGCCTGCGCCTGCAACAGCAGCCGTCCCCGGTCCGGATGCCGCGGCACCCGGCACACCGCTGACCTGGAAAATGCGGATCGAATCGATCTTCTCCATCGGCCTTACCGCCTGCTCCAGGATGTTGGGCAACTGCTGCAGCAACAGGCTACGTACCTGGAGATCCACCTGCGCGGCGGACAAGGTGTTGAGCGCTTCATTGATGGCGCGCTTGCCAGCGGCTTCCGCCAGCGCGGCGGCCTGGCGCGCGGTGGCTTCAATGGTAATGGCGTCGGCCCGATCGAGGGCAGCTTCCTTCTCGGCTGCAGCGGACACCTTGATGGCGATGGCACTCTGTTCGGCCTCCTTGGAGGCCTCGATCAGTTGAATGCTCTTCTCGCGCTCCGCCACGGCCACTTGCCGGGCGGTGGTGACGAGCTCCTCGGCCTTGACCGCCTCAGCGAGAGCCAGATTCGCCGTCGCATCGGCATCGGATTGCTCCCGCGATTTGGTGGCGATGGCGATCTGCGTGTCCTGGCGGGCGATCTCGACCTGCTTGCGCTGCTCGGCCCTCTGCACTTCAGTCATTCTCTCCAGCTCGATTTCGCGCGTCTGAACGGCCAGGTTCTTGTCGATTTCCCGGGTCTGGATGGCCAGATTCTTGTCGATCTCCGCCGCCCTGATCTCGCGCTCCGACTCGATACGCTTCTGGCTGACCTGCAACTCCGCATTGATCTTGGCCGCCTCCGCTTCCCGGTTGCGCTCGGCCTGCTGGGTGGCGATCAGGGCAGCCTGCTCGGCACGGCTGTTCTCGATCTCCCGCCTTTGCGAGAGGGATGCGAATTCCTCGTCCTTCTCGATGGTCAGCTTCAGCCGCGTCGCCTCGAGATTCTTGGTACGGACCAGGACTTCGGTGTCCTGCTCCACATCATTGCGCTGCTTGCGCCGGGCCTCAGTCTGCTCGGTAAGGCGGGTCAGGCCCTCGGCGTCGAAGGCGTTGTTGGGGTTGAAGAACTGCTTGTCCGTCTGATCGAGGCTGGTCAGCGAAACCGACTCCAGCTCGAGGCCGTTCTTCTCAAGGTCTTCCGCCACCGCATTCTGGACGGCCTGTACAAAATCCCGACGCTTGTCCTGCAGCTCCTGGATGGTCATCGTTGCCGCAGTGGCCCGCAGCGAATCGACAAACTTGTCTTCGACCAGGGTCTTCAGCTCGTCCGGACTCATTGTCCGCGCGCCCAGGGTCTGCGCGGCGATGCTGATGGATTCCTCGGTCTGCTTGACCCTCACAAAGAAGGCCGCGGTGACGTCCACCCGCATGCGGTCCTTGGTGATCAGGCTTTCGCGCTCCCGGCGCAGCACTTCCAGCTTCAAGGTGTTCATGTTCACCAGCACGCGCTCGTGGAACACCGGCAGCACGATGGCGCCACCGTCCATGATGACCTTCTGTCCGCCCAGACCGGTTCGCACGAACGCGGTCTCCTTCGTCGAGCGCTTGTACAAGCGCGCAAAGACAATGCCGATCGCCAGCAGCGCGAGCAGCGCAACGCCTGCCAATCCAAGCATTTCGATTAAGTTGGTCATTTAGAGTCGTTCCTGAGAGAGTGGGTTGAAGACAGTGCCGGATGCATCACCTGGATCAGGGCATCAGGGCGGGATGAGGATTGACGATGCAGCGGTAGAACGCCCCCGCCTTGCTGACGATGAGCACCTGCATGTTTTCTTCGAGCACTTCGTCGTCCAGGTCCGGCTCCACCATCAGGTAGTGGGACCGCCCGAGGCTGTCCCGGACACGTGCCTGGGCGGCCAGCCCGCGTCTGGCCGTGCCACCGACGATCACGCCGACCCGCCCGATCAGGGTCTGCTCGCTGACGCTGCTCGTCTCGTCCCGGGGGATGATGTGCGCGATGAGCGAACCCAGTCCGCGTACGGTGGCCAGCCCCGATGGCACGGCCAGCATCCCCGCCAGCCAGGCGGGCAGATAGCCGCCGAACAGCCCCCGGGCCACCATCTGCAGGCCGTAGCCAAAGAGCGCGTAGCCGAGCAGGAACAGCAGCAGCAAGACCAGCGCGGGAACCTTGCCCAGATGCAGCCAGCCCAGCACACGATCCAGCCCACCATCGCCGTCGATGTCGGGGATGAGGTCGTCCAGCAGGTTGCTCGGGCTGAGAGAGATCAGCATGCCGACCCCCTCGAGGAGGCCGATCCCGATGATCAGTGCAAAGGCAATGCCAAACGGCAGGTTCTGATCTGCAGTAAAGAGGCTCACATCCGACCTGCCTTGAGCTGGGCGATACGCTCGGCGATCTTGTTGTCACGGACGAGGTCGTCAAGCTCCTTCAGCTGTGCTGCCTGGCGCAGGCCGCCTCCGCCGGCCGTACCGGTCAGCCCGGTGTGGCGTTCATGGATCCGGTCAAAAGCCTCGGTCACCGCCTCGATACGCTGCTCCACACCCACTCCGGCGGCCGGACCGCTTGTCTGCACGGAGGCGGCACGGCTCCGGCGAAACGCCGAAAGTGCCTCCGCCATCTCACGCTTTTTGGCCAGCAAAGCGGAGGCGAAGCCCTGCAACTCGCGCTCCTGGAGGGTGAGCTCGGACAATCTGCTTTCAAGCACGGGCAGTTGCGCCTCGATGTCGAGCTGCCGGGCTACGGCCGCCCGCATGAGTTCGTCGCGCCCCTGGGCCATGGCCTGATCGATCTGTTCGGCCAGCCGCGCATGCTGGCCATTCAGGCTGGCGTGCTGCTGCTGGGACAGGTGGCGGTTTGCAGCAACGGTTCCGAGTTCATGGCGCACATCGTCGATCACGCGGTCTGCCTCGCGCATAGCTTGCTCCATCGCAGCCTCCGGGGCCTGGTCTTCCAGGCGATCGAGCAAGGCATGCATGCCACCGGTGATGACGCGGGCCACACGGGTCTTCAGGGAATCAGCCATTTGAGGAGCCTTTCTTGAGGGGAAGATTGGAGGCCAGTTCGATCGTATTGGCGACGTGGCGGCGTATGACCTCGGGATCGTATGCAGCAGCCGACGCGGTGATGGCCTGCCGCAGAAGCGCCTCGCAGAGGGTGAAACTGCGCCGCACGAGTGCGTCTTCGAGCAGCGCAGCCTGACCGGAATCCTTCGGCGCGTGGCTGACGATCAATGCCAGCGCAGCTGTCGTGTGGTCCAGGATCGCGCCAAGCACCTCCGAGTGCGCGCCGCCCTGGCCCTCCATCACTACCAGGGACTCCCGCAACTGGCCGGTGAGATCGCGTGCCCAGGCATGGGCTGCCGCGTAGTCGAACGCGCCATCGTGCTGCCGCTTCAGTTGCCCGAGCAGCACACGCAACTTGTCACTGTTGGTCGTGGCACCCTCGACACGCAGCTGGGCCAGCCAGAGATACAAGTCACCCGGAATACGCGCCGAAAGTGGCTCCATGCTGGTTGCCTGACTCATTCGCACCCTTTCATACCCGGATTGGATTGAATTCAATTGTATTCATTCGAATTCGAAAGTCAATGCGAATATTTCCTTTCGGCATATACACCGAACATGAAGCCGACCGGACTTCAGCCTAATGAAAAAGCCCGGACACCGAAGTGCCCGGGCTGTCCGGTGATGCCGGAAACGCTCCGGATCAGTTGCCGCGGCCGGCCTTTTCGATCTCCGCGAACATCTCCCGGGCGGTCTGTTCGCCGTACTGTTTCGCGTACTTGTCGATCAGCGGCCGGGTCTTCTCCTTCATCTTCGCCACCTCTTCCGGCGGCAGGGTGTTGATGCTCATCTTGGTCTTCAGGAAGGCCATCGCCTCGGCACCGTACTTCTGGGACAGCTGACGCTGATGGTCACGTGCCTCGACAGCCGCCTCGTTGAGGATCTTCTTCTCGTCAGCCGACAGCTTGTCGTAGGTCTTCTTGCTCATCAGCAGCATCTGCGGGTTGTACATGTGATTGGTGATCGTCACGTACTTCTGCACCTCGTAGAACTTGCTCTGCTGCAGGTTGATCAGGGTCTGGTTGCCGCCATCGACGGTCTTCTGCTCCAGCGCGGTGTACACCTCGACGAAGGGCAGCGGCACCGGGTTGGCGCCCAGGGCGGTCTGGAAGTCGATCTGCAGCGGGGTCTCGGTGACGCGGATCTTCAGGCCGGCGATGTCCTCGACCTTCTGGATCGGCTTCTTGCCGGTGTGGTAGTTCAGGTAGCCCATCTCCCACCAGCCCAGCCCGACCAGGCCCTTGTCCTGCAGCTTGGCCGCGAGCTTGCTGCCCCACTCGCCGTCCAGCACCTTGTAGGCGATCTTCTCGCTGGAGAAGGCAAAGGGGAAATCCAGCACGCCGAAATCCTTCACCAGGCCGGTGAGCAGGTTGGCGTTCATGATGGCCATCTCGATCACGCCACCCTGCATCAAGGACACCACCGCGGTGTCCTTGCCGAGGGCGCCGCCGCCGTACATCTTGGCCTTCATCTTGCCGCCGCTCTTCTTCTCGAGCAGCTCGCAGAACTTCACGCCGCCGTCGTAATGGGCCGTGCCGGCATTGACGGCGATGGCGACCTTGAAATTGCGCTCCTGGATGTCGGCCGCCCATACGGACACGGGTGCTGCGGCCAGGAAAGCGGTGCTCAACAGGCTGCCGAAGGCGAAGCTGCGGTACAGGGATTGGACTTTCATGATGTCTCCGTTGTTGTCGTGATCGACCGGGCCGCGGCACTGCCAGACCCGGATTCGTGGGGCAGATGCTAGCAATGGCCTCACCCTGTATTCGCGGCCTGCCGAGCGCATCTGCGCGACATGCGTCCGAAATGCGCGATCAACGCGCACAACAGATCGCGCGGCCCGGGACTTATACGTCGGGGAAAAAGAAAGCCCACCGAACCAGGGGTCCGATGGGCCAAATGACCGGCGGGGACGAAATGGGAGGGAAGAACCCGCCGGTATGGACACTGCCGCCGGGCGGCTGCGTCCGTGGGAATCAGGGCCCAAAGATCGGGCCCAAAGATCAGGGCCCGAAGGCCTCCCTGAGGCGCTTGCGCCGCTTGAACAGGAAGACCAGGCAGACGGCCAGCACCACGCCCTCCACCCACAGGGTATGGCGCACCCCCAGCCAGGCGGCCAGCAGCCCGGCCAGCAGGCCGCCGATGGCGTCGGCGCCAAAGCGGGCCGCCATGAAGAAGGACACCACGCGTCCGCGCAGGGCATCCGGCGCACTGGACTGCAGCAGCATGTTGATGCCGGCATTGCTCACGGCCACCCCGAAGCCGATCATCGCCAGGCCCAGGCAGGCCAGCGCCACCAGCCCGCCCACCCCGGTCACCGCCAGTCCGGCGGCGCACAGGGCCACCGCGCCGATCACGCCGAAGCTCAGGCGCGGCAAGGACTTCACCCCTGCCAGCGTGGAGGTGCCGACAAAGGCCCCGCCGCCGGCCGCGCCCCACAGCAGGCCCAGGGTGCGGGCATCGCCGAGGAAGACATCCTTGGCCAGGATGGGCAGCAGGGTGGCGTAGCTCGAGGCGGTGAGGTTCACCACGGCCAGTGCGGCGATCAGCACCCGCACCGACCAGGTCGACCACACGTAGCGGGCTCCCTCCTTGAAGACCCGCCCCACCGAGCCCCCTGCCCGCTGCAGCGGACGCCCCTCGGCGCGCAGCACCGCCACGATCAGGGACAGGAAGCTCAGGGCGTTGAGGGCGAAACAGGTGGCCTCCGAGGTCAGCCCGAGCAGCAGGCCGGCGATCGGCGGCCCGATGAAGCGCCCCCCATTGACCAGCATGGAGTTCAGGGCCAGGGCGTTCGGGAGGTCGTCCTTGTCACGCACGTAGGCGCTGATCAGCGCGTGGCGCAGCGGTGCATCGAAGCTGTTGAGCACCCCCAGCAAGGCCGACATGGCGACGATCAGGGCCGGGCCGATCCAGCCCGCCGCGCTCAGCCCGGCCAGGGTCAGGGCCTGCAGCCCGAGCAGGCTCTGCACGCCGATCAGCCAGCGCCGCTTGTCCTGCCGGTCGATCCAGGCCCCGGCCAGCGGCCCCACCAGCAGCTGGGGCACCAGCGCCACGAAGGTGGTCACCCCCAGCAGGGCCGCCGACCCGGTGATGCGGTACACCAGCCAGACCAGCGCCACCTGCTGGATCCACGACCCGAGCAGGGAGATGGCCTGCCCCGAAAAATACAACCGGAAATCCCGCGCCCGCAGGGAGCGCGCGAATTCCGGGATACGTGACTCCAATGGCTCAGGTGACTTGGGTGACTTGGGTGAATCAGGCAACACGGAAGCTCCGAAGTGTCTTCAAGCCTCCACTTTACTGCGCACTCTGGGCCGTCATCCGCACCGCCGCATTGGCTGCGCCGAATCCTGCATAGCGGCCGACGCGCTGGACGATCTCGAAGAAGAAGCTGCCCACGAAAGACCGCACGTAGAAGTGAAAGAAGGCCCCATCGGCGTTCTCGTCGTAGAGCACGCCGAACTGGCGCATGCGCTCGACCAGCCCCGGCTCCAGATCCAGCCGGGCCGCCAGATCATCGTAGTAGTTGTCGGGCACCGGCAACAGCGCGATGCCGCCGGCCCGCACCCGGGTGGCGCAGGCGAAGATGTCGTCGCAGGCCAGGGCGATATGGTGGATGCCGCCGCCCTGCAGGGTCTCGGCGGTGCGCCCGGTGGCCGTTGTGCGGCTCTGCGACACATTCAGGGCGATGCGCAGGGACTGGTCGTCGTTCACCATGGCGCAGCTGCGCACCAGGCCGTGGGGGTCGGCCAGCTCCAGGCTGGGCTGGGGGGCGAGCCCCAGCACCACCCGGTTGAACAGCACCCCGGTGTCGAACTGCTCCAGGGGGTAGGCATGAGCCAGGTGGTCCACCTGGCGGATGCCCGCCCGGCTGTGCCCCTGCCGGCCCGCCTCGATGACGAAATCACTCTCCAGGAAGCCCCGCTCTTCCAGGGCCTGGGAGACGAAGTAGATCACGCTGTCGTCCACCGCCCGCAGGGCCGGGATGATGGTCTCGTTGGGCCCCACGCGCCCCGCGTAACGGGGCAGCTGGAAGGCCACCCCCCGGTTCACCGCCCGCTGGCCGTCATCGGTGGCAAGGCCCAGCGCACAGATCGACGGCCCGCGGCGCTGGAAGAAATCCGCGGCAAAGGAGCCCGGCTCCTGGTTGAGGATGAGGCGCACCTCCCCCTGCTGATACAGCGTCACATCCTTGCTGCGGTGAGCCCCCAGGCGGTCGAAGCCCAGTCCCTCCAGGGCCCGGGCCAGCACGTGGCCGGAGGCCGCGTCCACCGCGAACTCGATGAAGGACACCCCCTTCAGGGTCGGCGGAGCCGGCGGGTTGAACAGCTCGATGCGCTCCGCCAGCTGCGCCGCCGCCGGATCCGCCACCGCCCGCGCCGCAATGCGCTGGCGCACCTGCTCTTCGAGGAAGAGCAGGGATTCATGGGCATCCAGCGTGGTACGCCGGTTGGGTGCCGCGCGGAAGACGTCGTTGAACACCTCCAGCGACAGGGGCCCCGGGTAGCCTGCCATCAGCACGTGTTCGACAAAGCGGGCCAGGTCGAAGGTGCCCTGCCCCGGGAAGCAGCGGAAATGGCGGCTCCACTGCAACACGTCCATGGCCAGCATCGGCGCGTCGGCCAGCTGCAGGAAGAACAGCTTGTCCGCCGGGATCGTCTCGATGCCCGCCGGATCGTCCCCCCGCGACAGGATGTGGAAGCTGTCCAGGCACAGGCCCAGGTGCGGGTGGTCGGCCTTCTTCACGATCTCCCAGGAGTGCAGGTAGCGATTGACGTGGTGGCCCCAGGCCAGCGCCTCGTAGGCCACCCGCAGCCCGCGCTCGGCGGCCTTCTCGGCCATGGCGTGGAGCTGGGATGCGAGCAGTTCGTCGTCGCAGATCATGTCCGGCTGCACGTTGGAGCACACCAGCAGCATGGGCGCGCCGAGCTCCACCATCAGGTCGAACTTGCGCTGGGCCCGGTCCAGGTTGCGCCGGAAGCGGGCCTCATCCACCCCGTCCATGTCGCGGAAGGGCTGGTACAGGTCGATGCCCAGGCCCAGGTCGGCGCAGCGCTGGCGGATCTCCCGCGGTGACAGGCGGCTGGCGATGAGGTCGTTCTCGAAGATCTCGACGGCGTCGAAGCGGGCGCGGGCGATGGATTCGAGCTTTTCTTCGAGGGTGCCACTGATGCATACGGTGGCGATGGATCGGCGCATTTCGGGTCTCCGCCTGGTGGGTCTTGTGGGATCTCGTGGTGTCACGGCAGCCGCTCCGCAGGGCAATCGGCCGCTCTCTCCGGCAGGAGAATCTTAGGGAGCACCCACCGCCACGAACATTGCCCCAGGGGTTCGATTGCGCGACAATCGCGCAGCGCGCACCAATAATCGCGCGAATTCCAATAACGATAACGGAGACATCCCATGACCGAAGAGCAGCAGCTCGACCGGCGGGACTGGATTGCCGGGCTGGAGAAAGGCCTCAAGGTGATCGAGGCCTTCAACGATGCCCACCCCCGCCTGACCCCCTCCACCGCGGCCCGCCGCACCGGCATCACCCGCACCGCAGCACGCCGCTACCTGCTCACCCTGGAGCACCTGGGCTATGTGCAGACCGACGGCACCCACTTCTGGCTGACCCCGCGCATCCTGCGCCTGGGCTGGTCGTATTTCGATTCGGCCAAGGTGCCGCGCGCCGTGCAGCCCTTCCTGCAGCGCATCAGCATGGAGCTGGGCGGCTCGGCCTTCTTCGCGGTACTGGACGAGGACGAGGTGGTCTTCGTGGCCCGCAACGGCAACGGCCGGGTGCAGAGCCTCGGCTTTGTGCTGGGCGCGCGCATCGCCGCCAACCTCGCATCGGCGGGCATCGTGCTGCTGGCCTGTCGCCCGCCCGAGGAAGTGGGCCGCTGGCTGGAAGGGCGCAAGTTCGTCCCTTACACCCCGCACAGCATGACCAATGTGGACGACGTCCGCGCCGTGATCCAGGCCGCCCGCGGCAACGGCTACTGCATCCTCGAACAGCAGCTGGAACAGGGCCGCCGGGGCATCGCCGTACCCGTGCGCACCCGCGCCGGCGAAGTGGTGGGGGCCATCAGCGTGAGCCTCTCCATCGGCAACGAAACCACCCAGCAGGCCCTGTCGCGCACCCTGCCGGTGCTGCGGGAGGCGGAACATGCACTGCTGGCGCTGCTGTAGGGGTGGCCGGAGCCACCCCTGCAACAGTCCTGTCAGTCGTTCTCGCAGCCCCTGAAATCCTTCTCGCAGCCTTGTGAATCGTCCTCACAGCGCCTGTAATCCTTCTCTCAGGCCTGTGGATCGATATAACAGCGCTGTGAATCCTTCCCACAGCCCTGTGAATCGTCCTCACAGCGCCTGAAATCCTTCTCTCAGGCTTGTGAATCGATCCAACAGCCCTGCGAATCCTTCTCACAGGCCTGCGAACCCTTCCCCTACAACGCCGCCACCGCCGCCCGCAGGGCGAGCAGGTAGCTGTCGGCGCCGAAGCCGCAGATCTGCCCGCGCACGATATCGGCGAACACCGACACGTGGCGGAAGGGCTCACGGGCATGGATGTTGGACATGTGCAGCTCCACGACCGGACAGGTGAGGATGGCCAGCGCGTCGCGGATGCCGTAGCTGTAATGGGTCCAGGCCCCGGCATTGATGAGCACCGCATCCACCCCGTCGGTGAAGGCCTGGTGGATGCGCAGGCACATGTCACCTTCGTGGTTGGTCTGGTAGCTGTCCACGACGACGCCGAGTTCGTGGCCCAGGGCCTGCAGGCGGGCGTCGATGTCGGCCAGGGTCACCGTGCCGTACTGCACCGGGTCGCGCTTGCCGAACATGTTGTGGTTGATGCCGTGGAGCATCAGGATCTTCTTCATGACCGGGTCCTTTCAGTACTGGATCTGCGAGACGGCGCGCAGTTCGTCCGGGGTGGCAGTGCCGAAGCCGAAGAACTCCAGGTAGGCCGGGATCATCTCGAAGAGCATGTCGGTGCCCACCTGGATCGGGCAGCCCTTGGCCTGGGCCGCAGCCAGCAGCGGGGTGATGGCCTGCTTCATGACGACCTCGCCGACGAAGGTGTGCGGGTCGACCCGCGCCATGTCGAAGGGCAGCGGGTCGCTGTCCTTCATGCCGAGGGGCGTGGCATTGACGATCAGGTCGAAGCCGGCCGGATCATTGGAGCCGACGCGGACCTTCAGGGCGGGGTAATGGCTGCGCAGGCGCTCGGCCAGCGCCGCAGCGGATTCGGGCCAGGCGTCGTACAAGGCCATCTCGGCCACCCCGGCGGCAGCCAGCGAAGCCGCAATGGCGCAACCGACACCGCCGCTGCCCGACACCAGCACGCGCCGGCCCTGCAGGGCCTGGCCCTTGCGCAGCACGCCGCGCACGAAGCCGGCACCGTCGAACTGGTCGCCCAGCAGGCTGCCGTCCGGGCGCAGCAGGATGGCGTTGCAGGCACCCGCGATGCGGGCTGTGGGGGTCACCTCGTCCACCAGGGACAGGGTGGTGACCTTGTGGGGCATGGTGACGAGGGCGCCCCGGAAGTTGGTCATCCGGCGCAGGGACTCGACGGCGGCCGGGTAGTCCTCGGGCTTGACGCCCATGGGCATCACGACGGCGTCGATGCCCCGGGATTCGAACCACGGGTTGTAGATCATCGGCGCCTTGAAGCTCTCGGTGGGATAGCCCAGATGCGCGATGACGGTCGTCTTTCCGCTGATCATGGTCTGTGTTTCCTTTATTGCGGTGGGGTGTCGGCGCCTCAGCGGCTGATCAACACCGGCACCTTGCTGTAATGAAGAACCTTGGTGGTTTCACTGCCCATCAGCAGGCTGCGCAAGCCGAGCCGGCCGTGGGAGGCCATGCAGATCAGGTCGCAGCCGGTGCTGTCGGCAGCCCGGACGATCTCCTCGGCCACCGAGTCACCGCTGACGAAGAAGCAGTCGCAGGGCACGCCGGCCTTCTTCGCTTCGTCGGCGACAAAGGCCAGGAACATTTCGGCATTGGCGTTGAGCTGGGCGTCGCCCACCATGGTGTCGCCCAAGCCCCGGGGGGTCATGGCGTGCAGGACGACGCACAGGCCGGTGACGCGGGCGCCGGTCGCCCGGGCCAACTGGATGCCGTGCAGCACGGCCTTGTGGGACAGCTCCGAGCCATCGGTCGGCAACAGGATGTGGGTGTACATGGCATGTCCTTTCGTGGGGCGCAGGCCCGGTTTCAAGGAAATCGGCGCGCAGGGGCCCTCCCTCCGGTGGAAACCGGAGGTTCGGCGTCATCAATCAGGATCGGGTTGGGGGGTGGCCGGGCTTCAGCGCACCCCGGCCGGCATCACTTCACCAAGGTGACCGGCACGTCGGCGAGGCGCACCACCTCGGCGGCGATCGAGCCCAGGAAGAGCTTGGCCAGCGCACCGCGCCCGTGGGTGGTCATGAAGATCTCGTCACAGCCCTTTTCGCGGGCAAAGCCGCTGATCACCACCGCCGCGTCCTCGCCCACCAGCACATGGCGGCTGGCCTCGATGCCGGCGGCGGCCAGCCCCGCATGCACCGCGGCCAGGGCCTTGAGGCCCTCCTCCCGGTGGAAGTCCTGGAGCTTGTCGTGACCGACGAACTGGCCCACGTCCTGGCCAACCGGGTGCTGCACGTTGATCAGGTGGATCTCCGCCGGTCCGGCCAGACGGGCAAGCCAGGCGGGAAGCGCCTTGAGCACCGCAGCGGACGCTTCGGAGCCATCAACGGGAATCAGGATCTTGCTCATGAATGCGCCTCCTTCAACGGGGTGTGCCGGATTCGGGGGAAGCCTCCCCCAGGGACAGTTCGAGGGCCGCCTTGCGCGCCTTGCGGGCGGCCAGCAGCTTGCCGACCGAGACCACGAAGACCGCGCCGGCAAGCGGCAGGGCCCGGTGCAGCCAGGCCGCGTTGGCATCGATCCACGGCCCCAGGAAGAGGTCGCTGACCACCATCTCGCCGGCCACGAAGCCCAGCAGCGCGGCACCGCCGGTGACCACCACCGGGAAGCGCTCCATCACCTTCATCAGGAAGGTGCTCGAGAACACCACCAGCGGAATGCTCAGCCCCAGGCCGAAGATGAGCAGCAGCAGGCTGCCCTTGGATGCCCCGGCGATGGCCACCACGTTGTCCATGCTCATCACCAGGTCGGCGATCATGATGGTCTTGATGGCGGCGATGAAACCGCCCTTGACCATCTGGCCCTCGCCTTCGCCTTCGTCCTCCGGCAGCAGCAGCTGCACGGCGATCCACAGCAGGAGCCCGGCCCCGGCCACCTTCAGCAGCGGCAGGCGGAGCAGCTCGGCGGCCACGATGGTGAGGGTCACCCGCATCACCACCGCCGCGCTGCTGCCCCACATCACCGCCCGCCGGCGATCGGCCTCCGGCAACGAGCGGGCCGCCAGGGCGATCACCACCGCGTTGTCGCCCGACAGCACGATGTCGATGCCGATGATCTGGATCAGGGCGATCCAGAAGGCATGGTCGAAAACGAACTCTTGCATTGCGTCCTTCCTTCCTGAGGGGCGCGGTACGCCCCGTGCTGATTTACTTGCGAACCTTGGCGATCTCGGCGTAGAGGGTCTTGACCGTCTCTGCACCGACCGATGCGCTGTACTTTTCCACCACCGGCTTGACCTTGTCACGCATGCGCTGCAGCTCGGCCGGCGCGATCTCGGTCACCTGCATGCCGGCCTTCTTCAGGTCCTCCAGCGCCTCATTGGCCTGCTGGCGGGACACCTGGCGCTGGTAGGCAGTGGCCTCGGTGGCGGCGTCAGTGATGATTTTCCGCTCATCGGCGCTCAGGGTATCCCAGAGCTTCTTGCTGAAGATGAGGGACTGCGGGTTGTAGATGTGACGGGTCTGGGCCAGGTGCTTCTGCACCTCGTTCAGCTTGGCCGTGCGGATGGTGGTGTTGGGGTTCTCCTGACCATCCACCGCCTTCTGCTCGAGGGCGCTATACACCTCCGGCCAGGCCAGCGGCGTGGGGTTGGCGCCCAGGGCGGTGAAGATGTCCACGTAGATCGGCGACTGGATCACCCGCAGCTTGAGGCCGGCGATGTCTTCCACCCGGGTGATCGGGTGCTTGCTGTTGGTGATGTTGCGGAAGCCGAGGTCCCAGTAGCCCAGGCCGACCAGGCCCCTGGGCGCCAGCTTGGCGTGCAGACCCTGGCCGAAGGCGCCGTCGGTCACGGCATCAGCCTCCTGCGGATTGGCGAACAGGAAGGGGAAATCGAATACCGCAAACTCCTTGCTGAGGCTCTGCAGGATGCCCGAGTTGAGCACGCTGATCTCGATGGTGCCGCCCTGCACTGCCGAAATGGTCTGCACATCGCCGCCGAGCTGGCCGCCCGGGAAGAGCTTGACCTTGATCTTGCCGCCGGACCTGGCTGCGACGAGTTCGGCGAACTTCTGGGCGCCCATTTCCTGGGGGTGGCCCTTGTTGTTCTGGAAGGCGAACTTGAGGGTCCGCTCCTTGATGTCCGCAGCCTGGGCGGCGGTCATCGGGAGCAGTGCGGCCAGGGCCAGCACGAAGGCGCGACGGGTAAAACGGATCATGGGGTGTCTCCTGTCTATTTGTATGGACTTGCCTGTTGCGGTCAGCCCGGCGACCGCGCCCGTTATGTCAGGGAGCCGAACTCAGTTGAACCAGCTGGCCGGCACCATCACCAGCGGCGGGAAGAGGATCATCAGCAGCAGGGCCAGCAGTTCGGCCAGCATGAAGGGCCAGACGCCTTTCATCAGATCGTCCATGCTCACCTTGCCGACCCCGGCCACCACGTTGAGCACGGTGCCCACCGGCGGGGTGATCAGGCCGATGGCGTTGTTGATGATGAAGAGCACGCCGAAGTAGATCGGGTCGATGCCGGCCTTCAGGACGATGGGCATGAGTACCGGGGTCAGGATCAGGATGGTCGGCGTCATGTCCATGGCCGTACCAACGATCACCACCACCATCATCATTGCGAACATCAGCAGGATCTTGTTGCCCATGAAGGGCTCGAGCAGCTCGACGATCTGGCCCGGCAGGTCGGCCACCGTGATCAGCCAGGCGGAGACGAGCGCCGCGGCGACAAGGAACATCACGATCGCCGTAGTCTTGGCCGCGGCCACCAGCACCCCGTAGATCTGGCTGACTTTCAGCTCGCGGTAGATCACCACGGCCACGAACAGCGAATACACGGCGCACACAACGGCCGCCTCGGTCGGCGTGAAGATGCCGAACTTGAGCCCGAAGATGATGATCAGCGGCAGCATCAGGGCCCAGAAACCATCGGCCAGGGTCTTCAGCACTTCGCCGGCGCTCTTGCGCGGAGGAGGAGCCAGATTCTCGTCACGGGCCACCCACCACCAGGCCGCCACCAGGGACAGGCCGATGAGCAGGCCGGGAAAGATGCCAGCCAGGAACAGCTTGGAGATCGACAGGTTGGCCGCCACACCGAAGACGATGAAACCGATGGAAGGCGGGATGATCGGGCCGATGATGCCGCCCGCCGCGATCAAGCCACAGGACTTGGCCCGATCGTGCCCGGCGCCGACCATCATCGGCACCAGCAGAGCCGACAACGCCGCCGCGTCCGCCACGGCCGACCCCGACAGGGCCGCCAGCAGGCAGGACGCCAGGATGGCCACATAACCGAGGCCGCCCCGGACATGACCGACCAGTGCCATGGCCACATTGACGATGCGCTTCGACAGGCCGCCGGTATTCATGATCTCGCCGGCCAGCATGAAGAAGGGCACGGCCATCAGCGGAAAGCTGTCGGCGCCATTGGTCAGGTTCTGGGCGATGATCTGGGCATCCATCATGTCCAGGTGGTACATCAGGGCCAGGCCGCAGACGAGCAGGGCAAAGGCAATGGGCATCCCCAGCGCCATCGCGCCAAGCAGGGAGCCGAGAAATACGGTAATCGTCATGATCAGTCTCCCGGGGTCTTACTTGGCGGTGCTGGCGATGGAGGACGGTGCGGACACCTGGCCGTGGTGGTGGGCCACTTCGGCCAGTTCCTCCGACTCGGTCACCATCACCAGCTCGTGGTCCTGCAACTTGCCGGCCAGCACCCGGTACAGGTCATTGAGCACGATGCCGGCCGCAGTCACGCTGAACACCAGGCCGATGCCGTAGAACCAGGCCATCGACAGGCCGGATGCCGGGGCCTGCACGTCCAGGTTGATCTGGGTCTGGGCCAGGCTGCCGGAGAAGAGGAACCACAACACACCGAGGATCAGCAGCTGGCTGGCCACCAGGCAGACTTTCTTGCCGAACGGGGACAGACGGGACACCAGGGAATCGACCCCCAGGTGGCCGTGTTCCTTCATGCCCACCAGAGCCCCCAGGAAGGTCAGCCACACAAAGAGCCAGCGGGACAACTCCTCGGAAACCGGAATGCCGCTGTTGAAGGCGTAACGCAACACCACGTTGCCGAAGACCAGCACCACCATCACGGCCAGGCACAGGGCGATCAGCATTTTCAGCAGATGGAAATATCCATCGACGATCTTTTTCATTGACTCCTCCTTAGGGAACAGGCTGTCGCCCATCGCGTCCCGGCGGAACGGCGGGCACCGGGGCCGGCTCTTGATGACCGGCTGCCGGGCTTCGCTCCAGGGCTCGCATTCCCAAGAATTTCCAAGACACCCTGGGCGATTCAGCATGGGACGCAGCTTATCGACGCGGGGCGGGCGGAAGAATCAGGTGAAAAGCGGTGTTGCGCGAACAACGCGCACAGGTGCGCGATAGCCGCTCAGCTTCAATGCTGCGGCGCAATAGATCGAAATTCAGGGAAATCGCTGCGTTCGTACCGCCAAAAGGTTTCCATGAGGCCTGGAAAACCGACTCCCGGCCCCCTGCTCTCCACATGCCTCCGCCTGAAATCGAAGCTGAGCGGCAATCGCGCAAGCACGCGCGATCAGCGCGCAAACTCTGCTCTTGACCGGGTTATCGCCCGGATCGTCCTCTGTAAAGTCCGCCCCGTGCTGACCCGAGCTGGTCGGTATGACCGGAGACACATCGCGCAGCAGCGGCCCCGAAACGGCCCGGCTGGCGGATGACACAACAACAGAGGAGTAGGCAAATGAACGCAAAGACCATCAGCACCGTCCTGGCCAGCCTGGCCGCCCTGAGCGCCGCCAGCGCCCATGCCGAGCTGCCCCCGATCGAAGTCGGCGGTGCCACCTTCAACCTGTACGGCAACATCGACCAGTACCTCAACTTCATGCGCAGCAGCTCGGGCAAGAGCCTCAATGCACTGGAAGAAGGCGGCTACCTGCGCACCCGGGTCGGCGTGCGCGGCGAAAAGCCGGTGGAAGACGGCATGTCGGTCAAGTTCCAGCTGGAGCAGGGCCTCAACATCACCAACGGCTCCCAGGCCGACACCACCCGCCTGTTCGACCGCCAGGCCTGGGTGGGCCTGAAGACCCAGTACGGCGAATTCCGCGCCGGCCGCCAGAACACCGCGGTGTTCTATCGCGGCAGCTACATCGACTTCACTGCCCGCACCATGGGCTCGGTGGTCAACATCTTCGGCGTCCCCTCGCGCTACGACAGCGACCTGGCGTGGATCTCCAACCGCATGAGCGGCCTGTTGCTGGAAGCCCACTACTCCTTCCAGGGCGCCAAGGAGAACGAGACCGCCAACCAGGGCGTCTACCAGCTCGCCGCCGACTACGAAAACGGCCCCTTCCGGGTCGGCTACGCCGGCATCGGCGGCAAGGCCCCCAATGGCGCCACGGTGGACCGCACCGTGATGTACAACAACTTCTACGCCAACTACGACTACGGCAAGGGCAAGATCTACGCGGCTTACATCCGCAGCAACAACAACGCCACCGCCTGCTCCAGCAGCACCGCGCCCTGCCCCTCCGCCAGCCTGCTCAACAACGGCGGCTCGCCCCTTGGCAACACCGGCTCCCTGGTCACCGGCACCAACACCGGCGCCAACACCTACTACAACGTGTACCAACTGTCGGCCGACTACAAGCTGACCCCGAAGCTGCGCGTCGGCGCCCTCTACGGCCGCATCGACGACACCTCCAACACCGGCAAGAACGCCGCCGGCTGGGCCATCGGCGGTTACTACGACATCTTCAAGGACACCATGGTGTACGCCCTGGTGGATGTCATCGACAACGACAAGAACGCCGGCTTCCGCCCGGCGGGCTCCGCCGGCCTGCCCAAGAACTACAGCGCCGCCGCCGACGTGAATGGCGAGAGCATCCGCGGCGTGCAGCTGGGCTTCGTGTACAGGTTCTGATCGGCATCACCCCGCAGCCCCGGGCGGCGGGTTCTCTTGCAGCAACGAGTTGTTCTCCTCGCGTTATGCGGGCATCCGGTGGATGCCCGTTTTTTTTCGCGCGTGGCGGGTGGGCGGGTCTGGAAGAACTGCGTGCTACTTTGACCCGGCGTATTTGTGCGTGGAGCCTTGGCTGGTCGGCTTTCTTTTTTCCACGTTGAATTGGCCGGGAATTCGCCCCGGCGGGCGACCTCCTTTCTTGCTTCGCCAAGAAAGGAGGCAAAGAAGGCGACCCGCCTCCCCGGTCATTCGCTTACGCGAATGACTGCCCTGCGCTGCTCACGGCAGGCGGCCGGCGCGGAACTCGCCCTTCGGGCTCAAACAGCCGCGCCGGACTTCCCCGCCTGCCGTTCCGCTGCTCGGCGGGTCGGAACGGGCTTTTCGCAAACACCGCGCGTTTGCTGAAGCACGGGTTGGCTTTCAGGGGAAAAGCAAACCCCAACGTCCCGCATCCACCGGCCTTTCCGCAGAGGCTCGGTGCCCGGTAAGAGCCCGTTCTGACCCGCCGAGCAGCGCAGCAGCGGGCGGGGCCTTCCGGCGCGGCTGTCTGAGGAGGCGCAGCCGACGAGTTCCGCGCCGGCCGCCCGATGCGAGCAGCGCAGGGGAGTCGTTCGCAACGCGAACGACCGGGGAAGCCGGGTCGCCTTTCTTTCCCCCTTTCTTTGGCGACGCAAAGAAAGGGGGCGCCCGCCGGGGCGAAATCCCGGCCAATCCAACTCAAAACAACGGAAAGCCGACCAGAAAAGGCTCAACAGGCCAATTAATCCCCCCCTGCCCCCACCCCTGCCAGGCCCACGCACGGGGCTGCCAGCCCCATGAAAGTAGCTCCAAGCCACATATCCGGACCTGCCAGCCATTAATCCAGGCCGGCCAGGCATTTATCCAGGCCTGCGAGCCATATCCATGCCCCGCGCAAGTCAATGCACGGGGCCGAAAGCCGGATTCACGGGGTGGCGAGCCCCGTCGACGGGGCTTCGACCTGTTTCTCAGACCTCGTGATGCACCAGCTCGAACTGGGTGCCGCCCACCAGGGTGCAGGTCAGCGCGCCCATTTCCCGGTTGCCCAGCAGGGACGCATCGACAAAGCGGATGCCCCGCGCCTCCAGCTCGGCCACGGCCCTTTCGACGTCCGGCACGCCAAGGCCGACGCGCACGAAGCCCTCCTGCCAATGCACGAAGTCAGACCCGGCCGGCGGCTCCACGAACTGCATGAAGACACCTCCGCAGGCGCTCTTCATGATCGCCCCGCGCGGCAGCACGCCGAAATGCACGCCCTCGGCCAGCCGCGTGAAGCCCAGCATCTGCCCGTAGAAGTCGCACCATTTATCCGTCTCGCCCTGCAGGATGTACTGCACGACACCGAAGAAATGCACGCCGGCCACCGGCGGCACGTTGAAGTCTGCATCCTGCAGGGGCAGGAAATCAACCCAGTAGAAGGGCACGCCGGCGCGCCGGTCGAGCAGGAACAGCACGGCGCCGCCGGGGCCGTGGATGCCGGGGATGTTCAGCTCCATCGGGCCGGCCCGCGAGGTCAGCGGGTGGGCACCGCATTCCAGGGCATGGCGGTAGGCCTCGCCGGCGTCGCCCACCCGCAAGGCCAGGGCCTTGAGCACCACGTCGGCGCGGGCCCCCGGCTCGCGGGCCAGGGCCCTGGCGTCCGAGTTGATGATCACGTTCACATCGCCCTGGCGGTAGAGCAGGACGTTGCGCGAGCGGTGGCGGGCCACCGGACGGAAGCCCATGGCCTCCAGCACCGCCCCGAAGGCCTCGGGCTGGCGGGTGGCGTATTCGACGAACTCGATGCCTTCGATCACCGGCTGGCCGGTGGTGGGCTTGTCATTTTCCATGCTGTCTCCTCCCTGTCGGGCCGGCATCGCAAAAGGCCGGCCGATTCAATAATGGCATGGTTGTACCCCCGTTCCGAGGAGCGGAGCGGCGTGTCCATGCGCAAAAGGCACCGCCAGACCCAGGAAGGGTCCAGCGGTGCCTTTCACCGTCGGCGAGCCCACCCCGCACATGGCGGGGTAGCCCGGTTTCAGTCCTTGCTCTCGAACAGCATCAGGCCGGCGGCCGTGTTCGAGATCGGGATGTGGTAGTTGGCGTGCAGCTTGCGCACCTGGTCCACGCCCCCCAGGGCGGCGCGGGCGGCCACCCACATCAGCAGCTCGATGCCCTGGGTGCCGGTCAGCTCGATCAGCTCCTCCACCGAGTAGCGGGTGGCCCAGGCCGGATCGTTCACCAGGCTGTCCATGAACTCCAGGTCGAAGGACTTGTTGATGAAGCCGGCCCGCTCCCCGTCCAGCTGGTGCGACAGGCCGCCGGTGCCGATCACCACCACGCGGGCGTCGGCATCCCAGGACGCCACCGCCTCGCCGATCGCCTGGCCGAGCTTGAAGCAGCGCCCGGCCGAGGGCAGCGGGTGCTGCACGGTGTTGATGCACACCGGCACCGTGCGCACCGGCCAGGCCTCGCCGGCATTCGGCCAGAGCAGCTTCATGGGCAGGGTGAAGGCATGATCCACCAGCATTTCCTGGCAGGTGGTCAGGTCGAACTCCTTGGCCACCAGCTCTTCGATCAGGTGCCAGGACAGGTCCTGGTCGCCGGGGAAGGCCGGCAGGGTCGGGATGCCCCAGCCCTCGTCGGCGTTGCTGTACTGCGGCGCGGCGCCGACCGCGAAGGTGGGCATCTTGTCGAGGAAGAAGTTGAGGCCGTGATCGTTGTAGATCACCACCGCCACGTCGGGCTTGACCTCGGCCAGCCACTGCTGGACCGGCGCGAAGCCGTCGAAGAAGGGCTTCCAGTAAGCTTCCTGCTGCAGCCCGCCGGCAATGGCCCGGCCGATCGCCGGAACATGGGAGGTCACGATACCGCCTACGATCCTTGCCATGGCTTATTTCCCCGCCTCGATCAAACGGGCCTGGAAGGCCTCCTTGCTCATGCCCGTCTGCTGGGCTCCGATGTCCTGCATGTCCAGGCCGAAGATGCCGGCGAACTTGGCCAGGTAATAGGCATTGCCGCCCGCCGCGATCAGGTCGAGCACATTGCGCTTCTCCACCGCCGCCCGCTGCTGCGGATCGAGGCCATACTTGCGGCAATAGGCGGCCTCGTCGCGCACGAACTCGGCCCGGTTGTCGGCCAGATTGAACGAGTAGCACATCTTGTTGAGGGCGTAACCCTTGCGGGCCGCCTCCCCGTCGAACAGGGGCGTTCCCGGAATGACCCGGCGCACCTTCGCTGTAGCCATCAATGTCTCCTTGGTATGGGTAGGGATTCGGATATCGATCCGGATATGAATACGGGCATGTATTCGGGTACGTATCCGGGCGTGACGACGGAATGAATGGTGCCCCTTCCCATAACATGGATAAATCCGTCATCCTTGAATCCTCCCATGAGCCAATTCGATCATTTGAGCCTTGACGGCCGCCTCCTCCAGCTCCTCGTCGCCGTCATCGACGAAGGCTCCATCACCCGCGCCGCGGAACGCCTGGGCGTCACCCAGTCGGCGGTCAGCCACCTCCTGGACAAGCTGCGCGGCATCGTCGGCGACCCGCTCTTCGTCAAGTCCGGGCGCGGCATCGTGGCCACCGCCCGCGCCGAGGAGCTGGCCGTGCACGCCCGCGTGCTGCTCGACGAGTTGCGCCGCTTCGCCACCGCGGCCGAGTTCGACCCGGCGCGGCTGGTCAGCACCCTCACCATCGCCGCCAACGACCTCCAACGCGACCTGCTGTTGCCCCGCCTGCTCGACCGTCTGCGCGACGCCGCGCCGGGCGTGACCCTGCGGGTCATCCCCTCCGACGTGCCCAGCGCCGAGATGCTGCGCGACGAACACTGCCAGCTGGCCATCTCGCCCCGCCCGCCGGAGGCCGGCGACATCCTGCAGAAGCGGTTGTTCGACGACACCTACCGGGTCTTCCACGACCCGGCCCGGCGCGCGGCCCCCGCCGGCCTCGACGACTACCTGGCGGCCGAGCATGTCACGGTGCTCTACGAGCCGCGCCGCAGCCTGGACATCGACACCGTGCTGGCCGCCCGCGGCATCCAGCGCCGCTTCGTCGCCACGGTGCCCGGCTTTGCCGGCATTCCCTCCTTCCTGCGCGGCAGCGCGCGCCTGGCCACCGCGCCGGGGCTGCTCGGCAGCGGCCTGCTGCGCGAGTTCGCCAGCAGCCCCCTGCCGGTGCCCTGCCCGCCCATGCCCATGTACCTGATCTGGCACCTGCGCCACCGTCACGACCCGGCCCATTGCTGGCTGCGGGCCGAGCTGGAGGCCCTGGTGCCGGCCGCCCTCGCCGGCAGCGCGGCGGGCTGACACACCGTTCAATCGCTCTCCGGCACGGCCATCAGCTGCCGCGGCGCCATCAGGTAGAGCCAGCCCAGGGCCACGAAATAGCAGCACGGGATCAGGCTGAACAGCAGCTCGTAATTGTTGTTGCTCACGGTCAGCACATGGCCGACCAGCTGGGTCATGAACATGCCACCGACCGAGCCCAGCATGCCGCCGAAACCAAACACCGAGCCCACCATGTGGCGCGGCGTGTAGTCCATCACCAGGCTCCAGATGTTGGCCGTCCACGCCTGGTGGGCGCCGATGGCCAGGGAGATCGCCGCCACCGCCAGCCACAGGCTGCCCGCCCCGCCGGCAAACACGATGGCGGTGATGCAGGCCGCGCAGATCAGCATGGATAGCAGGCGCGCCCGCACCGGCGCCATGCCGCGGCCTATCATCAGCGACGACAGGGCTCCGCCGCCGACGCTGCCGACATCGGCGGTCAGGTAGATGACAATCAGCGGAATCCCCATCTGGGTCACGCTGATACCCAGCCCGTACTGCTGGTTGAGGAAGGGCGGCAGCCAGTAAAGGTAGAACCAGAACACCGGCGCGGTCATGGCGAAGGCCAGGGCAAAGGCCCAGGTGCCCCTCAGGCGCAGGATCCGTGCGTAGGGCACGCGGCGCGGCGGCGGCTCCGGGTCGGCCTGGATCCAGGCCCGCTCCGCCGGGCCGAGCCGCGGATGGGTCTCCGGGTTGTGGTAGCTCCCCAGCCACAACAGCAACCACACCCCGCCCAGCGCCCCGATCACGAAGAAGGCCGCCTGCCAGCCCCATACGCTGAGGATCAGCGGCAGCAGCAGCGGCGTGAGCATGGCCCCCACATTGGTCCCGGCGTTGAAGATGCCGGTGGCCAGCGCCCGCTCCCCGGCCGGAAACCACAGCCGGGTGGTCTTCACGCAGGCCGGGTAGTTGGCCGCCTCGGTCAGCCCCAGGAAGAAGCGACACACCATGAAACCGGCAGCCGACGCGGCCAGCCCATGGGCCGCCGCTGCCAGGCTCCACAGCAGCACCGCCAGGGCAAAGGCCCGTCGCACCCCCACCAGGTCGATGAAGCGGCCCTGCACCGCAAAGCCGATGGCGTAGCCGAGCTGGAACCAGAAGTTGATGTTGGCGTAGTCCTGGGCCGTCCACGCCATGGCCTTGGCCAGCACCGGCTGCATCACCCCCAGGGCCGCCCGGTCGATGTAGTTGAGAGTCGTGGCAAAGAACACCAGGGCCAGCATGCCCCAGCGCACCCGGCCCACCGCCAGGGCGCCGCGCAGGCGGGCCGCCAGGCCGGCCGGAGATGCAGACGCGCTCGGACTCATGCCTTGCTCCTCCACGCCGGCGTCAGGGCACGGCCGCGATCAGGCCACCGCTGTGCAGCAGCCAGATAACCCCCGCCACGGTGACAAAGGACGAGAGGGTGGCCACCATCAGGGTCGCCGCACAGAAGCCTTCCTCACCATGCTTCTGGCCGAAGATGGGGTAGATGCTGAGCATCGGCGCGCTGGCCAGCAGCACGGCCCCGGCCGCCAGCACCGGGTCGACCGGCCCGAACAGCCACAGGCCGCCGAGCACCGCCAGCGGGTGCAGGACCAGCTTGCCGAAGCTGACCGCCCCCATGTCCACCAGCGCATTGCGCAGGGGCAGGCCCACCAGGGTGCCGCCGATGAAGATCAGGGCCACCGGTGCCGAAGCCCCGGCCAGCAGGTCCACCACCCGATCCACCGGCGCCGGCAGGCCGATCGAGAACAGCGAAAACACGAAGGCGGCAAAGATCGCGATCACCAGGGCGTTCTTGCGCAGGCCGAACACCGCGCGCCCGAAGACCCGCAGGAAGGGCTCGTGGCGGGCCCCGCCGCTCTCCGCCAGAGCCAGGCAGATCGGCAGGATCAGCATGTTCTCGACGATCATGCTCAGGGCCAGGGCCATCGAGGCCGTCGGCCCGATCACCTGCGCCGCCACCGGGTAACCCACGTAGGCACTGTTGGCGCAACACATGCCCATGCCCAGCAGGCTGGCCTGCTCCATGCCCTTGCCGCGCACCAGGCGCGCCCAGCACAGGCCGATGCCGAGCACGACCAGGGAACCGAACAGGTAGGCGCCCAGGTAGGGGAAGTTCATCACCTCGGCAAAGGTGCGCCGGGAGATCGACTTGAAGACCAGCACCGGCAAGGCGATGCGCACCACGAAGGCCCCCAGCGCCGCCAGGCCGGCCCGGGGGAAGAACTGCACCCTCACGGCGACGTAGCCCACGGCGATCAGGATGAAGATGGGCGCGGTGATGGACAGGATTTCGAGCATGGGCGGGGCCTGGGTCCGGGCGGGATCAGGCCGGAAATTCCTCGGTATCGATCTCGGTCTGGGTCGGTGCGTTGTAGCGGGTGCCCACCACCGTCTGCTGGTTGATCAGCGCATCCAGGCGGGCCACCTGCGCGGCGCTGAGGCTGACCTGCAACGCCCCGAGGTCCTCCTCCAGGTGCGCCACCGAGGTTGTGCCGGGGATCGGCACGATGTCCTCGCCCTTGGCCAGCAGCCAGGCCAGGGCCAGCTGGGCCGGCGTGCACCCAAACTCGTCGGCGACGCCGCGATAGGCCTCGAACAAGCGCAGGTTGGCGGCGTAGTTGTCCAGCTGGAAGCGCGGCATGGCGCGGCGGATGTCCTTGGCGTCGAAGGCGTTCACGTCCATCGGCGCGCACAGGAAGCCGCGCGCCACCGGGCTGAAGGCGACGAAGGCCACCCCCAGCTCGCGGCACGCATCAAGCACCGCGATCTCGGGATTGCGGGTCCACAGGGAATACTCGGTCTGCAGCGCCGTGATGGGGTGCACGGCATGGGCCCGGCGCAGGGTGGCGGCGGACACCTCCGACAGGCCCAGGGTACGCACCTTGCCGGCCTCCACCAGGCCCGCCATGGCGCCGACACTGTCCTCGATGGGCACCGAAAAATCCCGGCGGTGGAGGTAGAGCAGATCGATCACCTCGGTCTGCAGATGCTTCAGGCTGGCCTCGACGCTGGCCCGGATGGTCTCCGGCCGGCCGTCGATGACACGCTTGCCGTCCACCCCGTGCATGCCGCACTTGGTCGCCAGCACAAAGCGCGAGCGGTGCGGCGCCAGCACCTTGCCAAGCAGCCGCTCGTTGGCGCCAAAACCATACAGCGCCGCCGTATCGAAGAAATCGACGCCCAGCTCCAGCGCCCGCAGCAACAGCCCGGCCGCCTCCTCCGGCGCTGGCGGCACCCCGTAGGCGTGGCTGAGGTTCATGCAGCCGAGACCGATGGGCGACACCTGGAAGGGACCGAGCTTGCGTTTCATGGGCGAATTCCTTGGGTTGGATTGTTGAGCTGCGGCAGGCGCAGAAAGCGTAGCGAGCGCCCCGAGGCCGTGACGAGGAACGGAGACGTACATGCGTACGTCGAGTACCGGAATCGCGGGATCGGGGTGCGCAGTAGCCTTATGCGCCTGCCGCCAGTTGCTGTTCGAGCTGGTGCAATACCTTGTAGCACGGCAGCACACTGGCAACGCTGGCGTTGGGCTGGCGGCCTTCGCGGATGGCGGCGAAGAACTCGCGGTCCTGCAGTTCGATGCCGTTCATCGACACATCCACCTTCGACACGTCGATCTGCTCTTCCTTGCCATTGAACAGGTCGTCGTAGCGGGCGATGTAGGTGGCGGTGTCGCCGATGTAGCGGAAGAAGGTGCCCAGCGGGCCGTCGTTGTTGAAGGACAGGCTGAGGGTGCAGATGGACCCGTTGGCCGCCTTCAGCTGGATCGACATGTCCATGGCGATGCCCAGGGTCGGGTGCGGCGGGCCCTGGATGGCGTTGGCCTGCACGATGGGGCTGCCGGTCTGGTAAGCGAACAGGTCCACCGTGTGGGCGGCGTGGTGCCACAGCAGGTGGTCGGTCCAGCTGCGCGGCTGGCCCAGGGCGTTCATGTTGCTGCGGCGGAAGAAGTAGGTCTGCACATCCATCTGCTGGATGTTGAACTCGCCGCCGGCGATCTTGTTGTGCACGTACTGGTGGCTGGGGTTGAAGCGGCGGGTGTGGCCGCACATGGCGACCAGGCCGGTCTCCTGCTGCAGGCGCACCACCTCCTCGCCCTCGGCGAGGATGTCGCACATCGGGATCTCCACCTGCACGTGCTTGCCGGCCTTCAGGCAGGCGATGGCCTGGGCGGCGTGGATGGGGGTGGGGGTGCACAGGATCACCGCATCCACTTCGGGCAGGGCCAGGGCTTCGTCCAGCTCGGCGGTGACGTGGGGAATGCCGTACTTCGCGGCCACTTCACGGGTGGCATCGAGGTCCTGGCTGATCAGGGACACGACCTCGACACCGTCGATGTTCTTGATGCCGTCCAGATGCTTGATGCCGAAGGCGCCGGCGCCGGCCAGGGCGACCTTGATGGTCTTGGTGTTGGCGTTCATTTATTGGTTCTCCAGGATCAGGTGGCCCACGCCGGTGTTGGAGGCGGGCACATGGTAGAAACGATGGGCGAGCTTGGGAGCCGGGCCGCCGGCCACGTCGTCCATGGCGCCGCGGGCGATCAGCCACATGACCAGCTCGATGCCTTCGGAGCCGGCTTCGCGCACGTAGTCGATGTGCGGCACGGCCGCCGCGGCTTCCGGATCGGCGATCAGGGTGTCGAGCCAGGCGTTGTCCCATTCGCGGTTGATCAGGCCGGCGCGCGGGCCCTGCAGCTGGTGGCTCATGCCGCCGGTGCCCCAGATCTGCACCTTGAGGGCTTCGTCATAGGATTCGATGGCCTTGCGGATGGCCTTGCCCAGGTTGTAGCAGCGCCGGCCCGAGGGCACCGGGTACTGGACCACGTTGACCGCGAAGGGGATCACCGGGCAGGGCCAGGCGTCGGGGCTGCCGCACAGCAGGTTGAGGGGCACGGTGAGGCCGTGGTCCACGTCCATCTTGTTGACGATGGTCAGGTCGAAGTCGTCCTGGATCACCGACTGGGCAATGTGCGAGGCCAGTTCCGGGTGGCCGATGACGGTGGGCACCGGGCGCGGGCCGTAGCCTTCGTCGGCGGGCTTGAACTCGGCCGCGCAGCCGATCGCGAAGGTCGGGATCATCTCCAGGCTGAAGGCCGTGGCGTGGTCGTTGTAGACCAGGAAGATGACGTCCGGCTTGCTGGCTTCCATCCAGCTCCTGGACGGCTCGTAGCCCTTGAAGAGCGGCACCCAGTAGGGGTCGGTGGTCTTGCCGGTGTCGATGGCGGCGCCGATGGCCGGCACGTGGGAGGTGTAAACGGATGCGGTGATCTTGGCCATGGTCAGTCCTTCTTGCCGCCTTGCGGTTGATGATGGGCCTGGGCGTCGCCGTCCTCGCCGATGTAGCGGTTGCCTTCGACGGAGCGGCCCCCCTTGATCATCATGTCGCGGTATTGCTCTTCGCTCATGCCGGTCATGCTGCCGGCCATCTGCTGGAAGCTCTTGCCGTCGGTGGCGCCGATCTTGGCCAGGAAATAGATGTTGCCGCCCAGGGCGATGCAGCGGTTCAGGTCACGGGCCAGCACGGCCTGCTTCTGATCCTCGGTCATCAGCCATTCGTCCAGGTAGGCCCGCTCGTCCGCCTTGAAGCGGGCGCGGTTGTCGGCCTTCATCAGCGACATGCAGAACTGGTTGAGGTGGTAACCCTTGCGCGACTGATCCGCGTCGAAGATGGTCGTGCCGGGTACGTCCTTGTAGGGCTTGTCGAGCGCCATGTTGTGTCTCCTGCCTTCCCCGCGGGCCCTGCGTGGGGCCCCCGGTGGGACGGTCATTGTGATTCTTCGGGCCAGTAAAGTCGCTTGGGGTTGTCCACAAGCAGCTTCTGCTGCAGCTCGGCGGTGGGCGCCACGTGGGGGATGAAATCCACCAGCAGGCCGTCGTCGGGCATGTGGTCCTTGAGGTTGGGGTGCGGCCAGTCGGTGCCCCACAGCACGCGGTCGGGGAACGCCTCGACAACGCGGCGGGCGAAGGGCACCACGTCCCGGTAGGCGCTCCGTTCCCCATCGAGGGCCCGGGGGCCGGTGACGGACAGGCGCTCGGGGCAGCTCACCTTGCTCCACACGTTGCCGTGCTCGCGCATGAACTTGAGGAAGAGCTCGAACTCCGGCCCATCGACGGGCTTGCTCACGTCCGGGCGGCCCATGTGGTCCACCACCACGGTGGTCGGCAGCGCGGTGAAGAAGTCCCACAGCTCCGGCAGGTCCACCGCCTCGAAGTAGATCACCACGTGCCAGCCCAGGGGGGCGATGCGGGCGGCGATCTCCATCAGCTCATCCTTGGGGGTGAAGTCCACCAGGCGCTTGACGAAGTTGAAGCGCACCCCGCGCACGCCGGCGGCATGGAGGTCGTGCAGTTCCTGGTTGGTGATGCTGCGCTTCACCGTGGCCACGCCGCGGGCCTTGCCGCCGGAGCTCTGCAGCGCATCCACCAGGGCCCGGTTGTCAGCGCCGTGGCAGGTGGCCTGCACGATCACGTTGCGCTCGAAACCCAGGTGGTCGCGCAGGGCGAAGAGCTGGTGCTTGGAGGCATCGCACGGGGTGTATTTGCGCTCCGGGGCGAAGGGAAACTCTGCCCCCGGGCCGAACACGTGGCAGTGGGCATCGACAGCGCCGGCGGGCAGCTGGAAGCGGGGCTTGGACGGGCCGGAGAACCAGTCGAGCCAGCCGGGGGTCTTGGTGAATTCCATGTCTGTCCCGCCTTAGTCGATGTACTTCAGGCCCGCTTTCGCGAGGGGCTCGCGCAGCGAGTACATGTCCAGGCCCAGCTCGCCGGCGGCGAAGCGGGCGCGCTTGGCGGTCTCGTTGTTCTCGCGGGCCTCGGCGGCATCGGCCACCTGCTGGGCGATGGCGGCGGGCACCACCACCACGCCGTCGTCGTCTGCGATCACCACATCACCCGGGTTGACCACCGCACCGGCACACACCACCGGCACATTCACCGAGCCCAGGGTGGCGCGGGTGCAGCCCTTGGCATGGATGGCCCGGCTGAACACCGGAAAGCCCATGGCGGTGAGGTCCTTGACGTCGCGCACGCCGCCGTCGATGACCAGGCCCCGGGCACCGCGGGACTGGTAGGAGGTGGCCAGCAGGTCGCCGAAGAAGCCGTCGGTGCTGTCGGCGGTGCACGCCGCCACCACCACGTCGCCCGGCTGGATCTGCTCGGCGGCCACGTGCAGCATCCAGTTGTCGCCCGGCTGCATCAGCACGGTGACGGCGGGGCCACACAGGTGGGCGCCGGTGTGGATCGGGCGGATGTTCGGCTTCATCAGGCCGACGCGGCCCATCGCTTCGTGGATGGTGGCCACGCCGAAGCGCGACAGCTTTGCAACGGCAGCCGGGTCGGCGCGCTCGATGTGGCGCTTGACGACGCCGAGGGTGTTCATGGGGAGGGTCATCTGGAGTCTCCTGGTTTTCTGTGTGAATCGATGCGGGGCAATCAGAGGCCCTTGGCCTTCAGCGCACTGTCGAGGCGCGGATAGACGCGGCGGGCATTGCCTTCGTACACCTTGAAGCGCTCCTCGGCGGAGAGGTTCAGGGTGCCTTCGATGTAGCGCTTGGTGTCGTCGTAGTAGTGGCCCGTCTCCGGGTCGATGCCGCGCACGGCGCCGATCATTTCCGAGGCGAACAGGATGTTGTCCACCGGGATCACCTTGGTCAGCAGGTCGATGCCGGGCTGGTGATAGACGCAGGTGTCGAAGAAGATGTTGCCCAGCAGATGCTCCGTGAGCAGCGGTTTCTTCAGCTCCTGGGCCAGCCCGCGGAAGCGGCCCCAGTGGTAGGGCACCGCACCGCCACCGTGGGGGATCACGAACCTGAGGGTCGGGAAGTCCTTGAACAGGTCGGAGGTGAGGCACTGCATGAAGGCGGTGGTGTCCGCATTCAGGTAGTGGGCGCCGGTGGTGTGGAAGGCGCAGTTGCAGCTGGTGGACACGTGCACCATGGCCGGGATGTCGTACTCCACCATCTTCTCGTAGAGGGGGTACCAGTGGCGGTCGGACAGCGGTGGGCTGGTCCAGTGGCCGCCGGACGGGTCCGGGTTGAGGTTGATGCCGACGTTGCCGTATTCCTCGACGCACTTGACCAGCTCGGGGATGCAGCTGGCCGGATCGACGCCCGGGCTCTGCGGCAACATGGCGGCGCCGATGAAGTTGTCGGGGAAGAGCTGGCTGACCCGGTAGCACAGCTCATTGCAGATGGCCGCCCAGGTGGCGCTGACATTGAAGTCGCCGATGTGGTGGGCCATGAAGCTGGCCCGTGGCGAGAAGATGGTGAGGTCGGAGCCCCGCTCCTTCATCAGGCGCAGCTGGTTGCTCTCGATGGTCTCGCGCAGCTCGTCGTCGCTGATCTTCAGCTCCGAGACCTTCGGCATCGCCGACGGGTCCTTGATGCCGGCGATCTGGCGGTTGCGCCACGCCTCCAGCGCCTTCGGTGCCGTCGTGTAGTGGCCGTGGATGTCGATGATCATGGTCTGGCTCTCCTGGGGCGGGGTGGGTATGCGTTGAGGTATGGGTGCCATTGTCGGTGCGCCCCGGTTCATTCAATAGCAAGCTGGCGCACTAGCAGATATCGCAACTTGCGATAACGGACACCGCCAGGCCCTCTTCCGGCAAGACGTTCAAAAAGTCCAAGTCCGCCTGCCTTTTCGTCCATTCACGCTGCTCCGCCCTGTCCTTAGTCTTGCCACACGGTTCCGGCGGCGCCCGGAATGGGGCCCGGAACCGATCCCCCAATAAGACACGGAGACACGATCATGAAGACGACAACCCAGGTGGGCATCATCGGCGCTGGCCCGGCCGGCCTGCTGCTGGCCCTGCTGCTGCAGCGCAAGGGCATCGCCAGCGCGGTGCTGGAGCAGCGCAGCCGCGAAGACATCGAAGCCACCATCAAGGCCGGCGTGCTGGAGCACCCCACCGCCGAACTGCTGCGCCAGCTGGGCGTGGGCGCACGGATGGACCGGGAGGGCTTTGTCCACGAAGGCATCGAGCTGGCCTTCGGCGGCCGCCGCCACCGCATCGACCTGCCGGAGCTGACCGGCGGCAAGACCATCACGGTGTATCCGCAGCACGAGGTCATCAAGGATCTGGTGGCGGCGGTGCTGGCGGCTGGCATCAGCATCGAGTTCGGCGTGACTGCAGTCAGCCTGCATGACGTGACCAGCGCCACGCCGTCGATCCGCTACGAGAAGGATGGCGCCGCCCACGAGCTGCGCTGCGACTTCATCGGCGGCTGCGACGGCTTTCACGGCCCGTCCCGCCAGGCCATCCCGCAGGCCCTGCGCCAGGAGCACCTCAAGGCCTACCCCTGCGGCTGGTTCGGCATCCTGTGCGAAGCGCCGCCGTCCAGCGACGAGCTGATCTACGCCCAGAGCGAACGCGGCTTTGTGCTGCTCAGCACGCGCAGCCAGACGGTGCAGCGCATGTACTTCCAGTGCGACCCCAACGACCACGTGGACAACTGGTCCGACGACCGGATCTGGGCCGAATTCCAGGCCCGCCTGGCCAACGGCGACGGCTGGCAGGTGAAGGAAGGACGGATCTTCCAGAAGGGCATCATCGCCATGCGCAGCTTCATCTGCGAGACCCTGCGCCACGGCCGCCTGTTCCTGGCCGGCGACTCGGCCCACATCGTGCCCCCCACCGGCGCCAAGGGCCTCAACCTGGCGGCCGGCGACGTGGTGCTGCTGAGCCGCGCCATCACCACCTACTACCGGCAGGACAGCGAAGCCGGCCTCGACGCCTACGCCACTCAGGCCCTCAAGCGGATCTGGCGTGGCGAGCACTTCTCCTGGTGGATGACCCAGATGCTCCACGACTTCGAGGGCGAGGACAGCATCACCCGCCGCTTCCGCCGCGCCCAGCTGGACTACGTGGTGAGCTCCCGCGCCGCCGCCATGTCCCTGGCCGAAAACTACGTGGGCCTGCCCTTCGAGGGCATCGAGTCGGTCTGATCCAGCAGCCGAGCCATACAGGAATGCGCTAGCAGCTATGTGACCTGGGCGCTTCCGGCGCCGCGCGGCGAGAGGCACACTGCCTTGCCGCGCGGCTCTCCGCCGTGGCCGGCCAGCCGGAGTGCCGCAATGTCCATGTCGATGTCCATTCCCAACTTCAGCCTCTACGGCGACCCGGCGCAGAGCGCGCCGGAGCTGTTCCACATCGAGGACATCTCGTCGCGCAGCCGCGGCCTCGACTGGGAGATCCAGCCGCACATCCACAAAGGGATCTACCAGATCGTGTGGATCGCCGACGGCCACGCCCGCATCACCCTCGACACCGGCCGGCGCGAGGCCGACGGCCCCGTCGCGGTGGCCATTCCGCCCGGCACCGTGCATGGCTTCAGCTTCTCCCCGGAGACCCGCGGCTGGGTCCTGACCCTGGGCGGCCACGGCCTGCTCGACGGCGACCTGGCCCGCACCGGGGATGCCCTGCGGACGCTCTTCAGCGCCCCGGTGGTGCTGCCCCTGGCCCGGGACGACAGCACGGCAACCCGCCTCGGGACGCTCTTCGAGGAGCTCACCGCCAGCTTCCTGACCCCCGGCCTCGGCGGCTCCCCCGTCCTGCACTGGCTCAGCCAGGCGATCCTGTGGCACCTGTCCCAGGCCCTGGTCCGCGACGAGGCCGCCAACCCGCGGGCATCCGGCCACCAGGCGCTGTTCACCCGCTTCGCCCTGCTGGTCGAGGCCCACCATACCGAGCACTGGCCGGTGGCCCGCTACGCTGCCCAGCTGGGCATGAGCAGCCCGCGCCTGAACCGCCTGACCCGGGAACAGTGCGGGCTCACCGCCCTCGACATGATCCACGAGCGGGTCACCCGCGAGGCCTGCCGCCAGCTCCTGTACACCACCGAGCCGGTCACCGCGGTAGCCGCCGGCCTGGGCTTCGACGACCCGGCCTACTTCTGCCGCTTCATCAAGCGCCGCACCGGGCTCAGCCCGTCCCTGTACCGGCACAGCCAGGGGGAGTGAGGCCCTGCCCAGCGGCCGCCGATTGGGCGACAATGCGGCCGCTGCCCTTACCGAGACACCCCACATGAGCGCAAGCCCGACTGCCGCCTCCCCCATCAGCCGCATCGCCAAACGCAAGGCCAAGCCCGGCTGCGAATCCGCCTACGAGGCCGTGGTGCGCGGCATGTTCGCCGAGACCGGCAAGTTCCCCGGCTTTCTCGGCGCCGACCTGATCCCGCCCCAGGGGCCCGATGAGGTCTACCAGGTCGTCATGCGCTTCGCCTCCCAGGCCGACCTCGACCGCTGGGACGCCTCCGAAGCCCGCCAGCAATGGCACGAGCGCCTCAGCACGGTGGCCGACGGCGACCCCGACTACCGCTTGTTGACCGGCCTGGAAGCCTGGTTTGCGCTGCCTGCGGCACCCGGCAACCAGCCTCCGGTGCGCTGGAAGATGGCCGCGCTGACCTGGCTGGGGATCTTCCCGACGGTGTCACTGCTGCTCTTCTTTGTCGCGCCGCTGCTGGGCGCCCTGCCCTTCCTGGTCCGCACCGCGATCATCACCGGGCTTGCCGTGCTGATGATGACCTGGCTGGTCATGCCCCGCCTGGTCGGCCGGTTCAAGGGCTGGCTCACACGTACTTGATGATGATTCAATGACAAAGAGCCCGGATCTCTCCGGGCTCTTTGTCAGGCAGCTCCGATCAAGCCTGTCACCGCCTCAGTGGGCCGCCACCTCCGTGGCCTTGCCGCGTCCATTGCCTCCATTGCCAGCCTTCTCCGGGTGCACCGCCTGCTTGACCAGCAGGGCCGCCACGGCGATGAAGGCCGGGATGGCGACCACCGTGAAGATCTGGTCGAAGCGCATCTGCATGGCCGACAGCTGGGCCACCAGGAAAGAACCGGCGATCCCGCCGAAGCGGCCGATGCCGAGCATCCAGGCCACCCCGGTGGCCCGTCCGCGGGTCGGGTAGAAGGCCGCCGCCAGGGCCGGCATCGACGACTGGGCGGTGTTCATGATCGCCCCTGCGCCGAACACCACGGCCACCAGCAGGCCCACGTTGCCGACCACCTGGCCGATGGCGAAGATCGCCAGCGCGGTGAGGGCGTAACCGATGGCGATCACCCGGTTGGCGTTGAAGCGGTCCATCAGCCAGCCGAACAGGATGGCGCCGACGCCGCCCAGCGGGAACAGGGCCGAGATCAGGGTCGCATCGCGGGGCGCCAGGCCGGCATCCTTGAACAGCACCGGCATCCAGTTGATCAGCGCATAGAAGATCACCAGGCCCATGAAATAGGCCACCCACAGGGACACCGAGCCGACCACGTAGGCCCGCGACAGCACCACCCCCACGCCGCTGCCGGCCGACCCGGCGGCCGACTGCTCGCTCAGCACGAAGCGCCCGGCATTGGCCGCCGAGGCACCGATACGCGCCAGCACCGCCCGGATGCGCTCCACCGGGAAGCCCTTGGCCACCATGTAGCGCACCGACTCCGGCAGCAGGAAGAGCAGCGCCACGGTGAGCACCAGCGGGGCGATGCCGCCCAGCAGCAGCACGCTGCGCCAGCCCCACTGGGGGATCATCCAGGCCGCCAGGAAGCCGCCCAGGGAGGCCCCCAGCGGAAAGCCGCAGAACATGGCGTTGGTGAGGGTGGCGCGCCGCGCACCGGGGCAGTACTCGCTCATCAGCGTCACCGCGTTGGGCATCGCCGCGCCCAGGCCGATGCCGGTGATGAAGCGCAGCACGGTCAGCTCGGTCAGGCTTGAGGCGAAGGACGAGGCCAGGCAGGCCACACCGAACAGCAGCACCGAGGCGACCAGCAGGCGCTTGCGGCCGAAGCGGTCGGCCAGCGGACCGGCCGACAGGGCGCCGGCGGCCAGGCCGAACAGCGCCGCGCTGAGCACCGGCGCCAGGGCCGGCTTGGACACACCCCACTCCTTGATCAGCGAGGGCGCGATGTAGCCGATGGCGGCGGTGTCGAAACCGTCCAGCAGCACGATGAAGAAACACAGCCCGAAGACCAGCCACTGGAAGCCGGAAAACGGGTGCTGGTCGAGGAACTGCTGGACGTCCACGTCCTGGTTGCGGGTCATTGTTTGTCTCCTTGCCACGCCCGCAGGGGCGCAGCCATTCGCGGATTATTTATGGGTTTTATTGTTGCGCCTTGCGGCGTTCAGGCTTTTTTTGCCTGCTCAACCCTTCCACACCGCCGACGGCACCATGACCTCGCCCCGCA
Source organism: Zoogloea dura (assembly GCF_012927165.1). Classification (GTDB taxonomy): domain Bacteria; phylum Pseudomonadota; class Gammaproteobacteria; order Burkholderiales; family Rhodocyclaceae; genus Zoogloea; species Zoogloea dura. The sequence goes on from NZ_JABBGA010000009.1 coordinate 169,651, forward strand.
TGATCAGGCGGGCCGTGCGCAGCAAGGCTGCGCGGGTGACGTTTTGCGGGTTGGCGGAGTCGAGTTCCAGCTCCACCGAAAACTCCCCGGTGGGGTGTTCGACGGAAACGGATCTGACGGCACCGCCCGGAACGCGGGCGATGCCTTCCGTCACCGAGCCATCCAGCACGCAGGCGGTGGCCACGGTGACCGCTGCCAGCACGCCGATGGCGTCGTGGCAGACATGGGGAATGAAGCTGCGGGTGGTGAGGCTGCCGCCATCGCGGGGCGGTGCCACCAGGGTCATCTTGGGATAGTTGCGCTGGGTCACGTCGCCCAGGCCCATGGCGTGGCCGCAGGCGATGCGCAGGCGCTCCAGGCGATCCTTCAGTTCGGTGTCGGCGTTCATCTCGGCCACGCTCTCGTAGCCCGTGCGGCCCACATCGGCGGCCCGCAGGATGACCAGCGGCATGCCGTTGTCGATGCAGCTCACCTCCAGCCCGTCGATCAGGTCACGGACCTTGCCGGTGGGCAGCAGGCCGGAACACACCGACCCGGCGGTATCCAGGAAGTTGATGGTGATCGGCGATGAACTCCCGGGCACGCCGTCGATGCGCGCCTCCCCCTCGTACTCCACCCGGCCGCCGGGGGTGGCCACGGTGATGTCGCACTGCATGTCGGTATTGAGGGTCAGCACGCGGAAGGTGCTGGTCTCGCCACGGGCCTCGAGCAGGCCGGACTCCAGGGCAAAGGGCACCACCGCGGCCAGCATGTTGCCGCAGTTGGGGGTGGTGTCCACGGTGTCCTTATCAGGCTGCAGCTGGGCGAACAGGAACTCCAGGTCCACCCCCGGCAGGGTGCTGGTCGACACGATGCCGACCTTGCTGGTGAGGGGGTGGGCGCCGCCCAGGCCGTCGATCTGGCGCCGGTCGGGCGAGCCCATCACGGCGAGCAGCACCTGGTCACGGGTGGCCATGTCGGCAGGCAGGTCCGAAGCCTTGAAGAAGGGCCCCCGGGAGGTGCCGCCGCGCATGAAGCAGGTTTTGATTGGCGTTTGCATGGGCACATTCTTGCCCTGCACCCGTGCCGGCAATAGAAGCCCGGGCCACTAACAGCTATATCAGTTTGTGATACCTTAACCCAATCCATCCCGAACGCATCTGGCCACCATGGACCTGAAACAGCTGGAGTATTTTGTGCGCGTGGCCGAACTGGGCAGCTTCACCCGCGCCTCCATCGTGCTCGACATCGCCCAGCCCGCCCTGAGCCGGCAGATCCGCCTGCTGGAGGTCGAGCTGCATCAGAACATCCTGCTGCGCAACGGCCGGGGGGTCACCCTGACCGAAGCCGGCAAGGTGCTGCTCGAGCACAGCCGCGGCATCCTGCACCAGGTGGAGCGGGCCCGCGAGGAAGTCGGCCGGGTGCGCGGCGCCCTCACCGGCCGGGTCGCCGTCGGTCTGCCGCCCAGCCTCGCCAAGCGCATCACCGTGCCCCTCACGCGGGCCTTCCGGGAGCGCTTGCCGGACGCATCCCTGTGCATCCGCGAGGGCCTGTCGATGACCATGCAGGAATCCATCGTCTCCGGCCGGCTCGACATCGCCCTGGTCTACAACGCCACCCCGACGCCGGAAATCGACATCCAGCCCCTGCTCGACGAAGAACTCTTCCTGATCCGCCGGGCCGAGGGCCAACTGCCCCGACCGGTCCCCCTCGACGAGGTGGCCGCCAGCCCGCTGATCGCCCCCAGCCGACCCAACGCCATCCGCATGCTGGTGGAGAGCACCCTCGCCAACGCCGGGCTGCGCCCGCGCATCGTCCTGGAGATCGACGGCGTCACCGCCATCCTCGACCTGGTGGCCGACGGCGCCGGCTGCGCAGTGCTGTCGCGCAATGCCATCTCCACCTCGGACAAGGGCGCCCAGCTCGTCGCCCACCCCATCACCCCCCCGCTGATGAGCCGCCTGTCCATCGCCGTCAGCGCCCAGCGTCCGGCCACTGCCACCCAGGCGGCCATGCAGGACATCATCCGGGAACTATTGGCGGGCTCGAAACACTGACAAGGCAGGATGCCAGCCCGGCACCTCTCTGGCACCATGCAGGCACTACAACGAAAAAACCCGAGCCATGACCACCTCCCTCCCCGAGCCTTCCCTCCCGCTTTCCTTCCTTGACCTGGTCGCCGTCCGCGAGGGCGGCACGGTGGCCGACGCCCTGGCCATCTCCCTGCGCACCGCCCGCCACGCCGAGGCCCTGGGCTTCAGCCGCTACTGGCTGGCCGAACACCACAACATGGCCGGCATCGCCAGCTCGGCCACCGCCGTGCTGGTGGGTCACATCGCCGGCGGCACCTCCACCATCCGGGTCGGCTCCGGCGGCGTGATGCTGCCCAACCATGCCCCCCTGGTGGTGGCCGAAGCCTTCGGCACCCTGGCCGAGCTCTTTCCCGGCCGCATCGACCTGGGCCTGGGCCGCGCCCCCGGCACCGACGGGCTGACCATGCGGGCCCTGCGCCGCGACCGTGTAGAGCGGGAAGAAGACTTCCCCCGCGACGTGGCCGAGCTGCAACAGCTGCTCGCCCCGGCCGAACCCGGCCAGCGCCTGATCGCCATGCCCGGCGCCGGCACCCGGGTGCCGATCTGGCTGCTCGGCTCCAGCCTGTTCTCGGCCCGCCTGGCCGCCGAGCGGGGCCTGCCCTATGCCTTCGCCTCGCACTTTGCGCCGCGCCTGCTGCTGCAGGCGGTGGACCTGTACCGGACCCACTTCCGCCCGTCGGAGCAGCTGGCCGAACCCTATGTGATCATTGGTGTGCCGCTGATCGCCGCGCCCACCGACGAAGAAGCCGAATACCTGGCCAGCAGCACCTTCCAGCGCGTGCTCGGCATCCTGCGCGGCGACCGCCGCCGCCTGCAGCCGCCCAAGGAGAACTTCATGGCCGGGCTGTCGGCAGAAGAACGCGCGGGCATTGCCGAATTTTTGGGCGCCGCGGTGATCGGCGGCCCGGACACCGTGCGCGATGGCCTGGCCCGCCTGGTGGCCGCCACCGGCGCCGACGAGGTGATGCTGGTCAGCGACGTCTTCGACGCCGACCTGCGCCTGCGCTGCCTGGACATCGCCGCCGCGGTACGGCCCTAAACCCCCTGCGCTCCTGAGCCCTGCTCCCCGGCCCCGGGCCGGCGCTCAGCCCGGCGGGGGCCGCTCCCCACCCGCCGCCCGGCAGCGCGCCAGGGTCTCGCACAGCTCGACGAAGTTGAAGGGCTTGGAGATGAAGCCGTCCATGCCGGCAGCCAGGCATTTGTCCCTGTCCCTGGGCATCGCGTGGGCCGTCATGGCGATGATGGGGAGCCCGCTCCAGCGCGGGTCGCGGCGGATCTGCCCGGTAGCCTCGTAGCCATCCATGCCGGGCATCTGGATATCCATCAACACGGCCTCCACGCCTTTCGCCCACTCCCGGTCCAGGGTCTTGAGCGCCTCCTCGCCACTGCCGGCGATGATCACCTCCACACCAGCCACCTGGTTCAGCATGTCGGAAGCCACCAGCTGGTTGAAGGCATTGTCCTCCACCAGAAGCACCCGCATCCCCTTGATGCGCTCCATCGCCACGCTGCCCGGCTCGGGCTCCGGGGCGCCAGCCGCGGGCCGCTCGCCCCCCGGCTGCAGGCCGGCCAACACACTGGCCAGCTCCGGGCCGTTCAAAGGCTTGGCCAGGAGAGCATCCACCTGGTCCACGTGCTCCTGGTCACTGGCCGCATCGATGCCATAGGCCGTCACCAGCACGATGCGCGGCTGGACCCGGGGCGCCAGGGTCTGGCGGATCCGCAGGGCCGTCTCCAGGCCATCCATCTCCGGCATCCGCCAGTCCATCAGGACCGCGTCGTAGGGTTGCTCGCCGCGCGCCGCCCGGTCCAGGCAGCTCAGCGCCTCGGCCCCCGAGGCCAGCGCATCGCCCTTCACCCCCAGGCCCGCCAGCACATGCAGGGCAATCTCCCGGGCCCGCGCGCTGTCGTCCACCACCAGCACCCGCAAGCCGCGGATGTCCGGCTGCGTCCGCCCCGGCGCATCGGCCGACGCGTCCGCCAACTCGAACAGCGCCGTGAAACGGAACTCGCTGCCCAGACCCGGCGCGCTCAGCGCGCTGATTTCGCCGCCCATCATGCTCACCAGCTGCTTGCTGATCGCCAAGCCCAGGCCGGTGCCGCCGAAGCGCCGCGCATGGGAGGCGTCCGCCTGGCTGAAGGCCTTGAACAGGGAGGCGATCTGCTCCCGGTTCATGCCGATGCCCGGGTCCACCACCGAAAAGGCCAGCATCACCTGCCGGCCCTCCCGCGACACCTGCTGCACATCCACCACGATCTCCCCCCGCTCCGAGAACTTGATGGCATTGCCGCACAGGTTCATCAGCACCTGGCCCAGCCGCAGGGCATCGCCCGACAGCGCCAGCGGCACATCCGGCGCCAGGCGAACGAGCAGTTCCAGTCCCTTCTCGGCGGCCCGCGCGCCAAGCATCGTGGCCACGTTGTAGACCACCTCCACGGGGTTGAAGACCCGCTGCTCGAGATCGAGCTTGCCGGCTTCGATCTTCGAAAAGTCCAGGATGTCGTTGATCAGGCTCAGCAGCGACTCCGCCGCCGTGGCAACCTTCCGGAGGTAGTTTCGCTCCTTCCTCTCCAGCGGCCCGCGCAGCGCCAGCTGGGTCATGCCGATGATGGCGTTCATGGGAGTGCGGATCTCGTGGCTCATGTTGGCCAGGAACTCGCTCTTGGCCCGCGTCGCCGCCTCGGCCGCGTCCCGCGCACCAGACAAGGCCTCGTTGCTCCGGGCCAGGGCCTGGTTGGCCTGGGCCAGCTCCCCGGTGCGCTGCTTCACTTCGTTCTCGAGGCTGTCCTGGTAGCGCTGCATGGCCGCCTCGGTGCGCACCCCCTCGAGCTCCTGGGCCGCCCGTGAGGCTACGATCTGCAGCACCGAGCGGGCCCGCTCGGGGTGGTGCAGCAGGCTCTGCCCGGTGGCCACGATGAAGCCGATGGACTCCCCCGCCGCATCCCACAGGGCCGCCGCCACGTAGCTCTCCACCTGCCATTCGTCCAGCAGCCGGGATGGCGACAATTGCCGGCGCGCATCCGCCGGCACGATGCGGATATCCGGATGCTCCGCCAGGGCCTCGCCGGCCAGGCCTGCGACCTCGTCCGGATCGAGCTGCAATGCCGCGCCCCAGCCCATGGCCCCCATCACCTCGAAGGTCTGCCCCTGCACCCGGCGCAGCAGCACCGCGTGGTCGAGCTTGAGCACGCGGCACAGGAAGGCGCTGAGGTCCGACGCGAAGGCGCGGTGGGCCAGCTGCCCTACCGTGGCCCGCTGCGCCACGAAGTACAGGGCCGATTCGATGGCCTTGCGGGCACTCACGTCGGTGAAGGTCAAGCGCAGGATGCGCTGCCCGGCATTGGGCAGCTTGACCACGCGCAGCTCGCAGTCGATCTCCTCGCCATCGCTCTGCCGCAGTACGCCCCGCTCCACCGCCACCACCTCACCGGCCAGGGCACGCCGCTCGACGTCCGCCATGGACTCGTCCAGCGAGGTGTCGCCGGCCGGCGGCTTCCGATAGAAATCCCGCAGGGCGTTGCCCAGCAGGACCTCGCGGCTGCATCCGAAGAGCCTGAGGGCGTTGGCATTGGCGTCGATGATCCGCTTGGTATCCAGGTCATAGGTGAGGATCGCCTCGGGCGCCGCCTCGATCATCACCCGCGAGCGGGCCTCGCTCGCGCTGGCGGCCTGCTCCGCAAGGCGGCGGCGACGCCCCTGCAGCAGCAGGGCCACGATCAGCACGCCCATCAGCCCGAAAGCCACCAGCGCCACAATGACCTGCGGGCGATACTCCAGCCAGAGCGAGGGTGGCCGGTCGAGCAGCACCGCATCTTCCGGCAATCGTGTCGAATCAACCTCCCACTTCACCAGCTGCGGCCAGTTGAAGACGGGCACAAAGGGCGGATCGAAGACCAGCAGCGGCTCCTTCAGCACCAGCTCGCCCTTCAGGTAGCGGACCGCGATGCTCCCCAGGTAGCGTCCGAACTCGTCGGTCTTGATCACCGCACCGCCGATCACGCCAAAGCGCAGGAAGGGCTCCGACGTGACGAAGAGGGGGGCCGACGTCGCCCCCGCCAGGGTCTTCGCCACCTCCACAGGCACAAAAGTCCGGCCCTCCACATCACCGAAATACGGCGTCAACAGCACCACGGTGTGCTCATCGGCCCGCGCCACCCGCGCCAGCATCTGGTCGTAGGTGAGCGTATCGGTGTATTCGATCTGCACCCGGTCGGCAAACTGCGCCAGCTCGGCACGGGCCAGAGAGGCATAGGGTGCATCGGTGCGCCCACCCCCCACCACCACCAGGAAGGTGCGCGTATCGGGAAACAGCGACAGCGCGTACTTCGCGTTGGGAATGTTCTGCGGCCGCCACGGCACATGGATCAGGGGCGCCGTGCCCGCCAGGTTCCCGGCATCCAGCATCGGCACATTGGTGATGATCGCCGCGTCCGGAAAGAGCTTCCGCCCCTCCCGCTGCGCGTACTCAAGCGCCAGCGGCCCTTGGGCAAAGACGATCGCGATCTTCTTGCCGGCGATGCGCAACTGCAGCAGACGGGTGAACGCCTCCCGATGCTCGGCCCCCGGGTTGCGGTTGAAGTCCAGGTACTCGACATTGATGTCGGCCACACTCAGACCTGCCTCCCGGACCGCCGTCAACACCCCCTTGCTGGTCCCATCCACCACGGGGTAGCCGACCTGGTCGGCGTGCAACACCAGCAACCACTTCCTGTCCGGCACATCGGCAGCCCGCGCCTGACTGAACAACAGCCCCAGCACGAGGAGAAATACTAGCTGGACAGCACGACAGCAATGTTCGCCGGGCCGGGTCATCGGATCTCTCTTATCTGCAGATGACACACTAAATCACGTTATAAACCTCAGCGGCAAGCGTGATTTACATAGCGGCATGCGAGGGGGGCCTGGCCGGCCCCTGCATCAACGTTCCACCACAAAGCGCCTCAAGGGCGTCGGCTCACCTGTCTTTGAAGAAACGAGGTCTGAAGGGCTGATCCCGAGCGCCCCCCGCAATACGCCATGCCGAATGTGGTTGGCCCTGCTGGCTCGAACTCAAGCCCAGGGAGCGGTATCGAACAGACGGATATTCAGAACCGAGTAGGTTTGAGGCATTAGCTGCACCTATCCACGACAGGCGACATTCAGCAAAGCAGGCCGCCACCGCAAGGAGAGTTCAATGTACCGCCAGAATCACTATGCAACCTTGCACGTTGATCGTTGCGCCTCATCTGCTGAAATCAAGTCGGCTTTCCGCATCCTGGCCCAGCGCTATCATCCCGATGTGACCAAGGACGAGGACGGAGAACGGAAATTCAAGGACGTCGCCGAAGCCTATCGCACACTCAGACGCCCCGATTCAAAGATCGCCTACGACCATCACATCAATAACAGCTGCGTGAACAAGGCCACCTTCAGCCATCCCGCCATCAGCGACTTGAATTGGGGATTGGCCGTATTCCAGTATTTTTCATGGTTCTGGCTGAATCAGGGCCGCATGGCAAATGACACGACCAATACCGAATCGGAAGCTCAGGTGAACAAATAATGGAACCAGGCCGTGGCTGCAGACATGTCGAAAAGCGCAATTCATGGCTGCAGCCACCGGCCGCTTCGGTTCAGATCTGCGGTGGATCGGTCTCTCGTTCCGGATGACGATGCCGGCCTGCTGCCGCGATGAAGGCTGCGGCTCCATCATCAAGCGTATCAAGGCTGGCCAGCACGACGCCCGGATCGGGCCTGCCCGACGCCAGCGTGTTTGCAATGCCGGCCTTGTCGAGCAAGATGCTTGAGGCACCGACGGCCAGGATGGTCTTGCCGTGGCGGTACTGGTTGGTCACGAACTCCAGCGTCTGCCCGTATCCAGCCAGCAGCGCCACACCGTCGCCCCCGTCGGGCAGGATGAGCGCGTCGAACAGTACCGACGGCGAGTTCTCCAGCGTGGCGCTCGCCTCCAGCGACTCACCATCGGCTGTGCTGACCGTACCGAGGCGGGGCGCAACGATGCACGCGCTCGCACCGGCAGAGGTCAACGCCGCCTGAAGCGCCACGATGGAAGCGCCGTGCACCCCGTCGGCGACCAGGATCGCCACCTTGCGGCTGAGGATGCCCCCGTCTCCGGGCAGCGCCGACAGCGACAGGGCCGGCGACCGGGTCACCTCGGGAGATACCGATGTCGCGAGGGCCTTCGGCATGGCCTCGGGCACCTCCATGCCCAGCCCGGCGGCAATCTGCGCAGCCATGTCGGCGGACACGTTCACCAGCGAGGCCAGCATGCGTTCGCGGATGGCCGGCACGGTGAGCTTGCTCAGCTCGAAGCGGAAGGCGCCGATGATGTGCGCCTTTTCGACCTCACTCTGACTCTCGTAGAACAGGGTGGCCTGGGTGTAGTGGTCGGCAAACTTCTCCGGCTTGCCGCGCAGCTTGTCGCCTTCGAGCGCTTGCGGAAAAGACGTGAAACCCGCCGCACCGGCCTCGAACGGGCAGCCGCCGCCGAGCGAGTTCGGCTCGTAAGCCACCCTGCCGCGGGGGACAGCCTGGCGGTGCACGCCGTCGCGCTGGTTGTTGTGGACCGGCGCCAGCGGTGCGTTGATCGGCAGCTCGTGGAAGTTTGCCCCACCCAGCCGGGTGATCTGGGTGTCGACGTAGGAGTGGATGCGGCCCGCCAATAGCGGATCGTTGCTGAAGTCGATGCCCGGTACCACATGCGCGGTGCAGAAGGCAACCTGCTCGGTTTCGGCAAAGAAGTTGTCGGGGTTGCGGTTGAGCACCATGCGCCCGACCGGCGTCACCGGCACCAGCTCCTCGGGGATCAGCTTGGTGGCGTCGAGCACATCGAAGCTGAAGCCTTCGGCCTGAGCCTCGGTGAAGACCTGCAGGCCAAGCTCCCATTCCGGATAGTCGCCGGCTTCGATGGCCTCCCACAGGTCGCGGCGATGAAAGTCGGAATCGGCGCCGGCGATCTTGACCGCCTCATCCCAGACCAGCGAATGAGTACCGAGTTTGGGCTTCCAGTGGAACTTCACGAAGTGCGACTCGCCCGCCGCATTGACCAGCCGGAAGGTGTGCACACCGAAGCCCTGCATCATCCGCAGGCTGCGCGGAATCCCGCGGTCGGACATCACCCACATCAGCGTGTGGGTGGTCTCCGGCATCAACGACGCAAAGTCCCAGAAGGTGTCGTGGGCGGAGGCGGCTTGCGGCATGCCGTTATGCGGTTCCGGCTTCACGGCGTGGATCAGGTCGGGAAACTTCATCGCGTCCTGGATGAAGAACACCGGGATGTTGTTGCCCACCAGGTCCCAGTTGCCCTCGTCGGTGTAGAACTTGACGGCAAAACCGCGCACGTCACGCGCCGTATCCACCGAACCGCGTTCGCCGGCGACGGTGGAGAAGCGGACGAAGACCGGAGTAACCTTGCCCGCCTCCTGGAAGGGTGCCGCGCGGGTGAGGTCGGTCAGCGGCTGGTAGGCCTCGAAGTAGCCGTGGGCAGCCGATCCGCGCGCATGAACGATCCGTTCCGGAATGCGCTCGTGGTCGAAGTGGGTGATCTTCTCGCGCAGGATGAAATCTTCAATCAGGGTCGGTCCGCGCAGGCCGGCCTTCAGCGAATTCTGGTTGTCGCCGATGGCAACGCCCTGATTGGTCGTCAGCACCTGGCCGGCCGCATCGGAACCGAAGTCAGTTGACGGGTCAGGCTGCGTGGTGTCGGCCATCGGATTGGGGGCAGTCTCTTTCATGGGGGCCTCCTGGGTGATTGTTCGTCGCAGCAAGCAGATGAAGCCCGCTGCCGGTGGGGATGGAAATCACGGCATGCCGGTCTGGCTCAGGTCGTGGCGACGTAGGGCCGCCAGGGGCCCGCATCCTGGCCCAGTCGATCGGCAACGATGTTCAGCACTTCCTGGTTCCAGCCCATGCCCATGTGGCTGCCCTCCACCTCGATGTCATGGACGAGGCTGGAGCGCTTGTCGTGACGGCAGGTTTCCCAGGCGACCACACCATCGGTGCGGCTGTAGATGGAGGTCGTGCGGACGGGAGGGGGTATGCGAAGGCGCTCTATCCAGCCCGGATCGACGCTGGCCACGCCACCGCCGAGGACGCCGGACAACCAGCCCGCGCCGATGTCGCCAGCGCTGCCATTGAACGGCGTGGCGATCGTGATCACCTGACGCACCCGGGGGGCAAGCAACTTGCCAAGCTCGCGCGCATACAGGCCGCCCAGGCTCCAGCCGATGAGCGTCGCCGGCTTAGAGTGTTTTGCGAGCTGATCGGAGATCTGATCCGCAAGGCCTTCGAGCCAGGCCTCGAGTTCGCCCCGAGGCCCGGTGTTGAACCCCTGCCCCCAGTCGAAGGCCTCATAGCCAAGCTCCTGGCAACGGGCTCGCAGGATGGACACCGACGTGCCATCGGCACCGAGGCCGGGGAAGATCACCACTGGATGCCCATCACCGGGCGCCGCCCCGGATGGCATCGAAAACTGTTGCACGGCAAACTCCATGGCCGCGCGAAATGGTTCCAGCAGGGTCAGCGAGGGGTTCAGGACGGTGATTGCGCTATTTTTTTTCATGATGTTCCTGTGGAGGATGCGACGGAGATACCGCCGCACGCCGCCCCCGGATCAGAGCGGACATTACGCGGTGCGACATCCGGAAACGGGTGACGCCCCCGGTTGCAACCCTGCAGCCCGTCAAGGCGCCGGAACGATCAACGACGCCGTTTGGGCTTGGCCTTGGGCGATGCCGGCGTCGTTGCGCCGATCAGGGTCTTCAGATTGTCGCTGGCGGCCTTGGTCACCGCCGCATTGACCTGGCGCTTGGCCTGGGCGGCCGCCTGGCCGCGCACCATGCCGGCGATCCGGTTTGCCTCGCTCAGCCAGATGCTCAGGAAGGGGTTCTTCTTCAACCAGGGATTTGACATGTCGGGCATCCCTCAGCTGCGGGCAGCGAGAAGTTCGGCCTTGCGTGCGGCCATCTGCACACCAAGTTCGAGCAGGTCCAGCGAGGTGGCCTTGGCCTTCGGGAACATCTCGGTCTGCTCTTCCTTGACGTGGTGTTTGACGTATTCGGACAGTACCTTGACCTTGGCATCGAAAACCTCACCGTCAGGCTCGACCCCTTCGATCTGCGCGATCAGCCCCTTGACACCGGCATGCTCGACGGTGGCCTCCGGGACCAGAAGCTTGTCCTTGAGTGCCTTCTTGACCGCCGGATAGAAGATCTCTTCCTCGATCTGTGCATGGACGCTCAGCTCGGAGCAGATTTCCGCGACAAGGGCCTTCCTTTTCTTGCTGGAATCCGATTTTTCATAATCGGCAAACAAGCCGCTGACCGTTTCATGGTCTGCCTTGAGCAAGGCGATTGCGTCCTTTGCGGCAGCCGGGGTCTTGGATGTGGCGGTGTTCTTGGTATGGGTTGTCATGGCAGTTCCTTGGTTATTGGGCGGGTTGTGGGTGGAGTGCAATCAATGCACGAACAACGCAATGAGGATGATGATCGGGATGGGGATGCCCAGAAACAGCAGCATGAGCGAACGCATGGTGGCCTCCTGAAATGGGATGTCTGAAATGGAGAATCAGGCGTCACGTTGCCGGCCGCCGTAAGTCGCGGCCAGGCTGGCGACAAAGGCCCCGCTCAACAACGACACAAAAACCCACAAGGCGGCATAGGCCGATGCCTTGCGCGCCTTGTCGGCGGCGTCTTTCGCGGCAAGCTCGGCATCGTGCAGCCTGGCCTGAGCGCGCGTGTAGATGTCGGTCACACGCTTTTCAGCGTCCTGCTGGGACATGCCGGTACGCTGGGCAACGAGCTGACCGACGTAGCGGATGTCCTCTTGCGGCAGGGGTTCGGAAGGGCTGACATTCATGAAAATGCGCGCCACCTGGGCAGTCTCATTGGCCACGGCCTGCTCGGAGACTGCGGGGGGCATCGCCCCCCCGTTGGAACGGGCGGCCGCAGCACGCCCATCCCGGCGAAACAAGGCGTCGATGAAGTAAGCCATGGGCCCATTCCCCCCAGGAGTCGTCCTCCCCGAGGCCGCAACGCCCCCCGCCGCCAGGGTGGCCGTGCTGGCTACACCACCGACCACCGAAGCCCCGGCCTGGATACCACCGCTCAGGATGGACCCGATGGCCGAAGTCAGCAGCGCCGCGGTGGCCAGTGAGGCCACCGCCCAAGCCAGAAAGCCATGAGCGGTATCGCGGAAGTAAACCTCGTCCGTGTGCGTATCCACCCATCTTGTCCGCAGCCGCCCGGCCAAGTAGCCGCCCATCCCGGACGAAAGCAACTGCGTGAGCGTCAGCCACACGATGGTGGATACGCCAAAGCCCGTTGCACTGATGCCTTCGCGGGACCAGGGCGATACTGAAGACAGGCCCAGCCCCACACCAAGAATCAGCAGGATCAGGGACAAGGACGCACCCGCGACAGCTCCGGCCGCAATGGCCCCCCACGAGACGGCGCCGGGTACGGGACGTGAGGAGTCAGGGTGGCCGTCAGACAAGCCGTACCCGCGCTTCAGGGAATCAAGAGGTGCAGTGGTCGCAATCGTCATGGCAGTCCTTAGGGTGGGTAGATGTTGTACGGTAGTGCTCCCGCGCAGCCGGGTCTGTGGGTTGACACACACAAGCGCGGCCGTCACTCGGACGCCTCGCCCGCCTCCTGCTTGATCAGGCTGATCTCGCCATCGCCCTCGAGGTACATCCGCTTGACCAGCGCGATGTCATCGACGCCCTCCTGGCGGATCTTCGCGGCCAGTTCTTCATCGGTGATGAACTCACGGCGCATGTTCCGCCGAAGCATCCTGCCGTCACGGACCAGGCATACCCGCGGTGCCGACGTGAAGCGCCGGACAGCCGGAACATGGAAACTCAGGAAATCAAGCAGGTAACTCCAGAACACCAGGGTCGCAATCAGCACCATGCCGTCTGTCGTCGAGGTGGCAGTTCCGATCATCCCGTTCTGTGCCGCATCACCGAGGATCACCACAAACAGGAAATCGCTGACCCCGAGCGCGCCAATGTCGCGCCTCAGCACAAACCGGAAAACCACGAAGAGGAACCAGTACATCAGCGTTCCCCGCAGCATCAATTGCAGCGGGGAGACGGTGAAGGCAAGCACGCCATTCAAGTCGAAGTCGAAATAGTTCATTGTCGAATCCGGCCATGGGCATTGCGCCAGGCATTACTTGACAGGAAATACGCAACAACAACTCGTTCGGCGGAAGGCAATTCAACTGCCGGTCATGCTCAGGACTTCTTTACAGGCGCTGCATGGGCGGCCTGTGGCTTCTTTCCGGCAGCGGCGTCCAGCCAGCTTGCGGTCGGAATTTGAAACAGCGAGAAAAAGGAATGGGTGAATGAATCATGCATTTTCTCCATGTCCGTCACCATTGTTTCCCAGGAGTCCTCACCGGCGGCCTTCAACTCTTCGAGTTTCTTGGTGGCCACTTTTGACTGCTGGCGCAGCTTGGTCACCTTTTCCTTGTAAGCCTCACGCGCATCGTCCTTCGCTGCCTGTGATTGTTCGGCCAATTCAGCCATTTTCAGATTCAGCTTTTCAAGCTGGTTTTCCATCTTCGTGATGTATTCGGCTTTATGTGCCATGGTAATGATTCCTCGCTGGGGGATATGGTTTTGCCAAAGGGTTTTGCCAAAGCTGGCATGTGCAAAGTGCTTCCGGTACATGTTTGGTTCATGTGCACCGAGAATAGTCAGGGGGTAAAGGCGGGTCTGTACGTTGGCTTACATAGTTTCGCAGTGGCCCGGCCGTGGGCATTGGCGGCGCAACATCGTGGCGATGTGCGGCGACGCACAGACGTGTCAGTCCCGCATTTCTAGCATCTGGAATGGGCGGTCGACACCAGACGCCTGATCGATGTCAGCAATGGAGTTCATCATTCAATGGCCTGCCCATGCCTCCCCTAGCCACCGCGGGATCCCTTTCGTCCTTGCTCGCCTCCCTGCACCTTGCGGCAAGGCGCGTGCTCTCTCTGGCGATACTGGAAGGCAAGCAGGCGAGTCTGCGCCTGGTGTCGATGCTGGGGCTTGCCCTGCTCGCCGCCGGCCTGGCGATCACCGGCTGGCTCGGTCTGCTGGCGTGCATCGTCGTCACGCTCGTCCAGAACAACATCGCCAGCTGGGGCTCAGCACTGGGAATTGCGGCGCTGCTCAGTTTCGCCGGCGCCGGCGGACTTGCGCTGATGCTCATGCGGCAAGGCTCGCGGCCGCTCTTTGCAGCGACGCAGCGTCAGCTTGAGCCCGATCGCGACCTGGAAAGCGCGGTGAATGATGATCGGCCTCCCCTCGCCCCGCACGAACAGGAAGTCAGGGAAGGCAGGATGGCCGCCCAGGCCGAATACCAGGTGCTGCGCAAGCGCTTGCGGCGTCGCCTGGGCTCACCCTTGATCATCGGCGCCGGCATGCTCGCCGGGATCGCTGCCGGGTATCTCGTGCGTGGCCGGCACCGGCACAAGGCCCCCCTTGGCGCCGGACGCCCGAGCGCCTGGATGCAGGTCCTCGGCTCACTGCAAGTGCTCACGCCGCTGTGGATTGCCCTCCATTCCGCAAGCCGACCCCCAGCGTCTGCCGCACCGGACTCTGCACCACACGCAGATGGCGGCGCAAAGGCGATGGAGGGAGAGCATCGTGGACCTTAGGCAGCTCAGGGGCCTGATCGACAGATCGGTCAACGCGTGGCTTGACGATTTCGCGCCGAGCATGGGCGCGGCCCTGGCGTACTACACGCTGTTCTCGATCGCCCCGCTGCTCATCATCGTCATTGCCATGGCCGGTCTCGTCTTCGGGCAGGATGCCGCCCGCGGCGAGATCGTTGCGCAGATACAAGGCCTGATCGGACGCGACGGCGCAATCGCCGTGCAGGGGTTGCTGAAAAGCACCAGCGAGCCGGCCCAGGGGATCGTTGCCATCCTGATCAGCACGATCATGCTGATGATAGGTGCGACGACCGTGTTCGCCGAATTGCAGAGCGACCTCGACCGCATCTGGCGCGTCCCCGTCCCGGCCGAAAGGATCGGCATCCTCCCCATGCTGCGCAAGCGCCTGCTTTCTTTCGGCCTGGTGCTCGGCCTCGGCTTCCTGCTGCTGGTCTCGCTGGTGATCGGTGCGGCGATCGCCGCCGCCGGCAGATGGTGGGACGGCTTCTTTGCCCGCTGGGAAGCCATTCTCCATGCGATTGATTTCTGCATCTCCTTCGCCATCTCGACCGTCCTTTTCGCGATGATCTACAAGCTCATGCCGCGCGCCAGGATCGCCTGGCAGGACGTCTGGATCGGCGCGACGGTGACGGCATTCCTGTTCGAGATCGGCAAGCTCCTGATCGGCCTGTACCTGGGGAAGACCAGCGTCGCCTCGGGTTTCGGCGCTGCCGGCTCGCTGGTCGTGCTGCTGGTGTGGGTCTATTTCGCCGCGCAGATCTTCCTGCTTGGCGCCGAATTCACCTGGGCCTACGCACAGGAACGCGGCTCGAGGGCGGAGCAAGCCGGTCAGCGGTCGAAGCCGGGACACTGAATGCTGTGTGCGCCAGGCAACAGACCCGATCGATCCTTGCCGCAATCATGGGCGAGCCCCATAAACCACCCCCGAAGGATTTCACCATGATTGAAAACAGCGCCAGCGTGCATTGGGAAGGCTCAGGCAAGAACGGTCAGGGGCAGATAAGCACCCAGACCGGCGCCCTGGAGCACTATCCGTATGGCTTCGCCAGCCGTTTCGAGAACGACCGCCGGGGGACGAACCCCGAAGAGATACTGGCCGCCGCCCACGCCGCCTGTTTCTCGATGGCCTTCTCCTTTGCCTGCGAAAAGGCAGGCTTCGCGACCACCACCCTCGACACGCAAGCCAGCGTGCGCCTGGTCCAACAGGGTGAAGCCTTTGTGATCGACCGCATCACCCTCACCCTGAGGGCCAGCGTTCCTGGCATCGACGAAGTCCGCTTCCAGGAGATCGCGGCGTCGGCCAAACGCAACTGCCCCCTCTCCAGGGCACTGGCCGGCGTTGCCGAGATCAGCCTGCACGCCACCCTGGCTCCCGCTGCCGCAACCGCATGACCGCCCCCTGCAGGACTCACTCCCAACCCTCAACATCAAAGGGCTTGAACTCCCACAAGGGCCCGGGCGGCCGAACCTATCTTCAGCTTCGCAACGAGGCCTGTGAGCGTGGGATCAAAGGGCGCTCCTCGATGAACAAGGCGCAGCTTGAAGCGGCCCTTGCACGCTGAATGCACGGGGCCCGCTCCCAGCCGGCCCCGTGCCTCCTATACAGGCAAAGCCACACGGGACTCGACTCTCAACGGGATGGCAATAGCCGCGTGTACTCCGCCTTGACCACCGCATAGCATTCACACGCCCGTTCTTCGAGCTTGGGGCGGTCCGTCACGGTGATGCGGCCGCGACTGCGTGCAATTGATCCGCTTGTCTCCAGCAGGCCGACAATCTGGGTCACGCTTTCGCGGCGGACCCCGAGCAGCTTTCCGATCATTTCCTGCGTTATCACCACTTCGTTGCTGTCCAATCTGTCGATGCTCATCAACAGCCATCGACATACTTTCTGCTCCAGCGAATGGTGCTGGTTACATACGGCCGTCTGCGCGGTCTGGGACATCAGCGCCTGGGTGAAAAGCAGGGCAAGGTGCTGCAACCGGCCCCCTAAGGAGAATTCCCGTTTCATCACACTGCGGCCAAGTCGATAGGCTTTGCCTGCGCTTTGCACCTCGGTGCTCGCCGGCATGCTCTCCCCGCCCATGAAGATCGAAATGCCGACCAGTCCTTCGTTGCCAACCAGTGCCGTTTCACTCGATGAGCCGTCCTCCAGGGTATAGATCAGCGAGACAATCCCGGAGACGGGAAAATGCAGAAAATTGACATGGTCACCGGACTCGGAAACCGTCCATCGCAAAGGCATCTCCACCAATTTGAGATCGGGCAGCAGGCGAGCGTAATCGGCCGCAGGAAGGCTCCCGAGGATACGGTTCTGCCTTGGCTCCGGTGGCAAGGCCTTTTTTTGGGCATCTTTCGGCATGTGGATTTTGTAGGGGAGTTCGATGAGAAGGACGACAAGATGCTGCGCGCGCGCCTGCAGGTGACGCACGCGGAATGGAGGGTAGCAATGAAGTCCGGTGCGCTCTGTGCGCTGGCACCCATAAGCCCCCCCTGATCCAGCCGGGCCCCGTGCCCCCTCAACCGGCTGCAGCCGCCACCCTGGCCCGCGCCACATGCAGCTTCCGGTAGCTGTCGATCAGGCGCTGGTGGCGGTCCAGCCCTTCCAGCTTCATGCTCGTCGGCGTCAGGCCGAAGAAGCGCACGCTGCCGTCCACCGACCCCAGCACCGCGTCCATCCGCGGGTTGCCGAACATGCGGCGGAAGTTGCCCACGTAATCGTCCAGCTCCAGCTCATCGTCCAGCAGCACCTCCAGCACCACGTTCACGGCCTGGTAGAACAGGCCGCGCTCGACGGTGTTCTCGTTGTACTGCAGGAAGGCCTCCACCTGCTCCTTCGCCGCCTCGAACTCCTTCAAGGCCAGGTTGATCAGCAGCTTCAGCTCCAGGATGGTCAGCTGACCCCAGGCGGTGTTCTCGTCGAACTCGATGCCGATCAGGGTGATG
This sequence comes from Zoogloea dura, assembly GCF_012927165.1. Lineage (GTDB taxonomy): Bacteria > Pseudomonadota > Gammaproteobacteria > Burkholderiales > Rhodocyclaceae > Zoogloea > Zoogloea dura. Next base: position 187,333 of record NZ_JABBGA010000009.1, read on the forward strand.
ATGTCGGTGTAGTCGTCCAGCTCACTGTCTTCCAGGCGCTCCAGCAGGGCCTCCAGCGCGGCATCGTCGAGGCGATGCAGGTTGAGGATGTCGGCGCGGAAGGCCAGCGCCTTGTTGGTGTTGTCCCAGATCAGGTCCTCCACCGGATACACCTCCGAATAGCCCGGCACCAGGATGCGGCAGGCCGTGGCGCCGAGCTGGTCGTACACCGCCATGTACACCTCTTTGCCCATGCCTTCGAGAATGCCGAACAGGGTGGCGGCTTCCTGGGTGTTCGAATCTTCACCGTGGCCGGAAAAGTCCCACTCGACGAATTCGTAATCCGCCTTGGCGCTGAAGAAGCGCCACGACACCACGCCGCTGGAGTCGATGAAATGCTCGACAAAGTTGTTCGGCTCGGTGACCGCGTTGCTCTCGAAGGTCGGCCGGGGCAGATCGTTGAGGCCTTCAAAGCTGCGCCCCTGCAGCAGCTCGGTGAGGCTGCGCTCCAGCGCCACCTCCAGGCTCGGGTGGGCGCCAAAGGACGCGAACACGCCGCCGGTGCGCGGGTTCATCAGGGTCACGCACATCACCGGAAACTCGCCGCCCAGCGAGGCATCCTTCACCAGCACCGGAAAGCCCTGCTTCTCCAGCTCCTCGATGCCGGCCAGGATGCCCGGGTACTTGGCCAACACCTCCTGCGGCACATCGGGCAGCGCGATCTCGCCTTCCAGGATCTCCCGCTTCACCGCCCGCTCGAAGATCTCCGACAGGCATTGCACCTGGGCTTCAACCAGCGTGTTGCCGGCGCTCATGCCATTGCTGAGGAACAGGTTGTCGATCAGGTTGGTCGGGAAATACACCACCTCGCCGTCCGACTGGCGCACATAGGGCAGCGCACAGATGCCGCGCTGCACATTGCCCGAGTTGGTGTCATAGAGGTGCGAGCCGCGCAGCTCGCCATCGGGGTTGTAGATCGCCAGGCAATGCGCGTCGAGAATCCCGGCCGGCAGCGCATCCTTGCGGCCGGGTTTGAACCAGCGCTCGTCCGGGTAGTGCACGAAAGCCGCTTCGGCAATATCCTCGCCCCAGAACTGGTCGTTGTAGAAATGGTTGCAATTGAGCCGCTCGATATATTCGCCCAGCGCCGAGGCCAATGCGCTTTCCTTGCTGGCCCCCTTGCCATTGGTGAAACACATCGGCGAATGCGCATCGCGGATATGCAGCGACCACACATTGGGCACCAGATTGCGCCACGAGGCGATCTCGATCTTGATCCCCAGGCCGGCCAGCACCCCCGACATATTGGCGATGGTCTGCTCCAGCGGCAGATCCTTGCCCACGATGCAGGTGCGTGCGGTGGAATCCGGATCGAGCGTCAGCAGGGCCTGGGCATCCGCATCCAGGTTCTCCACCTCTTCGATCACGAAATCGGGCCCGGTCTGAATGGCCTTTTTCACCGTACACCGCTCGATGGAACGCAGAATCCCCTGCCGGTCCTTGGCGGAGATATCCGCCGGCAATTCCACCTGGATCTTCAGGGTCTGCTTGTAGCGGTTTTCCGGATCAACAATATTGTTCTGCGACAGGCGGATATTGTCGGTGGGGATATTGCGGGTCTCGCAATACAGCTTGACGAAATAAGCCGCACACAAAGCCGAAGACGCCAGGAAGTAATCGAACGGGCCCGGCGCCGAGCCGTCGCCCTTATAGCGGATGGGCTGGTCGGCCACCACCGTGAAGTCATCGAACCTGGCTTCCAGACGAAGCTTGTCGAGAAAATTGACCTTTATTTCCATGGGGGAATTCCTGAAATGGCGCGCGAAGCGAATTGGCCGCCATTATCCCCGTTTTCCCGCTGGAAAAACCGCGCGCTCCGGCCGCGCCAGGCTCCGGGGGCAGGTGCCGACCGCGGCGTGCACCGCAACATGCGCGGCGGCAGCGATGGCTTCGAAGATCGGGCGCGCCACCACGCCAGGCCCTGCCAGTGCTAGAACGCGGCGAGCCCGCTCCAGCCCGCACGGGTTTCCTATGTCATAATTCGGCACAACAAAAGCAATCATCGCCATGACGTCACCCTCCTCCACCGGCCCCGTCGCGCACGCCCTCATCGCCCACAGCGTACTCATCTTTTTCCTGCTTGCAGCAGGCGGGTGGCTGGTCCTCGACTTCTCGCGTGAGCGCGAGCGGACCGTCGCGGAGGTGTCGCGCCTTGCCATGCACAAGAGCCAGCTTGTCAGCGCATTGTTTGGTGACACCTTCATCGCGGCCGACTATGTGCTGCGGGATATGGCCGACCACGCCGAACTCGCCCTGGCGAAAAAAACCGCCCTGATCGACCTCACCCCCCTGCTCGAGAAGAAGCTTGCCTCGCTGCCCGCCCTGACCGATCTGGTGCTGCTCGACGGGCACTGCAGGTTCGTCGCCGTGGCCAGCATCAAGAGCTTTCTCGGCAAGCAGAGCCGCCAGCGCTTCTGCTCCGCCGCGAGCCACCAGCCTGGCCAGAATCTGCACATCCAGTACATGCCCGCAGAAACATCGGCCAACGGCAAGCCGGTGGTGCTCATCTCGCGGGTCATCGCCACCCCGCAGGGCCACATGCAGGCCGCCGTCATGGCCGTGATCGAACTGGATTTCGCCCAGGGCTGGATCGAAGCCTTCACGGTCGATGCCCCCGACGTGCTGACCATCGTCGACACGGAGGGCGTCCTCATCGCCCGCAATCCACCCATGCCGGCCGAGCTGGGCAAGCGTACCGCAGCGCCCCCCGGCCAGCCGCCCTTCGAGCAGATCGGCACCGCCACCACCTTCACGGCCCACTCGCCGCTGGACCACAGCGAGCGCATATTCGGCCTGAGCCGCCTGGAGCGCTTTCCCTTCATCACCCTGGTCGGCTACGACATGCAGCACTCGCTCGAAGGGTGGCAACAGCGTGCCAGGCAGTTCGCCCTCGGCTATGCAGCCCTCGCCCTGCTGTCCATAGGCTTGCTGCGCGCCCACCTGCGGACGCTGGCCCAGAGCCGGGCCCTGCACACCCTGGCCACCACCGACGCACTCACCGGCATTGCCAACCGCCGCCACCTCTTCGAGCGCGGCGAGCAGGAAGTCACCCGCGCCCTGCGCTACGGCAAGCCCCTGTCGGCACTCATGATCGACATCGACCTGTTCAAGACCATCAATGACCGCTGGGGACACCCGAGCGGCGACCAGGTCATCCGCAACATCGCCGAGCTGATGCCGGGCGTCCTGCGCGCCGTGGACGCCTGCGGCCGGCTGGGCGGGGAAGAGTTCCTGGCGATCCTCCCCGAGACGGACGAGGAAGGCGCAAGCAGCCTGGCGGAACGCCTGCGCCAGGCGGTCGAAGCCTCCGAACATGTCAGGGCCGACAACGGCCAGGTGATCCGCCACACGGTCAGCATCGGCGTTGCCGCCCTCGCCCCCGGGGACACGACCTTCGAAGCCCTCCTGCGCCGCGCCGACCTGGCGCTCTATCGGGCCAAAGCGTCGGGGCGCAACCGGGTCACGAAGGGCTGAAGGCGTGACACGCAGGTCAGAGGGGCGCGGGCCGGGCCTGCGCGGGCCGGCGGCCCGCCCTGACTACCCCCTCCTCCGCCTGAGATGCCGCCAGCCGATCAGCACGCCGCTCGCGGACACCACCAGCCCCAGCAGGGACAGCACCCACATCACCCCGTCCCAGGCCGGCCGATGCGGGATCAACCATGGAAAGTCCAGGCTGTGGGCGGCGTTGAACAGCCAGCGCCGCAGACGGGCGTCGCGGTTGCTGCTGGCCACAAGACGGCCGTTGGCAGGGTCCACATACAGCCAGCTGGCAGCGGCATCGTTCATCTCGACGCGCCAGACCGGCAGCAACAGCGGCTGCCGGCGGCTGTACCAGTAGCGGTCCGCCTCCGTCAGCAGGGTCATGCGCGCAAGCCCGGCGCCCGGCATCAAACGGTGCGCCGCGGCGGCCACCGCCTCCCGCGTCACCACAGCCACGCGGCCGTCGACGGCCCGCAGGCTCCGGCGTTCGCCGCGGGCATCCCGCAGCAACAGCATGGCCTGGCCATCGAAGCGCCAGGCCTCGACCTCGCGCAGCCCCGCAGCGGCAGCGGGCGCCAGCGACGGTGGCCAGGGAAACGCGCCCCGCTCCCCGGCATAGGCCGCCAGCGCGGCCGTCGAAGGGCCTTGCCGGGCCAGCAGCCCGGCCGGGGTCATCGACAACCAGCCGCTGGCAACCCAGGTCAGCACGAACACGCCGCCCGTCACGCCGGCCAGGTGGTGCCAGGCCTTCCAGCCGCGATGGGGCGTCACGGCGCCGCCACGGTAGCGTCGGCGCACGCGCAGCCGCCACCAGCCGACGATCAACCCACTGAGGGCCGCAACGATGCCCAGCCCCGAGGTCCACAACACCGTCTGGCGCCACAGCATGGGCTGCTCGCGCAGCACCGCATAGGTGTAGTAGTGCAGGAGGGTGCCCAGCCAGCTCCAGCCCCGCTCGAAGCGCGAGCTGTCGCGCACCACCTCGCCGTTGCGTGCCGACACATACAGCTCCAGCCCGGCCCCGCCCTCCACCGCAAAACGATGCAGTGGCCGCAAGGCCTCGAAGGCATTGGCATTGGGCATCGTCCACTGATCGCGCTCGCGGGTCTCCAGGTGGCGCACCGGGGCCCCGCCCGCAAAGGCGCGGGCGATCGCCGCGGCGCGGGCCACGTCCACGGATTCGATCAGGCGCCCGTCGGTGGCGGCGATGGTCAGCGGCCGGCCGGCCGCGTCACGGGTCCGCCACACCGGTTCGGCCCCTCCATCGGCCCTCACCATCATCTCCAGCCACAGCCGGCTGGCCGGCCAGCCCGGCAGGCCCGCCGCGCGCCAGGCCTGGTCCGGCCCCAGCTGCGCCTGGGCCAGGTCCAGTGCCGGCAGGCCGGCCAGACGCTCGGCCTCGCCCAGCGCCGGAAAGCGCACATACATCATCACCAGCCCGCTGACGAACCACAGCACGAACAGCAGGCAGGCGACGATGCCCAGCCAGCGGTGGATCAGGTACAGCCCGCGCCGGCAGCGCAGCCCCACACGTTCGAACACTGATCTCATGCTCAGAACGTGAAGTGGGCCGCCACCTCGACACTGCGCGGCCGGCCCAGCACCCACTGGTTGTTGCCGCTGTAGGTGGTCTGCGCGTAGTCGCGGTCGAACAGGTTGTAGCCGAACAGGCTCAGGCGCAGATCCCGGCGCAGCTGCCACGACAGGGTGGCATCCACCACCGTGTAGGCATTCACCTTGGCGGCATTGCCGTTATCTACATAGCGCGGCCCCACATAGCGGGCCCCCAGCCCGGCCTGCCACTGCCGCATGAAATCCCACTCCAGCCACAGGTTGGCGGTGCGCTCGGGCACCCCGGAAGGCGTACGCCCGGTGCGCGACACCAGGGCCGGGCCCACCACCTCGTTGAAGTCGTCGTAGCGGGCGTTGAGCACGGTGCCGTTGGCGTCGATACGCAGGCTGCGGGTCACGGCGTAGGCCAGGGCCAGCTCCACGCCCCGCGAGGACTGGGCGCCCACCTGCTGGAACACGTTGGGGTTGTCGGCATCACGCACCAGCAGCTTCTCCTTGCGGATCCAGTAGGTGGCCAGGGACCACTCGCCCTTGCCGCCGGCAAAGCGCTGCTTCACGCCCAGCTCGGCCTGCTTGCCGGTGGACAGGTCGAACTGGCTCTGCTGCGCCGTGGTGTTGACCACCCCGGTCAGCGGATCGGCGGCGGTGGCGTACTGCCCATACAGGGACAGCTCCGGCGTCACCGCAAACACCGCCCCCAGCCGCCCGCTGGCGTGGGTGAAGGTCTTCTCGAAGTCCGGGCCGGACGCATTGCGCAGGCCGGTGCGATCCACATCGATGCGATCCCAGCGCAAGCCCCCCACCAGCGACCAGCGCGGTGCGAGCTTGAGCTTGTCCTCCATGAACAACGAGAGCGTACGGGTATTGGTCTTGAACAGCTCGGCGTTGGTCATCTTGGTGGGGAAGTTGCCCGGATCGAAGGCAAAGGCATCCAGCGTCTCGGCCGCCGCGCCGTTGTTGCGGTCGCGGTAGTAGCGCAGGCGATTGACGTCGAAGCCCAGCACCAGCTCGTTGGGCAGGCCGAGGACACTGCCTTGCCAGGTGCTGTCCAGGCGGTTGCCCACCTGCTCCAGCTCGTAGCCGATCAGCAGGAAGCTGCTGCGCGTGATGCTGCCATTGGCGTTGTAGCGATAGCTCTCGGCATTGCGCCAGTCGCGCCGGCTGTTGAGCCGGTAGAGCTGGTTGCGCACCACCACGCCCTCGGCCGCCTGCCATTCGAGATCCAGGCGGGTCCAGTTGTCGCGGAACTGCAGCCGGGCGTCGGCCACGTTGTAATTGGTCTCGCGCAGGCGGCTGTCCAGTTTGCCGTTGATCAAGGGCACCCCGAAATAGCGCATGGGCTGCAGCCTGCCGTAGTCGTGGGACAGGGTGAGGTTGAAGGCCGGCGACACGTCCAGGCGCACCGCGGCCGCGGCCGCCAGGGTGTCGGACCCGCCACGGTCCACATAGCCATCGCTACGGTTGCGGCTCAGGTCGAAGCGGTAGGACCAGCGCTCGTCCACCGCCCCGCCGCTGCCATAGGCCGTGCGCCAGGTGTCGTCCGAACCGTAGGCCACCCTCGCCTCGTGGGCGATCTCCCCGCGCTGCGGCTTCTTGGGCACCGTGTTGATGGCCCCGCCGATCGCCCCCTCGCCATACAGCACCGACGCCGGCCCGCGCAGCACCTCCATGCGCTCGGCCATCCAGGGGTCGAAGGGAAAGCTCACCGTCCCGCCGGACACATACATCCGCGTGCCGTCGTACAGCCGCATCACCGAGGTATTGCCCGCAAAGCCCCGCGCAGCCAATGCCCCACCGCCCGAGGTGCCGCTCTGGGTGATACCCGGGGCCCGCGCCGCCGCCTCGATCAGGGTGGCATCGCCACGGGCGCGGATCGTCTCGCCGGGCAGGATGTCCACGCTGGCCGGCGTCTCCAGCGGGGTCAGCCGCAGGCGCGACCCGGTGGTGGCCGCCTGCTTCAAGCCGAGGCCGCCCTCCTCCGCTGCAGAAACGGTCACCGGCGCCAGGACAGCCTCCTCCTGGGCGGCGTGGCTTGTGCCGGCGGCATGCAGCGCCGCCAGGAAACCCGCGGCAAGACTCGAACGACGAAGGGATGCACGCGACGTGCGCGCAGCGCGATAGGAAGTGCTCATCAGGAAAGCCCTCTGCTGGCAGCCGGACGTCCCCGCCGGCCGCATGAAATAAGCAGGAAGGGCAGACACGGGAGGCACAGGAACCCGACGGGCGCAGTACCGCCCGGACGCCGCCCTCCCGCAGTGTCCGAGGTCGGTCGCAGGCCGGTATCCGGGCTCGCGGAGCACCAAGGGGTCGAGACCCGATGGCCAGAGGCTTCGCCTTCCCACGCCCAGGGCGCAGTGGCTGCCGGCATCGTGCGATGCCGACCTGAAACCGCTTGATCCGCTTACCGTTGCGGGGGCAGCACAGGCTTGGTCGCCGCACTTACGCGGCTGGACGCACCTGTTTCCCGTTTAATTCCGCCCCTCTCGAAACGAGGAGCGAAACACCTTGCGACGGAGCATTCGATCCCTGCGCACCGATGACCGGCACACAGGGTGGGCGGATTCTACAGAGGGCGGAGCGGGTGCGGAAGGCTTGAAGCGCTTCCGCGATGACAAGCCGCTCAGCCCGCCCCCAGCACCAGGATGCTGCCGAGCGAGCGCAGCCGCACACACTCCTCCAGCGCCAGCCCACCGGCCTGGACCAACGCTTTCCATTCGCTCAGGCTGCGCTCCCGGCCCCGGCAGCCGACGAACATCTGCATGTCGAAGGACGCGCCGGCCAGGTCGGCGCCGGTCTTTCATAGCGCAAGAGCATCGACATCAAGGGCACCTGTGACAAAGCCCACCGATGCGGGCTCCATATACTTCTAGGTCAGAGATCAGCAAGCGATATCGAAAAACCTCGCTTCCGAAAATTGGAACTAATCGGATTTACCGTTGGGAGAGACTTCGTTTGCCTGCTTGGCCAGCAGTACTTATCAACCACCACGAAGGAGCTTTCCATGAGCAAGTCCAGCAACAACAAAGGGCGGACACCCCCCACATCCCCGACTGCTGCCTCCCGCGCACAAAAGGCTGTTGCCCGTACGCACGGGGGTGAAGTCCCCAAAGGCAACTATACGGGCCGCCTACAAGCTGCGGCTGCTCGCAATTTCGGCAAATCTGGCAGCAGCTAACGGAAAGGAGAGCCACTGCATGGCTACCAAAGATGATCTTGATAACCACGCCAACCAACTCAACCCCAACAACGACGCCTACTGGGAGTCCAGGGGCTGGGACGAGCGACCGGAAGACTGGGAGGATAACCAGGATTCCAACAATCTGTTGCCGACCGATTGATCAGTGAGGCATTTTGGCCAAGGGGTAGAACCAAACTTCAGCCCTTTGGCCGTCAGGCGATCCAAAATGCGTTTCCACCATCGCTCGTATCCGTCACCACAGACAATCCATTGCGTGACTTTCCCTTTCTCGCGTACCAATAAAGGGCTCAGCAGATGCGCGACAACAAGCATTGGAGCTGGCGCTTCAGGACAACGCCCCCTTTTGTCAGGGACGCAGGCTGACTGCCATACCGAGAGAAAATGGCTGTAGGTAAAAAGAGTTGTCTCATCCCGCCAGCTCGTGATTCTCCCCGGGTCTTCCTTGAACCATGCAGCCATTTCTTTGACCGCTGGAAGTTTGTCGGGCGGAACACGATTCCTGCGCCAACAACTCAGAACAGCCAAGAAATCGAGCAACCTGGCGGTCGACTTTTCAAATACCCCGCGCTTTGGCGGCTTTCCATCTCTCAAGAATCGGTTGGAACCCGACTCCAATTCGATGGTCGGAGAGAGGCAGGGCATGACGAGTTTGAAGAGCGGAAATGGTTCAATCTTCCCACCGGTATAGTGGGAGCAAAACTCGACATCCCATACGGATAGAATGAGAAAGAGAAGTTGATCGACAAGCGGCTTCGCACTCTCCAGCAGCCCCCCGAGGCCTTCTGCCGCCAAGAGCTTTTCCCTCAGCTCCTGGACATCCTCGTCTTCCTCTGCATCGCTAGCGCAAAAACTCATCAACCATTCAAGACAATCCAGGAGGACTTTCCTTGCAGCATTGGTATCACATGCCTTCACAGCATCAGAAAACGCGGAGCAGTACAGGTCAAACTGACTCGCCACCGCAATGGATTCTAAGTAGCCCTTTCCAAACCCTGGACTAAACCAGAAAATGAGATCGGCAGTAGGAAGTCCAATTCCGGCCCTCCGTGAAGGACTTCGGAAAAAAATATCCTGGACCTCATTTTCAGTCCAACCCCCTTTAGCCTTTATTATCTCTGTAGCGCAGACCGCCATCTGCCCCGTTAACTTTTCAAGCTCCTCTGATCCTGGATTCCAGCCATTCTTAATCCGATTTCGCCATGTCCTTTCGGAGACTCCCGTTGTCTCCTGAAAGACAACGGGAAGCTTCTTCCCATGAAGCCGCTCAAGAATTTGGGTAGAAAACTGGTTAAACACAGCTAACTACTCCAGGCCTAGTAGTTTTCAACACAGCTTCGATCTCATGTTATTTTCGATATTTGCTAGAGAGTGCCTATTCCATCCTGTCACCGCTGCGCTGGCAACGCTGTAGGCACAGAGCTCTGTCATTTAATTCTTGCCAAGTCTGAACGGCAGCTATCTCCTCCAAGACCGCTCTATCGCAGACACTCAGTCAGTAACGATGGCGTGACGTTGATAGATACCATCTTCATCCAACCAAATCAGAAGCCATTCAGAATCCATAGCAAGCAATGAATCACGCTGCGGGCCCGTTACGTAGATAAGGTCGCGTCCAGTGCTCTTGAAATACGGCGTGTCCATGGAAGGTCCGAGCATGACTTCAAGCTCGCTGCGACTCTTGTGTGGGAGCCGGGCAATGACATCTGCCAGCATTCTCTGACGTGACGTCGCCCCTCTCGGGATGGATGGCTTGGAGGCAGGATCCAACCAAGCGTCTCTATTGAAGGACTCATCGTAGGAGCCGCTGGGTAATGCATCAGGGAGAATGGAGCCCAACGCCAAAAATGTGACGAACATCGAAATTCCCGCAAAGGCGAAACGCCCTGCGGAAAGTAACCTCCCGTTAATGGGCTGCCGTCTGAACTTGGCTTCGGCAAAAGCTACGATGCACCAGATTGCCAAGATGAGCAGTATGGGCATGATCACCAATGCTGAAAGCTGCAGGAAGAAAACAATGGCCGTTGCATTCATACCGGGAAAGGCCTTTGGAACAAGCAGGAAGCCGAAATAGAGGGCGCGCTCTAGACTGAAGTGCAACACCCCGATTTGTTAGGGTGTAGGCATGGGAAATCACTACAGTCAGTTGTCGATGGACGAACGTAATCAGATTCATCGGTGCAGCAATGAGGGATTGAGTCTTCGGGCAATTGCCCGAAGACTCAATCGGCCGACTTCCGCGGTGTCGCGTGAAGTGGCGCGCAACACAATTGGCAAGAGCTACGATGCCGCCCGTGCCGAGCGGGCGATGCTGGCGCGCAGACGCCGCGGGACGGTCAAGCTCAAGAGCGGTTCCGTGCTGCTCAACCGG